>NZ_CP129968.2:1390000-2590000 GCF_030503875.2 Marivirga arenosa | reverse complement strand
CAGAAAACCGTTAGTTTTACAGATTCCTTTAACAAAACGATATTAAAACGAAATTATCTATCAGAAACCGAATTTTTAGATACCTATTATGTGTATGATATTTATGATAACCTACGTTTTGTCATTCCACCAGAAGCAATTCGTCAACTTTCTGTATCTACAGGTTCATTTCCATCTGATTTACTAGATCAGTTCGTATTTCAATATCAATATGACGTCAGGAATCGCATGATAGCGAAAAAGGTACCAGGTGCGGAATGGGTTCATATGATCTATGATGACTATGACCGATTAGTTTTGACTCAAGATGGAGAACAAAGGAAGAAAAACGAATGGGCCTTTACAAAATACGATCAATTGAATCGACCTATCATTACTGGAATTAAAGAAATTAATAATACTGAACAGGGTTTAAGAGATTTATTATCAGGATCTGATTGGCTTCAAAATTATTCTGCATATGAAAGCTTAAATGGTAGTTATTATGGTTATACCTCAAACTCACTACCCAAAAACCTTAATTTGGATGAAATTCATACAGTAACCTACTACGACAATTACGATTTCCGTAATGAGGTATCATTAAATGATGCCGTTTATGACTACAAAAATCAAAACCTTAATAATGCATTTGAACAAAGCAATTTGGTGAAAGGCCAAGTGACAGGTAGTTTAACCAAAGTATTAGGTACCCAAGAAATGTTGGCTTCCGTTAATTATTATGACGAGCGCTATCGTCTAATTCAAAATATTACCGACCAAATTGATGGGATAACCATCATCAATTCTAGTTCCTATGATTTTATTGGGAATGTAATGAATACTAAAACAGACTATAGCCTTGAACAAACAAAATATTCAATACAAGAAAGCTTTGAATATGATCAAGCGAACCGATTGATGAATGTTCATCATGAATTATCCAAATCTGTTAATTGGCAAAATGTAATTGGTTATACAGTTGATGAAAATAATGATCTTACCCATACTGGTTTAGAACATTACGATAATACTTCAGCTCATACTGAAGTATTTATAGATGCAAGATCAGATGGTTTTATAGAAGTAAGGCCAGAATCCTACAGTAGGATGCTCTTTGGCTTAAATGATGCACCTGAAGGTACCTCTTATACGGATATGGAGTTTTGCATGTACACGGCTCCCAATAAAAATATTTATGTTTACGAAAGTGGAGTTAACAAGAAAAATATGGGGCGCTACTATCTGGGAGATGTGCTGAGAGTAGAAAAGAAGAATGGTCAAATCCACTACACAAAAAATGATGAAATACTGTACACTTCTTCTGTCAATGCTACCGGTGCACTTTACGGTGATGTCACGTCTTTTTATGTTGGTAATACCATCACTAATGCCATGTTCTCTATATCAGGCACCCAGTTGACTGCTTCCAATAAATATAACGAGTTAGGAGAACTCATCACAAAAGAGCTACATGAGGAAAGTAATGATGAATTTGCCCAAAGCGTGGACTACCGCTACAACATCAGAGGATGGCTCACTCGAATCAACAATGCTGACTTGAGTGCAGACAACACCAATGAAAAAACAGATTTGTTTGGAATGGAGTTAGGCTATACTGATAATTTGGGTACTGAAGCTAATGCTCAATTCAATGGAAATATTGCGGCTATGAAATGGGGTGGTAAAAGAAATGATGTAACAATAGAAGACCCTTTACAACAAAATACCTATGGCTATGCTTATGATCAATTGAATAGAATTACATCAGCGAGCTTTTACGAGGGACCTACACAAAGTAATAGTTCAAAATACCATTTAAGCATAAATGAATATGATTTTAATGGTAATATAAAGCAATTACAAAGAAGAGATCATACGGGTGCTTTAATGGATGACTTAAGCTATGATTATACTGATTCAGGAAATCAATTGAATGCAGTTTCAGATGCTGGGGATAAAAGTAATGGTTTCATAGATGGCAATATTTCAGGTAATGATTATAGCTATGATGAAAATGGCAATATGATTTCAGATGCTAATAAAAGCATCGCAAGCATAAGCTACAATCATCTAAACTTACCTTCTGAGGTTAACTTTGAAAACGGAGATAAAGTTGTTTATATTTATGATGCCTCTGGAATGAAACTTAGGCAAGAGCTGTATAAAAATAATACCCTGGAGAAAGCTACGGATTATATTGGTTCATTAATCATTGAAAATGATGAGTTGCAGTTTATTCAAACTGCAGAAGGTAGAGTAGTACCTAAAACAGTGGATGGTCAAGATAAAAACGAATACCAATATCATTTGAAAGATCATTTGGGCAATGTTCGCACTACCTTTGCAGTGCGGGATGATGACTACGCCACTGATTTTGAAACCACTCAAAACCCATATTTTGACAATTATGATCAAATCACCATCCTTACAAATCCTTTAAAGAAAAGCGGTAATTATGCTCACCGTTTAGCAGGAGGCGGAAGTGATGTAGTAGGTTTGATGAAAACCTTATACGTAAGCAAAGGCGATAAAGTAAGTGCGGAAGTGTATGGGAAGTATTTAGATGCTGCCTTTACCAATGATGAAATTAATGGCGGGGCTTTAATTAATGCCTTGTTGAGCATGCTGGGAGGAGGAACACTAACAGGTGAAGGAACGATCGTACAAGATAATCTTACTACAGATTTTGTATCAGCAGCTATGGCGGACGGAAGCGAGGAAAACAGCCCAAAAGCCTATTTGAACTACATTATGCTCGACCATAATTTTAATTATGTAAATAGCGGTTTTGAACGCTTATCGGAAAGTGCAGCAGATGATGGCACGGGAAGTGGCACGCACCAAAAACTCTCCTTCGAAGAAATACTAATTGAAGAGGATGGGTATTTAATGGTCTTTTTAAGTAATGAAAGCCAGCAAGCCGTTGAAGTATTCTGGGATGATTTTAAAGTGGAGCATCACTACAATGCGGTACTGCAAGCGGATGATTACTATCCTTTTGGTCTAACCTTTAACTCCTATCAGAGGAGCTACTCAAAGGCGAATAATTACAAGTACAACGGCAAGGAGGAGCAGGAAGAAACAGGGTGGATTGACTATGGGGCAAGAATGTATCAGCCTGATTTAGGGAGATGGAATGGAGTTGATAACCTAAGTGAGAAATATTCTGCATATAGTCCATATAATTATGTCCTGAATAACCCTATTGGAAATATTGACCCTGATGGAAATGAACCTATTAAACCTTTAGCTGGTACGGTTCAGGGGTTTGTTTCCTTCATGAATAATTTATCAACAGGTTTGGGAAAAACAAGAGGCAGTGATGCAAATGCTGGAATGCTAAGAATGGGTAAAACTAAGATGACCTTTAAAGGTCCTAAGCCAGCGAATACTGCTCCCTTTAATACTTCAGGTGGTAACCGATATATCTATACCAAAAAAGGTGGTTGGGTCGACATGGCGCACTTCATGTTTTATGCTGGTAGAAGTTATGGCTATAAGCAAAATGGAGAAGAACACCCTGTTGGTAAAGCATTACAAGATGGACTGTTGCAAGAGTTAGGTGATATGATTAATGCGGAGCATTCAGCTTTTAGTTATGAGGATTTACCTAGTGATAAATTTGGTGCACAATTTGGAGCAGATTTCTTTGACCCTGAAAGCGATCTGTCATTTGCTGAGCAGTTACAGAATTTCTTAGTTGATGTCTTGGGAGCGACTGATCCAGAAAATGCACCAAACTACGACAATTTGCCAGATGCGGATGACACATCTACACCACCAACCGAGACAAATATGTCTTCTGATCCGAAACACACAACAGAAGAAGAGAAGAAAGAGGATACAAAAGAATGACTAATATGAAAAAAGCAACAATTCTTATTGGATTGGTAATATCAATTATTTTACTAGTCTATTTCGTTTTTCTACGTGATTTTGACGAGAACAGGTTAAAAAGAAATGGTAATTTGCTAGTTGAAAAGATAGAGGAATATTCGGCATTGCATGGAAAACTACCTAATACTCTAAATGAAGTTGATTTAAGTAATATTGATTCTGAAGAACTATTCTATGAAAAACGAGATAGTGTTTACTATACTGTTTGGTTTGGGACTTCATTAGGTGAATCATTGATCTACTACTCAGACTCCAAAGAATGGGAGAATGGTTATCGAACTATTGATCAAGATTAAAATGCTAAGAAGTCTTGTTGTAAACCTATATTTACCATTGGGTCCCCCGTTCCCGCCATGTTTTACATGGTGGTAATTAATAAATACATACATTAAGATATAACCAAACCCCAAGCTTCTCTTAAAGCTTGGGGTTTTTTAATGTCCTAAGCCCCCAATTCTTTGCACTTGAAAGATATAGTAGATATTGTTTTGAACTCCATTGAATCCTGTAACTGAGTACTGTCCCAGACCTTGAGAAAGAATCGCTTTTTCCACCCTTCCTATAACATTGAGTTCTATGCTGTCATTAGCACGATTATTTTTGAAAGCAGATAAAGCTTTTTGTTCATGTTCTGAATCTGGGAAAAAACGAATAGAAACATGAGTGCCATTGAACTCTTCAATTTTAGTCCTCATAAAGCATAAGCTTTTTTAGCGTTAAAATCTCTTAGAAGTGCATCGATAACGTGTAGTAGTTGTTTTTTTTCTTCCTGCGGGAGTTTAGAAATCAGTTCCAGCCTTTTTAGTGCATCAGTATCGAGCTCAAGATCAGTTTTACCTACAAGGAAGTCGAGTGATACATTTAATGCATCAGCTATCTTAATGACCACATCAATAGAGGGTTTTACCTCATCTCTTTCATAGCGCCCAATGAGATCGCCAGAGGTGCCAGCAAGCTTGCCCAGCTCTTGCTGTGATATTTTTTTATTCTTGCGTAAAGTGGCGATATGGTTGCCTAAAGTCATAGATAAGTAAGTAAAATGATATAAATATGATGCTTTAGGTAAAAGTAGGTGATATAAATATCATAATCAAATCATATAAGTCTTGCTTTGTTCTGATATATCTTATAGATTTATGATAAATATATCAGTAAAAATTATTTTTAGAAAAATGAAAGCTACCACAGAACCTTTAGATACTTCCAACCCCGAACATCTCACCTTTACTCAGGGAGCATTAGAAATCGCTATTTTAGGAGGTATTAGAATGGAAGGCTTGGACAGGATGAGGGCAACCCTGAAAATCCAAGTGGAACACTTAAGCTTGCGCCACAACCTTGATTTATACAATGATACCCAAACAGAAAAGCTGATCAGGAAAATAGCAGAAAGGTTAGAAATAGGAACGAGTGTAGCAGCAGCGGCATTAACAGAACTCACAGACGAGCTGGAAGCCTACAGACTAAAAGAAATAGAATTAAAAGTCCAAACACAAGATAAGCGCAAGCAACTCACTACCACAGAGCGAAAGGAAGCCTTACAATATTTAAAAGCTCCTAACTTGATAGAACGCACAAAAGAGGATATAGGCAAGGCAGGAGTGATAGGAGAAGAAAACAACAGGCTATTGATGTATTTGATCTTTACGAGCCGAAAAAGAGATAATCCGCTGCATGTGATTAGCTTGGGCAGTTCTGGCATAGGTAAAACCCATTTGCAAGAGAAAGTAGCAGCTTTAATCCCCGAAGAGGATAAGCTGGAAATCACCAGCCTGAGCGGCAATGCCTTTTACTATTTTGGTCAGCAGGAACTAAGAAACAAACTCATACTCATAGAAGACCTGGACGGTGCGGAAGAAGTACTTTATCCTCTAAGAGAAATCAAGAGCAAAAAGCGGATCACCAAAACGGTAGTAGTTAAAAACACAAAAGGAGAGACCAGAACAGTGACCTTAACAGTAGAAGGCCCTGTTTGTGTAGCAGGCTGTACCACTAAAGAAAGTCTGTATGAAGATAATGCGAATCGATCGTTTATGATTTACATAGATGAAAGCAGGGGGCAGGATGAAAAAATTATGGCCTATCAGCGGAAGTTATCAGCAGGTAAAGTAGATATAGCAGCAGCCCATCAATTACAAGAGCTCTTAAAAAATACACAACGTGTGTTAAAGCCTGTAAGCATCAGAAACCCTTATGCAGAGCAGTTGCAGCTACCAGCTATCGTGTTTAAGCCCAGAAGAACGAATGCGCATTATTTAGCCTTCATCGAAGCGGTGACTTTTTACCATCAATACCAAAGAGAGGAAGAAACCGATAGGGAAACAGGAGAGGTTTACATCAATACAACTCTTGAAGATATAGAAGAAGCCAATAAGCTGATGAAGGAAGTATTGATCAGGAAATCCGATCCCTTGAATGAGGCAAGTCGAAATTATCTGGAATGGTTGAAATCATGGTTAAAGAAGGAGGGGAAAGAAGAATTTACCAATCAGGAAGTACGGAAAGCAACCAGAATAAATCCTAGCAATCAGAAGCGGTATATGGTAGAGTTGCAGGCCTATGATTTTGTAGAGAAGATCAAAGGAGAAAAGGGCAAAGTGCATCATTATAGAATAGTAGAAATGGAAGAATATGAAAGCTTAAAGCAAAATGTGGGAGGTGTATTAGATCAGTTGCTAAAAGTATTAAAAGAGTAAGAATCATTCCCCAAAGGGGAGTACTCGGTGCATGTTATAGACAGAGCACCGTGAAACAGCTTAATATAGTATATATCTGATTAGGTTCATTAAGCTTTATTCAATCGTAGTATAAATAGTACTAAAGGAAGAAGTAGTAAAATAAAGGGGGATGTTCATAGGTGGTTCAAGGGTGGTTCACTTACTCAATGAACCAGTAAAGCTGCAGCCTGTCAAGAGTTTATAAGCAAAGTTCAAAAGTTCTGGAAACACCAACCGAAGTGAAAAACAGAGCCTGTTAGGCGATTACCTGAGAACCTGCAATACTTGCCTGATAATAAGTGCCAAAAAGTAGTCATTGGAGTGATAAAGTTAGAATAAATATAGATGAAAAAGTTAAACCTATCCAATGCCTCATATCGCTATCTGGAAGAAAGCTTCAAAGAATGGCTTGCCGTGCAGGGCTATAGTATTACTACTGTGTACAACCTTCCCTTACACGTTCGTGAACTGCTCCACTATCTTGAGCAGCAGGAAATCAAAAACATCAGAGAGCTAAAAACAAAGCACATTGAAGGCTATTACCAAAAGCTAAAGGAACGAGCTAACAACAGGCGGGGCGGTGGGCTAAGTAATGGCCACCTGAACAAGCATATACAGGCATTACGAAAGTTTACTGAATACTTGAGAAAGGTAGGCAGGCTGGAAATCCCTGCAATCAGGTTAAAAGATGAAGAAGCGGTCAGGAAGCTAGACTATCTGACAGTGGAAGAAATTAGGCTTCTTTTTAAGGCAAGCTATCAGTTACCTGATAGAAAGCCGAATGCCTCAGATCAACTATATGAAGCAATACAGTCAAGAGACAGAGCCATGCTAGCTATTTACTATGGTTGTGGTCTAAGAAGAAATGAAGGCGTACAGCTGGAAGTAGAAGATATCAATTTTGATAGCAGCATATTGCATGTGAAAGGAGGGAAGAACTATAAAGAAAGGTTAGTACCAATCAGTAAAAGGAATCTACACCATTTAATTAGTTATGTCTATGATCATAGAACAGCTTTAAGCAGAGGCAGCAAGATAGGTAAGCTTTTTATTAGTTACAGCTCAGGAAAAGGCATGCAAGGCCAAAGCCTTCTGCTTAGACTAAAGAAGTTGCAATACCAAACAGGAGACTTGGACTTAATAGAAAAGGAGATAGGATTACATACGCTCAGGCATAGCATAGCTACCCACCTATTAACAGCAGGTATGAAACTGGAAAGCATTAGCAGGTTTTTAGGTCATAGCAGCTTAGAAAGTACGCAAATCTATGCGCACCTTCAGCATAAGCCCAGTGAGCAACAAACAGTCTATAAAAATATACCCGTCTATGAATATATCCAGCTATCAGAAGATGAAAGATGAGTTAATAAACCAAGTACAGCTGAAAGAAGGTTTTATAAAGTATCTGAAAGTAAAACAAGCCAGTAAAGCAAGTATCAAGAGTAGATTAAGGATAGTATCGGTCTACTTTGACTGGCTAGCTATAGAGAATCTGTCAGTGACAGAAGTAAGCTATACAGACTTATTAAGTTTTATGAAATGGTGCAATAGCAGGGAAGTAAGCCAAAGAACAATACAAAGTTATATAGGCACTATTAAGCACTTCTATAATTATTTACTAGAGGAAGAGTTGATCAGTAAAGATCCAGTAACAGATATAGCTGTAAAAGGCATTAAAAGGAAAACGCTTTACCCCATATTAAGTAGTGAGGATCTCCACAGCCTGTATAATCAATATCCTGCTGAAAGCCATCAGGATAAGCGTAATAAAGTGATGCTAGGCATGCTGATTTACCAAGGCTTAAGAACAACAGAGTTAGCCAGATTAGAAGTGAGCCATATTAAATTAAGAGAAGGAAACCTCGATGTACTGGGAGGTAAAAAATATAACGGCAGATTGCTGCAGTTAGAAAGCTATCAGGTCATGGATTTATACGACTATATATTACATGTTCGAGCTGAGCTGTTGCAGATGAAACCTAAAAGAAAAAGCCAAAAGCCACAGGTAACCAATAGACTATTTATTGGAGAAGCAGGTAACTGCTATAGTTTTAGCAATTTTATGACGCAGTTAATGCTAAAGGTAAAACAGATAAATAGTAGAGTAAAAAATGCTGAGCAGATCAGATCGAGTGTGATTACTAAGTGGCTAAGAGGCCATAATCTAAGAGAAGTTCAATACCTAGCAGGCCATCGCTATATCAGCAGTACAGAAAGCTATTTAAGAAACGATGTAGAAAGCTTAAAAGAAGAAATCCAGCAGTTCCATCCGATGGGATGAATTAATTGCAAAAATAAATCGTTAATTTGTATGGAAATAACATCAATTATGGGAGCACCTAAGATCAAAGAAGAACTCTACCATTTTATAGAAGAAGGAGATGCTAGGCTTATAAAAATGCTTTATGCTGTAGCTAAAGAATATACGCAAGATGATTATACTTTATCGGGCAAACCTATGACGGCAAATCAATTAAAGACAAGGGTCAGGGATGCTAAAGCAAGAATAGCGAAAGGTCAATATACTACTCAGGATGATCTTGAAAAAGAGATGCAGGAATGGTAAAGAAAAGGTTAGGTATTATCTGGGATGATGAAGCAAAAAGATCATTAAGAAGTATTTACAACTATATTAAGAAAAGAGAATCCATTGAGGTAGCCAAGAAAGTCAGAAACGAAATAGTAGCACAATCCAAGTCTTTGAGCGACTTTCCTGAGAAATTTGAAGAAGAGCCTAATTTAAAGGGTGAACCTGGTAATTATCGTTATAAAGTAATATGGAGCTATAAAATAATTTACGAGATTACCAGTAAAGCAATCTTGATCCTTGATATTTTTCATACAAGCAGAGATCCCTCAAACATCCAGAAAAAGAGATAACCCCCAGTAAAATCTTTATATCAACTCCACCAAAAAGCAGTAGGGCAGTAGTTGGTTCCGCACGGGCGGAACCATGCCGAGAGTGGTGCGATACGAGAGTGAGCAGTTTATTTTTTCTTCCCCATCGAGGGGTCGGAAAAATACTTGGTGAAGCGGTGTGCCTGTGGTGCGTTGGCAAGGCTGCAGTGCGGAAAAATGCAAATCTTCACGCCTTAAAACATGCGCTGCACACTGATTGTTGTTAATGGATCACCCGCTTAGCAAAAAAGCATAAGCAGGTAAATCGGTATCAGAGTACAGCGCATATTTAGCAGCCGCACAAACCCTATTTGCATTTTCCTCCCCTTGCTTGCCATCCGCTCCTCGCCACGTCTGTTCCTTTTTGTTTTTTTGATGTGTTTGATCCCTGCGGGGCAAAGGCAAAAAAACAAAACCACAGCCCGAGTTAGTGCGGGCCTGCGTGCCACCACCAGTCCCGTACAGCCCCCGCAAACCAGACGCACAATCCAAAGGCTGTCCGCACTGCCAAGCCTCTCCGCTTTGCTACGTTCCCCCTTGGCAGGCTGGTGGTGGCGCCCGCAGGGGCCCGCAGAGCAGACAGTGCAGGTCGGGAAAGTGAAGTGGTTCCAGCAAATTGTTGTGGTCGTTTTAGTGATCAGGATACTTACCGCGCTCTGCCAGATTTTTTACATTTAATGGGGTGCAGCAGTTCGCTTGGATCATTTTTTTGAAGAATAAATGCCACACAATCCCACGCACGCCCAAAGCTTTTATCCTTCAAAAAAACGTTAGTTTATATTGCCAACAAACTATTTAAATCCTCTCCTTAATGTCGGCAACCCATTTATTAAAGTCTTCAATCTTTGTAAACCTTTTAGACTGTTGTCCTTCTCCAAAATTAATCTGAACCTCGTGACCGTCTTTTAATGATGTTCTTACTAAATCAAATGCCCCATTAGCAGCAACAGGGCTTGCAGCATTGTTGTAAGTCTCCATAATTTTATTGTAATCGAAATTGTGTGCCATAATCATATGTTTTTAAAATTAAGTTATTTACTACTTATACGAATGAAAACTTAAAAAACAGGCGAGGGCGAAAAAAAATATTATTATCTTGAAAGCTTAAATGGGCTGTTTAAAATTATCATACCGACAGGCAGGGGAAAGCATGGGCAAAACCGCTGTTTTTTTAGGGGAGAGCCTAAAGAAAAAAGAGTGTGCGCTAAAAAATCGCTATAATTACTATCCTTTTGGTCTAACCTTTAACTCCTATCAGAGGAGCTACTCAAAGGCGAATAATTACAAGTACAACGGCAAGGAGGAGCAGGAAGAAACAGGGTGGATTGACTATGGGGCAAGAATGTATCAGCCTGATTTAGGGAGATGGAATGGAGTTGATAACCTAAGTGAGAAATATTCTGCATATAGTCCATATAATTATGTCCTGAATAACCCTATTGGAAATATTGACCCTGATGGAAATGAACCTATTAAACCTTTAGCTGGTACGGTTCAGGGGTTTGTTTCCTTCATGAATAATTTATCAACAGGTTTGGGAAAAACAAGAGGCAGTGATGCAAATGCTGGAATGCTAAGAATGGGTAAAACTAAGATGACCTTTAAAGGTCCTAAGCCAGCGAATACTGCTCCCTTTAATACTTCAGGTGGTAACCGATATATCTATACCAAAAAAGGTGGTTGGGTCGACATGGCGCACTTCATGTTTTATGCTGGTAGAAGTTATGGCTATAAGCAAAATGGAGAAGAACACCCTGTTGGTAAAGCATTACAAGATGGACTGTTGCAAGAGTTAGGTGATATGATTAATGCGGAGCATTCAGCTTTTAGTTATGAGGATTTACCTAGTGATAAATTTGGTGCACAATTTGGAGCAGATTTCTTTGACCCTGAAAGCGATCTGTCATTTGCTGAGCAGTTACAGAATTTCTTAGTTGATGTCTTGGGAGCGACTGATCCAGAAAATGCACCAAACTACGACAATTTGCCAGATGCGGATGACACATCTACACCACCAACCGAGACAAATATGTCTTCTGATCCGAAACACACAACAGAAGAAGAGAAGAAAGAGGATACAAAAGAATGACTAATATGAAAAAAGCAACAATTCTTATTGGATTGGTAATATCAATTATTTTACTAGTCTATTTCGTTTTTCTACGTGATTTTGACGAGAACAGGTTAAAAAGAAATGGTAATTTGCTAGTTGAAAAGATAGAGGAATATTCGGCATTGCATGGAAAACTACCTAATACTCTAAATGAAGTTGATTTAAGTAATATTGATTCTGAAGAACTATTCTATGAAAAACGAGATAGTGTTTACTATACTGTTTGGTTTGGGACTTCATTAGGTGAATCATTGATCTACTACTCAGACTCCAAAGAATGGGAGAATGGTTATCGAACTATTGATCAAGATTAAAATGCTAAGAAGTCTTGTTGTAAACCTATATTTACCATTGGGTCCCCCGTTCCCGCCATGTTTTACATGGTGGTAATTAATAAATACATACATTAAGATATAACCAAACCCCAAGCTTCTCTTAAAGCTTGGGGTTTTTTAATGTCCTAAGCCCCCAATTCTTTGCACTTGAAAGATATAGTAGATATTGTTTTGAACTCCATTGAATCCTGTAACTGAGTACTGTCCCAGACCTTGAGAAAGAATCGCTTTTTCCACCCTTCCTATAACATTGAGTTCTATGCTGTCATTAGCACGATTATTTTTGAAAGCAGATAAAGCTTTTTGTTCATGTTCTGAATCTGGGAAAAAACGAATAGAAACATGAGTGCCATTGAACTCTTCAATTTTAGTCCTCATAAAGCATAAGCTTTTTTAGCGTTAAAATCTCTTAGAAGTGCATCGATAACGTGTAGTAGTTGTTTTTTTTCTTCCTGCGGGAGTTTAGAAATCAGTTCCAGCCTTTTTAGTGCATCAGTATCGAGCTCAAGATCAGTTTTACCTACAAGGAAGTCGAGTGATACATTTAATGCATCAGCTATCTTAATGACCACATCAATAGAGGGTTTTACCTCATCTCTTTCATAGCGCCCAATGAGATCGCCAGAGGTGCCAGCAAGCTTGCCCAGCTCTTGCTGTGATATTTTTTTATTCTTGCGTAAAGTGGCGATATGGTTGCCTAAAGTCATAGATAAGTAAGTAAAATGATATAAATATGATGCTTTAGGTAAAAGTAGGTGATATAAATATCATAATCAAATCATATAAGTCTTGCTTTGTTCTGATATATCTTATAGATTTATGATAAATATATCAGTAAAAATTATTTTTAGAAAAATGAAAGCTACCACAGAACCTTTAGATACTTCCAACCCCGAACATCTCACCTTTACTCAGGGAGCATTAGAAATCGCTATTTTAGGAGGTATTAGAATGGAAGGCTTGGACAGGATGAGGGCAACCCTGAAAATCCAAGTGGAACACTTAAGCTTGCGCCACAACCTTGATTTATACAATGATACCCAAACAGAAAAGCTGATCAGGAAAATAGCAGAAAGGTTAGAAATAGGAACGAGTGTAGCAGCAGCGGCATTAACAGAACTCACAGACGAGCTGGAAGCCTACAGACTAAAAGAAATAGAATTAAAAGTCCAAACACAAGATAAGCGCAAGCAACTCACTACCACAGAGCGAAAGGAAGCCTTACAATATTTAAAAGCTCCTAACTTGATAGAACGCACAAAAGAGGATATAGGCAAGGCAGGAGTGATAGGAGAAGAAAACAACAGGCTATTGATGTATTTGATCTTTACGAGCCGAAAAAGAGATAATCCGCTGCATGTGATTAGCTTGGGCAGTTCTGGCATAGGTAAAACCCATTTGCAAGAGAAAGTAGCAGCTTTAATCCCCGAAGAGGATAAGCTGGAAATCACCAGCCTGAGCGGCAATGCCTTTTACTATTTTGGTCAGCAGGAACTAAGAAACAAACTCATACTCATAGAAGACCTGGACGGTGCGGAAGAAGTACTTTATCCTCTAAGAGAAATCAAGAGCAAAAAGCGGATCACCAAAACGGTAGTAGTTAAAAACACAAAAGGAGAGACCAGAACAGTGACCTTAACAGTAGAAGGCCCTGTTTGTGTAGCAGGCTGTACCACTAAAGAAAGTCTGTATGAAGATAATGCGAATCGATCGTTTATGATTTACATAGATGAAAGCAGGGGGCAGGATGAAAAAATTATGGCCTATCAGCGGAAGTTATCAGCAGGTAAAGTAGATATAGCAGCAGCCCATCAATTACAAGAGCTCTTAAAAAATACACAACGTGTGTTAAAGCCTGTAAGCATCAGAAACCCTTATGCAGAGCAGTTGCAGCTACCAGCTATCGTGTTTAAGCCCAGAAGAACGAATGCGCATTATTTAGCCTTCATCGAAGCGGTGACTTTTTACCATCAATACCAAAGAGAGGAAGAAACCGATAGGGAAACAGGAGAGGTTTACATCAATACAACTCTTGAAGATATAGAAGAAGCCAATAAGCTGATGAAGGAAGTATTGATCAGGAAATCCGATCCCTTGAATGAGGCAAGTCGAAATTATCTGGAATGGTTGAAATCATGGTTAAAGAAGGAGGGGAAAGAAGAATTTACCAATCAGGAAGTACGGAAAGCAACCAGAATAAATCCTAGCAATCAGAAGCGGTATATGGTAGAGTTGCAGGCCTATGATTTTGTAGAGAAGATCAAAGGAGAAAAGGGCAAAGTGCATCATTATAGAATAGTAGAAATGGAAGAATATGAAAGCTTAAAGCAAAATGTGGGAGGTGTATTAGATCAGTTGCTAAAAGTATTAAAAGAGTAAGAATCATTCCCCAAAGGGGAGTACTCGGTGCATGTTATAGACAGAGCACCGTGAAACAGCTTAATATAGTATATATCTGATTAGGTTCATTAAGCTTTATTCAATCGTAGTATAAATAGTACTAAAGGAAGAAGTAGTAAAATAAAGGGGGATGTTCATAGGTGGTTCAAGGGTGGTTCACTTACTCAATGAACCAGTAAAGCTGCAGCCTGTCAAGAGTTTATAAGCAAAGTTCAAAAGTTCTGGAAACACCAACCGAAGTGAAAAACAGAGCCTGTTAGGCGATTACCTGAGAACCTGCAATACTTGCCTGATAATAAGTGCCAAAAAGTAGTCATTGGAGTGATAAAGTTAGAATAAATATAGATGAAAAAGTTAAACCTATCCAATGCCTCATATCGCTATCTGGAAGAAAGCTTCAAAGAATGGCTTGCCGTGCAGGGCTATAGTATTACTACTGTGTACAACCTTCCCTTACACGTTCGTGAACTGCTCCACTATCTTGAGCAGCAGGAAATCAAAAACATCAGAGAGCTAAAAACAAAGCACATTGAAGGCTATTACCAAAAGCTAAAGGAACGAGCTAACAACAGGCGGGGCGGTGGGCTAAGTAATGGCCACCTGAACAAGCATATACAGGCATTACGAAAGTTTACTGAATACTTGAGAAAGGTAGGCAGGCTGGAAATCCCTGCAATCAGGTTAAAAGATGAAGAAGCGGTCAGGAAGCTAGACTATCTGACAGTGGAAGAAATTAGGCTTCTTTTTAAGGCAAGCTATCAGTTACCTGATAGAAAGCCGAATGCCTCAGATCAACTATATGAAGCAATACAGTCAAGAGACAGAGCCATGCTAGCTATTTACTATGGTTGTGGTCTAAGAAGAAATGAAGGCGTACAGCTGGAAGTAGAAGATATCAATTTTGATAGCAGCATATTGCATGTGAAAGGAGGGAAGAACTATAAAGAAAGGTTAGTACCAATCAGTAAAAGGAATCTACACCATTTAATTAGTTATGTCTATGATCATAGAACAGCTTTAAGCAGAGGCAGCAAGATAGGTAAGCTTTTTATTAGTTACAGCTCAGGAAAAGGCATGCAAGGCCAAAGCCTTCTGCTTAGACTAAAGAAGTTGCAATACCAAACAGGAGACTTGGACTTAATAGAAAAGGAGATAGGATTACATACGCTCAGGCATAGCATAGCTACCCACCTATTAACAGCAGGTATGAAACTGGAAAGCATTAGCAGGTTTTTAGGTCATAGCAGCTTAGAAAGTACGCAAATCTATGCGCACCTTCAGCATAAGCCCAGTGAGCAACAAACAGTCTATAAAAATATACCCGTCTATGAATATATCCAGCTATCAGAAGATGAAAGATGAGTTAATAAACCAAGTACAGCTGAAAGAAGGTTTTATAAAGTATCTGAAAGTAAAACAAGCCAGTAAAGCAAGTATCAAGAGTAGATTAAGGATAGTATCGGTCTACTTTGACTGGCTAGCTATAGAGAATCTGTCAGTGACAGAAGTAAGCTATACAGACTTATTAAGTTTTATGAAATGGTGCAATAGCAGGGAAGTAAGCCAAAGAACAATACAAAGTTATATAGGCACTATTAAGCACTTCTATAATTATTTACTAGAGGAAGAGTTGATCAGTAAAGATCCAGTAACAGATATAGCTGTAAAAGGCATTAAAAGGAAAACGCTTTACCCCATATTAAGTAGTGAGGATCTCCACAGCCTGTATAATCAATATCCTGCTGAAAGCCATCAGGATAAGCGTAATAAAGTGATGCTAGGCATGCTGATTTACCAAGGCTTAAGAACAACAGAGTTAGCCAGATTAGAAGTGAGCCATATTAAATTAAGAGAAGGAAACCTCGATGTACTGGGAGGTAAAAAATATAACGGCAGATTGCTGCAGTTAGAAAGCTATCAGGTCATGGATTTATACGACTATATATTACATGTTCGAGCTGAGCTGTTGCAGATGAAACCTAAAAGAAAAAGCCAAAAGCCACAGGTAACCAATAGACTATTTATTGGAGAAGCAGGTAACTGCTATAGTTTTAGCAATTTTATGACGCAGTTAATGCTAAAGGTAAAACAGATAAATAGTAGAGTAAAAAATGCTGAGCAGATCAGATCGAGTGTGATTACTAAGTGGCTAAGAGGCCATAATCTAAGAGAAGTTCAATACCTAGCAGGCCATCGCTATATCAGCAGTACAGAAAGCTATTTAAGAAACGATGTAGAAAGCTTAAAAGAAGAAATCCAGCAGTTCCATCCGATGGGATGAATTAATTGCAAAAATAAATCGTTAATTTGTATGGAAATAACATCAATTATGGGAGCACCTAAGATCAAAGAAGAACTCTACCATTTTATAGAAGAAGGAGATGCTAGGCTTATAAAAATGCTTTATGCTGTAGCTAAAGAATATACGCAAGATGATTATACTTTATCGGGCAAACCTATGACGGCAAATCAATTAAAGACAAGGGTCAGGGATGCTAAAGCAAGAATAGCGAAAGGTCAATATACTACTCAGGATGATCTTGAAAAAGAGATGCAGGAATGGTAAAGAAAAGGTTAGGTATTATCTGGGATGATGAAGCAAAAAGATCATTAAGAAGTATTTACAACTATATTAAGAAAAGAGAATCCATTGAGGTAGCCAAGAAAGTCAGAAACGAAATAGTAGCACAATCCAAGTCTTTGAGCGACTTTCCTGAGAAATTTGAAGAAGAGCCTAATTTAAAGGGTGAACCTGGTAATTATCGTTATAAAGTAATATGGAGCTATAAAATAATTTACGAGATTACCAGTAAAGCAATCTTGATCCTTGATATTTTTCATACAAGCAGAGATCCCTCAAACATCCAGAAAAAGAGATAACCCCCAGTAAAATCTTTATATCAACTCCACCAAAAAGCAGTAGGGCAGTAGTTGGTTCCGCACGGGCGGAACCATGCCGAGAGTGGTGCGATACGAGAGTGAGCAGTTTATTTTTTCTTCCCCATCGAGGGGTCGGAAAAATACTTGGTGAAGCGGTGTGCCTGTGGTGCGTTGGCAAGGCTGCAGTGCGGAAAAATGCAAATCTTCACGCCTTAAAACATGCGCTGCACACTGATTGTTGTTAATGGATCACCCGCTTAGCAAAAAAGCATAAGCAGGTAAATCGGTATCAGAGTACAGCGCATATTTAGCAGCCGCACAAACCCTATTTGCATTTTCCTCCCCTTGCTTGCCATCCGCTCCTCGCCACGTCTGTTCCTTTTTGTTTTTTTGATGTGTTTGATCCCTGCGGGGCAAAGGCAAAAAAACAAAACCACAGCCCGAGTTAGTGCGGGCCTGCGTGCCACCACCAGTCCCGTACAGCCCCCGCAAACCAGACGCACAATCCAAAGGCTGTCCGCACTGCCAAGCCTCTCCGCTTTGCTACGTTCCCCCTTGGCAGGCTGGTGGTGGCGCCCGCAGGGGCCCGCAGAGCAGACAGTGCAGGTCGGGAAAGTGAAGTGGTTCCAGCAAATTGTTGTGGTCGTTTTAGTGATCAGGATACTTACCGCGCTCTGCCAGATTTTTTACATTTAATGGGGTGCAGCAGTTCGCTTGGATCATTTTTTTGAAGAATAAATGCCACACAATCCCACGCACGCCCAAAGCTTTTATCCTTCAAAAAAACGTTAGTTTATATTGCCAACAAACTATTTAAATCCTCTCCTTAATGTCGGCAACCCATTTATTAAAGTCTTCAATCTTTGTAAACCTTTTAGACTGTTGTCCTTCTCCAAAATTAATCTGAACCTCGTGACCGTCTTTTAATGATGTTCTTACTAAATCAAATGCCCCATTAGCAGCAACAGGGCTTGCAGCATTGTTGTAAGTCTCCATAATTTTATTGTAATCGAAATTGTGTGCCATAATCATATGTTTTTAAAATTAAGTTATTTACTACTTATACGAATGAAAACTTAAAAAACAGGCGAGGGCGAAAAAAAATATTATTATCTTGAAAGCTTAAATGGGCTGTTTAAAATTATCATACCGACAGGCAGGGGAAAGCATGGGCAAAACCGCTGTTTTTTTAGGGGAGAGCCTAAAGAAAAAAGAGTGTGCGCTAAAAAATCGCTATAATTACTATCCTTTTGGTCTAACCTTTAACTCCTATCAGAGGAGCTACTCAAAGGCGAATAATTACAAGTACAACGGCAAGGAGGAGCAGGAAGAAACAGGGTGGATTGACTATGGGGCAAGAATGTATCAGCCTGATTTAGGGAGATGGAATGGAGTTGATAACCTAAGTGAGAAATATTCTGCATATAGTCCATATAATTATGTCCTGAATAACCCTATTGGAAATATTGACCCTGATGGAAATGAACCTATTAAACCTTTAGCTGGTACGGTTCAGGGGTTTGTTTCCTTCATGAATAATTTATCAACAGGTTTGGGAAAAACAAGAGGCAGTGATGCAAATGCTGGAATGCTAAGAATGGGTAAAACTAAGATGACCTTTAAAGGTCCTAAGCCAGCGAATACTGCTCCCTTTAATACTTCAGGTGGTAACCGATATATCTATACCAAAAAAGGTGGTTGGGTCGACATGGCGCACTTCATGTTTTATGCTGGTAGAAGTTATGGCTATAAGCAAAATGGAGAAGAACACCCTGTTGGTAAAGCATTACAAGATGGACTGTTGCAAGAGTTAGGTGATATGATTAATGCGGAGCATTCAGCTTTTAGTTATGAGGATTTACCTAGTGATAAATTTGGTGCACAATTTGGAGCAGATTTCTTTGACCCTGAAAGCGATCTGTCATTTGCTGAGCAGTTACAGAATTTCTTAGTTGATGTCTTGGGAGCGACTGATCCAGAAAATGCACCAAACTACGACAATTTGCCAGATGCGGATGACACATCTACACCACCAACCGAGACAAATATGTCTTCTGATCCGAAACACACAACAGAAGAAGAGAAGAAAGAGGATACAAAAGAATGACTAATATGAAAAAAGCAACAATTCTTATTGGATTGGTAATATCAATTATTTTACTAGTCTATTTCGTTTTTCTACGTGATTTTGACGAGAACAGGTTAAAAAGAAATGGTAATTTGCTAGTTGAAAAGATAGAGGAATATTCGGCATTGCATGGAAAACTACCTAATACTCTAAATGAAGTTGATTTAAGTAATATTGATTCTGAAGAACTATTCTATGAAAAACGAGATAGTGTTTACTATACTGTTTGGTTTGGGACTTCATTAGGTGAATCATTGATCTACTACTCAGACTCCAAAGAATGGGAGAATGGTTATCGAACTATTGATCAAGATTAAAATGCTAAGAAGTCTTGTTGTAAACCTATATTTACCATTGGGTCCCCCGTTCCCGCCATGTTTTACATGGTGGTAATTAATAAATACATACATTAAGATATAACCAAACCCCAAGCTTCTCTTAAAGCTTGGGGTTTTTTAATGTCCTAAGCCCCCAATTCTTTGCACTTGAAAGATATAGTAGATATTGTTTTGAACTCCATTGAATCCTGTAACTGAGTACTGTCCCAGACCTTGAGAAAGAATCGCTTTTTCCACCCTTCCTATAACATTGAGTTCTATGCTGTCATTAGCACGATTATTTTTGAAAGCAGATAAAGCTTTTTGTTCATGTTCTGAATCTGGGAAAAAACGAATAGAAACATGAGTGCCATTGAACTCTTCAATTTTAGTCCTCATAAAGCATAAGCTTTTTTAGCGTTAAAATCTCTTAGAAGTGCATCGATAACGTGTAGTAGTTGTTTTTTTTCTTCCTGCGGGAGTTTAGAAATCAGTTCCAGCCTTTTTAGTGCATCAGTATCGAGCTCAAGATCAGTTTTACCTACAAGGAAGTCGAGTGATACATTTAATGCATCAGCTATCTTAATGACCACATCAATAGAGGGTTTTACCTCATCTCTTTCATAGCGCCCAATGAGATCGCCAGAGGTGCCAGCAAGCTTGCCCAGCTCTTGCTGTGATATTTTTTTATTCTTGCGTAAAGTGGCGATATGGTTGCCTAAAGTCATAGATAAGTAAGTAAAATGATATAAATATGATGCTTTAGGTAAAAGTAGGTGATATAAATATCATAATCAAATCATATAAGTCTTGCTTTGTTCTGATATATCTTATAGATTTATGATAAATATATCAGTAAAAATTATTTTTAGAAAAATGAAAGCTACCACAGAACCTTTAGATACTTCCAACCCCGAACATCTCACCTTTACTCAGGGAGCATTAGAAATCGCTATTTTAGGAGGTATTAGAATGGAAGGCTTGGACAGGATGAGGGCAACCCTGAAAATCCAAGTGGAACACTTAAGCTTGCGCCACAACCTTGATTTATACAATGATACCCAAACAGAAAAGCTGATCAGGAAAATAGCAGAAAGGTTAGAAATAGGAACGAGTGTAGCAGCAGCGGCATTAACAGAACTCACAGACGAGCTGGAAGCCTACAGACTAAAAGAAATAGAATTAAAAGTCCAAACACAAGATAAGCGCAAGCAACTCACTACCACAGAGCGAAAGGAAGCCTTACAATATTTAAAAGCTCCTAACTTGATAGAACGCACAAAAGAGGATATAGGCAAGGCAGGAGTGATAGGAGAAGAAAACAACAGGCTATTGATGTATTTGATCTTTACGAGCCGAAAAAGAGATAATCCGCTGCATGTGATTAGCTTGGGCAGTTCTGGCATAGGTAAAACCCATTTGCAAGAGAAAGTAGCAGCTTTAATCCCCGAAGAGGATAAGCTGGAAATCACCAGCCTGAGCGGCAATGCCTTTTACTATTTTGGTCAGCAGGAACTAAGAAACAAACTCATACTCATAGAAGACCTGGACGGTGCGGAAGAAGTACTTTATCCTCTAAGAGAAATCAAGAGCAAAAAGCGGATCACCAAAACGGTAGTAGTTAAAAACACAAAAGGAGAGACCAGAACAGTGACCTTAACAGTAGAAGGCCCTGTTTGTGTAGCAGGCTGTACCACTAAAGAAAGTCTGTATGAAGATAATGCGAATCGATCGTTTATGATTTACATAGATGAAAGCAGGGGGCAGGATGAAAAAATTATGGCCTATCAGCGGAAGTTATCAGCAGGTAAAGTAGATATAGCAGCAGCCCATCAATTACAAGAGCTCTTAAAAAATACACAACGTGTGTTAAAGCCTGTAAGCATCAGAAACCCTTATGCAGAGCAGTTGCAGCTACCAGCTATCGTGTTTAAGCCCAGAAGAACGAATGCGCATTATTTAGCCTTCATCGAAGCGGTGACTTTTTACCATCAATACCAAAGAGAGGAAGAAACCGATAGGGAAACAGGAGAGGTTTACATCAATACAACTCTTGAAGATATAGAAGAAGCCAATAAGCTGATGAAGGAAGTATTGATCAGGAAATCCGATCCCTTGAATGAGGCAAGTCGAAATTATCTGGAATGGTTGAAATCATGGTTAAAGAAGGAGGGGAAAGAAGAATTTACCAATCAGGAAGTACGGAAAGCAACCAGAATAAATCCTAGCAATCAGAAGCGGTATATGGTAGAGTTGCAGGCCTATGATTTTGTAGAGAAGATCAAAGGAGAAAAGGGCAAAGTGCATCATTATAGAATAGTAGAAATGGAAGAATATGAAAGCTTAAAGCAAAATGTGGGAGGTGTATTAGATCAGTTGCTAAAAGTATTAAAAGAGTAAGAATCATTCCCCAAAGGGGAGTACTCGGTGCATGTTATAGACAGAGCACCGTGAAACAGCTTAATATAGTATATATCTGATTAGGTTCATTAAGCTTTATTCAATCGTAGTATAAATAGTACTAAAGGAAGAAGTAGTAAAATAAAGGGGGATGTTCATAGGTGGTTCAAGGGTGGTTCACTTACTCAATGAACCAGTAAAGCTGCAGCCTGTCAAGAGTTTATAAGCAAAGTTCAAAAGTTCTGGAAACACCAACCGAAGTGAAAAACAGAGCCTGTTAGGCGATTACCTGAGAACCTGCAATACTTGCCTGATAATAAGTGCCAAAAAGTAGTCATTGGAGTGATAAAGTTAGAATAAATATAGATGAAAAAGTTAAACCTATCCAATGCCTCATATCGCTATCTGGAAGAAAGCTTCAAAGAATGGCTTGCCGTGCAGGGCTATAGTATTACTACTGTGTACAACCTTCCCTTACACGTTCGTGAACTGCTCCACTATCTTGAGCAGCAGGAAATCAAAAACATCAGAGAGCTAAAAACAAAGCACATTGAAGGCTATTACCAAAAGCTAAAGGAACGAGCTAACAACAGGCGGGGCGGTGGGCTAAGTAATGGCCACCTGAACAAGCATATACAGGCATTACGAAAGTTTACTGAATACTTGAGAAAGGTAGGCAGGCTGGAAATCCCTGCAATCAGGTTAAAAGATGAAGAAGCGGTCAGGAAGCTAGACTATCTGACAGTGGAAGAAATTAGGCTTCTTTTTAAGGCAAGCTATCAGTTACCTGATAGAAAGCCGAATGCCTCAGATCAACTATATGAAGCAATACAGTCAAGAGACAGAGCCATGCTAGCTATTTACTATGGTTGTGGTCTAAGAAGAAATGAAGGCGTACAGCTGGAAGTAGAAGATATCAATTTTGATAGCAGCATATTGCATGTGAAAGGAGGGAAGAACTATAAAGAAAGGTTAGTACCAATCAGTAAAAGGAATCTACACCATTTAATTAGTTATGTCTATGATCATAGAACAGCTTTAAGCAGAGGCAGCAAGATAGGTAAGCTTTTTATTAGTTACAGCTCAGGAAAAGGCATGCAAGGCCAAAGCCTTCTGCTTAGACTAAAGAAGTTGCAATACCAAACAGGAGACTTGGACTTAATAGAAAAGGAGATAGGATTACATACGCTCAGGCATAGCATAGCTACCCACCTATTAACAGCAGGTATGAAACTGGAAAGCATTAGCAGGTTTTTAGGTCATAGCAGCTTAGAAAGTACGCAAATCTATGCGCACCTTCAGCATAAGCCCAGTGAGCAACAAACAGTCTATAAAAATATACCCGTCTATGAATATATCCAGCTATCAGAAGATGAAAGATGAGTTAATAAACCAAGTACAGCTGAAAGAAGGTTTTATAAAGTATCTGAAAGTAAAACAAGCCAGTAAAGCAAGTATCAAGAGTAGATTAAGGATAGTATCGGTCTACTTTGACTGGCTAGCTATAGAGAATCTGTCAGTGACAGAAGTAAGCTATACAGACTTATTAAGTTTTATGAAATGGTGCAATAGCAGGGAAGTAAGCCAAAGAACAATACAAAGTTATATAGGCACTATTAAGCACTTCTATAATTATTTACTAGAGGAAGAGTTGATCAGTAAAGATCCAGTAACAGATATAGCTGTAAAAGGCATTAAAAGGAAAACGCTTTACCCCATATTAAGTAGTGAGGATCTCCACAGCCTGTATAATCAATATCCTGCTGAAAGCCATCAGGATAAGCGTAATAAAGTGATGCTAGGCATGCTGATTTACCAAGGCTTAAGAACAACAGAGTTAGCCAGATTAGAAGTGAGCCATATTAAATTAAGAGAAGGAAACCTCGATGTACTGGGAGGTAAAAAATATAACGGCAGATTGCTGCAGTTAGAAAGCTATCAGGTCATGGATTTATACGACTATATATTACATGTTCGAGCTGAGCTGTTGCAGATGAAACCTAAAAGAAAAAGCCAAAAGCCACAGGTAACCAATAGACTATTTATTGGAGAAGCAGGTAACTGCTATAGTTTTAGCAATTTTATGACGCAGTTAATGCTAAAGGTAAAACAGATAAATAGTAGAGTAAAAAATGCTGAGCAGATCAGATCGAGTGTGATTACTAAGTGGCTAAGAGGCCATAATCTAAGAGAAGTTCAATACCTAGCAGGCCATCGCTATATCAGCAGTACAGAAAGCTATTTAAGAAACGATGTAGAAAGCTTAAAAGAAGAAATCCAGCAGTTCCATCCGATGGGATGAATTAATTGCAAAAATAAATCGTTAATTTGTATGGAAATAACATCAATTATGGGAGCACCTAAGATCAAAGAAGAACTCTACCATTTTATAGAAGAAGGAGATGCTAGGCTTATAAAAATGCTTTATGCTGTAGCTAAAGAATATACGCAAGATGATTATACTTTATCGGGCAAACCTATGACGGCAAATCAATTAAAGACAAGGGTCAGGGATGCTAAAGCAAGAATAGCGAAAGGTCAATATACTACTCAGGATGATCTTGAAAAAGAGATGCAGGAATGGTAAAGAAAAGGTTAGGTATTATCTGGGATGATGAAGCAAAAAGATCATTAAGAAGTATTTACAACTATATTAAGAAAAGAGAATCCATTGAGGTAGCCAAGAAAGTCAGAAACGAAATAGTAGCACAATCCAAGTCTTTGAGCGACTTTCCTGAGAAATTTGAAGAAGAGCCTAATTTAAAGGGTGAACCTGGTAATTATCGTTATAAAGTAATATGGAGCTATAAAATAATTTACGAGATTACCAGTAAAGCAATCTTGATCCTTGATATTTTTCATACAAGCAGAGATCCCTCAAACATCCAGAAAAAGAGATAACCCCCAGTAAAATCTTTATATCAACTCCACCAAAAAGCAGTAGGGCAGTAGTTGGTTCCGCACGGGCGGAACCATGCCGAGAGTGGTGCGATACGAGAGTGAGCAGTTTATTTTTTCTTCCCCATCGAGGGGTCGGAAAAATACTTGGTGAAGCGGTGTGCCTGTGGTGCGTTGGCAAGGCTGCAGTGCGGAAAAATGCAAATCTTCACGCCTTAAAACATGCGCTGCACACTGATTGTTGTTAATGGATCACCCGCTTAGCAAAAAAGCATAAGCAGGTAAATCGGTATCAGAGTACAGCGCATATTTAGCAGCCGCACAAACCCTATTTGCATTTTCCTCCCCTTGCTTGCCATCCGCTCCTCGCCACGTCTGTTCCTTTTTGTTTTTTTGATGTGTTTGATCCCTGCGGGGCAAAGGCAAAAAAACAAAACCACAGCCCGAGTTAGTGCGGGCCTGCGTGCCACCACCAGTCCCGTACAGCCCCCGCAAACCAGACGCACAATCCAAAGGCTGTCCGCACTGCCAAGCCTCTCCGCTTTGCTACGTTCCCCCTTGGCAGGCTGGTGGTGGCGCCCGCAGGGGCCCGCAGAGCAGACAGTGCAGGTCGGGAAAGTGAAGTGGTTCCAGCAAATTGTTGTGGTCGTTTTAGTGATCAGGATACTTACCGCGCTCTGCCAGATTTTTTACATTTAATGGGGTGCAGCAGTTCGCTTGGATCATTTTTTTGAAGAATAAATGCCACACAATCCCACGCACGCCCAAAGCTTTTATCCTTCAAAAAAACGTTAGTTTATATTGCCAACAAACTATTTAAATCCTCTCCTTAATGTCGGCAACCCATTTATTAAAGTCTTCAATCTTTGTAAACCTTTTAGACTGTTGTCCTTCTCCAAAATTAATCTGAACCTCGTGACCGTCTTTTAATGATGTTCTTACTAAATCAAATGCCCCATTAGCAGCAACAGGGCTTGCAGCATTGTTGTAAGTCTCCATAATTTTATTGTAATCGAAATTGTGTGCCATAATCATATGTTTTTAAAATTAAGTTATTTACTACTTATACGAATGAAAACTTAAAAAACAGGCGAGGGCGAAAAAAAATATTATTATCTTGAAAGCTTAAATGGGCTGTTTAAAATTATCATACCGACAGGCAGGGGAAAGCATGGGCAAAACCGCTGTTTTTTTAGGGGAGAGCCTAAAGAAAAAAGAGTGTGCGCTAAAAAATCGCTATAATTACTATCCTTTTGGTCTAACCTTTAACTCCTATCAGAGGAGCTACTCAAAGGCGAATAATTACAAGTACAACGGCAAGGAGGAGCAGGAAGAAACAGGGTGGATTGACTATGGGGCAAGAATGTATCAGCCTGATTTAGGGAGATGGAATGGAGTTGATAACCTAAGTGAGAAATATTCTGCATATAGTCCATATAATTATGTCCTGAATAACCCTATTGGAAATATTGACCCTGATGGAAATGAACCTATTAAACCTTTAGCTGGTACGGTTCAGGGGTTTGTTTCCTTCATGAATAATTTATCAACAGGTTTGGGAAAAACAAGAGGCAGTGATGCAAATGCTGGAATGCTAAGAATGGGTAAAACTAAGATGACCTTTAAAGGTCCTAAGCCAGCGAATACTGCTCCCTTTAATACTTCAGGTGGTAACCGATATATCTATACCAAAAAAGGTGGTTGGGTCGACATGGCGCACTTCATGTTTTATGCTGGTAGAAGTTATGGCTATAAGCAAAATGGAGAAGAACACCCTGTTGGTAAAGCATTACAAGATGGACTGTTGCAAGAGTTAGGTGATATGATTAATGCGGAGCATTCAGCTTTTAGTTATGAGGATTTACCTAGTGATAAATTTGGTGCACAATTTGGAGCAGATTTCTTTGACCCTGAAAGCGATCTGTCATTTGCTGAGCAGTTACAGAATTTCTTAGTTGATGTCTTGGGAGCGACTGATCCAGAAAATGCACCAAACTACGACAATTTGCCAGATGCGGATGACACATCTACACCACCAACCGAGACAAATATGTCTTCTGATCCGAAACACACAACAGAAGAAGAGAAGAAAGAGGATACAAAAGAATGACTAATATGAAAAAAGCAACAATTCTTATTGGATTGGTAATATCAATTATTTTACTAGTCTATTTCGTTTTTCTACGTGATTTTGACGAGAACAGGTTAAAAAGAAATGGTAATTTGCTAGTTGAAAAGATAGAGGAATATTCGGCATTGCATGGAAAACTACCTAATACTCTAAATGAAGTTGATTTAAGTAATATTGATTCTGAAGAACTATTCTATGAAAAACGAGATAGTGTTTACTATACTGTTTGGTTTGGGACTTCATTAGGTGAATCATTGATCTACTACTCAGACTCCAAAGAATGGGAGAATGGTTATCGAACTATTGATCAAGATTAAAATGCTAAGAAGTCTTGTTGTAAACCTATATTTACCATTGGGTCCCCCGTTCCCGCCATGTTTTACATGGTGGTAATTAATAAATACATACATTAAGATATAACCAAACCCCAAGCTTCTCTTAAAGCTTGGGGTTTTTTAATGTCCTAAGCCCCCAATTCTTTGCACTTGAAAGATATAGTAGATATTGTTTTGAACTCCATTGAATCCTGTAACTGAGTACTGTCCCAGACCTTGAGAAAGAATCGCTTTTTCCACCCTTCCTATAACATTGAGTTCTATGCTGTCATTAGCACGATTATTTTTGAAAGCAGATAAAGCTTTTTGTTCATGTTCTGAATCTGGGAAAAAACGAATAGAAACATGAGTGCCATTGAACTCTTCAATTTTAGTCCTCATAAAGCATAAGCTTTTTTAGCGTTAAAATCTCTTAGAAGTGCATCGATAACGTGTAGTAGTTGTTTTTTTTCTTCCTGCGGGAGTTTAGAAATCAGTTCCAGCCTTTTTAGTGCATCAGTATCGAGCTCAAGATCAGTTTTACCTACAAGGAAGTCGAGTGATACATTTAATGCATCAGCTATCTTAATGACCACATCAATAGAGGGTTTTACCTCATCTCTTTCATAGCGCCCAATGAGATCGCCAGAGGTGCCAGCAAGCTTGCCCAGCTCTTGCTGTGATATTTTTTTATTCTTGCGTAAAGTGGCGATATGGTTGCCTAAAGTCATAGATAAGTAAGTAAAATGATATAAATATGATGCTTTAGGTAAAAGTAGGTGATATAAATATCATAATCAAATCATATAAGTCTTGCTTTGTTCTGATATATCTTATAGATTTATGATAAATATATCAGTAAAAATTATTTTTAGAAAAATGAAAGCTACCACAGAACCTTTAGATACTTCCAACCCCGAACATCTCACCTTTACTCAGGGAGCATTAGAAATCGCTATTTTAGGAGGTATTAGAATGGAAGGCTTGGACAGGATGAGGGCAACCCTGAAAATCCAAGTGGAACACTTAAGCTTGCGCCACAACCTTGATTTATACAATGATACCCAAACAGAAAAGCTGATCAGGAAAATAGCAGAAAGGTTAGAAATAGGAACGAGTGTAGCAGCAGCGGCATTAACAGAACTCACAGACGAGCTGGAAGCCTACAGACTAAAAGAAATAGAATTAAAAGTCCAAACACAAGATAAGCGCAAGCAACTCACTACCACAGAGCGAAAGGAAGCCTTACAATATTTAAAAGCTCCTAACTTGATAGAACGCACAAAAGAGGATATAGGCAAGGCAGGAGTGATAGGAGAAGAAAACAACAGGCTATTGATGTATTTGATCTTTACGAGCCGAAAAAGAGATAATCCGCTGCATGTGATTAGCTTGGGCAGTTCTGGCATAGGTAAAACCCATTTGCAAGAGAAAGTAGCAGCTTTAATCCCCGAAGAGGATAAGCTGGAAATCACCAGCCTGAGCGGCAATGCCTTTTACTATTTTGGTCAGCAGGAACTAAGAAACAAACTCATACTCATAGAAGACCTGGACGGTGCGGAAGAAGTACTTTATCCTCTAAGAGAAATCAAGAGCAAAAAGCGGATCACCAAAACGGTAGTAGTTAAAAACACAAAAGGAGAGACCAGAACAGTGACCTTAACAGTAGAAGGCCCTGTTTGTGTAGCAGGCTGTACCACTAAAGAAAGTCTGTATGAAGATAATGCGAATCGATCGTTTATGATTTACATAGATGAAAGCAGGGGGCAGGATGAAAAAATTATGGCCTATCAGCGGAAGTTATCAGCAGGTAAAGTAGATATAGCAGCAGCCCATCAATTACAAGAGCTCTTAAAAAATACACAACGTGTGTTAAAGCCTGTAAGCATCAGAAACCCTTATGCAGAGCAGTTGCAGCTACCAGCTATCGTGTTTAAGCCCAGAAGAACGAATGCGCATTATTTAGCCTTCATCGAAGCGGTGACTTTTTACCATCAATACCAAAGAGAGGAAGAAACCGATAGGGAAACAGGAGAGGTTTACATCAATACAACTCTTGAAGATATAGAAGAAGCCAATAAGCTGATGAAGGAAGTATTGATCAGGAAATCCGATCCCTTGAATGAGGCAAGTCGAAATTATCTGGAATGGTTGAAATCATGGTTAAAGAAGGAGGGGAAAGAAGAATTTACCAATCAGGAAGTACGGAAAGCAACCAGAATAAATCCTAGCAATCAGAAGCGGTATATGGTAGAGTTGCAGGCCTATGATTTTGTAGAGAAGATCAAAGGAGAAAAGGGCAAAGTGCATCATTATAGAATAGTAGAAATGGAAGAATATGAAAGCTTAAAGCAAAATGTGGGAGGTGTATTAGATCAGTTGCTAAAAGTATTAAAAGAGTAAGAATCATTCCCCAAAGGGGAGTACTCGGTGCATGTTATAGACAGAGCACCGTGAAACAGCTTAATATAGTATATATCTGATTAGGTTCATTAAGCTTTATTCAATCGTAGTATAAATAGTACTAAAGGAAGAAGTAGTAAAATAAAGGGGGATGTTCATAGGTGGTTCAAGGGTGGTTCACTTACTCAATGAACCAGTAAAGCTGCAGCCTGTCAAGAGTTTATAAGCAAAGTTCAAAAGTTCTGGAAACACCAACCGAAGTGAAAAACAGAGCCTGTTAGGCGATTACCTGAGAACCTGCAATACTTGCCTGATAATAAGTGCCAAAAAGTAGTCATTGGAGTGATAAAGTTAGAATAAATATAGATGAAAAAGTTAAACCTATCCAATGCCTCATATCGCTATCTGGAAGAAAGCTTCAAAGAATGGCTTGCCGTGCAGGGCTATAGTATTACTACTGTGTACAACCTTCCCTTACACGTTCGTGAACTGCTCCACTATCTTGAGCAGCAGGAAATCAAAAACATCAGAGAGCTAAAAACAAAGCACATTGAAGGCTATTACCAAAAGCTAAAGGAACGAGCTAACAACAGGCGGGGCGGTGGGCTAAGTAATGGCCACCTGAACAAGCATATACAGGCATTACGAAAGTTTACTGAATACTTGAGAAAGGTAGGCAGGCTGGAAATCCCTGCAATCAGGTTAAAAGATGAAGAAGCGGTCAGGAAGCTAGACTATCTGACAGTGGAAGAAATTAGGCTTCTTTTTAAGGCAAGCTATCAGTTACCTGATAGAAAGCCGAATGCCTCAGATCAACTATATGAAGCAATACAGTCAAGAGACAGAGCCATGCTAGCTATTTACTATGGTTGTGGTCTAAGAAGAAATGAAGGCGTACAGCTGGAAGTAGAAGATATCAATTTTGATAGCAGCATATTGCATGTGAAAGGAGGGAAGAACTATAAAGAAAGGTTAGTACCAATCAGTAAAAGGAATCTACACCATTTAATTAGTTATGTCTATGATCATAGAACAGCTTTAAGCAGAGGCAGCAAGATAGGTAAGCTTTTTATTAGTTACAGCTCAGGAAAAGGCATGCAAGGCCAAAGCCTTCTGCTTAGACTAAAGAAGTTGCAATACCAAACAGGAGACTTGGACTTAATAGAAAAGGAGATAGGATTACATACGCTCAGGCATAGCATAGCTACCCACCTATTAACAGCAGGTATGAAACTGGAAAGCATTAGCAGGTTTTTAGGTCATAGCAGCTTAGAAAGTACGCAAATCTATGCGCACCTTCAGCATAAGCCCAGTGAGCAACAAACAGTCTATAAAAATATACCCGTCTATGAATATATCCAGCTATCAGAAGATGAAAGATGAGTTAATAAACCAAGTACAGCTGAAAGAAGGTTTTATAAAGTATCTGAAAGTAAAACAAGCCAGTAAAGCAAGTATCAAGAGTAGATTAAGGATAGTATCGGTCTACTTTGACTGGCTAGCTATAGAGAATCTGTCAGTGACAGAAGTAAGCTATACAGACTTATTAAGTTTTATGAAATGGTGCAATAGCAGGGAAGTAAGCCAAAGAACAATACAAAGTTATATAGGCACTATTAAGCACTTCTATAATTATTTACTAGAGGAAGAGTTGATCAGTAAAGATCCAGTAACAGATATAGCTGTAAAAGGCATTAAAAGGAAAACGCTTTACCCCATATTAAGTAGTGAGGATCTCCACAGCCTGTATAATCAATATCCTGCTGAAAGCCATCAGGATAAGCGTAATAAAGTGATGCTAGGCATGCTGATTTACCAAGGCTTAAGAACAACAGAGTTAGCCAGATTAGAAGTGAGCCATATTAAATTAAGAGAAGGAAACCTCGATGTACTGGGAGGTAAAAAATATAACGGCAGATTGCTGCAGTTAGAAAGCTATCAGGTCATGGATTTATACGACTATATATTACATGTTCGAGCTGAGCTGTTGCAGATGAAACCTAAAAGAAAAAGCCAAAAGCCACAGGTAACCAATAGACTATTTATTGGAGAAGCAGGTAACTGCTATAGTTTTAGCAATTTTATGACGCAGTTAATGCTAAAGGTAAAACAGATAAATAGTAGAGTAAAAAATGCTGAGCAGATCAGATCGAGTGTGATTACTAAGTGGCTAAGAGGCCATAATCTAAGAGAAGTTCAATACCTAGCAGGCCATCGCTATATCAGCAGTACAGAAAGCTATTTAAGAAACGATGTAGAAAGCTTAAAAGAAGAAATCCAGCAGTTCCATCCGATGGGATGAATTAATTGCAAAAATAAATCGTTAATTTGTATGGAAATAACATCAATTATGGGAGCACCTAAGATCAAAGAAGAACTCTACCATTTTATAGAAGAAGGAGATGCTAGGCTTATAAAAATGCTTTATGCTGTAGCTAAAGAATATACGCAAGATGATTATACTTTATCGGGCAAACCTATGACGGCAAATCAATTAAAGACAAGGGTCAGGGATGCTAAAGCAAGAATAGCGAAAGGTCAATATACTACTCAGGATGATCTTGAAAAAGAGATGCAGGAATGGTAAAGAAAAGGTTAGGTATTATCTGGGATGATGAAGCAAAAAGATCATTAAGAAGTATTTACAACTATATTAAGAAAAGAGAATCCATTGAGGTAGCCAAGAAAGTCAGAAACGAAATAGTAGCACAATCCAAGTCTTTGAGCGACTTTCCTGAGAAATTTGAAGAAGAGCCTAATTTAAAGGGTGAACCTGGTAATTATCGTTATAAAGTAATATGGAGCTATAAAATAATTTACGAGATTACCAGTAAAGCAATCTTGATCCTTGATATTTTTCATACAAGCAGAGATCCCTCAAACATCCAGAAAAAGAGATAACCCCCAGTAAAATCTTTATATCAACTCCACCAAAAAGCAGTAGGGCAGTAGTTGGTTCCGCACGGGCGGAACCATGCCGAGAGTGGTGCGATACGAGAGTGAGCAGTTTATTTTTTCTTCCCCATCGAGGGGTCGGAAAAATACTTGGTGAAGCGGTGTGCCTGTGGTGCGTTGGCAAGGCTGCAGTGCGGAAAAATGCAAATCTTCACGCCTTAAAACATGCGCTGCACACTGATTGTTGTTAATGGATCACCCGCTTAGCAAAAAAGCATAAGCAGGTAAATCGGTATCAGAGTACAGCGCATATTTAGCAGCCGCACAAACCCTATTTGCATTTTCCTCCCCTTGCTTGCCATCCGCTCCTCGCCACGTCTGTTCCTTTTTGTTTTTTTGATGTGTTTGATCCCTGCGGGGCAAAGGCAAAAAAACAAAACCACAGCCCGAGTTAGTGCGGGCCTGCGTGCCACCACCAGTCCCGTACAGCCCCCGCAAACCAGACGCACAATCCAAAGGCTGTCCGCACTGCCAAGCCTCTCCGCTTTGCTACGTTCCCCCTTGGCAGGCTGGTGGTGGCGCCCGCAGGGGCCCGCAGAGCAGACAGTGCAGGTCGGGAAAGTGAAGTGGTTCCAGCAAATTGTTGTGGTCGTTTTAGTGATCAGGATACTTACCGCGCTCTGCCAGATTTTTTACATTTAATGGGGTGCAGCAGTTCGCTTGGATCATTTTTTTGAAGAATAAATGCCACACAATCCCACGCACGCCCAAAGCTTTTATCCTTCAAAAAAACGTTAGTTTATATTGCCAACAAACTATTTAAATCCTCTCCTTAATGTCGGCAACCCATTTATTAAAGTCTTCAATCTTTGTAAACCTTTTAGACTGTTGTCCTTCTCCAAAATTAATCTGAACCTCGTGACCGTCTTTTAATGATGTTCTTACTAAATCAAATGCCCCATTAGCAGCAACAGGGCTTGCAGCATTGTTGTAAGTCTCCATAATTTTATTGTAATCGAAATTGTGTGCCATAATCATATGTTTTTAAAATTAAGTTATTTACTACTTATACGAATGAAAACTTAAAAAACAGGCGAGGGCGAAAAAAAATATTATTATCTTGAAAGCTTAAATGGGCTGTTTAAAATTATCATACCGACAGGCAGGGGAAAGCATGGGCAAAACCGCTGTTTTTTTAGGGGAGAGCCTAAAGAAAAAAGAGTGTGCGCTAAAAAATCGCTATAATTACTATCCTTTTGGCTTGCCTTTTAACTCCTATCAGAGAAGCTACAGCAAGGCGAACAATTACAAATACAACAGCAAGGAAGAGCAGGAAGAAACTGGATGGTTGGATTACGGGGCTAGGATGTATGACCCATCATTAGGACGATGGCATGTGATTGATCCAATGGCTGATCTTTCGCCAGAATTAACACCTTTTCGATATGGATTTAATAATCCTATTAGTTACATAGACCCTAATGGCTTGTATGAAGGCGAAGCTGGAAAATGGAATTCTGGGGATGAAGGGTTTGAAGACGTTTTATCTTACTATGGAATAGGTTCAAACTCAGATAGTGATGATAGTGAGGAAGGTGGATGTGATGACCCACCCTGTAAGGAGGGCGTGGCTGATAATGGTCTAAAACAAGTTAATACCCCGGGAACAGGAATTAGAAAAAATGGTAATAATTTAGAGGCGTTTGATACTCCAGCAAACCATAAGTGTGATGCAAATTGTACAGCAGAACATTTTACAGATGGTGATATGCTTAGAGCTAATGCAGAACTTTTGAGCTTTTTTGTTGGTGGAACAGTAGTGAAGGCCATATTTAGAGGGGGTAAATGGGTTATTTTGGGAACAAGAACATCTCAATTTGGAAAGTTTGCTTTTGCGAATCAATATGGGATTAAAAGCTACGGTGCTTTAAAGGCCTTAACTGCAGGGAAAGGGTTGCAAGTACATCATTTGATAGAGAAAAGGTTTGCTTCAATTATGGGTGAGAAAGCAACTCAAATGCTCTCTATTGCATTAACTAAAACAGAACATCAAGCATTTACTAATGCTTGGAGAAAGGCGATACCATATGGAAACGGTACTATAAATGCTACTCGCGAACAAGTGATAAACACAGCAAGACAGATATATAAAGATTATCCGGAAATTTTAAATGCACTTAAACTGAAATGAAAATAGAACATCGTATTACATTAAATGTTGATGGACAACAACGTGAAATGCTTGGGTCATGCGGAATAAGATTGGATGAAGGATTTCAAACTTTCGTTGTAGAAGAGACTCATAAACATTGGAATGAAATTAAAAGGATGTTAATAGCATGGGAAGCTTCAGATGTTGTTGAAACAAAATTTACAAAGGCAGAGGTTAGAAAGTCTGTTAGTGCTGTTGTTTATCCGAAATGGATTAACGGTTTCCCTCAACCGGAGGATGATTATTTGGAACAATGCTATGATCTAAGTGATTATTGTTCATCATGTGGAATTGGTAAAGTTCAAAAGTCACCTTTAAGAATTAAAGTTGAGCCGAAATGGGGTAAAAAGTCAATTTTTTTACTGAATTGGATATTTGAGGAGCTATTTGTAAAAGCTGAACTATATGATCAATTATTTAAACCGCTAGGTGTTGAATCTGAAAAGGTAATAATCCATAAAACAGGTAAGGTTTCAAGCTCAGTTGTACAATTAATATTACCTACCACTAGCTATTCATTAGATGATATGAATTATTATCCTAGTCAAAGCTGTCAATTATGTGGAAGGGTAAAGTACTTACCAATTGCAAAAGGATTTTTTCCTACCTTAGTTTCTAAAGATCCTTTACCTATTTTTAAGACCCAGGAGTATTTTGGAAGTGGAGCAGCGGCAGACAAAAGAATTATAGTTGGGAGCGAGTTGAAAGATAGGCTTGTAGAGAATAATTGCAATGTTAACTTCCATCCATTAGGATAATTTATAAAATTCCCCGTTCCCCTGCACAACCCACGCAAAAACGGTACTAGTGTGTCCCGATATTGGGATTGAGCATATATAAAAGGTAGATAGCCAGTTGTGATGGTTTAGGGTGGAAGCTGTATTATGGAGAAACGTTCTTTGGTTGGATTGTTGCGATGTTGAATCAGCTGCAAGCAGTGCAGGCATTTTGCTTGTTGATTTGCGGTCTTTTCATGGCCGCTTCCTTGATCTTGTCTGAAAATAGTGTTTTATCAGGTATATTTCCTTTAAGTACTTCCATGGCAGTAAGCCCGTGGAGTACCCTCAATGGCTGTTGGTGGTAATCATTCACGGCATTTCCAATCACTTGAAGGGCATCTGCTTCATCATTGAGGGTATGGCGGAAGATAAAATGATATTTCAACCTTTTGTTGAGTGCTTCCACCATGCTGTTGGACTGGATAATGTCTTTTTGGGCAACTGCTTGTTGCATTAAAGGTTGTTTTTCTAAGTAAGTTTTGACTATTCCTTTGTTTTCCGAACCATCATCGCAGATCACCAATGTATTTTCTTTAAGGTTCTGTTTATTACCCAATCCTTTTTTAAGGTTATTCAGAGCAATGGCGGCCCCGTATTCAGTAGATAAAGTCCAAGATAAGATAGCCCGGGAAAAATTGTCTTGTAAGATGTAAAGGTACAGTCTTTGATTTCCTGAAGTTTTGAGAAGTGTAATATCCATGTGAAGAATTTGCCAGGGATCAGTAGCCTTTATGGGGGTGTATTTTTTCTTTTGTCCTTTTCTTCTCAAGGGCACCATGCCTTTGTCCAACATACAGCGACTGTATTTGTAAAAGGTAGCCAGTGACATATATCCTGCTGATTGTCTGAGCATCTGGTAATAAATGGAGACCAAAGGCCAATGCAAGAGACTTTTATCGGAAAGGTATTTCTTTATGTTGGCAACTTCATCGGAGCAGAGTTGAAAGGGATGTGTTTTATGACAAAGGCGCATCAATGAGTTGTCACAGTTTACTTGATTTTTCCAACGGTGGTAGGCTTGGGATGAGATATCGAAAAGTTTAAGTGCTTTGTTTAAAGGGATGTAACATGTTAAGTGCTGTATTTTCTCGACCAGAAATTTTTTATTGTTTTTGCCCCATTTTCTGAAAGCATTGGAGGCATGGGTGAAAATTTTAAGGATTTTAAAGGCAAGATAGGCAGCTTTGGCAAGTCTTAGGGCTTGTTTGTGTTTGAGGAAATCCTTGACCATTCGGATATGTTGTTCGTTGATGAGACATTGCTTTGTGCCTACGAGTTTGGCCAGATTACGGTGCTTCCAATTGTGCAGGGTACTTGATGGTATTTGTTGGAGAATTTCAGGCTGTAACACTCCCAGTTGAAAAGAAATGATAACATCGGAATGATATGAACGCTTCATTGATTTTGGAAAGGGTTATTTTATACAAAAGGCAGCAAATGTAGCAAGGATAGAATTATTTCGCAACGGCTGTACTGAGGTTTAGGAGAAGGAACAGTAGTTAAAGTTTTAGCAACTTCATGACCCAAATTGCTCGATTTTATTAAGATCAATCCCAAAATTTTAAACCCCAAGGAAATCCGCATAGCGTGATTACCAAATGGGTGAAACAACACAATTTCAGCGAAGCCCAATACTTGGCAGGTCACAGATATATCAGCAGTACAGAAAGCTATTTACAGAATGAAATGGAAAGCTTAAAACAAGAACTACATAAGTTCCATCTGTTGTGATAAAATCAATAAATGAAACTAAAATAGAAAATGAAAATGTTATATTTACAATTACAAGACAATCTCAAACCTATGAGCACAATAACTCTAAGAAAAGAACTTCAGGAATATTTGAACAATGCTGATGAACGTTTTATCCAGCTAGTTTATGGCATGATGCAAGCTGACAAATCGAATGATTTTTTATTAAGTGAGTCCGAGCGAAAAAAATTGGATAAAAGAATAGCCCGCCATAAAAAAGGAGAGTCTAAATCCTATAGTTGGGAAGAAGTAAAGGCACGACTTCAAGGGTAAATGAATTATACTCTTGTCATCAAAGAAGAAGCAGCTGATGAGATCAGTGATGCTTTTACATGGTATGAAGATCGTAAGGAGGGGTTAGGTTCAGAATTTGTTAGTTCACTGGAAAAGCATTTGGCTAGGATAACCAAAAAACCACTGCTATATCCTATAAGTAGTAAAGAAGAAAGAGTGGCTGTCATGAAGCGTTTTCCCTATAAAATAGTATATGGTATTGAAGAGAAGTCAGTCATCATTTATGCTGTCTTCCATACTAGTCGAAATCCTAAAGACCTCTATAAATAAGCTGCCTTCCTAATATTTACTGCTTGAAAGCAATATGCAATAGTTAGGAGAGGACAGTAGTTGGTTCCGCGCGTGCGGAACCAAAGGAAGGGCAGTACATTACGACAGTAAGCAAATTATTTTTCCTTTCCCATCGAGGCTGAAAAATTCTTGGTGAAGCCTTGCGCCCGTTTTCTCCGCTGGCGTACGCGTTTCCGCGTGTGTCCATTAGCAAAGAACCAAGAACCTTAAATAACCATCAAAATCTTCCTGTAAAACAAAATTGCTTCTGGCAGCCAGCAAAGACAAAAAGTAAACGAAAACAACACCTTGATAAAAGCTACGGACTATATCAGCTCTCTCATTATAGAACACGACACTTTACAGTTTATACAGACTACTGAGGGTAGCCATACTAAATATGCACAATACTAAACTAATCAAACCTTTATCTCAATTTCCTTCAAATTCTCTATTTTCTTATTTCGTAAGAAGCCATTAATGTCCTCAAAATGTTCTTTTACTCGCTTATTGCCAAATTCAAATACTTTATTGGCTAAGCCATCGAGGAAATCTCTATCATGAGACACCAATATCATAGTACCCTCAAAAGCTTTTAAAGCATCTTTTAAAATCTCCTTTGTTTTGATATCCAAATGGTTGGTAGGTTCATCAAGAATTAGCAAATTAACGGGCTGAAGCAATAATTTAATCATTGCTAGTCGGGTACGTTCTCCTCCAGACAATACTTTCACCTTTTTATCAAGGGCATCTCCACTGAACATAAAGGCACCCAAGATGTCTTTGATTTTAGTTCTTACATCCCCTTTAGCAATGTTATCAACGGTCTGAAAAACGGTAAGATCACCATCTAGTAAAGCGGCCTGATTCTGTGCAAAATAGCCTATCATGCTATTATGGCCCACTTGCAATTCGCCTTCAAAATCAATTTCACCCATTATGGCTTTTACTAAAGTGGACTTACCTTCACCATTTTTACCCACAAAAGCAATTTTTTCACCTCTGGCGATGGTTAGGGAAACATCCTTGAAAACTATATGATCACCATAATTTTTAGTCAAGCCATCCGCAATTACCGGATAATTTCCTGAGCGTGGAGCAGGAGGGAACTTCAAATTTAATGCAGCGGTGTCAACTTCATCTACTTCTACAATTTCCATCTTTTCCAGCATTTTCACGCGGGATTGTACCTGAAGCGTTTTGGAATAGGTGCCTTTAAATCGGTCAATAAATTGCTGAATTTCGGCAATCTGCTTTGCTTGATCATCAAAATGCTTTTGTTGCTGTTCGCGTCTTTCTTTGCGCAATTCTAAATAATGAGAATAGTTGGTTTTATAATCATAGATTTTTCCCTGGGTGATTTCTATGGTACGGTTGGTTAAATTATCCACAAAGGTTTTATCATGGCTAATGACCATCACAGCTTTTGCATTGTTGGTTAAAAAATCTTCTAGCCATTGCACTGACTCGATATCCAAATGGTTGGTGGGCTCATCCAAAAGAATCAAATCAGGTTTTTTCAGAAGGATTTTGGCTAACTCAATTCGCATTCGCCATCCTCCACTAAATTCAGCAGTAGAACGATTAAAATCTGACCTTAAAAATCCTAAACCTAACAATGTTTTCTCTACCTCAGCATCTACATTTATATCATCTATGCTATAGTATTTTTCACTCAGTTCTGAAACTTGTTCAATTATTTTGCTGTATTCATCTGATTCGTAATCAGTTCTCGTTTCTAATTGCTGATTACACCATTCCATTTGATTTTTCATCTCCAAAATGCTGGCAAAAGCTTTAGAGGCTTCTTCAAAAACAGTGGAATCATCTTCTGTTAATAGATGCTGTGGTAAGTATGCTATGATTGCATCTCCAGGTGCAGAAATTTTACCATAAGTAGGTTTATTCGCTCCTGCAATGATTTTTAGTAAGGTCGATTTACCTGCACCATTTTTACCCATTAGGGCTATGCGATCATTCTCATTAATATTAAAAGTAATGTTGTTAAAAAGGGTGGAGCCACTAAATTCTACGCCTACTGCATCTACTGAAATCATATTGTATCAAATTAAGCCGCAAAGGTATTAATTAATCACATGATTATTTTATAAGAATATAAATGTTTGTTGAAAGTGCACTGTGATTTGTAATGCTTTATAAACATGAATCAGAGAGGTAGTCCAAATCGTGTACTTCCTTGATAAAATGAAAGGAGTTTTCAATATCCAATAATTCAATTAGTTGGGAGATGGACATCCTATCAGAAATCATAATCCCACTAGTATGTTTTTGTAACGTGTGTTATTTCATACTTTTCCCGTTTGCTTAAACTTCAATCAAAAAAACCGCATGCAACCCCTTCAAAAATGTCTGATCCACTTAATAGATACCACATACACCAAGCACCAAGCTGAGCTTACAGTTGCTGTTAGGGCTGAGTATAGGTTTGCTGTTGGCGAGGCTTTTCTTACGGAGGCAAGGGTAGATTTGGCAGCATTGGTGGATAAGGATAATTGTATTATTTAGAATTAAAAGACATACCATCAGAGATTACAATTCTGGTAGTGAGGAGTGTTTAATCCAAAAAAATGATACTGTAAGATTATATATTAAGTACTGATTTCTAAAACCTTCTATACTCTAAAATTTCTGCTTTAATCTATTTTTCTTCTAATAATTAATAACTATCATTGGCGTTTGAAATTATTTACATATGAAGATAACTTTACTTACCATATTACTTTCAACTATTACCATTTTTAATCATGTTCAAGCACAAGTTCAAGAATGGCAGTCTATTGCATCATTCCCTGGTGATGGGCGAACGAGTGCGGTACAATTTGTTATTGGGGATACAGCTTATGTAGGTTTAGGTGTGGAAAGAGACACCTACAACTATTATAAGAAGGATTTTTACAAATACGATATCCAAAATGATCTGTGGACTCCTATTTCAGATTTTCCTGGTGCAGCAAGAAGTTCAGCTGTTGCATTTGTTGTAAATGGTAAAGCTTATGTAGGAACCGGTGGTGATGATAGTAATTCATATGCTGATTTTTATAAATATGACCCAAATACTGGCTCTTGGGAGAGTGTAGCTAGTATGCCGAATGTAAGAAGCTCTGCTTCAAGTTTCGTTATCAATAATAAAGGATACGTAGGGCTAGGTTCTGGAAGCTCTGGTCAATTAAGTGATTTTTATAAGTATGACGACCATAATGATCAATGGGTCTCGATTTCAGGCGTAGGTGATGAGTTCAAACGTACAGGTGCGATCGGGTTCAATGTTAATGGCAAGGGTTATATTAGTTCAGGGGTAGAATACAGTAGTGGGACTTTTAACTATCAAGATATTCTTTCATATGATCCTACTACTGATACATGGACAGAAGAATTAGGTTATGATATTAATTTAAGTAGTTTAATGGATAATACAGTTTATGTTGATGAAAATAACCTAGTTCATGTTTTAAAAGCAGCATCAACTAATAAAGAAGTAATTATAGATGTCACTGATTTTTCTGTTTCAAGTGAAGAGTATTATTTTACAGATGACAGAGATGATCCTATAGTATTTCAGATAAATGGTGAAGTCATATCAGGATTAGGAGCTACAGGAAACATTTTTGATCCTATTTATCAAAATAGCTTTCAAAAATTAGTGACAATAACTATAGATCCACCAAAGGCTCCTACCTTAACTGAAACAATTCCTACTTGGGATGGTGTAGAAGAGTTTAATATTTTATACTGGGAAAATAATGAAAAGGAAGAATTTGATAATTATATAATTTATTTATCAAAAGAAGATAATGAAAGTTATAGAAGTATTGGAACGGTTGAGTCATTTAAAACTTCAACAAAAATTTACAATTATTTACTTGATCCTAATACAATCCATTATGTAAAGATTGCTGCAAATAGGAAAGGGGTAACTAGTACCTCAAATGAACTAAGTTTTTATCCAATTTTTAGAGAGGGCAAAATTAACACTCCTGAAATTCTTGCATTCAATAGTTCTGATGATTTCAAGGAAAGAGAACTTGAAATTTATAATTTTGATAATAGTGAAAAAGTGATTATTGAGAAAAGTGTAAATAACCAAGATTATCAAATAATTGATACTAGTCAATATTTACTTCAAAGCAGAAATACTACCGCTTTTAGTTTTATTGATCAGGAAGATTCAGTTGTTTCTGAACTTAAATATAGAGTGAAATTGATTGATGATGAAGGAAAAAGAATTGCATCTGATTTTTCAAATGAATTTATTGTAAATCTAGATTCACTAAAGCCTTCTATTGACAGTTTGAAATTACGTAGTTTTGATGTTTATTCAAGTTCTATCGATGTAAATTTAGATACGAAAGGAATTAAAAATAGACAGTATTTTGTCTTACAATATAAATTCGAAAATGATAGTACTTTCGGAAATAGTGATACCCTAAGAACTACTTATTTTACTGGTTTTAATACCAGCAGTGAGCTTGATTCAATAAAGGTAAGGTTGATAGTATCAAATCTATATGGGGCAGATACCTCTAATGTCATATCAGTTTTCACTCCTTTATTATCTCCTAACTCGCTAAAATTGAATTACACTAGTGAAAATACAATTGGATTAGAATTTGATAATAGAAGTAGAATAAAGGAGGGAGTGATAATTGAACGTAAAGTTAATAATGGTGAATTTATTTTGTATGATACCTTAAGCGAGGATTCATGGAAATATTTTGATGAAAAAGTTGAGTCTGGTAATTCATATACCTATCGTGTATATAATTTTAATGATAATAATACTTCAAAAGCTAGTAATGAAATTACTGCAAAAGCAGTAAATATGGGCGTCTGGAAGAAATATAACGGAGATGGTTTAGAATCAATACTTGATTCAATGGGTTTGATTACCAACGAGTATAAGTTAATTAATGATAGTTCTATTTATTTTCTTTCAGTATCCTCTAAAAAGCTTCATAGATATAATTTATATGATAGTACTCTCAAAAAGCTTAATGATTTACCTGCAGATTCATTGATGAGATTTAATGATGTAATTTATCATCAGGATATTATTTATGGATGGGGCGCACAAAATTATAATTACGATTATTATTCCACTATTTATAGATATAATGTAAATGAGAATAAATGGGATACCAGTCTTGACATGCCATATGAAGACTATGAAGTTAGAATTTCACATGTTGTTGATGATAAGATTTTTTTAATCATGCAAAACCCAGGAGGGTATTTAGAAATAGCTAATTATGATATAAATTCAGAATCATGGGATAAGAATGAATATGATGAGCAATATGTCTATCCAACCTATATTACACATTCAAATGATTCTCTGATATTTTTTACAGAAAACGCAGGAAGGATTTCTTATAATTTCAGTACAAAAGAAATTTCAATTGAAGATGTTTTTATTAATTATGAATCCAGATTCTTCACACAGTTATCAGTAGTTTTTGATGATAAATTAATTCACTTAAATAATAATTCTATTGATGAATTGAATGTTAATACTAAACCATATTTGACAAAAATTGAATATTTGCCTATTCCACAGAACAATTCGGCTTATGCTTTTACATATAATGATAAATTATTCTATGGATTATCTTTGGGGCGTAGTAGATATAATTCTACAGATCAGAAATGGTACAGAGAAACTGAATCACTATACTATAAAGATGAAGATGCAATCTTACCAGCTGTTAACTTAAAGGCGGACAGCATAGGTATTGAAGGGGTGAAATTGTCATGGATTGATTCACCAAACGAGGATAATTATTACATAGAGATTGAAAGTTTTGATAGTATCTACTATTCTGATACACTAGCTCAGAATACTAATTTTCTTACGGTTAATTCACTTCCAGCAGAGAAATTATTTACGGTTACTTTATTTTCAATGAAAGACGGGACTGAAGGTAATTCCTTGAAGACTTTTTTTAGAACAAAACAAGGAAGACCAAATAGACCAACAGGGTTTTCTTCAAAAGCAATTTCTTCTTCTGAAATTTTATATACCTGGGATCCCATTGATACAACACTAATTCCAGTTGATTCACTTGTTTTTATTGATTATAATGCAAGGAAATATAACCTTAATTTAGCAGATACTTCATTTTTTTATGCAGGATTAGAAGAGAATTCAAATCCAGCTGTTGATTTATATGTGAAAAATGAATATGGTTCAGCATCTGCATGGTGGAATGATAGAGCCAGAACCTATTTAAATAGTCCAATGATTGATAAAGTTAACATTCATGAGACAGCGGGTTATTATGAAATTATTTTTGAAGATAAATCCGAACATGAAAATCATTATTTAGTCTACAGAAAATCAGAGCAAGATACTGCATTTATAAAATTAGATTCGGTTAGCACTTCTCAGTATGAGATTGAAGAAGAAAATTTAAGCTATGAAGACCAATCTGCTGATTTAAATGCAAACTATCAATATTATTTGAAAGCTATGTTAAAGGTAGAGCGGGTTTTTTCTGATACTACATTATATGAATATAGATATTCGATTCCTTCAGATACTTTATCAACTGAAAATGCAGTTTTATCTGTAAATCCGTATTTAGATGCTGAAATCAGTATTTATCCAAATCCGGCTAATGAATTCGTGAATTTTAGCTTAGGAGAAAATATAATTTTAAAGCAAATTCAGGTTCTCAATGTTAATGGGAAGTTTGTAAAAACTGTGAAGTCTAATGATAGGATAGACCTTTCTAATCTTGCCCCTGGTTTATACTTTGTAAGATTTAAAACTAATCAGGGAGAAACAACCAAAAAGCTGATAAAGCGATAATTCTTAAATTATATCTTATAAAAAAAGCCTCTGAACTAATATTCAGAGGTTTTTTTATAAAATGGATTGTAGATTTTATTCTTCAATAATAGTCACTTTCTCCATTACGTCTCCTTGACGAATATCATCTATGATACCCAATCCTTCATATACTTTACCAAAAGCGGTATGTCTGCCATCTAAATGTTGAGTGTTTTGTCTATTATGGCAAATGAAGAATTGAGATCCGCCCGTGTTTTTTCCAGCATGAGCCATTGATAAAACGCCTTTCTCATGAAATTGCTTATCACCATCCGTTTCACAGTCAATGCTATATCCTGGTCCGCCAGCACCCGTTCCATCAGGGCATCCACCTTGTACTACAAAGTCAGGAATTACTCTATGGAAAGTTAAGCCATCATAAAAACCTTCTTTCGCTAATTTGTGAAAGTTTTTCACGGTGTTTGGGGTAGCATCATCATAAAATTCAATTTTTAATGTGCCTTTGTTGGTTACGATTTCTCCTTTACTCATCTTATTTATTTTGTTATATGTTTTTAGTTATTGGTAATAAGTTATTTCAGCCTCAATATTTGATGATTCTAAAAATCCAATTACTTAATATCTAATACTTAGAACTATTTTAAATACTATTTCTTTGCCAAACAAGTTGCTGAGTATCCGCCATTTCTTCAATAATATTAGCCTCTTTTAAAGTATAGACTACATTTTTAAGCATTTTATTACTGACCCAGCCATCGGTAGCCCATTCAGTGGCATGATACCATTTAGCAGCATCTTCTTTTTTGATGTTAAATCTTTTACTGACTATGTCCACAGCTTCTTCATTCTCCATGAATTGAGCGGAGCTTTTTTGAATTTGTCTTAATACGCGAGAAATATCTTTTGGTCTTGTATTAATGATGTTAGTATGTGCTGCTAATACAAAACATGGCCATGGTGTTACATATTCGCCAATCCTTTTGATTTCTCCACTTTCAACATAAGGTTTGGTAGTATACTTTTCCCAATAGAAAACATCAGTCTCTAAATCATTTAATGATTGTAAAGCTCCTTTAAGATTATTGATAATATGAAATTGAGAAGGATCAATTTCTTTATCATTATTTAGTGCATCCACTATTGCCATTAGGTGTGAACCTGAACCAATTCTACTAATCGCATATTGCTTATCGTAAATTTCCTTATGATCTTTAATAGGGTTATCTATTCCGCTGTGTATCCCCCAAATTAAAGGGCTTTTAACATATCCACTAATTATTTTAGCAGGAACTCCTGATAATATACCACTTACAATACCTTCGGTAAGGATAGCGCAAATGTCAATTTCGTCATTGATTAGCGCCTCTCGCATTTCTCCAGTACCTCCTTCAAATGTTTTCCATTCAATATCGATCCCTTCATTTTCAATAGCTCCTGATTCAATTGCTAAATGAATAGGGGTGTTATAGTGTTCCGGTACTCCACCAATTCTTATTTTCTTACTCACTATTTTATCACTTTTTTGGGTGTACAAACATACAATCTTTATCCTTTTGATTAATGGATTTGCTTTGCTTTTGTTTAATATTTATAGCTTTGATATGAATTATTACACTTTTTACTAAGATTTTCCGTTCTTCGCAGGAAAATTACAGCTAATGCCTAAAAAGAAGAGAAAGAAGTCCTTTAAGAAGAAATTAATCAGCTTTTTCCTAAAAGTATCTATTGTTGGAATAATTTTTCTGATAGGTTTTTTCTATAGTATTAAAGCAGGACTTTTTGGAGAATTACCTACCGAAAAAACGCTTTCTAATATTGAAAACTCCCAAGCAACGGCATTATTATCTGATTCAGGCGAAAATATAGGGTTCTTATACAGAACTTATCGATCGAATGTTGCATATGAGGATCTCACAAAGCATTTAGTAGATGCTTTAGTAGCCACTGAAGATGTTCGGTTTTTTGAGCATTCTGGTATTGATTACAGAAGTTTAGTCCGTGTGTTGGTTAAGACAGTGATTCTTCAGGATCGATCGGGTGGGGGCGGTAGCACTCTTTCTCAGCAACTCGTAAAAAATCTGTTTCCTAGAGAGTATTCCAATAAGTTTGAATTACTAATTATCAAAATTAAGGAAGCTTTAATTGCTCAAAAACTAGAGTCCATCTATTCAAAAGAGGAATTATTAACATTATACCTTAACACTGTAAGCTTTCCTGATAATACTTTTGGGATTGAAGCAGCAGCCAGAACTTTCTTCAATAAACCTGTCAATAAACTTGACTTAGACGAAGCCGCTATTTTGGTGGGTAGCTTAAAAGCTACTTATACCTATAATCCCAGAATATTTCCAGAAAATAGTATTAACAGAAGAGATATAGTGCTTTCTCAGATGAGAAAATATGAGAAAATAAGCGAAAAAGAATATAAATCTGCAAAGTCAGGAGCGATTGAATTGGATTATACTCCTATGAAAGCTGATCAAGGCGTCGCTCCGTATTTTCGTGAACAAATCAGAAAGAAGCTAGTAAAATGGGCAGATGAATATGAATCTGAAACGGGCGAAGAGATTGATATTTACGGAGATGGATTAAAGATATTTACGACTCTCAATAAGGATATGCAGATTTATGCTGAGGCTGCCATGAAATCTCATATGAAAGCTTTGCAAAAGTCCTTTGAAACGAATTGGGGAAATCAAGCTCCATGGAAGAAAAAGGCAATCTATGAAGAGATCATAAAAAGAACTCATCATTATAAAGCATTGAAAATCCAGGGTAAATCGGAAGCTGAGATTGAAAAGATTCTGAATGAGAAAAAGAAAATGCAGTTCTTTGACTGGTCAGGTAGTGAAGTAAAAACCATGAGTGTTATTGATAGTATTCAGTTAGCCTTGAAAACACTTCAATCTGGCTTTGTCGCTATGGAGCCTGGTTCAGGAGCTGTCAAAACTTGGATAGGAGGAATAGATTATGAGTATTTTAAATATGATCATGTTGCTCAAAGTAGAAGGCAGGTGGGTTCTACTTTTAAACCCATAGTTTATATGGCAGCCCTTGAAAACGGAGTTGATCCCTGTGATTATTTCCCTGCTCAAGCAGTAGCTTACGAAAATCTGGAAGGTTGGAAACCCACAAATAGTGATAATGAGGATTATACCCACATCAATGTGACTATGCAAGAGGCACTTAGGAAATCAATGAATACTGTGTCTGTAAAAATTATGGAGGAAGTGGGCATTTCTAGAGTTATTGATTTTGCAGAGGATTTAGGTATAAATTCAGAATTACCGGAGGTGGCCTCATTAGCTTTAGGAACAGCTGAACTTAGTATGTTGGAATTAGCTACTGCCTACACCTCATTTTTAAATAATGGTAAATCAGTAGAACCCTACTTCATTAACAGAATTGAAAGTGCCTCTGGAGATGTACTATATGAGCATAAAGGTTCAAATCAGGCAGAAATTGCTTTTTCAGCTTTACATCAAGAAATGATGCTTAAGATGATGCAAGAAGTGGTTAATTCCGGTACAGCATCTCGATTAAGATGGAAGTATAAACTCAAAAATGATATAGCAGGTAAAACTGGAACAACTCAAAATAATAAAGATGGTTGGTTTGTAGGGCTATTGCCTAATTTAGTAACTGTTAGCTGGACAGGTTCTGATAATGGAAATATTGGTTTTAAAAGTACAGCCATAGGGCAAGGTGCAAATTCGGCTTTACCTATTTTTGGTCTTTGGCTTGAAAAACTCAATCAGGATAAAGCATTAAATAAATATACTAGAAGTCGATTTGATGAACTTAGTGATAAAGCCAAAAGAAAAATGGATTGCCAACCTATTAAGGAGGACGGTTTTATCAAGAAACTTTTTAATAATCCGGATAAAGAAAAAACTGAAAAGTTTGATGAAGCAGGAAAGAAAAAGGATGGGTTATTTAAAAGGATAAAAAAGCTATTTAATAAAGATGAATAGCCAAACTGATTATAAAATAGAAATCAGATGTTTAAGTTTTGACATATAACGTTATAATCTTGTAGGATTCTTATTAATCCTGAATAAAGTGCAATACAGCTTGTTTTTCTTCGCTATTTTGTTAACATAAGGGAAAGAAAAATCAAACTAAAATAAGAAGAAAATGGCTAAATGTTTTGCACTAATGGGTTGGAGTTTACCCGTAATCGAGAGTATGCAAAAACTCAATAAACCTTATGTAGTGGTATCATTTCCAGATTTTGAAGATTATGCCAAAGAAAATAATATACCCTTTGTCCCTTATCAATTAGATGAGTGGAGTGATACCTCAAACTCCTTAGATTTATTAGAAAAATTAAAACCCTATGATGTAGATGTTGCTGTTCCTCTTTTTGAAGAGACAGTTGAATGGGCAGGTGCTTTAAATTCTATTTTTAGAGATGATCCAAGAGTATTAAATAGAGCTTTTCTATTCAGAAATAAGGCTATGATGAAACGTAAGGCATTAATTGGCGGTCTTAGGGTAGGCTTATTTGAAGAGGTTTATAATAAAGAAGGGGTAAAAGACTTTATGAAAAGGTTGAATCAGGCTAACCTTCAAATCGATGGAGAGGAAGATAGCTGGGTTCATATTAAACCTTTTGCTTCTGCTGGTACTGTTGGTCACCGTTTGTTAAGGAGCATGCAGGATATTGAAGATAAATGTGAGGACGATGATTTCCCATGCCTTGCAGAATCACATTTACCCGGCAGAGAGTTTTCATGTGAGGCTTTTGTCCATAAGGGTAAAATTAGATTTCTAAATATTACTGAATATGTGAAATTAGGGTATTCAAATTTTATTCCTGAAGGAAATTATCTGCATACAAAGCGTGATCGAATCATGCAGGAGATGCAAAAACTAGTAGATATTTTTGGAATAGAATATGGTATGATTCACCCTGAATGGTTCTTGACGGAAGATGATACCCTTAGTTTTGGAGAGGTGGCTTGTAGAATCCCTGGAGGCCATATATTAGAATTAGCAGGAAAAGCTTATGACTTTGATGCATTAGCAGCTTTTGTGTTATGTCATGATCCTAATTTATCCGAGGAAGAGCTACATGAGATTTTACCTGCACCAGATGCAAGGCCGAAAAATTTCTATGGAAATGTGATGATTTATCCTCATAAAAATCAAATTTCGAAATTGGAAATACCGGAAGAATTGAAAGAGGAACCGTATTTCTTAGATCATAATTTAGTACCTCCAATGACAACTCAAAAAATAAACGATCGAAATGGTTTTGGGAATCATTTTGGTACAGTAAATTTCAAAGGTGAAGATCCTGATAGAATGACCGAACTATTATTACATTATGAAGATGTAGATTTTTATCATTAATTCGGTTAGGCTTAAACTATTAAAGATTCATCCTTTATTAAAGAAAGGTGTTATTTCACCTTTCTTTTTATTTAAAAATAAACGAATACATGTCAAATACTTTAAGTATTGAACAAAGCCATCAGAGGTTCAACGAGCTTTTTAAGGAGCTTATTTCTGCTACTTCTTTAACCAAAGCGGATAAAGCGCAAAAGCTTATGTCACAAGTAGATTTACTTGCGGCTGATCAGAATGGCATTGCTTTTTTATATGATAATATTACCGATCTTTCAAAAGCTGGAATATTTGCTAAAAGCAGCTGGGAAGATCCTTCAAAATTGGTCCCCACTTTAGTAAATGGAACCTTGAAAAGCGGTCATCCTAATTCCACTATTGAAATATTAAGTGAACTTAGAATGTTGGCTATTGCGGAAGGTAAATATGATCACAAATCAGTTAAAACCGATGAGGCAGAAAATTATATTCAAGAGGTTTTTGTAGGCAATCTGGAGTTCGTTTTTAAAGAACCAAAAGAAGAAACAAGGTTGAATATGGATGAAGTAGAACTTACCAAAGTCCATGAACTCTTCGTATTCCTTTCTTCCAAAACTAATCTGGATAGTATCAAAGAGAAATTAACGGAAGAACTCACTTTAATATGTGAACAAAGACCAGTGGTTACTGAAAATCAAAGGCGAATTATTGCTTTAGTGAAAGAAAAAATTGAGCTCAATCCTAATAGGAAGGAAGACCAGAAGCTTTTGCAATTTCAGAGATGTATCTATAGACCTACTAAAAACACTGAAAACAAGACTGCAGATGAATATGAAAATTCATTAAGCGAAATGTCAAATTCAGAATTATATTCTGAATCACAGGATATGAGTAATGCTATGTTATTGTATGGCTTAGTGAGCCAATATCATGCAGTTTTATTATTACATCTTATCAAAAATGAGCATTTTTCTATAGTGCCCGTTTGCCTGGGTCTCAATCCCACAGGAGAAGTAAAATGGAATGAATATCAAGATTTTATTTCAACACTTATCCTTGAAATAATTCACCGATACAATGCACAATGTATTTATGGATTGGCAAAAATGTTAGAAAAAGGAATTTTTTCAAGACAGGCAGTACGCTCTAGTATAGATAATATGCGGACCATCAAAATTCATCCTAAAGTAGAAGAAAGAATTTTAAAATCAACCAATAATCCGCATCATGATGTTTCAGCAAGGCAATATTTAATTGGAGCATTATTTAGAATTTTAGGACAGCCATTGGGTGTGGGGCAGGGAAATAACCCAACTTGCCAAAGTGCTAGAGGAATTAGTATGTGGAGCCAGCACTCACCAGCCAAATTGATCAATATGATTCAAATTGCAGCTACTCATAATGATTTAAGCTTTCGCTTTGAAGATAAAGAGATAAAAGCTTCTACAACAGCACAAGGCTTAGTGCAAAAATTGGATCATAATTTGGATGCTGTTTCAGTAACCATTGTACCTATGCTAGACAGAATCTATAATGAAATGATGGTAAGAGCATCAGGTAGAGGAGAAGACCCACATAAATGGGTAAATCCAGCTTTATATGGTCAATGGATTCAAATTGGTTTTGCATCAGCTTATGATTACCTAAGTAATTCAATATTAGATTTTAATGGTTTTACAAAGGTATTTTATGCCATGTGTCATCCCGAATACAATGGAGGGCATAAACTAATATATCCAAATCCGGTGGGAATCTTCATAACATCATCTAAAGGAGAAATGTTAGGTTTTCATGCTGTATCCCTACTAAGGGTGGATGAAGATCCTGAAGGAGAAATGAGAGCTTATTTTTTAAATCCAAATAATGAAGGCCGTCAAAACTGGGGGCAGAATATTAGGCCTTCTGTATATGGAAATGGAGAGCAACATGGTGAATCTTCACTTCCTATTCATGAGTTTGCTGCACGAACTTATGCTTTTCATTATAACACTTTAGAAGTAGGGGCTAAAGTGGGTAATGTACCCGAAAATGAAGTTTTAAAAGTAAAAAGATTAGCTAAAGAAAGCTGGGGAAAATCATATACTTGGCTAGAAACTCCAAAACAATGGTAAAACACTCTTCAAGAATAGAATTAAAACAATCGTCTTTAACAGCCAATATTAATTTCATTAAAAAGATAGTAGGTAATGATGTTATATTTTCATCGGTAGTGAAAGCTAATGCCTATGGACATGGTATTCATCAATTTGTTAAAATGGCTGAAAAATGTGGGGTTCGACATTTTTCAGTTGCTTCATCTTTTGAGGCAGAGGAAGTATTAGAAGCAACAGATGGTAAAAGTACCATTATGATAATGGGTATTATCTATGAAGAAGATCTTTCTTGGGCTATAGAGCATGATATAGAATTTTTTGTTTATAATTTTGAAAGGCTGCCTAGAGCTTTAGAAGCAGCCAAAAAAGTGGGAAAGAAAGCTAAGGTGCACATTGAAGTTGAGACCGGATCGAACAGAACGGGAATGCACAAAAATGAATTCCCCAAAGCACTATCATTTCTGAAGAAAAATGAAGATCATTTGTTTTTTCAAGGTCTTTGTACACACTTAGGGGGAGCAGAAAGCCAAAGCAATCAATTTAAAATCGATAAACAAAAGAAACGTTATAAAGAATTTTTAAAGATATGTAAGGACAAAAAGACTGAACCTAATATTAGACATATTGCATGTTCAGCAGCGGCTTTAGCAATGCCTGATACAGTTTATGATCTGATAAGAGTTGGAGTTGCTCAATATGGTTTTTGGCCGAGCCCAGAAATCTATTATCAATATTTAAATGAGAATGGTAAAAAGTCAGATGCTTCCTTGAAACGCATATTTTCGTGGAAAACAGACATAATGGATATCCGGGAAGTACCTGAAGGAGATTTCATAGGGTACGGTACTGCTTTCCAAGCTAGCCATAAAATGAATATTGCAGTTATTCCTTTAGGATATTCAAATGGGTATCCGAGAGCGTTATCTAATAGAGGATATGTTTTAATTAGTGGGAAAAAGGCACCCATTGTAGGTTTAATTAATATGAATCTTTTTATGGTTGATATCACCCATATTCCTGATGCTAATGTAGGGGATGAGGTAGTTTTAATCGGCAGACAAAAAAATAATGTGATTAATGTAAGTAGCTTTACCAATAGTACTCAATTACTCAATAATGAAATGTTAAGTAGGTTACCTGCTGCAATACCAAGAACCATCGTTAAATAATGAGGTTTACGGATTATGAAAATAGCGTTATTAATGAATTAGGAAAAAGGGCAGGAGATGTCTTATATCTTTCTGATATCGCACCTTTTTTCATTACTAAAAGCTGTTTGAATATTTCTACTTATTTGCAGACTGCCTACATTAAATTGGGTGGTAACATGCAAAAATCACTTTCTGAATATTTTCAGCTCATAGTTTTTATCAAGAAATTGGAAGACGAAAGGATTTGTTATTCCATACCCTATACTCCTTTAGAAGATAATGCACAAGATATCGGCAATTTAAATTATAAGGATTATCAGCAGCAAACTATTGCTGACGGTGACTTACTTTTACAGATTTTTCAATTTGCTACAAAGAAGTATGTGATATCTCCAGTTGAATATGATGAAGAGCAGATTAAAAAAGCAGTATCTACGAATAGATTAATTCCGAACATTATTTTAGCATTACTTTTTCTGTTTTTAGCTGCCATAGGTTATCAGTCTTATCGAGATACTCAAATACGGACAAATCAACTTGAATTGATTGAGAATAAATTAAGTAAGCAAATCGAAGTGCAGAATTTACTTTCAGAAGAAATAAATCAACGAAACCTTGATATGGATCAATTTCATCAATTGATTCAAGATGACTTATTAATGATTAATAAAATTCTGGAAACACAAATAGATGAAATTAATCGAATTAAATATTGGAATAGAATGCAGGTTAAAGAATTAATGGAATTAAATAAGATTTTAGTTGACGATTCAACGAATCATTGAGTTTAAATATGTATTCAGTTGCTTTAAACGCAATAATTATTAACTTGCTTTAAATTAAAACCAACTATTTAATATGAAAACTAAAGAAACATTTAAATCCCTAAGCTTAACTGCTCTTGCTGCTATTTTCTTTTTATCTGCTACATTAATCTCATGTGGTGGTGAGAAAAAAGAATCAGCATCTGACGATGCAGCTACTGAAGAAGTAATGGAGGAAACAGAAGAGGCTGTTGAAGAAGTAGAGGAAGTTGTAGAAGAAGAAATGATGGAAGAAGATTCAGCTAAGAGTGAACATCCAAGCGAGGGTGAAGAGGAAGAACATCCATCAGGAGGCGGTGAGCACCCTGGAAAATAATTTTTAAAAGGTTAAAATAGAAAAGCTCGAATTATGATTCGAGCTTTTTTTATGTCCCTACATTCAAATTTTTTCTGAATTATCTGTAATTCGCTGGAAGCTAAACTTTGCATTGCTTACTATACTTTCCCCATCAACTTCAAATATAGGATATGCCATAAATTTAACAGGACTAGACTTTGGAGAAGGTTCAAAAATTAAATCTCTTCCTTTTGTAAATTCAATTCTATTTGCTGGATGTCTACCGAAATAATAGGTAGCTAAGGCGGTGTATTTATTTCCTTCACTAATATCTACTGGCCACCATTTTCCTTCAGCATAAAATTCAGCCCAGCAATGGTACCCATTTATTCCACCTTCATTTCTATCAGATGGAATGCCAGCCCCGATTGCAAATCGAGCGGGAATATTTGCTGTTCGAGCCAAAGAAATAAAAAGTGAATGAAATTCAGTGCAGTTACCAGTTTTTGAGTCACAAGCATAAACAGCATCTCCGGTTCCATATTTAATATTTTTAGCATAGCGCATATTATCAATAATATAATCATAGATAGCCCTTGCTTGAATCAATTGATTATCATTTTCCATTCCAGCTGTAGCTTCATTTACAATTTCCTTAAATCTTGCTGTTCCTACTGGCATCAATATGTTTTCATTTAGATATTGGTTTATATCTGTACCTTTTTCCTCATAAGCACTTTTTTCTTTTCTCTTCACGTGGTAACTTATTCTTACTTTCTTTTCACTATCCACTTTATCTAGTTTAAGAAACAGAACTTTATTTCCATATTTTTCCTCTTCCAATATCTGATCTTCACCATACATTTGCATGCTTTTAATTTCTATATCTTGAAATTTGTCAGATTGCGCAATCGGAATCCATACCTTGGCTGAATTTTCAATTTTAGGAAGAGTAGTCTCATAATAGAATTCAAACTCATCTTCTCCCTCAATTACTCCTAATAGTTCATTTGAGGCGGATTCGATAGGCACTCTATGCCATGTTTTATCCTCTTTTTGCTTCCAGCTGTAGAATGGCTTACCATTCAATTTGTGAACTGTTGTTTCCGTCACATCCATTGCGCCTGGTTTACCTTCCATAAAGAAATCAACATCATAAACATCTCCATTTTCATCGGCTAAATCAACACAAGCAAAATGTCTATTTGGACCTAAATTAGAAAGGTACTCAGTATGGACTCTTACTAGTTTTAATCGCAGTTCCTTGTTTTCATCTTTCACATGAAAATAACCGTCTGCCTCCTTAGTTTTATTTTTAATATAGGCCTTAATACCCGTTTCAATATCTGCTATATCAACTTTAGTGACTACTTTATTTTCAGTTTTTGATGCTTTACTTGAATTCTTTTCAGAAGATTGACAGGCTAATATCAATGCTGAAATGACAAATAGTAAGTGTTTAATTTTAATCATATTAGTTCTTTAAGGATGAATTATTACTTTCCTTTTATTTTCTCTAATTCCTTTTCAAGTTTTGCTTTTTCTTCCTGAGCTTTTTTCAGTTCTGTGATATCTCTGGAAACAGTAGAAACTCCAATCACTTCTTTGTTATCATTATAAATAGGCTCGCATCTTGTTTCTATAGTCAGATTACCAGAAGAAAGTTCTCTTATTTCTTCCATCCTCAACTTCTCACCTGCAAGGGCTGTATCATATCTACCTTTCCATTTTTCTAACTGATCTTTTGGTAGAATACTTAATATGCTTAATCCAGGCTTTAATTCAATTCCAGAATCTTTAAACCTATTTTTCAATACATCATTCACCACCAATATTTCATAATTAGTGTTGATAGCAAAATATGTATCATCTGTATTATTGATCATACCATCTAATACATACTCTCTTTGAGCAAGCTTTTTAGCATTTTCTTCGCGCTGAATTTCCAGTTGTTTTTCTTTCGTAATATCCCGTGAGAATACAGAAGCACCAGTGATTGAACCATCTTTTTGTTTGATAGGATGAATATCATAATGGCGATATGAATCCTCTCCTTTAACACTACTTTTTATGGTGAATGATAATATTTCCCCTCTAAATACCCTGTCATAATATCCTTTCCATTCTTCTCTTACATCTCCCAGCATATCTAATGCATTACTTCCTTCCTTCATTTTCTCATATTGGGTGCCTTTGTATCTGTTTTTGATTACATCATTCATTAATAGAATGGTATAATCTGTATCAATCAAAATGATAGAGTCTGTGGTGTTATTGATTAAAGCATTTAGGTTAGCTTCTTTATCTGCCATCTCACTTTGAGCCCTTGCCATTTCTTCTTGAGTGGCTTCCATCTCTTCCATATTTTGACGCATTTCCTCTTCTTGAGAACGCATCTGCTCTGTCATTTCCTGAGATTCAATTAAAAGCTTTTTAGTCCTTTCATTGGTCCTTGCATTCGCTAATGTTGAGGCAATGTTTTCTCCTAGCTTCTCTACAAAGTCTATTCTGTATTGAGGGATAGGCTGAATAGAAGCTATTTCAACTACTCCTTTTATTTCTTCATTGATTTTTAAAGGAACAATTAAAACGCATCTTGGTAGCGTTTCACCCAAACCTGATTTAATTTCAACATAATCATCTGGAACCTCAGTAAGGTAAATTTTATCACCTTCTTGGACTGATTGACCGACCAATCCTTCACCTATTGCAATTTCCTTTTTAATTCTTTTCCTTCTTTCGTAAGCATAAGCGGATTCAAGATTGATTTTAGGTTTTTCGTTTTCATCCTGAGGTTCTGTCAGAACAAAAAGTGCACCTTGATTCACCTCCATGAACTTTACAAGATTAGAAATAATCTGGTAAGACAATTCCTGGATATTGTCATTATTATTTCGAAGAATATCAGCAAATTTTGCTAAGCCTTCATTTACCCAACTACGCTCTTTGTCCGCCTTAGCAGATTCTTGCATTTTAGACCTCATTTGTAGTAGGGAAGTAGCCAAAGAGTTATCGTGATCATCCTTAAGCCCTTTGTATTCAGCATCTAAATTACCCTCACCAATTTTCGTTGTGAATTCAGTAGCATTTTGTAAAACATCCGCCATTGAGTTGATGTTTTGAGCAATATATCCCAATTCGTTTCTGCTTTGGTAATTGATTTTTTTACTTAAGTTTCCTTTAGCCAGCTCTCTTGCCGAAAGGGAAATTTCGTAAATAGGGCCTAGTATTAAGTATTTTAAAACCCAGTAAAGAAAACCTGCAAGTAGGAAGATGTATATGAAAAGTAAGATTACATTAAATGTCTCACTTTCCTCTTCTGCAAGGTTGATTTCATCTATTAATTCTTTAACATCTATATGTTTTTTTATGAAAGCAGTATATTTTTTCTCTAAACTTTCTTTACTTGATTCAATGGTTGCGGTTCCATCTTGAATAGCATATAAATCTTCTTTAAGGGGAGCCCAATATTTAATCAACTCTTGCACCTCATTTTTTAATCGATCGTTGATTTCTACATCAAGCTTTTCCTCTCCTAATTCACCACCACTAGTATAAGCAAATAGGATTCTTTCAACCCTTTTAACTGTGGTATTGATAGCTTCTTGATTCTCTTGAATATATTGTGGAGAAATACCGATGCTTATATTGTCTAAATTCCGTAGAGTTTTAGTCCTTAATAAGCTCTGCTGATCTATGCCAGTCTGAGTGAATACTAAATAGATCGCGACTATTAATAAAAATGTACCAATACCAATTGAATAGGCTAGATTTCTTATTTTCCAGTCGTAAAATTTCTTTTTTAAGTTGGCCATGTTGTATAAAACTGAATCCTGATAAATTGATTGAAATTATTTCACTTTTTGAATGTTGAAATCCACTGCTTGATCAAGTGAATTAAAACGTATATATAAAGCTTTTAGGTAACCCTCTGAGTAGTTAGAGCAATTTTCATTGGGTTCTAAATAATAAATAAAGAATTTTTGACTACGCTCGTAAAGTTGATGCTTATCGGCTACACCTAATAGCTCAATCATTTCATTTTGTGACAATCCCTTTAATTTATCTTTCTGGCTTAATAGTAAGTCAATTTGTTTAATTCTGTTCTCATTGCATCCGTCTTGATCTTGCTTCCAAGCATCCAAATCAATGCCTTCAAGTTGTGGCAGCGATTCACAAGATAAAATTGACATGATAAATAATCCTAAAAACAGTTTAGATAATATTTTCATTGATTTAAGTTGTAGCTTGTTTTATGGTTTGATTTGATTTTTTAATAAAAATTAGTGCTGCAAATGAAATAAGTCCATAGCCCATAATTAAGTATTGGATAAGTGGGCTAACGGAAGGTAATAAAACGAATACCACAACAACTGGTGTTATCAATACTCTTATTACTTCTAAGGCAAATGAATATTTCTTTTCTTCCAATATGACACCAGCTCCCGTTACGCCTAATATAATTAAGGATACAGCGATAATTTGTTCCCATAAATCAAATGTATTAGCTGTAAAAAGGAAGGCCGCAGTCCCGCCAAGTACAATGATATATTGTAGTAATACATATAAACTAAAGGAAGCAGAAGTTTTTTTATCATATTTCCTATCGTGTTCAGGATCTACCTCTGGAATAGGTAGCTGTCCACCCATCTCTTTTGGTAACCAACCCGGTGGATAAAAGACATACTTCATTTTGTTTTTAAAACCTTTTATTTGTTTTAAGCCTTTTGCCATTTCAATATAATGCTGCAAGTTTACCCAAACAGGATTCCAGCTTGCAGTTTGTTTTGTAATACCGTAAGTGGGTCTTTCTTCTTCTTCCTGGAAAGTACCAAACATTTTATCCCAAATAATAAATACGCCAGCATGATTTTTATCAATATATTTTGGGTTTCGCCCATGGTGTACTCTATGGTGGGAAGGCGTATTGAAAATCCATTCTACAGGGCCTAATTTACCAATGGTTTCAGTATGAATCCAGAATTGGTAAACGGTAACCAAACCAGACATTAAAACAAAATTGATTGTGTCAAATCCTATTATTGCTAATGGGAAGTAGAAAAAGAAAGTCCATACGATTTGAAATGATCCTTGTCGTAAAGCCACTGAGAAATTATAATCTTCGCTTTGATGATGCACTACATGACCACCCCAAAACAGATTGATTTCATGACTTTTTCTGTGAGCCCAATAATAAAAGAAATCGACTAAAATGAATAATAAGATTAAGTTATACCAGGTAGGGGCAATTTCAAACAATGAGAAGTTTTCATAAACCCACTGGTAAGCAGCCACGCTCAACACCTTGAAAAAAATACCAGATACTTGCTGAGTAATTCCACAACTGATATTTGTAATGGCATCATTCAATCTGTATATTCTGTATCTTTTTATAGCTTGAATGAGTAATTCAATCCCTATTAAAGCAAAATAAATAGGAATTGATAATATAATTGGGTTAAAATCCATTTGATCCTAGTTAAATGATATTCTATAAGTCATCTTTATTTCGAAATATAACATTTTGAATAAAAACTTCCTTGAAAAAATGCTGAAATACTCATGAATCCGATTAATTTTGCCTCATAAATTAAAATTATGGAGAGGATTTCAAGAGCTTTTTTAATTGTAACTAGTATTGGCTATACTGCCGTTTTATTTTACACATATGCCTATTTTGCGGAACTATCATACGTGAATATCAAGCTGTTAGATAATCAAATTCAGTTCAGTAATAATACACTTTTCTATTCAGGACTAATAATACCTCTAATAATTGTACTTATCTGTGTTGCATTAGCATTTTTAATTAAAAGTCAGGCTGTAGGTTCTCAATATTATTTTAAAAACGAAAGGACGAGAAATACTCTAGCCTCATGGGCAAGAAGCTTAGCGGGTACTTTTAATTTGTTTTTTGCTAGCATACTTACAGTATTCATATTCGTCAATAATGAAGAAGGCTTAACCCAAAGTGGCTACCTTCCTTTAGTGATTTTTAGTATGTTTTTAGTTTTCTTCTGGGTTTTATGGTTACCCTTTATACTCAGAAGAAATAAATAAATTTTTTCTAATATTTTTCAACAGTAGTAAGCTGATAATTCATTAGCTTTAATCTACTCATATTCAAATCTTTTCTTTGAGGTTCTTGATGTATGACTTTATCTATATTGGAAATTAATCATACAACTTTTGCCTTTTGGCATCTTGGAAAAAGCTTTACAATTTAAAAAAGCTTTGTAATTTTAAAATTTGAGTAAGCTTTAACTTTCAATCCGATAATTGCGATGGCAGATATACAATATGATGAGGATAGTATAAAATCACTTGATTGGCGCGAACATATTAGAATGCGCCCAGGGATGTATATAGGAAAATTGGGAGATGGTTCATCTCCTGATGACGGTATTTATGTTCTGGTCAAAGAGGTGATTGATAATTCCATTGATGAACACATGATGGGATATGGGAAAACCATTGAAGTTAAAATTACGGATCAAAGAGTAGAGGTTCGTGATTATGGTAGAGGTATTCCTCTAGGTAAAGTTGTGGATTGTGTATCTAAAATAAATACTGGAGGTAAATACGACAGTGGAGCTTTTCAAAAATCTGTAGGACTTAATGGCGTAGGTACTAAAGCAGTTAACGCTTTGTCTAATTATTTTAAAGTTCAGGCATTCAGAGAAGGGCAAACTAAAGTTGCAGAATTTGAGAAAGGGATCATTAAAAATGATGCGAACGTAGATTCATCGAATAAAAGAAATGGTACTTTAATCGCATTTGAGCCAGATGATACGGTTTTTAAGAATTATCATTTTATTCCAGGTTTCCTTGAAGAGCAAATGTGGAATTATGCATTCCTTAATGCAGGCTTAACGATTAATTTCAATGGTGAAAAATTCCACTCTGCTAATGGACTAAAGGATTTATTGGATAGAAAGACAGATGATGAAACCAATCGTTATCCAATTATTCATTTAAGAGGAGATGATATTGAAATGGCGATGACACATGCCAATCAATACGGTGAAGAGTATTATTCATTTGTTAATGGTCAAAATACTACGCAAGGTGGAACACATTTAGTGGCTTTCAAAGAAGCGATTGTAAGAACAATTCGTGATTTTTATGGTAAAAATTATGATCCTTCCGACATCAGACAAGCGATTGTAGGTGCAATTGCAGTTCGTGTTCAAGAGCCAGTGTTTGAATCCCAAACTAAAACAAAGTTAGGTTCGCAAAATGTAGCACCTGATGGTCCAACTATGCGTACTTTCATCAATGATTTTGTAAAGAAAGCATTAGACGATTTCCTTCATAAAAATCCTCAAACTGCTGAAGCCCTTCAAAAGCGTATCATGCAATCTGAAAGGGAACGTAAGGACATGGCAGGTATTAAAAAGCTTGCTAATGAAAGAGCGAAAAAGGCTAATCTACATAACAAAAAATTAAGGGATTGTAGAGTGCATTATGATAATGATAAGCATGATAAGAAGGATGATACCATGATTTTCATTACCGAGGGTGACTCTGCATCAGGTTCTATAACTAAGTCACGTGATGTGCAAACTCAGGCCGTGTTTAGTTTGAGAGGTAAGCCTTTAAATTGCTATGGCAAAACCAAGAAATTGGTGTATGAGAATGAGGAATTCAACCTCTTACAACATGCTTTGAATATTGAAGAAGGATTAGAAGGATTACGTTATAGGAAAGTAATTATTGCAACTGATGCCGATGTAGACGGTATGCATATTCGTTTGCTGCTGATGACTTTCTTTCTTCAATTCTTTCCAGACTTAGTAAGAGAAGGTCATTTATATATTTTAGATACTCCATTGTTCAGGGTTAGAAATAAAAAAGAAACGATTTATTGCTATTCGGATGAAGAAAGAAGAAAAGCAATTGAAAAGATAGGTAAATCGGCAGAGATCACTCGATTTAAAGGACTTGGAGAGATTTCTCCTGAGGAATTTGGAGAATTCATTGGTGATAACATCAAACTTGATCCGATCATTTTAAACAACCAAACCAAAATCAAAGACCTCTTAACTTTCTATATGGGTACTAATACCATGGAGCGTCAGCAGTTTATCATTGATAAATTAAGAGTTGAAAAAGACTTAGAAGAGGAATTGGCAGACGCTTAATTCTAAGATTAAAGATTTAAAAAAATTAAAGTAATATCGTTTTTGGTTCAATCAAATGGAAGAGAATAACGAAAATAACGAGCTAAACAATCAAAACGGAGAAGATAAAGATAAGCTTCATGATGTGATTCCGGTTTCAGGAATGTATGAAAACTGGTTTCTGGATTATGCATCTTATGTGATTTTGGAGCGTGCAGTCCCAGCAAATGAAGATGGCTTTAAGCCAGTTCAGAGGCGTATTATGCATGCCATGAAGGAGATGGATGATGGTAGGTTCAATAAAGTAGCGAACATTATTGGACAGACCATGCAGTATCATCCACATGGTGATGCTTCCATTGGAGATGCCATTGTGAACATGGGGCAGAAGGATATCTTGATTGAAACCCAAGGGAATTGGGGGGATATTCGTACTGGAGATAGCTCAGCAGCACCACGTTATATTGAGGCTCGTTTATCTAAATTTGCTTTAGATGTAGTTTTCAATTCTCAGACAACCGAATGGCAGCTTTCATATGATGGACGTAAAAAAGAACCGGTTACATTACCCGTTAAATTTCCATTATTATTAGCACAAGGGGTAGAAGGTATTGCGGTAGGTTTATCGACCAAGATTTTGCCACATAACTTTATAGAGCTAATTGAAGCCTGTATAAAAGTCCTTAAAAATAAGAAAGTTGAAATCTATCCTGATTTCCCGACAGGTGGTATGGCTGATTTTACCGATTATAACCAAGGATTAAGAGGGGGTAAAATTAGGGTTAGAGCTAAAATAGAGGAAGGAGAAAAACGAACTTTATTAATTAAGAATATTCCATTCGGAACTACCACTACTGGTCTAATTGAATCCATCATTAAAGCCAATGATAAGGGTAAAATTAAGATTAAAAAGGTAATCGATAATACAGCTAAAGATGTTGAAATTGAGGTGCAATTAGCCGCTAATCAATCTCCTGATATTACGATTGATGCGTTGTATGCTTTCACGGATTGTGAAGTTTCAATTTCACCCAATGCCTGCGTCATTATAGAGGATAAACCTCATTTCCTTCCTGTTACAGATATTTTAAAGAAAAATGTAGAGGATACATTAAATTTACTTGAGCGGGAGCTAGAAATTAGAAAAGGAGAGTTAATGGAGAAATTGCTGTTTTCTTCATTAGAGAAAATCTTCATTGAAAATAGAATCTACAGAGATATTGAGGAATGTGAAACATGGGAAGCTGTTCTTGAAACAATCGATAAAGGCTTAGATCCTTTTAAGCCAGAGTTTTACAGAGATATTACTCAAGATGATATCATCCGCTTAACAGAGATCAAAATCAAACGAATCTCCAAATTTGATAAGTTTAAGGCTGATGAATTGATGCGTAAGCTTCAAGAAGAATTAGAACAAGTGGAGCATCATTTAGCTAACTTAACTGAATATGCTATTGAGTATTACCAAAAGTTATTAGATAAATACGGTAAAGGTAGGGAGCGCAAAACAGAAATCAAGAGTTTTGATAATATTGAGGCGCATACAGTTGCAGCTAATAACCAAAAGCTTTACGTCAATAGAAGCGAAGGCTTTATTGGGTATGGAATGAAAAAGGATGAGTTTGTTACGGACTGTTCAGACTTAGATGATGTGATAGCCTTTAAAAGGGATGGAACCTACAAAGTAGTGAAAATTGATGAAAAGGTATTTGTAGGTAAGGATATTATTCATGTAGATATTTTCCGTAAAAATGATGAGCGTAGAGTGTATAATGCGGCTTATTTAGACGGAAAAACAGGTAGAACTATGGTGAAAAGATTCCAGGTTTTATCTGTTACACGTGATAGAGAATATGATCTCACTAAAAAAGCGAAAGGTTCTAAAGTATTGTATTTAGAAGCACGGCCTAATGGTGAATCAGAAGTTATCAATGTGAAACTTTCAAATGCGTGTAGAGCAAGAGTTAAAGTATTCGATTTCGATTTCGCTGAACTAGAAATTAAAGGAAGAAGTGCAGGAGGAAATATCCTCACTAAATACCCTGTAAAGAAAATCGAATTCAAATTACTGGGTGAAAGTAGCTTTGGTGGCTTGAAAGTATATTATGATGAATCTGTTGGAAAGTTAAATACGGACGAAAGAGGCCAGCTTATAGGCTCTTTCCATGGCGATGATAATATATTGGTGGTGTATAAAGATGGCTCTTATGAATTGACTAATTATGAATTGACAAATCGCTATGATGGTGAAAAAGTCCAACTGATCGAAAAATTTGATCCTAATGGAGTAATCTCTTCAGTTTATTATGATGGCGCTTCTAAAAATTACTATGTAAAGCGCTTCCAAATTGAAACCAGAACGCTTAATAAGCCTTTCGTATTTATATCAGAGCATAAAAAATCTAGTTTAACGATAGTTAGCACTGACAAAGAGCCTCAAGTAGAAATTGAATTCCGTAAAGGAAAGGGTCGTGAAAAAGAGACTGCGATTTATGATTTTGATATGCTTATAGATGTGAAAGGCTGGAAAGCAATTGGAAATAAGCTGTCGCAATATGAGGTTACAAAGGTTAAACTAATTGAGAGTAAGAAAGAAGAGAAAGAATATAAGAGCGGTGATTCAGTTGATCTCAATATAGATGAGGACAAAGAACAGTTAGGTCTATTCTAAAATCATGAATAAAGAATTAAAGCATTTTCTAATTAATAAATTCTCTGAATTCTTATCTGACGAAAGAAAGGAATTTATAGAAAATGTATTGGATAATAGAACGGATTACATTCGTGTTGTGCTGGAAGACATACGAGATCCTCATAATGCGAATGCTATTATTCGTTCGGGTGAATGTTTAGGGATTCAACATTTTCATGTAATTGAAAACGAAAATGCATTTAAATTAGGTAGAGGCGTAAGTAGGGGAGCTATTAAATGGGTGGATGTGCATCAATACCCTGAAAGTGCAACTCCCACGGTCGATGTATTCAATGATCTCAAATCAAAAGGTTACAGAATAGTAGTAACAAGCCCCAATGAAAAAGCTAGTGCACCAGAATCCTTATCTTTAGACCAACCTATAGCCATTGTAATGGGGAATGAAAGAGATGGAATAAGTGAGGAAGCAAAAGATTTAGCGGATGATTTTATCAGATTACCTATGCATGGGTTTACAGAAAGCTATAATGTTTCGGTAGCTGCTGGATTAACTTTATATAGTTTGGTCAGCAAAATGAGAGCTTCTGTAGAAAAATGGCAATTTAATGCACAATTAAAAGATGATTATCGTTTGAGGTGGTATAAAAAGTGCATGGCACGACCTGACGATTATGAAAATTATTTCGTTAAGGAATTTGAATCTCAGCATTAATCATGATTAAGTTTTCTATCAAGCTAGGCTTATTATTATTTGTTTCAGCAATTGTATTTGCAATTATTGCAAATGTGTTTATAATTTCTAAAACAAGAGGTTATATCTATGACGATTTAGCTATTATACCCAAAAGAGATGTTGCTTTAGTTTTAGGAACTAGTAAACGCAACATGAAAGGAGAAGCCAATAGCTTTTTTGATAATAGAATTGAAGCCGCAGCTAATTTGTATCATAGTGGGAAGGTTAAAGGTCTATTATTAAGCGGAGATAATAGAACACGTTATTATAATGAACCTAATGACATGAAGAATGCTTTAATGCAAAAAGGTGTTCCCGATAGTGTTATTTCAATCGATACGGCTGGATTAAGAACCTTAGAAAGTGTTTATCGCTGTAAAGAAGTATTTAATCAAAATAATGTCACCATCATTACTCAGCAATTTCATGCTTTTAGAGCCTTGTATATTAGTCAACATTATGAGCTAGATGCCATTGCATATTCAGCTGCTGAGGTTCCCGTTTATTCATCCGCTAAAGTCACCATTAGAGAGTTTTTTGCTCGCCCTAAAGCTTTATTAGATATTTATTTCCTGAATTCGTACCACAATGTGGAGCAGGAAATCAGCCAACAGTAATTTATTTTGACTTATAATTTTAAAGATTTTGCAAAATGATTTCAACTATTTTTAAATTTGTATCGTATACGATATAAACGGAAAAGATTAATTAATAATTATAGCTTATGAAAACAAATACGATTCAAAATGTTTTTAGAATTATACTAGGGGCATTCATGACGTTTGCTGGAATTGGTCACTTAACATTTCAAAGAGATGAGTTTCTTGCTCAAGTTCCTAGATGGCTACCTACAGATCCTGCTTTTATGGATTTTGTGGTGTTATCATCAGGAGTTGTGGAGATTACTTTAGGAGTGTTAATGATATTTTTAACAAAACATAAAGCAAAAGTAGGAATAGCATTAGCTGTATTTTATATACTGATATTTCCTGGTAACATCTCGCAATACACAAATGGTATAGATGCTTTTGGATTAGATACGGATCAAAAAAGATTGATCAGATTGTTTTTTCAACCCATATTGGTAATTTGGGCTTTATGGTCTACAGCAGGATGGAATTATTTAAAACTAAAACTAAATACTAAATTATGAGCTTTTATAATTATGAAGCCAAAAGACTGAATGGTGAAAATCAGTCGATGAAGGATTATGAAAATAAGACTGTTGTAGTAGTGAATACTGCTAGTAAATGTGGCTTAACACCGCAGTATGAAGGATTAGAAAATCTTTATAAAAAATATAAGGATGATGGCTTAGTAATTTTGGGTTTCCCTTGTAATCAATTTGCAAATCAGGAATCAGGGGATTCTGAACAAATTCAGGAATTCTGTCAGCTTAATTATGGCGTGAGTTTCCCTATGTTTGAAAAAATTGAGGTAAATGGAAATAATGCACATCCTATTTTTAAATATTTGAAGACCAAGTTAAAAGGAGGCTTATTAGGAAGCGCTATAAAATGGAATTTTACTAAATTCGTTATTGATAAAAATGGAAATCCAGTTAAAAGATTTTCGCCTACTACTAAGCCCGAAAAAATGGAAGCTACCATTAAGAAGTTATTATAATCTATGGATGATCAATTTGCATCATTGTATTTGGAGAACCAGATTTGTTTTCCACTTTATGCTGCCTCAAGGCTAACTACTAAATTATATACTCCATATTTAAAGGAGTTGGATATCACTTATCCGCAATATTTAGTGTTGTTGGTGTTGTGGCAGCATAACGCTCAAACCGTAAATAAAATAGGGGAGCGCTTGATGCTTGAGACCAACACCTTAACCCCATTATTAAAACGCTTAGAATCTAAAGAATTCATTAAGCGTACTCGCTCGAAGGAAGATGAAAGAACAGTTATTGTATCCTTAACCAAAGCAGGAGAGAAGCTCAAAGAAAAAGCGGTTAAGATCCCCGAGAAAATCATAGGTTCTTTTCAAGATGAATCCGTTTCTGAAGAGGAAATAGTGAATTTTCGCGATACATTGAATAAACTTATTAATACTCTAGGCGGTAAATTTTAACCTTATCGTAAATTCAATTTTAGTTGATTCTTTAAAAATAATATAGATATTGAGTTAAAAACTCATATTTTGCTAATCCACGTTAAAAACGAGGAATAGGGGGGAATACGAAACAACTTACGAAGTTAAAAAGACTGAGAAATGATTTTTCAAAAGCAAGAGATTAAAAACGCAGTGTTTCAAAAGGATCTTTTTCTTTCAAGAAAATGCCAGGATTCAGATTTCCAGAATTTTCGTTTCAGCTCTAAAAAAGAGTATCTATCTCGAGTAGAGGCAAATGAAACTATTCGTCTTTATAGGGCTACACTATTTCCTATTCCTCTTAGTATTCTGATTTGTTTTAAAATCATTATCTATAATAATAACATGGTAATTAGTGGAAGACCTACCTATTTTAGTTTCATATGGTTCGGCTTTTTTGGTATACTATTGATTGTTAATTCTCTCATTTTAGATAACAACTTTTTTGCTTTGTTTCCACTTTTAGGGTTGGGTGCTATATTTTATCTAATGGTCAAATCTGAATTTCTGTATTTAAAAAAAGTACTTAGACCATTTATTAAGAAGGTATAGTTTTCTTGTCCTGAAATAGGTTTACACAAATAAAGCTAATCATGGGAATAAAATACATCGAAAGTACAATTTATGAGATTTGTAAAAGGATAGACACAGGACAGATCAGCCCAGCTCGTCCTCGTTTGTACCTAAAATCCGCAGGTCTAGAAAATAGCATTCGATTTTAGTTGATTTTTTATTGATTTCATTTTTCTAACCAAAAGTTTCAAGGAAAATTAAGTTAGTAGCAATGATTTCACCAATTGCTTGCTGATATTTTAAACTTTAGTCATGATAAACCCATTAACTCATCAGCTTTATTTTAAATTTCAATAAGTGGGGTGGTGATTTTTATAATGTTATCAAGTTTTAAATGCTAGGTTTCCATATATCCTTAGCTTCCAGCAGCGGGCATTTTTAACCCATTTGGCAGGAGTGCATATAAATCTGAATATGAACTTCTTTATCCTGAAATGGGCTTTTAACCCCTTTACCTTTTTTGAAAATTCTTTGATGATATGAGTATATAAGTTCTTACATATTGCAGAAAAAAGCAGAAATACGGTATTATGTTCTAAATTCGAGAATGGTAAGTTTCCCCATCCAAAATCGTTTTTTAATGCATCAAATTCCCGTTCGATTTTCCCCCTTTGATTATAAAAAAATACCACTTGATCATTGCTTAAATTTTTATCATTTGTGATGATAGCACTGTAAGTATAATCCTCGCCTGTAAACAGGTTGAGTTGTCCATCAATTCTCTTGATTTTGGTGACAACATATCTATAATTCTTTAAAGGTTTTTGATATTTTAGTCGGCTTGCGGCTTGTTTGAAGGGTGAAAATTCTATTGATGCCCTGTAGGCCTCTTCGCCAGCTATCTCTATCTTTTCCCAGTTTTCTATAGTGTCTATGGTGCTGTAGAGTTGAGCGTTCATTCTTGCTTTTATATAAAACTTGTCCACATTTTCAACAACTTCAAGCAAAGTCGATAATTGATAGGAAGCGGAATCAGCCCTAAAAACATCTACTTTGACTCCCTGCTTTTTAAGTAAGGAAAACATCCTTGCCAATGTATCCTGCTGTAAAGTTTGAGCATCACTGTTACCATTTCTGTTTTCAATATACACGACCTTGTCTTCAATTATGCCCACGCCAGGCGCATAACCAAATGCTTTTTTATAGGTCATTTTAGCATCTGATTTTTCTGTGAAAATCAAGGTATTGTCATAGTCGAGTACAACAGGATGCTCTCTATCCTTAATTCGGTCTACTTTGTTTAATAATTTCAGGTTAAGTTCGTTTAGCTTATCGTTAATGCTGAATTGGTGTACAGAGTTGCCTCTGGGTGTACCAAATTCCTGAGAAGGAACAGAGAACTCCTTCATTCTTTTTAACAAGCTGTCGGGACTGCAACTTCTCAGAAGAGGATTGTCCTTCAATGTATGCTTCAAGTTCTCTGACAGATCCTCTATACAATCACCACCACAAAAATAAATTGACCAAAAATTATAAATTATATCCCTCCAATCAAATTGGCTTTGCTTGGGTAAATCAGGAAGTTCGTTGTTTAATGTACTACCTATTGATCGGTTGTCAAGAGCTTTTATAACAAAATTCAAACCGCCAAATGGGCTGATCTGTTTCGAATTTATTACCTTCATATCAGTGTTTGTTTGCATCACCAATATAGGTGAAAACACTGAAGCCGTAAAGTCTTAGAGATAAGTATTTTACGGCTTATTTTTGGGTTTACCTGCGGATTTTAGGTTGTAACGAGGATGCTTATAACAAGCTGTCTTGTCCTGAAATAGCTTTACACAAATAAAGCTAATCATGGGAATAAGATACAGTGAAAGTACAATTTTTGAGGTCTGTAGAAGAATTGAAACAGGTGATATCAGCTATAGTGAAGCGCAAAGTGAATATGGGGTAAAAGCCAAGGAAGTATACGGCCTTGGCTTAGAAAATATAGGGCTGGATCACTACCTTGTATAGAAATGGGTAAATATGACGATTTATCTTAGTAATGTTATATAAGGACAATAATGTAAAACTGTAAAGTGAAATAAGAACGAGACATGCAAATCGACTCGCAAATACGCACTACTTTTACAACTTTGTGAGCATTTCAAATATTAATAAAAGTTCATCAGTTCCATCCATTAGGATAAAAGTTAATATTTGAAACTAAATGTGAAGATGAAATTGTTATCTTTACATAAAGGAAAACAATGGTTATGGGTACAGCTCAAATTAGGGAACTACTTCATGAATACATTAACCAAGCAGATGAACGACTCATCAATTTAATGTATGCCATGGTTCAGGCAAATCTGAAAGAAGAGGATTATGGTTTAAGTGAAGCACATAAAAAAGTACTAGATGAAAGATTAGCAGCATATCAAACTGATCCTTCTGAAGGATCAAGTTGGGAAGAAGTTAAAAATCGCATTAGAAATCAATTGTGAATTATCGCTTAATTGTTAGGCCTGAAGCTGAGCTTGATATTTTAGAATCATCTCAATGGTACGAGGATAAGCAGAAAAATCTAGGTATACGCTTTTTAGAAAAGATTGAGGAAAAATTACTTCTAATTACTCAAAATCCACTTCATTATCAAGTCAGATATAAAAACACCCGCCTAGCCTTAATAGAGCATTTTCCTTATGCTATCCATTTTATTGTAGATCAAAAAGAGTTAATCGTAATAGCTGTATTGGGTACCCGAGATGATCCCGGAAAATGGGCATAAAGCATTTTCACTCAATTTCATTTGCGCAATCGTTTCCTTTTTTGTCACAAGCATGATACAGAACTGTTCTTCCATCATCCAACATCCGACTTCCATCTTCTAACTTCAAAAACCCAACTTCCATCTTCCAACTATTCTACCGCATCATCTATCTCTAGCGTTTCTAGTATATCCGCTAGTTCATCAAAGTCTTTATAGCCCGGTCTGATTTCTTCACCACCACATAGCGCACATAGCGAAGCAATAAGCATGCTATCTGCTATAAAAGTACTTGTATCGTCCTAAAGTAACTTTACGGTTTTATATCTAAATATGAGTTTTAGTATATACTACCGCTGCATGTCAATAATCTTTTTCAACATATTTTGTCAAACCTAAACATATAGTTACGTTTGCAATTAATCTTTTAATTTAAATTATATGATAAGTAAAATTAAGTACGCATTAATTGTTTTAGCAATTACTCTCTATTCTTGTGATTCAAGTGAAACAGCTGATAAAGAGGGGGAACCCTTAGAAGCAAAATTTAGTGTTGAGATAGAGGGAGAAGCGCCAAATGCAGTATTAAATCTAACTAATGAGTCTACCGGAGCAAGCTCTTATGAATGGAGCTTTAGTGAAGGCAGTAGCGATTCAACTTCAATTGAGGAAATACCGAATGGCATTACGGTTGACAAAGCAGGGGACTTCACCATAACACTTAAAGCAGTCTCCGGTACTGAAGAAAGTAGTAGTGAAGAAACTATTACTATAGAAGGAAACAGTGCCATATTAGAAATAAAAGATTTAGAATTTTCTCAGGAAGAGGGCAGTAGTGAATTAGGCAGATTTTACTCCATTTCTGAAAACGAAATGTATTTAGACACTGAGATAGATGAAGAAAATGGACCAAATATTAATCTTTTTTATAAAGGATCTAATTCACCTTTTATCTTTTTTGAAGGACCAAAAGACAACTTTGACGACATTGTAGTGCCAAATGCAAAAGAAACTAAAGTCCATAATTATGAAAATGGATTTGAAGTAGCCTCATTTGATGAAATGGAAGATGATGCTGTATTAGATGACTTGACAGTGATTAATGATGATAATGCTATAGGGACTTTGGACTTCCCTGCAATTGTCACATTTGAAACTGAAGAGGGTAAAAAAGGAGCGATAAAGTTAAAAGCCATTAATTCAACTAGAGTATTGGTTGATATAAAAGTGCAGAAATATTAATTACCATTTTTAATAGGTAAAAATACTGAAAGCACACCATATGCAAATAATGGTGTGCTTTTTCATTCCTAAACTTTTAAACGGTTATCTCATTATATTTTTATGCATTAAATATTAAGATAAATTTTTCTATCTAAAATGAAAATACCACCTAATTTTAAACTCATAGGCTTAAAATTTTGACTATTCTAAGGATTATATAAATTTTCGATTTTGAATTAATTTATATTAAAATTCAAGCTTTTATTTTCAGATATTCGGTTAATTTCGCGCACTATTTTATAAACTATAAGAATATACAATTATGATTAAATCCCTTTTATGGAGAATATGCTTATTCTCTGCAATTGCTTTAACATTTTTCCAATGTACGGAGGAAGAGGAAGCAAAAAGTCCATTGAACAAAATTGAGGAATTCTCTATTACATCCATGAATCCACCTGTTTCAGGTGTCATAAATGAAGAAGCATTTTCAATTTCATTAGATGTACCCAGTGGCACAGATATTACCGATTTAAGTCCTGAAATTTCTATTTCGGATAAAGCAACTGTTGTACCCGCTTCAGGTACTGCACAAGACTTTACTAGTCCGGTAGTCTATACAGTAACAGCAGAGAATGGTACTGTTGCTGAATATACAGTTACTGTAAATGTGTTAGAAAACACAGAAGCTATAATTGACACCTTTATTTTCAAAGGATTTGAGACAGAATTAGCAGCAACAATAGATGAAGAGAATAAAACTATAACTGCTCTTATACCTAGAAAATATGACCTAACTAAATTAATTCCAACAATTGAAATTTCAGAATTTGCAACCGTGACTCCAGCTTCTGAAACTGAAATAGATTTTTCGAAAGATGTAATCTTTACAGTTGTGGCTGAAGATGGTACGGAAGTAGAGTATACTGCTTCTATAGGATATGAGCCACGCACAGAGAAAGCAATTTTAATTTTTGCTTTTGAAGCATTTACTCCAACTATTAATGGCGTAATCAATGAAGATTCAAAGGCTATTACACTTACATTACCTTGGAATACCAGTGACTTAACTGCTTTGGTACCAACTATAGAAATTTCAGAAGGAGCAACTATTTCTCCTGAAAATAGTACTGCAGAAGATTTTTCTTTTGGTTCAGTAGATTATACCGTAACGGCTGAAGATGGTTCTACTCAGGACTATGAAGTTACAGTTGAATTAGAGGCAGCACCAACGCCAGAATTTGACGATTTGATTTCTACATCTTTCAGAAAAGGTGAACTAGTAACAATAACTGGTAAGAATTTTAGTGATATAAGTGTTTCATTTTCTAGAGAAGGTTTCAGTTCCGGCCCCTCTTTAGAGTCCGAAGGAGAAACAAGTTTTTCATTTAATGTACCCAATAATGTATCTTTTGAGACAGGTACTTATTCATTTATTGTATATATAAGAAATGAAAAATATGTTCTGGGTGATGTGCAAATTCTGCCTCCAGCTCCAACTATTTCTGATTTTGTTAGCTCAACAGATGATGATAATATTATCGTAAGGATCAATGGAAGAAACTTTATTGAGGGAGAAAACAAAGTATACTTTGTTAAAAATGATGTGAGAACCGAAGCTTACATACGTTAAGAAGACAACGGTAGAATATATGTTGTACAACCTCCTTTACTTGAAAGTGGTGAATATACTATAGTAGTAGAAACAAATGGTGCAGAAGTAACAGCAAGTGAAACAATAAATGTTGAAGAAAACACAACAACCGATCCAATAATTGCCAGTGTAGAAAGCTTAACAGTTAAAAGAGGTGATAAATTAATTATTAACGGTAAGAACTTTGGTGAAGGAACAGGTTCTGTAACTGTTGGATTTATGGATGGCTGGACTGCCACGAAAGCGAGAACTGGAAACAGAATATCTGATTCCGTAGTGGAAATTGTTATTCCTTCTGATCTTCCTGTTGAAACATACATGATCTATGTTCAGAGATACAATGGTGATGGAAGCTCTGCTTTTAGTAATACATTTTACAATATTGTAATTGAATAAAAAAATAAACCAAAAAATAAAAAGGGCTTATAAAGCCCTTTTTATTTTTAATCTGCAAAGTAATATATGATATTTAAGATCTTTTAATACTATAGTATGGTGGTGTACAATCCTGAAATAATCTCACAATTTATCACATTTCTATTTTAGCAATTGCTAGTTACATCTTTAAAAAAAAACTAAAATTTAATACATAATAAGTCTGATCTATCTTCCAACTTCAAACACACAACTTCAATCTTCCAACTATTCTACTGTATCATCAATCTCTAGCGTTTCTAGAATATCCGCTAGTTCATCAAAGTCTTTATAGCCTGGTCTGATTTCTTCACCACCTTTTAATGAAATGCCTTTAATAGAGGTGTTTTCAACCAAACTCATTACATTATTATCATCAATGTTAAAACCTAATACAACTGGGTGGTCTTTCGATAAATCCAAAACTTGATTGACCACATTCTCCTTATAGTGATTTCCATTGCCTGATTCAAAAAGGAAGAATTCTACTTCATTCTCTACTTCTTGCATGGTGTTTTTAACGGCTTCAGCATCGGTCACTTTATCCATATCAAAACGAAGAATTCTTTTGTAATCCTTAAAAAGGGGAATGATGGCAGGATTATCCGTTTGTAAATAATGAAGTTCATAGTCTTTTATACTGGCTTTAATCTCATCTTCTGAAGCATCACCGTATTCACCTACAAATTCAAGGCCTGATACCCAACCGGTAAGTTCCATGAAATTTTCAGGGCTCACATAAGAAGGATTATCTTTTTGCAAGTCAAAGCCCATTAAGTTCACCGTCATGCCGGCACAATAACGTGCATCACTTAAATTATTTACCTCAGATATTTTAACGAATGTTTTTAAAGCCATTTTGTAGAATTTTGATGCAAATTAAAGGAATTTTTAAGTGGCTTAAAAGGGAAAGGAAGTAAGCTTTTCCAAAGTTTGAGTTTTGGAAAAGCTTAAATAAATTACTCCGCAAATGTTTTGTCAATTCTTGCTAATAAATCATCATAATGAATTCTGCTCATTCGATCTGATGTTCTATATCTTCTGCTGCTTATATCCGTTTTTAGTTGATTTAGTTCAGCACGCATTAATGGAATGATATCAGAAATGATGATATCACTATCTTGATTCTTTTCTGCATCCAATTCAGCAATTTTTTCAGCCGCTAAATCAATATAAGTTCTCTGGATATTTCTTCTGTAGGCATCTACTGATTGACTTCTATATAATTCTGAGAATATTCCTCTTCTAACATCTTCTAACATTTCAAGAGCAGAATAAGCTTGATTTCCATTTAAGCTTTCATTTTCAATCATTCTAAGGATTCTATCTTCATCTAAAAGACTGCTTAATGCTCTTACTTGCAAGGCTTTTACTCTCTCAATCGCTCCATCATCTTCTATTCTTTGGAGTATATCTTTATTCAATAACCACTCATGATTAGTGAAAGTATGTTCATTCAAGAAAGCAACGGCATTACGTTGAATATCAGCAGGAACATGCTCATAAACTACGCCTTCCTGATTTGACGTTTTTCTGGTTTCATAAACACCACCTACATTGGCAATTACATGGCGATTATAACCCCACCACATATAACCTAATTCTCTGTAGACTTCTGCAAGCTCTTCATATCCTTTTCCATCTTCAGAAGTCCATTCAACTAAGTTTGGAACTACCTTCTTCAAATTGGCTAAGCCATATTCACTGGCTTTAACATGATCATCACCCAAACTCTCTCTATTAGCTCTTGGGTCAGCTACTCCATATCCGCTTCCAAACTCATACCATGGATTTCCAGCCTTTTCAAGAATCCATTCATCAAGTGTAGCCTTTTCATCTTCTTTGGTTTCAGCATCTGCTAAATAGCGATAACCCCAATTAATAGCATACTTATCATAAGGTCCCATCATTCTGATGTATCTTACGCCTTCATCTTCAGGCTGAGCTACATAATTCACTCGGGCATAATCCATAATAGAAGGAGTGAGGCCATATTTTTGAGTGAAAGTTGCTGATCTTAAAGAGTCGGTAGGGTAGGCTGAACTTGCTTTCATATTGTGTGGTAAACCGATAGCATGTCCTACCTCATGTGCAATCACCATACGCATCATTTCACCAATTTCTTCTTCAGGAGTTTGAAGTGTTCTGGCTGCTTCAGTTTGTGCTCCTGCTTCGATCATAAACCTGTTTCTGTATGATCTTAAATGGTTATGATACCAGATGATATCACTTTCAATAATCTCACCTGTTCTTGGATCCGTTACTGATGGTCCTACAGCATTACGTGTTGTACTAGCTACATAACGAACTACTGAATATCGAACGTCTTCAGGACTAAAATCAGGATCTTCTTCCGGACTAGGGGCTTCTTTTGCAATGATTGCATTTTTAAATCCTGCCGCTTCAAAAGCTACATTCCAATCTTCAATTCCTTGAATAAAGTAAGGTCTCCATTTTTCTGGAGTAGCTGGATCTAAATAATATACTATCGGCTTAACCGGTTCAACCAACTCACCTCTTTTATAGGCTTCTATATCCTTAGGAACTAACCTCCATCTTCTTATTAATTCATAGCGGTCTGACTTTAATTCATCAGAATTGTAATCATATTTTTCTAAGGTAAACCAACCTACTCTGTCATCAGCTAAACGAGGTTTCATTTTATCTTCAGGAAGTAAAATCATTGATTGGTTGAGTAGCATACTTATAGTTCCTGCCTGATCTCTTTCTGGTGGATTCCCCGCATCATAGGTCATTAAGTGTTTTACTTCAATATTCTGAGGGTAAGCATTAGCTGATTCTATGTAAGAGCGATTTTTATCTAATCTTTTAACTTTATACCTTTTTCTTAAGCCATCAGACATTGCATTAATAGCGCTAACTTCGTCAGTGTATAATTTACTTACATCGACCAAATAAGCAGTAGAGTCGGGATTTATAGCTTCAATCTCAGTGCTAAATAAAATAGGAAAGAAATTATTGGCTTCCACAGACTTTGATATTGGACTTTCTTCGTCACTTTCATTGGTAAAGCTGATTACTTTAAGGTCAATATTTTTATCACGCTTGTACCACCTAACGACTTGTTCATTTACCTTTGAACCGGCATTAATATAACCACCACCAAAATTATCAGGTAATTTAACTATTCTGCTTACTAGTAATAGATCCTTTTCTAATTTATCGAAAGGGATTTCGTAATATAATTTACCATCTTTTTGGTGAACGGTAAAAAGTCCATCATCCGATTTAACCCCTGCTTTGATGATATCAGCATAATTTTTGAATTCACCTTTTGGCTTTTCAGTTTTTTTTGTTTCAGATGCTTTTTTCTTCTTACCAAAAAGCTGTGCATTTGCAGTTTGGTAGGAAAATAGCATGCTGATGCTAAGTACAAATAGTAATTGCTTCATATGTTAAAAGTATAGTTTAATAGTTAGTTTTAATTGATACTGTAACTCTTTTTCAATTGAAAATAATTTCATTGATTAAAGTTATCTCAACATTTTCAAAAGTAGAAATCCTTTTATTTAATTGGTAAAAGGTTTGTTTCATCGAATTGATTCTTTGTAAATCTTTAATTGTAGATGAAAAACCATATTATTTTAATATTTTAAATTGTTAACTGAAATTTAAAATTGGTGTTTAGATTTTTAAATCCGAATAAGTGGTCGCGAATTGAAAAAGAGCTTGAGCAAAAACCTAATATTTTGCTTTCTCAGTTTTCCATTATAGCAATTATTGCAGCTGCAATTCAAATAATTAATGACATTTGGTTTTTAAATTTTGTTGCTGTAGGGCTAGATTTAATAATTGTATTTATTTTCATAGCTACTTTTTTGATAAATGAAAGTGGAAGAAATCTGCTAGCAAAATTCATCTTTATAGTTTTAGGGCCAGCGTTTATTTTTTGTTATGCTTCCGTAATTCCCAAGACTATTGGTCTTTATCTTATTTTCTTCCCCATAATAGCTGTTATTTTCCTCATCTTTAAAAATGAGGAAAGACGGTATAAATACTATTCCATGATTTACGTGGTATCCCTTTTGTTAATTTTAGAATTAACCGCCTATCAGCCATTTGGTGAATTAAACTGGACTGAAGGCAAATCAGAACCGAGTTCTTTTTATGTAAATATGTTCATCTCAGTTTTTGGAATGGTGTTTAGTATGTACAATATTGATGTAATCAATACGCTAATTGATAAAAAGAGACAAGAAACATTACTGGAATTAAAACAGAAAAATAATGAATTGGAATTAGCTAATAATGAATTAGATCATTTTGTATATAGTGCTTCACATGATTTAAAAGCTCCTTTGTCATCAATTTTAGGTTTAATAAACCTGGCAAAATATGAAGTAAAGGATGAGCACGTAATGGACTATTTTATTAGGATAGAAAATCGAATAGAACGTTTAACAAATTTCATAAAAGAGGTAATTGAGATTTCAAGAAATGCAAGAACTGAAATTAAAGTAGAGTCAATAGAAATAGAGGATTTTGTGGATGATATTATTGAAAATAATAATTACATAGATGGGATGGAAAAAATTGACTTTATAAAAGATATAAAAGCTGGTTCAATTGTATTCTCGGATAACGCGAGACTAGAAGTTATCCTAAATAATCTGATATCAAATGCAATTAAATATTCTGACCCTAACAAAAGTAAATCAACTGTTAAAATAAAAGTGAGCCATGAGAATAAATATTTTAAGATTGAAATAATCGATAATGGAATTGGGATCCCCAACAATCAATTGGAAAAAGTATTTGACATGTTTTATAGAGGTGAAGATAGCAAAGAAGGCTCGGGATTAGGTCTTTACATTGTTAAAAATATGCTTACAAAGCTTGATGGTGAATTTGAAATAAAATCACAGATTGATAAAGGAACTACAATTACATTAAAATTACCAAATATGCTTTCTTCTGAATCTAATTTTTAATCATTCTGCAATTAGATTCATTAAGTGGACCGCAGCTAAGGCAGCAGTTTCAGTTCTTAATCTGCTTTTGCCTAAGCTAACTTTTTTAAAGCCTTTTTTTTCAGATAACTCTACTTCTTCTTCAGTAAAATCACCTTCAGGGCCAATTAGAATAATTGAATCTAGATTATTTTTTAATTCATTCTTTAAATATGTAGTATTTTGAAAATCTACATAGGCTATAAATTTATTAGCTTCTTTAGCATTTGAAATAATATTCTGTAAGGAATCAATCTGATTTATAATCGGCTTTTTCGCTTTTATTGATTGCTTCATGGCACTTATAACTTTCTTTTCCAAGCGGTCAATTTTAATTACTTTTCTCTCTGAATGAAAGCTTTGAAAAAAGCTGATTTCATCAATGCCAAATTCAGTGGCTTTTTCAACTAACCATTCAATGCGGTCAATATTTTTAGTAGGAGCGATAGCAATGTGCCTATGAAAATTGAAATCAGCCTCCTTTTCAGTGCTAATTATTTCAAATTCACACTGTTTATGATTCTCATTTGTAATTTTAGCTTTGTAAAATGTACCTTTTCCATCAATGAGATTAATTTCATCGCCTGACTTCATTCGTAGAACTTTTATACAATGCTTAGATTCATCAAGATCTAAATGCTTAATTTCTGGTAAATGAGGCTGGTAGAATAACTGCATACCCAAAATTAATTATTTTGTATGAACTACCATTTATTTATTCTACTCAATATTTTGGCTAATTGATATGATTCAGATTTTTTAATTAGAGACATTCCTTTAATTTTGTCGCTGCTTTAAAAATTTATATGGATTATCTCAGAGGTCTTATTGGTTTATTGGTTTTAGTTGGTTTTGCTTGGCTATTTTCAGTAAACAAGAAGAAAATTGATTGGCGTTTAGTGGGTACTGGCTTATTACTTCAAATCATCTTCGGTTTATTAATTACTAAGGTTGAATTTGTTGAATTAATGTTCAAAAAGGTTTCTGAGGCCTTTGTGGTATTTTTAAGCTTCTCTGGGGATGGTGCCAGATTCCTGTTTGGTGACTTAGCAGGTGATTCTTTGGGTTTTATTTTTGCATTCCAAGTGCTTCCAACGGTTATTTTCTTCTCCACTGTTACGGCTGGTCTTTATTATTTAGGAATTCTTCAAAAATTGGTTTATGGTATTGCTTGGGTAATGTCTCGAACCATGCGATTGTCTGGTGCTGAGAGTTTGTCAGCTGCCGGGAATATATTTTTAGGTCAGACTGAAGCCCCATTATTAGTTAGACCTTTTGTTCCCAATATGACTCGCTCTGAATTAATGTGTTTAATGACTGGGGGAATGGCGACTATCGCAGGTGGTGTTTTAGCTGGATATGTTGCCTTTTTAGGAGGTGATGATCCGGTAGAGAAAGCACGTTTTGCTTCTTACTTATTAAGTGCTTCCATAATGAATGCTCCCGCTGCAATTGTGATTTCTAAAATACTTATACCTGAGACAAATCCAGATGATATTGATGATACCTTGCATGTCAGTCAAGATAAATTGGGTGTAAATTTAATTGATGCCTTATCTAATGGGGCTGCGGAAGGCTTAAAGCTTGCCTTAAACATTGGTGGAATGTTATTAGCCTTTATAGCGGTTATTGCTGCTATCAATTATTTCCTAGGTAATTTAATAGGAGAGTGGACAGGTTTAAATGCATTAGTGGCAAGCTCTACTGATGGAACTTTCGATAGTTTTAGTTTAGAATATATCTTAGGTCAAATTTTTAGATTATTTGCTTTTGCTATGGGGGTAGAATGGAATGATACGCTGGCTGTAGGTAGTTTATTAGGTCAAAAGACAGCTATTAATGAGTTTGTAGCTTATCTTGGTTTAGCAGACATGAAGACTCAAAACATTTTAAGTAATAAATCTATTATCATAGCAACCTATGCGCTTTGTGGATTCTCAAACTTTAGCTCTATCGCTATTCAGGTAGGTGGAATAGGGGGGATGGCCCCAAATCAACAGGGTAATTTATCTAAGTTGGGTATGAGAGCATTGTTAGCAGCCACGATTGCATGTATGATGACTGCTACTATTGCAGGAGCATTAGTTGAATAATTTCATCATTGAATATCATTTCTTCTTTTTACCATTAAATTCTGTAATCTCACAGTCTTTTAATTAATTATAGCGTATATATTAATATGCGTTTAATGATAATTAAAGATTATGAAGTTCGAGAATAAAGTAATCGTAGTAACAGGTGGCGGCAGTGGTATGGGTCGAGAATTAGTCTTGCAGTTACTGAATAAAGGAGCTAAGGTAGCCACTGTAGATATTCATGATGAAGCGTTAGCAGAAACCAAAGAATTGGCAAAAGAAAAAGCCAGTAATCTCTATACTCGTAACCTTAACATATCCGATCGAGAACAAGTTGAAAGTTTTCCTGATGAAGTTATCAAGCATTTTGGTAATGTTGATGGCGTAATTAATAACGCAGGAATTATTCAGCCTTTTATTGATGTAAATGAATTAGATTACGATAGGATTGAGCGTATCATGAATATTAATTTTTATGGTACGCTTTATATGACAAAAGCCTTTCTACCTCATTTGCTTAAACGACCTGAGGCTCATATAGCTAATGTTTCAAGTATGGGGGGCTTTATTCCATTTCCAGGCCAAACTTTTTATGGAGCTTCTAAAGCAGCAGTTAAATTATTAACTGAGGGTTTGTATGCTGAATTAAAGGAAACTAATGTGGGAGTAACCGTAATTCACCCAGGAGCTATCAACACAAATATTACTAAGAATTCAGGTGTTGAAATGAAGAATACTGATCAAGCAGGGCAGGGGAAAGCACCGAAAATGTTGTCTTCTGAAAAAGCAGCTTCAATAATGTTAAAAGCAATTGAGAAGAAAAAATTTAGAGTAATGGTTGGGAGTGATGCTCGTTTTCTTGATCTATTTTACAGATTAAGCCCAGCCGGTGCAGTAAAATTCATTGTTAAGCAAATGAGCGGTATGGTGAACAAATAAAAAAAGCTTGTATTTGCAAGCTTTTCCCTAACCTAAACTAAATATACTCTATGAATTTAAAGTACTATTGTCTTTGAATTTCTTTTGTTTGATACTTCTAAAGTAACTTCTCCATATTTTTGAGTTAACTCAAATTGTTGAATAAAGCTAGCTCTATCTTCTATATTAGATGAATATAAAACTCTACCGTTTTGATCTCTTATCACAATGTTTACATCCTGCTTTTGGCTTTGTAATACTTTTACTTCAAAAGTATTTTCGTTAATTTCTTTAGTCGAAGCCACTAAGTCAAAATTGGATGTCAATTCATCATTTAAATCAATTACTTCTTTATAAACTTCTTTACCTTCTTTTACTAGAATGATAAATTTATCACTGCTTAATTGACTGAAGTCGTAAGGTCTTACAAATGTTTTAGTTTCATTGATAGTTTCTTTGTAAACTACCTCGCCTCTTTCGTTAATAATTTTTACTAATACTTTTTCATTAGAAGTTGGTAAGTATGTTAAAGTTGCTTTTTTCACTTCTACATTACTTGTAACCTTTAATTTTTTAGTAGGAACAACTTTGTTGTTTGCAGTTGCAACAACTGATGCACATAAGATTAAGGCAGATACTAATAATTTTTTCATTGTCGTGTTGTTTGTTTGTGTTTGACGATGCAAAGGTGTGAGCAAATTTTTAAAATACAATCACTTGTAGTGTGATATAAATATTAAGAGTTTTAATTGTAATGTAAGGTAATGTCTAAGATTTTAACCAAAATATGTTTGTTTTCAAATGCTTTAAGTAAATATTGACAGAATAATATTTTGAAAAGATGGATTGTGTACGCTATTAATCTTCTTCTCGAATATTTTTTCATTATTTGATAATATTCATATTCAAAAGTTGAATATCTTATATGGTTATTAACATTAAGATAATATATAGATTTATTGCTGTTATATTTATCAAAATAATAAATCAAATATTTTTATAAAAAACTAGAAAAGTATTGTTTCAGCGATAAAAAATAGATCAAAACAAAATATTATTGATGATATTTCTCGGTTCCTTATACTTTTTTATTCTTTCTAACTACATCAATTGCTCATTTGCAATCAACTAAAGTTAAACAGTATGTGTTAGGAGCTGGAATAGAGTTTGGAAATGGAGGAGCTGATTATGATTGGATGGATATTTGAAAGGTGAATAGAAATGCTCAACTGGACCAATTTTATACTAGTAGCAATGGTGATATAGCGGGTTCAAAATCAGTTCCCGCTAAAAACCCAGCAATATTTGTAATGAAAGCTGAAAATGCTTCGGCTAATGTTATATGGGATACTGATTATCATATTTGGATTCAGTCATCAGATTGATATCTCTATTCTTTTAAAATCATAAAATTTGGATCTAGGCAAATTCTTTTAAACTCGTTTAATTCAGAAGGAGCACAAACACCTGGGAAGTCTCCTAATTTGTCTTTCATGTCAGTAATTAATTGAAAATGCAAATGGGGTGGCCAGTCGCCATTTTCAGGATAAGGCCCTACTTCGCAGAATTTTTCGCCTTTCTTTATAAGCTGCCCTTCTTTAATATTTCCTATACTTTTTAAACTTAGATGTCCATATAATGTATAGAATTGAATGTGATTGATATTATGTTCTAATATAATTGTAGGTCCATAGTCACCAAAGTTGTTATTATTGGCAAAGCTATGAATTATAGCTTCAGTAGGCGCATATAGTGGATGATGAGCTTCACACCAAACATCAACTCCTAAATGCATGCATCTTGATTCTCCTTTTTGAAAATGAGCACTTCTTTGGTAAATGGTTCTATTTTCTAAATAACCACCATGTCCATATTGCTTTTCTTTCATTTTTAAATAATCAAATACATATTGATCAAAATCTTTGGTTGATTTTAAATCAAATCGAAGAAGGTCTTTATTACGATCAGAGAAATCTAATAATTCACTGTTGCTTTTATTTAGCCACTTACCCATAATCGGGAATACATCTTCTTGATTAATATTCATACTTAAAATAAGAGTTCAATTGATTTTAAAGTAATTTTAAAAGTAGCGTTATCAGTATTTGTTATAAACAAAACTGCCGCAAGAACTTAATCTTACGGCAGTGTACTTAACTTAACTGAAAAAGTTTATTTTATACTTTAGATAAATTTGGCTTTGGAGCACCCGCCATGATTTCATCATTAGCGAATTCTTCAAATTTTTTGAAATTAGCATTAAATTCTTCTGCTAGTTTATTAGCCATTTGGTAATAGCCTTTGTCATTTTTCCAAGTTTCCCTAGGGCTTAATACCTCAGAAGGAACATCAGGACAAGTAGCAGGGATAGCGCATCCAAATACAGAATGATTTCTGTAACCAACTTCATCTAACCCACCGTTTAATGCAGCAGTAATCATTGCTCTAGTGTATTTTAATTTCATTCTAGAACCTACTCCGTAAGGACCTCCAGACCAACCTGTGTTTACTAACCACACAGTTACGTCCTGCTCATCCATTTTCTTTCCTAACATCTCAGCATACTGAGTTGGGTGAAGTGGTAAGAAAGGAGCACCAAAACACGCACTAAAAACTGTTTGTGGCTCAGTCACACCTGCTTCAGTTCCTGCTACTTTAGCAGTATAACCTGAAATGAAGTGATACATCGCCTGGCCTTTGGTCAATTTAGAAATTGGAGGTAAAACACCATATGCATCACAAGTAAGGAAGAAAATATTATTTGGTTTACCTCCGATTGATGGATTAACTGCATTTTCAATATGGTGAATAGGATATGCAGTCCTTGTATTTTGAGTTACTTCTGTATTTTCGTAATCTACAGTTCTTGTTCCTGGAAAGAAACGAGTATTCTCAACAATGGCACCGAATTTTATAGCCTTGTAAATCTGAGGCTCTTTTTCTTCGGTTAAATCGATGGTTTTAGCATAACAACCTCCTTCAAAGTTGAAGACACCATTATCAGTCCAACCGTGCTCATCATCACCGATTAAACCTCTGTTTTCATCAGCTGATAATGTAGTTTTACCTGTTCCAGATAGTCCGAAGAAAATAGCAGTATCGCCATCAGCTTTTTCACTCATATTAGCTGAGCAATGCATAGATAATACATTGTGTTCAGTTGGTAAAGTGAAGTTAAGTACAGAGAAAATACCTTTTTTCATTTCACCAGCGTAACCAGTCCCACCAATTAATATGATGTTTTTACTAAAGTTAACGATTGCAAAGTTTTTCTGACGAGTTCCATCAACCTCTGGATCAGCTTCAAATTCTGGTGCATTAATGATTGTAAATGTAGGCTCGAAAGTTTCCAGTTTGTATTTTTCTGGTCTTAAGAACATATTGTAGCAAAATAAATTATGCCATGCTTGAGTATTTACAACTCTTAAGTTAAGTCTGTAAGTTTTATCCGCTCCTGCATAAGCGTCTCTCACATACACTTTTTTGTCTTCAAGGAACTTGAGCATTTTCTCATGAAGTGCATCAAATTTATCTTCATCAAATGGAATGTTGATGTCTCCCCACCAAACTTTATCCTTTGTTTTATCATCTTTCACGATGAATTTATCCTTTGGAGATCGCCCCGTAAATTTACCGGTATCACACATTAAAGCACCAGTATCTGTAAGTACACCTTCGCCATTAGCCAAAGCATGCTCTGTTAATTCTGCAGGGCTAAGATTCCAATACGCTTCAGCAACATTTTTTAAACCCAAATCCTCTAAGCCGGATTTAGAGGATTTTAATCCAAATTCCTTCATTATTTTTATGTTTTTGCTAGATATAACATGGTTTGGCTGGCAAAGTTAAAGATTTTAATAAGCATAAAAAGTAATTTTTTAATCATTTACAAATGTTTAGATAGTGTAAAAAATACACTTTCTAGTAATTTTAAAGCCGATTTTGACTGCCAATTTGTTTTAATGAAGATGCCGTGTTAGATTTAGCATTCGAATTTTTAAAATAAAGATAATCTATAGGTAATATGAATTCTGAAAAAACATTTTTCGGCCACCCTAGAGGATTGGCAACCTTATTCTTTACTGAGTTTTGGGAACGCTTCAGTTATTATGGTATGCGTGCCCTTTTGGTTCTATTTATGGTTGCCTCAATTGAAACGGGAGGACTCGGACTAGATGATAAATCTGCAACTGCTATTTATGGTTTATATACCATGTTCGTTTACTTATTAGCCTTACCAGGTGGTTGGTTAGCAGATAGATTTTTCGGACTTCAAAAAGCAGTTTGGTATGGGGGAATCATCATCGCATGTGGACACTTTGCGATGGCAGTCCCAACAGATGAGTTCTTTTTTATAGGTTTGATTTTAATCGTTATCGGAACAGGATTACTAAAACCTAATATAAGTAGTATTGTAGGAGGATTATATAAAGACAATGAACCAGCCAGAAGAGATGCTGGTTTTTCTATATTTTACATGGGTATTAATTTAGGTGCTGTTATTGCTCCTTTGATCACTGGTTACTTAGGTGAAAGCATTAACTGGCATCTTGGTTTTGGAGCTGCAGGTGTTGGAATGTTATTAGGTGTAATTCAGTATAGGGCTTCTTCGAAATATTTAGGTGATATTGGAGCTCAACCAGAAGGATATGATCCGGCCGATACAAAACAGATTGGTTTTAGAAGAAAAGTAAAATTAGGAATTTGGACATTTTTAATTGGCTTAATCGCATTGGTTTTAGCTACTACTTTTGGAATAATTAATATTGATGTTGTTAGTGTCGCAAATATATCCTCTTTTGTAGTGGCGGCTGCATTAGTATTGTTCTTTGTGGCTATATTTCTTTTTAGCGGTCTTAACCAAGATGAGAAGAAGAAAATTGGAGCTATTGCCCTTTTATTACTATTTTCTGCAGTATTCTGGTCAGGTTTTGAACAGGCAGGATCCTCATTAAATTTATTTGCGGAGCGTTACACGGATAGAATGATTGGTGGTTGGGAGATGCCAGCTTCATTCTTACAAAGTGTAAATCCAATGTTTATCATCATTCTTTCTCCGGTTTTTGGTTGGTTCTGGATCCAATTAGCAAAAAGAAATTTAAACCCAAGTATTCCTTTGAAATTTGCTTTTGGATTAATATTTCTTGGGCTAGGATTCGGAGTAATGATTTTAGCTGCCACTTTGGTAATTTCTTCTGATACTGTATTACCAACATGGTTATTAATTACTTATTTCTTACATACTACTGGGGAGTTATTCTTAAGTCCTGTAGGTTTAAGTGCTGTAACTAAATTGGCTCCGAAAAGATTGGTTGGTCAAATGATGGGGGCTTGGTTTATGTCCGTAGCATTTGGTAATTTGATTGCAGGATTAGTAGCAGGTGAATTTGACCAAAATGCAATTGCTGAGAACCCAAGCTTATTACCAGACATATTCCAGTTTATTACTATCTTTATTGTAGGGGCAGGAATAGTCGCTTTAATCTTAACTCCTTTAATTAGAAAATTAACAGGAAACGTACATTGATATTATGTAAGCAAATCATATAATCATTATATTTTTTAAGAAAATAATTGTAATTTGACCGATGAATGATTTTTTGATTCTTTATTGCCCTGTCGGTAAAAAATGTTAGATACCTTAAATAAATTTAAAAATCTTAAAGAGAGTGAGGAGTTATTGTTAGCCTATCAGGGAAATATTACTGATAGCCTAACTAATAACTTATTAACCTTGGCTGAAAATAAATTGGCAATGGTTGAGTATAATTCACGCACTAAAAAGAAGGTTTTTAATATTTTAGTAGAGGTACTTCAAAACATTTATCATAATGAGGGAGAATTAAAAAATGCAGATGAAAAATTCCATGAGATATTAATTATGGTAGTAAAAGGACCTACCACTTATGAAATTACATCTGGAAATTACATCCAGCAATCTATTTCAGATCCCCTTAAAAAACGTATTCAGGAAATTAATCAGCTCTCGAACGATGAATTGAGGGAAAAATATCGTAATAGATTGGATGAAGGAGTCTTTTCTGATAAAGGAAGGGCTGGCCTTGGTATAATGGATATGGTGAGAAAATCTGGTCAACCCTTAGAATATGGTTTTCAATCCATCAATAATGATTATTCTTATTTTAGTTTACAAGTAAACATTAAACATTAAGGAAAAAACTATGGATGCATATTTTTTAGAGGCTACACCCAAAACCCCAAAACTTGACTTTAATCCCGATGCGGATACATTTTTAATATCGGGAAGATCTATTCCTGAGAATTCTATCGAGTTTTATAGACCGTTGCTCGATTGGTTAGATAATTATGTTCAAAATCCGCTTGATTCTACTAATTTTGAAGTTAAATTGGAATACTTCAATACAAGTTCATCTAAGTGCTTAGTAGAGATCTTTAGAAAATTAGAAAAAATTAAAGAAGCTGGAAAAGATATAGCCATTGATTGGTATTACGAAGAAGAAGATGAGGATATGGAAGAATCTGGAGAGGACTTTAAACAGATAATTAAGGTGCCCTTTAAAATGGTCGAGATTAAAGCTTAATATATGTCAAAAAACTTTACCCAATCAGATGTATTTCAGACAGAAGTTGATTTTCTGAATGAGGTTCGTGCTTTAGCAGAGGATGATAATATTCCTACTGAGAAGGTAAAGGAAAACTATAAGCTTCTATGTGAAAAGTATGATCGCTTAATAGGAGAGGCAAAACTTTTAACATCGGTTAGCGACCGATTACATTCTAAGCTTAATGAAGCTAATGAGAAGCTTAAAAAGCAGTCTGATGAGATCAACAAGATTAATGATGACCTTAAAGTAAATAATCAATTATTACAGGATACAATAGATCAGTTAGTTAAAGCCAAAGTAGGTAGAAAAGCATCATCCATAGTACTTTTAATTGCAATTCTATTATTTGTTTTATCTGAAGGGTTTTTAGAACCAATTGTGGAGCAAAAGGTAGGTAATCCCCAAATAGGTTTTCTATTTAAATTGGGAATTGCTGTTCTATTAAAGCCAATTGATGTAATTGTTGAACGCTATATGATGAGGAGAGCATTAAAGCAGAGAAATAATATTTAAAAGGTTGGGCAAGGTAAAAACTGTTTTTTCCTTTTCTTTGCCAACTTAGCTTCGAAATCAAAAATTATAGAAATCTCATGCGCCCCACCTGAAGCACCTCCTAAATCTGATATGGTGAAATCATAACTATATCCCACTTGAAAATCAGGGAAAAGCAATCCAAATTTAAATATAAGAGCATCTCTATCGTATAAACTTTCATTAGGAGTAGTTTTACCAAGTGGTACTCCTCTGTACCAAAGCCCTGCTGAAATAGGATCGTAATGCCAATTTATTCCCAGATCAAGCTGATCATTTATGCCTTGCCTTTTATAAACAAATGAAGGAGCAATACTCGACAGGTACTCTAACTTTGTTGATCCTCTATATAAAGGGATTCTAATTCCTCCATGGGCACTAATTTTCATTCTTAATGGATTTGAATCTCCTATTAAGGAGATTTCAGGTTGCGTTAAATGATGTAGCGCCAAACCAGCCCATAAGGATTTGCCATACAAAAGCACTCCACCAGCAAAATCAAAATATTGAATGTTTTGAATATTAGACAATTCGGAATCAAATGATATGCCTCTATTATCCAATAATTGATCTCCTAAAGTTAAGCCATTTTGATTTAACCCTGTGAAGTTATAAGCAAATTGTAGGCCAGTACTTAAAACTAACTTATCAGCAATGCCAATTCTATAGGAATATAAAAAGCTTGCATTTGTATTACCTAAGTTTCCAGATCCTGCAACATCTCGTGTTAGCATTAAGCCAAATCCACTGCTTAGATAGTCCATATTGTAATCGTAGGCTAAAGCATTGGTAACGTATGCTTTTGGTAAACTAGGCCATTGAACACGTGAGTTTAATGTGATTCTGTGCATTTTACCCAAACCTGTAAATGCAGGATTTAAATATAAGGGTGATTCATGATATTGCGAAAATTGAAAATCCTGCGCTTTAACCTGATAAGGATTAAGCAATATCGCAACCATTAAAACAATTGCAGTATATTGTATGATATGTAAATTTCTAGTTTTAAGCATTCAATATTTCATTACGCTTTTTAAAAGATAAATCTACCTAATGAGTGTAATGTCCCCCACTGTTGTTTCTCTTCTTCCATTTTCATAAACCAATTCTAAACGATATACATAGACTCCTTGAGGCATCAAAGTTCCCTGATAATAACCATCCCAACCTACGTTTTCATCATTGGATTCGAATAATAATTCTCCCCATCTATTGTAAATCTTCATATTAAAATCAGATACTCCTTCCACATAGGGTAAGAAATAATCATTCTGTAATGGGTTATCACTTCCTGTCCCAGGTCCGGCTCTACTTGGAGTAAAGGCATTAGGTACTCTTGATTCACCGCCTAATATGGTCTGCACTTGTGAAGTTAGAAAGATTGAATCAGAACATCCTGTTTCTGAATTTATTGCAATGAGTGTAATATCATAAAATCCTGTATCGGCATATGCATGAATAGGTTCAAATTCGAAAGATTCATTTCCGTCCCCAAATTTCCAAATGAATTCATCTGCACCTTCACTTAAGTTTACAAATCGTACCTCTTCAGTAGTAAAAACTCTTCTGTATTCATCAGGAATGGTAAATGAGGCCTGTGGTGTTGCATTTACAGTTATAAATTCTTCCTTTATCAATTCCGTTCTTTGTCCCGTGATATTGGTAGCAGAAAGGGTAACTGTATAGGTTCCTGGATTGGTATAGACATGAATCGGGTCTATAACCGCAGAGGCTCTCTGACCATCTCCAAAACTCCATTGATAGGTAGATGGGTCTGCGTATTCCGAGTGATTCTCAAATTTAACAACTAAAGGTAAGCAGCCTTCTTTTGGATCAGCATCAAAATCTATAATAGGAGGGATTGCTCCAATTGTGACAAGAGTTTGAAAGCTAGAGGTACATAGTCCGTTCGTAGCAGTCATTTTAATTGTAAATTCTCCAAAAGTGCCATAATCATGAGGGACGGGATCTACATCTGTTGAAGTGGTTCCATCACCAAATTCCCACAAATACTCCCATTCATTTTTGTTTGTTGTATTATTTGTAATATTTATCGTGCTCTCAGGCAATACCATATCCTGCGGGCTAACTTCAAAACTTGCTTCCAATCTAGGATAAACAAATTTAAGTGCACTTCCTGACACTGTTCCATTACAAGAATTAGGGTTATTACTATCAGTGACTGAAACTAAGGAATATGTGGTGGTAGCAGTAGGACTTACGGGTTCAAAATGTCTGTTGAAGGCGGTTGAAAAGCTGTAATTTTGGTTTCCATCCGTATAGGTTATGGTCCATGGTCCAACACCAGTTTGATCAAATATTAAATTAGTTTCTGTACCATAACAGGTCGTATCATTACCCGATATAACTGAAGTTGGTAATGGGTTAACATTAATACTAATAGGACCTCCTAAATTTTGCCCTGGACATCCTCTGCTATCGAATAATTCTACTATTCTATAAACAGTACTAGTTTCAGGGCTGACATTGATTGATTCGGAATTTTGGAAATTGTTGAACTCAATGGAATCTCCATTAGCAGTATAAGTTCCTTCAAATGGACCATCCCCTTCAAAATCAAAGTTTAAAGCAGTATTTACACCAAAGCATATTGTTGTATCACCGGATAAGGAAACCTCAGGTCTATCATAGGCAACAACAGTAGCAGTACCGGAAATATCTCCGCTACAACGAAATGGATTACTGGAATCTAGCACTTCAGTTAAAGTGTATGTAGTTGTGCCACTTTGTGGATTTACATCAAAATAATAGGTGTAAGAATCTGTTGCTGGGTCGTAGCCGCTATCTGGTTGAATGTTAGATAAAGTGTAGGTCACAGTTCCATCTGTATACCTTACGGTCCATGGAGCTGTACCAGTTAAGTTAACCCCAATTTCAGTAAAATCATTTTGACAAACATTATCTACATTTCCGAATATTTCAGCTGTAGGCTTTTGGTTTACTGTTATTTCCGCTATTCCATTTACCGTACCACTACAAATAGGACTGTTTCCATCTGTTACTGATATTAACTCATAGTTAGTATCTTGAATTGGACTTACTGCTTCAATGGTTACGGGATTAGAAGTGTTCAATGTATAATTTGAGCTACCATCGGTATACACCACTTCCCATGGACCAACTCCTGTTAAGTTGAAGATTAAATTTGTGTCATTTCCTTCACATATAGTAGTAGTTCCAGAAATACTTGCGGATGGAGGTGTATTTACATTTACAAAAGCATTTCCAGATAATCCGGAAGGATTACAATTAGGGTTAGCCAAATCCACAACTCCTACTAAGAAGTAATTTGTTGAGTTGTTAGGATTTATGGTTTCTATATGTCCATTTTGAATGTTTTTTAATGTATCATTTTCCTGTCCATTGTTATAAATCACATCAAAATTTGTAGAGCCTGGAGGTCCTGTTAAATCAAACCTTAAACTAGTTTCATCACCAGGACAAATCACATTTGGTCCGTTCAAGCTAAGCGTTGCACTCGGGCCAGTCAAAACATTTACAGCTAACTCACTAGGTGTACCAAAACATCCATTAGCATTTATTTCTGTAACTCTGATGTTTCCAGAAAAAACACTAAAATTCACTTCTATTTCATTTCCATTAGCATTTTGATTCGAAATAAATGCACCTAAAGGTAATTCCCATAAATAAGTTGATCCTGAAGTAAAAGGCACTGAATAGGGTACTAATTGTTCAGATGCACAAACTGTATTTGTGCCTGTTATCGTTGGACTTGTAAACTCAGGAAAAATTGTAATTTCTTGAATATTTGATGTATCGGAACAACCGCCAACTGCAGAAGAAACAATATACCTTACCTCATATATTATATCACCAGCAGTAGTATTGGTAAAAGTTTCTGTAACAGCACCATTTGGCATCGGGCTAGTGGTGAAATCAACCCAAGGATTTCCTGAATCTTTGATTCTTTTTTGATAGACATGATTTCCTGTTAAACCTGTACCTAGTGCGGTACTTGTAAAGCTAACATCCAAGGGTGAACATCCTTGATCAAGTAACTTAAAAAAGCTAGCGTCTACTCTAGGATTTAGTGTTACTATTTTACTAATCGTAACAGAGCAATTATTAGGAGTTTCAGCTGTTAAGCTTACATTATAAGTATCTGTTCCAAAAAAGGCAGCTCTATTCACAAAGGTATGACTGACTGCTGTATCTTGGTCAGTTAGTAATGTTTGCCCATCATTCCAATTCCAAATAAATTGTGTTCCTGCCGGAAATACGCTTGTAGTGAATTCAAAGTCAAAAGTATAATCCTCTTCACAAGCTGGATTGTTTGAGGTAATATCAAAATCTATTTGTGGTTCTTGATATACTCTAACGATAAAGGTACTGTCATTTGAACAATTTAATGCATTTGAGGCTGTTGCGGTTAATGTGATTTCATAATCAATAAAGGGATCTGTAGCTGTATTTATTAATGGATCTAATGTAATTCCATCTAAATGGCCTCCAGGACCGTTTGAAGGAGCAATAGTTTGTGTAATCAAGCCGCTGACTGGATTGAAGACTTCTAGGCTTAGATCAAAATTGTTCCCTGAAGGCAGGGTGGAATTCTCTATTAAATCAACGGTTAATGGGGAACAGCCCTCACTAATATTCGTCCTGAAATTTGGAGTAGGAGACTCAAATATTTCTATATCAACTGGAGTTGATAATCCAATTCTACAATTGCTGAGCAAGTTTGCAATTAAGTCAATTCTATATTGACCATCGGAAGTAAATTCGTAAGGTATAGCTGTACTAAAGTCCTCATTTCCTGTTTGATCTACACCTTCGATTGTTTCTATTAAATCGTAATCTGTAGTTACTGTATTATACTTGTAGATTTCAAATTCCCATTCGGTTCCTGCTGGAATAGTTGAGGTAGTGGTATTTTGTAAATCATAGGTAGAGGGTAAACAATCTTGAGAATTACTTGGTGTAAAGTCAATATCAACTGTAATAACATCAGCATTTGGAATGCTTGAAGTCGTAGATTCAAGGTCACTCTGACATAAAACTAGATTTTCTGTATATAATTCAACTGTAAAATCTAAATCAGGCTCAGTATTTAGAGGACGGTCATAAACTACAGTAAATTCAGCATTTGCATCATCTTGTATGGCAGATCTTAATTTTGAATTATCAGTTGAATTTACAGACCAAAAGTAATCTATGTTTTCTTGTACTGCCTTGTAAGTGTATGAAACTGAATCGCATGATATTAAAGAGTCTATCACATTAAATTCAGCTGTAGGTTTTGGGAATAATCTTACTGTTTCATTTCGGTCAGTTACACAAAAGTCGTCTGTTATCACCTGAAGATTAATGGTGAATACTTCTTGACTAACTGACGGATACACATTTTCAAAGTTGAAATTAAATCTTTCAGGTTCAGGATCAGTGGCTACCTCTATTGTAGTTTCAGTTAAGGTATCACCTATACCGTCTGTAATTGTCCAGATATATTGATCAGCGTTGAAAGTCTGAGTGTTTGCGTCCGTACGAAAATAAAATTCATAAGGTGAACAATATACAGTCAGGTTATCATAAGAATCTGCTGTTGATCCCGGTGATGGGCCAGGATCTCCTTCAAATATATCAAATCCTGCGGCTTGAGCAGGTAGTAAAGTTACAGTAAGTGGTCCTTCTCTCGTTTCACAATTATTGTCTCCAACGGCTATAAAGTATAAATCATAAGTGTAAGGTGATCCCGAATTTGGATTGGGTAGATCACCAACATTTGGATTAATTACTGCTGAATTAATTGGTGCAGGAAAAGAAGCTGGGAAAGCAGGAAATATTCCATCATTAGCATTATCTTCTGAAACAATTTCTACATAATATCGATCAACTGCAGGATCAGTTTGACCAGCAGGGGAGGTGTTGACAATTTCAATGGGAGTACCCGGACAAAGAGGCTGAGTATAATCGATACCGTTTTCAGCAAATTCAAAATTTGATATAGGGTTGTTTTTAACCACAACTGACATCGTATCCACTGGTGATACACAACCATTAGCGGTGGATACTCTTAAAGCAACATTATAAGTACCTGCGGCAGGATAAGTATAAGCATATTCACCTGCTGTAAAATCGCCTGCATTTAAGCTAGTGATGGTTTGTGTATCAAACGTGCCTTCGGGATCGGTAGTGTAATCAGTATTATCAAAATCAAATACAAATTCCCAAGTATCGATTGCATCACCATTTACAACTGTTGGGATATTAGAGAGATCTGTAAAAATGGTCATATCACCTTCACAGATTTCCGTAGCACTAAAATTAGCAATTGGATTGTCATATACAAAAACTGACTCTGTTAAATTACTAGGACAAGTAGGGGCAACAGTAGAGGTCGCAGTTAAAGTAATTTCGTATTCTCCAGGATTTCCAAATTCAAAATCTACTGTATTTCCGCTAACAGAACTCGTAATAGGAAAACTAGCTAAAGGAGGCGAAATTACTCCGGCATCAGTCGCAGCTCCTGGACCAGAAATCTGATCTACAGTCCATGAAAATCCATCTGCATTTGTGGAAATATCTGTAACTGTTGTATTTAAAGTTTCACAAGCAGATGTGTTTGATATTGTGAAATCAGCAATAGGACCATCTGATATTTCTAAATCAATAGTCTCCAAAAATACACAAGGAACTCCAATATTTCCTCGTGTTATTCTTAAGGCTACTGTTATTGGACTTCCTACAAATGAGTTATCATAAGAAGTATTCACATTATTTCCCGTATCATCAGTGTTAAATGTTATCCCATCATATGTGAAATCCCATTCAATTAAATCATCTCCAATAGTTGCACTATTATTACGGAAATTAACCGTTTCATTCGCACAAAAGCTAGCAGTTGGAGTAGCTGTCCCATCTTCCGGAAGCCAAACTCCTGCAGTTGATGGGTCTTCCACTTCCGGAGTAGGATTTGGCGCTGGAACAACTTCAATAGTTAACGTAGTTTCTTCTGGTGGATTTTCGGCTGTAGTTGCATCAGTGAAATCAGGTGTGCCTGGAATATCTGGATCATCAAATGGATTACATACATTCCACGCTCTTAGAGTGATCTCAAATGTTTGACCAACCAATGTATTTGTTCCGTCTATTGTGATAGTACCAGTAGGATCCATGTCAAGATCAGCAGCAACTTCGTTTATTCCAGGATCTACTTGTACAATTTCCCCAAAATCCGGATTTGTATAACCACCTGGGAAAACATTAAAATCTTCATTTGGAATATTGATACCTGAAATATTTACATCAGGTATAGGATTAGCACCGTCAGTATTATATACCCATTGAAACCATCTTGTGCCATTGTTATTAGATAAAGGGCAATTGTAAATACTTTGATTTTCTAGTGGATTTATCACTACATCTTGTCCTTCGCATATAGTTAAAAGAGGAGCTTCTTCAATATTTAAATTCCCAGGAGCAATATTATCTCTTTCCCAATAAACTGTACTAGCACTATTATCTGTACCAGGACATATTAATGCACTGGGATGAGTTTGTGGATTTTCCCCTGTATCAACAAAAACTAATTGAACAGTAATTTCAAAATCACAATTTGTTAGTCCTGCTGGATATTGATAATAAGCATATCGATCATTAGCAAACAATGGAGCTCCTGCTGGTGCTACAGGAGGAGTATTATCAATATAATAGTCACCAAATTCTAATATTGTAGGATAGTAATTTTCAGTTCCATCTCCCCAATTAACCAAAATATATACATCTGTAGCAGGTGGTAGATCTACAGAAGAGTATCTTTTCCCTATCCATACCTCTTTTTCTCCACCACAAAATTTATTTTCAATGGGATCAAATCCTCCAACTCCACTGGTGGCTCCGCATTGTGAGAAAACTTCATGGGTTCCACAAAAAATAAGAACTAAGGAAAATAATCCAATTCTTAAAAATTTGTATGTACAAGCCATTCTAACCATTATACAAACTTAATGAATTAAGTTAGTCTGTAAAAAATTTATTTTTATCGAACAATACATAGTAAATGTCGAAATAAGTATGTAAATATTAATACTAAATATTTGATTAATAATAAATAACAAGGGCTTTCGCTAAAATAAGTGTCGAAAAGTAATTCTAATTGAATATAAACTTACAAGTGGTATCGTTATTGAAAGTAACATTAATCAAATTAGGATTGAATTTTAAATGATTCAATAAAACCTGATAAGATGATTAAACAATTCATTGAAATTAATTTAGACTATTTTATAAATATTATATTTGCCGCATGAGAAACATTTTAGTTTTAATATTACTATCTATAACTGCAGTGTCTTGCCTTCCTGAAGAACCCAATTTTGAGAGTTTTAGAAAAGTTGAAGTGGAAAGATTATTATCTAATTATGATAGCAAAAGATGGGTGTTAAACTCCAGAAGTACAAATAATGAACAGTTGAATCTAACTAATTGTGAAACGCCCCGACAATTAATTTTTAGATATACATCCTCTGGAAATGATAAAGATTCTCTACTTTATATTAATCCTTCAAATGAATGTACCTCAACTAATGATACTTTAAAAGGTTATTGGTATGTTCCTGCTACTTTAAAGGCCGAAACTCCTACTGATACAGTAGTTTTTGTTTGGAATGAGATTGATACTGGATATTTTAAATTAAATTCTATTAATCCAGAAGAATTTGAAATAAGCTCTTTCTTTAAAGAAGATAGTTTATACGAAAACTTTATACATTTTCCTCTTACTCAAGATGAAGAAGAAAATTCAGATCAATAGTTTTATATATATTCCTTACCAATTAATTACTTGCATATAAATTGGGAAACCAAGCGTAATATTAAATGGAAAGGTAATGGCTAATGCCATGGGTAAATATAAACTTGGATTCGCTTCCGGTGCAGCTATCTTCATAGCTGCTGGAACTGCAATATAAGATGCACTAGCAGCAAGAATTGACAATAAGAATCGATCGCCCACTTCTGTAGTAATAAATCCACTTATCCAGGCAATTAGGCAACCGTTGATGATAGGGATTATAATTGAAAAGGCTAAAACAAAAGGGCCGTGTTTAAATAGTTTACCTATTTTTCTACCACTGCTAATTCCCATATCTAATAAAAAGATAGCTAAGAAACCTTTAAAAATATCAGTTGTAAAAGGTTCAATCCCTTTTGCTTGTGCATCAGATGCTATCCAACCCGCTACCAAACTTCCAAGAATCAGTAATACACTTCCATTTGTAAATGCATGCTGAAAAATTTCTTTAGGCGTTAATCTATTTTGCTGATCTTCTTTAAAAAAGTTTAATAATAATACACCTACCATAATGGCTGGTGCTTCTAACATAGCCATTATGGCCACCATATGGCCACCAAAAGATATTTCTTGCAACTCCAAAAAGCTTATAGCGGTAATGAAAGTTACCGCACTAATAGATCCATAGGAGGCAGCAATTGCAGCAGCATTTGATGTGCCAAGTCTGGGTTTTATTATAAAGAATGTATAAAGGGGAATTAATATGGATGTTCCAATTGCCAGAACTATTGACCATAAAATAGACATTTCAAATTGTGCATGAGCCAATTCATGACCGCCTTTGAAACCAATAGAAAATAGTAAATATAATGAGATAAATTGAGAAGATGTTCCGGGGATTTCTAAATCGCTTTTTAATAGAACAGCTAAAATTCCTAACAGGAAAAATAATAATGCAGGATTGGTTAAATTTTCTAAAAGTAAGTCTACGTTCATCTCAAATCATTCATTTATATAAATATATAATTCCAATTTATGAAAGCTGTTTTTTAATTAAAACAATTTTCAAATATAGTGGAGTGAATCGGAACTATATCAAGCTTTATCATTAAATTGCATTAATGTTTATGTTTCATTTCATAATTGTTTTTTATGAATTATACACTCCATCAATTACAGATTTTTCATAAAATAGTAGAATTAGGTAGTATTACGAAAGCTTCTGAGGCATTGCATTTAACTCAGCCTGCTGTTTCAATACAACTTAAAAATCTTCAATCACAATTTGATAAACCACTTTTAGAAATTATTGGACGTAAAGTATATATAACTGATTTTGGAAATGAAATTGCAAATAATATAGAATCTATAGTTGCTGAATTGGATCAGATAGAGAAGAAAAGATTTTCTAGTGCTGATAAATTAAGTGGTAAATTAAAATTATCGATTGTTTCCACAGCTGAATACATCATGCCTCACTTTTTAACTGATTTTATTAAAAAGTATCCGGAAATTCAATTAAGTATGGAAGTTACTAATAAGCAATCGGTAATTGAGTCATTAGAAAATAATAAAGTTGATTTTTCAATGGTATCAGTACTGCCAGATATGGCTATTAATCATATGGAATTAATGAAAAATGAGCTCTATTTAGTGGGGCCTGCAAATTCTGAACTAAACAAAAATAAATATGATGTAGACATTTTTAGAGAACTTCCTTTGATATACAGAGAGGAAGGATCAGGTACTCGATATACCATGGAATCATTTATTAAAAAGAATAAGATTCCAGCTCGAATGAATTTAAAATTAGCTACTAATGAAGCAGTAAAACAAGCAGTAATTGCTGGCTTAGGATATTCGATTCTTCCGCTTATTGGAATTAAGAATGAATTGAAAAATAGAGATTTAAAAATTATTCCGGTTAAGAATTTCCCAATTCATTCCACCTGGCATTTAATATGGCTTAAGGAAAAGAGATTTTCACCAGTAGCTCAGGCTTATTTGGATTTCATTAAAAAGGAAATTCCACATATTATAGAAGCTAAATTCCAAAGTTAATTCTTAGTTAAGTTTAGTTAGTTTTTTAGCAATTTCTACTAAATCTAAATTCTGTATAGTTTCCAAAATATTATCTGCTTGCTCAATTTCCGCAGGTAACCATTTTTCTGCAGTATGACCTATAAATTCTAAATTAATAGGATTGAATTCATTTTGAGGTTTAGAATTATAGGTTTGAGCAAAATATTCAAAAGCATCCGTTGTTACTAAAATATCATCAAAATTTACTTGAAGGGCTTTGATAATGGCTAATCTTTTACCAAACTCATCAGCTTCTTCCTCTAATTCTATTCTTTGAAGATTGATATTTCCTATATTTAATTGTTGGTAAACTAAGAATTCATCATCCTCATATTCCCAAATGACAGTTTTTTGATTTTTAATGAGGGGTTTAAGATCTTTTGGGTTTAAAGGAGCAGCCAGGAATATTTTACCTAAACCACTTCTAGCATCCATATTAGCCACAGTCAACCAACTTTCATCGGCCAACTCATCTTTATGACCAATAACGGCAATGCTTCCATTTGATAACATAAATTGGGCATTATTACCTCTTTTGGCAGAAGCTATTCTATCTGGAAATGCCATTGCTAATAAATAACCTGTGGCATAAGAATCCGCTTTATCATTATTAGCTTCTCTCTCAAAAAGTGCTCTGTAGGATTGAGCTATCTTTTCAATCTTTTTAAAATTTCTACTTAGTCTATTTTCCTTTCTTAATAGCCTCATTGTATCTATTCTTTCAGTTAAATCGGTGCCTGTTTTCTTATACAATGGATCTTTTTCTTCTAGAATAGAGGCTATATCTATCGCTAAGTCTAAATTGTCTTCAGCTTTTAAAAGCATATGCCCTAAGCGAGGATGGCATGGAAGCTGATGCATTTTTTTACCTAATTCACTAATATTTTTATCAGCATTTAGTGCTTCCAAATCCATTAATAAATATTCAGCCTGAATCAATTTATCAATAGGGGGTTGGGTTATCCAAAATAATTGTTCACTATTTTTTATATTTCTTGAGGCTAAATCAAGTCTAAGATTTGCTAAATCAGCATGAAGGATCTCTGCAACTCTATGCTTTTTCTTACTATTTTGAGATGCCTCAGACCACATTCTATAACACTTTCCCGGGGCAACTCTACCAGCTCTTCCAGCTCTTTGTGTGGCTTCATCTTTAGAAATTTGCTGAGTCTTCAAACTATTTAAAGCTGTATTAGGGTCAAATACTGAATTCTTTTTTAAACCTGAGTCAATTACTATTTTAATACCCTCAATGGTTAAACTTGTCTCAGCGATGGAAGTAGCTAATACAACTTTTCTTTTACCCTCCGGATGTGGCTGAATAGCAGCCCACTGTTTATTCCATGCTAATTGACCATATAATGGAAATATACTGGCTTTAATTCTTGCTCTTTTAAGTATATCCTGCGTAGTTAATATTTCACCTTGTCCTGGAAGAAAGACTAAAATATCTCCTTCATCTTGCTTGATTGCATACTCAATGTATTTAGCTGTTAACTCAGCTAATAAACTTGAATCAGAATCTCCTAAATACTCTATATCAACTGGATACTGCCTTCCTTTACTAATAATTACTTCAGCCTTTAAAGCTTCAGAAAGCATTTCATAGTCCAAGGTTGCTGACATTATGATAAGCTTTAAGTCTTTTCTAAATTGTTGTTGGGTAAATCTAGCTAATGCTAAGGCTACGTCAGCATGGATACTTCTTTCATGAAACTCATCAAATATTAGAATTGCGGTTTCTTTCAAATGAGGATCAGAATCCATCATTTTATTTAGGATTCCTTCCGTCACAACTTCAATCTGAGTATTTTGAGAAATGCGGGTTTCAAATCTTATCCTATATCCAACGGTATTACCTACCTCTTCACCTAATAGTTGAGCCATCCGATGAGCTATGGATTTTGCAGCTAATCTGCGTGGCTCAAGCATAATAATTTTTTGACCTTTTGTAGTAATGTGATTAAGAAGCGCGAGAGGAATAATGGTACTCTTTCCAGCTCCTGCTTCAGCATTTACTATAAGGTTTTGAGAATTTTCTACTTTATTTAGTAGCTCAGGAATGATTTCCTTTATGGGTAGGTCTATAGAATTCAAATTGAACTTATGCATTGTGCAAAGTTAAATGGCTAGAACGGATTATACCTTAATTATCTAAAAAATAGTGGGCGAGAATTGGTATGATAAAAAAGCCTGCTCTTATTAAAAGAGCAGGCTTTGATTAATTAAAAGGTTTGTCCATCGTTTCCTCCTGATTTTTGATCATCATTGGAAATTCTACTTCTTTTTTGTCTTGCTTTATAATCCAGCTGACCGAAACGATAGCTGAAATTTATTCCAAACGATCTAAAAGGAATCGCAAAAACATTTCTTTGATAAAAATCACTATTTGGGTCGCCTAATTCACTTTTAAAAGGTTTTCTTGCTTTAAAAGGTTCAACAATAGATAAACCTATACTTCCTCTTTCATCCCAGATTTTCTTTTTAATACCCATTCCAAATATCGAAAAGGCAGGGTTATATCCTTGAAGGGTTTGTCTTCTTGGCCTGGCAAAGCCAAATGCATCTATTAGCCAATCTTTTGGTAGGTCGATATTTGAGCTTAAGTTACCACTGAATAACCATGCATTATTACTCACTTCTTCGCCTTGTATGATACCATCCGCCATAAAGTAATTGGCATTTAAGCCTCCCCTTATGGTCCAGATTTTGAATAATTTAGTTGAAATAAAGAGATTTGATCCCACATTCTGTTGTGTCCCTACGTTTTCGAAAGTAGTTACTGTAGCATCTCTTGCTGGATCTTCAAAAATAACAGATTGAATTACTTCACTAATGTCATTATAGAAAGCTGAAATATTGATTGAAGTTCCTTTTATAAATGAACTAAATCCTAACTCATAATTGTCTGATAATTCTGGATTTAGGGTAGGATTACCAAAGCTTATATTTCTAATATTTCCTATTTCTTCGTAAGGGTTTACATTTCTTAAACTTGGTCTTTGAATCCTTCTATTGTAGGAGAGTTTTAAAGAACTGAATTTTCCGAACTTTTGACTTACAATTACACTTGGCAGCCAGTTTTCGTAAGATATTTCTTCAAAATTTCTTTCTGTAGCTTCTTCGAAACTACCTTGTAAACCCGTGTATTCATATCTTACTCCGGCTATTAAACCTAATTTCTTGGTGATATTACTTTGGGTAGAAACATAGCCTGCTAATACATCCTGATTATAATAGAATATATCTGTTCTGTTATCAACTACTTGATATTCAGAAGAACCTTCTGGCTTGAATTCATAAGTGAAATCACTGTCAATATCTCTTAGTATTGATTTGAATCCTGTTTCTAATTTAAATTCTTCTCCGAAAGGATGAGTATAATCTATTTGAATGGTGTTTTCTCGATTGTTTCCATCATTGATGTTGTTTGCTACTTCGTAATTCAACGGAGTATTTTGGTCAATTTCAAATACCTGATCTCTTATGTTACCATCAATTTTGTAAGAAGCAGAAAGTTCTCTTCCTTCCTGATTAGGGAATTTCATAACATAATCAAAAGACCACTCGTAACCCCAGTTTTGTGAGTTATTTTTTTGGAATCTATCAAAAGAAGATTCATTACCTCCTAAATTTTGAGAAACGGTGTTTACACCAGAAGAATTACTATTAAAGCCTCTCAATCTTAAGCTAGTTGATAAACTATGATAGGCATTGAAATCATAAAAAGCACCCATATTACCGAAATATCCTAATCGGTTACTTAAGTTTCTACCGTTCTGCTCTCTTATATTGGTTACTCCATTTACGACTGTTTTTTGGTAAAAGTCAGTAGTAGCATATTGTGGCCATGAGTAAAATGAACTTCCATTTGCATTAAAGCCCAATCTACCTTTTCCAGCATTAATTCCTACAACACCTCTATTAATTCGCGTTCCAGCTGTTAAATCTACATTTCCAGCAAATCCTTGTGGGGTTTGTTTTTTAGTGATAATGTTAATAATACCAGCTGTACCTTCACCATCATATTTTGCAGAAGGGGAAGTGATTACTTCAACGCTTTTGATTTGATCTGAAGGAATCATTCTCAGAGCATCTCCTGTATTGGCACCAAACATACTGCTAGGCTTTCCATTGATCAATATTTGAACATTTGAATTTCCTCTTAAAGAAACATTTCCGTCTTGATCTACAGTTAAGAGAGGAGCTCTTCTTAATACATCAGATGCATCTCCACCCATATTGGCGACATCTTGGTCAGCATTATAAACAATTCTATCTATTTTATTTTCAATGGTTTCTCTTTGTCCTGAAACCACTACTTCTTCTAATTGATCTGTATCAGTTTGAAGGTTGATGTCATTAAACTCAAAGTCAGGTTCTTTGGGAGTTAGTTCTACTTCCTGAGAAAATTTTTGATAACCTACGAAGGAAACTTCAACTATATATTTCCCCAGTTTTAAACCAACGATTTTAAATGTACCATCATCGCCTGTCACAACTCCATTTATTGTTTCTCCATTTTGAGGTGATTTTACAACTACTGTAGCGTAAGATACGGCTTCTGATGTTTTGGCATCTTTGATTGTTCCTGTAATTTTACCTGTAATCTGAGAATTACTTCCGCCTCCCCAGTTTCCTCTCTGCTGAGCCCATGACAGGCTGCTAAAAAGTAATAAAAATAATAGTATTCTATATTTCATAATTTTCTTAATTGCTACAAAATTAGACAGTTTTTAACCTTTATTGTTTTTTATTATACACTGATGGTAAAACTTCTGTCTTTACTCTCGCTTTAAAATGATGAAAGGAATATCAACTCATTTACATTGCTGATGGATTCAATACAATCTTTTTACTATGCGTAATTAAATAACTCATACACACAATTGCAGTCATTAAATCAGCAATTGGAAAAGCAATCCAAATTCCGTTTAATTGGTAAAAATTTGGCAAAAATAATAACAAAGGAATAAGGAAGAAACCTTGCTTCGTTAAAGTGAGTAACAATGCTGGTAAAGCTTTCCCTAGGGCTTGAAAGTAAGCCGCACTAATCAGTTGAAAAGCAATTAAAGGTGTCATTAAAAATGTAATCCTTAAGGCAGGTACAGTTTTTTCAATCAATTCAGTATTATCTGTAAATATGGATACTATTTGAGGAGTAAAAATTAGAATACCAGCATAGATAACAGAAGACAATAATGTTGCTGAAATAATAGCGTTTCGCAATGTTAAGCTGACCCGTTTAAAATATTCAGCCCCATAGTTATAACCAATAATAGGCATAGAACCTTGTGTAATACCAATTGCAGGAACATTTACTAGCATCATCATTCTATTAATTATACCATAAACTGCAATTGCATTTTCTCCGCCATATTTAAATAAAGAATTATTTAACACTAGGAATAACAAACTAACTACTCCTTGTCTGGCAATTGTAACGGCGCCAATAGAAAATATTTCGCCTGTTAATTTGAAATCTAGTAGAAAATCCGTTTTGGATAATTTAAACCCTGTACTTCCTTTTAAGAAGTAATAAGCAGCATAGGAAGCACTAAATAGATATGAAAAGGTAGTTGCCCAAGCAGCACCTTTTATTCCCCAATCCAAAACGGCTATAAAGATAGGGTCTAATATAACGTTTACTATTGCAGGTACAATCATGACTACCATCGCAACTTTTGGATATCCAACTGCACGAAATATGCTATTTGACATCATAGCAAATGCAAGAACAGGAATTCCTAGTAGTAAAATGGTAAAGTAATCAATGGTAGGTTGAAGAATATCACCTTTTGCGCCAAAGACCATTAAAATAGGTTCAATAAAAAGCCAACAACTTATGCTAAAAAATATACCTAGTATAAAAGTTAAGGTTAGCTGGTTCCCAAAGGTTTTATTAGCTTTTTCTGGTTTTCCTGATCCTAATGCTCGAGAGATGATGGAAGACCCACCAATACCAATTCCCATTCCAATTGATGAAATAAGGAAAGTAATAGGAATCACTACAGTAATTGCAGCTATACCTACCGAACCTACAAAATTCCCAACGAATATAGTATCCACTATACCGTAAATCGATAAGGTAAGAATTCCTATAGCAGATGGTATTGCTTGTTTTCTTAATAAGTAATTGATTGGCTTAGTACCAAATTCATCAGATGTAGTCATATAAAGCTTCTATGCAAAAGATGTAACTACATTAATTGTTAAAGGTTGTGAATCTTTGTACTAAATTTAATAATACAATTATAGTCCACATTGCAGTTCTGTTCCAATTTACTTGCACAAGTTTTTTTGCTGATTCAGCTACTTCCTGATTAGATTCTATAAGGTTATGTAAAGGTACAGCTTGAAAAAAAGTACTGGCCCAGAGCATAACTACCAAGACAGATTGAGTAATTAGGATCCAGTTACTATTGCTGTAGGTTAAGTATAGAGTAAGGATTATTTGAACTAACATTAAAGGCATCACAATTATGGTGATCATTTGAGTATATTTTGGATGCCATGCTAATAAATTAGATTTTTCCATCATAGTAAAGGAAGGATAGACAATCAATTGTACTATCCATATTAAGACGAATAAACCAAAATCTGAAAGTTCTTTTATATAAGATGTCATAAATTAAAGATTGAATTCATGAAGACTAAAAACCGCATGTAAATGTTTTAAAGTTAATATTTTGCATATATTAATTTAATTAACCGATTGAATATCGGAAATATTATGTGGTACTTTTGATATATAAATATTAAACAAAAATGATAGGTTAAGGTTTTTTCATCATGATAAATTCATCCTTACATTACGAAGTCCATTTGAACCATTCAGCCCATGAATGGGTAGTTTTTATTCATGGTGCTGGGGGAAATACTTCAACTTGGAAGTATCAAGTTGAATCTTTTAAACCACTTTATAATCTTTTAATAATTGACTTAAGAGATCATGGTCGATCTAAAAACATTATGCCTGAAAAGGATAATTACACATTTGATATCATAACAGATGATATCAAAAAGGTATTAGATATTAATGGTATTGAAAAGGCGCATTTTGTAACTCTAAGTTTCGGTAGTGTTATTATGCAGGATATTAGCATAAAATACCCAAATATGGTGGCTAGCGCAATATTTGCTGGAGGAATTTTTAAAGCAAATTTACTTATAAAATCATTTGTGCAACTCGCTCGTTTTTTCAATTTGTTTCTTTCTTATTTCGTAATGTATAGTGTGTTTTCTTATTTACTAATGCCCTACCGTAAGCACCAAAAATCGAGGAAAATCTATCAAAAACAAGCAAATAAGTTAAGCTCAAAAGAATATATGAAGTGGGTAGGACTGTATAATGAGTTCTTTCGCTTACTTAATCGATTTTACAACCAAAAAATCAACTTTCCAGCCTTAGCTATTATGGGCAAACAAGATTATGTGTTTCTTAAATCAGCCCAAAAATTTGCCAAAAAACATAAAAATGTAATAATTACAGAGGTGAAAGGAGCAGGGCATATATGCAATATCGATCAATATGATATTTTCAATGAATTGGCCTTATATTTCATTCATGAGCATAAATATCAGATTGAAGATACTCGCCCTGATTTCCAAGCCCAAAGAAGTAAAGCGGGGTGAATCGCTATTAATCTAGTCCAACCTATCCATTCAGGCACACATAAACCACCTTCAATACAAGAGCCTATTTGAATAAAATAAATATGTGAAGGTATAAATGCTAATAGCATTAAGATGGTCAGAAAAGATGCTATTTTACGAGTCGGGTTAAGAAGTAATCCTATTGCTAAAGCAATTTCTATTAATCCACTAATTAAATTAACTTCTTTTTTTAGTGTTAAATAATCAGGAATTAAGGGTATATAAAATTCAGGATTTATGAAATGATTTAAACCGGCAATAAAATAGAAAATGAATATAAGGTAAACCGACCCTTTAGATTCAAGTAAGTTTCCAATTTGTTTTAACATGAACATCTTTTAAAATTAAGAAGAAAGGAATCCACCAAATGAAGTCATTGGTAAACAAGGTGTAAATAAACTCAAAAGGAACTATACCTTGTAAATAATTGAATATAAAACCTAAAGGACCGAATATTTTACCTAAAAAACCTACCATCACAATAGGCCAATGTCTTGATGCATTGTAAGAGGCCCACCAATATCCTAATCCGTAAACACCAATCACCATTCCCATGCCTTGCCACACCATAGGATGATTTATTTTTTCCATGCCCACTAATTCAAAAAACTGCTGAGGGAATAAGACTACCCATGCACCCCATAAAACATTGTAAACAGCTGCAATTTTTAATGTGTAATTGTGAAATTTATTATTCATGCACACAAAACCTATTTAAAGGTGAAATGTTAAGATTTTTATGCATTTTTATAATGCTAATCTATATAAGTTTTTTTAATTCCATTCGTTCAAACTATATTTACAACGAATTAATGCGGATATTTTTACGATAAACAGAGTACTATGAAATTTAAGCTTTTAGTTATTTTTTCAATTATTGTTTTAGGTGTTCATTTTAACACTTCTGCACAGGACGAGGCTACATTGTCTGATCAATATCAAAATATGATTGAAAGCAGCGAAACCTTTGAAAAATATAAGGTGATTCCAATTACTAAGGTGAATGCTTTTGGTGATATATTAAGTGATTCTATTAATAGCTTAAATCAAAAAGTTACCTCATCGCAAAATGCTAAATCAAAAGCTGAGAGAGAAAGAGATGAAGCTAAGTCTCAGATGAATGATTTAAATAATAAGTTAGAAGAAGCACAAAATGCTGTAGATGAGATGCCGTTTTTTGGTATGTCAATGACTAAAGTGACCTACAATGTAATCATGTGGTCCATTGTAATCATACTTTTAGCTGGTTTAGTAATTGTATATATTATGTTCTTAAATAGTTTTAGACTTACCCGTCAGGCTAAAAAAGATAAAGAGTTGGTGGATCAAGAAATAGAAGACTTAAGAAAAAGATCACATGATAAACAAGTGAAAATTAAAAGAGAGCTACAAACTGCTCTCAATAAACTTGAAGAATACAAAAGATAAATAAATTTAGATTTTCAATTTTGAAAACCACCTTCTAATGACCATCATTGTAAGGTGGTTTTTTATTTTAGAAAGCATTGAGAAAAAAATTACTTATTCTAGTCAAAATAGCGGTATCAATTGTAGTGATATTGTTTCTCTATGAAAGAATTAGTTATGATTTTCAAGGTTTTATATCAGCATTTAACATATACGCACAAAATATTTTTATAATCCTATTGGTTTCAATATTAATGCCCATCAATTGGTTAATGGAAGTATTGAAATGGAAATATTCATTGAAGCCAATTACAAAGATTTCTATTTCAGAAGCATCAGTTGGGGTTTTTTCAGGAATTGCATTAGGTTTTATAACCCCACATGCTATTGGAGATTATTTTGCTAAGGTATTTTCTATTTCTCATGAAAATCGAAAAAGTGCTTTAGGATTAATTCTGATTTCAAGAATGCTTCAAATGCTCCCAACTTTGCTTTTTGGATTAATAGCAGTTTACTTTATATCAGATTTTAGCTTATCTGAATTTGACTTTTCATATTCTTCCTCCTTTGCTTTAAGCAGTATAATTGGATTCGTGATTTTTGGATTCTTTCTGTTACTTTATTTTAATAGAAATCATCCTAGGGTTAAAGACTATTTATGGCCTATAAAAAAATTAGGATTAAAATTGTTTGTCCTGCTTTCAGCGCTTAGTATAGTTAGGTATATAATCTTTAGTCTACAGTTTTTAATTCTTTTATCTGTATTAGAATTAAAAATCAATTTGTTTCATCAATTTATGGGGATTGCTTTCATGTTTTTAATAAAATCAATTCTACCTACATTTAATTTTTTGAATGATTTGGGAGTAAGAGAGGTAAGTATTGCTTTTTTCTTTGAAAAATTAGAGGTTTCTGTTGCTCCTATTATAGCAGCAGGTTTAATATTATGGCTTATAAATATTGCAGTGCCCGCTGCTATTGGGCTTTTTTATATACCTAAGCTTAAGTTAATCTATAAAAAATGATCACTTTTTTTTCATTGGTTATTTTGATTTATTCTTTTGGCCTGCTTTACGCGACTAATGTTTACAAACGAATGCCAGAAATAACCGAAAGCGGTAAATTAAAATCAGTTTCACTGATCATCCCTTTTCGAAATGAGAAGGAAAATTTAAGTGTCTTGATCAAAAGTATTCAGGCTATTGATTATCCTAAAGAATTACTTGAAATCCTATTTATTGATGATCATTCTGAAGATGATGGTGCTTCTATAATCGAAAGATCTAGAGATTCAATTCCTTATCAAATGAAACTATTAAAACTCTCTGGTTTGGAGATGGGTAAAAAAGCGGCTTTAAACTTTGCTATTAATGAAGCTAAACATGAAATCATATTAACTATTGATGCAGATTGTACTTTGCCTTCTGATTTGATTTTAAAAATGCAAGCTCCTTTCGAGCTGGAACATATAAATTTAGTATCAGGAAATGTTAGTTTTATTTCAAATTCGTTAGTTACAAATTTATTCCAAATGGAATTTGCGCCTTTAATAGGAGTGGGGGCAGTATCCATAGAATTAGGAAATCCTAACATGGCAAATGGTGCAAACTTAGCATTTAGGAAAAGCATTTTTAAGGAACTTGATCCTTATTCCACAAATTTAAATGTCCCATCGGGTGATGATATTTTTCTGTTACAGAAGCTGAAAAAAGCTTTTCCAAATAGTTTTTATTTTCAAAAAGAGGCCTTGGTTAAAACGAGTGCTCCTAAGAATTTACGACAGTTTTATAATCAGAAAAAAAGATGGTCTGCTAAATGGAAAGCAAGTGCAGATTTAAAAGATGCTATTCCTGCATTAATGGTATGGTCTTTTCATTTAATTTATATCTGTAGTTTAATCTATTCAGTTTTGTATGATAGTTATTTGGTTTTAGGGCCAGTTATTTTACTTAAAATTATGGCTGAAGGCCTATTTATATATCAGGTTTTAAAATCTCAGAAGTCGAAATTTAGTATAACATCTTTCGGTATATTACAGTTGATATACAGCCTTTATGTGGTAGTGTTTGGAATGATTGCTAACTTTGGAAGTTATCAATGGAAAGAAAGACAATATAATACAAATGAACGAGCAGGAAATTGATTTAATGGATGAGCTTTATTTTGTTCAATCTTATAAGGATATTAAGAATGAATTAAAGTGGGGAGATTCGGTTTTACAGGAAAATTTGCTTTCACTCCATCAAAAAGAGTTCATTAAAATATTGGTAAACCATGATGAAGAATATCGAGCTAATACATATAATCCTCATGAAATGGATTGGGAGGCGTTATATTTTTTAGCCACTAAAAAGGGCCTTTTGGAACATAATGGATTTTAAAGATTAGTCTTTACTTTTCTGTAATCTATACCTTATTCCCCAGCTACCTGAAAAATAGGGTGTTCCAGCTTCATCTAATGGAATGTTTGGTGAGAATTCCATCAAAAATCCAAAATTTTTATTTTCAAAGGGGTAAATATTTATTCCAACAGCTAATCCGAAAGTTGCACCTCCAACAGTAGACCCAAGTAAGGATATTCCACTATAAAATTCATGGTTTTCTTTGTCAATTAAGTCGTAGTTGAACATGAGCTTTACAAGGAAGTCTTCTATAGCTGTATTAGGATATAGGCGGATTTCTGGTCTAAACCTTTCATTAAATTCATAAGCGTAAGCGGCCTGTCCACCATTTGGTGATTGGTGGTAACTTACAATAGATTGAGAATAAGCAAAAGATGAAACTGTTAAAAACAGTAGAGTAATAATAAATGACTTCATAATATTGGTTGATAGTTTAAAATACTTCCTTATAACGGTTTGCTACAAGGAAGTATTATGTTTGATGAATTAAAAATCACAGCTTCCGATTGGACTTCCAGGTGGCAAACTTGGAATTGGAGCAAGATTATATTCCTGAGGATGCTCCAAAAATAGCTTTATTTGTTGCTTCAACATGCCAATATTAGCGTTTTCCAAAGCACTTTTTCTGTAGTTTGTTTTTAAATATTGTTGATCAATATTTTCTAGTTCAGACATTAATTGTGCTCTAGCTAAAGAAGATACATTTCCATCTTTAATACTTTTCATAATGTGATTGATATAAACATTTTGGCTAGTTAGTTTAACAGCCTGATGATAATCATTACTAACTTTTTGATTAAATAAAGTATTGTTGAATATTTCAGTCACTTTCTCAATTCCTGGATTATTCCGATCTCTAGAGTGGAATTCAACCATTCTATTTAACCTTTGTGGATGAAATAATAAATCAAAAACTAAAGTAGAAGCTTGCTCTGCCGCTCCTAAGGCATCAAAACTGACACCTGTTTTACCATTTAATAATTCCCTATTATCATAATAGCCTAATGGTCGAGGATATAACTGCTGTAAAAGTTTTTCGGGAATTGCTAAGTTTTCGGCTAATACTGCATTAGCTAGGCTGTTAGCCGCTTCTAGCTGCCATTCAGAAGCTAAAATCTTCATTTCTTTTAATTTATCGTCTCTTATTTTATAGGCATAATCTAAACCTCCGACAAGTTTTACTGCTGCCTCAACTTGATAGCGATGTAAAAAGTAAATTGGAATTAAAGCTTCTTGAATTTGAGCCATGGGTTGATCAAATTGAATAACATTTTCTCCGAATTTCTCCAGCGCTTTATTTCTCACTTTTAACAGATGATTTAGCTGTACAGCAGGATCTTTTCCATTATCCCATAAATGGGCTAGCGGATGAGCACCGCCTTGAGCCCTTGCATCCCTATCAGAAATAAAACTTAAGCCATTCTCATTTGCATCTTGAATAATTCCATTTAAATATTCTTTTTCATCTGAATCATCTGGAATATCCTCATATCCATATCGAATAGCGTATTTATCCCATTCACCTATATTAGTATCATATGCATTTTTTAGAGTTATATTTCCTTTTTCGTCTAATTCAATATTAGGGTGTGGATAATCCATTACGGAGGCATCATTTTCTGTACTAGAAGCATAGGAATGAGCTAGTCCTAATGTGTGACCTACTTCATGGGCTGCAAGTTGTCTTAATCTAGCCAATGCCATCTCTAGCATAGCTGGATTATCTTCATTTTCTTTATATGGGGCCAATAAACCTTCTGCAATTAAAAAATCTTGTCTCACTCTTAAAGACCCCAAGCTTACATGGCCTTTAATAATTTCTCCAGTTCTTGGGTCCACAACACTAGCGCCATAGCTCCAGCCTCTTGATGAGCGGTGTACCCATTGAATAACATTATATCGAATATCGAGCGGATCGGCTCCTTCTGGAAGTATTTTCACTTGAAAAGCATCTTTATAACCAGCGGCTTCAAATGCTTGATTCCACCATTTAGCACCATCCATCAAGGCTGATCGAACAGGTTCAGGTGTACCCGGGTCTAAATAATAAATGATGGGTTCAACTGCTTCACTTAATTCAGCACTGGGATCTTTCTTTTCTAATCTGTGCTTGTTTATTAATCTTTGGTTGATGTCTTCTGAAATTGGAACTGCATAATCTTTATATGCGGTCGTAAAATAACCAGCTCTTGGATCAAATTTCCTAGCCTCGAATCCTTCTTCTGGTAATTGCACAAAAGAATGATGTTGTCTTACAGTAATATTATCAGCATCCGGACTAACACTGTAAATTTCTCTTCCTGAAGCTTGTCCTTTATATGAAATCCAAAAATCTAATTCGGTATTTTTCGGAAAATTTCCGGAGCCATCCATATTGAAAGCTGATCGACTTTTGTCTAAGCTATAATTCCCTTCTTTTGACCTTTTAAGTCTATTTACTACTCCATGTGCATCCCTGATGAAAAAGTCTGTAGCATCAACAATATGAGACCAATCATTTGAGGCTTTAATCTCAAATGAATGAATAACAGAATGAGCAAATGCATCTTCTACTGCTTTCTTTTCGGCAGGGTTTTCAGTTTGAGCTCTAAATTTATAATTAGGCTCAAAAACCATTATTTTGTTTCCAATCTTTTCAAATTTAAGAATTTTACTGTTCCCAATTTGTCCTCTGTCAAGTCCAATATCATTAGATCCAATACCTGCAGAAAGATAACTGACATATATAAACTCTTGGTTCAGCTTATCAATTTCTAAATAGATTTTACCTTCATCAGAATCCCAATAATAATTAAAGAAACCACTAAATTTTTCTTTCCCAGAAGTAAGTTTATCAAATTCTGAGATCTCAGGACTATCACTTTGATTAGTTTTTAAAGCACTACAAGAATAAATAGAAATGGCTAGAATAAAGAGTAAGTATTTTTTCATAGTTAAGATTTTGATCTAAGATATATAATAATCAACAGATTAATAAAGAGTTTTAAGTGGGTGGTTAATAATTGTGATAAATTTCATTACAAGTGGATTTATTGTCTCTTGTTTATCCTAATTTCTGAGAATTAAACCCCATTATTTTCATTTCCTTTTACATTATTAATATTCTCAATAGTATTGATTAACTTCACGTTTAGAAATGAGTACAGCCTTGAACATAGCGAACCGATATGAACTGAAGGAGTTAGAACTTGATGCCTTACTTGAAATTACTCAGGCAATCAATGAAAATCTTCCAGAAGAATCTTTATACAAAATTTATAATTTCACTTTAAGGGCAAACCTAAAGTTATCGAAATTGATGTTGGTGGTTCAAGATGATAAACAATGGATTCCTAAACTATCATTCGGTACTAAAAAAGATTATAATTCCATAGATTCAAACGCATATCAAATTGTAGAAAAAGGTAAGATTTTGTTTCCATCTGATTTAGTAGATTCTCCATTTGATGAATTTGATGTGGCAATTCCTGTATATCACAAAAATGATTTACTAGCAGTTGTTTTTTTAGGTGGTGTGGCAAATGCAGAGGAAAGAGAATACATTGAAAATCATTTAAACTTCATTCAAGCACTTTCCAATATTATAATGGTGGCCATTGAGAATAAAAAAATGGCTAGGGAAAGACTGAAACAGGAAGTTATTGCCAAGGAAATGGAAATTGCTAAAAAAGTTCAGCAACTACTATTTCCCAAATCTTTACCTGAGAATGATAATTTCAGTATAGACGCTCATTATTCTCCTCATCATACAGTTGGAGGAGATTATTATGATTGGAAATCCATCAATGAACATCAAAAAATGGTTTGCATTGCTGATGTTTCCGGTAAAGGAGTACCTGCCGCTTTGTTAATGTCAAATTTTCAAGCTTCTCTAAGAACGCTTCTACGTAAGACAACAGATTTAGAAGAGATTATCCATGATTTAAATTATCAGGTTTTTGAAAGTGCTAAAGGAGAGAATTTCATTACTTTTTTTATAGCAATTATAGATTTGAAAGAGAAAACTTTGAAATATGTTAATGCTGGACATAATCCACCATTTTTAGTTTCATCGGACCATAGCATTGAAAAACTGGAAAAAGGAACCCTAGTATTAGGTGCGTTAAATGAAATTCCATTTTTAGAGATCGGAACAGCTTCTATTGATTCACCCCAAACCTTATTACTATATACTGATGGATTAACAGAGGCCTTCAATGAAGCGGAAGAAGAATTTGGGCCTGAGCGGGTAATGGAAATTTTGAGTCAATATATTTCTGCAACCCCTGAAAGAATTATTTCAGCTATATTAGATAAGATTGATGATTTCATTGGAAAAAGACCACTTTCAGATGATATCACATTATTAGCATGTAAATATCATGTCTGATTTTGCTTTTTATAAAACTCCTAAAATCATTCAAAATATCTTTCCATCATTTCAATGGAAAGTAAATACAGATCATAAAATTATTTATCCTACTTTTGATGATGGGCCTATTCCTAATCTAACAAATGAAATTCTAGCCATTCTAAAGGATTTTAATGCGAAGGCAACTTTTTTTTGTGTGGGAGATAATATCAGAAAGCATCCCCAAATTTTTGAACAATTAATTCAAGCAAATCATCAAGTTGGAAATCACACTTTTAATCATTTAAAAGCATGGAAAAGCGACTTGAATGTATACTTAGAAAATGTAGAGCTATGTCAAAAAGAAATTGAAAAGCATATTAAACCTGAAGTAAAACTATTTCGACCACCATATGGTCAATTCACTTTCAAATCTGTCCAGAAATTAAACCAAAAGTATTACAACTTTATCATGTGGGATGTTTTGTCAAAAGATTATAACCGAAATATTTCGGCAAATACTATTCTTAAAAAAAGTATTCAAAACTCTTCTAACGGTAGTATTATAGTATTTCATGATAATCTTAAATCTAAAGATAAAATATTGCAATTTCTACCTTTGTATCTCAAACATTTTTCCGATATTGGATACAAATTTGAAAAACTATGACCTATCTGTACTTAAGCCTTTTGTCGATTATTCTTATGGTAATCTTCATGGACTTAATATTATGGATGGCTTGGAAACCAAAAGCTGAAAACCCAAAACCTTATGAAGGTGAATTGCCTTTCATATCCATTTTATTAGCCGTAAGAAATGAAGTTCATACCGTAAATTATGCGTTAAATTCCTTAGAAAAACTCGATTATCCTGATGATAAATATGAAGTTTTGATGGGAGATGACGGTTCAACTGACGGAACTACTAAAATATTAAAAGAGTGGGATAAAGAGACCAATAATTTTTTCTACATCCCAATTGATAAAAAAATTGCTCATCTTGATGCTAAAGCTAATGTTTTAGAGCAACTGGCTGAAAAGTCAAAAGGTGAGTATATGATGATTACTGATGGTGATGTTGAAGTGCCAAGTAGTTGGTTAATGAAACAATTAGCATGTTGGAAAGATGGGGCTGGAATACAAAGTGGATTTACCATAATAAAAGCAAAGGACTTCTTTTCAAGTATGCAGATGATTGATTGGAGTTTAGCTTTAGGTATGGTGAAAATTGTAAGCGGTTGGAAAATTCCTGTTACTGGTGTCGGTAATAATATGATGGTAAGTAGGGAAGCCTATGATAAAGTGGGAGGCTATAAAAATATTCCGTTTTCAGTTACTGAAGACTTTGCTTTATTTCAGGCAGTAGCAAAACAAGGTTACCATTACCAGCAATTGGCAAATGAAGATAGCTTAGTAAGAACTTTTGCAACCAGAGGTTTTTGGAATCTTATGAATCAGCGAAAAAGATGGATGTCTGGAGCTTTGAAGCTACCCCCTTTTATGTTAACATTATTAGTTTTTCAAGCATTCTATTATCCAGCAATGCTGGCATTAACTTTTGTTAATCCATTTGTCGCTATTCCGTTATTTGGTTTAAAAATTACTTTACAGAGTCTTTTTATCAATAAAATATTAGAAAGGCTAAATCAATATGTGCCTTTAAGCAATCTTTTTATATTTGAATTCTACAGTGGTTTCATTTCTATTGCACTTCTTTTCTATTATATCTTACCTTTGCCCGTGAAATGGAAAGGAAGAAAATTTGCTAAAGGATGATTGAAACACACGCACATTTATATGTAGATAAATTTGATGAAGATAGACAGGAAATGATGGAAAGGGCAGAAGAGGCTGGAGTAAAACGCTTCTACATGCCCAATATCGATCATAAGTCAATTGAGCCCATGTTAGAAGTGGAAGAAAAGTTTTCTAACACTATCGCTACTATGGGTGTTCATCCCTGCTCTGTTGAAAAGCATTTTGAAAAACAGCTTTACGAAGTTGAAGATTGGCTGAATAAGAGAAAGTTTGCTGCTGTTGGTGAAATAGGTTTAGATTATTATTGGGATAAAAGTTTAATAGAACAACAAAAAGAAGCACTTAGAATACAAGTGCAATTTGCCAAGGATCATCAAATACCTGTAATTCTTCATTGCAGAGATTCTTTTGATGATACTTATGATATTATCAAAAAAATGAATGATGATAAGCTAAAAGGTGTTTTCCATTGTTTCACTGGTACTGCCGAAGAAGCTCAAAAAGTGATTGATTTAGGTTTTTTTATAGGTATCGGAGGGGTGGTAACCTTTAAAAATGGCGGCCTTGCAGAACATATTCCTGATATTGATCTTAATAGAATAGTTTTGGAGACAGATGCACCTTACTTAGCGCCAACTCCTAAAAGAGGTAAAAGAAATGAGCCAGCTTTTTTGGACCTAATTGCTCAAAAGTTAGCTGATCTTAAAGAAATGTCTAAGTCCGATTTGATCGAAATTACTAGCAAAAATGCTACTGAATTGTTTTCCTAATGAAGCAGTACTATAAACTAATACACATTGATACCGCTACACCTAAAGCTCCTGATTGTGCAATCATGATAATCTATACTGGAGGTACATTAGGTATGGTATACAATGAACAACAAGCCCTGGTACCTTTTGATTTTCAAAATATATTGGATGAAGTACCTTCTCTTAAAAATTTTAATCTCAAAATATCGGTAGCCTCATTCAATAATTTAATTGATTCTTCGGACGTAAACCCTTCACACTGGGATGATATTGCTAGCTTAGTTGAAGAGTATTATGATGCTTATGACGGATTTATAGTAATCCACGGTACTGATACTATGGCTTATACAGCTTCAGCAATAAGCTTTATGTTGGAAGGATTGAATAAACCGGTGATTTTTACAGGCGCTCAACTTCCTATTGGTGCTGCAAGATCTGATGCGAGGGAGAATTTAATAACGGCTATTGAGATTGCAAGTCAGAAATTAAACCAACGTCCTATCGTTTCTGAAGTCTGTATATATTTTGATAATCTACTTCTCAGAGCAAATAGGGCTAAGAAAGTTGAAAGTGTACAATTTGATGCCTTTCAAAGTGAAAATTATCCAGTATTGGCGGAAGCGGGAATAATAATAGAATATAATTTCGCTGCACTCAGACCCTATCAACAAGATGCTGAATTAAAGGTCCGAAAAAATATTCAACAGGAAGTGGCTATTCTTAAAGTGTTTCCAGGTATATCGAAAGCGCTCGTAGAGGGGGTGTTATCAATTGATGGATTAAAGGGTTTAGTTATTGAAACTTTTGGTTCAGGAAATGCTCCAACTGAAAAATGGTTCATTAATGCACTACAAAAAGCAATAAATAAAGGCGTTCTAATAATGAATGTATCGCAATGCATGGGAGGGAAGGTTATTCAAGGTAGATATCAAACGAGTAAGGATTTACAATCTATTGGTGTATTTAGTGGAAGTGATATAACAACAGAGGCTGCGATTACAAAAATGATGTACGTTATTAGTCATGCTAAAACAAAAGAACTACAACATAACTATTTAATTAAGCCATTAAGAGGTGAAATGGAATAGTTATAAGTGTATTCACATTAAATAATTATATTATTAAATACTATTCTTCAATTCGCAACTCAATTGCGTATTTAAATTTACCATTTGACAAAATGCACTTGCATGAAGAATAAATTATTAATTTATTTGTGCACGTTTGAAAAGAGTTCAATCGAGAACTAAATATTTACAGATAGAGGGAGAGGTGCCAGAGTGGTCGATCGGGCTCGCCTGGAAAGCGAGTGTACCTTCACGGGTACCGAGGGTTCGAATCCCTCCTTCTCCGCATTTTTAAGTAATAAATTAAATCTTTTTGATGTTATTTGATTAAATAATAGAGATTGGGCTTAAAGAATTGCTAAAATAATTTTCTGTTTGTTGATATTTGTGTAAAATTGGACTTAGTTTTCATTTAACTAACATACAATAACTAAAAAAGGAAAATTACAAACAACTTAACTATGAAAAAGCTATTTGTTTTAATGATGATGGCCGGAGCACTAGTATTCGGTTTTAATGGCAATGCAATTGCTCAAGATGAGGAAGCAGCGACTTCTGAAATGGAAAATGACACAACAGCTATGGAAAGTGATTCTGCTGCTGCAGAAGCTGATTCTGCTGCAATGGATGAGTCTGAAGTAGACACTACTGCAACTGCAGTTGTTGAAGAGGAAGAGGTTGTTGAAGAGCAAGGCTTTCACCAAATTGTAAAAGAGAAGTTTATCGAAGGTGGATGGGAATTCATGTCAGTAGTATTAATTTGTTTAATCTTAGGATTAGCAATTGCTATTGAAAGAATCATTACTTTAAACTTAGCTACTACAAATACTAATAAATTATTAGCTAATGTAGAAGACGCTTTAAATCAAGGTGGTGTTGAAGCAGCTAAAGAAGTAACTAAAAATACAAGAGGTCCAGTTGCATCTATCTTTACTCAAGGTTTGATGAGAATGTCAGAAGGTGTTGAAATGGTTGAGAAATCTGTAATTTCTTACGGTTCTGTTGAAATGGGACGTTTAGAAAGAGGTTTAGTATGGATTTCATTATTTATCTCTCTTGCTCCAATGTTAGGTTTCATGGGTACTGTAATCGGTATGATTGGTGCATTTGATGCTATTGAAGCTGCGGGTGATATTTCTCCATCTTTGGTTGCTGGAGGTATTAAAGTAGCCTTATTAACAACTGTTGCAGGTTTGATTGTTGCGGTTATCTTACAATTATTCTATAACTATTGCGTTTCTAAAGTAGATTCTTTAGTAAACCAGATGGAAGATGCTTCTATTGCTTTAGTAGATATCTTAGTGAAGCACAATCTTTCTAAGTAAGTTTAACCTTTAAAGTTTAACTAAATGGAATTTGTTGATATATTATTATATGGTGCATATTTATTGGTAATCGTTGCTGCATTAGGAGCTATAGTATTACCTTTAATTAGCGCACTTAGTCAACCCAAAAGTCTTTTAAAGTCTTTGATAGGGGTTTTAGCGATCGGTGTAATTTACGTTGTCAGTTGGAGTATTTCAGGTGACGAAGTAACTGCTAAATACATAAAATTTGATATTACAAGTACTTCTTCTCAAGTAATTGGAGGTGTTTTAATCACTACTTATTTGCTAATGGGGATTGCGGTAATATCTATTGTTTATTCTGAAATCAGTAAACTAATAAGATAATGGCTAGAAGTAAAGGAAGAGCAACAGCAGAGGTGAATGCCGGTTCAATGGCCGATATTGCATTCTTATTGTTAATATTCTTTCTTGTAACTACTACCATTGCATCAGATAAGGGTTTAACTTTAACATTGCCTCCTGAGCCAGATGATGCTGAGCAGATTGATGTTAAAATTAAAGATAGAAACCTTTTTAAAGTAGCTATCAACTCAGCTGACAGATTGTTGGTTGAGGGTGAGAGGCTTGATGATTATACTAAGATTAAAGAGATGCTTATTGAGCATGTTTTAAATCCTAACAATAGTGATGATCTAGCGGAAAGCCCACAAGATGCAATTGTTTCCTTTAAAACAGATAGAGGAACAAGTTATGAGATTTATATTAATGTATTAGATCAGCTGCAAGGTGCATACTATCAGATTTATGCTGATAGAGCAGGTATTACGGCTGATGAATATAGATCATTAGATTTAAAGAATCCTAAGGAAAAAGCTCTTTACGAAAAAGGTAAAGGTGATATTCCAATGGCGATTTCAATTGCGGAACCAACAAACATAGGAGGATAAGTTATGTCAAAGTTTAAGAAAAAAACCAGTGCAAGTCAGGAAATACCTACTTCTGCACTTCCTGATATTATCTTCATGCTCCTGTTCTTTTTTATGGTGACTACGGTATTGAGAGAGACTGAAATAAAAGTTGAACAAAAAATACCTAAGGCAACTCAATTGAAAAAGATCGAAAGAAAATCATTGGTTAGTTATTTATACATTGGTAAGCCAAAGCAAACTGAAAAGTTTGGTGGTGAAGCTAAGATTCAAGCTAACGATGTATTTATTGAACCAAGAGATGTTCTTCTTTGGGTTTCTAAAGAGAAAGATAAGTTATCGGAGGCAGAACGTGATAAAATTACCATTGCTTTAAAAATTGATAGTGAAGCAAAAATGGGTATTGTAACGGACGTTCAGCAGAAATTAAGAAAAGCAAATGCTAGAAAGTTAATGTATAATACTTTGAAATTAACTAATAAAGATAAATCTAATTCTTTATTATAATTTTCATTGTTAATATAGAAAACCTCATTTCGTAATAGAAATGAGGTTTTTTTTTGTCTCCTGAACCATAATTAGATAATTGTGCAGATAAATAATTCAAAAACTATCAATACATGGTGTATGTACGACTGGGCCAATTCAGTCTATGCAATAGTAATTAAATCTTCTATTTTTCCCGTTTTCTATAATACAGCCACACAAAATGCTTTTAATGGAGATGTGGTTGATTTTTTTGGCTTTAAACTAGTAAATACTGCGCTATATTCTTTTGCAATATCATTTAGCTTTTTAATTGTGGCAATTATATCGCCCTTACTATCTGGTATTGCGGATTATACTTCTAATAAGAAATCTTTTATGCAGTTTTTCACATACCTAGGAGGCTTATCATGTATAGGTCTATTCTTTTTTACAGGTAAAAATGTTGAATGGGCCATAATATGTTCTGTATTAGCTAGTATAGGGTTTACAGGGAGTTTAGTTTTTTATAATGCCTTTTTACCTATAATTGCTACTCCAGATAAGCATGATATGATCAGTGCCAAGGGCTATTCCCTTGGTTATATTGGTAGCATAATTTTATTGGTTATCAATCTAGTATGTATTTCAAATCCCGACTGGTTTGGACTTGAAAAGACTGGAATTATAGCTAGGTTTTCTTTTTTAACTGTAGGCTTATGGTGGATTGGTTTTGCTCAAATTACCTTTAGGGCATTAAAGGAAGTTAAGAAAGAAATTAATTATTCCAGATCTATAATTGTAAGCGGTTATAAAGAGATTATAAAAGTATTTAAGGAACTTAACAGCCAACCTATATTAAAATATTTCTTGAGTTCTTTTTTCTTTTATAGTATGGGAGTTCAGACCGTAATGTATATGGCGGCTTCATTTGGGAGCAAAGAATTAAACCTACCTGGTAATAAATTAATTATCACAATTATCATTATTAATGCGGTAGCCATAATTGGCTCCTATGGTTTTGCTTATATATCAAAAAAGAAAACAAATAAGTTTTCATTGTTGAATATGTTAGTGATATGGGTAGGCATATGTATTTATGCCTATTTTGTTTATACTGATTACCAATTCTATTTATTGGCTTTTATTGTTGGCTTGGTTATGGGAGGAATTCAATCACTATCCAGAAGTACATATTCTAAAATAATGCCTCAAAATTCACATGACGAAGCCTCTTACTTTAGTTTTTACGATGTAACTGAAAAGATTGCAGTTGTAATTGGTACCTTTTCGTATGGATTTATTGAACAATGGACAGGTAGCATGAGAAATAGCACCATTGCATTGGGATTGTTCTTTGCTATTGGTATGGGATTATTGTTAATGGTAAGAATTCCTTCGAATTTAAATTATAATAGTGAAAACAACTAGTTTTCACTATTTTTCATCTTTTGTTCCATCATTCTTTCTTTCCTTCTCATTTCTTCTTGAGTAGCTTCTAATTCTTCCATATTTTGTCTTAACTCCTCTTCCTGGGCTCTCATTTCTTCAGCTTGTTGTTGCATTTGTTCTAAAAGTATTCTGGTTTTGTCGTTATTTTGTGTGGTAGCAATTGCTGAAGCTATATATTCACCTGCTTTCTCAAGGAATTCAATCTCATGCTTTTTAAATACTTTGAATGATGCTAATTCAATTAATGATTGAATTTCTTCATTATACTTCATAGGAACTATGGTGAGGCAGGAAGGTGTTGAATCTCCCAATCCTGATGTGATAAAAGTATAATCTTGCGGTATTTCAGTGAGCACTAAGGTTTCCTTTTCTCTGTAAGTTTGACCCACTAAACCTTGTCCAATTTCTATTCTTTTATTTATATATTTTCTTCTATCAAATGCATATGCTGCCGATAATTCTAGGTACATATCTTTTTCATTCTCCTCATCTTCCATCAAAATAAATAAACTACCTTGTTGAGCACCTAAATACTCTGTTAAGTATTTTGTGGCTTCAAAAGTTAATTCCTCTGTATTTTGTTCACTGTTTCTGATGATTTCACTCAAATTAGAAAGCCCTTCAGTTGACCAAATTCTTTTTTTGTTTTCAATGTCAGCATTTTCCATTTGCTTTTTCATTTCAATCAGCTGACCAGCTAAATTATCTTGATTAAGCACCTTATTTTCCTCCGTTATCCCATCCCAACTGATATCAAAATTACCTGATGCTACATTTTTTACATAATTTGCCGCTTTTTTCAAATTCTCAATGGAACCGTTTAAGATTTTAGCAGCACCTCTAAACCTTGTATCGCCATCATTAAAAAGGTATTTTTTATTATTCTCTCTAAGGTTAATCAGCAGTTCAATCCGTTTCTTTTCATCCCTTCTTAATTTAATAAATATAAATATTAAGGTAGGTAGCCCAATGAGTAGAAGTAGCAATTGAACTATTGTATTTTGTAAAATTGCACTTTCATATGCTGCTTGTGCTTCTTCAACTAAATTTTCTTCAAATTCATATAATTCTGTAGTAAAGGCATCATTTATTGGCCAAAATGTTTTACCAAAATCTTCTCTTAATAAATCTTTATAAGCCTCAAGATCATCATTCTTCAAATGATTCACCATTTCCTCATACAAGTCCACATATTTTCTATATCCAGCTTTTACTCTAGGATAATTTACAGGATCAGAATATCCTTGAATGGCAAATAAACTATCAAGGGTTTTGAAATTTTCTCTATTTTGTTTTTTGGCTTGTTCAACACTCCAAAATAAAAATCCTTCTTCTCGAATAAGAGCATATCCTCTACCACTAATATCCATTTGCCGAATATTCAATAATGTGTTTTCAGCGGTACGGAACACAAGATCAGCTTGCTCTTGTGTTTCTAAGGCCTCGCTCATCACTTTTTTGTTATAAAAGGAAAGAATAACACTTAATAATATCAGGGTTGAAACTGTTATTATCGCTATGGATATTAAATGTTTATTTAAAAATTTCTTCATTCTTTCTGGAGAGTTATGGTCGTTTGTTTTCTAAAATAATGGTTTGTTGGCGTAAAACAAAGATTTTTATCCCATAGTAACTAACTCTCCTTTTTTGTTAATTGTTAAAAAAGTTGTTTTAATGTGAGCAATAAAGCATTCCATTAAAACCTATAAAGCACCAATAAAATAATAGGTTAAGTATTGATTCTTTTATTATTAAAAAAATACTATTTTGGATTACTTAATTTTAAAAATATATATGATGAAAAAACTACTCATAGCTTGTTTTAGCTTATGGTTCTTTTCTTCTTATGCACAGGAAACCTATTATGTTAATGGTGTGAAAGATGAAAGACCGGGCCTGCATGCTTTTACAAATGCGACACTACATGTTGATTATAAGACTACTCTTGAATCAGCTACCTTGATTATTAAAAAAGGAGAGGTCATAGCAGCGGGAACCAATGTTAGTATTCCTAAGGGTGCTATAATTCATGATTTAGGAGGTAAACATATTTATCCTTCTTTTATTGAATTATCCAATAATTATGGGCTACCTGAAGTGAAAAGTCAAAGAAGTAATGGACCACAATTAGGACCTAAAAAAGAAGGCGCTTACAATACAAATGATGCCATAATAACATATTTTAATGCTTACGAAGCGTTCACAGCTAAAGATTCTGAAGCTGAAAAATTAAGAAAGGCTGGTTTTGGAACGGTACTTACTCATAATAAGGATGGTTTAATTAGAGGAACTGGAGCAGTTGTAGCGCTACATGATGGTCCTGAAAATGAAATCATTTTAAAAGAGAAAGCTTCCCAACATTTTTCATTTGATAAAGGAAGTTCTACCCAAGATAATCCGTCTTCATTAATGGGGGCAATTGCATTGATCAGGCAAAATTATTTAGATGCTAAATGGTATGCATCACAGAATGAGATGGTTGATATTTCATTAGCCGCATTTAATAAGAATAAAGCTCATCCTCAAATATTTGAAGTTGGAGGTGATAAATTATATGTATTAAGAGCTGATCATTTAGGTGATGAATTTGGTGTTCAATATATCATTAAAGGAAATGGAGATGAGTATCAGCGATTAGATGAGATTGGTGCTACAAATGCTTCTCTAATCATTCCTGTAAACTATCCTGAAGCGTATGATGTAGAAGATCCATTTGATGCGTTAAATGTTAGTTTAGCTGAAATGAAGCATTGGGAAATGGCTCCTTATAATTTAAAAATGCTTAAAGATAAAGGTATTAATTTTTCTATTACTGCTGATGGATTAAAAGACGTTAGCAAGCTTCAAGAAATGCTTTCAAAATCTATCGAAGTAGGTTTTTCAGAAGAGGAAGCTTTAAAAGCTCTAACGATTACTCCTGCAAGATTAATTAAAATGGATGATAGGTTAGGAAGTTTATCAAAAGGAAAAATTGCCAATTTTATAATAACTGATGGAAGTCCTGTTCAAAAGGGAACTAAAATTTATGAGAACTGGGTACAAGGTAATGGATACAAATATCATGATATTGCATCTCCTGATTTGGCGGGTAAATATGATCTTTCAGTAGGAGAGCAAGAATATAATTTAATGGTTAGTGGAAAATCTGGAAGTGAAGATTTCAAGATTGTTATAAATGATAGCACATCATACAAATTAAAATCAGATATAAAGAAGCAGCTAATTTCACTTTCATTCACGGATGAGGAAAACGAATCAATAGGTGCAGTTCGTATGTCTGGGTGGTTAACTAAAGATGGACTAGCTGGTAAAGCAAGAATAGCAGATGGTAGTTGGGTTGAATGGTCGGCTAGAAAAAATGCTGATAATGAAGAGTCTGAAGAAGTTAAAGAAAAATCTCCTGATGATGAAGAATCTGAAAGCATCGGAAATCTTATATACCCATTTGTTGCCCATGGGAATGAAACGAAGCCGAAATCCGAAACTATTCTTATTAAAAATGCAACCGTTTGGACCAACGAAGAAGATGGAGTATTAGAAAATACTGATGTTTTATTAGAAAATGGTAAAATATCTAAAATCGGTAAAAATTTAAGTGCTTCAAATGCTAGAGAGATTGATGGAACAGGAAAGCATTTAACACCTGGAATTATTGATGAGCACTCTCATATTGCAATTAGCAGAGGAGTAAATGAAGGATCTGAATCTGTTACTGCTGAAGTTAATATTGAGGACGTAGTTGATTCAGAAGATATCAATATTTATCGTCAATTATCAGGGGGAGTTGTGGCTTCTCAATTATTACATGGCTCTGCTAACCCAATCGGAGGTAGATCGGCCATTGTAAAATTAAAGTGGGGATATAGTCCTGAAGAAATGAAAATATCATGGTCTGATAAATTCATAAAATTTGCATTGGGAGAAAATGTGAAGCAGTCTAACTGGGGAGAAAGAAACACTGTAAGATTCCCTCAAACTAGAATGGGAGCAGAGCAAGTGTTTGAGGATGCTTTTACAAGAGCAAGAGAGTATGAAGCAGAATGGAAATCCTACAATCAATTATCAAAAAGAGATCAAGCGAATACTGCGGCTCCACGAAAGGATATGGAATTAGAAACCTTAGTTGAAATTCTTAACAGTGATCGATTTATTACTTGCCACTCTTATGTGCAGTCAGAGATTAATATGCTCATGAAGGTAGCTGAAAGACATGGCTTTAGAATTAATACATTTACACATATTTTAGAAGGCTATAAATTAGCTGACAAAATGAAAGAACACGGAGTTGGAGGCTCAACATTTTCAGATTGGTGGGCTTACAAATTTGAAGTGAATGATGCGATACCTTATAATGCAGCTTTAATGAGTGGTGAGGGGGTTGTTACCGCGATCAATTCAGATGATGCAGAGATGGGTAGAAGACTAAATCAAGAAGCCGGTAAAACTATGAAATATGGTGATGTTCCAGTTGAGGAAGCTCTAAAAATGGTAACCTTAAATCCTGCCAAATTACTTCATTTAGATGATAGGATGGGAAGCATTAAAGAAGGAAAAGATGCGGATGTTGTTTTGTGGACAGATGAACCTCTTTCAATTTATGCTAAAGCAGATAAAACGATAATTGAGGGTACAGTATTCTTCGATAGAGAAGAACAAGAAGCAAAATTAGACGCTATCCAAGCTGAAAGAGCAAGATTGGTTAATAAAATGAGAGGTGCTAAGTCTAATGGTAAACCTACTCAAAAAGTAATGCCTAAATCTCAAATTATATATGAGTGTGAGACTGAAATTCAAAATTATTCATCTTTAAAGTAAGTGGACATGAAGATATTTAAAATAATAGGAATAGTAATATTGAGTTTTTGCAGCATATTAGCTCATGCTCAAGTTCCTGCACCAGGTGAACCGCAAAAAGAGCCGATAGCTATTATGAATGCAACCGCTCACATTGGAAATGGTGAAGTAATTGAGAATTCAGTTATCACTTTTGAGAATGGAGTAATCACAAATGTTGCAGATGCATCAAAAGTCAGATTAGATCTAGCCTCGTATAAAGTAATTGATGCTGAAGATATGCATGTATATCCTGGATTAATAGCCAGTAATACCATTATGGGATTAGAAGAAATCTCAGCAGTTAGAGCTACTCGTGATCAGGATGAAACAGGTGAGTTTAATCCTAATGTTAGAGCATTAATCGCTTATAATACAGATTCTGAAATTATACCTACCACCCGATTTAACGGAGTGCTTTATGCACAGACCACACCAAGAGGGGGGAGGATATCAGGAAGTAGTTCCGTAATGGATTTAGATGCATGGAACTGGGAAGATGCGGTATTAAAGAATGATGAAGGAATTCATCTGAATTGGCCTTCAAAATTACAATATCCTAGATGGTGGTTAGGAGAAACAGAGTGGAGAGAAAATAAAGAATATGATAAGCAATATGAAGAGCTTAAGGTATTCTTTAATGACGCAGTATCTTATAGTGAATTAAGTTCTACTGAAGTTACTAATCTTAAGCTTGAAGCCATGAAAGGCTTATTTGATGGAAGTAAAACTCTTTATATTCATACTGACAGAGCAAAAGAGATATTAGAATCTATTCAATTTGCTCAATCTGTGGGAGTTCAGAAGATGGTACTGGTAGGAGGTGACCAAGCTTATTATGTTAAAGACTTTTTATTGGAAAATGAAATTCCAATTATAGTTGAAGAGACATTAAGACTACCAAGTAGGAATTCTGATGCAGTAGACATGCCTTATAAAACTCCTTATTTACTACATAAGGCTGGGTTAAAAGTGGCAATTGGTCAATGGGGTTCAGTAATGCAAGTTAGGAATTTACCTTTTAGTGCAGGAACAGCCGCTGCTTACGGACTTTCAAAAGAAGAAGCTTTACAAATGGTAAGTTTAAATCCGGCTGAAATAATGGGTGTTTCAGATAAAATTGGAAGTCTTGAAAAAGATAAAATAGCTTCATTGGTAATTTCAAAAGGAGATATATTAGATATGGAAGGAAATAAACTTGAATATGTTTTTATTGAAGGCCGACAAGTTACGTTGGAGGCTCACCAACAAAGACTGTATAAAAAGTTTAAAGAGAAATATGAAAATGAATAATGGTGTTCATTTTAGTGGAAAAAACAAAAAAACCGGCCTTTTGGCCGGTTTTTTTAATTTAATTCCTTTTCAGGAAGTAAATTATCAATAAGGTCTTGAACTTTGCTTTTATCAGCACTTGATATTTTATCCTTTAATTCTCCATTTTCATAACTTGCAAAAAATGGTAAACTATATACACCAGCTGATAATCTTGCTTTTGGGTTATCAGGTGCATTGATTTCTAAGAATTTGATGTTACTAGGTGAGTCTGCAACCATTCTTTCAAATTGTGGGTTGAATGCTTTACAAACTCCACACCAATCAGCATAAAATTTAACAACTACTCTTTCATTACTTTTTAACTCCTGCTCTAAATTATCGTCTGTTACTTGCTCTATCATAATGGAATTACGTTTTAAATTTTAAGTAATTACCATAATTATTAAATAATGTTTCGCAATTTGAAAGGGATAAATAACACTAGATGTAAGGTATTATTTATCATTCTTTAAAGAAATTTATTGATTATGATATTTTTTAAAGATATGGTTTTAATATTTATATTTTTATAAAACTAAACTTTAGATTAGTAGCAGTTTTACCTTTTAAAACAATTCCTATTGATGTATTATATTTGTGGAAATAGTTTTATAAAAGATTAAACAAAAATAATGTTGTAAATCTTAGATTTCCTCTTGTAATAATAATTTATGAATTTTCTGTAATTCAGGTATTATTAGAGATTTCATGTATTTAGTAACTGATTTATTATAATAACTAGGTCGCTCAAATTGGTCAATAAGCAATCCTAAATTTTCAAAGCAAGCAGCTAAAGCGGTTCCTTTCAATTTATGAAGAATAGCTCTTAATATTTGGAGATTTTCATTTTCAATACAATCTTTTATTTGTCGCTCAAATGTAAGCATGTTTTCTTTGGCTAAAGAAATGAAGCTTTCATAGTGAGATTGATTATCATTTAATCGCTTCATTAATTCAGCTTTATTAAAAGTTTTAAATTTTTGTTGCTTATTATATTGATTAGACTTTTGCTTTTTAATGAGACCGTTGTTTTGAAGCTTTTTAATAGTATTTATGAAATCTTGTTGTATCAGAGGTTTCTCAAGAAAATCATCAATGCCAGCATCCAAAGCTTTTTGCTTTTCTTCTTTGAGTACACCTGCCGATAAGGCTATTATTGGAGTTCTCTGATTTGGGTTTTCAATAGTTCTAATCAGTTCAGTTGCTTCAATTCCACTTAAAACTGGCATTTGAATATCCATTAAAATTAAGTCAGGTTGATGCTTTTTAAATTTTTCAACTGCAATTTCACCATTATCAGCATGAATAATTTCAGCATTAGGAATTGTATTTTCAAGTATATTAAATATCAAAAATTTATTGATTTCATTATCCTCAGCTATCAAGATCTTATTAATTTCAATAAATTGTATTTCACTCTCATTTTTTGAATGATGATGGTCAATTAAATCCGATTCATTTGAGTCAATTTTCACTAGCAAATTAATTAACTTACTCGGTAAAATTGGCTTAGGAGTTTTATATATATTTTTATTCTCTGTGAAATCAGAATAAAAGAATTCACTTTCAATATGTTTATGTAAAAAGATAATTCTTTGGTTTTTCAATAATGATCTTTCGGATAAAATCTTTAAAAACTCAGTTCCATTAATATTTGGCATTTCTTCATCTATAATGATTAAATCATGATTATCATCTTTTGTGATGGATTTCTGAGCGTCAACTGGCGAGTTGAAATATAAAGTGGAACATTCAATATTATCAAAAATACTTTTTAAAGCCTCTATTTGATCCTTATTATCATCTAAAATCAATATATTTTTTACGCTCTTGAACTTATGCTTTTTAATTAATGATTTAAGACTTTCTTTTGGGTCCTGTAGGTCAATACTAAAAGAAAAATTACTTCCAATATTTTCTTTACTTTCCAATTCAAGCTTACTGTTCATAATTTTCAGTAGTTTATTAGAAATAGTAAGCCCTAATCCTGATCCTCCGAATTTTCTTGTGGTGGAAACATCCGCTTGTTCAAAGGCGCTAAATATATTCTTTTGTTGATTTTTAGATATACCTATTCCTGAATCAACAACTTCAAACCTTAGTTTATTGCCAATCTTTTTTACGTTTACTTTAATAGAACCTTTTTCAGTAAATTTTACTGCATTTCCTAGCAAGTTTATTAAAATTTGTCTTACTCTTAATTCATCTGATATGAAGTAAATAGGAGTGTTAGGATCATAGTTTATAATAAGTTCAAGATCTTTTTGTGAAGCTTGAAACGTAATGAAACTAATAGCAGATTCAACTAGCTCAAGCCCATTTAATTCCTCCATTTGCAGTTTCATTTTTCCTGCTTCAATTTTAGAGAAATCAAGAATGTCATTAATAATTCCTAAAAGAGAATGAGCAGAATTATAAATGTGTTGAGTATAATCTGATTGTAAAACGTTTAAATCCGTCTTTCTTAATAGGTCTGAAAATCCAATTACACCATTTAATGGAGTTCTAATTTCATGACTCATATTGGCCAGGAAACTTGATTTTGCTAGGTTGGCAGATTCAGCCGCCATTTTAGCTTCTATTAATTGTTTTTCAGACTTAATTCTTTCAGTAACATCTGTGAATGTTACTAAAGCCCAATATGAATTTTCTTCTTCAATTATTTTAATATTTGCTTCTATCCATAAACTCTTTTTGGTTTTTGAATTAAGTAGATGAACGCGGATATTTTTGGCAGACTTTTTACTTCTTAATGCTTTTCCAACCGGATGCTCTTCATCTTTTAATTCATTTCCATCATTATCCAATAATTTAATGATGGTTTGCATATATCTATTACCAATGATTTCTGATTTATCAAGGTCTAAAATATTAGCTGCACTTTCATTCATTGATCTTATGATCCCTTTAGAATCATAAAACAATAATGCTTCCTGCATTGAGCTTATAATATTCTGAAGCTGTTGTTCACTATTCTTAATTTTTAGCTCAGTTTTTTTTCTGTAGGTTATATCGGATATTGAACCAAACCAATACCAATTTCCATTGCTATCTTGCGTGGGTTGAGAGGAAGCTTTAACCCACTTAGTTTCACCATTAACTATTATTCTAAATTCTAAGCTAAAGGATTCATAATTTTCTAATGCTTGACTATTAGCATTGTTAAACATCATTAAATCTTCTGGGTGAACAATTTTATGAGCAAATTCTGCTGTATCAATCATTTTTCCTTCTCGCCCTATAATTTTCAGAAATTGAGGACTCATATAGTTTAATTGTCCATCTCTACTGAGTTTATAAACTCCAACCGGTATATATTCTACTAATTCATTATATTGTTTTGTTTTTTCTTCAAGTTGTAGTTGATTGTTTTTAATACTGTCAATATTTTGGACTGTGCCATATATACTGGTTATTTTACCGTTTTTTACTTCAGGGATTCCAATTGTTCTTACCCAAAACTGTTTACCTTTTGCAGAGACTAATTGTAATTCAATGTCAAAGCTTTTTTGTTTTTTGATACTATTTTCAATGATTTTTCTGATTCGTGGTTCTTCCTTTGGATCTGATAAAAAGTCAAATATGGTGTCAAAATGGGGTTTATAATTATCATCAACTTCATAAATATGTTTTGTATTTTCAGTCCACGATATATCACCAGTTTCCAAATTCCAACCCCAACCTCCAGTTTTAGTGATAATGTTTGTTTGAAGTAATAATGACTTAGTTCTATCTAATTCAATTTCAGCTTTTTTTCTTTCTGAGATTTCAATATGGGTTCCAAATACTTCAATTGGCTGGCCATCATCTGACCATACGCCTACTTTTCCAATATCTTGAATCCATACCCAATGACCTTTTTTATGCTTTGCTCTTAATTCGAAGTCATAACTATCCTTTTTTAATTTGTAGTTATCGGCAAACACATTCGTAATCATTTCTACATCATCAGGATGTAATTTTTCTAACCAATCCTCCATATAAAATGGCTTTAATTCATCCAGCTTATAGCCAAGCATTTGAGCGTAATTTTCATTGATATGGAGTACGTTTTCTTCTAGATTCCATTGATAAGTACCCAGATTAGCACCATCTATAATTAAATCATGCCTTTCTTTTTCACGTTTTAATTCCTTTTCAATTTCTTTTAATTGCGTAACATCTTGTATGGTACCTCTAAAGATTAATTCGTTAGTATTGTTAATCTTAGTGGCAAGTTGAGTTACATATTTAGTGTTTCCTTTCTGAGTAATGATTCGATGTGTAAGATTAAAATGACCGGTTTCAAAAGCATTAACGTCTTCTTCAAAAACTTTTTTTTCATCCTCTGGATGAACCATTTGTTTAAATGAATCGATTGTAGGATTGTAGCTTTGAGGATCACAATCAAATATTTCAAACACTGTTGGGGACCAGTGAATAATACCTGTATCTACATTTGCTTCCCAATTTCCTATTTTAGCTAATTTCTGAGCCTCTAATAATTTATAGTTTAGCTCTTCTAATTCTTTTGAAATATTTTGATGATCAGAACTCATTAATGATAATTTACTTTAAATTCTGATTTTAATTTTATTTTTTCAACTGTTTGAGTGTTTTATTTATATCAATTTCGGCATAATATAATTTCTTCAAAATTACTTCAGATTTATGTCGTATTTTAGATTTTAAGGTTTGAATACTATTATTTGTTATCAAACCATTTTAGTAATGATGATATGAAAGTTCTAATCGTTGAAGATCAGGAAGAATTGGCCAATAATATATTTGAATTTCTCAAAAAAGAGGGATTTCAATCAAGCATTGCTCCTGATTTCTTTACTGCTACTGATAAATTGGCTGCTTACGAATATGATATTGTTATAATAGATCTAATGTTGCCTGATGGGAATGGAATGGATTTGTTGTATTCCCTACGTGCTAATAGAAAAAATATAGGTACATTAATATTATCAGCCAAAAACTCGATTGATGACAAGGTTAGAGGTTTAGATGCAGGTGCGGATGATTATTTAGGTAAGCCTTTTCACTTGCTTGAATTAACCTCTAGATTAAAAGCAATTTATAGAACCAGGAAACAAGAAAGCAGTAATACAATTGAATTAAATAATATTATAATAGACACGGATAAGAAGGAAGTTTCTGTTAATAGTGAATTATTAGATTTAACGAAAAAAGAATATGAAATGCTCTTGTTTTTTGCGAATAATGCTAAAAGAGTACTAACAAAGCAGAATATAGCAGAACATCTTTGGGGAGATTTTATTGATCAGAGTGATAATTTTGATTTCGTTTATCAACACATCAAAAACCTAAGAAAAAAAATACAGAAAATTTCTGGTTCAGATATTATAGAAACAGTTTATGGCGTTGGTTATAAATTAAAAGCTCAATAATTATGAGATTAATCACTAAGATAGTTTTTCTATACCTTATACTTTCTTTAATAGTCTTTATAATTGGTGGAATTGTTACAATAAAAATTATTTCTAATGAAGTGAAAAAGGAAGAGAGATGGTTCCTAGAAGAAAGATTAAGCTCTACCGAACGCTACATTAAAAGAAGACAACCAGAGAAAGATATAATAAGAGATAAGGTAATCATAAAGCCTCAAAAGGATTCTATCGAAATAAATAATATAATTTTTTCTGATACCATAGTGTATCACAGCACTTTAGAAAGACCTGAAAAACATAATAAATTAGAAGTAGGTAAAAAGATTGAGGGTAATTTCTATAAGATAATTCTATATGATATCATAATTGAGCAGGATGATATAGTAGATGGGGTTATTGAATCGATGGTTAAAATCTATATACTCTTGTTTGTAGTCGTAATAATTGGCAGTTGGTTTATTTCTAAAGAATTATTAAGCCCTTTCGAAGCAACGCTTTCAGCCATTAAGAATTTTGATATTAAACAGAATGAGGCGATCCATTTAAGCGATACAAGAACCAAAGAATTTAAGCGCTTAAATCAGTTTATAAGTCAAATGGCGAAAAAGATTACGGCTGATTATCAATCATTAAAGGAATTTACTGAAAATGCCAGTCATGAAATTCAAACCCCGATTAGTATTGCTAAAGGCAAATTAGAATTACTACAAGAAGGAGTTTTAACGGAGGAACAGAAAAAATTAGTTTCAGATGCAACAAAAAGTCTTACCAATCTGTCGAAAATAGGGAATACACTCACTTTATTGGCTAAAATTGATAATCAAGAATTCGAGCAAACTGAAAATACAAATGTTAATGAAGTGCTTGAAAATTTTTTAGAAGAATATGAGGAACTTATTTTATTAAAGGGTATTCAATTAACCAAAAAGCTTAATGAAGAGGTGAATTGGAACATTCATCCAGTATTACTTGAGATTCTTATTACCAACCTAATTAATAATGCTATTAAGCATAATTTGAAAGAGGATGGTTTTATTAAAATCTATTTAGAAGATAAAAAACTTATCATAGAGAATTCAGGGAAAGCAATCAATCATGCTACCGAACTACTTTTTGCAAGATTTAAAAAAGGTAATCAAAGTAGTTCTTCATTAGGATTAGGATTAGCCATAATTCATAAAATATGCAAGGTGAGTGGTTTAGATATAAAATATATTAATAGGGAGCAACTCCATCAAATTACAATATCGGAATAAGTTTTATTAGACTTGATTACGATTATTGATATTTCTTAAACAATTTAATTAAAAAAATACGTGTAGCGACATTAATTTTTTGTTGAAACTTGAAAATTCAAATTTTCTTCAGAATTGGATACTAAATTTGTAGCAAAGAAGATTTAATGATCGTTATGCAGTTGAAAAAGAAATATCTTTTAAGAGTACTAATTATAATTCTAGTGGTGTTTACGGGCTTCAACCTAAATGCTCAAACCAAAATCACAGGTAAGTTAATCGATGCAAATACTAAAGCTCCATTAGGTTATGCAAATATTAGTATTTTTGATCAAAATGAAGAATTAATCACGGGAACTGTAACTCCTGAATCTGGCGAGTTTAGCTTACAAATACAATCAGGAGAATATAACTTAAGAATTCAGTTTATTTCATATCAAACAATTTATAGAAAGATAGTTGCAAATCAGCCTACTATCAATTTAGGAACAATTGAACTAAGTGAAGATGTAAACCAACTTTCAGAAGTTGAGGTGGTAGCTAAAAGACCTCAAATGGAAATGAAACTTGATAAAAGAGTTTTTAATGTTGGAGAGGATTTAAGTAATATTGGAAGTAACGCAGAGTCTTTATTAGATAATTTACCCAGCGTTACGGTAGATATTGAAGGGAATGTTTCTTTAAGAGGAAGTGGAAACGTTCGTATTTTAATTGATGGCAGACCATCAGGATTAGTAGGAATAAGTGGTGCTTCTGCTTTGAGACAAATTCAAGCTGATCAAATAGAAAGAGTAGAGGTTATTACCAATCCATCAGCAAGATATGAAGCAGAAGGGAATGCAGGAATCATTAACATTATTATGAAGAAAGAGAAAAAAGGAGGTCTAAATGGAAGTTTTAGCGCTAATCTTGGTTATCCTTTAATCTCGGGAGTTAATGGAAATTTGAATTACAGAAGAGGTAATATAAATTTATTTGGTAGTTACGGAATTCAATATAGAGAGAATTTTGGTGGGGGATATATAGATCAGGAGTTTACTCCAGAAGATACCACTTATTCAACTTATGTGGATCGTGATAGACAAAGAAGCGGCATTTCACAAAATTCAAGGTTTGGACTTGACTATAGTTTTAATAAAAATACAACCTTAACAGGTTCATTCCTGTATAGAATTTCGGATGAGAATAATCTAAGCTATAATTATTACGATGATTACGATGGTATCGATAGATCAAGCCGTGAATTATTAAGAAGGTCTGTACGTATTCAGGATGAATTGGAAGATGAAGAAGTGTTAGAATATGATCTTAATTTTACTAAATCATTTGGAAATGATAGTGAGCATAAATTAACAGCTGATTTTCAATACAGAAACAATTCAGAAACAGAAGATTCAGATTTAAGAAATGAAAGGTATATCATTGATAGAGATGAATATGTAGATAGTATTCAACAAAGATCTATCATCAATGAATTTGCTGAAAATATTTTAATGCAAGCAAATTATGTAAAACCATTAGGTGAAAATAAATCATTTGAAGCGGGATGGCGAAGTACTTTAAGAACCATTACTAATCAATACGAAGTAACGCAAGAAGTTGAAGGTCAGGAACAAGATAGTGTATTGAGTGATTTCACAAATGACTTTGTTTACAACGAAAATATCCATGCAATATACGCCATATATAATTCTGAATATGATAAATTTACCTATCAAATTGGTTTAAGAACTGAGTTAACTGATATCACCACTCAATTAAAATCACCCGTTGATACAGTAAATAGAAGAGATTATATAAATCTATTCCCATCTGTATTCATGACTTACGAATTCACTAAGCTTCATACTTTACAAGCAAGCTACAGTAGAAGATTCGATAGACCTCGGTTTAGATCATTGAATCCATTTTCAAATTTCAATGATGATAGAAATATCAGAATTGGTAATCCCAATTTAAATCCAGAATTCACGGATTCATATGAAGTAGGACTGGTTAACAATTTTAGTGACGCAACCTTATATTCAGGTCTATATTACAGAAGAACTACAGGCGTTACAGAACGAATTAATACTGTAATTGATGGTATTACCTACAGTCAACCACAAAATTTAGCGGAACGTAATTCTATCGGAATTGAAAATAATTATTCTCATGATCTAAATGATTGGTGGAGATTAAATGGAAATCTAAATGTTTTCTATTCGGAAACTTATGGAGTGGTAAATGAACAAGTATTTGAAGCTGAAACCTTTACTATGTCGGGTAGAGCAACCTCACAAATGTCATTTAGCAATGATTTCAATTTTCAATTAAGTGCATTTTACAGAGCCCCGCAACAAACTACTCAGGGAACTAGAAAAGCGTTCTACATGGTGGATTTAGGTTTTAGTAAAGAGTTATTGAATGAAAAAGCTACTTTGGCCTTAAACGTAAGAGATTTATTCAATACACGTAAATGGAGAACAACAACAGTTGGAGAAGATTTCTTTTATGATTCAGAATTTCAATGGAGGACTAGGACAATAACTTTATCATTTGACTATAGACTTAATTCAAATAAGAGAAAAGGCGGCCGTGATCGTGGTGACTATGATGGCGGTGGTGAAGACTACTAGTTTAGCTTGTTATAAATTAGTTTTCATGTTTTGGCACTCAGTTTCTGAGTGCCTTTTTTATTTTTAATCTTCATATTTTATTATTTTCCTTAAAATTGTTTCCATTAAAATAATTTATCAATCATATTAGCTAAGTATCAAATTTATAAGCATGGGAAATCAAAATACGCTTTGGGGCATTGACTTGGGAGGAACAAAAATTGAAGGGGTTGTTTTAAAATCTAAAGAAGATCCAGAAGTGCTTATTCGCGAACGTATCGATACACAGGCTGAACAGGGTTATGATCATGTAGTGAGTAGAATCAAATTACTTGTAGATCAAATGGCTGAAAAGATTGGCTACAGACCCACATCAATAGGAATTGGAACTCCAGGCTCCACAGATCCTGAAACTGGATTATTAAAAAATAGTAATTCAGCTAATCTAAATCATAAACCCCTACATAAAGATTTAGAAAAAGTATTATCGATTCCTGTTTATATTGCGAATGATGCGAACTGTTTTGCTATAGCTGAAACTAGAATGGGTGTCGTGAAAGATGAATTCCCTAAAGCAGAAGTAGTTTTTGGAGTGATTATGGGGTCTGGTGTAGGCGGAGGATTGGTGATAAATGGAAAAGTTTGGAATGGTAAACATGGCATTGCGGGTGAGTGGGGGCATATTTTTTTAGATGAGGCCGGAGAGGATTGTTATTGTGGTAAACATGGTTGTGTAGAAACATTATTAGCGGGGAAGGCATTAGAAAGATATTATAAAAGTATTTCTGGAAAGGGTAAAAAACTGAAAATTATCATTCAAGATGTAGCTGAGGATAACTATGCAAAACAAACCTATGATAGATTAATTCATTTTTTTGGTAAAGGATTATCTGTAATTGTAAATGTTATTGACCCTGATGTCATTATAATTGGAGGTGGAGTAGGGAATATACCCGCTCTATATGATGAAGGTATAGAATCTGTAAAAGAATTTACTTTCAATCCTGAAATGAAAACTCCTATCGTAAAACCAAAATTAGGAGATAGTGCTGGAGTATTTGGTGCGGCATTTTTGGGTGCATAGATGGTCGGTAAAATCAATTTTCCTATATTTGCGGCATGAGTCATTTAATAGCCCCATCAGTACTAGCCGCAGACTTTGCAAATTTGCAAAGAGATGTGGAAATGTTAAACGAAAGTCAAGCCGATTATATCCATGTTGATATTATGGACGGTGTTTTTGTACCTAATATCTCTTTTGGTTTACCAGTGTGCGAAGCCATTTATAAGCATGCTCAAAAACCATTGGATGTTCACCTAATGATTGAAAAACCTGAAAATTATATTCAAGCTTTTCATGATGCAGGTGCTGCTACAATTTCAGTTCATTATGAGGCAAGCCCACATCTACATAGAACATTGCAAGCTATTAGAGATTTAGGGTTGAGAGCAGGCGTAGCCATAAATCCTCATACAAATGTGTCTTTATTAGAAAATGTAATTCAAGATACGGATTTAGTTTGTATGATGTCTGTAAATCCTGGTTTTGGAGGACAAAAGTTTATTGAGCAAACTTACACTAAGGTAAGACAATTAAAAGAATTGATAGCAGATCAAAATGCTTCAACCTTAATTGAAATAGATGGAGGTGTTAATTTGGATAATGCTCCAAAATTGTTGGAAGCTGGAGCAGATGTTTTAGTTGCGGGTAGTTTTGTTTTCAAATCAGACGATCCAATAAATACTATAAAGGAGTTAAAGAACGTTTCTGTTGCATAAATTCCGTGCATTAATGCGTTTATTAGCAATTCTATTCTTTACTCTAATTTCATTCTTGGCTCAGAGTCAAAATTTGAAAGGGAGAGTGGTGGATGATAGAACAAATGAAGGTATTTCTTCAGTAAGCATTCAGCTTATTGGTACACAATATTATACCCAGACTGACAGTTTGGGTTTTTTTAATTTATCCTTGCCCAATGCTGAAAGCTACAGATTAAGGTTTACTCATGTCAGCTACATTAATATTGAAAAGGAATTAAAGCCTTCTGATTCCCTATTCATTCAGTTAAAAGTAGACAACCTTTTACTAAATCAAGTTGATGTAAATAGTACAACTGACCTGCTACCCAATAACGGTTTTAAGAGAGTTAAGCCCTTATCAGTTAATGAAATGGCAACTCCATTTAATGAGTTTAACCAAGTGATTGCTACATTACCTGGCGTGGTTTCAAATAATGAGTTAAGCAGCTCTTATGCAGTAAGAGGTGGTAATTTTGATGAAAATTTGGTTTATGTTAATGGTATTGAAATTTATCGTCCTTTTTTAGTTCGGGCAGGTCAGCAAGAAGGCTTAAGTTTTATCAATCCGGATTTAGTTCAGAGCATTAATTTTTCCCCTGGCGGCTGGGAGGCAAAATACGGTGATAAATTATCAAGTAACCTGTTAATAGATTATAAAACTACTGCTGAAACAGAAGGAAATATTAATCTTGGCCTATTAGGCGCTTCTGGTTATTTATCTACCCAATTTAATGAAAAAGACAATTTGTTACTTGGGTTAAGATATAAAAATGCTAAATATCTATTTAATACATTTGAAACTTCAGGCGAATATCTTCCTCGCTTCTTAGATTTTCAGGCCTTTTATAATTATCAAATATCAGATCAAACGTCACTTGATATTTTGGCGGTATTTGCCCAAAATGATTATCGTTTTGAGCCAGCTTCGCGTAATACTGATTTTGGACCCTTTCAACAAAAACTACGGTTTTTTGTACGCTATGAAGGCGCTGAAGCACTAACTTATAAAAGTTTTCAAGGTGGTGCTCGATTAAGACATTTATTTACTGATAATTTTAGAACATCCGTTATTCTTTCAGCCTTCTCTACTGCAGAATTTGAATACAATAATACAGAAGGCTTTTATCAGCTCTGTGATGTGGACAGTGATCTTTCATCAGATACTTTTGATCAATGTATAAGTTTAAGAGGAATAGGTGCTAATTATAATTATGCACGAAACTTCCTATATGCTCAGGTTGCTCAAGCCATAATTCGAAATGATTGGCAAATCAATGGTCAGCATTTATTAGCTTTTGGAATAGAACATAAAAATCAATTTGTGGATGATTATTTAGATGAATTCGATTTTAGAGATTCAGCAAATTTTGCTCAGGTGGATAGGGTAATAGAGCAGGAAAATGAATTGAGGGCATTTTTTACTAATCTTTATATTCAGCACGAATGGCAACTCGATAGTCGACAATCCTTAAATACCGGATTTCGCATAAATTATGGTTCAAATACGGACGAATTACTGTTTAGTCCAAGGGTTCAATATCAATTACTTTTACATCCAGACAAAAGTGGCCAATTAAATATATCTACCGGACTATATAGGCAATATCCATTTTATCGAGAATTAAGAGATTTTTCAGGTAATATTCTACCGGAAGTTCGCGCTCAATCTGCTTTTCATTTAGTAGGGGCATACACTAAAAATTTACAAATATGGGAAAGACCATTCCAGCTTAATTCTTCTATCTATTATAAATACTTATTCAATATAATTCCTTTTGATGTAGATAATATCAGGTTGAGGTACAGACCAGAGTTGACTGCCAATGGCTATGCCTATGGTACGGATTTTAGATTTAGTGGTGAATTCATTCCAGGAACTGAATCTTGGTTTAGTTTAGGTTTATTATCCACCGAAGAAGATATTCAAGAAGATGATAAAGATTATATTAGAAGGCCAACTGATCAAAGAGTAACAGCCTCAATATTCTTTCAAGATAATTTTATTAATGATCCCACACTAAGAGTAAATTTAAAATTACAAATAGGTTCTGGTTTACCTTTTGGTCCACCAAACAGCTTAAATAATCGGAATATTTTTACAGGTGAATGGTATAGAAGAATGGATGTTGGATTTTCGAAGCAGTTTAGGGGAGAAAGACTTCAATCAAATGATTATATTGAGTCTATTTGGTTTGGTGTGGATGTCTTAAATGTTTTAGGCGTTACCAATACAATTTCATATACTTGGATCGAAGATGTTAGTTCAAATACTTTTGCTGTTCCTAATTCACTTTCGGCAAGATTTTTGAACGTAAAAGGAATCGTAAAATTTTAGAACTATGAAATATCTTTCTTTACTATTCATTATCATTATTTATGCTTGTAGTCCTAAGCAGGTATTAAAAACTGATACTTCTAATGATATTGATTTGAGTGGAAGATGGAATAAAACTGATGCTGAAATTGTTACTAATGAGTTATTTAATAATTTAATTGATTCGAGAGTAATTCAAGATTATAGTAAAGGTCAATCTTTAAAACCTAGGATTAGCGTTAGAAAATTTGATAGCAATTTCAAAAATGGGGGTGAGAATTTAGTTCAATACTTTATAAAGTATGCTAAAGCTTCTGAATTAATTGAATATACTGATCCCAAATTAAGAATTGCTTCGAATTTTTATATTTCAGGAAGTATAGAAGCAACGGAATATGATAACAGAGGCAATCCTTACATAGAATATAATATTCAACTTAAATTATTAGATTCTAATAATGTTAAAAGCTGGGAAGATAACTCTTCTATCAAGAAGTATATTAAAGAATAGCTATTTGCCTATTTTCTCTTTTAGATTTTCAACAGTTTTTTTAGCATTTCCAACAAACAATTCTCCATTTATTAAAAATACTGGTCTTTTTAAGAAGGTATACTCTTCTAAAAGCAACTTTTTAAAATCGTTTTCAGATAAATCTTTTTCATTCAAACCTTGCTGACGATACTTTATCGCTCTTTTGTTAAATAAGGCTTCATAAGATTCAGTATTCGCATATAACTCTAATAATTGAGGTTCTGACAGTGGATTATTTTTAATATCAATCTTCTCAAAATCAGTTAAATCCAATTGAGACATAATCTTTTTGCATGTGTCGCAAGTACTTAAATAATAAACTACTTTTCTCATTTATATTACTTTTTGACTAAAAATAATTAAAATATTTGCCTTATGGCAACAAAAAGCTTTAATTCGGGTTTTTAATTTTGTAATCTAATCTAAAAACCAATTATCAAAACAATTATGAAAAGAATAGTGAGACAAGGGATGTTGGCTTTAGCGGCTTTAGTATTTTTAAACTCTACTGCTGTTATGGCGCAAGATTCAGAAATTTCGGACAAAGATTTATATAATTTCGCATTAATGATGCAGGTTATTGAACAAATGAAAGCGGAGGTTAGTCCGGCTATCCAAAGTTTAATTGAGCAGCAAGAAGGTTTTGACACGAAGAGATACAGTGAATTAGAGAGTGCTGGTGACGATGAGGCTAAATTAAGAGAATTAGGAGCCAATGATTTTGAAGTTCAATTCATGGGCTTAATCATTAAAGAGAAAGAAAAAAGAACTGATGCTATCAAAGAAGCTTTAAATATTTTAGCTAAAAGTATGGTAGGCGTTAAAACTTATAAAACAATCAAATCAACTTTATCGGTTGATCCTGATTTAAAAGCTAAATATCAAGAGATTGTGAGCAGAATGGCTCCAACTTATGAAGATGCTTAATTAGAACTAGGTTCTAAAGGAAGCCGCTCATGTTTTCATGAGCGGCTTTTTTATTTTATGACTGGTAGTATATATGGATATGACTGTATTTTATGTAAGTTTTATAAGTGATTTGAGATTTAGTAGTTCAAACATATAATTATTCCTTATACCAAATATTACTTTTATAATAATTTTATCTAAAAATTAATTTTTAAACAAAATAATATTGCTTTTATTAATATATATCAATAGGATTGTTGGTATTAACTAACTAAATCAAAATAATATGTTTAAAAAGTCGAAATTACTCGCAATTGCATTAATGGTTGGCGCAGCCTTCTTCGTTTCATGTCAGGAAGAAGAATCATTGCAAATAAATGAATTTGCTGTTGATCCATCAGTTATCCAGAAATTAGAAGATTTAGGATTCAATGTAAATGATCAAGCTCCTATGATTTTTGAAGGTGGGTATTTAGTAGAAGGCGATATTTACCTTACGGATGAAACTATCGCTAAAATGGAAAGACCAAGTTTTATTCCGGATGCAGAACAATACAGTACTGATAATTTAGTGTGTGGTCCGAGAGTGATTACTATGTATGCTCCAGAAGGTGGAAGAAACGGTTATAGCTCAGCAATGATAGCTGGATTAGATGAGGCAATCAGAAGATTTAATGCTGAAAATTTAACCATTACTTTCCAAAGAATCTCAAATCAGAGCCAAGCAGATATTGTAATGACAAGATTAAGCAAAAGAGATGAGAGAAGAGGCGTTTTAGGTTCTGCAGGATTCCCAACTTCATCTTGTGATCCATATGGTGAAATCAAAATGAGTGGGGTGTTAGAGTCATCTTATGGTTTAAGCACTAACGGTATCGCAACTATTATAGCTCATGAAATGGGCCATTGCATCGGTTTCCGTCATACAGATTATTTTGACAGAAGCATCAGCTGTGGTGGATCTACTGCAAATGAAGGTGATGGTGGAGTAGGAGCAAATCATATTCCTGGTACTCCAACTGGAGCTTCTGCTGCTGCTAAATCATGGATGTTAGCATGTACTGATGGAAGCGATAGACCATTCAATAATGATGACAAAACTGCATTAAACTACTTATATTAATAGATTATAAATTAAGTTGAATGAAGAGCCGCTATTAGTAGTGGCTTTTTTTGTTTGAAAGATTACAAAATTAGCTAACAATTAATAATTGTTGAAACAATTAAATTATTCTAATCTATCGTTGTAGAATTATAATAATATAATCTTTATTATGATGTTTTTACAGAATAAAATTGGGGAAATAAAAATATTTCAATAGGCTTGCATTATTAATTAACCAAAATCTAAAATTTATGTTAACAAAGTCAAGACTACTGACAACTGCGCTTTTTGCATGCGCAATGTTCTTTTTCTCATGTCAAGAAGAAGAAGCTTTACAAGTTGATGAATTTTCTGTTGATCCATCAGTTATCCAAAAATTAGAAGACTTAGGTTTCAATGTAAATGACCAAGCTCCAATGCTATTTGAAGAGGGTTATTTAGTTGAAGGTGATATTTATCTTACAGATGAAACTATTGCTAAAATGGAAAGACCTAGCTTCTTACCTGAATCAGAACAATATAGTACTGATAATTTAGTATGTGGTCCGAGAGTGATTACAATGTATGCTGATGAAGGTAGAAGAGGATATAGTCCTGCAATGATTGCAGGTTTAGATGAGGCTATCAGTAGATTTAATGCTGAGAACTTAACTATTTCATTTCAAAGAATTACTAATCAGAATCAGGCAGATATTGTCATGACTAGATTGAGTAGAAGAGATGAGAGAAGAGGTGTATTAGGTTCTGCAGGTTTCCCAACTTCATCTTGCGAACCTTATAATGAAATCAAAATGAGTGGTATACTTGAGTCAACTTACGGTTTAAGTACAGATGGAATTGCTACAATTATTGCTCATGAAATGGGACACTGTATTGGTTTCCGTCATACTGATTATTTTGACAGAAGTATCAGCTGTGGTGGATCAACTGCAAATGAAGGAGATGGTGGAGTAGGTGCTAATCATATTCCTGGCACTCCAACAGGCGCTTCAGCAGCTGACGCTTCTTGGATGCTAGCATGTACTGATGGAAGTAATAGGCCATTTAATAATGATGATAAAACCGCATTAGATTACTTATATTAAATATAGAGTATAATTGGTGTAAAAGGAGCTCAAATGAGCTCCTTTTTTTTACCATTATTTTAATGGCATCTTATTATTCAGAATAAATTTTAGGATTCTTTATTATCTTTAAAGATGACTTCGAAAAGAATTATTAAAAACAAAGTATTTGCGCTGGCTATATTTTTACTGATTGGTATTAATATTCAAGCTCAATATTTATTAAAACCGCAATTTGTATTTGATGGTGAAAATCTTCATGATAGCTGGGTGGTTTTAGTTGAAGATAACTTAATTACTGGCGTTGGATCAGTAAATAAAATACAAACTCCAGAAGGGACAAAAACAATAATGTTAGAAGGCAAAACATTGATGCCTGGTATAATTGAGGGTCATTCTCACATATTATTACATCCGTACAATGAAACGGACTGGAATGATCAGGTTTTAAAAGAATCGCATGAGGAAAGAGCTATTCGAGCAGCCGTCCATGTTCAAAATTCCTTAATGGCTGGAGTCACTACTATGCGGGATTTAGGAAGTGAAGGGGCTGGTTATGCCGATGTAGCAGTTAAACAAAGTATAGAAAAAGGAATAATTTCAGGTCCCAGATTATTAGTGGCAGGTCCTGCTATAGTGGCCACTGGAGCTTATGGCCCAAAAGGATTTCATGAAGGTGTGGATGTGCCGCTTGGTGCAGAAATGGTTAGTGGAGAATCTGAATGCATTGCAGCAGTTCGCAGACAATTTGGAAATGGTGCTGACTTTATAAAAGTGTATGCAGATTATAGATGGCAAGCAGGAGCTTCAAGTCAAACTACTTTCATGTTGGATGAATTAGCTATTATAGTAAAAACCGCTAAAACTGCTGGAACCTATGTAGTGGCACATGCTTCTACTCCAGAAGGAATGCGTAATGCAACACTAGCAGGGGTAGAAACTATAGAGCATGGTGATGGTGGTACAGCTGAAGTATTTGCCTTAATGAAAGAAAAGGGAGTTGCATTATGTCCGACTATTGCTGCTGGGGATGCGATCTCCCGTTATAGAGGTTGGGATGGGAGTGATGCTACTATGCCCGTTAGAATAAAACAGAAAAAGGAGTCATTTCAATTAGCACTAAAATCAGGAGTTAAAATTGCATTTGGTGGAGATGTAGGTGTTTTTACACATGGACAGAATTACAGAGAGATGGAGTTGATGGTTGAATATGGAATGAATACAAAATCTGTGTTAAAATCTGCTACCAGTGGCAATGCAAGTATATTTCATCTCAATCAGTTAGGTCATATAAAAGCAGGCTTCCTAGCTGATATAATTGCTGTTGAAGGTAATCCTTTAGAGGATATAAAAAATATGCGACAGGTTGATTTTGTGATGAAAAACGGTATTATATATAAAGAATAAGGTGGTCACATTCTTTAATAAAAGGGCCTGAAAAATGTAGGGAATAGATAGATGGTTTCTTCAGTATAACAAATAATATCCTTGTAGCGCAGAGCCCCTTCTTTTAGAGGGTACTTTTTGCGTGTGGCAAAAAAGGGAATAGGCTTTATTAATTGAACAGATTGTATAGGATTGCCAGGAAAATAAGGCCATAAAAAGTAATGATCTAAATTATCATGACTCCCTGGCTCAAATAAATATTCAGTGTCTCTTCTTTTCCTTTTTTCTATATCTACAAAACGCAGACTTGGTATTTCACTGTAGGCTTGATAGAATTCTTGTCCTTTATGGGGTACATAACCGGCTCTTAATAAACTTCCTAAACTTCTCATAAAGCTAAATATATTAGTAAATGCTAAATTAATTAGTATTTATGAGATTGTAAAGATGACTAATACTTATTATGAAAAAATATCGATAATTAGAATCGTTCTTTTCGTATTAATTCTCCATTTTCATCATAAAAGCGCCAAATGCCTGACTTTTCATCATTTTTGTAACGGCCTTTAATAATCATATTACCTAGACTATCAAATTGAAAATACCGGCCTTGCTTTTTTCCGTCTTTCAAGGATACTTCAAATTTGACTTCTCCATTCTCAAAATATTCTATAAAGCTCTTACTATTAAAGTCTTCAGGTAAAATATTTTCAACCGATATTAAATCTTCATCATCAGTTTTGTCTTTCTCTTCAGTGATTTCTGTATATTGAATACTTTCATTAACTAGAGCATGCCAATTTGTAATTTGCTCATGATTTAAGTAATTCATTTGAATTTGATGCCTTAATAAATCCCCTTCAGCGCCTAACTGTAAACCTATCATAGGAAAACTTCGGAAGTAGTCTTCATGAATTTTCAACTCTTTCCATGATTTATCATCGAGAATTCTTATAGCATCACTTAATAATTCATTTGAACTTAAATAGATAAATAAATTTGCTTCATATTGAAAGTTTTCCATGAAAACTGCATATTCCTTAGTATGGTCTAATGTTCGTTTCTCCTGAACAGCTGTAATTATTTTACCTAATGTTCTGGGAGAATTGCTAAAGACTACATAATCTTCCATAACAGTATAATAAGGTTTATCTATAGCTGAAAATGCTTTTCCTAAAAGAAGTTTAAAGAAGCCTTTTATAGATAGAAACTGGATCTCGTGATTTTTATATTGTATTCCTTTAAATTTTACTGGTGTTTTCTTTCGTATTTGTTCTTCAATATAGTTTAATTGATTTTGTGCTTCTTCAAAATCTTCATGACGTATTGCTATTGCAAGTTCTACTTTATTTTTATCACTATTAGAGTTCAGCTGTATTAAGACTATTTCTTCTTCAATCCAATTCAAAAAATTGTCTTCAATTGAGATGTTAAGATAGTTTTCAATTTTCTGTTTACTCTCTAGGTATGAAGCACCTTCTTCTTCATTTTCTAATAAAGCTTCCATTTCCTTATAGAAGCTTTTTGTATCTTCAAAAGTGAGGCTAATATAGTAGGATGCATTGTCAGGAACAATAGTACCTATTCGACATTCGCCTTGGCCCGCTTTCATTAATGCAGTTAATAAGTTCTTTTGATTCTTTTCAATACTTGCATATCCACTTGCTGAAAGCTTTTGATCATTCGCTTTTAATGACAAACCACTATATTTTAACATTTTGAATAGATCATGATTCAGTTCATCGTTTTCAATCCAAATCGAGAGATATTTTGGTAGTTCTTTATAGTTAATATACATATTAAGATCATGTGATTTCAATGCTTCACTTACATCAATAAAATCAAAATCACGAATAATGATAGGACGTTTTAATTGTGCAATTGATTCTTCTATCAAAGCATGAGTAGAAGAGATGCTTAATAAGTTTTCATAGAGGTATAAATAATAGCGTGTGGGAGTGTCTTTAAATTGTATTTCGATAATTTCTTGTTGTTGAAAATCTCTAGTATATACCTTTTCAATATCATCGCTAAAGTCTTTAATGTAGTTTTTTGCAAAGTTTAAAGAGGTTGCGCGCTGTAGATCAATTACATATAGAAAGTCATAATCCTCTGTGCGAGTTTTATGAATGGACATTACCATGGGACGATTCATTACCAATTCCCATATGTTTTCATTGGATTTCATATCGCTCGTAAGCTCATCCATATCCTCTCCAATTTCTTTAAAGTAGGAATCCGATTTCAAATAATTCCAAATGCTGTTTTCAGTTAGATTAGTCCATTGTTCAAACGGATTTTCAATTTCAAAAATAATACTGGCAGAAGGTGGTACTGCCATTAATGGTTTATTTTTAGCTACTGGCTTTAAATAGAAAAAATAAATTAAAGATGAAGCAAGGATGCAAAGCAGAATGCTAACCACAATAATGGCTTTTTTCATAAGGTTATAGATTTAGAATTCAAATATATGGAAAGAAGAAGATGTAGAGAGAAATGGTAATGAATTTTATGGCAGAAACAAAAAAAGCATCCCTTTTGAGGATGCTTTAAAGCGGTCTGGACGAGACTCGAACTCGCGACCTCCTGCGTGACAGGCAGGCATTCTAACCAACTGAACTACCAGACCAATATTTTATGTTTTATTCCTGTTTCTCTCTTTGAAATCGGGATGCAAATAACTGAATTTTATTTTTAATATTCAAAATTTATTTGCTGATTTTTTTTAATTATTTTTTGCCTCAAATCATTTATTTAAAGCTTTTCTGTGCGTCCTTTCGTTTAAGGAGATGCAAATGTAGGCGCATATTTATTAAATGCAAAACTTGATGAGAAAATTTTTCAATTTTTTTTCATTTCTTCATTTTTGTGTGAGTCTTCAGATTTAAATATTAATTTTACCCTTTCAAACAAATTGTAATCATGCTTTTGGAATTCGAACAACCTATAGTAGAATTAGAAAATAAATTGGCTGGGATGAAGTCTTTAGCACAAGAAAGTGATGTAGATATTTCTGATGCCATAAAAAAACTTGAAGATAAAATTGTGTCCCTAAAGAAAGAGACTTTTCAAAATCTAACCCGATGGCAAAGAGTACAGCTGTCTCGTCATCCAGACAGGCCCTACACATTGGATTATATTTATGAAATCACTGAAGATTTTGTAGAAATCCATGGTGATAGAACGGTAAAGGATGATAAAGCTATGGTGGGTGGTTTTGGAAGTGTTGATGGACAAACATTTATGTTTATTGGTCAACAAAAAGGTAGAAATACCAAGCAACGCCAAATGCGAAATTTCGGGATGGCAAATCCTGAAGGCTATCGAAAAGCTTTAAGATTAATGAAAATGGCTGAAAAGTTTAATAAACCTATCGTTACTTTCATTGATACTCCTGGCGCATTTCCAGGTTTAGAAGCTGAAGAAAGAGGTCAAGGAGAAGCGATCGCTCGTAACTTGAAAGAGATGTTTATGCTTAAAGTACCAGTTATCTGTATTATTATAGGTGAAGGTGCTTCAGGAGGTGCTTTAGGAATTGCAATAGGGGATAAGGTGATGATGCTTGAAAACACTTGGTATTCTGTTATTTCTCCAGAATCCTGTTCATCCATTTTGTGGAGAAGCTGGGATTATAAAGAACAAGCCGCAGAGGCTTTAAAGTTAACTGCACCCGATATGTTAAAACACAAACTTATTGATGCTATCATTCCTGAGCCTTTAGGTGGTGCACATACTGACTTAAAAGCAGTTGCAGAAGAGGTAAAGAAAACAATTTTAAAGAATTTCAAGGCTTTAGACAAGAAATCAGCAGAAAAGCGTATAGAAGAAAGAATTAATAAATTCGGTGATATGGGGGTTGTGAAATAACAAAAATTCACCATTTATAAAATGGCTTTTAAGAATGTAGATTTTCTCATTTTTAAAAGCCATTTTTTTTATAACTTGATTTTTAAACAAAGAACATATTATGAATTTACATATTATAGAAACAGGATTTTTTAAGTTAGATGGTGGTGCCATGTTTGGTGTGGTTCCTAAATCTTTATGGTCTCGCACAACTCCCGCTGATGAAAATAATATGTGCACATGGGCTATGCGATGTTTGGCGATTGAAGATGGTGATCAATTAATTTTGATTGATAATGGGATAGGAGATAAGCAAAGTGAAAAGTTCTTCAGTCATTTTTATTTGCATGGTGAAGCAAGTCTAGAGGGATCACTCAAAAAAGCAGGTTTTTCAAAGAATGATGTTAGCGATATGTTTTTAACGCATCTTCATTTTGACCATTGTGGTGGTGGTGTGAAATGGCAAGATGACGATCATACTAAATTAGATATTGAATTTAAAAAGGCCAAATATTGGTCAAACCAAGATCATTGGAAATGGGCTACAGAACCTAATGCTAGAGAAAAAGCTAGCTTCTTGAAAGAGAATATTCTGCCAATGCATGAAAGTGGTCATTTACATTTTGCTGATAAAGGAAAACCATCTCCCTTCTCACAATTTGATATTTTGTATGCGGACGGCCATACGGATAAACAGATGATTCCTAAAATTAAGTATAAAGATAAAACCATTGTATTTGCTGCTGACTTATTGCCATCCGTTGGTCATATTCCCTTACCTTATGTAATGGGATATGATACACGTCCTCTTTTAACCTTAACAGAAAAAGAGAAGTTTTTGAAAGAAGCAGCTGATAATCAATATATCATATTTTTAGAACATGATGCTCAAAATGAATGCTGTACAGTCAAAAACACTGAAAAAGGTGTTCGTTTAGATCAAACATTCAAATTATCTGAGGTGTTATAAATTCGTAAAACAGAGTTAGTAATATGAAAATTGGTTTGGCACTTTCTGGTGGTGGAGCAAGAGGTTTTGCTCATTTAGGTATTGCTCAATTCCTTTATGAGCAAAATATTAAACCCGATATTATTTCTGGTACAAGTGCTGGAGCAATTGCAGGTGCATTTTTGGCAGCAGGATACTTACCAAAACGTACTTTGGAAATTATTTCAGACATTAATTTCTTGAAATTCTTTAGACCTGCTATGTCTTGGTCCGGTTTGGTTAGCCTTGAGAAAATTTCAGGTTTATTACTAGAATATTTTCCAGATAATTCATTCAATAGTTTAAAAATCCCTCTGATCATTTCAACTACTAATTATTCAAAAGGTGAAAACGTAAACTTTGATTCGGGTGAATTAATTAAACCTTTATTAGCTTCAGCTAGTATACCAGTTATCTTTAAACCAATTATGATGGGTGAAGATAGTTATGTTGATGGAGGGATTACTAACAATATGCCTGCAAATTTATTACATACTAAAGCTGATTTCATCATTGGTGTAAACTGTAACCCAGTAGGCCCAGCAAATATTAATCATAATATGAAAGAGATGTTGGAGCGTAGTTTAATGATGGCTATTAATTATCAAACCAAGGAACAAGCTCAATTATGCGATCTGTTTATTGAGCCATACAAATTGTCTGACTATAAGGTTTTTTCATTATCTAAAGCTCAGGAGATTTATGATATAGGTTATGAAAGTGTTAAAGTAGCATTCTCAAAATTGGATGAAGATCATCCATTAAAGCAAAATTTTAAGACGGTATAAATTAAAAATTCCTACCACTTAACTCATTAGTTTTCCGCTGATATATTATTGATTCGCTTTTCAAGCAAAATTTATTCTTCTTAACTTCGGGAATAAAAATTAAACAATAATTTATGAGAAAATTATCAACATGGTCATTAATGCTTTTTATAGGCATCATGGCCGCCTGTCAACCTAGTGAAAAAGCTGAGGAGAAGGCAGATTTATCTATTAAGTATGAAAAATATACACTGCCAAACGGACTTGAGGTAGTTTTACATGAAGATAAATCTGATCCAATCGCAGCCGTAGCAATTCAAATGCATGTAGGTTCTAGCCGTGAAAAGCCTGGTAGAACTGGATTTGCGCATTTCTTTGAGCACATGCTTTTCCAAAAATCAGAAAATGTGGAAGAGGGAGCTTTCTTCAAAAACATTAATGATTTAGGAGGTACTTTTAATGGAGGTACTTGGACCGATGGAACGGTTTATTATGAGGTAGTCCCAAAAGATGCATTAGAAAGAATTTTATGGATGGAAGCGGACAGAATGGGCTTCTTTATTAATGCTGTAACCAAGAAAGATTTGGAGGATGAAAAGCCAGTGGTGCAAAATGAAAAACGCCAAAGAGTGGATAATCAGCCTTATGGACATCGTAGTTATGTGATTAAAAAAGCTTTATACCCAAAAGATCACCCTTACAATTGGGAGGTAATAGGTGAACTCGAAGATTTACAAGCTGCAACATTAGAAGATGTAAAAGATTTTTATAACGAATGGTATGGTCCTAATAACGCTACTTTAGTAATTGCTGGAGATTATGATAAAGAGCAAGTAAAAGCGTGGATTGAGAAGTATTTCGGTGAAATTCAATCTCGTGGGGAAGAAAATAAAATGGAGGCTATGCCAGTTAAACTTACCGAATCAAAAAAACTTTACCATGAAGATGATTATGCTAAGGTGCCTGACTTAAGATTGGTTTTTCCTACAGTGGAACAATATCATCCTGATTCTTGGGCTTTAACTGCTTTAGGTGAAATATTAAGCCAAGGTAAAAGAGCGGTTTTATATAAAAAGTTAGTAGAAGAAACAGAATATGCTCCACAGGTTTTTGCTTACAATCGATCAAGTGAATTAGCGGGTGAATTTAACATTGGCGTTAGAGCTAAAGATGGAATTGACTTAGACTCAGTTTATGCTGCAATTGAAGAAGCATTAAGTGAATTTGAAACAAATGGCTTTTCGGAAAAAGATCTTCAAAGAATTAAAGCTGAACAAGAAACTAATTTCTACAACGGAATTTCAAGTGTTTTAGGAAAAGCTTTCCAGTTAAGTAACTATAATGAGTTTGCAGGTAATCCTGGTTACATCACTGAGGACATCAATAAGATTTTAGCAGTTGAGAAGGAAGATGTAATGCGTGTTTATGAGAAATATATTAAAGATAAGCCTGCAATTATAACCAGTTTCGTTCCTAAAGGACAATTGGAATTAATCGTAGAGGGTTCTGAACAAGCAACCGTTAAAATTGAAGAGGTTAAGCCAATGGAAGAAAATACTATGGCTGATTTAGATCAAGATGCTGAATATACTAAGACTCCTAGTGAAATTGATCGTTCAAAAGAACCTGAATTAGGAGAAATGCCATTAATCACTCCTCCAGATATTTATGAGGCTGAATTAGCAAATGGATTAAAGATATTAGGTATTCAAAATAATGAATTACCATTAGTAAACTTTAGTTTTAGAATTAAAGGTGGTGGTTTATTAGATGATCCTGAGAAACCAGGCGTTGCAAATCTTATAACTGATATTATGCAGGAGGGAACTAAGAATAAAACTCCTGAAGAGTTGGAAGATGCAATTGGACAATTGGGAGCTAATATTGGTATGTATACCTCTAATGAAGAGATAGTTGTTTATGGTAACTGCCTAGCCAGATATTTTGATGAAACTATGGCAATTGTTGAAGAGATGTTATTAGAGCCTAGATGGGATGCTGATGAATTCGCTCGTATCAAAACAGCTCAAATTAATAATATTAAGCAAAGAAATGCTAATCCAAATGCAATAGCTTCTTCCGTAGCTAATAAGATTACATATGGGGAAAATCATATTTTTGCTCAACCATTAAGTGGTACTATTGAGTCAGTAGAAGGTATAACTATAGATGACCTTAAAGCCTTTTATGCGGATAATTTCGCACCAAATGTAACAGGTTTCCAAGTAGCAGGAAGTGTTTCTCAAGAAGATGTTAAAAATGCATTGAATGGATTGAATGAAAAATGGGCTTCAAAAGAAGTAGAAATGCCTACTTATGAAATGAAAGAAGTTCCTGGTGAAGGGAAAATATACTTTGCTAATTTTCCTAATGCTAAGCAATCTGTTATTAGAGTTCAAAGACTTGCAGTTTCTAGAAAAGATCCTGATTATTATCCATTAACAGTTGCGAATTATGGTTTAGGCGGAAATTCAGGTGGTAAATTATTTCAAGTACTAAGGGAAGAAAAAGGCTATACTTATGGCGCATATTCAAGCTTACAGTCAAGCAATGAAAAAGCCCCATTTGGAGCTTTTGCGAGTGTAAAAACGAATACAACACCTCAATCTGTTGCGACTTTTGCTGAAGTTATTGAAAACTATAAGGCCAATTATGATGAAACTGAATTAGAAAAAGCTAGAACAGCTTTAATCAGACAAGAGGCAAGAGAATATGAGACTTTAAATCAAAAGTTAAGTGTACTTCAGGAAATCTCTTCTTATGATCTGCCTAAAGATTTTATTAAAAGAAATCAGGAGAAACTTAAATCATATACTGTAGAAGATATAATAGCCATTATGGATAAATACATGAATGTTGATGAAATGGATTATATCATTGTTGGTGATGCGGAAACTCAATTAGAAGGAGTAAAGCAGTTGAATTTGAAAGAAGTTGTAAGAGTGGATGAAGACGGTAATCAGGTAGATAATGTAATTGAAGCGATGTAATTCGATTTGATATAAATTTAGAAAGGCTGATCTACTTTAAATAGATCAGCCTTTTTTATTTATTGACCTAAAATCATTAACATTCTTTCCCAAGATTTATTTCTAGCCATAATATTTGCTTCGGGTCCATCAGGATCATCACCAGATCGCATATACGCATGTCCAGCACCTTCATAAATTTCATAGTCAAAAATATGTTGATAATTGTCCATAGCTTTTTTTGAGGCATCTATAGTAGAATTAACTCTTTGATCATTCTCACCATAAAAACCATAAACCGGGGCTTGAATATTCATATACTTAATACTTTCTTTAGGACCCGTCCCATAAAAAACTAAAGCTTCTTTCAAATCAGGATTGTTGGTAGCATATCGGAAAGATTGGGAACCACCCCAGCAAAAACCAATAACTGAAACTCTTCCATTTGCAGCAGGCAAGTTTTTTAAATATTTAAATGCAACGTTTAAATAAGAGCTTACACATTTTGGATCTAGTTCATATATGGCATTTCTTGCATCGTCAGAAGATGGGAAATCAGAAGTCTGACTAAACTCCTCATTAAAATCTGATAACATATCTGGAGCGAAGGCAATATAACCTTCCGCTGCCAATTGGTCAGCAAAATTTCTTACCCAGTCCGTTAAACCTCTGTTTTCATGTATGATAATGACTGCTTTAACAGGTTCAGAAACTTGTGGATATACTATAAATGATTTCAAAGTTTTATCGCCAGCTGCTAATTCTACCCATTCGTGATGACGGGGTGATACTTCAAGTCTATTTTCTACTTTGTCTTGTGCTATTAAATGCACACTTAAAATAAAAGTCAATAAAATAAGAGTAGGGATTTTGAGTGAATTTTTCATGATTTTAACAATTAGTCTTTCTTAATTTAAGACAATAAAAAGAAAAATAAAAATGTACTATCTGCTCATAATTTAATATATTTAATATAAATTATGGTTTAATGAAGAAGCTGAAACATAAGCTTTATGAGTGTCTCAATCAGAATCCAATTGTATTTGATTTAATCAATGATTTGGCAACTGATGGATATTGCTTTTGGGAGCAAGGAGATTCTGATAAGGTATTGATAGATAGTAAATTAGCTAAAACTATTCATCTGGTCTCTTCTTTAAAAAATAATTTAGATGAAGTTGAAACAGTTAAAGGACATTTTTTAGATGTTCTGACGAAGGAAGTAATAAAAAAAAATAAGGAGAAACCTTCGGATAAAAACATTAATGAATTAACACTTTTTCATTCTTCGGGGAAAATTTCCATTCATTTTTATTGTTGTACAGATTTTAAAAATCAAACTTATTTTCTTGCTGCTCTGCAATATCAAAATGAAATCAATGAATCCATTGATAAGATTTCAAATAAGTTAGATTTAGCTATTTGGCAATGGAATATACAAACAAACGAATTAATCGTAAATGAAAAGTGGGCTAACATTATAGGATATTCACTCAAAGAGCTTGAACCAGTAACAGTAGAAAAATTCTTAAATATTACCCATCCCGATGATGGTGAATATGCCTTAAATAAGGCACGTAATTATTTCAGTGGAATTACAAATGAGTATTTTACTGAAATCCGGATGCGCCATAAAAACGGAACGTGGCGATGGGTGCTTACAAAAGGTAAGGTAGTTTCTAGAACGAAGTCAGGTGAGGTGGAATGGTTCATTGGTTCTCATTTAGATATAACAGAAAGAAAGCTACAAGAACAAGAAGCTGACATATTATCTTTAGTTCCATTAAATTCAACCAATTCAATTGTAATAACTGATGATAATGGATGTATCATATTTGTAAATAAATCATTCGAACGTTTAACGGGATATGAATTAGAAGAGGTTCTTGGTAAGAAACCAGGGCATTTTTTGCAAGGAGAAAATACCGATTTAAAAGATATTCAAGCATTTAGAGAAAAATTATTAGCAGGCAAGCCTTTTAATCAAACTATTCTTAATTATTCAAAATCAGGTTTAGAATATATAGTATCCTGTGATGTGAGCCCTGTATTTAATGATAAAGGGGATATTATTAAATATATAGCCATTCAAACTGATATAACTGAAAATATTAAAAATCATGAATTTCTAAGCACCTTTAAAACTACCTTAGATCAAACGGATGATTGCATTTTTATATTTAATGAAGATGATTTACAATTTAGATACGTAAATCAAGGAGCTGTTAAAATGATGGGATATTCGGAAGAAGAATTATATGAGTTACACCCTTATGATATTAAACCTGAATATCCCTATGAAAAATTTCAAGATCTAATTAAACCTCTAAAATCAGGTGAATTAGCAAACAAAAGATTTAGGACATTTCATAGAATTAAAAGCGGTGAAGTTATTCCAGTTGAAGTTTTTTTACAATTAATAAGACGCGAAAATTTTAAAAGTCAGTTTGTTGCTATAGTTCATGATATTTCAGAAGAACTTGAACGACAAAAAATGTTAGAGGAGCTTTCACTTGTAGCTGAGAAAACTACTAATCTTGTGATAATAACAGATGAAAATGGCTATATCGAATATGTTAATGCTGCTTTTGAGAAAAAAACGAAATACACTTTAAATGAAGTTATTGGTAAAAAACCAGGAAGTTTTTTACATGGCCCTAAAACCAACCCAAGTGATATAAAAGCTAATCGGATAGGTATTAAAAAAAGAGAGCCTTTCACTCAAGAAATTCTAAATTATACAAAGAGTGGTGATACCTATTGGGTATCCATCACCTTTAATCCTGTATATGATAAAGATGGAAAATTAATCAAGTTTATAGCAATAGAGTCTGATATTACAGAGCGAAAAATCCAAGAAGAAAGGCTGACCGAAAGTGAAGAAAGATTGAAGTTTGTTCTTGAAGCAAGTGAAATTGGTTATTGGGATTGGAATCTAGAAACAAATAAGCTTACGGTAAATGAAAAATGGTTTGAAATGCTGGGGTATTCCTCTTCTGATTTTGATCCTACCATTGATAATTGGCATTCATTAGTTCATAAAGATGATTTAATAAAGCTAGATAAAATAATTGAAACTATTTTACCTGATCCAACTAAGGGTGAATTTTCAGTTGAATTAAGGGCAAAACACAGGTTTGGACATTATGTGTGGATATTAAATAGAGGTGCAGTAGTTGAACGAAAAAAAGATGGGTCTCCAAAAAGAGTTTCTGGAATGCATTTGGAAATTAGTATGAGAAAAAAGCTTGAAAATGAACTTGAAGAAGAAAGAGAGTTTTTGAACCATGTAATCAATGCTAAGGCCCTTTCATTAATTATTATTAATAAGTACGGAGAAATTACTTTTGCTAATTCTGGTGCAGAAAACATATTGGGATTAGAGAAAACAAAGATTCTAGAGAAAGCATATAATGACCCAGATTGGAATTCTATTACACTTGATGGAAAACCTTACCCTGAAGAGGAATTACCCTTCGTAAGGGTGATGAGAACAAAAAAGCCAGTAAAAGATATACAACATGGTTTAACTTGGAGTAATGGTAAAATAAAGTACATCTCCGTTTCTGGAGCACCTTTTACAATTGACAATGGAGAAATACAGGATGTAATTTTTTCTGTTTCAGATATTACAGAAAGAATCTATGCCGAGAAGAAGCTTTTTGATACACAATTCAGAATGGAAAATATTCTGAAAGATATTTCTGATGTTATCTGGTCAGTTGATTTATCAGATGAAAATATGAATTATATCACGCCTTCAATCAAGAAGCTAACCGGTTACAATACTGAATATTATTTAGACGGATTTTCTGAAGATAAGTGGAAAGCTAACATAGTTAAATCTGATTTAGCTGAATATGAAAAAGGATTGAAAGAGTTAAAAGAGAAAGGCTTTTATGAAGCAGAATATCGTATCAAAACAAAGGAAGGAGATCTTAAGTGGATACTTAATAAAGGAAAATTCATTTACGTTAATGAAGAAGCTGTCAGAATGGATGGTATAATTTCAGATATTAGTAAAAGAAAGGAAAGTGAAAATGAAATAGAACGATATTTGAAAATTGCTGAAGACCAAAATAATAGATTGAAAAACTTCACCTATATAGTTTCTCATAATTTGAGATCTCACTCTGCCAATATTCAGGGCTTAATGTATTTGATTAACAAGAAGTTCCCTGAATTGTCTGAAAATGAATATTTAAGAATGCTTAATATAGCTTCAACCAAATTAGATGAGACTTTACATCACTTAAATAATGTAGTTTCAGTAGTTTCTTCTACTGATGATATGAAGGTGATTAATCTGGCAGAATCTATAAAATCATTTCAGGATACCTTTCAGAATTTTATCCAAAAATCAAATGTGACAATAATAAATGATGTACCTAAAAATATAAATGTATATGCAGTCCCCGCATTTTTAGAAAGCATAATTAGTAATTTATTAACAAATGCTTTAAAATATAAAGATAAAAATAAGCCGAATTCTTATGTTAAAGTTAAAAGTCGTAATTTTAACGGTATCGTTATCATAACGGTAGAAGATAACGGCTTAGGAATCGACCTCGATAAGTATGGTAACAAGCTCTTCGGAATGTTTAAGACATTTCATGCGCAAAAACATTCAAGAGGTTTAGGATTATTTTTAACCAAAAATCAAATTGAATCAATGGGAGGAAAAATAGAAGTTGAAAGTAAGGTGGGAGTAGGTTCAAAATTCAAAGTTTATTTAAAAGATGGCAACATTTAAAAATATCTGCATAGTTGATGATGATGATATGTTTATAAGGGTGAGCAAATTCATTATGAAGGATGAGAATTTTGCCGAAAATATATATCATTATTACGATGGAAGAGAGGCCATAGAACATTTAATAGCTACCCAGCCCTCAGAATTACCAGAAATTCTTTTAGTTGATATCAATATGCCTATGATGGATGGATGGGAATTCATGGATGAATTAGAAAAAATTAGAAAAGATGATAAAATGAAAATCTACATTACTTCATCTTCTATTGATCCTGCAGATCTTAAGAAAGCGGAAGGAAATCCCTTTGTTAGTGGGTTTATTAGTAAACCCATTGAGCCTGAAGCTTTGAAGAAAATAATAGATGGTTATAAATAGAAAATTTTCTTTATCCGATAACCATATCAACACACAATAGTTTGTTTTCAATAATTGAATGCGAAAAGCAAAAAATGAATACTAATTGAATTTATGCAAAACGAAAAAATTGTAATTATAGGAGCAGGTTTATCTGGGTTAACTGCTGCTATTGAATTAGAAAAAGCAGGTTTTAAGCCAACGATATTAGAAGGAAGTGAAAGCATAGGAGGGAGAGTTAAAACAGATAAAGTGGATGGCTATTTATTAGATCATGGCTTTCAAGTACTTTTAACTGCTTATCCTGAAGCTAAGCGCTATTTAGATTATGATAAATTAAATTTAAAAAGGTTTAATCCAGGCGCTCAAATTATTGATTCTAAAAATGGTAGTTATAAAATATCAGATCCGTTAAGACAACCCAATTCAATATTCAGTATGCTTTTTTCTCCTGTTGGTACCTTAGGAGATAAGCTTAAAATATTCCAATGGAATAGAAATTTAAAAAACACCTCCATAGGGCAAATTTTCGAAAAAAAAGAAACAACAGCATTAGCCTTTCTTCAAGATAAAGGTTTTAGTGAGCAGATTATCCAACAGTTTTTCAAACCTTTTTTTGGAGGCATATTTTTAGAAAATGAGCTCAATACTTCTTCAAGAATGTTAGAGTTTGTATTCAAAATGTTTGGAGAAGGATTTGCTGCTATACCTGAAGATGGAATGCAAAAGATACCAGAAATGTTAGCGGATCAGCTTTCTCAAACCGAAATAAAATTAGGTCATAAGGTTGCAAAAGTTGGATTGCGAAAAGTTATTTTGGATTCAGGTGAAGAACTAGAAGCGGATGCTATCATCATTGCTACAAAACCTGAAAAATTGCTACCGCAACTGTCAGGTCAATTCTCAAAAGATCAGAAAGTAACAAACCTATATTTTAGTTCAGATATTGATCCTATTGGAAAGCCCTTAATAGCATTAGTTCCAGAAGAAAAATACCTGACAAATAATGTTACGGTCATGAGTGATACATCTTCAAAATATGCACCAGAAGGAAGTAATTTGATTTCTGTATCTGTCACCAAGGATTACAATGAAAATGAAGCACAACTAAAAACTAAAGTTTTAAATGAATTGATAGAGCTTTTCCCTAAACTAAAGGAGGCCACCATTGAGCATTTGAAAACATTTAATATTCCTCATGCTTTGCCTCAAGTAGATGATTTTCAAAACCAATTGAAACCTTCTCAATCAAAAGTACAGGAAGGCGTATATTTAGCTGGAGATTATCTTTTAAATGGCTCCATTAATGCTGCAATGGCTTCAGGAAGATTTGCTGCACAAGCTATATATGATGACTTAAAAGGACAGGGATTTCGTAACTAATGATTTAATATAAATTCTTTTGCAAGCTGTGAGGTTTCCAATGGGATTTCTTCCATTGGAACATGGCCTGTATTTTCATATATTTTTAATGTGCTGTTAGGAATAATTTTATTGAATTTATAAGCATTCTCAACAGGAATCCAGTTATCATGCTCTCCCCAAATAATCAGTGTAGGAATTTCTAAATTCGATAATTCCTCAAAACGACTATCAGATTTTTGTTGAAACCGCACCATAGTTGCTTCTCTATTGCCTTCATTTAAAAGTAAATCATAATATCTCTCCAATTTGGATTCATTAAATTTGGAATGATCATAATAGACTTGTTTTAAGCTCATCTTTACTAAAAATTTTGGTGTTACTTTTTTCATAAGTTGAGCACTTATAGGGTTATTAATTAAATCAAAAACTGAAAAGCCATCATTAGTTTTAATCACCCTTTTTTGATTTCTTACTCCTGATGAGTTTAAAAGGATCAATTGCTTCACCTTATTAGGATTCATCAAAGCCATTTTGTAGGCTACTTGTCCTCCCATAGAATTACCTGCTATAGAAATACTTTCATAATTTAATTGATCAACTAGCTTCCAAAGTAAATCCGAATAATAATCAGTGGTATATAGATTTTGAGGATTTGCTCCAGTTAAACCATGTCCTGGTAAATCAACAGAAATAGTAGTAAAATCATTTTCTAAATTCCTTTGCCATACTTCCCAAGTATGAAGGGATGAGAAACTTCCATGAATTAAAAGTAAAGCTGGACCCTGACCAGTAATTCTAATATGAAGCTTATTTTGATCAACTGTAATATAGCGAGATTCTTCAGTAAAATATTTTTCTTCATTTACAGTGGTTGGAATATCTGATTTGTAGAAAAAAGCTAATACTACAATGATTAATGCTATAGTTACTATAATTATATAGGTGATTATTTTAAGTGTTTTCTGCATATCAGTTGATTAAAGATTATAATCTAAAGCTAATTTAATACTTTCATTTCTATTCAATTTCCCACTAGGGGTTTCGATAAATTTAGGAATAGATTGTATTGATTTCGGCTGATGGTATTTTTCTATATTATCAATTAAAAGTAGCCTTATTCTAGTTATATCTATTTCTCCTTCTAACAATAAATTGACTGTTTCACCAAGCATTTCATCTTCTTTTCCATAAATGAAAAAGTTGTTGCTAATGTTATAATCACTAAATATCTTTAAGATTTTTTGCTCAAGTTGCTCTGGATGGATTTTTATACCCCCTGAATTTATAACGAAGTCATGTCTGCCTAACCATTCAAATGAAGTAGTAGAGTGGAGCTTCACCACATCATTTGTTTTTAACGCGTCTATTCCACTAATATTCTTGGCATGAATAATTAACCGGCTTTTTTCATCAGTTGAAAACGATACTCCTTCAAGAGCTTGGAATACCTCTTTTTCAAAGGAATTAATTTTTTTAAGTGCCACGTGAGATACAGTTTCTGTCATCCCATAAGTGCTATATACGTTCGTGTTTTTAAACTTATTCTTGATTTTTTCACTCAAAGATTCTGAAACAGGGGCGCCTCCAAGTATAATTGCTTTTGATTGATCTAAAAACTTTATGTTTTCAGCTGTCTCGTCAATAATTTTATCAAGCTGATAAGGGACAAAAGAAAAGAAGTCAATTTTAATATCTTTATTAAAATCCTTTAAAGGATTCCCTTTAACTGGAGCTATAAATAAGTTTAACCCACCAATTAAAGCTCGTGCAATCATCATTTTACCACCTATAAAATCTGGATTAATACATAATAATGCATTATCTCCAATATGAATTGATAGTGTTTTTAAGGTTGACTTAGCGCTGGCTTCAATCTGACTTTTGTAAATATTAATTGCTTTTGGTGCGCCTGTTGAGCCAGATGTTTTTTGCACGATAGTTGGTTTATCACTTAACAAATCATTAATAAAGTTGATAGAACTCAAAATATGATCTTCCTGAAATGTTTTAATATTTAAAAATTGATCGAGATTGTATTTTTGTTCATGAAGCTGAATCGTAATATTTTGTAAGGGATTAATAGACATCTAGTTAATAAATTAAAAGCTTTTAAAATTAATATTTAATTTAGTCTGAATTGTAATATAATTAGTTGAATGTTTAAACTTCAATATTATCATCAATTAAAAATTGAATTCGCAAAAATAAATTTGGTAAAAATGACGTTCTCTTCAGGTGAAATCAATAATAAATACTAATTTTGTAATTAATTATTAAACTCCATAAAATAAAATGTTATCGTTCAAATTAGATCAAATTGACAAAAAGATATTAGATATACTTCAGGTTGATGGAAGAATAACAAATGCGCAGTTATCTAAAGATATTGGCTTATCTCCAGCGCCTACTTTAGAGCGTGTAAAAAAGCTTGAAAACGCGGGTATTATCAAAAGTTATCATGCTAAACTTGATACTGAAAAAATTAATTTAGGGGTAAGTACCTATGTAATGGTATCCTTAAAGGGACACAATAAATCAAATATTGATAAGTTTATTGAAGCTATTGATGATGTAGATGAGATTATCGAATGTAACCATGTTACAGGTTCAAGTGATTTTATTTTAAAAGTCATTGCTAAAGATATTCCTTCATATCAAAAACTAATGTTGGAAAAGGTAAGTGAAATCGAAGTAGTTGATAGTATGCAATCTATGGTGATTTTATCTACTTTTAAAGACAGTAAAAGAATGCCAATACCTGAAAATAATTAATATTATGCTTCAAAAGAGCAATATGATATTAGATAGAGAAGCTATCCAGAGTAAAATCAAAAGGATAGCTTTTCAAATTTTAGAGAATAATTTTAAAGAGGAGCACCTTTACATCATTGGAATTAAGGGTGGGGGCTCTATTTTAGCTCAAAAAATAAGTGAGGAATTAAGAGAAATAAGTGACTTAAATCCTCATTTTATCAAACTTGATATTGATAAAAAATCTTCTGCAACTTCAGTAGTTTCATTAAGTGAAGAAATAAATAACTCTTCAGAAGCAGTAGTCTTATTGGTAGATGATGTATTAAATTCAGGAAAGACTGTATTTTACGCTCAAAGAGCCATTTTAGATCTAGATCTTAAAAAGATCGAAACTGCATTTCTTGTGAATAGGGCACACAGATCATTTCCAATTGCTGCCAATTATACGGGTATAGAAATAGCGACTACCATTCAAGAACATATTACTTTTAACTGGTCAGATGATGGTTTTGGTGTTTACTTGGAATAATTTACTTTTGTATTCAATAAGTACTTAAAACCTAAATACGAACCATGCGCAGATATCTAGTCATTCTGTTTTTAATTAATATTATTAGTTTTAATGCTGAATCACAGAGGATTAGATATAAAAATCTATTCCCGCTTCTTCAAAGTAAAGACTATAAAACAGCGGAACCACAATTATTAGCATTCTTATCTGAAAATGATGACGAGGCCAATGCTTATTTTTATTTGGGTGAAATCATAGTTTCTAAATTAGATACCATTCCCATTTTCCCTACGCATAATCAATTTGATTCAATGGCTAATAAAGCTATTGAGGCTTACAAAAAATCAATTGAACTAGTAGACGATAGAGAGGTCAGAAAAAATGATAATTATTATGCTGCTTATAATAGACGGGATTTAAGAACTGGTAAATTTGGTATTAAGATTTCTGATATTCATTTAGATTATGAAAATAAGATTGAGGCAATAAGAGAAAAGCTAGGATTGTTAGAGGATATCTACCAGCTTAAAATCAGTACATTATCTTCTTATGAAAATTTTTCAGAAAAGATCTTAAAATTCCAAAATAAATTTCCTGATGAACTAGCCTTTTTATTAAGGGCTAAGCAAGAAGATATTGATAAATTAACAGATATAGTAACTTCCTACAATAATTTAATTGTAGAATATACTTCCTTCTCGGAAAAGCTTAATGCAATGAATCATCCTAAGCATCAAGCTGATTTGAATATAAGTAAAATAGAGAATTGGAATGATCTAAATAAACTAAAATTCGATCAAGAAAATTTCAACTTAGAAATCTATGATTATGAAGCATACTTAAGCAAGCTTCAAGAAAGAATTGAGAAAGAAGTAATCCCATTTAAAGCAATGTTACTTAAAACAGTTAATGATTTTAATTCAGATTTAAGTAATAATACAGAGGCTCAAGATTCCACTGACTTGAGGGATTTAAAAATTCCAGAAAACTTAAGCTTAGGATTAAAAGAATTAGACAAAACAAATACTATATTCAATATCTTAGCTTATAAAATTCAAAAAAATGAGACAAACCTATTCAATAATGCTAATCTATACCCCGTATTAGCTGACTCAACTAATATTTATCAAAGGGCTAATTTGGTTGAATTTTATCAAGTAGAATTAAGTAAGCAATTAGCTTTAATTGAGCAGATAGAAGATTTAATATCTGAAAGGATATTTAATGATTTTAATTCTTTCTTTGAAGGATTTGAGCCTTCATTTGAAGCATATTTAGAAACGGAGAAAACAATTGTAAAGCAAAAATTAGAATTGGCGACAAAAAGGAGTGATGAAATGGCAAAACAAATTCAATTTTTCTCCTATGAATCAGATTCAATTTTTTCTTCTTATAGGGTAGCAGCTACTTTTGAAAGTAATAAATATGTATTAAACACTATTGAATTAGATTCTACATTGATATTAAATGGATCAATTGCAGATAATCCTTTCATAGCATCAGCAGCCTTTGATATGAATATCGGTTCATTGGTATTATTACATGATAGTACATTTACTTTAAATAAGATGATATTATTGAATGATAACATACTTATAAATTTAGAGTCTAGCAAAGATGATCAGCGAGTTCAAGTATTACACTATTATACTACAGATTTAGAAGAATTATGGAGCATTGAATATGAGAGTGAATTAGTTTTAGCAGACGCTAAAGTTGAAGCGGGAATATTTTTTATTTACAGTGAAAAAGGAGAGGTTATACAAACATTAAACTCACAAGGGGAGATAATAGGTAATTAATATAATTTTACCTCCGATCATTTTGCGCTTATTAAATCAAAAATTGCATATTTGTATTTTATATTTCTAGGTAAGTATTGCCTTAGGTATTTCAAGAATTAAGATATATAATGAGTCAAAAAATAAATATCACTTTGCCTGATGGCACAGTAAAAGAATTTGATAAAGGAATTACAGGACATGAGATTGCTTTAAGCATAAGTGAAGGCTTAGCGCGAAATGTATTGTCAACTAAAGTTAATGGTCAGGTTTGGGATTCTTCACGTGAGATTAATGAAGATTCACATGTCCAATTATTGACATGGAATGACCCTGAGGGACAAAATACATTTTGGCACTCTTCTGCTCACTTATTAGCGGAGGCACTGGAAGAACTTTATCCTGGAATCAAATTTGGTATTGGACCACCCATAGCAAATGGTTTTTATTATGATGTGGATTTTGGTGATAAAGTCTTAGAAGGAGAGGAGCTTGAAAAAATTGAGCAGAAAATGCTTGAGTTGGCTCGTCAAAAAAATGAATTTAAACGTTCTGAGATTTCTAAGAAAGATGCGGTTGAATACTATCAAGAAAAAGGTGATGAGTATAAACTAGAACTAATTGATGGCTTAAATGATGGCGAAATTACGTTCTATCAACAGGGGAATTTTACTGATTTATGTAGAGGGCCTCATATACCTCATACTGGCTATATCAAAGCAGTTAAGTTATTAAATATAGCAGGTGCATACTGGAGAGGAGATGAAAAGAGGAAACAGCTTACTAGAATCTATGGTATCACATTTCCTAAGCAAAAAGAGCTTAAAGAATATTTAACACTTTTAGAAGAAGCTAAAAAGCGTGACCACAGAAAGCTTGGTAAAGAAATGGAATTGTTTGCCTTTTCTGAAAAAGTAGGGATGGGGTTGCCATTGTGGCTTCCTAAAGGTACTATGTTGAGGGATCGATTAGAAAATTTCTTAAAGAAAGCTCAGATCAAAGCAGGTTACCAAGCTGTAATCACTCCTCACATTGGTAATAAAAAATTATACATCACTTCTGGTCATTATGAAAAATATGGAAAAGATTCTTTCCAGCCGATAGCTGCTCCATCTGACGATGACCATGAAAGCGATGAGGAGTATTTATTAAAACCAATGAACTGTCCGCATCATTGTGAAATCTATAAAACAAAACCAAGAAGTTATAAAGAACTTCCTGTTCGGTTGGCTGAGTTTGGGACTGTATATAGATATGAGCAAAGTGGTGAGCTTCATGGGTTAACAAGAGTAAGAAGTTTTACTCAAGATGACGCTCATATATTCTGTAGACCAGATCAGGTTAAAGAGGAGTTCATTAAAGTAATTGATTTAGTGCTATTCGTATTCAATTCTTTAGGCTTTGAAGATTTCGTTACTCAGGTTTCATTAAGGGACCCTGATAATAAGGAGAAATATATAGGGGGAGATGAAGTTTGGGATAAAGCTGAAAAAGCAATTATTGAAGCAGCAGAAGAAAAAGGGTTGAAAACAGTAGTTGAAACAGGAGAGGCTGCATTCTATGGCCCTAAGCTTGATTTCATGGTGAAAGATGCCTTGGGAAGAAGTTGGCAATTAGGAACTATACAGGTAGATTATAATTTGCCTGAACGATTCGAATTAGAATACGTTGGTGCAGATAATAGTAAACACAGACCGGTAATGATCCATAGAGCCCCGTTTGGCAGTATGGAAAGGTTTGTGGCTGTATTGATTGAACACTGTGCTGGTAATTTCCCGCTGTGGTTATCACCTGAGCAAGTTGCAATACTCCCTATTTCTGAGAAATATGCTGAGTACGCCAATAAAGTATATTCTGAATTAGAGGCGAATGACATCACTGGTTTTATTGATCATAGAGATGAGAAAATCGGAAGAAAGATTAGAGATGCCGAAGTCAAAAAGATTCCATACATGTTAATAGTAGGCGAACAAGAAGCTAATGAAGGGAAAGTGTCGATTAGGAAACATGGCGAAGGAGATCAAGGATCTATGAGTTTAGAAGATTTTAAATCTTTTTTTAATCAAAAGATTACAGATAGTATAGAAAATAAATAATAATTAAAGGTTAGAAATTGGATTGTAATTTTGTAATCCAATTTTTATCACGATATTTGCACATTGTAAATTAAAAAAAGGAGGTTAATATTAGTAAAATGCGAAAAAAAGGCAGCTACAGACCTAGAGGTAGGGAGGAAGAACCTTACAAGGTAAATAGTAAAATTAGAGCTAGAGAGGTTCGTGTAGTTGGTGATAATGTAAAAGTTGACGTCTATACAATTGGTGAAGCACTAAGAATGGCTGAAGAGCAAGGGCTAGACTTAGTAGAAATATCTCCTAAAGCTGACCCTCCTGTTTGTAAAATTATAGACTATTCAAAGTTTAAATACGAACAGAAGAAAAAGCAAAAAGAGATAAAAGCTAAAGCCCAAAAAACTGTGATCAAAGAGATACGGTTTGGGCCTAACACTGACGATCATGATTTTGAATTTAAGTTAAATCATGCTAAAAAATTCCTTAAAGATGGTGCAAAAGTTAAAGCTTATGTACACTTCGTAGGAAGAACCATTGTATTTAAAGATAGAGGTGAGCTTTTATTATTGCGTTTTGCTTCTGAATTAGAAGAGTACGGAAAAGTGGAACAAATGCCTAAGTTAGAGGGTAAAAGAATGACTCTTTTCATTGCTGCTAAGCAAGCTAAATAAGTAACCAATTTAAATAAATAGATAAATGCCTAAAGTAAAAACAAAATCAGGCGCGAAAAAAAGGTTTAAATTGACTGGAAGCGGTAAAATTAAAAGAAAACACGCTTTCAAAAGTCACATTTTAACCAAAAAGGAAACTAAGCAGAAAAGACGCTTAACTGACATGGGACTTGTACATAAGTCTGATGAAGGAAGAGTAAAAGATATGCTTAACCTTTAATATTTCGCAAAATTACAAAAAGAACGAAGGTTCAATGTTAAACCGGGATATTTGGTTTTATCAAGAGTCAATACAAGTTGATCACCAATTTCCAAAAAATTAAAATTTATGCCAAGATCAGTAAATCACGTAGCTTCAAGAGCTAGAAGAAAGAAAATCCTTAAGTATGCTAAAGGCTACTGGGGTAGAAAGAAAAACGTTTGGACAGTAGCAAAAAATGCTGTTGAAAAAGGTTGGTTGTATGCCTACAGAGATAGGAAACAAAAGAAAAGAGAATTCAGAAAATTATGGATTCAAAGAATTAATGCTGGTGCTAGACAGCACGGTATGTCTTACTCTCAGTTTATGGGAGCTGCAAACAAAAAAGGAATAGAATTAAATAGAAAAGTATTAGCTGATTTAGCTATGAATCATCCAGAAGCTTTCAAAAGCGTAGTTGATTCAGTTAAATAATACTTTTTAACTGATATAATACAAGCCTCTTTGCTAACGCAAAGAGGCTTTTTTATTTTAGAGCCAATTTTCTCAATAATAAAAATGGAATTGTAAGTGCAGTATAATATATAAAGAATGGTAAAATTAAGTTGATCATACCTAATACTAATAAAATAGCCATTAGCATTAATTGAAATCCTAAACCATAAAGGGAAATCATAGTCATAAACCAATTAGGAAACCTTTTGCTTTTTGAAGCTTTCGAATCTAGTGCATACATCAAGCTGTCAAAAGGGAGATAAAGAATTTTAAAAGTTTTAAATAAAATATTCACTGACTTTTGACTTTCAATTGGAAATGCTTTTGGTGGTTCCATTTCAAATATCTGACTAGTAGTATCACCGCCTACAGAATTATGTCTTAGTATTACATAATAATAATTATAAAGTGTTCCTTGAAACTGAATACATACATAGGATAAAACAGCGATTGAAAAAGCTTGATTTGTTACAATAGCTATTACAAATATAAATAATAGATTCAGCAAACTGTCAAATATAGAATCTAGATATCTTCCTGAGTAAGAGGGGGTCATCTTTATCCTTGCTAACTCCCCGTCCATTGCATCAACAATAGACTTTAGAATTAAACCAACAGCAGCTATAGCAAAGGTTTCTAAATATATGGCGTAAGCAGATAACACTCCAATAATTCCGAACCCAATAGTAACATGAATAGGAGTTATATTAGTATTTTTTATTACAGTTGCCATGAAAATTGCAGGCATTCTTCCATAGTCGGAAAAATCAAAAAACTTGTGATCTTTATGGATTTTTGGCATTCAGTATTTAAGTATAACCACCGTATTATTTCGGGAGCTAGAGTGAATTAAAACTCATAAACTAGTCATTTCATTATTATGTTTGAAATATTAACACAGTTTATATTTTTTATGAATATTAAAATAATAATATATTAATGTATTCAATGTTGAATAAGTGAATTATTTATGAAATAATACAATTTTCAATTGGTTGATACTATCCCACTACATAAATTAAGATGTTATAATGCTTATTTTAAAAAATATTTGGAATGATTGTGATTATTTCGGGAGAGCTTCTTTACTTTTTCGATATGCAGGATATATATTTTTAGCTATTTATTTATTCCTATACTTACATATATCCAACAATAGTTTTAATTCATTGCATATTTTTACAGCTGTAGTTGCTGTTGTATTACCTTATTTATTATTTCATTATTACGTTAAAAATAATAATGATAAGGGAATTGGAATTCGTCAAAATTTATTTGATTTCTTTTTTATTGGATGGATTATAGGTCTTATCCATTTACCCTACATTCCAACTGTAATTTTTAGTTTAGGGATTATCTGTAATTATGTTGCTGCAAGAGGATTCCATAAACTTCATAGAATACTGTTGATTCCAACTGGTTATCTCTTCACACTGCCTTTCGTAGGTTTTAGTATTCAGGAAAATACACCAGATATTATGATTCATCTGGCATTGAGTTATGCTATTATTCATTTTCTTTCTACTGCTTATATTAGTTATACATTTTCTAAAACTATGCAGTTAATTAATAAAAAGGTAACCATACAACAGAAGGAAATATTAGCGCAATCAGAAGAATTAAAATCCTTAAATGATACTTTACAATCGCTTAATAATCACTTGGAAGAAAAGGTGCATGAAAGAACTAAGGAATTAGAGAGAAAAAATGAAAAGTTGGCCGAATACACTTTTATAAATGGACATCAATTAAGAGCTCCTGTGGCCACAATGCTTGGTTTATGTAATTTAATGGAATATAGTAAAGAAGTTGAGGAAAAAGAATTGTTAATAAATAAGTTAACTAATGAAGTTAAGCTTTTAGATATCACTATTAAAGAAATCAGGTTAAAGCTGGAAACTGATCAAGTAATAGTAGATAAAGTGAAAAAAGTAGAAACTGAGCATTCCCATTTTGAAAAATTCAAAGACTCTGTGGCCTAAGGAAATGCTCAGGATAAGCTGCTTAAATACTCATTTCAACTATTTCTTTCGCTATTTCTGGACCTACTTTTTGTCTCTCACCCAAACCTAACCATTTTCTTTCCTTAAATCTATCATACACAGTTTGAGGAGTTGCTTCATACTGTGATGTGTAATCAGAAAGTTTTGTATCTATTCCAAGAGATTGGAAAAAAGAGACGGTCATTTCAATAGCTTTTTCGGCTATTTCAATTTCAGATTCACCACTTAACCCCCATACTCTTTTACCATATTGCACTAATTTCTCCTTTTTATCGTCAAACAATTTCTTGTAAAGATTTGGAGCAATAATGGCTAATGTTCTAGCGTGATCAATTCCATGCAGAGCAGTTAACTCATGAGCTATCATATGAGTAGCCCAGTCTGTAGGAACTCCTAATCTAAGTATTCCATTTAATGCCATAGTGGCTGACCACATGAAATTAGATGCTGCTTTATAGTCCGCTGGATCCTCCATAACCTTTGGACCAATCTCAATTAAAGTTTGTAAAATACCTTCCGCTATTCTGTCCTGCAAAATAGCATCATGTTTGTAAGTAAGATATTGCTCTAGAGTATGAGTGAAAGCATCTACCACTCCGTTTGCTATTTGTCGTTTTGGTAAAGATTTTATCACAGTAGGATCACAAATTGAGAAAACCGGGAAATATTGTGGCCCTCCAAAAGTTCTTTTCTCCTGTGTAGAAGCTTTCGTCACCACTGATCCGGAATTCATTTCAGATCCTGTAGCAGGTAAAGTTAAAACTGTACCAAACGGTAAAACTTTCTCTTGTTTTCGTGCGAGACCTTTTGCCACTATATCCCATTCATCTCCATCATAAAAAGTTGCTGCAGATAAGAATTTACATCCATCGATCACGGATCCACCACCAACAGCTAAAATGAAATCAATTTTTTCATTTCGTATGATTTCAACTGCCTTCATTAAGGTTTCAAAATGTGGATTAGGCTCTATACCAGAAAATTCAGTCACCTTAAAATCTTTAGTAGCTTCAACTACCTGATCATAAATGCCATTTTTATTAATACTTCCACCTCCATATGCTAGTAAAATATGGCTATCTGCAGGTATATTATCAGAAAGCTTTTTTATTTCACCTTCTCCAAAAATTATCTTAGTAGGATTTTTAAATTCAAATGAGTTCATATGTAAATTTTTATTTCAAAAAGTAAACGCTCTAATCATATTAGAGTTTTTATAATTTTCGATTATTTGTAAATTGAGAATATTGTATTGTTGGCGATTAATAATACAATAAAAGATTAAGCGTTTGTATTATTTTCCAATCTTAATAACTTATGCATAGAGGGATTTTATTTATTGGCCTTTTGATTTTTGGAATTTCATGTTCTGAGCCTGATGATAAGGGTTTGGTTAAAATATACGATTCACTCGTTAACCAAAAGCAGTTTTACTATCAAGTAGAATATAGTCAGTATAAAATTCAGGATCAGTATGCTGAAAAACTATTTGGTATAGTTGATTTAAATCGTAATTCTTATAGTGGTATTTCCAATGCTTATTTCGGCAAATCTGAATCTGAAATAAATAATTTTTTGCAAACTATTTATACTGGTAAGAACTGGTTATATAATTTATCAAGTTTTCAATTTAAGTACTCTGATTCGGATATTTTAACTGACAGTTTGCATAGTCCATTGCTTATAAACCCAGAAGTATTATTTAACATAAAAGACAATTCTTCTAATATAAGCTTCCAAGAGTTGAACAATGATCTGCAAAAATGGGTGTTTGAATTAAAAAATAAACCTGATCATTTGATTTTAATTTGGAGTAAAAAGGACAAAAAATTAACTGAATTAGAATATGTGTATAATGTAAATTCTAAAGATTCCTATAGCAGAAAATGGGTTTTTGATTATTTGACTCCTAAATTATATAAAAGTCTTCAAAATGATCATGAAGCGCTGTTAAAAAATAGTCAAGAATCATTTTTATAATATCTATCTAATAATTTTTATGCTTTATCTATAAATATTGTATTCTGCAATTATTTAATGTATTTTAACTTTTATAAACCAAAATAAGTATGTTTACTGAAGCAGAAATAGCAGTTATTATAGAAGATAAATCCATTGACAAGATTGTGGAAGACTTGAAAAAAGATTTCATTGAAAAAGTCGCGCCATACTTTGAGATCAGCAATCATGATTTTCTTTCATTAATATTATTAAGTCCAGCTGTTGGGATAGCAATGGCTAATGATAATATAAGTTTCAAAGAAGAGATGTCACTGCAAAAAAAGGCTAGAAAATTATCTAAAGGGGGCTTTTTTCTATCAAAAGACCCTGTTGCAGATTGCATGAAGTTTTTAATTAAAAATTTTAAAGACTGGGAAGCTTCATTTTATACTGCTATTAAAAACATATTTAATATATTATTTGAGGAAAAAACTTTGCAAAAAGCAAATGAGGTAGAGACTCCTTATAAGATAAGAGTAATGCGTGCGCCTTACATCTTAATTCGTTTTATATCATCATTATTTCTTGAAAGAGATGAGGATATTTTAAATCCAGGGAAAATCCGAAAAATTGAATGGGATAAAATAAAAAATATTGGGGCTCAAACAGGCTTAGAGGAAGTTGAATTATTTAATAATTTTGTTGACTCGTTTGAGGTAAAATAGATGTATTACTTGCTTTAGCATAATTTTTGTACTTTTGTACAACTAAAATTATCAATCGTTGGGGAGAAACCGATTTAATATAAAATATTTCACATTCTTTATTCTATTATTGGCTTTTATTAGCATTAAGCCAACTTTAGGGCAGGTTTTTAATCCCTGGGGGCCACCTCCTAATGATAAGAATATTGATGCGAACTTTTTAAGAAAAGTTCTTAATCACTTTTCTGCGGAAGTAGCCGTGGGCTATGGTTCAACTCGATACCGACAAAATCTCGATACTTACAGACTTTTTAGTAATAATAATGGTTTATATTTGCTAGGTCAAGATTCCTCAGGAAATCAAATTGGATTATCAAATTGGATTAACCAACCACAAATTGTTGATTCATTAGATACATCATCAGCTATTCGTTTTCAAACTACCGAATTGGAGTCTGATTCTAATGGAACTTATATAATCGATAGTTTAGAACAAAGACTAGTCGGGGGAGGAAATGCAATTCCTATACATCTTAAAATCCACTTTAATTACAATAGGTTTAGAGTAGGTGCGGGTGCTACATTTGAAATAAATTCAAAAGCTAATTTAGCGCTGAAAGGATTTCCTGATTACATATCTAACTATGAATCGGATTATTCCAGATTCTACACTAAAAAGTATTATTTGACTGCCGGTGTTCGATACTACGACTTTTGGGATTTTTCCTATTTTGCTGATATTGAGTATGGTATCTTCAGATTATCAAATAATGTGTTTCCTGCTGGCCTTGTAAGCTTAAGTAATTATTGGAATGTTAGTTTACCAATTGAAAAGAATTTTTCTGAATATTTCCGATTGGTTATGAGACCTTCTGTTGATTTTAAATCTATAAACACCTTTATGCCTTCAGGTGAATCCATTAATACAAAAATGTGGAATTTACAGTTTCAATTGGGTGTAAGAATCAGTTTTCCGCTATTCAAAGATTGTCCAATAGGAAATTGCGAAGCACAAAAAGAACACCGTCATGGTTCTAAAAAATTCAGAGGACAGCCAATTTACAAATGGCAGAATCCAAAAGTAGGTGAGAATTATCCGTATAATTTGAATGAAAAAAGAGAGGCATTTCCCTTTTTAAAACGCAAATGAAATGATTATTTTTGTCACCGCTTAATAAAAATCCTTAAATTGCACTTTATTTATTTTTAGACAGTAAACAAATCTATGGCTGAAGGAGAAAATGAAAAAATCATCCCAATTAATATAGAGGATGAAATGAGAGGTGCCTACATTGATTATTCAATGTCGGTAATTATTTCAAGGGCTTTACCTGATGTTAGAGACGGATTAAAACCCGTACACAGAAGAATTCTTTTCGGAATGCAAGAGTTGGGGCTTGCTCATAATAGACCCTATAAAAAGTCAGCCAGAATCGTAGGAGAGGTTTTAGGTAAGTATCACCCGCATGGTGATTCTGCTGTTTATGATACCATGGTTCGTATGGCTCAACCATGGTCACTTCGCTATCAAATGGTGGATGGTCAAGGAAATTTTGGATCCATTGATGGTGATTCTCCTGCAGCAATGCGTTATACAGAGGCTAGGCTTCAACGGATAGCCGAAGAAATGTTAACAGATATTAATAAAAATACTGTTGACTATCAATTTAACTTCGATGATTCTTTAAAAGAACCTACCGTATTACCAGCTAAGGTTCCTAATCTTCTATTAAATGGTGCTTCAGGTATTGCAGTGGGTATGGCAACCAATATGGCTCCTCATAACTTAACTGAGGTAGTAAATGGAATTCATGCTTACATCGATAATAACGATATTACGATACCCGAATTAATGGAACATATTTCAGCTCCTGATTTCCCAACAGGCGCTGCAATATATGGTTATCAAGGAGTTAAGGCTGCATTTGAAACAGGTAGAGGACGTATCGTAATGCGTGCTAAAGCTGAGATAGAAGTGCTTAAAAATGGACGTGAGCGAATCATCGTTACTGAAATTCCTTATTTGGTAAACAAAGCTAGCATGATTGAAAAAACTGCTGGCTTAGTGAATGAAAAGAAAATTGAAGGTATTTCCGATATAAGAGACGAATCTGATAGAAATGGATTGAGAATCGTATATGAGATCCGTAAAGATGCTATTCCTAACGTTGTTTTAAATAATTTATATAAATATACTCAGCTTCAAACTTCATTTAGCGTTAACAATGTAGCCTTAGTTAAAGGTCGTCCTGAAACGCTTAACCTGAAGGATATGATCAAGCATTATGTTGATCATAGACATGAGGTAATCGTTAGAAGAACACAATACGAATTAGATGAGGCTCAAAAAAGAGCGCATATTTTAGAAGGATACTTAATTGCCCTTGATAATCTTGACGAGGTCATAAAATTAATCCGTGAATCTAGAGATCCTGAAATAGCTAGAACAGGATTAATGGAGAAGTTTGAATTATCTGAAATTCAAGCGAAAGCTATACTTGACATGAGACTCCAAAGACTAACAGGTCTTGAAAGAGAAAAAATTGTTAAGGAATATGAAGAGATCAAGAAATTAATAGAATACTTGGAATCGGTGCTTGCTGATGAAGGTTTAAGAATGAACATCATCAAAGATGAAATGCAAGAAATGCAGGACAAATATGGTGATGAAAGAAGGACTGAAATCATCCATAGTGCTGAGGAATTCACTGATGAGGATATGATCCCTAATGAAGATGTGGTTATCACCTTATCACATCAAGGATATATAAAGAGAACCTTATTAAATGAATATAAAACTCAAGGTAGAGGTGGTGTAGGTTCAAAAGGAGCAGGAAGTAAAGATGATGATTTTACTGAACTATTATTTGTCGCTAAAACACATAATTACCTGCTTATATTCACAGAATTGGGAAAAGTATTCTGGATAAAAGTATACAGATTACCTGAAGGTTCTAAAACTTCTAAAGGAAGAGCAATACAGAACTTAATTAATATAGAATCAGATGATTCTGTTAGGGCTGTAATAAACGTTGAAAACCTTGATGATGAAGATTACATCAACAATAATTATTTGGTGATGTGTACTCAGCAAGGTACCATCAAGAAAACTACTTTAGAAGCGTATTCAAGACCTAGAGCTAATGGTATTAATGCCATCTCTATTAAAGAAGGTGATAGATTACTCAATGTTAAATTGACAAATGGCGATAATGATATTATAATTGCGGCTCGTTCAGGGAGAGCTATTCGATTCCATGAAAGCAATGTAAGGCCAATGGGTAGAACCGCAGCCGGAGTTCGAGGAATAACCTTAAAAGATGATTCTGATATAGTTGTAGAAATGGTTGCTATAACCCGAGAAAATGCTAATTTATTGGTGGTTTCTGAAAAGGGTTATGGTAAGCGCTCAGATATTGATGATTACAGAATTACCAAGCGTGGTGGTAAAGGTGTGAAAACACTAAATGTTACCGAAAAAACTGGCGAACTTGTTGCAATTAAAGAAGTAATTGACTCTGATGATTTAATGATTATTAATAAATCAGGTATTACTATCCGATTAGCAGTAGAAAGCTTAAGAGTAATGGGTAGAGCCACACAAGGTGTTAAGCTTATAAAGGTTAGTGAAACTGACAGTATTTCATCCGTAGAAAAAGTTGAAAAGATTGATGATATAGAAGAAGAGACAGAGGCAACTGAAGAAGGAGAAAGTACAAATCAGTCGGATCAAAGTGAATCATAAATAGAATAAACAAGTATAAGTAAGTATTAATTGTAAAATAAAAAGTATAGAAATGAAAAAACTCGCATTATTTTTCGCCTTTTTTTTAGTGATCGGTCAGGCGTTTGCGCAGAATTCGAATGTTCGTAAAGCAGAAAATGCTTTAGAAAATGGAGAGTTTCAGGAAGCAATAGAATTAATTAATGAAGCCTCAGAACATGAGAAAACAATGGATGATCCTAAGACATGGTATGTAAGAGGGACAATATATCAGGCGAAATTGAATAAAGAAGGTTATGATGAAAATTTGGTAAAAGAGGCTACAAAGAGCTACAATAAAGTTTTCGATATGGTAAGTGAAGGTGATAAGTATTTTACTTTAACGGATCTTAAAGTTCAAGAGCTTTGGGGAGGATTCATTAATGAAGGATCAAATGCTTATTCAGCTCAAAACTTTGAAGGTGCTGTTGATGCCTTTAAAAGAGCTTTATTAGTATTACCAGAGGATACTACCGCTACACTTTATGCTGGTATCTCTGCACAGCAAATGAAAGATAACAAAACAGCTCTTAAGTATTATTACAGACTTTTAGATTTGGATTACAAATCTGCTGAAATATATGGTAGCATAATTTCAATTGAGCGATATGCTAATGAAGATATTGAAAAAGCTTTAGAAGTAACCAGAATGGCTAAAGAGGTTTTTCCTGAAAATGATCAATTTCAGAAACAAGAAATTAATTTATTAATTGAATCTGGTCAAGTAGACATTGCTAAAGATAGAATAAATGATGCTATCGAAAAAGAACCAAATAATGCTAATTTATATTTTAATTTAGGTTATTTATATGAGCAATTAGAGCAACCAGAAAAAGCTGAAGCGGCATATTTAAAAGCAATCGAAATAAATCCAGATTATTTAGATGCCAACTATAACTATGCAGTTTATTACTACAATAAAGCTGCAGACTTATTAGCTGAAGCTAGGGACATGGATTTACAGACTTATAAAAAAGAAGGTAAAAAGCTTGAGAATAAAGCGAAAGAATACTTGAAAAAGTCTAAGCCATATTTTGAGAAAGCATTAGAAATTTCTCCTAAAGAATTAGCAGTAATTGAAACATTGCAAACTGTTTACACTCAGTTGGGTGAAAATGCAAAGGCAGAAGAGATGATGGATAAAGCTGATGCTATTAAAGCTGAAAATTCAGAAGGTCAAAACTAATTAGTATAACAAAATCATATAATTAAGGTTATCCTAACGGATAGCCTTTTTTTATCTCTATAAAAACTAGAAATATTTAATTTATGAGTCATTCCTCTCAAGATTTAGAAAAAGCAACGCTCGGAGCTGGATGTTTTTGGTGTATTGACGCAGTTTTAAGAAAACTTAAAGGGGTTCAAAAAGTTGAGTCGGGTTTTTCCGGAGGGCATATTAAAAATCCACCCTACAGAGAAGTGGTACAAGGAAGAACTGGTCATGCCGAAGTGGCAAATATTACTTTTGATCCAAGCATTATTAGTTATCAGGAAATATTAGAGGTTTTTTGGCAAGTACATGATCCCACAACCTTAAATAGACAAGGAGCTGATGAGGGAGAACATTATCGTTCGATAATTCTGACGCATAATTCAAAACAGGCCGAAATAGCCCAAGATATGAAATTGCAATTAGACCAATCTGGAATTTTTGATGATCCCATAGTTACGGAAATCAAAGCCTTTGAAGCTTTTTACCCTGCAGAAACTGCACACCAAGATTTTTATAATCGAAATGTTGAAATGCCTTATTGTACTTTTGTTATAAAGCCTAAACTCGATAAAATAAAAAGATTATTTGCTGATAAATTAAAGCGATAATATTTATATAATCTCCTTTTCTTTAAAACCTTAACGTTAACTGACCATGTGAATCAATTGGGGTTTCTATTTCAAAATTAGAAAGAGAGCATCCTACTAATCTAACTTTGTTTTCCATATTAAATGAGTCTACCAGTTCGGCTAATGCTTTATCAAATACTACAGCAGACTCAATGACTTCTTCTAAAGTTTTACTTCTTGTAATCTGTTTAAAATCATCAAACTTTACCTTTAAAGTGACTGTATGTGCTTGTGCTTTGGTCTGTTTATAACGATTCCAGCATTTTTCAGCTATAGTTTGTAAAGCTTCTATTATCTCTTCTTTTGATTGCAAACTTTCAGAAAAGGTATTTTCAGCCCCAACAGATTTTCTTATCCTATTCGGGTTTACTCTTCGGTAATCTTCACCACGGCTGACGGTATAAAAATAACGTCCTTGTTTTCCAAAATGCTTGATTAACTCTTTTAATGATTTAGCTTTTAAATCAGCACCTGTTTTAATTTGAAGTTCATGCATTTTTTCAGCAGTCTTTTTACCTACCCCAAAAAACTTCTCGATAGGTAATTCTTCGATAAAAGGTACTACCTGATGCGGTTTTATTACAAACAGGCCGTCAGGTTTTCTATAATCTGAAGCAATTTTAGCTAAGAATTTATTAATTGATACTCCAGCTGAAGCCGTCAAACCAATTTCTTTCTTTATCGCTTTTTTTATTTCAATAGCAATATCAGTGGCAGTTGAAATTCCTTTTTTATTTTCAGTTACATCTAAATATGCTTCATCTAGTGAAAGTGGCTCTACGAAATCAGTGTACCTGTAAAATATCTCCCTAATTTGTTGACTTAATTGCTTATATCGATCAAATCTAGCTTTTACAAATATTAAGGATCTACATTTTGAAGCTGCAATTTTAGACGGCATTGCGGAATGTACTCCATATTTACGAGCTTCATAGCTAGCAGCTGCTACAACACCCCGTTGGCTGTTTCCGCCCACAGCAATTGGTTTACCCTTCAATTTAGGGTTGTCCATTTGCTCAACAGATGCATAAAAAGCATCCATATCAACATGTATAATTTTGCGTTCTATCTCTTTTTCCAAAGCTTATCCGCTTATGTTTTTGTATTACCGTTTATCCTTTTGTAGTAGTGAAATAATGAAATAAAAAGGATATTATTATTACAAAATAAATCAATTCATTTTTAATAATAACCAAATGAAGAGAAGAGAGTTTTTACAACTAGCTGGAATGGGTATAGGAGGGGCAATGTTAACTGTACCATTAATTGGTAATGCTGTTGATGTTGATCGACTTCTGGAAAGCCCATTAGATGTATTACAAAAGAAAAGATTAGCAGATATTGGACTTAATTCAGCAAAAGCGAACGGTGCTTCTTATGCTGATGTTCGAATCGGAAGGTACCTGAACCAGTACATATTCACCAGAGAAGACAAATTGCAAAATGCCGTAAATACGGAATCTTTTGGTGTTGGTATTAGAGTTATCGCTAATGGGACTTGGGGATTTGCCTCAACCTCTGATGTTAGTGATGAAGGAATTAAGAAAGCAGCAGAGCAAGCAACAGCCATCGCTAAAGCAAATGCCAAAATTCAGACTGAGCCTGTAAAATTAGCACCTGTCCAATCTCATGGTGAGGTAAGCTGGAAAACACCGCTTGAAAAAAATGCGGTAGCAGTTCCACTACAAGAAAAAGTAGATTTACTATTATCGGCTAATGCAGAAGCAATAAATAATGGGGCTAATTATGTAAATAGCGCCTTATTTTTAATAAATGAACAAAAATATTTCGCTAGTACTGAAGGTTCATATATTGATCAAGATGTACACCGAATATGGCCTAATTTTAATGTAACTGCTATTGACCCAGATACTGGAAAATATAAATCCCGCCAAGCATTAAGTTCTCCTATGGGTATGGGTTTTGAGTATATGGACCCAAGACCAGAGAGTATGAAAGAAGGACCTGGTGGGACGCTACATTTCTATGATCGCTATGATATGATCAAAGATGCTGGTTTGGCAGGTAAGCAAGCTAAAGAAATGCTTAAAGCAGATTCAATAAAAGCTGGAAAATATGATCTAGTATTAGATCCAAATCATTTAGGCTTAACCATTCATGAAAGTATTGGTCATGCCACTGAACTAGATAGGGTATTAGGTTATGAAGCAAACTATGCTGGGACAAGTTTCGCAACTCTTGACAAATGGAGAAGTAAAGATTTTAAATATGGTAGCGATATCGTAAATGTTTTTGCTGATAAAACTCAACAAGGTTCCTTAGGTGCTGTTGGATATGATGATGAAGGAGTAAAAACTAAAAAGTGGGATCTTATTAAGGATGGAGTTTTAGTGAATTACCAAGCGATCAGAGATCAAGCTCATATTATAAATGAAGATGAGTCTCATGGTTGTTGCTATTCTCAAAGCTGGAATGATGTTCAGTTCCAAAGAATGCCGAATGTGTCTTTATCTCCAGGAAAAGAAAAGTATAGTCCTGATGATATGATTAAGGATGTTGAAAAAGGAATTTATATAGTAGGTAGGGGATCGTATTCAATTGACCAGCAGCGCTATAACTTCCAGTTTGGCGGCACATTATTTTTCGAAATTGAAGATGGAAAAATAAAAGGGCCAGTAAATGATGTGGCTTACCAATCTAATACTCAGGAATTCTGGAATTCTTGTACAAAAATATGTGATGAAAGTGATTATAAAACTTTCGGATCATTCTTTGATGGAAAAGGGCAGCCTTCTCAGATCAGTTCGGTCTCTCACGGAAGTGCGACTACCCGATTCAATGGTGTTAATGTAATTAATACTGCAAGAAATATTTAATTCTATGTTTGGTTAATGAGCATAGTCTCAATTAGCTATTTGCTAAAATTTAAAAACATTAAAAAATGGCAATATTATCAAAAGAAGAAGCAAAGCAGATTTTAGAAAAAGTAATGAGCTTTTCTACTGCTGATAGCTTAGAAGCAAGCCTCTCTGGAAGTGGAAGAGGTAATATTAGATATGCAAGGAATACAGTTACAACAAGTGGTTATAATGATGACGTAAGTTTAGGAGTTACGGCAAACTTTGGTAAAAAATCTGCATCTTCCACTATTAATGAATTTGATGATGAATCATTAAGAAAAGTAGTGAAGAGAGCGGAAGAGTTAGCGAAATTAGCTCCGGAGAATCCTGAGTTTATGGAACCTTTAGGTCCACAAGATTATAAAGAGTCAAAAACTTTTTATAAAAGTACTGCAGACATCACTCCAGAGTACCGAGCTGAATTAGCAAAGAAAAGTATTGAACCAGCCAAAGCTAAAGATGTAACAGCTGCTGGTTATTTAGAAGATACTTCTGGTTTTTCGAGTATTATGAATTCTAAAGGTTTATTTGCTTATTCGCAAGAATCTGAACTTGAGTTCACTGTTACTATGCGTACTAATGATGGTACCGGTTCAGGTTGGGTTACTCGTGATTTTAATGATGTTAACCAATTCAATGGCGAAGAAGCTTCAGCTGTTGCACTAGAAAAGTCTATCATGAGTAGAAATGCTAAGGCAATTGAGCCTGGTAAATATACTGTGATTTTAGAACCTGCTGCATCTGTTCAATTACTTGGCAATATGTTGTTTAACATGGGAGCCAGACAAGCAGATGAAGGAAGAAGTTTTCTTTCAAAGCAAGGGGGAGGAACTAAATTAGGAGAGAAGCTTGTGGATGAAAGAGTGAATATTTATTCTGATCCTTTTAATGAAAGAGTACCCGCTAATGCATGGAATGGTGATGGATTACCCAGAGAAAGAACCAGCTGGATAGAAAATGGTGTAGTAAAGAATATGTCATACAGCCGTTACTGGGCTGATAAAAAAGGAGTTAAGCCAGTGCCAGGTCCAGCAAATGGTATAATGGTAGGGGGTGATGCTTCTACAGAGGATCTAATTAAAAGTACTAAACGAGGTATTTTAGTTACTCGTTTATGGTATATTCGTACCGTTGACCCGCAAACTTTACTTTATACAGGTTTAACTCGTGATGGAACCTTCTATATCGAAAATGGCAAAATTAAACACCCTATTAAAAACATGAGATTTAATGAGAGCCCTATTATTATGTTAAACAATCTTGAAGAATTAGGACAACAACAAAGAATAAACGGAAGTTTAATTCCAGTTATGAAGATCAGAGACTTTACTTTTACAAGTTTATCTGATGCTGTGTAAGTGATTATCTAAAATATAGATTAGAGCTTTAGGATTATTCTTAAAGCTCTTTTTTTATGTTAATATATTTAGATATATTGTATATAAAGGGGGGGTAATAAAAACTAGCTAAAAACTGAACCAATCAATAATAAATGAATAGTAGACTAAATAAACCTTTCTTTTTTGCATTTTCAGTGGGGTTGGCTACAGCAATAGTGTTTTCTATTACTATTATTTTAAGCTATCAGTATTATCAAAAACAGAAAATTCAACAGCTGCAGTTAGAATTGAATTTTGTAAAAGAAAATATCCGTAAAATTATGACGAACAGTAATTTGGCGGCATTTTCAGTAGGCTTAACAATTGATCCTGTTCAAGATACAGTTAAGAATTTTGACTTTGTTGCTAAAGAAATAATGCAACAACACCCGTATATTTTTGGTGTTCAAATTCTTAGAAAAGGCGAAATTCAATATGTTTATCCTTTTGAAAGACATAAGTCTGTTCTAGGGTATGATATTCTTCAAAATCAAAGCACTCAAATAGAAGCTCAAAGAGCTATTGACGAAAAAGAGATTTATTATGCTGGTCCGTTAAGCTTTAAACAAGGAGGGCAAGGAATTATTGCTAGATTACCAATTTTTCATAATCAGAAATTTTGGGGATTTTCTGCTGTTTTAATCCGTATGGATGATTTTCTAGAAGCATCTGGAATACGAAAGTCTGAATCTGATAATTTTATTTTCGAATTATCTAAAATAAATCCAAACACTGGTAAAGAAGAATATTTTACAAATAGGAGTGGGGCTAGCAATTTAAGTCTAGATTATACTTTTGCAGAGTCAGGATGGAAAATAACTGCAAATTATCAAAGTGAATCTATAGTATATATTATACTTTCTATTTTAATAATTTTGGGCATTTTTTCAACGGCAGGTAGCTCGCAACATGCTTATCAAATACTTAAAAGGCCTGAAAAACTGGAGGCTTTATTGAATGAGAAAACGAAAGAAATTGAAGAGAATAATGCTTATCTCCAATCAATGGTTCAGGCTATACCAGACATTATTTTTATTTATGATGAACAAGCCACTTATTTAGATTTCCATGCCTATAAAACTGAGTTTCTATTATACAAACCTAAAGATTTCATAGGCAAAACTGCATATGAATTATTTGATAAAGGGTTTGCAAAGGAAACCCATGCTTGTATACTAAAAGCTTTAAAGACAAGTGAAGTAATTGAACATTCATATTATTTAGATTTTAAGGAAGATAGAAAATTCTTTGAAGGAAGGTATATCTCAATTAATTCTGAAAAAGTGTTAGCAGTAATTCGGGAAGTAACAGAAAGCGTATTATCAGCCCAAAGACTAGAAAAAAGCGAGCAAAAGTATCGAGGACTGGTATCACAAGCTTCAGATACTATTTTCCTTTCTGATGAAAATGGAAATTTAATTGAATTGAATAACAAAGGAATTGAAATGACTGGTTTAAATGAAAAGCAGATTAAAGAATATAACCTTAATGATATTATAATACTTTCAAATGAAAAACATTCCAAGATCACAGAATTGATTCATGAAAAAGGAAATACATTACAAGAAGGTAGTTTAAAAAAATCAGATGGCACTGAAATTCCTGTTGAAATAAATTGTAAAATAACAGCTTCAAAACAAATACAAGGAATAATCAGAGATGTTTCCGCAAGAAAAAAGTATATACAATCAATTCAATTACAAAATGAAAAACTAAAGGAAATTGCATGGATACAAAGTCATGAAGTACGCGCACCTTTAGCTAGAATTTTAGGATTATTGGATTATCTTGAAAAGTATGATGAGGGAACAAAAGCAGATAACAATCATATTATTAGTTCTTTACGTAAGAGTTCTCTTGATCTAGATTTGATAATAAGAGATTTAGTAAAGAAATCTGAGGAAGCAGAAAGTAGTACTTCATAAGCCAATATAAAACATTCTTTCTTTATATGTCACTGCTATTCATTACCTTTGATACAGTTTCTGTAATTTCAAATCTATAAAAGCAATTAAATTGGAATTTAATCAATTAAATTTTCACCCTACTTTAAGTGAAGGCCTTGAGATGATGGGCTTCAAAAAAGCAACACCTATTCAAACAGAAGCAATTCCTAAAATTTTAGAAGGTAAAGATTTAATTGCTTGTGCTCAAACAGGAACTGGTAAAACTGCAGCTTTTGTTTTGCCCATACTACATAAAATCGCTTCAGGAATTGAAACAAAAGGAGTAAATACGGTTATAATTGCCCCTACCAGAGAACTTGTACAGCAAATAGATCAGCAAATTGAGGGCTTTTCATACTTTACACACGCAAGCAGTATTGCTATTTATGGAGGTGGTGATGGCGCTGCATGGGAGCAACAGAAAAAAGCTATTCGAGCGGGAGTAGATATACTGGTTGCAACCCCAGGTAGATTGATTGCCTTATTAAATTCAAATAAAACCCAACTTGATAATGTACAACATTTAATTCTTGATGAAGCAGACAGAATGTTGGATATGGGGTTTTATGATGATATCATGAGAATTATCAAGCAATTACCTACAGAAAGGCAAACCTTATTATTCTCGGCTACCATGCCTCCTAAAATCAAAAAACTTGCGGGTGCAATTTTGAATAATCCAGAAGAAATCACATTATCGATTTCTAAGCCGGCAGCAGGTATTTCTCAAAAAGCATTTTTGACATATGATGATCAGAAAATCCCACTTTCAAAGTTTTTGTTGGGTTCAGGATTATATGAAACAGCAATTATTTTTGCTAGCAAAAAGGATAAGGTAAAAGCTTTAGAAAGAGAATTGAAAGATATAGGAATGAAAATGAAAGCCTTTTCAAGTGATCTGGATCAATCAGAACGAGAAGTTATCATGCGTGATTTTCGTTCAAAAAAGGTGCAAGTATTAATTGGAACAGACATAATTTCAAGAGGTATTGATGTAGAAAATATAAGCTTAGTGATCAACTATGATGTTCCGGGTGATCCAGAAGATTACGTTCATAGAATTGGAAGAACGGCTAGAGCTGCTACGAAAGGGGAGGCTATAACTTTCATTAACGAAGCGGATATGGAAAAATTCAATAGAATTGAATCCTTAATAGAAAAATCTGTTTTGAAAACAAATAGCTTGCCTAATCAAATTGGGCAAGGGCCGGAATATCAAGAAAATGCCAGAAAGAGAAAACCTGGTGGTTTTAACAAGAGAAAATCATTTAAAAAGCGTAATAAATAATATTACAATTCATTATGACATTTAAGGAATTAGGAATCTCTAAAGATCTAATAAAAGGATTAACAGAGCTTAATATTAATCAACCGACTAAAATTCAAGAGCTAGTTATTGGTCATCTAATGCAGAATTCAGGTGATTTAATTGCTCAGGCACAAACCGGAACGGGTAAAACAGCGGCTTTCGGATTACCAATATTAGAAAGAATTAATACCAAAGATAATAAAATACAAGCTGTAATTCTTTCACCCACAAGAGAATTAGCTCAGCAAATCAAGCAGCAAATCTTCAAGTTCACAAAATATTCAGAGAAGGTTTTTACTGAGGTTGTATTTGGTGGAGAGAAGATTGAAAAGCAAATTCAAAACTTAAGAAGGCCTACGCATATCTTAGTCGCAACTCCCGGTAGATTAGCAGATTTAATTAGAAGAAAAGCGGTTGATATTCGTCAAGCTAAGCTGATGGTATTAGATGAAGCAGATGAAATGTTAAGCATGGGTTTTAAAAAGGATTTGGAATTCATTTTAAATACTATGAAACACCAGAAAGATATTTGGCTGTTTTCTGCTACTATTCCTACTGATATTAAATATATCATCAAACAGTACCTTGATCCTAATGCTAAGCAATTGAAAGCATCGGGTAATGAATTGGTTAATGAAAAAATATTACACCAATATGTGCCTTGTGACACAGATGAAAAGTTTATGGTGTTAGACTATTTCCTGAAAACTCAGAAAAAGGAGAGAGGTATAATTTTCTGTAATACTAAAAATTCAGCTAGATCCTTATTTGAAAAACTCAAATCTAGAAAATTAGCGGTTGGTATTCTTGAAGGAGATATGCATCAAAAAGATCGTGATAAGGAATTGCGATCATTTAAAAGTAAAAAGCTTGATTTATTAATTGCTACCGATGTTGCGGCAAGAGGTATTGATGTTGCTAATCTTGCTTACGTAGTACATTATGAGATTCCGAAGCAATTAGATTATTATATTCATAGAAGTGGTAGAACTGCAAGAGCGGGAAAAACGGGTATAAGTATGGCGCTTTGTACCAAAAATGAAATGGTTCAAATCAAAAACATTCAAAAAGAGTTAGGAATAAAAATGAAACAGGTTCCTTTTGGATAAAGTTTTAGCAAAGACAGATTCATTAATTATGAAAATACATCTTATTAAATATCTAACTCTTGTATTTATTGTTTCAGGAATAGCTATCTCATGTTCTACTAAGGAACAAAGACAGCAAACCCTTATTCAAAAAGGCTATCAATCACTTGATAAGGGTCAAACTAAACAAGCACTGGGTTATTTTGAAAGTGCTATAGAATTAAACGATGAAAATGCTGCTGCCTGGAATGCTAAAGGAATTGCGCATTATCAGGACGGTCATCCTTATGAAGCCATTCAGGCTTATGGAAAAGCATTACAATATAAACCTGATTACACAAGAGCCTATTTTAATCGGAGTAATGCCTTCTATCAGACAGGAGAATTTTATAGAGCTCTTGATGACTTAGAACCAGTTTTGGACTCGTATCAAGATTCTGCATTTGCTCATTTGGCTAAAGGATTAGCATTAGTAGGCTTAAAAAAGTATGATGAAGCAGAATTATCTTTTAATAAGGCTTTGGAATTAGATTCTTCAAATTCAGAAATATACACTAATAAAGCGGCAGTTCATTATTACAAAAAGGATTATGAATCTGCTATTACTGCAATTAATAAAGCATTAGAGATAAATCCGAAAGAAGCAAACGCCTGGAACTTACTTGCCTTAATTCAATCTGAAAACAAACAATTTGATCTAGCTTTAGTGTCAGTAAATAAGGCTTTGGAAATAGAAGCAGGTCAACCGTATTTCCTTAATAATAGGGGATATATTTATACCTTTTTGGGCAATTATGATAAAGCGTATACTGATTTGAGAAGGAGTATTGTGATCGATGAGAAAAATCCGTACGTCTACAGGAATCTTGGGATTTTGGCCTTAAAAAAAGGAGAAATAGAAGATGCAATACGCCAGTTTGAAAATGCTTTAAATAAAAATAATGACTTACCTTCTACCAATTTTTACTATGGGGAAGCGCTAAGGCTTAACAATCAAGTAGATAAGGCTTGTGCAGCTTATCAAAAAGCAGCCAAAAATAAAGACAAAGAAGCAATTGCAGCAATAGAACAATACTGTAATTCACTATAATTCAAAAATAGAATTTCTTCGGATTAGTACGATAAATTCATTAGTTTTGCCCAAAATTTCATCCTATAAGATATGTTTGATAATCTCAGTTATAAGTTAGATCGCGCTTTTAAAACCCTGAAAGGTCAGGGGCAAATTACGGAAGTAAATGTTGCTACTACCGTAAAAGAAATCAGAAGAGCATTGGTAGATGCCGATGTTAACTTCAAAGTAGCAAAAGAAGTTACGGATAAAATTAAGGAAGAAGCATTAGGTCGTGATGTACTTATTTCAGTATCTCCCGGTCAGTTATTGGTTAAAATTACTCAAGAAGAGCTAGCCAAAATGATGGGGGAGAAACAGGAGGATATTAATGTAGAAGGTTCTCCTGCCACTATTTTAATCTCAGGTCTTCAAGGATCAGGTAAAACAACCTTCTCGGGAAAATTAGCTAATAGATTAAAGAAACAAGGAAAGCAAGTGCTTTTAGCTGCTTGTGATATCTACAGACCTGCCGCTATTGACCAGTTAAAGGTGTTAGGAGAGCAAATTGGAGTAGAAGTTTATGCTGAGCCTGAAAATAAGGACGCAGTTAAAATTGCTAATAATGCGATTAAGTATGCCAAAGAAAATGGTAAGAGTATAGTCGTAGTCGATACTGCTGGTCGATTAGCTGTCGATGAGCAAATGATGAAAGAGATTTCAAGCTTAAAGAAAGAGCTTAATCCTTCAGAAACATTATTTGTAGTTGACTCCATGACCGGTCAAGATGCTGTTAATACGGCTAAGACCTTTAATGAGCAATTAGATTTTGATGGCGTTGTATTAACCAAGTTAGATGGTGATACCAGAGGTGGTGCTGCTCTATCCATTCGTAATGTGGTTGAAAAGCCAATCAAATTCGTTAGTAGTGGAGAAAAAATGGATGCCATTGACCTATTCTATCCTGACAGGATGGCCCAAAGAATTTTGGGTATGGGTGATGTGGTATCATTAGTTGAGAAAGCACAAGAAACTTTTGATCAGGAAGAGACTAATCGATTATCCAAAAAGATCCGTAAGAATCAATTTGACTTTGAGGACTTCTTATCTCAGCTACAACAAATTAAGAAGATGGGGAATGTTAAAGATCTATTAGGGATGTTACCTGGAATGGGTAAACAAATCAAAGATCTTGACATAGATGATGATGCGTTCAAGCCAGTCGAAGCCATTATTCGCTCAATGACGAAAGAGGAAAGAACAAATCCTGAATTAATGAATGCGAGTAGAAAGAAAAGAATTGCATCGGGTAGTGGTACATCAGTACAAGAGATTAATAACCTATTGAAGCAATTCAAGGATATGAGAAAGATGATGAAGACCATGAATAAAATGAGTGGTAGTAAAAGAGGTTTAGCCGGTTTTAATCCGTTTGGAAAATAATTATTAATATATAAGTCATTTCTTACATGAAATATTTAAAGGCCTGTAAATAATTTATTTGCAGGCTTTTTAATTTATATACGGTCGTAACTTTCTTATTTTCAATGCAATACGCTATTACTTAAGTGTGCTATGGCATAATTTTCCCTCCTTTATGTAAAGCATATTTATTTTTTTATATAATAATTTCTTGTTTTTGATTATTATTTTTGATTAAATTGAAACTTCAATATTAGAAACGTAAATCACTGATAATTAAAGTGTTTTATAAATAATTAAAAACTATTAAACTTTTTATCTTTAATAGTATTATATCAAGACAGGTGTTTGTGAGAAATTATTTCAACTATTCAATTGTATTAACCCTTATTAGCTTTTTGCTTTTGGTTGTTGCTCAACCTATAGAGGCATCCGGTACTAATAATATAAGCTCAGAAGAGTTAGGGATTCTTACATACTTTTTTGAGTTGAATCCTGATGAGTTAAGTAATATAGTTAGAGCTTTATCTTTCGGCTTACTAAGTTTAGGCATTGTGGGTATTGCTTTTAGCTTTATGGATGCAGGTTCTAAAAGGATTAGAAGACATAATGATTATTTAGAGGTATTAGTAAAAGAAAGAACCAGAACCTTAGAAGAAAAGCATAATCAATTAGTAGCTCAAAACACCGATTATAAAGAGGCTTTAGCACTTATTTCTGAGCAAAAGGAAGAAATAGAAACAGCCCAACAAGATTTAGTTACTAAAAATAAAGATCTTACTGAAGCTCTAGAGGAAATACAATCACAGAACGAGGTAATTGATCGTGAAAGAACAAAATTAGAACAGGCAAAAAGAATTATTCAAACCCAGAATAAGAAATTATTATCAATAGCAAGAAATTTAGATCAGCAAGTTCAGGAAAGAACAATTGAATTATCTAAATCAAATCAGTTATTGATTGAAAAGAATAAAGAATTAGATGAATTTATTTATAAATCAGCGCATGACTTAAGGGGCCCTATAGCACGCTTTAAAGGCTTAAGTCAATTAATTCAAATGGAATATGAGCAGAATAATGATATATCTACTCACTTAGATCATTTAAATCATTCTGCTAACCATATGGATAATATGCTAAGAAGATTGAGTAATGTATATGAAATAAGTGCTCGGCCTATTAGCCCACAACCTATTGATATTCAATTAATTCTAGATACTGTTTTTGACAGATTATCTGGTGAAGAAAACTTAGATATAATTGATATTGATATTGAGAATAATTTAGCAAAGCCTGTAAAAATCGACCCATCTTTATTGCATTTAATATTAAAGAACTTAATAGGTAATGCAGTTAGATTTCAAGATCCGTTAAAGCTACAAAAGTGGGTTAAGGTTAAATTTGATATGGTCGATCATAATTTAATAATAAGTGTAAAGGATAATGGTATTGGAATCAAAAAAGATCAAATCCAAAATATTTTTGATTTATTCTATGTAGGTTCAGAATTGCCTAAAGGACCAGGTTTAGGTCTTTATATTTGTAAAATCATTACCAATAAATTAAATGGAGATATAAACCTTAATTATTCAGAGCTTGAGAGAGAAACTGAATTTAAAGCTTCTATTCCAATTATTGATTAATTTTACCTTCCAACTATATTTTATCGCCTAATTTGAAATAAATAGTAAACTAAATAGTTAGTGTTAAAAAACTATTTTATTTATGAAATTATCAAGCTGATTTATTACCCTAGCATTACTTATTTTTTCTACTAATGTTTTTTCGCAATCCAAGTTTTATATTGGAGTAGAGGCGAATTTTATTCAAGATCAGTATCTGATAAAGGATGAAGGTACCGCAGTTAGTACCCCTAACATGCATGCAATTGATATCCCAGGTACAACATTTCTTTTAGGTTATCAATTTAACCCAGTTTTTAGTCTTGAAACTGGAATAGCAACTCGCCCTGTAAAAATAGGTTATGGTTTAAATTTTGATGATGTAAGAACAATGTCAGAAAGTTCTAATGCTTATTATCATATACCTTTGAGAACTCGGGCAGTGGTCCCTTTAATCGGAAATTGGTTGTCAGGTACAGCTAGTGTCGGTGTTCAGTTAAGTGTTACTGATCCTACTAGAATTGGCACAACTTCAACTGGAGGTTATGGCGAAGGAGGCGGAACTAGAAATGGGGAGCCGCTATACTCCAGAAGGTCTTCTTATACTTCTTATAATAGTATTTTCTTCACTGTTTCCTCTGATTTAGGCTTACAATTTAACCTTAGTAAAAAGTTTAGTTTGTATACCACTATTTCATACAATCGTGGTTTTAAGGCCTTGGAAAAAGTAGATATTGAATATCAGTATATGAATGAACCCGTTAAAAAAGCTAATATTCGTCATCAAGGGACATATATAAGTCCAAACTTTGGATTAAAATACCGTTTCTAGTTATATTTAGCCCTATATGGCGAATCATCACTTTGATTTAATTATAGTAGGCGCAGGTCCAGCTGGCTGTACCTGCGCTTATCAGTTAAGACATACAAAATTACGTATTGCAGTAATTGATAAAGCCACATTTCCTAGGGATAAAATATGCGGTGATGCATTGAGTGCTGATGTAGTAAATCAGCTGGATCGGATGGATCCAACTTTAGTTGATTCATTTAAAAAATTCAATCAAAAACTTCCATCACAAGGCGTTAGTTTTTTTGCACCCAACGGACAAAAACTAGATATTCCCTTCACTAATCCTAATTTTGATGAAGCAGCAGGATATATTTCAAAACGCGTTGATTTTGATCAATTTATGTTTGATCAGATTAAAGACCAAGCTAATGTAGAACTATTCGTAAATGAAAAAATAGAAAAGATTGAATATGAATCAGATTTGGTAAAGTTAGAAAGTAAGCTACACACTTTTACATCTAAGCTGATTATTGGAGCTGATGGAGCGTATTCAGTAGTAAATAAATATTTAGGAAATATTAAAGTTGAAAAAGAGCATTATTGTGCAGGTTTAAGGCAATACTATAAAAATGTGAATGGTTTTAATGATCAAAATCACATTGAATTACATTTCTATAAAGAATTATTACCAGGTTATTTTTGGGTGTTTCCATTGCCAAATGGACAAGCAAATGTTGGTTTAGGTATGTTATCAAGTGAGGTTAGTAAAAGACAGCTAAATTTAAAAAGTATTTTATACGACTTGATTCATAATCATCCCAATCTAAAGGATCGTTTTAAAAATGCTGAGCCAATTGAAGACATTAAAGGATTTGGATTACCAATAGGATCTAAGAAAAGAGCTATTTCGGGCAGACAATTTCTATTATTAGGAGATGCAGCTAGTTTGATAGACCCATTTACTGGAGAAGGCATTGGAAATGCTATCAGAAGTGGGAGAATAGCTGCTGAAGTAGTTGAGGAAGCTTTTTACAAAAATTATTTTGATTCTAAATACCTCCATAAATATGATCAGATCATTGAACATAAAATGCGTAATGAACTACGTATAAGCAGATCAATGCAGAAACTTTTAAAATATCCTAAATTGTTCAATTTTGTAGTAAAAAAAGCTAACTCTAATTCATCCGTCAGGACCTTATTAACTTCAATGCTGGATAATGTGGATTTAAAGAAGGAACTAATAAAACCTAGATTCTATATACAACTGTTATTTGGAAGCTTAAAATAATAGTCTAGTCTTATCACTTTGGCTTCTATATCCTTTGTCTACCTTAGGTTTAAATAAAATCTAATTTTGTTTTTTATTAAATCACTTTTACATAAATTACTTTTTATAATAATTTGAACATGAAAATATTTTAATTGCTCTCATAGTGCGTGTAAATATAAAAATACCCATATTTTTCTTAATTTATTTTAGTTTTTGTAATCTTGAGGCAATTGCTGTAAAACCTAGTTTAAACTCTTCAATTTTGAGCTTAAAGAGTGGAGAATTATTTACTAATTGTCCTTCAAACATTTCTGAATCAGTTAGCAGTGCATGTGGTAAAATAGTGAACTGGACACCTCCATCCTTAGAGAACACCAGTTTAACATTAGAATCTACTCATTCTCCAGGTGATTTTTTTCCGCTGGGAAGCACTACCGTTACCTATAATGGAGTTAATGGGAGTGGTGATATAATCGAAACATGTAGTTTTATTATTACTATTAATCTTAGTGATCCTGCATCTTATATTTTTCCGGATGTTCAATGCACTGGAAATATCACAATTAACTTATTAAACAGTTGTAATAGATCAGTTCCATGGAATGAACCAGTTTCCCCTTGTCCAGAAATTACATTTACAAAGACTGCGGTTCCTGGCCAGCAATTTCCAATAGGAACTACTGAGGTTTTCTATAGAGCTAATTTGAATGGTTTAGAGGTAGCTTCTTGCAGTTTTTTTGTTACCCTAATTGATGATATTGACCCAATTATAGAAACTATTCCAAATGATATTACAATTTCTGCAAATGAAAACTGTGAAGCTATTGTAGAATGGGATACTCCACAGGCAAGCGACAATTGTGGTTTTACTCCTACTTTAAGTTCTAATTTGAATAGTGGAAGCACTTTTCAGCTTGGAACAACTACTGTTACCTATACGGCTACTGATGAAGGAGGAAATACAGCTCAACGCTCTTTTAATGTTACTGTGGAAGATAATAGTCCACCAACTTTTAACAATTTACCCACTGAAATCCGTGTTGTGGCAGAGGGAAATTGTACTGCTATTGCAACTTGGCCTGGCGTAACGGCTTCTGATAATTGTGATTCAAATGTCGATATTTCAAGTAATATCAATTCTGGAACTTCTTTTATATTGGGAACTACTGCCATAAATTATACGGCTATAGATGATGCAGGAAATGTCGCAAATGCGAGTTTTAATGTTGTAGTGGAAGACAATACTTCACCCACAGTTTTAAGTTGTCCTGGAGATATAACAGTATCTGCTGATGGCGATTGCTCTGCGGTTGCAAGATGGAGTTTACCCACTTTCGATGATAACTGTGATAATGATCTTAGCATTACATCAAATCATAATCCTGGTGAGGCCTTTTTGTTAGGTTCAACTACAGTTACCTATACTGCTGAAGATGATGCAGGAAATAGTATTGATTGTAGTTTTCAAGTAACAGTTATTGATGATACTGCTCCAAGCATTGAGCCACTCAATGATATAACAGTTTCTACTTCTGGTGATGGATGTCAAGCGATTGTAAGCTGGGATCCCATCATTATTTCGGATAATTGCAGCAGCTCAATTACAGCGGATACTTCTCCTAGTTCAGGTGATATATTTTCTTTAGGAGAAACCGTTGTAACCGTTACGGCAACAGATGAAGCAGGTAATCAAAGTACCTCAAATTTTTCAGTATTTGTCGAAGATAATACTGCAGGGGTAGTTAGTAATTGTCCTCAGGATATAGTAATCAGTAGCAATGCCAATTGTACAGCAGCAGCAACATGGTCTTCACCAGTATTTACTGATAACTGTGATGCAAATCTAACCATAAGTTCTTCTCATCAGTCTGGAGATGTTTTTCCATTAGGAACTACATTAGTTACATATTCTGCAACTGACAAAGCAGGGAACTCAATTAGTTGTAGTTTTAATGTGATAGTAGAAGATAGGTCTGCACCAGTTTTTGCTGCTTGTGTAAATGACATTGTAATTACAGCAAATCAGAATTGTGGAGCAATTGTAGAATGGACTGAACCTACTTTATCTGATAATTGTAGCACTGAATTTACTATTGGAAGTAATTATAATTCTGGTGATTTATTTCTTGTAGGAACAACTGAAGTTATTTACTCAGCAACGGATCAAGCAGGAAACACTAGTAGTTGTAGTTTTAATGTTATAGTAGAAGACAATTCTAACCCTACTGTTGCCTTTTGCCCTGCCAATAGAGTTATAAATATTAATGAGAATTGTAATGGAATAGCCAATTGGGAAACTCCAATCTTTAATGATTGTACTAATCTGACTATCAGCAGTAATTTTAATGTAGGAGATGTATTACCATTGGGAACCAACTTAATTGAATATACGGCAACTGATGTAAATGGTGCAACAGCTTTATGTTCTTTTACGGTTGAAGTTGTTGATCAGAATCCGCCTGTAATTGAAGACTGTCCTGAAGATATAGTGATTAGTGCTGCAAGTACTTGTGATGCTACAGTGGAATGGACTGAACCCACTGCATCGGACAATTGCTCTAGTATCACCTTTGAATCTAATTATGAACCAGGAGCGACTTTTCCATTGGGTGTAACCACTGTTGAATATACGTTTACAGATACAAATGGTAATAGTAGTATTTGTAGTTTTTCAATCAATGTAATAGATGATTCTGAGTTGATAATAGAAAACTGTCCAGAGGATATTATTATTCAGGCTGATAATGATCAAGGAACTGCCAATGTGGAATGGACCGAGCCTTTTATTCAAGCTTCTGAATGCTCTGAAATTTCTATTGAATCAAATTTTAAACCTGGTGATCTATTTGAATTAGGAACCACTGATGTAGTTTATTCCTTTGTAAGAGAAGATAGTGAACCTATATATTGCTCATTTAGTGTAACAGTTGAGCCAGCAGAATTACAAATTGAAATTAGTCAGATCATTAGCCCAAATGGCGATAATCAAAATGACACATGGATTATAGAAGGCATAGAAAAATTTCCTGATAATCAAGTGGTCATTGTGGATAGATGGGGGACTGAGATATATTCAGTGAGGGGTTATAATAATCATGAAACCGTATGGGATGGACGAAATAGAAACGGTGATCTTGTAGCTAGAGGTACTTATTATTTTTTTATCACAGTTCGAAACAATGAAAATGTTTTAAATGAAAAAGGCTTTATTGAAATTTTAAGGTGATGTGTTTATGATCATTATCTAAAGTTTCATTCTAAGAAATTTATTATGAATGTAAATAACAATGTAGTATATAATAGATCAATACTTATTATGATCATAATAAGTATTTGGGCTAGTATGTATGCTAATGCACAACAGGGCGTACAGTATACTCAATATATGTATGATGGATCTCTTATAAATCCTGCTTATGCGGGGGCAAGCGAAGCCTTGAGCATTTCCTTATTGCATAGAGACCAATGGACAGGATTGGAAGGAGCACCACAGTCTCAAACCTTGTCAGCTCACACACTTTTCAAAAATCCTCATTTAGGAACTGGATTAATGATCCACAGAGAAAGTATTGGAGTTCATTCAAATGTTACAATAGCGAGTAATTTCGCTTACCATTTAAAGGTTGGAAAAGACAAAATACTTTCATTTGGATTAAAAGCGGGAATGCTGAATGTGAATTCTAATTATCAGTCAATACAAAATAGTAATCCAGACCCCTCGGTAAATGATGAAAGTTTTTCTGGTACAGACTTTAACGCAGGTTTTGGCTTTTATTATCGAAGTAAATACCTTGAAACGGGTTATTCAATTCCTTCTATAATTAATCGTAGCATTAACATCAATGATTCCGTAACATTAGATCCCATCAATCTAAACCATTTAATTTTTAGTCAGGTACATATTCCTTTAGGGAATAACTTTAAATTAAGCCCTGGTTTTTTGATCAAATACTTTTCAGGCACATCCCTAAGTTATGATATTAACTTTTTAACTTCCTACAAAGAGGTGCTATCTGCTGGGGTTTCCTATCGAAAGGAAGAATCAGTTGATTTTTTATTAAAGTTTAATGTATCACCTCAATTTCAACTTGCCTATGCTTATGATATGCCTATTGGAACGGTTAGTAATTTATCTCAGGCTTCAAATGAAATAATGTTGCGATATATTTTTAAGTTCAGCTATGATAATGTCAATTCTCCTCAATGATGAAGGCTAAAAGAAAAACTTTTATTACCAATACGAAACTATATATTTCTTTATTGGGTATCCTATTTTCTCTTTTATGCATTACTACTATTCATGCACAAGAATCGGTATTTTCAGCATTTAAATATTATGTTCAAGATGCGGATAAAGCTTTTATAGCAGGTAATTATCAAAAGGCATTAGAGATATATGAAGTAATTAATAAACAGAAAGGTGCTCCTGAAAATATAGAATTACGATTAGCTAGAAGCTATTATTTTACTTATCAATACCAGAAAGCTGTCCAGTTTTATAAGTCCTTTGAAAAAAAGAAACAGGAATTCCCTATAGATGATTATTACTATTATGCTGAAGCATTAATGATAACAGGGGATATTGTAAATGCTCTTGAGTATTATAAATTATGTTTGGAAAATAGACCTAATAATGAATTATATAGTGAAAGGATATGGAGACTTAATAATTTGTCGTATTTGTATGAGGATTCCTCAAAGAATATTACGCATTTCTCTAATATTAATACTAATTATAGTGAATTACAAATGCTAAAATCTGCAACTAATGAGGTAATGTATATTTCAAACAGTCCTTCGGTAAGTCTTTTTAAGAAAATTGATGTAAAAGAAAATGCCGGGTTCTATACCTTAAAGCAGAATAGAACCTATGCAGATCCATTTTCAATTGTTGCTCTTAATTACGAAGACCAAAAAACAATCGGTGGCCATTTAAATACTCCATTTCATATTAGCTCCATAAGTCTATACAATAATGGGAATTCAATGGCTTATACTGCTTCCGCAAATCAAAAAAATAATGCGGGAAATTTTCCTCTTCAATTATATTTTGCTGATAAAATTAAAGGTAAATGGAAAATGACAAATGCTTTCCATTTCAATAACTCAAACTTTGATATTTCAGAAGTGTGGATCAGTGAAGATGGAAAGAAATTGATATTTAGTGCTAATTTTAAAGATAGCTTTGGGGGAAAAGACCTTTATCAATCTGAAAAAAATGAAAAGGGCTGGACTAAGCCTGTTAATATTGGAAATGAGGTTAATACTGAGCGTGACGAGCGTTTCCCGTATCTTCAGGGGTCGACTTTATATTTTTCATCAAATGGGCATTCCGGCTTAGGTGGCTTTGATATATATAGGTATAAAACAAATCAAAACGGAATGAAAGAAATTGAAAACCTAGGTTATCCTATCAATTCAAATTTTGATGAAATATCCTTTACAATTGACAGCTTAGGACAGGAGGGATTTCTAAGTTCAAACAGAAAAAATAAAGGATTTGATTATGATATATATGAATTTGCACTCGATTTACAAAGCTACCCTATGTCAGTAGAAGGTAATGTTAAATTTATTGAGCATAATTGGATGGACTCAACCGAATTAGAGACATTGCCTAATGTAAAAATGGAGTTAATCGATTTAACCAAAAATGTGGTAGTTGCAACTACAAGTACTGATTCAAAAGGTAATTTTAAATTGAGAGTACCTTTCTACAGTAGGTTCAAGATCAGAATAATTGGTAATGATTTAGATGGTCTGGTAAGTTTTGAAGTACCAAAGTTTGCGAAACAGGATTTAAGTTACGAAATAGTTGTGGTGAATGATGATTTCAAAAATACAATTCCAAGAAATGCAGAATAAATTAATTGATGACCATAAAATCTATATCCTCCCCAAAGCTTTTCTAATTATATTTTTAGTAATTCTCTTTTCAAATTCTTATAGTCTTCTGGCTCAAAATACTCAGGTAATACAAGTAAAAACATTCACAGAAAGCCTTCAGCCGTATCCGAATTTAAGCATTTCCATCAATAATAGGGATTTTACTGACCTTAATGAGAAAGCTGTTATTTTTATCAATTTACCTTCAGATGAAATCCCGATTAAATCAATTAAACTGAAAGATGAATTATTAGAAGTAGCTTCATGGAATCTTAGTAAAGGTACACTTGAAGTAATAATCAGGAAAAAAAGCTACATAGATAAAAAAATTAAGGTAATTGATGTAAATGATAATATTTTAGTAGATCTAAATATTACATATAACGGTAAAAAGTCCATAACTAAGCAAACTGATCAGGATGGATATGTAACCATTCCCTTAGGATTAAATGAACGAATTGAATCTAAAAATCAATTCGTTATTGAAAATTTTGATATCATTAGCTTTAGAAATTTAGAAACTCCAATACTTACCATAAAAAAGGTAGAGATAGCAAATAGTAAGGATGATTCTCCTATACCGGAAAATAATGTTAGAATTTCTCAAGCTTCGGAACAGATTTCAAGTCAAAGTATAGATACCTTATCAAACTTAATATCATTTTATAATTTATTAAATACAATAAGAAAGTCTGAGATTGATACTCGTACACAAGCACGGCTTGATAGCAAATTCAATGAGTTATTGAGTAGAATGAATAATGGTTCTTCAAACACTACTAATGAGCTGCTTAATGAAATCTCTGATTCGACCATTGTGCAGGAAGATATCGATATACTATTGGAGCAAGCTAGAAGTGATAATAAAGAAATGTCTCGGAAGAGAATCATTTTAGAGGATAAGATTCAAATTGTAAGGGATAAACTTAATGTTGGATTTGAAAATATGACAGAGGAATCAAAAGAATCCTTGTTATCGGAGATCGAAGCTTTAGAAATTTTGCTGAAAGAAAATAAAGATGAGTTTAATGAAAATTTAAATTCCTACTTAACCGTTATAACCGAATTAAAAAGAAGGTTTTTTGATCTTCAAGAATTAGAATCAAAACTAACCGAAAGTGAAAAAGAAAGGTTAAAAGAAAAGAAACTATACCAAGAGCGTCTATTAATCACCTTTGGCGTTGTCTTTATTTTTTCGTTGCTCATCATATTACTTTTCTATTTTAGAGCTCGTCTTAAAAAGCAGAAACAGGCTCTAATAGAAGCTAATAAAGTAGTTAAATTGACTAATGAAAATTTAGAAAATATAGTTTCAGAACGTACATACCTTCTGAACAAAACCTTTAAAGAACTTGATACAGTATTGTATAAAGCATCTCACGATTTAAGAGCCCCTTTAAGTTCCATCGCTGGCATAAGTAATCTGATTAACAGGGAAACAAATAATGTCGAATTGACTAATCTATTATTCAAAACCAATAATAGAATGGATAAACTACTTAAAAAACTAAGTACAGTAAGTGAAATCCATCAACCGGGTCAATTTGAAGAAATTATTATTTCTGATATCGTTACAAGAATTATGGATTCCTTTCAGGAATTAATTAAGGAGAGGAATATTGATTTTAATCTTCAGATCGATGTTCCTAAAAATGTATTGAGTATTTCAAAATTAGTTGAGGTAAGTATTTACCATTTGATAGAAAACGCATTATATTTTTCATGGGTAGATAATAATCAACAGCCAAGAGTTGAATTAAATATTCAATTAGAGGATAACGCTTTAAAAATAAAAGTCTCTGATAATGGAGTAGGTGTGGATAAAAATATTGAACCTAAACTTTTCGAAATGTTCCATGTTGGAAGTGAATATTCTGATGGAAATGGATTAGGATTATATATTGTACAAAAATCAGCTGAATTGCTAAATGGCAAAGTTTATTATGAAAATAGCCCGGATGGTTTAACCACTTTTACAGTTATTTTACCCATAGATGGTAAAGGAAGCAATACGCTTGAATATCTGGGAAGTCTTAATCATAATTAGATCTAGAAATCTTTTTGGTCGCTAACATAGATTGTTCGATTATAGCTGCTAATTTTGGATATAATTAATTAGAAAAACCTAATGTTTGACGGAGCAGCTTTTCCTAAACCCTTAGAAGAAGAGATATTTGAACAATGGCTTGAGAATGGCCGTGAAAGTAAAATTGGTTATAAATATATGCTCATTATCTGGGATAATTATGATGATGCTTATAATCCGGTTTATGTAGAAGAAAGAGAAAATATCAATCGATTTGAACGTTATGAGAATTCAACAGGAAGAGAATCTCTGGTAGCGGCTTATGATTTATATTCAGAGAGTAGGGTAGGTTAATTCATACCTATTTTATTACCCTTATGCACTGGAAATAATATGTTGGAGCTCTTCAATTTCTTTCTGCTTATTATCAAGTTCTTTTCTCTTCGAATCCAAAGGACCACCTTTTAGCTCATCTAATTCGAGAGACAATTTGTACATTTTATCTTCTAGTACTTCCAAAAGTACGTTTTTATATTTTATATCGATCTTTATCATTCTATCAACAAATAATGTAATTAATACTATATACGATGATTAGTCTTGATTTAGTGATGATTTATTTAATAAAATATCAATCAAAATAGATATTTATCATTGTTTGAATTATCAATTCGACCATAAGAACAGAAATTGCACCAAAAAAGGATTTTATATGCAATAAATGAACTTTAAATTAATAACTTAATACATAAAATATATATTTATCTTAATGAAAATTCTTAATTACATTATCCTCATCTTAGGATCAATTTTCCTAATTAATTGCCAAACAAATCAGGACAGCTCAAATCAGGAAAATCAACTTGATGAAGTCGTTCTAAAGAAAACTGCTCTAAAAGCAGAAGTAAATGGAGCTGTTTTCCGTGATCTTAATAAAAACAACAAGCTTGATGTATATGAGGATGTTAATGCTCCGATAGAGAAAAGGATAGAGGATTTAATCGCTCAAATGACAGTAGAAGAAAAGGCTGGAATGCTATTTATGCCTGGAGTTGCTGTTAATGAAGATGGTAGCTTGGATAAAGACCCGAATGCTACAGGACCTGGAGCAAGATACCCAACGGCTAAAAATAATATTGATAAAGGTAAACTGAACCATTTTAATGTATGGAGTATTCCATCTGATCCCCAAATTATGGCAATCTGGTATAATAATTTGCAGCAGTATACCGAAAATTCAAGACTAGGTATTCCTGTTACGATTGCTTCTGATCCTAGACACCATTTTAGTAATTCTATTTTCTCAATGGAAGCAAGTGGGTTTACACAGTTTTGTGAAACATTAGGTTTGGCGGCAATTGGGAATGACTCTATTGTAAAGGAGTTTGCAGAGATAGTCAGGAAAGAATATAACGCTGTTGGTTTAAGATTAGCTTTACATCCTCAAATCGATTTAGCAACTGAATCTAGATGGGCTAGAATAAGCGGGACATTTGGAGAAGATGCAGAATTGACGGCTAAAATGGTGAAAGCGTACATTAAGGGTATGCAAGGAGAGACCTTATCGGAAAATAGTGTGGCTTGTATGACAAAACACTTTCCTGGTGGTGGTCCCCAAAAGGAAGGATTAGATCCTCATTTTTCTTTCCAAAAAGGTCAAATATATCCTGGTGATAATTTTGACTATCATTTAATTCCATTTGAAGCAGCTTTCGAAGCTAATACTGCTTCCATTATGCCGTATTATGGCGTTCCTATAGATCAAACAGATGAAAATGTTGCTATGGCGTTTAATAAAGCTATCATCACTGATTTATTGAGGAATAAATACAACTATGATGGAGTTGTTTGTACAGATTGGGGATTGTTAACTGATACACCAATGGGACCAGATGTAATATGGTCAGCCAGAGCATGGGGTGTGGAAGATTTAGCTGTAACAGATAAAGTTTTAAAGGTTATTGAAGCAGGTTGTGATCAATTCGGTGGTGAAAATAGACCAGAAGTTGTGGTTAAGTTAGTGAAATCAGGACAATTATCGGAAGAGAGATTAGATATCTCAATAAAACGTTTACTAAAACAAAAATTCCAATTAGACCTATTTGATAATCCTTTTGTGGACGAAGCGAAAGTAGGGGAGCGATTGATGAAAAAAGAATATGTTGAATTAGGGGATGCTACACAACAAATGGCGATGACTCTTCTTAAGAATGATGAGAATGTATTGCCATTAAAAGAAAATGAATTGAAGGTATATTTGGAGGGAATGGATAGCGCAATTGTTTCAAAATATGCAAAAGTAGTGACTGAGCCCAATGAAGCAGATTTCGCTATAGTAAGATTAAATACTCCTTGGTATCCGGTTGATACTAAAAATCCTTTTGCTCAATCTTTTCACCACGGGGACCTAAATTTTAATGGAGAAGAAAAGGCTAGATTGATAGAGTTAATGGAAACAGTACCTACAGTGGTAGATCTATATCTTGATAGACCAGCTGTAATTCCTGAATTATCAGAGAAATCAAAAGCACTTATTGCTGATTATGGTGCTAGTGACGAAAATGTTTGTAAAGTGATTTTCGGGAAAGCTAAGCCTCAAGGAAAGCTACCTTTTGAATTACCTTCTTCAATGGAGACTGTTGAAAATCAGCTGACGGATGTTCCTTATGATAGTGAAAACCCATTATACGAATTTGGTTTTGGTTTAACATATCAATGACCAATATCATCAATGCTTATAATTTTCCTCATTGGTAAATTTTTATTGGCTTAGTATCTTTATAATATCAAGTAAGAGATAAAAGGCAGGCGATAGGCCTTATCAAAATTGAAATATTCTTTGAAATCATTTCAGTAATGAGTTTGGGATAAGATATCTTCTGTTTTGATAAATTCTTTTGATTTCAATATTAATTAGAAATGAAAAGAAGTAGCCAAAATAACGGTAACTTGATATTTTGCAACTGCAAAATGAGTGGGAAGTTGTTTCGACCAGGAATAATTTCCCACTCTTTGTTTTAATTGAGGAGTAAATTTTAGCATCAGTTATATGATATAAATCATCCTTTCAGAAAACCCCAGTCATCAATTATCAAAATGCTATTTCCTAGCTTTATGTAGCAAATTAATCTGAAGAGATTATTAATTAACGTTCCAGTAAAATGGTAATTTTTCTAGCCTAGAATTATCAGATAGCTAGAGCAAGAATACATTCTTTGAATCATAATTTTAAATCATGAATCAGTTCATATATCCCTTTAAAGAGCTATCTCTTTCCGATTTAGGAAGAGTAGGCGGTAAGAATGCTTCCCTAGGTGAGTTGTATAATGAATTAGTGCCAAAAGGAATAAATGTTCCAGATGGTTTTGCGATATCGGCTGAAGCCTATTGGGATATATTAGATTCTAATAATATAAGAGATAAACTAAAATCTACCCTAAGTGAATTAGATACTAAAGGATTTAAAAACCTTGCTGAAATTGGAGAGAAGTGTAGGAAATTATTAGGTAAAGCTAAATTACCAACTGATTTAATAAATCAAATCATTGAAGCTTATCAATCTTTAAAATCAAATTATCCCGATTCACTACAATTAGCAGTAAGAAGCAGTGCAACAGCTGAAGATTTACCAGAAGCTAGTTTTGCCGGGCAACAAGAAAGCTATTTAAATATTGTATCAGAGCAAGAATTGTTAGCTGCTTGTAATGCGTGTTATGCTTCTTTATTTACAAATAGAGCTATTAAATACAGAGAGGATAATGGATTTAATCATATGGATGTAGCCCTTTCAATTGGTGTACAAAAAATGGTACGATCAGATCTTGGTTCTGCAGGGGTTTGTTTCAGTTTAGATACAGAAACGGGTTTTGATAAAGTTGTGAATATAACTGGAGCATGGGGCTTAGGTGAAAATGTAGTAAAAGGCACAGTTTCTCCAGATGATTTTTGTCTTTATAAACCAGCTATCAAAGCAGGTAAGAAAGCTATTCTTTTTAAGCATTTAGGGCAAAAAGAAAAAACCATGACCTATGCTGCTAAAGATGAGAATAAGAAATTCACGTATAAAACAAAAACTATCAACCACAAGACAGCTAAAGAAAAACAAAAACAATATGTATTAACTGATACCGAACTAGAAACACTTGCAAAATGGACTATTCAAATTGAAGAACATTATCAAAAGCCTATGGATATTGAATGGGCAAAGGATGGAATAAACCAACAATTATATATTGTTCAGGCAAGACCTGAAACAGTTCATTCTTTACGATCGAAGTTTCAATTCTTTGATTATAAACTAAAGTCAAAAAGCAAAATTATTGTAGAAGGCCGGAATGTAGGAGGGAAAATTGCAGCTGGGAAAGCAAAAATTCTACAAAGTCCGGCTGAAATTGACAAATTGAATGAAGGGGAAATACTGGTTACAAATTTAACCAATCCAGATTGGGACCCTATTCTTAAAAGGGCAGCGGCTATTGTTACCAATACAGGAGGTCGGACAAGTCATGCAGCTATAGTAGCTCGTGAAACTGGAGCTGTAGCTGTAGTTGGCGCTCATGGAGCTACAGAATTAATAAAAGATGGACAAGAGATTACTGTAAGCTGTGCAGATGGAAAAAAAGGAACTATTTATGAAGGGAAATTAGACTGGGAAAGCACAGAAATTGATACCAGAGAAATAAAACTACCCCAAACAGAAGTCATGTTTATTCTGGCTGATCCTGATCAAGCCTTCAAACTATCATTTCTACCCAATAATGGAGTAGGACTAATGCGATTAGAGTTTGTAATAAATAATAGCATAAAGGTTCATCCTATGGCATTAGCACATTTTAAAAACTTAAAGGATAAGAAAGCCAAAGCTGAAATAGAAGAATTAACCTTTGCCTATCCTAACAAAGAGGATTATTTCACAGAGAAATTATCTCAAGCTGTAGGAACTATTGCGGCTGCCTTTTACCCTAAAGATGTAATCGTAAGAATGAGCGATTTCAAAACGAATGAATATGCAAATTTATTAGGCGGTAAGGAATTTGAAACAGAGGAGCAAAACCCTATGATAGGCTGGAGAGGCGCTTCAAGATATTATAGTGAGGGTTACAAAGACGGATTCAAATTAGAATGTGAATCCATGAGAATTGTAAGAGAAGAGATGGGATTTACAAATGTTAAATTGATGATCCCTTTTTGTAGAACCTTAGATGAAGCTAAAAAAGTAGTGGATATTATGGCCAAATATGGTCTTAAAAGAGGGGCTAATGGATTGGAATTATATATGATGGTAGAAATACCTAGTAATGTTATACTTGCGGAAAAATTTGCTGAATATTTTGATGGATTTTCCATTGGATCAAATGATTTAACACAATTAACATTAGGAATAGATAGAGATTCTGAAGCGTTGCAATCTATGTTTGATGCTGAAAATGAAGCAGTTAAAAAACTTATTAAGGAAGCTATTACTAGTGCAAAAAATACAGGCACTAAAATTGGATTATGCGGTCAGGCTGCTAGTGATTCTTCAGATTTCACTTATTTTTTAGTTAAAAATGGGATCGACAGCATATCCTTTAACCCCGATGCTTTGATTAAAGGGATAAAAAGTATTAATCATGCTGAATCTATGATTAACCAACAAATAGATGCCATTTGATAATAAATTTTTTGATCAATTATTTAATCCAAAATCTATTGCAGTTATTGGGGCATCAACTCATACCGATAAAGTAGGCTATGCTTTACTAAAAAATTTACTTAATGGAGGGTTTACTGGGAAAATTTATCCTGTAAACCCAAATACAAACTCAATTTTAGGGTTGAAAGCTTATTCAAGTGTAGAGCAAATAAATAATAATGTTGATTTAGCTATTATTGCAGTTGATGCCGTAAGGGTTCCAGATATACTAAATCAAGCTTACAAAAAAGGAATCAAAACCTTTATAATCATTACTGCTGGCTTTAAGGAAAGTACATCAATTGGAGCTAAAGTATTAGAAGAAAAATTAGTTGAAGTAGTTTACGCTCACGAATTATTTGTAATTGGTCCGAATTGCTTGGGAGTTATCAATACTCAACCAACTATTAATATGAATGCAACCTTTGCTCGTGTTGCTCCTAAGAAAGGCAACATAGCTTTTGTTTCGCAAAGTGGTGCCATTGGTATACATGCTTTGGAATATGCAGCGAGGCAAGATATTGGATTCAGTAAATTTGTAACAATTGGTAATAAAACAGCTATAAATGAAAATGATCTATTGAATTATTTAATTGATGATGAAGAAACTAAAGTGATATTGTTATATCTAGAAAGTTTTTCAGATGGTATTAGATTTAAGGAGATAATTCAATCAAAAAATCAACAGCAGTTAAAACCCATTATTATATTAAAATCAGGAAGAACTGAAAGTGGTATTAAAGCAGCACTTTCCCATACAGGCGCATTAACTGGCGAAGATAATATTGTTAGTCAGTTTCTTGATGATTGTGGTGTACTTAGAGTAGATTCCATTGAAGAATTATTTACAACTGCTTTGCTTATTGCGAATCAACCCAAGCCAAAAGGTAATAAATTATTAGTATTGACTAATGCAGGTGGATTAGGAATTATGGCAATGGATGCCACTAAGGATACAAGCTTAGTGGCTATAAAATTAATGAAACCTGAGCAAGACATTCTTCAAAAAGAGTTACCTAATGCAGCCTCAACTGCTAATCCCGTAGATATATTAGGAGATGCAGGGGCAGAACGGTATAGTCATACATTAAAGACCCTTCTTGATATAAATAGCTTTGATTTGTTGTTGATGATTTGTACTCCTCAATTTATGACGAATAGAGCCCAAATTTTGAATTCAATACTAGATTTGGTAGCTAAAGCTAGAAAAAATCAAATTACACTTGCCGCTGTGTTTCCTTCTATCAATGAAGAATTGTTCACTATTTTTGATGCCTATGATTTACCCAACTATGAATTTCCAGAACAAGCCATAAATGCCTTTTCTAATTATGTAAGATTTGCTAATTATAAGTTCGAGGACCCACTAGTTCAAAAAACAAAGTTAATTAACAGAAAATATAATCATCTAAAAAAATTATTCGATAAAGCTAAGCACCATAATCAAGAATACTTGAATGAAGTTGAAAGTTATAGTATACTCAAAGAATATGGGGTTACCTTGGCCCCTCATTATGTGACCAAGCATATTGGTGAAGCCATTTCTTTAGCGGATAAAATTGGGTATCCAGTGGTTGCTAAAATCATAGCCAAAGGTGTTCTCCACAAATTTGATCAAGGAGGTGTAATCCTTAATATTAATACTAAAACTGAATTGATTGAAGCCTATAATCGCTTATATGAGAGCTTTAATTCTAAAAGGGTTGAAGGGGTACTGATACAATCACAAATTAAAAAAGGAATTGAATTTATTATTGGTAGTAAATTTCATGAAGGTTTTGGCCATTTTATAATGTTTGGTTTAGGTGGAACCTATGTTGAAATATTAAAGGATATTAAATTAGCAATGTCACCACTCACAAAAGTTAAAGCTTACGAGTTAATAGAATCAATAAGAGCTAAGGAAATAATGGAAGGCTATCGTGGTATTAAACCTATTAATAAAGAAGCGCTTGTTAATCTACTTTTAAAAGTCTCCAATATAGTTAATGATTTTCCAGAGATTGAATCCTTAGATTTAAACCCGGTATTTGCTCTTGAGAATGACGCCATTGTAGCAGATGCTCGCATCATATTGAAAAAACAAGTTATTAAAAAATGAGTTATATCTAAATCATCAAAAAAAGAGATTAAAATTTTTAGTATTAAACCAATCCTTTTAATCTCTTACAATTCGAGTGATTAGGTTGAAGAGGGGGAGAGAATTTCATGATTTAACTGCTTTGTAAGTTTAGTCATTTTACGATCCATTTTTCGTTCTTCTTCCAGAGAAATACTAAACAATCTGTTAGCGCTAGAATCTTCCAATTCATTTGCATAACTAACCATAGCAATATAACCCGCTATTTTGAAATGGTTAAAATGCTGTATAGCATTCACAATTTCTATATCCTTCAATCGTGTATCAGCTATTTTATTAATCCATTGGTTTCTTTTGTTAATTAATGCACCGAATGGTTCGCTGTGTTCATTTTCCAGTTCGATTCCATAATCATCAAATGCATTTTCCAATCGACCTTGCTGTCTCCAAACCTGTTTGATATACTGACGAACTATTTCTCGTAAATCCTCTGAATTAATGGATTTTCTAAATTTTGTCAGAATATTGATTTCCTGTTCTTGAGAATTATACAATTCCTTTCCCTGTTCGATAAATAAGTCTTTAAGTGCCGCTATAGTTTTCATAATTCTATTGTTTATTGTTATAAATAATGGTTTTAAAGTCGATTTCTATTGCCAATTAGGCATTTCAGCATCTTCAAATAATAAAGTTCTATTAGTGCCATTGGTATCCATCTTCCAAATAGATTTTAATCCTGAACCATCATTCGATGTATTCATGAATATTATACTGGCACCATCAGGTGAAAATCTTGCTTGCAAATCATTGGTTCCATTGGGTTTATTATTTGATAGATCTGAAATTTCCTTAGTTTCAATATTTATTTTAAAGATATGGGCGTTTAATTGTCTTCCATTAGCGGATTCATAGCCTGAAATATCCTGTGTATACAATACTTCCTTGCCATCTATTGAGAAGCTTGGGTTTTGGATAATTCCAGGTAAATCATCTACTAAGCGGATAGTGTCAGAACCATCGCTATTCATTAAGTATATTTCAGATTCATAGATGGTAGAACCAATAGTTTCAACTACAATTTTATCGTTTACTGAGGTCCAGTCTGAACTTCTAAAATGCTTGCCATTAGGAGCTGTGGCTATTTGATTTAAACCCGTTCCATTTCGGTTGATTGTGTATAATTTTTCGTAATGACTATACAGCAATTTTCCATTATCAGGTGACCAACAAAAAGCTATACCTTGATTGTGGAATCCTGCTATAGGAATGTTAGTTACTTTTTTTGGGTTGCTGCCATCCTTATTCATCAAATAAATATGATAGTCGACTTCTGCATTAGATGAATAAGCAATTAAATCTCTATTGTTTGAATACAATGGTTTTAGTTCAAAATCATTGTTTTCAGTTATTTGGGTCAATTTCCCACCCTCTAAGTCTGATGAATAAATATTATAATCTCCTTCACGGTTAGAAGTGAATAGAAAACGATTATCAGGGAATGCTACAGTAGAAAAACTCCAAATATCACCTTTTGTAATATTGCCTGTTGAGCTAATCACGTTGACTTGCCAAAAGTAATTCGAATTATAATTTAAGTCTTCTACCGTTAGTGTAGTATCTGTATAATCATCTACTTGTTGAAATATTTGATTGTCATCATCTTCATATAATAGAATCTGGTATTTTAGATTTTCTTGTTCTCCTTGATCTGATATTGACCATATAAGATTTAACGTAAGGGCTTGATCAATAGCATTATTTTGAGGAATAGGGTTTATGGGGATTGAGGCAATTCGATTTGCAATGTTTAATTTAAGAGTTACATCGGTAACTTCATTATTAGTAACATTTATTTTAATGTTTTCATTCTCAAAACCAAAGGCTTTAGCATATACCGTATATTCACCGATCGGTATATTTTCTATGATAAATTCTCCTAAATCATTTGTGTAAACTTCATTGGTAGCAGGAATAGTGTTTATTTCTACATTCTCAACAGGCGCATTTGTAGTTTTATTAATGGATACTCCACTTATTGTACCAGTTAAAATAGGAGTGACCACATCTTCAGTACAAGAACTTAGGTTAAGAATAAGAATCAAAACTATTGCTAGATATCTTATTGAAATTCGTTCCATGACGATAGTAGATAAAAAAGCCGAAATTATATTCCGGCTTTTTAGTTAATATGATCTAATGATCAATTGCATATTATTTCCTCTTTGCTGAATATTCAATTCAGGGGAATCTGTAGCAGTAGAAGTGTGTATAACACTATTATATTGACCATCTTGCACAATATTACTTTTCGAAAAATTGCTAGAGATCTGTTGTTGTACTGTATTATAATTCCCATCTTGAGTAATATAGACTTCTATAAAATCACCATTAAGTTCTCCATAGTAATTATTCATACTCCCTGTTTGGCTTAGCGCAAATTGTCCATTTAAACCATTTTGTAAAACATACATTGAGTTATTTAATCCTTGCTGATTAACAGTGGTTGTATGAAGTCCGACTTGCTTGATGTAAGCATTATTTTCGTCCCCTAATTGAAGTAATGACACTTCATTATTTAGAGCATTTTGTTGTTCATTTTCAATATTAATTTGTTCTATGTCGATAGCATTATTATTATTTTGAGCTTTAACCATAGAGATTGGGTTATAAAGCAATAATGCTATAGTTGCTATGACAAATAGATTTTTCATTTCCTTTTTTTTAACTGTTATTAAAAATACTTTCGCCCTTGGAGCGAAAGTATTTTTTCAAGTTTAGAATTGAGTTACGAATGCTGAGTTACCATTTCCTGCTTGGTTTACAAATGAATTGTGTCCTGCATTAAATTGGAAAACTTCAGATCTGTTCATAGTACCTTCTTGGATAGTCATTGAATAGTTTTCAAAACCATTTTGTTCTTGCCAAGAACTGTTTGATCTACCATCTTGAACACTCCAAGCTTCATTAGATTCTCCTAATTGGAACTGAATAGAACTGTTTCCACTACCATTTTGAAGAACGTTTGCATAATTATATTCAGCTGAGTGTGGGTGATCGTTTTCACCTTCACCTAAGCCTTCACCATCATCATTACCTTGGGTTTGTGAAGCATAATTTTCATCTCCCCATTGTTCCACATCAGCAACATTCATAATTCCTGATTGGAATTGTTCAGAAAGATTGCCAACGCCTGATTGGAATGCGTTTGCTACATTTTCTCTATGAAGTTGTTCTTGAAAAGCTTCATTGCCTTCTCTCATTTGCATAATGCTTGCATTATTGCTGTTTCCTTGTTGATATTGATAAGCATAGTTTTCGAATCCCATTTGATTGACTGTTGCTTGACCCAACTTTCCACGTTGAATTTGTTCAGAAACATTGTCATTCATAAATTGAATTGATAAAGCTGAATTTCCATTGCCGTGTTGGTCTTGTGTTCCCAAATTACCAATACCACCTTGTTCAGACATTCCCATGTTTAGAGTTCCTCTTTGGGTTTTAAATGCTTGATTTGCTTCACCCATTTGACCAACAAAAACATTATTTCCTTCTCCTTGTTGATCTGAGAAGTTATAGTTTAATGCACCTGCTTGCATCACAACTGCCCCGTTTGCTTCACCAGATTGATACACATCACTGGTATTCTGTGCGATTGAATAAAAGCCGATAAACATAAATACGGCTATTATACTGATTAACTTTTTCATCGTTCTTTTTTTAAAAATTAAACATCTATTATTAAAATACCTGATGAAACAGACTTGCAATACCAGCAATTACAAATCCCTTTTTCAAATATTTTGGGGAATTTCAATACTTTTATTTTTGCTTATTACTCTTAGTACTTTTTTCATTAATTATTCTACTCCATAAGTTATTATTGTTGTCTTCCCTCAATTCACCCATTTTTTGCTTTACTTCTTTAGGCTTTTTATTGATGGAAAAATATTTGGTAATCCCTACATTTACACCCCATATAAAGTCATCATACTTTCCAACTTCTAAGCCATCCAAATTATCAGTAAGTATATGTTTGTAATTTACAGAAGCTTGTATCCCTAATTTATTAGTTATTAAATGCTCTATACCTAATTCTATTTTGGCATGGGGATAGAAGTATTCCCAATACTTAATATCATTATCGAAATCATTTTTAAGCTCTTTTACCGTACCGGCACCTACGTATAAGTAGGGTGTTGTAATATGGTAGTTCAGAAGTTTATATTTTAATCCAATGTCTGCATATCCAACAGTAGTAGTGAATGCATCTTTAGCACCTATTTCATGCGCTCCAATACTTGACATCAAAGTAAATCGGGAATTAGAAGAGTATTCTAAATTCAGTTCCCCACCAGCAAAAGGTTTAGCTTTAACATAATCACCTTGGTAGGAGCGAGCAGTTGCATTTAGTCCTACTCCAAATGTTGCTCTTCTATTTTGTGTATTAATACCGAAAGCATCGATATTAGTGTTTTCATTTCGTTCATTTTTATATTCAGTTATAACAGCTGACTGAAGTTCAGATTCATCCAAAAGCTGCCATAAACTTTCCTCTACACCTTCAATTATTAATCCTATAACTGCTTTTTCAATTGCTTCTTTTACAGCCATCTCGCCTGGTTCATTATACGTATAACCCATCTCAGCTTCTAACAATCTTCTTAAACTTACGAACCTAAATACCCCTACATCTATTTGTTGAGAAAGGATAGTTTTCGAAGTATAGATAGTTTTTAATATTCTACCGGTGCTTGTAGAAACTGCTCTTAAATATATAGTCACTCTATCTTCTCTATACTCACCTGAACTACCAGTACCAAAGTATCTGACCCCTGCACCACCGGTTTTGATATTGCTATCATAAGATACTATTCCCCCTTCAATGATAATACCTGCAAAAATCAGTGGGGGTAATAGCTGGTCTTTTTGATCAGTATAGTTTGCCCTACTTGAGCGAATAATCTTTCTTTCGTTTAATAGATTGGACAAACCCTCTCTTTCTATTGGAATAAACCATCCGGATTCCTCCATTGCTCTCAGTAGGATAGAAGTAGCACCTTGGGTTACCGCAGTGGACCAACTTGCACCAGTTTGAGATTCTTTATACTGGCCAGTCTGATCTCTAAATTTATATACCGCAGCTACAATTTTTTCTTTAGGTTCTGGAAGCTTAGTTAATTCTTTATAATGTTGAGTTTCAGCACCAAGTCTAGCTTCTTTTACTCGCATTGGCTCATACAAATAATTCGTACATGCAGAAAATATAAGCATCGATGTTATTAATAAATAATATGTGAGATGTATAGTTTTCATTATCTATAATTTAATAGTAGGGTACTATAATCTGTGTTTCTGCTCCATCTGTAGTATCAAAAATTGTAATATTAATACCTTCAATGCTTGATAAAATCTCAATTTGAAAGCTTCCTATTTCAAATGTTCCATCCTGTATACCTTCCTCACCAAAAAGATTACTAACAAGTTCTCTAGATAGTTGAGAAAGAATTTGACGATTTATGCTGTTTTCGAAGTCAGATAAAGGATCTTGTTGAAATGAAGGTATGTCTGATTCCTCCTTAAAATCATTCTGTTCTGATGCAGAGCTTAGCAGCCATTGATAATTAAATGTATCACCACCAAAAGCCGGATTTATTGGTTTATAAACAAAATCTTGTGATAGACCCATGTTCATTGCTCCGAATAAAATAAATAGTATTGCAATTAGCTTTTTCATGATCATTGATTTTAAAATATTCCACTTCCTTTAATGTCTTCTCCTTCTAATGATTTAAGGATCTCTCTATAGTTATTTATAAAACCTTGCGTTCTTTCTCTGGCTATTTCAGCAATTGATTCTAAATAATCATATCTTGCTTGAAGGGGCATTTCAAAAATCAGCATATCATTTACTTTAATACTGATTTGTGTCATATTACCTCTGAGAGGTTTTTCTTTAATTACAATGATAAATGCTTGGTTTGATTGATCTGGCCATACCCATTTACTATAAAACAGTTCATGAAAATCATTACCGGCTTTGGTCATGGTTTCATTCACTATTAATTCATTGATTTCAATTTCTAATTGATCAATTTCTTCCACATTTTTAGGGGTGTCTTGTTTTAATAGAACTGCTGCTTTTAATTTTTGAATTAATAAGCTATCACCCTGAGCATTTAGAGTGCTTATAATCAAAAGGTTAAATAATATGAATGTTATCGTTTTCATTTCTCCCCCATTATTTGAATCAAAATTGGCTCAGTATGGCCTTTTTATCAATGATAGAGATCATTTGTCATCATGATTGTGTGCTTAATAGCTTATGATAAAGATTAAGTATTGGATTGATTTAGATTGTAACTAAATCATTCATTTATTAGAGTGATAAATATTTCATTTTCCACTGACCGCCATCATGGTTTGAGTAATCATAAGTCATTATTTTTATATTAAAATCAATAAGATGGCAGAGGTTATTACACATACTAAAGAATTTTATGAATCATTGGCGTCCATTTTTTATTCGATGGTTGTAGTGGATAATAATGTGAATAAAAATGAAAAATTGCGCATTAAGGCATTGGTAGATGAACATTGGTCAAATGATAATAAAATTAAAAATAGCGAAGAGATCATATTTAATAAACTAAATCAATTATTTACAGGGAATTATGACAAGGAATCAGCTTTTTTTGATTTTAAACGGTATTTTATAAATCATCCGGAAGAATTCAATGATGAATTAAAATTTCAAATATTGAAAGATGTAGACAGTATAAGCATGGCATTTTCAAGAAGAAACAAATCTGAAAGTATCTTAAATAGCCAGCTATATTTTCTATTATTTAAATCTCATGGTTTGTTTGATAGCGACATTACAAATTGATAATATTCATTTTTAATTCTGATGTAAGTCAGTGTTTTTCAATTTTTATAAGCCTACTTTTAATGATGTCAAAATAACCAATTCATTTATATTAATTAATCTAAAGGTTTAAATGGTTAGGTGAAATTTTGATACTTTAAATTAGGATAAAAATGAAAACCTTAGCACAGAATAGGAAAGTACAATGGTTGAATTTCTTTCAATACGTGTTTTTTATATCTATAATTCTCTATTTAGGTCGCTCATTATTCATTCCTTTAACTACAGGATTACTTATTAGCTTCATACTCTATCCATTTTGTCGTTGGCTCGAAAATCATAAAATACCTAGAATAATCTCAATCCTAATTGGATTAAGCGTATTCTTTCTCATTAGCCTGTCTTTTATTGGATTGTTGATTTATCAATTTTCAAAATTCATGGAAGAGTGGCCGCAGATAAATGAAAAATTAGTGCTATTGATAAACGAATTAGAAACGAATATCAGTAGTTCTAAGCTTCAGAAATTCATTGATCCTGAATTAGGCTTAATTGGAAGTATAACGGATTACATCAGTGTTCATTTGATTCCTGAGATTCCTTCCACTCTTTATAATTCATCAATCTCATTAGTTCTTTTTATCATAATCCCGATATTCTCGGCACTTATATTAATGTACAGAGAAGTTTTAGTAGCATTTTTGTATGAGATCTTTCCTGTGGCCGCTAAAAAATACATTGAAAAAATACTACCTGATGTAATTGTTACTTATTATAATTTTATTAAAGGAATGATAGTGGTGTATTTGATTGTAGGTGTTTTAAATAGTCTTGGCCTATTCCTAATTGGTATCCCAAATCCAATTTTCTTTGGATTCATAGCCTCTATTCTCACTTTTATACCCTATGTAGGAATCACAGTGGGAGCCTTACTTCCTATGGCCATTTCGTGGATTAAATTCAATTCTATCTTTTATCCGATAGGAGTAATAGTCGTTTTTACTATTGTACAAATTCTTGAGGCTAATGTTATTTTTCCATTGGAGGTAAGCCAAAAATTGAAAATAAATGCTTTGGTAACCCTTATTGTTATTGTAGCAGGAGGAATTATATGGGGCGCAATGGGAATGATATTGTTTTTGCCATTAATAGCCATCTTAAAATTAATAGCCGATCAAGTAAAAGAATTAAGAGCGATTTCTATTTTATTAGGTACTAAAAAGGATTTAGATCAAGATGCTTTTGAGAAAGGAAAGAGTTTGAATCAGAAATAAATACTTAAATTAAGAAAGAGAATAATCTAATGTTAATTGAAAGTTAAATGAACCAGCAACACAAAGGCTTAAATGATCATCAAATTCATCAAAAGTTAAAGGAATATGGTCCAAATGTGTTGGCTAGGGCTCATAAAATGAGTCCCATTAAAATCTTTTTAAGTCAGTTTAAATCCCCATTAATCATTATTCTAATTGTAGCTGCTATTATCTCTTTTTCAGTAGGGTTTTTACCTGATCAAGAATCAAAATTAGTGGATACAATTTTAATTTTAGTCATTGTTTTGCTTTCGGGAATAATGGGGTTTGTTCAGGACTATAACGCTGAAAAAACGATTGAAGCACTTCAAAATCTTGCATCGCCAAATTCGAGGGTAATAAGAAATGGAAAGGAAGAAGAAATCGATTCATCGGAAATTGTGCCAGAGGATATTCTTGTAATTGAATCAGGTGATATGATAACCGCTGATGTTGAGATTCTTGAAGCTTTTCAATTAGAAGTGGATGAATCTGTATTGACAGGTGAATCAAATTCAGTTAAGAAAAAGGAAGGTGATTTAGCTTTCATGAATACCTATGTTTTAGGAGGAAAGGCCACTGCTTTGGTAAAAGCCACAGGAATGAAAACTCAAATTGGAAAAGTAGCGGATAAGCTTGAAAGTCTTAAACGTGAAAAATCATCTTTTCAAATTGAATTAAATTCTTTAAGTAAAAAACTATCAATAACCGCCTTAATTATTACTATAATAATTACTTTAATTGGTATTCAGAAATTTGGTTTATATGATTCATTATTGACAGCCATTTCTTTAGCGGTTGCAGCAATTCCTGAGGGATTGCCTGCTGTGGTTGTACTTGCATTGGCAGTTGGCTCTAAAATAATGGCGAAAAGAAATGCTCTCATTAGAAAATTAACTAAAGTAGAATCAATAGGGGCAGTCAATATTATATGTACTGATAAAACGGGTACCCTTACAAAAAATGAGATGACCATCACTCATTTATATTTCAATAATACAGTACATGAGGTGAGTAAAAATAGTTTTAAACCTCAGGAAAATGAGGAAGGTAAAATGCTCATGAAATGTGCTTATACTTGTAATAATGCAAGTGTATCCAAAGATGAATTGGGACAACAAAAATATTTTGGAAGCCAAACTGAAATAGCGTTAAAGAAATATTCAGCTAAACATTTAGATGAAAATTTCGAGAACTCTTTTTCCAAAACACAGGAAATATCATTTAGCTCAAAGCGTAAAATGATGTCGGTAGTGGTTGAAGATGAAAGTCAAAAATCTTTCGCATTTTCAAAAGGTGCACCTGAAGTATTAATAGAAAAATGTAGTTTTATCATGCTAAATGGTAAAATTGAAAAGCTTACTGAATCAATCAAGCAGGAAATCAATCAACAAAATAAAGATTTTGCCAAAAAAGCTCTAAGAGTATTAGGATTTGCTTTTAAAGAGGATATCACACATTCATCTGATGCAGAAAAAGATATGGTTTGGTTAGGATTACAAGCCATGATAGATCCACCAAGACCAGAGGTTTATGATGCTATTTCAGATTGTAAGACCGCAGGTATCAGGGTGATTATGATAACGGGTGATAATCCTATTACAGCGGCAGCAATCGCGAAAGAAGTAGGCTTAGATTCAAATCATGTATTAGAAGGAACCGACATTGATGAAATGTCCGATGAGCAATTAAATAAAGCCCTTAATGACCAAACTAATATATTTGCCAGAACAACCCCTTTCCATAAACTAAGATTACTTGAATTATTAGAGGAAAAAAATACAGTTGCTATGACGGGTGATGGCGTTAATGATGCTTTAGCAATAAAGAAAGCAGCTATAGGTATTGCAATGGGTAAAAAAGGAACCGAGGTAGCCAAACAAGCAAGTGATATTATTTTATTAGATGATAATTTTAGTACTATCACAAATGCCATAAAGCAAGGAAGAACCATTTTCTATAATATTCGCAAGTTTATTAACTATTTATTAACCTGCAACTTAGCTGAAGTTGGAATTATTTTTACTGCCACGGTCTTTTTTTCCTTAGACGAACCTCTTTTATATCCAGTTCAATTATTATGGATTAACCTTTTAACAGATGGTTTAGTAGCCTTAGCATTAGGGGTGGATCCATCAGCAGAAGATGTTATGAAAGAGGCACCAAGAAAGCTTAATGAACCTATAATCGATAAAAAAACGGCATGGCTAATAGTTAGTATAGGTATTAAAATGGCCGCTTTATTAATTATAGTATTCATATTTGTTTTACCAATGGGAATAGAAAGGGCTCGAACTACTTTAATTACAGGTGTTGTAGTTTTTGAGTTTGTAAGAATAGGTGCTATTCGTTACCAAGAAAAAATAGGTTGGTTCGCCAATAAATGGTTAGTGATGGGATTAATCATTTCATTAGTGCTTCATGTAGCATTAATATACTCCCCTCTAAATAGCTTTTTCTATTTAATCCCAATAGGTTTAAAGGAATGGGGCATAATATTATCTGGAGCTATAATAGGATACTTATTCGCTATTTCCATCACTTCAATTATCATGAAAACTGTAAAAACTTAATGATTTACATCATCCTTCACATTGATTCATGACATAGGAAATAACTCTTTAAATTTTGATTTTTGAATATACCAAAGGTAGTACCATTGGTAGGGAAAAAAGTTAAAATTAAATATTAAGGTCATGGATTTTGTTAGAAACACTGAAAGCTTAGAGGTCTATTCGCAATACTACATTGAGGCCGAGAATTGGAAATCAGATATTGAGTTTTATATAATAGAACACAAGTTTATGAGTACGCTCATCAATAAATACTTTACTTTTTTAATTAGCAAAGAATATCTAGATGAAACTCAAGATATAGTCCTTCGACTAAGTAAATTAGAAAATATTGGCAAGGATTTAATCAAAGATGTTGAAGACTTTATGCATGGTGTAAAAACCAATTTGACTAAAGATGATCAAATGTTTTACAAAAGACTTAATTCTGAAAAAGAGAAGTTGGGTAGAAGAGTTGAAGCCTTTTCTCATATTTTTAAACATATAAAAACAGATGTGTTTAAAATCACTGAAAAAATTCTAGGGAATGAAAAGGTCAAAAAACTTATTAGCGCTGTTCATTAAATGTTATTAATCTGCTGCAATGGATTTAGTTATTTATCATAATTATCAATCAGTTATTGATAAAATTGAGGCATACATTAAAGTGCTTAGAGAAAATGAACTCAACTATGATTCTCAGGAATTACAATCATTGGGATTAAAGCATAAAGATCAAATACACTCAGCAATTGAAAAAACACAGCAGATTTTATACTTAGCAGGTGAGGACCTAAATTTCCATATCAAAATTTACTATGTCGATAAGAATGGAGTGTTGTCAAAAGCATGGCGACTCTCCAAATTAGCCTATACACTTTGTTTGTTGAAAGCTGATGTTTTTGATTATGAAGGTGCAAACTTACAAACGTTAATGGCTAATAAAATTTCGAATTTATTTTTAGATAAAGATCGATTTAAAAGCAGAAAATATAAAAGCTCTACTTTCACATAACTTTTATAATGTTAAATACTCAAAACCATGCGTTACTTTCTCACTTTTTTAATAGTCTTCTTCATAACAATTGATAAGCTTGAACTATACGCTCAAGATGAGAAAACAGAATTCAATCTAAACGAAGTTTTTAACAATAATGAAGAATTAGAAGCTCTTGCTTTATATCCAAATGATATAAGAGCAGCAATATTAGAATTATCCACACATCCTGAATTAATAGTAAAACTAGGTTTAATTCAAGAAAAAAGTCAAGAAGCTTTTCAGGAAATTATTTCTACTGAAACAGAAGAAGTTCAAAAGAATTTATGGGAACTCTTGAGGTATCCTGGTTTGGTGGAAGATTTAGTTGAAGGAGGCCCTAAAAGTAAAATAGAACTTAAAGATATAACAGCCTCTTATCCTGAAGAAATCAATGATATTTCAATGGAAATAGGGGTTGGGCAATATGATAAATTAGTAAGCATAAATCAAATAGATCAAGAAGTAAACCACACCTTAGAGGTACTATTGAAACAATATGATGATGATACAGAGGAAAAGGTTAAGCTATTACTTATGTTTCCTGAAGTACTACATATTATAGTAGATAATCTTGATGCCGCAGTATTAGTAGGGAATGAATATCAGAGAAATCCTGCATTAGTGCTTTCCCAACTAGAGGATATGAAATTAGAGGTAGCACAAAAGCACCAAAAAGATATAGATGATTGGAAAAAAGGATTAGAAGAAGATCCTCAAGCTTTAGTTGAATTTGAAGAAGCTTCTCAATCTTTTCGTTCTGAAGAAGAAATATATGAAAATTATGATCCATTGTATCCTAACGCTTTAACTCCAGAGGAAGAACAGAATAAGGAGATTGAAAAAACTGAAGATGTGAATATAGAATACAATTATTATCCATATCCTTATTGGTATGGTTATCCTGTATGGTTTCCAAATGTTTACTGGTATAGATATCCCTATTGGTACCATTGGGGTTATTATTACGGACCAGAGCAATCAATCGTAATACTAGGCTTACCTTCATATTACTATTTCTACTGGTATTTTAATTTTCCTACTCATTATTACCGTTATCCTTATTTATCGAATTACATCATTAGATATTATCGATCTCGTATCTCAAGAAGTTCAACTAGCAATAGTTTGGATCGATCCGTTGAGCACTGGAGAACTAGCTCTAGGAGCAGAATTCCAAATTCTATTTTAGAAGAAGACAATGATAGAATAAGAATCGAAAAGATTAGAGAATATGGAAGATTTGAGCAAGATTATCAGAGAAGAATAGAACGTAAACCTAATAGAGTAGTAACAAGAGAACAGTTCTTAAACCAAAATAGTAATCGTTATCGCTATTTATCAGGTCAAACCAGAATCATAAAAGATAATGAAACCAACAGAACGATACGCACACAAACTACAATAAGAAGTTCATCACCAATTCGATCCAATACTTTCAATCGAGCTAGAGACATACATCAGAGAACATGGCAGAGATCAATTCCTTCTCGAAGTGGGGCATCAATCCCAAGCTCACGCTCCAGAAGTACATCAACAAAGCGAGGTCGAGATAATTAATAACATTTCAGTATTAATTTTATATTTCGTTATTCTTGACCCATTCTAAAGATGATCAAAATCATCTGTAAGCTGCATTTGAATCATTTCAAACTAGTGATTTAAGTACTAATTTTAATTAAGATTTTAAACAAAAAGGTTATGAAAAAATTAGCTCTGGTGTTCATATCAATGTTATTCTTGATAGGCACCGCATTTGCACAGGATCAAGATCGTGATAGAAATCAAGATAGAGTCCATGATCATTATACCCTCAAAGATGGTAAAATGTATCAATTTAAGAATGGGGAGCAATTAATGCTTCAAAATCAAGTAAGACTTGAAAACGGTACTGTAATAAATCCTAACGGTACTTACCAATTACAGAATAGGGAAATGAAACAGCTAAGAGATGGTGAATGTCTTGATATGCTTGGTAAAAAGTACCGTAATCGTGAACATTTTGAAAAACAAATTAAACGACAAAGAGAAAGAGATATGAGAGTGAAAGAAAGAAATAAAAATCAAGAAAAGGGAACCAAAGAAAGAAAAGGGGGTGGAAAAGGCAATGGTAAAAACATTTAATGATAGACTATCCTAATACCATTCATAAATGAACTAACACCTCCATTTCTCTTGATATAAATTTTATTGTAGAGGAATGGAGGTATTTCAAATTCAAATTTATTTTATAAGCCTGCAATGATTTAAAACTATAAATTCAATTAAAAAAGATGAAAAAGACCCTTCTCATATTGCTTTTTGTATTAATGGTCTTTCCACTAATCTCACAAAATGAAACTTCAGGAGAAAAGTCTTATGTCAAAATCAATTTAAAATACAGTAGCGATTATGTTTTTATGGGTCGTACAGATTCTTTAGCTGCTCCTTATTTATCCCCATCGATTAGTTATTACCATAAAAGTGGATTCTATACCAGAGGATCTTTATCTTATCTTACTACAGCCGATCAAAATAGAATAGATCTCTCTATAGTGTCATTAGGCTATGATGCTACATCAAAAAATTTATATGGTGGTATAGGCTTGAGTGCTTACTTTTTCAATCAAGAAAGTTATGCTGTGCCCTCTTCATTATTTGGTTTTTTAGATGCCTATTTAGGGTATGACTTCTACTGGTTTGAAATAAATACTGATTTAAGTTTAGGTATGAGCGACAATATGGACGTTTTTACAGGAATTGAAGTGATTAGAATATTTTATCTATTTGATTCTAAATTATTAATTACCCCTTCTTTTTACACTAATGCCGCTACTCAAAATTATTATAATGAATACTACAATACACGAAATTCAAAAATGACGCTAGGGGGTGGTTTTACAAAGGGAAAAGGAGCTAATGGGAATATTAATAATGTAAATAATGTTCAAGAATCAGTTACTTTGGAAGAAGCTTCTAAATTTCAAGTTTTAGATTATGAATTTAGTAATTCAGCAACCTATAGATTGAAGAACTGGCGGATAAATGCTACAGCAAAATTCTTTATTCCTGTAAATGCTTCAACTGTTACAGCGGACGGGGAGACTGTTTATGAGGAAGAGTTAAATAATGTATTTTTTTATTCTTTTGGTATTGGCTATATAATTAAATAGTATGTAAAGATATGATTATTATTGTTTTCGGACTTCCGGGAGTTGGAAAAAGCTTTTTCGCCAAATCTTTAGCTCAAAAACTAAAAGCGAAATATCTTAATACAGATATCATTCGCAATGAAAAGTATGAGCATTTCGATTACAATGAACATAACAAAACGGATGTATATAAGCATTTGATCAATGAAATGTATAATTACGCCCATTCCAAAAAGGATTTAGTTTTAGACGGCACTTTTTACAAAAAAAGAATAAGAGAAGCCTTCTTGAAATTATCAAATGACTTAAATATTAAATTGAATTGGATTGAAATAACAGCAGATGAAGATGTGGTCAAAGGTAGATTAAGTGAAAAAAGAGAGCATAGTGAAGCTGATTATAATGTTTATCTAAAAATAAAAGAAGATTTTGAGCCCATCAATACGCATGAGTATTTAAGTTTAAAATCGACCAATTTTAATATGGATGATATGATAAAAAAGGCTATTGATTTTATAAATGATAAATAGCAGTTATGAATCGTTCTCAAATAGAACATTTAGTAAAAAATGGAAAATTTCCATCAGCATACAAATTTGTTGAGTTATTGGAAACGCACATTTCATGGGTAATTCTTTGTGATGAAATTGTTTATAAAATTAAAAAACCTGTCAAATTCGATTTTCTCGACTTTTCAACCCCTCAAAAAAGAGAATTTTATTGCCATGAAGAAGTCGTTCTTAACAGAAGGTTAGCAAAAGATATTTATCAAAGTGTGGTATATATTCATGATAATAATGGAAAGTTTGAAATCTCATTACAAGAACCTGAAAATACGATAGATTATGCAGTAATGATGAAGAAAATGGATCCTGATAAAAGAATGGATAAATTACTTCGGTCTAATAAAGTGAGTTTGGAGCAAATAGATCAAATTGCCAAAACACTAAAAGAATTCCATGATAAAACTGAAACGATATATGATATTCAACCCTTAGATTTAAAATCAAAATTCAATGATATAGATGAAATATCAGACTTCGTAAAAGAGTCTTTAGGTATCAAATACAAAAACATAATTAAAAATAGTATTCATAAATCAGATCAGTTCTTAAAGCAATATGAGGCCATAATTAAGTTACGTTCCGAATTAGGGTTAATTAAAGATTGTCATGGTGATTTACATTCAAAAAACATTTTCTTATTAGACGAACCTATTATTTTTGATTGTATTGAATTCAATCCATCATTCCGACATTTAGATATATTAAACGAATTAGCTTTTTTCTGTATGGATTTAGAAGCTTATAATCATCATGAATTAAGCCAATACTTTATGGTTTGTTATAATAAGCTAGAAGAAATAATTCATAGTAATCAGGAATCGCAATTATTCATTTATTATAAAGTCTATCATGCTAATGTAAGGGCCAAGGTAAGTGCAATGGAAGCCCAAAAGGCAAATTCAGATAAAATGGATAAAGCTGTAGAAGAAATAAAGCTATATCTGGATTTATTGAATCAATACATTTCTGAATTAGATTAAAATTTTAAAAAGTATACACAATAAACCCTACCTCTTTGGCTTAATATGTCCTTGAATTTACATGCCTTAGAAGGTAGGGTTTAATCGAAAACTAAAAACAATCATTTTCAATCTATAGCGATTGTTTTTTTATGATTTTTGATTGCTTCTTGTTTTTTAGGTACTGAAAGTTTTAAGATACCATCTTCATATTTTGCTTTTATTTTTTCAGTATCAATAGTATCTGGTAATAAAAATGATCTTGAAAAGCTATTGTAGCTAAATTCATGACGAGTGTAGTTTTCTTTCTTTTCTTCTACTTCATCTTCTTTTTCGCTACTAATAGTGAGATATCCATTGTCTACATTCACATCAAAATCACTTTTTTTCATACCTGGTGCAGCCAGTTCCACAGTGAATGCCTTATCGTTTTCGATTACGTTAGCCGAAGGCAAACGACTAAATCCATTATCCAAATCCAAAGAAGGAAGACGTACATCATCAAATAAATCATTAAATAATGTTGATGTACGGGACATGAGTGATGGTTTTTTCATTACAAGTGTCATTGCATTAAACATTTAGTTATTTGATACAATAAAGGAACAACTTTCCGAGCTTATTTGAAATGATAGCAGTCAAAGGCTAAAATGACTTTAATCATTGTAGTGTTAAAAATCTAAATTTCAGTTGGTTTAGAGTAAAATTTGCATTGATTGGATAGTGTACAAACAATGATTTATATCATATTGTCAAATGATTGACCTTATAACTTTTGTAAAGAATATTACTGAAATTTAATAATATTCAAATGAAAGTAAAAAATGTTGTCTAATACTGCCTATTGTAAACTAATATACCAATATATAGATGAAGGTATAATTGTTGTGAGTCAAGGGGGAAAAATTCTATGGGTAAATGAAAGTCTTGAGAAAATCTTCGGTTATGAATCAGGTGAATTATTAAATAAACCGCTAGATACCCTAATTCCAAAAGCTTTTATAGGAAGTCATGACCAAAAAAGAAAATCCTACATTAAAAATCCAATTCCCAGGCCCAGGCATCATAATTTAGAATTTGAAGGCATAAGAAAGGATGGTAAACCAATATGGTTAAAAATTGGCCTAAATAGTTTTGAAGATGATGGAGAAGTTTATTCAATAGCTCAACTTACCAATGTAACAGATAAAAGGCTTGCTGAAATTAATATGCAAAAGTATGCTGATAGAGCAAAACTATTTCTAAAGCTCTCGAAAACCATATTTCTTGAACTTGATCAAAAAGGCAATATTCAATTAATAAATGATGAAGGATGCCTAATTTTAGGAGTTTCTCAAGATGAAGCCGTAGGCCTAAATTGGTTTAATACTTTCATTTCGGATCATGATAGACCCAGAATAAAGCTACTATTTAATGAATTAATAAATGGTAGAATTAGTGATACTAAAATTGTGACCTCTTCTATTGAATCGAAATCAGGTGAAAAAAGGCTAATTCAGTGGCACAATACTGTAATAAAAAATCAGAAAGATAAAATAACAGGTACTTTAAGCTCTGGAATTGATATTACAGAACAAGAAGCATTGAAGAAGTCACAAAATAATATAGTTTTATTAGCTACCGAAAAAGAAAGAAAAAGAGTGGCTATGGAATTACACGATGGCGTGATTCAGACACTCTCTGCAGTATCTATGAATTTAAAATCAATAAAAGATGCCATCTTTACACTTCCTGAAAGCAATCAAAAAGCATTTGACGAGGGACTAAATTTAGTACTCAATACTATTTCAGAAATACGAGCTATTTCACATGATTTAATGCCATCGATTATTATTAATCATGGCTTAGAGAAAGCTTTAAATGATTTAATTGAAAGAACAACTGAGACCAATAATATTATGGTCAATTATCAATCAGACGGTTTAAGTAAAAGTTTAGATCAAATGTATGCGCTAAATATATATCGTATTTTACAAGAGCTAATTCAAAATACCATCAAACATGCTGAGGCTGATTCAATAAGTATCCAAATCCAAAAAATTGAAGAATTCATTCAAATTATTTATCAAGATAACGGTATAGGTTTTAACACTAACCTTCATCTTGGTAACTCTGAAGGAATGGGAATACAAAATATAAAAGCAAGAATTGATTCAATGAATGGAGATATTACCATTGAATCATCCAAAGGAAAAGGTGTCATAATAATGGCATCTCTGCCTATAACAGATAAGATTTTGATGGAACAAACCGTAATTTGAAAAAGTCGTATTAGATTATAAATAAGGGCTTATCACTGATGATTAATAAAAATCAAGTTAATGTATTTTTAGTAGATGACCACCAAATTGTTAGGAATGGTATCCGTGCATTATTAAGCGATAATGAAAATATTAACATAATAGGAGAAGCTGCTAATGGAAAAGAAGCTATTCCTTCCATACAGGAAATTGCTTCAAAAATAAAGGTGGTTATAATGGATATATCAATGCCTGAAATGGATGGAGTAGAAACGACTAGATATCTTAAAAAACATTTTCCGAAATTGAATGTATTGGCTTTATCCATTCATGATGATGAACCCTATATTGTAAGTATGTTAGAGGCGGCAGCATTAGGTTATATCCTAAAAACAACAGAAAAGAAAGAATTAATTCAAGCTGTTTGCAGTGTTGCAAAAGGAAAAAGTTATTTTGATAAGGAATCTTCTGTGAAATTAGCCCATCATTTTACCTCAAAAAATAATACAAAAGAGAAAAGCAAACCAACGTCTTTTATTCATTTAACAAATAGGGAAAAAGAGGTTTTAACCTTAATAGCCGCGGAATTTACCAATACTGAAATAGCAAAAAAACTGTTCCTAAGCCCTAGAACGGTGGATAGTCATAGAAGAAACCTACTTCAGAAACTTAACGCGAAAAATACTGCAGGATTAGTCAAGTATGCTTTAACGCATACTCTTTAATTCTTATACTCTAGGTGTTTTCACCTAGATAGAATTCAGCTTTTTACGTCTATCATCTAATTAATAGATATGGTATTTTTATATCATAATCCCAATAAAATACCATAGAGATGAAAAATGATGTAATACCCCATTTATCTATTGATAATGAGTTGTTTAAGATTACACATAATAGTTTTAATTCCCCTTTAAACTCTCTTATTCAATACGCGGAAGAATTAAAATTCAACAAAGGACAAATTTTGTTTAATGTTGGCAATATTGCGAGAGGATTTTACATGATTGATTCTGGTGAAATTAAAGTAAGTAAGTTTGGTGTAGACGGTAAGGAACAAATCATTAAAATCTTATCAAAAGGAGATTTCATAGGTCATGAAGCCCTTCTAAATGACCATAGATTTCATGAATATACAGAAGTTCTTAAGGATGCTGACATCTTATATGTTAGCGGAGAAGATTTTAAAAAAGTAGTTGACAATGATCCTGCATTGATGAATTTTTTGGTACAAGATTTATGTAATAGTCTCAATAAAGTTGAAGACAAGCTAGTTTCTTCAGCATACGAACCTGTCAGAGGAAGACTTGCAGCTATGCTATTAGAACTGAATACTATTTATGCTAAGGATAATAACTCCGAAATTACATTAAGTAGGGCTGATTTGGCTAAGTTAATTGGAACGGCTAAAGAAACTTCTATCCGTTTACTTTCTGAATTTAAATCGGAGAATCTGGTAGATTTACATGATCATTATATAATCATTAAAGACATGAAAGCCTTGAACCGGATAGCTCAGATGTATAAATAAATTTAGAAGCCTATCAATCTATATATAAGCAAGTCTGTATGTAAAGCTTTTGGGAAGCAAAGCATACAGACTTTTTAATTTCATCTCTGATTAATCAATATAGATAACCAATCTTATTTAGCTAAAACCTAAATAATTGAAATAAACAAGCCTTCCGACAAAGATCAACCTATTTACTGACTTATGTCAGTATTTACCTTAATAGCCTTTTGTAGATTTATTAGCATAATAAAACTACCTAAAATCATGGAAGAGCTATTAAAAACCAGACTAGAAAAAGCGGACGAATTACTATCGAAAGCCGAGAACGAATTATACAAACCAGAAGAGGATGTAGTGCCTTACAGCGTTTGTCAGAATGCATATCGAGCAGTTATAAATTATTTAGGTAGTTATTTAACCAAGCATGGTGAAGAATTTAAAGAAGCTACTCCAATAAAAGATTTATTAACTGCCTGCCGCAATATTGATCCTAATTTCAATGAACTTCATTTAGCACCTATGTATCACCCTATTCAAAGCGAAGATGTGTGGATGAATATGGATACAGCTAACAGCTTTGTAGCTATGGCTAAAAGAACCAAGAACATGATTATGGCTAGTCATTAATATCTAAAATTTAAAGTCATGAGTAAGAATATCAAAGCTAAATATCCTGGAATCCCTGCTGCTATGGATGGCAACTCTGCTGCCATTAGTTGTGAGCGTGAGTCGTCAGATGCTGCCGGTGCGTATCCAATCACACCCTCAACCCAAATGGGGGAATATTGGGCAGAAGAAGCAGCCAAAGGTCACTTAAATATATCTGATAAACCCTTAATCTTTATAGAACCAGAAGGTGAGCATGCTGCAGCAGCTGTAACGGCTGGTCTTTCTATGACGGGTCAAAGAGCCGCTAATTTCTCTTCCGGACAAGGGATTGCCTATATGCATGAATCTTTATATGCAGCAGTAGGAAAGCGTCTTACTTATGTGTTGAACATTGGAGCCAGAGCCATGACTAAATCAACATTAAATGTGCATGCGGGTCATGATGATTATCATGCTGTTGATGATACAGGCTTCTTTCAAATGTTTGCTAAAAATGCCCAGCATGTTGCGGATTTGAATGTAATTGCTCACCGCATTGCTGAATTAGCACTTACACCCGGAATTATTGCTCAAGATGGGTTCTTAACTACTCACTTAATTGAAAGCCTAAAAGTACCAGAACGTGAGCTAATTAAAGAATATCTAGGAAGACCTGATGATATAATTGACACTCCAACTCCAGCTCAAAGAATTATATATGGAGAACAAAGACGAAGAATTCCTGAATTATGGGATGTTGATAATCCAGTTATGGCGGGTATTGTTCAAAACCAAGACTCCTATATGCAGAGTGTTGCAGCTCAAAGGCCATTCTTTTTTGATCATATAAAAGAGCTAAGTGATAGAGCATTTAAAGAATATGCAGAACTAACACACAGACAATATCAAAGAGTCATGACTTATAAAGTAGAGGATGCAGACTACTTAATATTAGGTCAGGGGAGTGTAGTTTCAAGTGCTGAAGTAGTAGCTGACTACTTAAGAAAAACGAGAAAACTAAAAGTAGGTGTATTGGATTTGGTTATGTTCCGTCCGTTCCCGGCTGATTTGTTGTCGAAATACATTAAAGGTAAAAAAGGAGTGGTGGTCTTGGAAAGATTAGATCAACCTCTTGCTGAGGATCTTCCCATTGCACGTGAATTAAGAGCCGTTATCTCAAAATGTTTAGAGAACGGAATTTCGAAGGAAGATAAATCCTATCCAGATTTAGAATCCTATCAACCTAAAGATGCTCCAAAAATTTATTCAGGTTCATTTGGTATGGGAAGCCGTGATTTACAAGCAGAAGGAATTATTGGAGCTGTTGAAAATATGTTACCTGATGGTAAGCATAAAAAGCAATTCTATCTATCAATAGATTTTATTCATGACCACCCATTTACACCGAAACAAAGAGAGTATCAAGAAACTATAGAAGCTGCATATCCTAAAGTAAAAGAATTAGCTGTGCATGGTTCTGAAAATCCTAACCTTATGCCAAAAGGAGCCACAACCGTCCGTTTTCATTCGGTAGGAGGTTGGGGCGCCATTACAACTGGTAAAAACTTAGCGATGACCTTGTATGACCTCTTAGGATATGATATTAAAGCAAACCCTAAATATGGATCAGAGAAAAAAGGACAACCTACAACCTACTATTTAGCAGCCGCACCAGAACCTATTAGAATGAATAGTGAATTCTATTTTGTAGATGTAGTGTTGTCTCCTGATCCAAATGTATTCAAGCATACAAATGCACTAGCTGGACTCAAAAAAGGGGGGTGTTTTATTATTCAGAGTGATAAAAACAATCCGGAAGAAGTATGGAATTCTATTCCTAAGCAATATCAAAAACTTATTGTAAAGAATGATATTCGAATTTTCTATATAGACGGATTTAAGATCGCAAGAGAAGAAGCTACTGATCCTGAACTACAGTTACGTATGCAGGGAATAGCCTTCCAGGGAGCATTCTTTGCCGCTTCTCCTTTAATGGAATCAGCAGGACTTAATGATAAACAGCTGTTAAAAGCAATTGAAGATCAATTGCAATCCAAATTTGGTAGCAAAGGACAAAGAGTGGTGGATGATAATATGAGAGTGGTAAAAAGAGGCTTTACAGAGGTTCATGAAATCACTGAAAAAGTTGTTCAAAATGGTTCAGGCAATAAATCGAAAGCTGAAGTTGGAGTACCTCTTCCAATGATGTTAAAAGACACACCAAAGAGTAAATCTAAATTGAGTGATATCCATCGATTTTGGGAACAAACCGGTAATTTCTATGCTCAAGGTATGGGTAGCGATAATCTTACCGATCCATTTATTGGATTGAGTTTGATGCCTGCTGCATCCTCAAACTTCAGAGATATGACAGGAATACGTTTTACTCACCCTGAGTGGAATGCAAACAACTGTACTGCTTGTGGTAAATGTTATACTGCATGTCCTGATACTGCTATACCAGGCTTAGTGAGTGACTTAAAAGATGTTCTAGATACTGTAGTAAAGAGAGTTAAGAAAGAGCACGATAATGTAAAACACCTTCAGAAAGCAGTACGCAGCATGGAAGGAAAAATTAGAGCCAGATTTAATAGTGCATCAAATGGTGCCACTGTAAATAATTATTTACAGGATGCGATAGCACAAATGATAGAGGATCATAAAGAAGAAACTGATCTTGTGCAAGAATTAGGTTGGTTTAAAGAAGAATTGGGTGATTTTCAATTTGCACTTACTCGACCATATTATCATTTAAACGAAAAGAAATCACCTAATAGCGGTGGATTATTCAGTATCACTATTAATCCAAATGCATGTAAAGGTTGTAATGAGTGTATTCAGGTTTGTGATGATGACGCTTTGAAAGCAGTAACTCAAACAGAGGAATCAGTAGCTAACTTAAGAAAGAATTGGGATCTATGGAATGATTTACCCAATACACCAGAGAAATACAATCGAATAGATGATCTGGAGGCTAAAATTGGTCCTTTAGAAACCTTGTTGCTTAATAAGGAAGCCTATTCAAGTTTTTCAAGCGGAGATGGAGCCTGCTTAGGTTGTTCAGAGAAATCCGTAGTCCATTTATTTATAGCAACAGTAGAATCATTGATGCAGCCACGCATCAAAAAACACATTACAAAACTTGATGAATTAATTGAAAAGTTAGAACAACGTATTCAAGCTAAACTAATTGAAACGGTAAATATTAATGATACTGAAGCGATAGAAAGAATTTTAAAGGATTCTAATGATACAGATCTTAGCATGTCTGTTATTACTTCAAAATTAGAAGCCGAAAATGGAAGCATACCAATCGACCAGGACTGGCTAGCTGAAACCACCCATTTGTTATCGCAATTAAAAAGATTGAGATGGAAATATACAGAAGGCAATACCGGTAAAGGAAGATCCTCAATGGGGATGACCAATGCCACAGGATGTACTTCTGTTTGGGGAAGTACCTATCCATATAATCCATATCCATTCCCTTGGGCTAATCATTTATTTCAGGATTCTACCTCTATGGCAATGGGTATTTTTGAAGGACATATGGCAAAAATGGCAGAAGGATTTGTAGCCATAAGAAAAGCTGAATTAGAATTAGCTGGAAAATATGATCCAGAGGATAATAAAGACTTCTTCACCTATTTCAACTGGCATCAATTTACAGATGAAGAGTGGCTGCTTTGCCCCCCAGTTGTAGCATTAGGTGGTGATGGTGCCATGTATGATATAGGTTTTCAAAACCTTTCTAGAATGATGGCATCAGGAAAACCAATTAAAGTCATCACTGTCGATACTCAGGTATATTCAAATACTGGCGGTCAAGCATGTACCTCAGGCTTTATTGGGCAGGTATCTGACATGGCTCAATATGGAAAAGTATGGAAAGGTAAACCAGAGCCTAGAAAAGAAATAGGACTTATCGCAATGGCGCATAGAAACACTTATGTGATGCAATCTAGCCTTGCGCATACCAGTCATATGATAGAAGGTTTCATAGATGGATTAAGTACCAAAAGACCTGCTCTATTCAATCTTTATACTACCTGCCAGCCAGAACATGGTGTGGCAGATGATATGGGTGTACATCAAGCTAAATTAGCTGTTGAGTCTAGAGCTTATCCACTCTTCAAGTATAATCCTGATTTGGGAGTGAAGGTAGAGGAAGCACTAGATCTTAAAGGAAACCCGGCTATTGATCAAGATTGGCCTTCATATGAATTGAAATATGAGGAAAATGGGATTCAGAAATCAATGGAAGTACCGATGACTTTCGCAGATTTTGCAATTACTGAAGCTCGTTTTAGAAAGCATTTTAGAAATGCTCCAAGGAATAGTTGGAATGATAAAATGCTTATGCTTTCTGATTTCTTAAATCTAGAAAAATCAGACAGAGAAGATAAATTTCCATACATATGGGCTGTAGATCGTAATAATCAGCTGAGCAGAGTATTGGTAGATAAAACCATAGTAGAATCTTGCGAGGAAAGAAGAGATTTCTGGATAATGCTACGTGATTTATCAGATTATGAAGCTAAAATGGATACTACTTCTGAAGTTGATCTTGAAAGTAAAATCAGATCTGAAGTAGTTCAGAAAATCACTCAAAAATTGATGCAACTAGCCTCAGGTAATGGGGATGTCAAAATTGATCCCAGTATAAAACCAATTGCAGTTACTGAATCAGTTGAATTAAATCAATCTAATGTTCATGAGCAACAGACTGCTGTAGCAGTTAAGGAAGAACCTAAAACTGAAACAGCACAAAAAGAAGAAGATCCAATTCCACAGCAAGAAGCAGGGATGGAACCTTGGCTTGAAAGCGATGAGTGTACATCATGTGATGAATGTATCAATTTAAATCCAAAGATTTTCGCCTACAATGAAGATAAAAAAGCCTACATCAAAGATCCTATTGGAGGCCCATATTCGGATTTAGTGGTTGCTGCTGAAAAATGTACGGCTCAGGTGATTCATCCTGGCTTACCGAAAAATAGGGACGCTAAGGATATCGATAAATGGATTAAAAGAGGTGAAAAGTATAATTAATCATAATCATGCTACTAACTCAAAATACCTTCAAGCATGGAATCCATCCACCAGAAAATAAGGATGAAACCAAAGGATTGCCAATAAGACAATTTTCCTTTGCACCCTTATTAATTTTGCCTTTATCTCAACACATTGGTAAAGCTGGGAAAATAGTGGTGCGTGAAGGACAAGAGGTAGTAAGAGGTCAGTTATTAGCCGAATCAGATGGTTTTCTTTCAGTGCCCTTACATTCACCTGTAAGTGGCACTGTTAAGAAAATCGCTAATGTTCCTACACTTTCAGGAAAAATGACACCCGGCATCTATCTCGAAAGCTTTCCTTCATCAACTCAAGAAATTATAGAAGGTGAAGCTGTTGATTTAGAAAGTGCAAGCGTAGATGAGATCATAAATGGAATTCAACAAGCTGGAATAGTAGGCTTAGGTGGCGCAGCATTTCCTACTCATGCTAAAATCAAAATTCCTGAAGGAAAACATTGCGATACCCTAATTATCAATGGGATTGAATGTGAACCTTATCTCACAACAGATCATCGGGTTATGCTTGAGCAAGATCAGGATATCTTTATGGGAATCAGGTATTTAATGAAAGCAACTCAAGCCAAAGAATGTATCATTGGAATTGAAGCCAACAAGCAAGATGCTGCGGATTACCTATCAGCAAAGCTACCAAAGGATATTCCTGTTTCAGTAAAAGTTGTACCGGTAAAATACCCACAAGGAGCTGAAAAAATGTTGATCACCGCACTACTTGGAAAAGAAGTTCCTTCGGGTGGTTTACCAATTGAGGTTAATGCTGTAGTAGTAAATGTTGCCACTACAGCAGAAATCGGAAGACTATTACCACATGGCAGAGGAATTCAAGAAAGAGTGATTACAGTCACAGGTCCTGGTGTAATAAATAAGGGAAATTATCTTGTGCCAATCGGAACGCCATTACGGTTTCTGCTTGATAGAGTAGGAGTAGATGAAAATATGAGTGAAGTATATATGGGAGGTCCCATGATGGGAATGGCTGTCGCTAATCTCGACATTTCCATTGTTAAAGGAACCTCAGCAGTAGTGGTTTTTACCAGCAAAGAAATAAACTCAAATCATAAGGTTTATCCATGTATTAAATGTGGAGCATGTGTAGATGCTTGTCCTTTGTCACTTAATCCATCAAAACTAGGGTTATTAGCAAAATTTGAATCCTACGATAAAATGGCAGCTGAATATCATTTGATGGATTGCTTTGAGTGTGGTTCATGCTCTTATGTTTGTCCTTCCCATATCCCATTAGTACAGTACTTCAGACTTTCAAAATCGATCATTCGAAAACAAAATGTGAAATCATGAAAAAGCAAAGTCTTCATATTAGCACTTCACCCCACCTTTCTCAAGGCACTAGTGTTGAGGTAATTATGAGAAATGTAGTCTATGCTTTGTTACCTTTATCATTCTATTCAGTATATGCTTTTGGTTGGAATGCAGCTCTTGTGATACTAACGGCTGTATTTTCAGCTGTTTTAACCGAACATGTTCTCAGCAAGCTTTCAAATAAAGAAAGTACCATAAGTGACTGGTCAGCAGTAATTACAGGACTACTACTTGGCCTAACTTTACCCCCAATATTTCCATTATGGATGACCTTTTTAGGAGGAGTAATTGCTATTGCAATGGGTAAGTTTCTTTTTGGTGGTTTAGGATATAATGTATTTAATCCTGCATTAGTGGGGCGAGCAGTACTACAAGCTGCCTTTCCTGTTGCTATAACCACCTGGCAAGATGCTTTTTCAATTGATCGATTTACATCCGTTAATTCTTCAATCTGGGCTATGCCATTTATGATGCCCGTAGTGGATGGTACTTCTGGAGCAACGCCCCTGTCTGCCTTCAAATTTGATGGTGTAGTTACTGATACAAGCGATTTAGCTATGGGGCTAGTCAGTGGTTCAGCAGGAGAAACTAGTACTATCTTAATACTTTTAGGTGGGCTCTATTTAGTAATCAGAAACTTTATGAATTGGAAAATCCCGGTTTCTATACTACTAACAGTATTTATTTTTAGTGGGATTCTCTACTCAATTAATCCAGAATTATATCCATCACCAGGTTTCATGATATTTTCTGGGGGCTTAATGTTAGGGGCGGTATTTATGGCTTCAGATATGGTGGCCTCACCCATTACTACCCTAGGTGTAATTGTGTATGGTGTAATCATCGGAAGTATGATTGTAATTATAAGAATATGGGGTGGTTTACCAGAGGGTGTTATGTATGCCATTTTATTTGGCAATGCATTATCGCCTCATATTGACCGACTTATACAAAATAGAGTATATGGAACTTCATCTGCAAAATCATGAAAGAAACTACTCAAATAGCACCCACTAATAGTTTTAAAATGATTAAAGCGATGGCTTTGATTGGAATACTTTGTGGTCTTTTAATTGTATTAACTTATGAGGGTACGCTGGCAAGAATAGCAGACCTAAAGGAAAAAGCTTTACAGGAAGCAATCTTTAAAGTTCTTCCAGAAAGTACTCAAACACAGGCCTTTTCTTATAATGAGTCCTCATTTGATATAGCTTCAAAAGGAGATCAAAATTTAGTTTACGCTGGATATGATGAAAATGGAGAATTGATAGGACTTGCAATCGTTGCCTCAGGTCAAGGTTATGCTGATGTCATTAGAGTTCTATATGGTTATAGTATTGATAATCAAAAGATAATAGGTTTTTATGTATTAGAAAGTAAAGAGACTCCTGGCCTAGGAGATAAAATAGAAAAAGATCCGAGTTTCTTATCAAATTTTGAAGCATTGGATGCTAGCCTTAATGAAGCGAAATCAGCAATTCAAAATAAAATAATCACAGTAAAGAAAGGGGAGAAAGTAAACGAGTGGGAGATTGATGGTATTACTGGTGCTACAATTTCCTCAAGAGCCATAGGAGATATAATTGGAAAAAGTACTCAAAAATGGATTCCAATCATTTATAAAAATCAATCTGTTTTTAAAAAGTATAGAAATGAGCAATCTCAACAGTAATAATGAGCTATTAAAGAAAGCACCTACTTCTACAGATGAGTTTATAAAGGGCTTATGGAAGGAAAACCCTGTTTTTGTTCAAGTATTGGGAATGTGTCCTGTTCTTGCAGTTTCAAATACTGCTGCTAATGCAGTAGCAATGGGACTAGCAACTGCTTTTGTATTACTGATGTCTAATGTATTAGTATCCTTACTTCGTAATTTTATTCCAAAGCAAGTCAGGATAGCCTCCTATATTTTAATCATAGCCACTTTTGTAACCATAGTAGACTATAGCATTCAGGCTATAAGCGTAGAATTACACAAAAGTTTGGGAGCATTTATTTCATTAATAGTAGTTAACTGCTTGATATTGAGTAGAGCAGAAGCCTTTGCTTCTAAAAACACGGTAGGTAAATCTGTTATGGATGCCTTAGGCATGGGAATAGGATTTACTATTGCATTATTCAGCTTGGGAGCAGTAAGAGAAATCTTGGGAAATGGCTCCTTTTTCGGAATCACCCTTTTTCCTGAAGGTTTTCAAGATTGGGTGATCATGGTATTACCGGCTGGTGGCTTTTTCACTTTAGCTGCATGGCTTTTAGTATTTAATATCTATAAACAAAAAAGAGCAGAGTCATGAATTCAGAAAGCCTTTCCCAAATATTCATTAGCGCAAGTTTAGTTAATAACTTTGTGTTGGCCTATTTCTTAGGTATTTGCCCTTTCTTAGGAGTTTCTGGTAAAATTGAAACCTCTACCAAGATGGGAGCTGCCGTTACTTTTGTGATGTTAATTAGCTCAGTTTCAGCATATGCCATTCATGCCTTTTTAATAGCTATTGATGCTCCCTTCTTACAATTAATAAGCTACATAGTGGTAATTGCTTCCACAGTACAACTTGTAGAAATGTTAGTAAAAAAATTAAGCCCAGCCCTTTTCAAGGCATTAGGTATTTTCCTACCCTTGATTACAACCAATTGCGCTATTTTGGGGCTGGCACTATTTCAAACCAATAAAGGCTATGACTTATTACAAAGTGTAGTCTATGCATTAGGTGCTGGTGCGGGTTTTACGCTCGCACTTATTTTAATCTCAGGACTAAGAGAGCAATTAGATTTAGCTGATGTACCTAAGGTCATCAGAGGAACTGTTTTAACTCTTATAGTAGCAGGTATATTATCACTGGTTTTTATGGGTTTCTCAGGTTTAGGAGGTAAATAAAATGAAGAGATGATATTAAAATATTCGATAGCGGTACTCGCCATAGCGGGTTTAATGATCCTTTGGGCTCTCATACAATATTTATGGGGTAAAACATTCAAAGGTGAGCATCAAGATGCCGATGTCCTGGCCGGAAGATCTTCTTGCGGCAGTTGTGGATGCGGTACAGTTTGTAAGCTCAAGAAAAAGAGCGTGAAAAATTAAAATGATAAAGACATGGCACATTTATCAGATTATGATATCAGGAAACAATACTATGCTAAGGTATTAAAAACAAGAAGGTTAAGCCCTCCTGATGCAGAAGAAGTTAGAGAACTCACTTTAGAAGTTCAAGATCCAAGTTTTGACTGCAAAATAGATCAAAGTTTTGGTGTATTAGTTGAAAAGCATGATGATTTTGGGAATACATTGAATCACCGTTTATACAGCGTTGCCGATATTCCTGAAAAGGATATTGATAAAACAATTATCACCTTATTGGTGAAAAGATGCAATTATATTGATGCCTTCAGTGGTGAATTATATAACGGTATTGTTTCGAACTATTTATGTGATAGAAAAGCAGGTGACAAAATTATCATTACAGGTCCTTATGAATTACCATTTGAAATTCCTGAAGATAAAAATGCGAATCTAATTCTAATAGGAATGGGAACTGGAATAGCCCCATTCAGAGCTTTTATTAAGCATATTTATCATAATGTGAAAGATTGGCGCGGCCGTATATTATTGTTTTACGGTGCCAAAACTGGATTGGAGCTACTGTATCAGAATGAAGAGGATGATGATCTTACTAACTATTACAATGAGGATACTTTTAAAGCTATTCATGCTTACAGCCCGAGACCATTATGGCATGATCCCGTTGTGATTGATCAATCTATTGAGGAACGTTCTGAGGAGATTATAGAAATGCTATCACATTTGAATACCTACATCTATATAGCGGGTCATAAAAAAGTGAAAGAAGGATTAGATAAAGCATTTGCAAAGGTAGTGGGTTCTGAAGAAAAATGGAAAGCCAGAAAAGCAGAACTGAAAGCAGGTAAGAAATGGATTGAGTTAATTTATTAAGAAGTTAAAAATGGGCGTTATAATTGCCGTAATCGCAATAGGAGGATTAACTCTATTTCTTGCAGTAATGTTGGTGATAGCCAATAAGAAACTGTACGTATATGAAGATCCTAGAATTGACCAAGTGGAAACTATGTTACCTAAAGCCAATTGTGGTGCATGTGGTTATCCGGGTTGCAGACCTTTTGCTGAAGCTTTAGTGAAAGGTGATGTTCTTCCAGGAAAATGTACAGTAAGTTCTGATGAAGGTCGAAGTGCGATTGGTGATTACTTAGGAATCTCAGTTGGAGATGAAGAAAAAAAGGTCGCTCGTTTAGCTTGCGCTGGGGGAACCAATGTGGCTCGAAATAAGGCTCAGTATGAAGGGATTGACAGTTGTCAAGCTGCCACTTTAATTTCGGGTGGTGGAAAAGCTTGTTCATGGGGCTGTTTAGGATTAGGAGATTGTGAAAAGGCTTGTGATTTTGATGCAATTCACATGGATGAACATGGTTTGCCGGTAGTTAATACCGCTAAATGTACTGCATGTGGCGATTGTGTAATTGCTTGCCCTAAAGATCTATTTTCAATTGAACCTATTAGCCATCATCTATGGGTCGCATGTAAAAATCTGGAAAAGGGAGATGAAATCTTAGAGGATTGCCAAGTTGCCTGCACTGCTTGTGGGCGATGTGCCATGGATGCTCCTCTGGATTTAATTACAATGAGAAATAACTTACCTGTTATTGATTATTCTATTGATCAACAAAATATGGATCCGATTCAAAGATGCCCTACAGGTGCCATATTATGGTTAGATAATCAATTAGGAGCTGTAAAAGGAAAGAATAGTAAAAAGATTATACGAAAAGGAGAGCGTGAAATGGGCTATTCTTAAAATTGGCTGACTTCTATCGCTAAAAGTGCTGATCTTTATCAGTATAATTTAAATAAAATCTGTCTTAATTAGTCATATTCAAAGCGTTTATCATGGAAACTACCTCAGAAAGTATACATTCTGAAACCATCGGAATGGAAAGGAAGGAAATAAAAGAGTCCATCATTGAAATTGTAAGCGATTCCGGTGAAGGAGCTCAAAAGTGCGGTCAAAGTTTAGGTATTATCTCCGCTAAGATGGGAAATGGCGTATGGACAGTTGAAATTATTCCTTCTGAAATTCGGCCACCTGCCCGTTCTAGAGAAGGAGCATCTGGAATTAGAGTGCGGATGGGCACTGATAAGATCACCAATATGGGAGGCCATGCTGATATGGTAGTGGCTCTAAATGAACAAGTATTATATGGAAGAATTAAGCAACAAGCCTATAAACCAGGTACTTATTTATTGATTGAAAATAAATGGGCTACTCATACCGAAGAAACAAAAGAAGCATACGAGCAATCTATTAAAGAATTTACTGAGCTGGGCTATAATATCATTGAAATTCCTATGGAAAAGGAATGTCTAAAACATGTCAGTGATGCACGAAAAGGTAAAAACATGTGGGTTTTAGGTCTATTGAGTAATATTTATGATAGAGATTTAAAACTTGCCGAAGAACAAATCAAAGCTATATTTTCTAAAAAAGGAGAAGAGATTATCCAAAACAATCTAGATCTTTTACATGCTGGCTATGAATATGCGAAGGATAATCTACCTATGCATTTCTCAATACCGACCAAAAAGCGACAAGGAGACTATGTAGTAATGAATGGTAATGAAGCCTTGAGTTTAGGAGTTATGTCAGCTGGAATTGAAGTTTGTTCAATGTATCCTATTACACCGGCTACATCAGCTACGCATGCTATGGCAGCCGCCTTAGAAAATGCAGGTGGTATCATTCATCAAGCCGAGGATGAAATTGCAGCGATAGGTTTTGCAGTAGGAGCGTCATTTGGTGGTAAAACAGCGGTTACGATTACATCAGGGCCAGGTATAGCCTTAAAAACTGAATTCATTGGACTGGCAGTAATGGCTGAAATACCATTAGTCATTATTGATGTTCAGCGTGGTGGACCTTCAACCGGTTTGCCTACAAAAGTGGAGCAAGGAGATTTATTAGCCGTATTGTATGGGGCAGCAGGGGATGCCCCTAAAATAGTACTTGCTCCATCTACTATTGAAGAATGCTTCCATTATATCATATTAGCTAGGAAAATAGCTGAAACTTTCAGATCACCAGTTTTTGTGCTGACTGATGCAAATTTAGCAACTGGTGTTCAACCCTTTCCTCGACCAAAAGTGAATCCTGAATGGTTTCCCGGACCATTAGATCAAAGTAAATGGAAAGAAGGACTTAGAGCCTATGATTGGGATCCTAACACAGGTATTAGTAAAAGACCTATTCCAGGCCAAAAAGGAGGGATGTATACCCTAACTGGACTGGCTCATGATGAAGAAAGTCATGTGGCTTATCAGCCAGATGTAAATCAAAGGGGAGCTGAAAGTAGAAGTAGAAAACTTGCTGCCTTAGGCAATACTTTAAAACCACCTGAAATTCATGGTGATGAAAAAGGTGATTTGCTATTAGTAGGTTGGGGTTCAACTAGAGGAGCAATTGAGGAAGCCGTTGACATGGCAAGAAAAAATGGTGCAAAAGTTAGCAGTATCCATTTACGGTTTTTGAGCCCAATGGAACCGGGTATCAAAGAAATATTCAAGAATTTCAAAAAGGTGATGACAGTAGAAATTAATTATAGTGACACTGTAGGACAGCCTTTGATTACTGAAGATAACAGGCGCTATGCTCAATTAGCATGGTATTTAAGAGCGCAAACACTTATTGATGTGGATTGCTATAGCAATGTGTATGGTCAACCGATGAGTCCCATCCGCATATTGGAAAGAATAGAGCAAGAGCTCGGACAAACTTTAATGGACTAGAAAATGATAAGTATTAAACCAGATTTCTGTGACTTAAGTTTTGCCAATGACGAACTGCTGGGAATAGAAGATTATGAAAGCAGCAAGGCAAGATGGTGTTCCGGCTGTGGGGCTCATACTATTTTACACAATGTTCAACAACTTTGCAGAGATGAACAGCTTCCACCCGAAAAAACTGTTTTTGTATCAGGAATAGGATGTAGTAGTAGATTTCCACATTATATGAAAACCTATGGCTTCCATGGATTACACGGTAGAGCGCTTCCTGTTGCTGGTGGAATAAAGTTTAGAAGGCCAGATTTGAATGTCTTTGTTATTACGGGTGATGGAGATTGCTGTTCAATAGGGGCAGGGCATTGGGTGCATGCAATTCGATACAATATGAAAATGGTCGTTTTGCTTTTTGATAATTCAATATATGGTCTTACTAAAAAACAAACATCTCCTACAAGTCCATTAGGTATTCATACCAATACCCATCCGAGAGGATCAGTATTGCCACCTATTCATCCAATTCAATCTACCTTGGGCTTCTCTAATGTCTCTTTTGTAGCCCAAACAGTAGACTGGAAACCTGCACACTTATATGCTACCCTTAAAAAAGCATATGATCATCCAGGTTTAGCATTTGTACGAATTGTTCAACGCTGCCCAATATGGATGAAGGACAGTTATGAACCAGTTGTAAAAGATCCCAATGCCATAACGCTTTTGCAACACGAAAATGGAATTGTTATCGATAGTAAAGCGACTCAAAAGTTTCATAATTTAAAAGAACATGATCCTTCGGATTTAATTAAAGCAAGAGAATTAGTAGAAACAACAAAAGATACTACACCAATAGGATTATTTTATCAAAATAAAGAAGCCACTAGATATGATGAATACGGTGCCCATAATATGGGAATTTCAGCCGAGGATAAAACCGAAGCTATCAATACATTGATGGATAAATATGCGATATAAATGAATTAAAATGGAAAATATAGCAAATACAATTCATGAAAATTCTTTCCATTTAAAAAAGACTAGCACTGCTCCTGAGCAGGAAATGAAAGACTTTTGGAAGGATTTAAGGCATTTTTATCGTACAGCTGAAAAAAATGATAGAGAAAAAGAGTCTAATACTTATCATGCTGCTTTACAGAATGTTATACAGAAAGAATCCGCTTATCCCTATAAGATCATTGAAAATCACAAAGAGATCATTTTAGAAGAGGAAGAAAACATGCCTTTGTTTATGCTAGATTTTATTATGTCTAGCTATCAAATACAAAATAGAAAGAAATTTAAGGAAGATGTAAAAAGAGTAATAGAAGTATTAAAAACTATTTTAGATGTTGACAGCAAGAGTAGTCAGATACTAAAATTAAAAGAAAATTATGGTTTTGCCGCTGAGATGATAGCATTTGAAAAAATGGTGGATTTGTTACCGAAATCGGCCAAATCTGACTTATCAAAAAGTAGAATTCAACGCTTAAAATCCATTCTAAATGATTTACAAAAGTTTAGTAACTTTATTGAAAAACAACATGGAGTAGTGGTTTATGAAAAAGCGCTGAAGACTGTAATAGAAAAGAACTTACTATTTAAAGGTGTCAGAACAATTGAGGCTAAAACAAATGCATTTGAGTTAACCGAAGATTTATTTAAGCATGAAATAAAGTCATTCACAATTTTAATGAAGGCCTTTAAAATGGCTCAATTAGAAATTGAAGATGAATACGAAGAAGAGATTCATGATGATTATTTCGAACATTTTAATTGGCATCATTTACAAGAAGATGAATTAAGATTATTTGTTCCAGTTCTTTGTATTACTGATCAAAACTATCTTAATAACCATTTAACATCATTCGGAAAAATGATGATGGTTAATCACCCCGTTAATGTGGTAATTATCAATCAAGAATTAGTATCAGAACCTAACCCACAACTTAAATGGGTAGATTCATCTTATAAATTCCGACAAGAAATAGCCGCTTTGGCCATTGCCCAAAGAAACATCTTTACATTCCAAAGCACTATAGCAGAACCTGCACTTTTATACGAAGGGGTTAAAAAATCTTTAGGTTCATATGCGCCTTCTTTAATCCATATCAGTGTTCCTTCTAACGTGAGAATGACTACCCTAAGCAGAACACTTTTAGCCAATGCAGCCAATGCAGGGAGATACTTTCCGATGGTTCAATACGATCCTATAAAATTTAGCGAGTGGGGCAGAAGGTTTTCTATTACATCTAATATCCAACCGACAAATTTATGGCCTTCTTATAGCATAAGCATCAGATCTGAGGATGATGAGGTTCAAAATATTGAAGTGAACTTTACTTATGCAGATTATAAAGCAATATTTCCAGAAAAAGTAAAAGAATTAATGATAATTCCAGCTGAATTTGAAACAGACCAATTAATTCCTGTTTCTGAATTTTTGGAAATGGACTTGAAAGACCGATTTGAGAAGATACCATTTATTTATTTGGCTGATGATAATCATGAATTATTCAAAGCTGCAGTTCCCTATGTTTGGATTTTATCTTGTCAGGAAAGAGCTGATTATTGGGCATTTCTTCAGGAATTAGCAGGTTTTAATAGTTATAAAGTACGTTTAGCAGTTGAAGAGAAGAATAAAGAGCTAAATGAAGTATTGGAAAATGAAAGAAAAAAGCTAGAAGAAGATAGAATAAAAATCACACAACGAGCGGAAGAAAAGGCAGTAGCCACAGCTGCTCAACGACTCGTTAATGCTCTTATGGAAGGGGAGATTTAGAAGTCTTAAGTCAGAAGTTAGAAATATTGAGTTAGAATTTTGAAAATCTTCTATACAGATTTACAGAATTAACGCTTTGTAATTCAATTATATATCATGACATATATCATCTATATTACTAATCTATATTAGAGTTTTTAGAGGGTAAGCTTTTTATATTAGTATATAATAAAAAGCTATGGAGATGAAATTTGAAAAGTATACTCAAACCGCCAATAGCATTCTTAAAGAGATTGCGGAAGAACTAGGATTCCCAAACGATATTGACCTTTCAGGTAGAATATTGAGGGCTGTTTTACATACGTTAAGATCCCGACTAACTATACAGGAGTCATTCCAATTAATGGCACAACTCCCAATGTTATTAAAAGCGATATACGTTGAAGGCTGGAAATATCAAGAAAAACCTACTAGAATTAAAAATATAGGTGAATTTATTAGGGAAGTAATTCATGAAGACCAACCCTTAGGACATCATGATATCAGAACTGTAAAAGATGGCGAAAATGTTATCCGTACAGTTTTTAAAGTAATCAGAAACCATGTTAGTGAAGGAGAAATTACTCATATTATCATGAGCATGCCCGCTGAATTACGCCCATTATGGGGACTAAAAGACAAAATGCGAACGGCTAGTCCATAGAAAAATTTCAAATACATAAAAAATGGGAGATCATAAAGTAATTAGTACCGAAAATATTTCAGCTAGAAATAAATTTATGCGACAGCTTTTGAATGATATTGAATCATTGGAATACATGTTGAAGCATAAGTTAATAGAAGATGATAAAATCCGAATAGGTGCTGAACAAGAGTTTTTCCTTGTTAACGAGCAATGGAGACCATATTTCGAATATGAATATATTCTGAAAGCACTTGATGACCCCCATTATACAACTGAAATGACTCGTTACACCTTAGAAATCAATGCAGACCCAATTGAAGCTAAGGATAACTGCTTAACCAAAATGCATGAACAATTAAATGACCTATTATATAAGGCTAATAATGTAGCTGGACAATATAAGGCTAAGGTCATTCTTACTGGAATTCTTCCCACGATCAGAATGAATGAGATAACACTAGAGCATATGACACCGATCATGCGTTATTATGCTCTTAATGAGCGTACAAAAGAATTACGTGGTGAAGATTTTAGTCTGCATATAAAGGGCGTTGATGAACTAACAGTTTTACATGATACCATAGTTTTTGAAGGTTGTAATGCTAGCTTTCAAACTCATCTTCAAATAGCGCCTGATGATTTTATTTCAAGTTATAATTGGGCTCAAACCATTGCAGCACCAGTATTAGCAATAAGTGCTAATTCTCCTTTACTAATGGGCCGTGAGTTATGGAATGAAACTCGAATAGCCTTATTTCAACAAAGTATAGATACAAGAGCAACATCATATGCTTTACATGAGAAAGAATCACGAATTTCATTCGGTCATAAATGGGCCAGCGGCTCTGTAGTAGATATTTTTAAGGATGATATCGCAAGGCATAAGGTTATGCTGGCTAAAGCCATTAAAAATAATTCTATCAACATTTTGGAAAGGGGTGGAGTTCCAAAACTTGAAGCGTTAAAAGTTCACAACAGCACTATATATCATTGGAATAGAGCTTGTTATGGATTAAGTGATGGCAAACCTCATCTAAGAATTGAAAACAGATACCTTCCCGCTGGTCCTTCTACTGATGATGAAATTGCAAACCTAGCCTTCTGGGTAGGTTTAATGGCAGGCAGACCTTCAAAATTTGATGATATGCCAAGTATTATGGATTTTAAAGATGTCAAAGCAAATTTTTGGAAAGCTGCTAGATATGGAAAAGATTCTGTAATTTCTTGGGAGAATAATGACATTCAAGTAAATGAATTAATACTTGAAAAACTGATTCCAATTGCTCTCTATGGTTTGCAAAAACTTGATATTGACGAAGCAGATATTCAAAAATATATTAACATAATTAAAAACAGGGTAAATGGTCAAAACGGAGTGCAATGGCAAATTTCCAATTTTCGTAGACTGAGACAACAATACAAACTAGATGACTCCTTAAAAACACTTACCAGTTCTATTTACCAGAATCAACAGAAAAATATTCCAATATATAAATGGCAACCTATTAATGAAATATGTTGCACGCATAAAAATGCTATCACGGTTGGCAGTATCATGTCTACAAAACTTTTCTTGGTAGAAGATACTGACTTAGCAGATCTTGCAACAAACATAATGCGCTGGAATAACATTCATCATCTACCTGTTGAAAATAGTAGTGGCCAATTAGTTGGGCTTCTTACATGGTCGCATATGACGAAAAGATATCCTAAGAAGCGTAATGAAAAAGAAATAGTATCAGACATAATGGTAACTGAGCCATTCACTGTTCATTCAGATACATCTATCAAAGAAGCCATGAATATTATGAAAAAACATGGTTATGGATGTTTACCAGTTGTTGAAAAAGATAAATTAGTTGGAATCATTACTAATACTGACCTAATTCCATTTAGCAATGACAAGCATTTCTGAAGATATCATGCCGCAAGTTTCCACCGAAAGATTAATTACTCATATTGAAGGAAATAATCAAGGACCAATAGTTGTATTCTTAGCAGGTATACATGGCAATGAACCTTCAGGAGTTTTTGCCTTAGAAAGGCTTAGTCAAAAACTAGTTGGTAATGAAAAAAACATTAGTGGAAATATTTATGCATTAAGAGGAAATATAAATGCTTTGGAGAAAGGAATTCGTTTTGAGAAAGAAGACCTAAACCGTTTATGGACTAAAAGCAGAATGCAAGCTTTGAATCAAAAGCATGTCTTTATTAGCAACCCAGATCAGGCAGAACAACAAGATTTATATGAAAATCTTATGAGTATAATTAATCGTCATGAAGGTCCTTTTTATTTTATGGATTTACATACTACCTCATCCCATACTATTCCATTTATTACATTGAATGATACCATACTTAATAGAAAATTTACCAGACTATTTCCAATGCCCATTATTTTAGGGATTGAAGAATATTTAAAAGGACCCGCTTTAAGCTACATAAATGAGTTGGGCTACGTTGCTTTTGGTTTTGAGGCAGGTCAACATGATGAAAAACAATCGGTAGATAATCACGAAGCCTTTGCTTATGTAAGCTTAGTTTTGACAGGAGTCCTACCAGAGACTAAGCTTTTTCACCGCTATATGCAGAGGTTAAAAAAAGCAACGAGAGGAATTGGAGGCTTTTATGAAATTTTCTACCGTCATGAAATTCAGCAGGAGGAAGAATTTATTATGCGACCAGGATTCGTGAATTTTCAAACCGTAAGGAAAAATGCCTATTTAGCAGAAAGCAATAACGAAGGAATATATGCACCTCATGAATCAAGAGTATTAATGCCGCTATACCAAACGCAAGGTGAGGATGGATTCTTTTTAATCCGTAAAATTGCGCCAATATATTTACACATATCAGCGATTCTTCGTAAGCTTAGGATGGATCATTTACTAACCTTATTACCAGGTGTTAGCTGGCAAACCAAAGCGAAAGAAGGATTGAAAATCAACTTAAGAATAGCACGCTTTTTTGCTAAACCAATATTCCACTTGCTAGGCTACAGAAGTGTTGAAATTGGAGACCACTATTTGTTTGCAAATAGTAGAGAAAAAGCCTCCAGAGATAAAGAGTATAAATTTGCTAAATGGAATTATAAATAATTAACTTCTAGAAATAACCATTCTCCTTTACAACCATCTTCTACTCATTGAATATGTAAACCATCTAAGGCATTAAAGTATCATAGAATGTATGTCCTGCCATAAATTATTTTATATTTGATAGCTAAGAAGATATAAATCTATGGAAAATAAGCTGTATGATGTTTTAATTATTGGTGCTGGAATTTCTGGAATTGGAATGGGATATTGGCTAAATAAAAAATGTCCGGAAAAGAATTATAAAATTTTAGAAGCTAGAAATAAAATTGGGGGCACTTGGTCATTGTTTCAATATCCTGGAGTTCGCTCAGATTCTGATATGTTTACTTTCGGCTATAGATTTAAACCGTGGAATGATCCTCAATCTATCTCAAGCGGAGACAAAATATTAAAATACCTTAAAAGTACCACTGCAGAAAATAATATCGATGACAACATTCTGTTTAATCATAAAATGACCACTGCCAATTGGTCTGATGAAGCAAAATGCTGGGAGCTGAAGGTAGAAACTAAAGAAGGAAATTTAACCTATACATGTAAATTTTTGAGTATCTGTACTGGCTATTATGATTATAAGGAATCCTATAGACCGACTTTTGAAAATGAAAATGATTTTGAAGGCAAAATTGTAGTTCCTCAATTTTGGCCAAAAGATTTAGATTATACAGGGAAAAAGGTGGCCATTGTAGGTAGTGGAGCTACCGCTGTAACTTTAGTGCCCTCTATGGTTAAAGGGGGAGCTGAACATGTTACCATGATTCAAAGATCTCCCACCTACATTATGAATCTGCCCAACAGGAATCAGATGTTTATTAGCCTGAAAAAATACATCTCATTAAAATGGGCATATAAAGTTACCAGATGGAAGAACATTGCCTTACAAATGTTATCATTTGGTCTATCCAGAGTATTTCCCAAATGGATGAAAGACATGCTGATAAAAGCTGCTGCAAAGCAATTACCAGAAGGATATCCTGTCGATAAACACTTCAATCCAACTTATAATCCTTGGGATCAGAGGCTCTGTGTCGTGCCTGATGGTGATCTATTTAGCGTTATAAAAGAAGGAAAAGCAAGTGTAGCCACCGATCAAATTTCGCATTTTACTAAAACAGGTATTTCATTAAAATCAGGAGATCAAATTGATGCTGATATTATCGTATTAGCAACAGGACTTAAAGTGCTACTTCTAGGAGGGGCAGCACTTAGTGTGAATGGTGAACTCGCTAAAATAAATCAATCAATGATCTATAAGGGCATGATGGTCAGCAATATACCAAATCTGATTTATGCTTTTGGTTATACAAATGCTTCATGGACTTTGAAAGTTGATTTAACAGCGAATTATCTTTGTAAGCTTTTGAAGTATATGGACAAACACTCCTATGAAGTAGTAATACCGCACGAAGAAAACGCTGCTTCAAATGAAAGCTTCTTAAATTTGAATTCAGGTTACATTGAAAGAGCAAAAGAGATCCTTCCAAAGCAGGGTAAAAGAAGACCATGGAGGGTATATCAAAGCTATTTAGTGGACATGCTAGCCACTCGTTTTGGTAAAGTAAAAGATAAGGCACTTCAGTTTGAGAAATAATAATTATTGACTTAGTATTAGATTGCAGTTTGACATCTCATGAAAAAATAAGAGCTTTGAATTGATATGTTAAACTTAAAAAAAGAAATTCTAAGAGTTACTTCTGCTTCAAATATTTTAGAAACTCAATCGGTTCAAAATCTCTGGAGTGGGTATGGTGAAATAAAACGTTACCAATTAGAAGAAGGTAAGTTTAAAAGTATAATTGCAAAACATATTCAACTCTCTGATGGACAGCAGCACCTTAAAGGTTGGAACACCTCTAGTTCACATCAGCGTAAATTAAAATCATATCAAGTTGAAAGAGTTTGGTATCAAAATTATGCTCATTTAACTAATGAAAATTGTAGAGTTCCAAAGGCGTTGCATTCAACTGAGACTGAAATGGAAATGCTTATAATAATGGAAGATTTGAATGAATCAGGATATCCTTACCGCCATAACCCAGATAATATTACACTTCCTAATGTAAAAAGTTGTTTAAAATGGCTGGCCAATTTTCATGCAAAATTCATAAATAATCCTGCAGAAGGGCTTTGGCCAATTGGAACCTATTGGCATTTAGACACTCGTCCTGACGAATGGGATAAAATGAATAATCTTAGCTTAAAAAATACAGCTAAGGCTATAGATGAAAAATTGAATCAAGCTCAATATCAGACCATCATTCATGGAGATGCAAAGCTAGCTAATTTTTGCTTCGGAAATAATAATAATGTGGCAGCAGTTGATTTCCAATATGTTGGAAAAGGCTGCGGAATGAAAGATGTCGCCTATTTTATAAGCAGTTGTTTTGAGGAAGAGGAATGTGAAAAATACGAAGAAGAATTACTAGGGCATTATTTTAATGAGCTTGAAAAAGCCTTAGACAATACTTTGGATTTCAAATCATTAAAGTCAGAATGGCAAAAGTTATATAAATATGCTTGGGCTGATTTTTATCGCTTTTTAGATGGGTGGAGTCCTGGTCATTGGAAAATGCATGATTATAGCCAGCGTTTAACGCAAGAAGTATTAAGTGAATTGGATTTAAAATGAATCTGACTAATCACGATATGGCTGAATTATCTAAAATAGCAGAAAAAGCAGCAATTGAAGCGGGACATTATATTCAAAAGCAGTTTGACCAACAATATGAAAAAAGGCATAAAGAGGGAGGAGACTCTCTTGCTTCACAAGTAGTAACTGAAGTAGATATTCAAGCTCAAAAAATCATACTTGATCAATTAGAAGAAAGTATTATTGGATATGATCTAGGGTTGCTTACGGAAGAGCAAGAGGATAACCAATCAAGATTTGAAAAGGATTATTTCTGGTGTGTGGATCCTTTGGATGGTACTTTAGCATTTACTGAAGGTCGATCCGGTTATGCGGTTTCCATTGCTTTAATTTCAAAAGCAGGGGATCCTCTCACCGCCTGTGTGTATATACCTGATTCAAAAGAATTGTTTTCAGCTATTCTAAATAAAGGGCTATCTCTTAATGGAAGGCCATTTAAGAAATCAAAGTCATCTGATATTCTCCATTTTTATTACGATATAAGTCTTGAAAAGACACCTTATTTTAATACCATTAAGAATGAACTGCATAATTTTGCCATAAATAATGGGCTGAAAAATTTAAAGCTCCATTCAGGTCAAGGCGCAGTATGCAATGCTATTGGAGTATTAAAATCAGGAAACGGATGTTACTTTAAATTTCCAAAGGAAAACAGGGGAGGTGGTAGCATTTGGGACTATGCCGCTACCCGTTTAATATTTAATGAAGCAGGATTACTGGTTTCAACGATAAATGGAAAAAAATTACTATTAAATAAAGAGAATACCTTTATGAATAAGTTCGGTATTATCTATACGTTTAATTCTACGATTAAGAAATTTATTCTTCAGCTGTACAAGCAATTAACTAAATAATTAAACTAAACCTGACTTATCAATTAATTCTTTGAGTTTATCAAAATTTACAGGCTTCTCTAAAAAACCTATTACATGAGGATATTCAGCTAGTTTTTCTTGATCAATATGTTCAGATGAAATCATAATGGTTTTAGGTTGATGCTTCATTAAATCTAACACATCAAATCCACTTAATCCATCAATATATTGATCCAAAAAGATAATATCTGGATGATTTCTATGAATATCGAGTAAGCCTCCTAATGTATTGTTTCTTGAGCTAATATGTTCAATTTCAGCATACAGTTCATCCATATTTGCTTTTAAATATTTGCTGAATATAATATCATCATCAATAATCAGGTATTTTAATTTACTCATGGTTAGGCAGTTAATTTTTATTCAGAATTATTAATTCCTTAATCAGAATCAATAATACAAAAATAGTTTAGTAAGTTTTACATCATAAGATTGAATTATTGATATTTTTCTGGCATTATATTCGCTAAACAATTCTAAGTTAAAAAAGAAGAATAGACAGAAATAAATGAAACAATGAATAAAAGCCTCATCTTTTCAGCCGATTTTAAGATTCTTTTGTATTTTAGAGGATCTTTAATTTAATCTTAAATTATAATTTTAAACGTATGAATAAATTATTCGCTTTTATATTTATTTCTTCAGTATTATTAGCTTGTAGTGCCCCAGAAACTGTAGAATACCAAAGCCCATCAATTGAAGTTGAAGGAGAATTTTTATTTGAAGGTCCTAATACTCTTCAGGGAAAAGCATCTGAAGATATTCTGGCTCAGATCGCATCTCAAAATGAAATTACAGAGGAAAATATTAAATCTGTAAAACTAAAGTCTGCAACGATTTCATTTTTTCCTGATAGTTTACGCACAGATGTTGAGAGTGCATTGATTCAATTAGTATCTGATGACCTAGAGTTGATTTCAGTTGCAACTAAAAGTCCTTTACCGCAAGAAGAGGTTATTTCTCTTGAAGTGACAGCTGAACAAGATATATTGCCTTATTTAAAAGATGATAGTTATACCTTGGTGGTAGATGCTAATGTATCTTCGGATATGGACTATCTGAGTGCAAAAGTAAGTTTTGAATTTAATGTTGAATATAAAAAGTAAGTAAATATGAAAAAGTTAATTTATGTACTTTGTTTTTTCGTTACATTTTCTTTGTCTGCTGAAAATGATCCGGGAGACAAGTTAATAGGAGTATGGAAGCCTAGCAATGGAAGATCAATGGTGAAAATCGATAAAATTGGTAATAAATATTATGGACGTGTTGTATGGTTAAAAGAACCAACAAATGAGGATGGAAGTCCAAGGACTGATGTAAACAATCCAGATGAATCCTTGCGTGAAACACCACTTAAAGGTTACAGATTAATTAAGGACTTTGTTTATGATGAGGAAGAAGATTTATGGGTAGATGGTACTATATATGATCCTAATAATGGAAGTACTTATAACTGTAAAATTGAATTAAAAGATGATAATACGATAGAAGTAAGAGGTTATATTGGTGCTGCTGTTTTTGGTAGAACTGATGTTTGGACGAGACTGAAAAGAAAATAAAAATAGTTAATTCATTTAAAAGGGCTGCAATTTTAAGGTTGCAGCCCTTTTATATTTTATGGGCTTACCAAACTCAATGAAAACTGGATATACCAAGTATTACTTAAGCTATTTTCTTGCAAATAATCATCTCCATTAAATCCTCGATAAAATTCACCTTCATCTAGCTCAAAAGAGTAATTAACTCTATAGCCTGCTTGGCCACTAACCCAAATAAAATCATTTAAGCCTCTAGAATAAGTTAAACCAGCTCTTATTTCAGACCTTCTCAATTCTACTGAATTATTAGTAATAGTTGAAGCGGCCTGATAATTTCCAAAATTGCTTAGGTTGTAAGTAGCACCTTCAACATAATACCCCATTAAAAGTAAATTTCTACTATTCATACGATATCGTGCTTGTAATCTAGCAGGTAGCAGGGCTTCAATTCCCCATTTTTCATTTTTAAAGGTTTTATAATAATAGACTACAGGCAGTACATTTAAAGCACCACCTAAATAGGTTCTTGAAACTCCAGCTCCCCACATTAAATTATCATTGGGTTTAAAACCATAAATTAAGGCTGCAGGAACTCTCGTATTAGATAAAGAAGGTGGATTATCAAAAGAGTAATCACCGTTTAACTCAACTCCTAATTGCGCCAATAAAAAACTCTTTTCATTTAAAGGTTTGAATAATGTAAAGTTTGTATTTAACCATTTCAAACTGTAATCAGATAAAGTAGCATTTAAAGGATTTTGGTAGATCACATCATTTCCACTATTAAAACCAAACTGGACATAGTTAAAACTCCAGTTTATTAAGATATTGTTTTTGGAAAGCAAGGGTACATTAGAATTGAAACGAAACCCACTTGCTTGCGACCATTCAGCTTCCTCTTCAGCTACATCTCCAATCGCAGGAGTAGTTAATGTAGAGGGTCCGTGATAATCTAATCCAAAACTTACCAATTGGGTTGGACTTTGGCCTAAAGTTTTATTTGTACAGAAAACTTTCAGACTACTTCCAGCTTCTTCGAACATAGAAGGATCAAAATCATCAAAATCGTCATCACCATCTTGACCCATAATCATGTTAGTTGAAAGCAGTAAGAAAAATAATAGTATATAGTTTTTCATTTTATAATAGTTATGGATTTAAGTTATAATATTTCAATAATAAAGATATTAATAATTTATTACAATGGCTGAAAGTTAAATCTACAGTAACATAAATAAAATGTATTATACTTTTAAAGAATATTTATATCCGTAAATATGAAATAGCCACTCATTTTTTTTGAATTGTTAATATTGCTTAAAATACCCTATTAACTATAAAATAGAATTTATTATTTAATCAGAAGGTTACAATAAAAATTTCAATAGGTGCGTAACTTATATACACATTTGTACACAATATGTGGTTAAACCATGAAGAGAATTTACATTTCTCAGAACTTGATCATTTTTTAATCAAAAAGTAAAAAGAAATTAGTATAGTTTCCAAATAATCAAGTATTTAGCTCTTTATTAAAATGATTTATATAGGCTATGGCTAATAAATTATTCCCTACTATTTTTTTACTTTATAACTAAATAAAATGCTTTCAAATTTAATTTACGTAAGTAAACGTAAGAGTAATTGCACAGAAGAAGAAATCAAGAAGATTTTGGATTCTTGTGAAAGAAATAATTCGGGTGAAGATATCACAGGGGTATTGCTATACTCAAAAGACAGCTTTGTTCAATACCTTGAAGGAGAGTATAAAAAGATCTTCGAATTATATGATAAAATAAAATTGGATGATCGTCATAAAGAAATTAGACTGATCAATAGCAGTCCAATTAAAGAAAAAGTATTCCCAAGTTGGCACATGGGCGCTAAAAAACTTGATTTCTCAAATATCGAATTCAAAACCGATATTACTGAGAAAGATAAAGGAGAGTTTAATAAAATTCTTAACGGAGAAAATTCTCCAAATTCAGTGGAATTGCTGAAGAAGGTATTTAATTAAAAATTTACCGATTAAAAAATTTGAACACAGACTGATAGTCTGTGTTTTTTTATGCTTTTTTTCATGATTTAGAGATTTATAAGGGACTAGGAAACATATGCAGATGTCAAAACTTTCGCATCATAATTTATTAATCATTACACAAACATTCTACAAACTCCACTGAATTGAAAGGTTAGGAGTGAATTTTAGGGCTTGCTGCCTTATTTCTTGTATCGTATTATCTGAATCTAATAGATAGTACTGATTAATGATATTTTCATAATTAATGAAATTCCAAAGTGAAATAGCGAATTGTAGTTTCTGATTAAGCCTCAAATTATATGTATACCTTATAGATAAGTCAGGTCGCATATAAAAAGGTAAACGATAGCTATTGACCGTCTGATACAATATCGAGTCATTAACAACCTCTTGCCCTTCTACAATTCTACTGAAAGCCCTACCTGAATGGTAATTTATGCCTAATGCAAATTCCAATTGCTGCAATTGATAGCTTATCCCTATTCCACCTGCATGTGGTACATCAAAATTACTTGGAAAAGAGGAAGGTGTAAATTCCGAAAAATTGTATTCGGTATTTGAAATAGAATGGTTCAACCATGCATTCAAATCATCCATCTGCTTATTAATTAAGATATCAATCCCTTTTGAAGTATAATTCCCGCTACTTCTGATGAATCTATATTGATTTTGAAATCCCTGACTACTACTGCTTATATTTTTTACGTCTTTCCAATAGCCTTCAGCACTAATTAGCCAGCCATTTTTGCGGTAGTGCCCACCTATCGAAATTTGACGACTCGAGATTATAGGAAGATCTTGATCATTTACTAAAACCCATCTACGCTTTTCAACTGCTAAAAAATCGGTTTGAAAATCAATGATTTGAGTTGTCGTTTGTGTTTTAAGCTCTGCCAAAAGCTCAATGTCAAATGCATCATTAAGCTGTTGGTTAAAGGTTAAGCGTGGTTCAAAACTGTATTGATTAAACTTATTAAAATAATTCATTCTTAAGCCCACTTTTGCAATGGATTTTCCCTGAAAAAAAGACCATCGAATATCGTTGATAATAGAGTGAGTTTGAAGTACTTCTTTTACATTTCGGCTAAAGGCTGGTTTGTTAATATCATCAAAATTAAGCACGCCAACTTCATTAAATTGATATCCATAATCATACTGAAGTCCGGTTTTAAGCTTTTGACTATTCATGAGTGTTAAATTCAGGTCTAGAACCTCATTTTGCTGCCGAAGAATTTGATCATTGGGTATATCATAATTAATTGAATTTAAATCATATGAGGAAGCAGATAAATGAATTTTTGTATTCAACTGCTGAGACCACTTTCGATTTAATTCTGCAGAAGCTATCCAGTTTTGCTGGCTTAACTCACTAGTCTTAGAATCAATAATTCCATTATTAAGTGCACTTTCCTCATAAGAAATAGTATTGTACATGTTTAAATAACTAACTCTAAGTTTATCTCTTGAATTAATATCATAAAGCAGTTTAGCCGAATAATCGTGAAAATTGAAATATTGATTGCTCCTTAAAGTATCAGTGGCTTGTACAAACTGTGACACCTCCGTATTGGCAAAAGCCCGTTCAAAATAGTTATCAAAAGTAGGAGTATTCAAAACATCCGCTATTGACCTTCTGGCTGATAGATTTATGGCTATTTTATTAGTAAGTGGTATCTTCCAATAACTATTAGCATTTAACATATTTAAACCTACTGCACCTTCTAAGCTTTGGTTAATTTCATTTTCCATTTTAATATTGAGCACACTTGAAATACCGCCTGGATATAGGGGAGAGGTTCCATTTTTAGTCAATTCAACCTGATTAATTAAGTAGGGATTTAGGGCAGAGATAAGCCCGAAAAAATGCCCAGTTTGATACATTCTGGCTCCCTCCCAGAGCAGTAAATTTTGATCATTTGAACCACCTCGCACATTAATATCAGAAACTCTTTCATTTAGACTTTGAATGCCCGGAAGCTTCTGAATACTGAAAAGAACATCCTGCTCACTCAGGCCAGGTAAGAGTGAAGTATTGGGTACATTTATGCTTATGGTTCCATCACTTTTTTTATTAATCCCTTCAGTTAGATAATACTTAGTTTGCACTTCTTTAAGCATTGTATTACGAGACTGAAGCCCTATTTTATTTACTTTTTCTCTATTTAATGATTTTATGCTCAACTGCTGACTTTCATAATTCAAATGGCGTATTATGAGATTATCTGCTTCCGCATCCCTTATTTTAACACAATAATTACCCAGGCTATCAGTATAAAATGCTTTTTTTCCATAAATAATAATGCAATTTTCTATAGAGGCTCTATTCTGTTTATCGAAAACATGTAAACAAATCAAATCCGAATGCTGATCATTCCTGACGCTGATGGTGTAGAATTGTGCATTTAACTTATTGATTTTTAAAGGAGTTTTTGACTCAATCCATTGCAGATAATCATCTAAAGATTGATGGGAGACAGGATAAGGAAGTTTTAAATGCGCAACATGCTCATCTACATAGGAAAAGTTAACCTGATATTTTGATTCAAGTGAATCGAGAAGGGCAGGCAAAGAAATAGAGCTCTGTTTTTGGGCAAAGCTGGTAAAAGGTAAAATGAATACTATATAAAATACTATTCTTTTAATCACGATTTATAATAACCTTTTTGCCTTTTATGACAAAAGATAAATGAAGTGGTTCAGTAATAGATTTTAATGCGAGATTAATATCATCATGGCTAAAACTTCCACTAAATAAGGTTTTTTTATTTATATCTTTTGTATCGATGGTTACATCATATTGTCTTTCGAATTCTTCTAATACATATTGATAAGGGATACTGGAAAAACTACTGATTTGATTCATCCATGAAGGAGTTGTTGACAATGATTTATGAATGAGTTGGTAATTAGATTTTTGGGCTTTAAAAATATCGCCAGGCTTTAACACCTTAATATCATCACCAAAACTCACCTTAACAGAACCTTCATAACAGCTAACTTCAAATATATCGTTTCTAGCTAATACATTAAATTCTGTTCCTAATACTTTAACATTACCATTTTTAGTTCTAACATCAAATTGAATACCCTTTTCTACATCAAAAAAAGCTTCTCCTTTTAATAATAAAGTTCTTTCTTCTTTCCAATTTTTGGCATCATAGGATACTTCTGATACTGCATTAAGCCATACTTTAGAAGAATCTGGTAATAAAAAATTACTGTGCTCAGCCGTATAGGTTGATTTTACATCCTCAGCTGTATAGTTGTAATATAAATAAGCACTCAGCAAGACTAATAATAGGGTTGCTGCTACTTTATAAATACTATTCCATGGGTTGAACCTAATTTGGCGTTGCTTAGGCGCCTCCTTCAATTGCTCTTGTAAATATGAATATTCGGATTCCTCTTTATATTCAGGCGCTCTGAAGGCTTGTAAATGTCTATCAAGCTTCACAAGATTTTTGTAATCATCTGTTTTTCTGAATTCTTTAAATTCCTGCTCGGAAAGTGTATTATCCAGCCATTTTTGTATGTATTCTTCCTTTTTCATGATTGTCCTAATAATATAACAGACAAGAAGATAAATCTCCTACCACATTACCTAATTATTATATGCCTTCTACCTTTTCTCTTATTAGAGCCAAGGCCTTATATATTCTTTTTTCTACCGCTTTTCGTGAAATCCCAAGCATATCGGCTATTTCCTGATGTTTTTTACCTTCAATACGGTTTAGTAAAAAAGTTACCCTCATTTCTTCCGTTAATTCATTAATAGCAGATTCTAATTTGTTTTGATATTCCTGTTCTTCTAAAAGGTATTCGGGATTTTCATGTGTATAAGATTTTGGTTTGAGCGCACTATACTTTTGAGCCGTTTTAGATTTATCAATCTCATTTAGAATGAAATTTTTAGCTACAGTGAATAAAAAACTTTTTGCTTTTTCAAAAGGAACACTTGCGCAGTTATTCCAAAGTTTAACAAAAGCCTCTTGAACAACATCTCCAGGATTAAAAGCATCCCCATATTTATAATATAGGAAATTGTGTAAATCCTTAGCGTGGGCACTAAAGAGTTTACTATACACTTTTTCTTGGCAAACATCCTGTTTCGATTCGCTCATAAATCTATTAAAAAGAAATTTGAAGTTTTAATCACTTAATAAAGTTAAAAAAACTAAAAGGGGGATGTATCAAATTATTATATAATTTACTTATATCCGAAATAATTTTTTTATTATTCAATAATAAGATTTTTACATTTTTTGTAAAGTGCTATTTATCAATAGTTTACAAATACATACTCTTTTATAATAGAGGTGGTAATTTGAACTAAATAAAAAAAATTAAAGTCAGTGGTAGGAGTTTGCTCCTTCATTCTGTTTTATACACAAAGAGCGCAATTATTATGCAAAAGATTTACAATCTCATCGGTTCACTTATAATTATTAGTATGACTTTCTCCAGCTGTCAGGAGGAATTTGTACAAGTAGATAATCCTTCGGAAGAAGAGCAGATTAAAGTGGAATCTGAGAGTTTTGATTTACTACTAGCGATGAGTGAACTTGATGGAAGTAAAGACGATTTCTTGGATGATAACGGTTGCTTTGCAATTGATTTTCCATATTCTATAACAATAGGAGATAGTATCATTCAAGTTAATGATGCTGATTATTTATATGATTTGGAAGAATTTCTGGATGATAACGAATATGATGAAGATTCTTTCGCTATCGTTTTCCCTATTATGCTTACTTCATATGATTATAACAGCCTGCAAATCAATAATTATATTGAGTTAGACGAATTGGAGGATGATTGTAACGAAGAATATATCAGCTGTATTGATATTGAATATCCTATCAGCTTTTCTGTTTATAATGAAGAAGCACAAAATGCTAGAACTGTATCTATAGAAAATGATCAATACTTATATGTTTTCTTAAGCAACATTAAGGTAGAAGAAATTATCAGCCTTGATTATCCTATAAAACTCAGCCTAGAAAGTGGGGAGATTCTTAATGTTAATACAAATTCTGAATTAACAACGGCCATTAATACCTATAGAGATGAATGTGAAATAGAAGATGTGGAAGATGAAGAAGTGATTACTGAGGCCGATAGCCTATCTACTATTCTTGCATCAGGAAAATGGGTAGTAAGCCTTTTAGATTCTGCTGGCGTGGATTACACTGCCGTACTTTCCGCTTATTCTATTGAGTTCTTGGAAGCAGAACAAATGCTATTATCGAATGGTGAAAAAGATATTGCGGGTGAATGGGAAACTTATTCTGAGGATATAACGACCATTTTAATAATAGAATTAGAAACTGAGGAATCTCCATTTGGAAATTATAATCATGAATGGGTATTGCAAAGCATTGATTCTACCAGTCTCAAATTAGAGGCAGATATGGAAGATTATCTGCTAAAACTCAATCTGGAAAAACAACAATAAAAATAATAAATCAAGTATTTAACTTTAAAATCAAATAATATGAAATCAAGTATTAAAAACTCTCTATTAGCTTTAATGATGGTCTTAGGATTATTCTTTCAAAGCTGTAATTCAGATACAGATCCTTCAGCAGAGGCTGTAGTTGAATTAAATATGAAGGCACAAACTACTCAATCTACTATAGCAACTGGTCGTTCCATCAATTCAGGATTTGTATTCACTGAGGTTTTATTAGGGGTTTCTGAATTAGAATTTGAAACCTTAGAAGAAAACGAAAGAGAAGATGAAGAAGGTGAAGACGAAAATGAAGAGATCGAATATGAAGGCGAATTCATAGTAGATTTACTAACTGGAACTAGCAGCCCCGATTTTGGAATGGCTGATTTAGCTCCTGGTATTTATGAAGAAATTGAAATGGAAATGGAGCCCTTTATTGATGGTCAGCATTCTGTTTTTATTGCTTTTAACTATACTAATGCAAACAATGAAGTAATCAATGTCGAATATACATTTGATGAAGAGATTGAATTCGAAATCGAAGATGAAAATGGTTTCCAATTAGATGGTGGTGTTGCCAACCAAATGCTAATTGTATTTGACTTAGATGCACTTTTTGCAGGAATCGATTTAAGCAATGCTACAGCTGATGATGATGGTGTAATCAGAATAAACAGCACTTCTAACTCTGAAATTGCGGCTCTTATAGAAAGCAATTTAGATCAAACATTCGAAGCAGGTGAAGATGATGATGATGACGGAGAATTTGATGATGATGAGGAAGAAGATGACGATGATGACGATGACGATGATGACGATGATGACGATGATAATTAATTTTCCAGTATGTTGAGTAAACAATGAAGAATAGGAGGCCTGATAGGCCTCTTTTTTTATTCTATAAAATGGAATGGGTAATTAGGACAATAAGTCTATTTCTCATAAAAACTGATACCCTTAAAAAGTGGAAGGTGATTTTAATATTATAATAAACAGTTAATTTACATTAGTATTGAATAGAGTTGAGTCAATACCTGGAATTACCTTTAGTGCATTTTGATAGTAAACTTTTTGTAATACAGAGTCGGGGAGACCTAAACCGTACATTTTCCAATGGGCATGACGTTTTCGGTAATAATCAAAATATTCATCTCTGGTTTCTAATACTCGGAAATAAGTATAATACTCTTCTTTGTTGTAAACATCTTTACCCATCATCACCCGGTCTTGATAATTGATCATAAACTCCCTTGCAGTTATGGGCTGGCGGCCTAATTCTGCTAATACGGCACCTATTTCAGTATATACATTTGGCATTTCATCTAATAGATTAGCTAATCGTTTTAAATCATTTCCAAACCAACCTAAATGCGCAGCAATAAATGTGGTTTCCGGATGCTTTCTAAAAACAGCATGTTGTTCAGCCATCACTTCTTCAAAAGAAGGATTTTTTTCAGGATCCTTGTATCGGCTAGGATATTGTTTTAATTCTAGCCAGCGTTCATTGTTTTTATCTTTAGGAAACCAAAAAGCCTCCGGTTCACCAGTATGAATTAAAACAGGAATCCCAAGCTCAGCGCATTTTGCCCAAATAGGATCTAAGCGAGTATCATCTACTTTGATTCTGTTTCCCTCATTATCGGTATCCGTAAGCCCTAAACTTTTATACACTTTAAGGCCTTTTACACCCATTTTTACAGCTTCTTCCATTACCGATAAGGTTTCATTTGGCCATCCTTCATCATCCAGTTTCTCAAAATCAAGGTTCATGAATAATACAAAGCGGTTGCTGTATTGTTCATTCACATTTTCAAGAGACTCTTCCAGATATTTACCTCTAAATCCACTTAAATTTACCATTACAGCCATATTTAAGTCATTCATCTCTTGCACCAGTTTATCTAAATCCTGTACAGGCATAGTCCATTGATGATTGTGAACATCCACGAAAGGGAATTTCGCACTTTTCAAGTGATGTTCTTCTACCTTTAAGGTAGAGATAGGTTCATATTCTTCAACATCCATTACGTTTAATCGATATTGTATCTTGCCAATTAACCAATAGGCAAGACCTAGAAAAAGTAGAATTAAAATGGGTATTCCTACCCATTTTTTTGCTGAGAATGCCATGATTTATTGTACTGATACAGGAACGGTAAACATCACATCGTCCCAGCTAAAATGGATGGTAGTGCCTCCATCATTCGGCATAAAACCAATAGTAAAGATTTCAACAATTGAAGCTGATTTTTCTACTGGTGCATTTACAGCTACCACATCCAACTCATAATCAGGTTCTACTGCGCCAAAAAAAACGCCCGTTTCACTATTTAGAATTACTTTGAAAGCTTCGGGGCCTGGAATGGCATACATACGGTAAGTCCCGGCTGAGACCGCTTTGCCTCCAAAATTAACATCTTTATTAAAAGTGATTTCAGTGGCCGCATTTGCTCCTAATCGCCAGTATTTACCATAGGGCTGAAGTGCCTGCTCACTTTCCTCTCCGAAAATCAATCTACCTTTCTTTGAAGGCTGACTGTAATCTATAGTGATTTCTAATCCATCTTCATTAAAGGATACCGTTGCAGGAGGACTAACGGGTGTAGCTATGAACAAAGCGTAAACAATGTAGGCTATTAAAACTATGAAGAGTATTCCGATTCCTAATAAAATTTTCTTTTTCATGTTCTTGTTTAGTTTTGTTCTTTCAATTTAGTAAATATTCATCAATGAATACATCAGATTAACAAAACCAAAGGGCAAAATATCAACTTTGTTTCTAAAGTGATTAAAGTTTTAACTAATTAGATTGTATTGAAAATATAAATCCAGCATTAATTTCAATTAATATTATAATCTAGTTTTAATGAAAATGGCAAAATTAGGATGATTAATGCCTATAACCCTTCCAGGTTCCTCCATATCGGTAATCTGCTAAAGATTGATATTTTGGTAAGCAATTTTTACAAACGAAAATCCAATCTTTCCCTTTCCTTTGCTGAATTCTATACATGACGTCATATTCAAGATTACAAGACGGACAAAGCTTAGTTTTCATTTAGTAAATCGTATCAATAATTCAATAAAGTAAAATTGCTAAGGGTATAATTTGTTTACCCTTAGCAATAAAAAATATTTTATTTAATAATTTTCCATTCCAAATCACCAGTGTATTGATATGCAACCTTTCCTTCCTCATTCATCGCAAATAAATAAATCCACTCATTATCGCATAAGTCTCGGATTGATTGGTGCTTTTCTAGAATTTTACTCATTTCATCAATTGGTGCTTCAATGACTACGTTTAATCGCTGTGGTTCATGCTGATATTGCGTACCATCATGAACTGATTGCCATGGTAAGCCTACTCTTAAATCACCTCCAAAACCTTCCAAAACACCTAATCCTCCTACCACATTATGAAGCGTTTTATTACCTGCGCCAAAAACTTTATTATCTACTGTAGAAGCATAATATTGAAGATTGATCCAGCTTGTCACCACCATAGGTGCGGTCATAATCAATTCTAACACCCCAAATTCAGTATCTTTATGCCAGTCATAACTATGCAAGAAGGCTTTGGCACCAAAATCTAAATTTTGAGTTCTTTTTCGGGGAGCCACAATGAAAGAAGAACAACCTGCCAAACCCCATTCTGGTCTAACTTGAGACCAATCTTTGCTTCTAGAAAGAACTTTAAAATCTAAATCTAAAGCTTCTATATTCATTCGTGAAGCTCGCTCTTTTCTTGAAGATTTAGCTGCTACTTTAAGTGCATGCTTTATCTCTTCAATTTCAGCATGATGTGATGCCGGAATTAATTCCTCATTATAAATTGTTACTTCATCTGTTGTTGTATCGTGCTGACAAGCGATAAAATAAGTCTCTGATGGGATGTGAATTCCTTTTTCATTCAATCTAGCTCTTACTTTAGGCTGATTTAAAACAGCTGCCGCAACTTTTGCATTAGCCTCACCCGTATTCCCGCCACATGCTCCACAATCTAATCCTGTTGCATGTGGATTATTGACCGTACTTGAACCATGCCCAACAATCATTACAGTGCGAGCAAAATCTTCAGTAAGTGACATGGCTCTTAAGGTTGATTCTGCCATACTTAATTGATCTTCATCCGAAATCCCATAAGTATTGCCTTCAACATCTGTAAAATTCAGATCAACCCTCTTAATATGATTTAACTTCTTATTAATTCCATCTTCATTTGGATGGGGAAAAGGCCTGCTTAAGCCAAAGGAGTCAGTAAATAATTTAGGGAGATAGGAGAGTCCTACTGGGCCTACAAAACTAAAACAACTGATGGCACCTAACTTAAATGAATGCCAAGCTCTGCTAACATGTTGTTTTAAAGTTCTACTTTTTATAGCATTCAAATCATTTTGACTGTTATTTGTCCTCTCCTTAATTGTATGCGTTGTATTTAACAATACAGGGCATTGATTACTTGCTTCATTATGTCCTAATTGAAGGAATTTAACTGGAAAAGCAAAGAAACCTGCAAATCCCATTGTTTCAATTCCCGAATCAGCAGCTTCAAGATTTCTTCTAAATAATTCAGATCGAACATCAATACAAAAAATGGCTTGAGCTTTTTTAGTTTCTTTTACATCATTATCAATTTTTTGATTTTCAAATTTTGAGATAATTTGTCTTTGATTGGCTATGTCAAAAGCATCTTGCATAATAAGTTGGTAAGCTAATGCCTTGCTTTGATCAGAATCATTAGCAAGCAAGCTCATTTTAACTTTATCATTAAGCCATTCTTTTTCCAGCTCTTTTGAATATTTAATTTTATAAAAGGCATATTCCCAGCTTAATAATATAGCTAAAAGTTCTTCAGTAGCATGTGATTCTTGATCTCCAGCTAAATTCGCATCCCAATCGATTCTTGAGGTAAATCCTGCCCAGCCACCAAGGGACATTAAAATAGAATGCAAATATAGGTCAAGCGATTCATCATGTATATTTAACTTATTGATTAGCAGTTCATTCAGTTCTAAGTAATTATTAGGTAGTTCTTTTATCAAGCTTCTGAAACCTTTTAAGCCCATCAGTTCTGTACTTCGGTCTACTTCAGCCTCTTTTTTCCAAGATTGAAATATTGAATCACTTTTATCCTGCGTATTCCAAATGGCTTGATCATTATCAAAGTAAGAGGCAGCCCATTGAGAAATACGATCAATCATAAATCTTTTCCAATCTTTTTCCTCCAACTCGCTGCACAATTCACTTATTGATTTCACTCTGAAAGACTGATCATTTTCTATATCATCCTCTATCAAAGCCTGAATAAATTCATTTACCGTTAAATTTGAATGGTTTCTTTTTAATGCTTCCTGAATATCATCATTTGTAATTCTAGCTTGATTTAAAGCTTCCAGGTAAAAAGAAATGGGCAATGTGGCCTTTGCATTAGCGGTTATATTCAATTGTTGCATAACCTTAGAGAATTTTTGGTCTGCCATTCCCAAATATGGATTTACAGCAACAAAATTTTCTAAAGACCATAAAGGGGCAATCTTTGATGCTGCATTTTTAACTGCGGCAGAAACTGTCCCGTGCTTGATATTATTTTGAGTTTGCATTTGATTTCAATTAAAGTATTATTAGATCTAATTATCGTTGAGATTCCAGGCTTAATTTTATTTCAGAAGACCTTTGTTCTTCTCTTTGCTCTTCCTCAACAGTAAGATTTGCCCACTTGAATTTATCTTTCTTTAAAGCCCCGATCAATCGATCAAAAATTACATTGGCATAAAGGCCATTTCTGAGATGGATACCGAGATTGTATGTAAAACTCCCTTTTTTGAGGTTTGGGGCCATTAATTGCAATAAAACCACTAAAGCAAAGAGAATTAAAATTGATAGTACAGCCATTTTAATAACCATTGTAGGTTCGTAATGTGTTGGGATTTGACTGTGCAGTAAGTAATGAGCTCCTTTTTCTAAGCTAAAAAATGCTAATGCAACCATGAAAGCTAAATAGGCTGATTTCATAATACCTTTTATGCCACCTGAAGAATCTAAAGCTGGAGCAATTATTTGAGATAAACCCATTACAATAATGGCTCCAGTAGCCATAAGTGCAAATTCTTCATCTGGCTTAATGCCCCAAATCCAACTAAATAATCCATAAATAACAATGGCTATCATTATACTAGTGATAATTCTGCCAATACTTCCCTTTCTGCTAGGTAGCTTAACTCTTTTAGCCTTAACCGTGTCAACAACACTTCCTGAAGAAAGAAAAGCATGGGCTTTATAAAATGAATGGGCCACTAAATGAAGAATAGCTGCCGTGTAAACTCCAAAGCCACAAATTAGCAGCATGAAACCCATATGAGCTACTGAGGAATATCCTAAAGCAATTTTTACAGTGGGTTGAGTCAAAAATACTACTGATGCAATCATTGCGGTAAATCCTCCGATAAAGATAAGTAGGAGAGAAGCTGGTTCGGACATATTCATTAAGAATGCCATTCTGACCATCAAGAAAGGGCCTGCATTAAGTAAACCTGCATGAAGTAAAGCAGATACAGGAGTAGGGGTTTCAACTACTTCAATTAACCAGCCATGAGTTGGAAATTGCGCTGATTTCAATACTGCTGCAATAACCAAAAGAATAGTTGCTGATGTTAAAGCTGTATTTAGGCTAGAGACTGCACTTGCTTTCTCAAAAATTAATTCCAGATTTCCTGTATTGAATTGTAGATAAAGAAGGATACAAGCCGCTAAAAAACTGAAATCGCCTATTCTAGCAACAATAAATTTCTTTCGAGCTGCTGCAACTGCTTGAGGTCTATTTTTGTAAAAAATAAGAAGGTAGTGAAGACAAATACTGGTGATTACCCAGAAGATAAATAATTGAGCAATATTCCCTGCAATCACAAGAAGTTCTACTGAGGCAATGGTGGTCGCTAATCTGGCTATAAAAATATTTTGTCTATCATCACCATCAAGATAATTTAGACTATATTTTAATACTATAAATCCTAATAGCGCGATCATAATCAACATAGTGATACTCAAAGGATCCATTCTTATTGCAAATCCTAAACCAGAACTTCCTAAAAGCATGGATTGGCTAGACCCTAAAAAGTAGACAATAAAAGCACATGCGAGCGATATGAAAATACCTAACCAACCTATTGTTTCTATCAATAGCTTCGCTGGTTTTTTCCATTTAAACAGTAACATTATGGCCAGTCCATACAGAAGTAAAGGAGCCACTAGGGGAACTAAAGCGTAAAGGTTTGTTTGCATAACGTTTTATTTTTATGCAAAGGAAAAGTATTTACAACATAAATAAAAGTTAATATATTTTATGATTTACATATATAATATTTATGTTTATATGAAATATGTTATTAAAATAAACTGAGGCAAGAATAGTAACTCATATTTCATTTTAGTATTGACCAAAAAAAAGCTCCAATTGGAGCTTTTTATAATGATTTTTAATTTTTTAATTCTCTGGTGGAAGAATTACAGCGTCTATAAGGTGAACAACACCATTTGAAGCCTCAACATCTGCCGAAACAACATTTGCATCGTTTATTTTAACCCCATCAGTAGTTCCGATTGTAATTTTCTTACCATTCACAGTAGCAGCTTCCATACCATCAGATAAATCGGTTGACATCACCTTTCCACTTACAACATGATAGGTTAAAATAGATTTAAGCTTTTCAACATTTTCTGGTTTCAATAAGTCATCTAAAGTACCTTCAGGTAATGCAGCAAATGCTTCATTGGTAGGAGCAAAAACAGTAAAAGGACCTTCTCCTTGTAATGTTTCTACTAAACCCGCAGCTTTTACAGCACTTACTAAAGTTGATAAACTTTCTGTACCCATAGCTAGGGCTACAATATCATTTGAAGGCTCTTCCATCACTTCCTCTACAACCTCTTCAGCTTCTGACATTTCTGTGTTTTCTACTGTTTCTTCAGTCATGTCGGCACTTTCATCAGAGCTTTTTTCTGAAGAACCACCACATGAAAACAAGAACAATAATCCAATCGCGAATAAATAATTTAATTTTTTCATAGTTAGTTTTTTTATTACAATCGTATTAACATTGGTGGAGTACAGTTGTTTACATTATTCATATAAAAAAAATTAATTTTCATATTAAAATAATTTAATGGCACTATGAGGTCCTGACACGCAATTATTCAAAATACTGAAGAAACAACCACTACTTAATAGATCTGAATGAAAAGTTAGAATGCTCTTAATATAGGAGCCAGAATCGATCTTAAAGCTCTTGGGACCATTAGCTAATGATTTGATGCTTATTATCGGTATGTCAATATGGATTGTGCAAAAAAAAAATGATACACCAAACTCATTAAATATCATTGATAGTGTGCTTATGATGCGCTTAGGGCAAATACTGATACTTTAAAATACAGAAACTCCATCAGGTCGATGGAGCTTCTAATAAAAATAATGCTATTTTATTGGTCCTTTAATATGCTTTCATACATGGTATTAAGCATATCGTTTCTGAGCTTCCAGTCATTCTGATTCATAAAAATTAGCACTCCCCAATCAGAAAGTCTATTATAGCATAGCATAGAGGATTGCCCTAATAAATCTCCTGATTTTAGGTATAAAGTATTATCGCCATCCTGTATAATATTTGTACCTAAGCCAATAGCTTCATTTCCCTCAATAAAATACGGTACTTCAGTTAATTTAGCAGCTTGACCGATTGCACTAGTTTCATCTAGCAAAGCGCTTAAGAATTTCATCATATCAGAGGTACTTGATTTCACCAAGCCTGAAGGCGCAACAATATTCCAGATAAAAGGAGCTTGCACGCCACCGTCTTTATTATAGCCAATTGCGACATTAGCAACATCAAAGTCTGTGGTATAAGTACGGGTCATGTTGAGTGGGGCAATAATCTTTTCTCTGACAAGTTGATCATAGCTTTTCCCATATAAATCCTCCAAAATCTGACCCAGCAGCACAAAACCGACAGTAGAATATCTATAACTACCATAGTCTTTTAAGCTGTTACATTGATTGATCAGCTTAGTTAATAAATCTTGGTCTACCGAAGCAGTAGGTTGTTGAGGATTTTTTTCAATGAGTTCTCTAAAATCAATATCTGGCAAACCTGATTGATGCGAGGCCAGATCCGATATTTTGATCTTGTTTTGAATAGTTTTATTCAGCTGATAAACCGCAGGCAAATAATCATCTATGTAGTCATCAACCTTTAACTTACTCTCTAATACGGCCTGAGCAATTAGGTTAGCAGTCATAATCTTGGTGATTGAGGCAATTTCAAATAGCGTATGCTTGTCAATAGCATCATTCCCTTCTCGGCTCAAATTGCCATAAGCCGTAAAAAATGTTTCTCCTCCTTGTATAAAGCCAACGCTCATGCTTATCTCAGGATTGGACTCATGGAAGCTATTGACTAGAGAGTCGATACGTTGGGTGGTGCGCTGAGCGTAAGTGAAGGTATTAACGAATAATAGAAGCGAAATAATAGTAAATGCAGTTTTCATTGTGTTTTAATTTTTTGATTAAATGATGACACAAATCTGCACCTAAAGTCATTCTGAATCGACCGACAACGCAAAGTCGAACGCATTACTTACAAAACAAAACGTTCGACTTTTTACAAGAGCCTGATTATAAGTGCTTTTTACGGTATTCTGTAGGTGTGAAGCCTGTATGTTTTTTGAAGGCCGTATTGAATGAAGATTTTGAGTTAAAGCCTACTTCATATAATACCTCTAACACAGTTAATTGCTTATTATTTGGATCAGATAAAATCTGAGACGCCTTTTTAATTCTGAATGAGTTGATATAATCAAAGAAATGAAGACCAATTTCATGATTAATCAAGACAGAAAGCTCCCTTGCCTGTAATTCAATTTTATCTGATAGCGCCTGAATGTTAATCGATGGATCGAGATAAGGCTCTTCTTTCAGCATATAATCATTAAGCTGTTTAATGCGGGCATTGTGAAGGGTATCATTCTTGTCTACAGTTTTATTTTCGGCTACCAAAGTAGCTACAAGCTTTTGCTTAGAATCTACATTCCTAAATAAGCCAGGATTGTTCAAGGATTTTAATAAGTACCAACAGATGATGATGAGGTAAAAGACATATAAAGAAGCACGTAAAAGAGTGGAAATATGCTCATAGCTCGAAAACTTGAAGATATTTTTAAGTAAGGCCACCGCATAAAATAACGATATAGCGAATGCCAACTGAAATAGCCATTGGTAGGCCTGTACTTTCTTTCCGGCATTATTTTCCAAATATAAGTTTTTCGCTTTCCTTATAGCTAAAAAAATCAACACCAGGTAAAGGATGACTTGTAAGTGGAGTAACACATGATTGACTTGTACTTCAAATACCTCTTTAAAATTTGTAAGAAACTGTATTTTTTGTTCATTTCCCTGCAAGTAAAAGCGGGGCATAAACATCAGGTTAACCACAATAAAAGGTATAGTATGTACTAGATGTTTAGGCCGAAGGCTGAAATTAGAATAGCAAGCAGAAAGTACATAAAGGTACAAAGTTGGTAATTGCAAAAAGATCACCAGATTCCTCATCATGGCGAGATTGGTCATCAGTCCATTATCTGAAGTATAAAAATAGCCACTTGTATCAATAGCTGTGAGTAATAAAAAGGTTGCAAATAGATAATTGCTCCGCTGGTTAGGCGACTTTAAGGTAAAAAGAAAAAGCGCTAATAACAGTGATACCGATATGGAAATGACCACTACAACAAAAAGAAAGCTCGAATGCATGAATAGAATTTCTTAAAAGCATCAGCTAAATTGTAGATAGTTGCTGATAATTGCTAACAAAAAATTTATTATTGATAGTTTTAAACAACATTAGAAAAATATAACCAAAGCTGTCCATCCTATTGGCGGTAAATAGCTAAGGTTTTTTTTTGACTATTTTACATAAGGCGGGACTATCGTTAAAAAACATTCTCTAATTGAAGTGCCATTCCACTTTTAAGTACTCAAGAATAATTTATAAAGACAATATAGTGTATTCCACTCTTCTGTTTTGCTTTCTCTCTAACTCAGTTTTTCCTTCCGTAATGGGTTTTGAAGAACCATAGCCTTTGGTCTTAATTCGTTTCTCATCAATTCCTGCCTGCACTACATAGGCTTTTACAGCATCGGCTCTGTCTTGCGATAAAATCTTATTGAGCCTGGCAGAACCTCTTCTTTCCGTATGACCTCCAATTTCTATTTCCATGGTTTCAGAAGAACGCATGAGTCTTATCAAGCGATCTAATTCAGGATGTGAAGCTTCCAAAATTTCATAGCTCCCTTGTGCAAAATAAACATTATTCAAACTGATAAATGAGCCTTCGCTTAGCGGGCTTAAATAAATGTCACGGGTAATTTCCTGATAGTTCTCCTTTTGCTTTAAATCTATATTGTCATGCGTAGATAAATAACCGTCTAACTGTGTATAATAACCATAGTGCTCACCATAGGGCAGGATTATTTGGTAAGTTCCATTAGAGCCCTTTGACTTTACTTTATTTAATCTTCTTCCTCTAGGTAAGGATTCAAAATAGATCTGAGCATTTAAAGGCTCTTTTGTTTGAGCATCCAACACTTTACCTTTAATCAATACCACAGGATCAGGTTTTAGTGCTTCTGGTAGTTTCACTCGGTATAGATCTAACTGGGAAGCATTATCATTTGCTGATACCATATAAGCCCACTCACCATGAGCCGGAATCGTAAAATATCCATCCCAGTTTGCGGTATTGATTTCAGGACCTAAGTTGATCGGCTCACTCCATTCAAATCCTCTTTCATCCAACATGCGACTCATAAAAATATCCTGATCACCATAACCCGAATGCCCTTCGCTGGAGAAGTAGAGTGTTTTACCATCAGCCGCTAAAAAGGGGGTAATTTCATTACCAAAGCTGTTCACAACATTTTTTAAAGAACTGGGACCCGACCAACTTTTAGTGTAAGATCGTGAAATAGATCGGTATAAATCATTCATACCCGCATTATACCCTGTTTTTAAAGACATAATCATAGTGGTACCTGAGGCTGAAAGGCTCGTTTCTGCCGTATTTGAGGAATTCATATAACTTGATATCTCTATTTTTTCAGGTATAGACCATTTATCGCCTTCCCATTTTGCAATTGAATAGCCCTTCCCAATTAGGCTTAAACCATCATCTGAATAGGTATTGCTTAAAATTAGTGTAGAATTATCAGTGCCTATCCCCATCACATTATTGTTGCCGGCTGTGTTTAGTGGAAATCCCAGTTTTACCGGAGTTCCCCATTTCCCATTCTCCAAATTAGAACGCCATATTTCCTGCGCCATTTCGCCCCCTTCATTTCTGGTAAAATATAAGCTTTGGCCGTCATAAGACACGATGGGATTTAATTCCTGGGCATCCGTATTAATAGGATAGGGGAGCTTTTCCTTGATCACTTTAGGCTGGCTTGCCAATTGATTAATTGCCGGTTTATCTTGTAATACGTGGAAATAATCTACGCTTATGCCAATATCTCCATTCAATACCACTCCAATTTTGCCCCCTTGAAAATGGACCCTGCTTGCCCTTATTTGAGCTAACTCTTGATCATTTATACTAAAATATATGGAGTCTTGCCGTTTATGAATGGTCAGTTTATGATCATTGCCGTTGCCTCGAATTTCAGCTGCCTTAAGCCAGCCCGTAAACTGCTTGATTCGACTTCCCCAGCTCGAATAAATTTTATAGACTCCGGTAGAATTAATGACAAAGGAAAAAGTCGATCGGCTATTATAATCCGATCCCCAATGGATACCGTATGAAGCCTCATTTCCACCCTGAGTTTGCCTAAGCAAAGCTTCAATTTTATAATCTGATTTAGGGTTTATGGCAATGTGACTATAAGTAGCAAAAAGATCTGTTTGATTCGTTCGGTCGATGCTTAAGCGCTGACCATCATAATGATATTGGGCATAACTATCACTTTTGAATTGCCATGAAAGAGCTGGGGCTGTGAAATCTTCTTGCATCAAAAAGTTCGTTTGAGCAGACAAGAAAAAGCTTGAAGAGCAGCTTAATAACAGCAGCAAAAAATACTTCATAAGTTTAGTCAGGTTCATTTTGCCCGCTAAAGTAATAGAAAGGGCTTAAATATACTATAATCCAAAGGTCTTATAGAGATCAAATTTCCAAGTACTCTAGGCCGATTAGATGCTGTGGTATTATATATTTTGCACTTTGCTCTTCAAAATCAGCTCACTTTCAACCATTTAAGCACTTTTTCCACTGTTAGTCCTTGTACGATAATGCTAAATACCACAATGATATAGGTTATGGCCACAATTAGCTCTCGATTCATCTCATCCGTAAGGGAAAGCGCTAAGGCAATTGATATTCCCCCTCTTAATCCTCCCCAAGTCATGATTAATCCTGTTCTTGGAACAAAATCCAATTTCTTTTTGAAAATTTGAATTGGCCCTAAAAGGGCTAGGTAACGACAGATCAAGGAAATAGGAATGAGGATTAATCCGGCTATAATATAGTTGTCTTCAAAGCTTAGAATCAGTACTTCTAAACCTATTAAAACAAAAAGGATGGCATTCAAAAATACATCTAAGATTTCCCAAAACTTATCTACATAGCGTTCAGTAATTTCGCTCATGGAAGACTGTCTTTGTGTATCATTCCCTAAAAATAAGCCTGCCACTACCATGGCTAAAGGACCAGAGAAATGTAAACTGCTAGCCAATAAATAGCCTCCCATCACCATAGCTAAGGTTAGCATGACTTCAGTTTCATAATTGTCAATTGATTTGAGCATCCAATAGGTAGCATAGCCTAAGCCTAAACCTAAAAGTATACCACCACCCACTTCTTCAAAAAATAAAAAGCTGATATGACCTATGGAGATATCTGCCTCAGGATTGGCAGCGAGCTGAAAAAGGACCAAGAAAATGACTACTCCCACACCATCATTGAAAAGACTTTCACCTACTATTTTGGTTTCCAGCCTTTTGGGAGCACCCGCTTTTTTGAGAATACCTAAAACCGCAATAGGGTCAGTAGGAGAGATGAGCGCACCAAAAAGTAAAGCTTGCATAAAGCTTATGGGAAGATTCATGAAGTTAAGCAAGTAAAAAGTAAGACTTCCAATCAATATGGTAGATACCAAAACCCCGAAAGTAGCAAACATCAAAATAGGATAGCGTTGTGTTTTGATATGGCTCAGTTTAGTATGCAGTGCCCCAGCAAAAAGCAGGAAACTAAGCATTACATCAAGTAGAACTTCTTTAAAATCAATAGAACTAATAATTTCAACCGCATTATTTAAAAGCACATCCGTAAAAAAAGAAGAAATGGTAATGCCAAGCGTGAACAGCATGGCCATGATCATGAGGCCTATGGTGGTCGGCAATTTGAAAAACCGAACGTTCAAATAACTAAATAAGGCAGAAATGACGATTAGTAAAGTTATGATTTGGAATATATTCATGCTCTTTTTTGAAGTCGAAAATAGGGAATCTGTGATTAGTGTCCTAATGAAATTTATTTAATGATAGTAGCACTAGAAAATAAGTAAAATTAAGGATTTGAGGTTCAATGATATTATAGTTCTGCTTTAAATAGCTCTACTCTTAGGTTTAGATCGTTGAAAAAAAATACTAAACTTGCAAAGTTAAATAACTACAATTGCTTATTAATTTCTACCCCTATGAGATTTTTTAATGATTCCCGTAAAACGGCTAGAAGGATGTATAAAAAGCTACATTTAAACTGGCTTTTCAATACTTCCACCTTTATAGGCAATTTGTTCATAGCTTTGATTATTTCTTATTTTTTTAGGAGGCTAGGATACGGTGAGGCTGTAGATTTTGTGTTTTTGGTTAGTATATTATCTGTAGGCTTATGGGTTACAGAAGCCATTCCACCTTTTGCAGTTGGCATCCTCATCATCTCATTATTATCTTTTGGCTTTGGCACAGACTATTTATTAGAAACAAAATTTCCAGTAGAACTTTTTACCGGCACCTGGACTAGCAATGTGATTTGGTTATTGTTAGGAGGTTTTTATCTGGCTGAAGGTATGCGAATAGCGGGTTTAGACAGAGCCTTATTTCGGTTTACGGTAGAACGATTTGGAAATCAGGAAGATAAATTATTGCTTGGCCTTATGTTCACTACTGCTATAGCTAGTATGGTGATGTCGAACACTGCCACCACAGCGATGATGATTACTTCTGTATTGCCGCTAGTGCATACGATCGGAAAATCATCTCCCTTCTCCAAAGCCATCTTAACGGGCATACCAGCAGCGGCATCCGTAGGGGGAGTGGGAACCATTATTGGGAGCACGCCAAATGCTATAGCGGTTGGGGCATTGCAAGAAGTGGGAATCTACATTTCCTTTACCGACTGGATGGTGATAGGATTTCCAATGGCGATCATATTAGTGTATATGTTTTGGTATTTTCTAAAAAGCAGATTAAGGTTAGGGGAGGTCAGACTGAATCTAGATGAAATTTTACAGACCAATCAAAATACTGATAAATTCAAAAGGAGAGCTGTAATGGTCACCGTGAGTGTGACCATTATCATGTGGTTAACTGAATATTTCCATGGTTTGCCAGTGGCTGCCACCTCCGCCATTCCTATTTTATTTTTAACCATTACTCAGGTTATCAGAGCGGAACATGTCCGTAAACTACCCTGGGATACCTTAATGCTAGTAGCGGGTGGTTTGGCATTAGGTATAGCCATTGTTAAAGTTGGACTGGCTGAGATCGTGATCAATGAGATTAATGCATTGCCTATATCAGTCCTATTCGTAACGATAATCTTCAGTGTGCTGGCAGTGCTAGTATCCAATGTGATGAGCAATACGGCAGCAGCTTCTATTTTGGTTCCATTAGCAGCCAGTTTAGCCCTTCCATTTGGGATTACTGCTCCTATTATTGTAGCCTTAAGTTGCTCCTGCGCAGTACTTTTACCCGTTTCAACTCCAGCAAATGCCATTGCCTATTCTACGGGTATGATGGAACAAAAGGATTTTAGACAAGGAGGTATCTTTTTTATTATTCTAGCCCCAATTTTTGCTTTTGGAACAGTCATGCTGTGGTATCTTATAGCTTTTTAAAAAAGAAAAAGGATTTTTAAACCAAACCTACCAAGAAAATTCAACCCCCAACTTCTAACCCCCAACTCCCAACATCCAACTTCCAACATCCATCATCCATCATCCAACATCAAACCCCCAACTCCCAACCCCCAACATTCCCAAAACCTCCAGTAATAGTTTTAACAAAATATTATAATTATTTCATTTTTTATTTATAAATTAGGTGTAACTATCACATTAAGAACCTATTATGAAAACTATTTCTCGTTACCTTGCCATTGTATTCCTTGCCACATTTTTTTCCTGTAATGAAGAACTCACAGATCCAGAATCAGAAAAGGAAATAGGGTTTCTGTCACTAGCCTTAAGTTTAGATATTGACATTCAAAAGACTAATAGACAATTGTCTGTCAATACTGATGATTTTAAAGTGATTATTTATGATGAATCAGATAATGAGGTTAGCTCTTTTGAAAGATTTGCAGACATGCCAGCACAAGTGGAATTGCCGGAAGGTAATTATTATGTAGTAGTTCATTCAAATAACCTGGTGCCTGCTGCTTTCGATAATCCATATTATTATGGTACTAGTTCATTATTCACCATTAATAAAGGAGAAGTTGAAGAGGTAATCGTAACTAGCGAATTGGCCAATGTAAAAGTAAGTGTTGCTTATTCAGATAGTGTTTTAACCAATTTTGATGATTGGGAAACAGAAGTAGCTTTAGGTTCTGATGCCTTGATTTTTGTAAAAGATGAGACTAGATCGGGTTATTTTGAGGTTGGACCCTTAACCATAAATGCGACTTTATATTTTACAAAATCCGATGGTACAACTGACTCAAGAACCGTTTCAGGAACTATCGACAATCCCCAACCAAAAGATCATTACACGATTACAATTGATGCAACACTTGAAGCAGGTAGTTCTTCTTTTACAATAGAGGTGGATGAAAGTACAAATGATATTGATGTGACCTTTACAAATTCCGAAAATCAATGTTTTATTGAAGGTCAATTTACAGGAGTTCGATACATAGAATACGAGGATCCTGATGAGGAAAATGAATACAAGCTCTATTATGATGAGACCACTGGGAATGTAATCGGTTTATTGGAGCAGGAGAGTGCACCTCCTTATTTTGAAGTGAACTTAACCTATAACGGCAATGATCAGGTAATCCGAGCCGAAAGTATTGATGGGGCTTATGAATACTTCTATGATGGTAGCGGTAGAATTTCAGAATATTTGTATTACGATAATTTAGGGGCTGGAAACTTTGAACTTAATGGACGCATTGTAAATACCTATACGGGCACTCAACTTACAAAAAGTCAATTTTATAATAATGATGGGGCAGGAAATTACACTGTTCCTGGCAGCTACCATACTTATATTTACCCTAACACAACTACTAATGATCCCGAGCAGGTAAACTCTCACCAATCGAGCGGTTTAGTAACGGAAAGAACCTTCTACACTTACGATTCTAATCCAAACCCATACCGAATGGTAGGTGGATTCTTTTATTTCTACATTGATGTTCCGGGTATGGACTTTTCTGATCATAATGTAGTTTCTATTGTGCAAGAAGAATGGGATGCAGTGTCTGGGGCATTCGTTGCAGATGAAAGCTCTACAATTAGTTATACTTATAATGCAGAAGGCTATCCTACTGAAGGCAGTGTAGTGCAAAATGCAGAAGAAATAATAGCTATCTTTTATAATTATTGTTCACTATAATTTAGCCAAAGCTTTAAGCTCTGGTTATTCAGAATCTTTTAACGTTAAAAGAAATAGCCCCTTGGATCATAAGTTTTCCACGGGGTTTTTATTAGAAATAACTTATGCTCTTTCCGCTACTAAAGTCTGTTTGTTAATCACAATAACACTAACCCAAATGACCCACCAAGCATCCAGGAAGAATACTATTTTTTGTAAAAATGGAAGATAGTAGAAGCCTATTTTCGTCACAAAAATTACGAATACCACAAAACTGAGCAGGTAGCAAGCATAGGCAAGCTTTTTAAATCCTTTGTTTTCATATTTGGTAAGCTCAATAAAGAAGGGAATTAAGGCTATACTTCCAAATAAAGCGGTCACCACCACAATTGCATCATGGTAGCTCGTATACATAAATATAAAAGCCGTCATGGTAAGCACCCCAAAAACTCTGATGAGCTGAGTTTTACGGTTTTCCCAATGAAAAATATCGGGCAGTATGTAAAAGAAAATGATCATAGTAAGGCTCAAGATCAAATGTGAGACTATGGCAAGTCCCCGAGCTTCGTTTACCAATCCACCTTCCGTCACAGGATTCATCACATCACATAAAAAGTTATGAAAGAAGCTATATCCCTCGTAAATCGCATGATTTTGAGAACCTCCAGGATAATCCGATGCTGCGAGGCTAAAAACAACTAAATAAATGGCCAAGCCAAAAATGGGAAAATAGGGAAGGTACTTTTTAATCATGTTAAAAATTTCAATAAGAATGCAAACTTAACCAATCTTTTGCATTTTGGTTCACAAAGTTTACCTAAACAAAAACAAGAGAAAATGTAGCTCTGTATTCACATAGAACGATAATTCTAATGCTCGATGCATTAAAACACTTTAAATTCTTTTTGTAGAATTGCTTGTCCTTTAAAGTTGAGTGAATATTTAAATAGAGACTTGACCTTAATTGAGAATGACTTGATACTTTAGGACAATAAGGTGAAATAGCCATAGCCTATTTCAATGGAACTCACTAGATAAAACCTTTGAGATTAAGGTTGAATTGTTGATTTAACCCAGTTTCCTTTTTGCTTTTCAAATAAAATTCGATCGTGAAAACGAGTTGAATTAAATGATAAGAATTCAATTCTCTTAGGTTCTATCGCATAACCGCCCCAGCTATCAGGTCTAGACAAAATATGATTTTCAAATTTTTGACTTATTTCTAGATATTGTTCATTTAGTGTACTCTTATTTTTCAATTCTTCACCCTGCCTACTCACTATAGATACTATTTGACTTTCTCTATTTCTTTCTGAAAAGTATTTATCTGCCAGTTGCTTGTTGATGGGATTTGCCTCTCCTTGTATTCTAATTTGTCGTTCAGTTTCTGTCCACCAGAATGTCAAAGCAACTTTATTATTAGCACTTATTTCTAAAGCCTTTCTCGAGCTTAAACTGCCTGTAATGATTAATTTGTTATCAACAATATCTTTAAAAGATACAAATCTTGCGTTTGGATATTTATCCAACCCAATGGTTGATAGGCAACAAGCAGTTGGAATATTTACTTTTGAAACTGATAATTCATCAGCTAACCAGTTATTAAATAATGCTATTGGTGAATTTATCATGATGTTCAGTTAGTGATCTAAATCCTACTTTTTGAAATGAGAATAATTATTACTCGAATTTGAAATTATATTAGTTTATACTATGCAAGTTACTTCTGCTTTCCTGTATTAAAATCGTATAAAATTTTAGCATCAACCCAAAAAATATCTACATTCTCATAGTTGTCAGAACCCATATTTCTACTAAAGAATAGATATTTCCCATCAGGTGTCACGCTGGCTGATGCTTCCCATGCATCAGTATTTATTTTATCTCCTAAGTTTATAGCTTCTCCCCAAGAACCATCATCCTGCTTAAAGCTGATATATATATCTGAACTTCCATAACCCTCTTCTCGCACTGCATCCCACAGTAAATAAGACTCATCAGGTGCTATAAAGGGGTGATTGATATTTTTGAGAGCAGTATTTATGTTTTTACTCAGCACTTGAGGATTTTCATATTTCCCATTGATCAGGCGGGCATAGCGTATAGGAAAATCTGGTTGTTCAGGAACATAAGTATCAAAATATAAAGTACCAGAGTTTGCAGCCGAAAGCCGCATGATTAGTTGGTCTTCAAAAGGTTCTCCGAGTTCTTTTATTTCAGACCAACCCTTGGATTTTCTTTCTTTATAACGTCTACCTAAATACATTCTTTTGCCATCAGGGGATAATACCGGTTGGCCGCTCCTGTCTGAGATAATAGAATCTTTCCATTCGTTATTTGTATAATGGAACATGACAAGTTTTGCCTTTTCATATTGATCACTTGCACTGATATAATAAAATTCCTTCATATCAGCTGAAAAAGTTCCTCCATATTCATATTCGGAGGATGTGACCATTCCAGGTGCAAAAGGAATAGGAGTTACTTTAGGGGGTGTTTGACCTAAGTACTGGCTAAATTGTTCGCGTGCTCTCTCTTGATTTGAGTTCGTCTCTTTGTTACACGAAATCAAAAAGGTAATACAGAGTAAAATGTAAATTAGATTTTTCATCAAGTCTATTAATTGTGGTTTAAAGAAACAATTACAATGGGTAATATCATTTATGCTTTGTTTCAGACTATATTATTTATTTCAGCTTGAATAAAATATCGGCACTCACCCAATACACTTCACCCTTTTCAACCCCAGCCCAGCCTTTCTTTTCAGGGTTATTCAATTTTCTGGAAAAAAAGAAATATTTTTCATCAGATGACATATATGGACAATAGTATCGCCAATCTTTTTCATAAGATAATGGTATCTCTCTCAATTTTGTCCATTTACCATTTTCATTAAAGCTAATTTGAAATCTCCCTTCTTTATTAGTGATGGCATAGCTTTCATCAGAAGAAATATATACTATAGGAGCATTTTCTTCAATATCCATCAGTATTGAGGGTTTATCAAATTTATCTCCTTGTAAAGCTTGCGCACGATAGGTGTTCATCCTTCCTTTCTTACTAGGCCTATTTGAACGAAAATATAAACTACCATTTCCTGTAACCACTGGGTATGTCTCTATATATTCCGTTGATACTGAGAATTCTACTTTGGTCGCTAATTCCCATTTTCCATTTACTTTTTTACTCATGTATATGTCAGGAGGAATCTTATAAAGTTCCTCTTTCGAAACATCATTCGCATAAAGGCTAGGATCTACCCCAAGAAAATACATTGTTTTACCATCCTTAGTTATTGTGGGGTCACAAGCCACAGATAATAAAACACTATCATGATACATTTTGAGCGGTTTAATGTCTGTCCATTTACCCTTAATCCATTCAGCATGATGAATTACAAAACTCTTGTCAACAATTCTTGAAAAGAAGATTTCTGTATGATCATTATTAAACACCACATTGAGTTCTACACTATCTGTATTAATCATTGAGGGTGCAAATAACTCTGGAGTTGTTGATGGTGGCTCCTGATTAAAGTAGAGCTCAGTATTATTTTTACAACTCGTGATGATCAAGAAAAGGATGAAAAAACTTACTATTTTATTCATTTTGGTGTTGTTTATATAGCTCAGAAAGCCATTCTATGCTGTTTATTCCGGTTTTAGGAAATGCAGTTTTATGATTTCCTTCAACTATTTGCTTTGATAATTTTTTAGATTCAAGAAGGTTGGCAAATACTTCTACCTCTTCACCTAATTCTTTCTCCATGCTTCCGTATGAAATAAAAATATTAGCATTTGATTCCTTATTATCTAATCGTTTACTTAAAAATAGAGAGTCTAATATTTTATTATTATTGTTAAATGAAGGGCTACCTAAAATATAGTGATTAAATGTTTTAGATTTTGTAAGTAGAATATAAGCACCAAAGGCACCCCCTAATGAATAGCCAAAGTATGTTCGATTATTTGGATCTATACGATACTTTTTCTCTATAAAACTGATCACATCTTCTTGAATAAATTGAAGGTGATCAGTTGCCCCACCGAAATTAAATTTACTCTGATGCGCAATATTGTTTGAGGTGCTAAAAGTGTAGTCTCGATACCTACTTACATGATCACCCACTTCTTCCAATAAATCCTCAGGCATATCTAATTGCCAAGAAATCCCCACTAAAATGACACTATCCAATAAATATTCTGTTGCAGATGATAACAATTCCATATGCCATTTTGCATCTGTAAAATAAATTACTGGATAACTATAGTCTTTATTCTTTTCATAGTTTTCAGGAAGCTTAATGTATAATTCATATTGCCTATTCAAGGATGAGTCTTTAATGGGTAATACTTTTGAATTTGCTATCTCATATTTTTTTGAATCGCTAATACTGGGAGTAGTATTTTTAATTGCTGTGTCTTTATAAGAGTTGATATTACATCCAGTCAAATTGTGGATGATCATTATCAACATCAAGGCTCTACCTATATTTTTCATACTAATACTCCTAAAAATAAAGCCATCCATTCAATAGCCGGTTAATTCATAAACTTCATTAATAGAAAGTTCACTAAGTTCAATAATTGATTTATTTGAACTAGCCATAGCTTTCTTTATAAGATAATTTCCTGTTCTATAGCCAATTGATGTACGACCATCCGGATGCTGAAACATCCACTTCTGATAATCAGCATCTTTTGGTAAAGCCATTATTTCAGCCACCCATTCATCTGCATTTACACTATCGGGAATATGGTTTTCTTTAAATTTGACACCAGTATGTATTTCCGAAAAAACCTCAGCTAGACCTTCTACAATAGTCGCGGTCTGAATAGTAGGAGTAAATTTATTATCCTGAATAGCCCATCCCAGAGCAAGATGATGTAGTTCATGAAATAATGTAGGTCTTAAACCAGCATGAATTGCTGCGACTACTCCTCCAGGAAATTTTTTTGATATTTGGATTAAAACAAGGGCTGGATTGTTGGTTTCAGCTCTGCCTGTAACTCCACCCACCACATCTAAATCCCAATCAACGATTTCTATTTCATAGCTTATCTCGTTTGGAAGATCAGATAATAATCTACGAACATCTCCCTCAGATTCTTCTACTATTTTGATTGCTAAACCTTTTTCAAAATCTGTCAATTTTCCTCCAGTTGATTTAAAGTCAATTATACTTTTTGGTTTATTGACGATAGGAGGCTGATGATTACAGGATGATAATAGCATCAAGAATGTGCCTATTAGGGATAAAATAATGTATTGTATTACTATACTTCTCATATTAAAAGCGCTTAATGTCTTAAATGTAATTTCATTCCTTCATGGGATGCTTTGAATCCAAGAGCCTCATAAAACCTTATTGCATCAGGTCTTTGTTTGTCGGTAGTTAACTGAACTAAATGAGCAGCTTGCTGCTTTGCTCTTTCAATAGCCCATTCTAACATCATTTTACCTAGGCCTTGTCCACGAAAGTTCTTATGAATCCTCACTGCTTCAATTTGAGCTCTTATGCCTCCTTGGTAGGTCAGATAGGGAATAAAAGAAAGTTGAAATGTACCCATTACATCATCCTCATTTATAGCTACCATTAATTCTTGGTTCGGATCCTCAGATATAAGCTTAAAAGTTTCCAAATAAGCAGATTGATCGTGTCTGTTTTCTCTCAGAAAACCTAGTTCATCATCAGCTAATAAGGAAATGATGTAAGGAAGGTCTTCTTCTTTTGCCTTTCTTATGTTAATATTATTCATGGCTTTTTAGTCTTTTACTTTGTTTTAGGATATTCCAAAGTAGGATAGAAGATACTAGTGTGATTATTGCGAAAAACTTTTCAAAAGTTGTTTGTGCTAGTAAATTACCTATTGTATTTAATCCGAAAAGGATCATAAAAGCCCATAAACTAATTTTAACTACTTTTTCAGAAAATACTTTTTTCAATAGGTTACCTTTTTGAGATACTATAAGAATCAAATACAGATTAACTATGACGGATAGGATTTCGAATACATACATCTGATCATCATTCTCCAATCTTCCTCCCCATACATTTTCATAAGGTATTATTTTTAGTATGATAGTAAGGTGAAAAAGAGTTACCAGAAGCTGAATTGCTAATAAAAGCTTTATTGATTGCTTAGTTTTCATTTTATTTTAAAGTTTAATTGTACATCAGAATTTAGGTTGATTTTGGCTAGTTTTTACTTCACTCAATTCAACTTAAACTGCTGACAAAAATCTAAGATCTATCTCATCCTATCGTACGGTTTTAAATATCCAGACCATTTGAATGAGATTCCGGACCTCTTAGTTTAGACTAGTATTAAATATATTATGGCTTAAAGAAAGGGTATAGCTTCATATTCTTTTCGATAAAGCTATATCCCCATTAAATTTTTAGACTATTTATTTCCGCTTTTTAATGTAATTCCTTTTAACATTGGCTTGCTCAAAGAATAAATTGGAACCATCCTCAGAAAAGGTAAATGAAATAGAGGGGCCGCTCATCTGCGAAAATAAAAACCTTCTATTTCCCTTATAAGTTAGCTCTTCGCGATATTCACCAGCAATAATTAGAATTAATTTATCACCCTCTATTTCAAAGACTGAGGTATCAGTTGAATCTTGATCGTAGACGTAAGTACCTTCATAATTTTTAAGCATTGAAGCTGAAATTTCTACTTCGGGCACGCCTAAATACAATTCAAGAATTCTAGAATAAACCTCATTGATGTTTATTCTTGAGGCATTTGATACTAAAGAAATCGCTAAATCCAAGTCTTTGAAATAAATAGAACGGGCATTGAAACCATCAATATTTCCTCCGTGCCCAAAGCCTGTTTGATCAAGAAGATCAAATCGGAAAATTCCCATCCCATGATTTTTTTCTATTGTTTTCATGGATTTTAAACTCTCTGAACTAATTAACTTTCCAGTTAATAAGCTTCTAAAAAATACATTTAAATCGGCCGGTGTGGATACAAGTGAACCAGCACCCTTGGCTATGCTCAAATTGGTTTCTGGGAATTCAACCCATTGATCGTTTTCTAATGTATAGGACAAACTTTCATTATTTGAACTTTGTATTTTTTTACCAATAGAAGTGCTTTTAAGGTTTAAGGGAACAATAATATGCTCCTGTAACAGCTTTTCATAGGTATTATCAAAGACTTGTTCAACTATCCGGGCTAACAGAAAATAGTTTGAATTGCTATACTTGGTATTTTTACCAGCTTTGAATTCGATTTCCATTTCATGAATTGCCTTTAACAAGTCCTCAGCTGACTGAGCAGTAGTTCTATTATTCCAGAAATAGTCTGACTTTGTATAACTTTTTATTCCACTTTGATGATGGAGCAAATGCTTTATAGTAATCTTATCTGCATTTTTAAGTGTAGGGAAGAAGCGATCAATGCTTTGATTAAGCTTAATTTTGTTTGCTTCAATAGCTTTAAATACAAGAGTAGCAGTGAAGCTTTTTGTGATGGAAGCGATTCTATAAATGGTATTAGTATTGGCTTTGAGTTCCTTGTTAAGATCACGATACCCAATGCTTCCTGAGTAAATAGATTTTCCATTTTTACTGATGGCCAGGCTACCCATAAAAGAATCATCATCCTCTAATTCAGAAAGATAATGATCAATTTCTTCTTTAAAATCTCGCTTATTTGTGTTTTCAACTTCTTGCTGTGAGTTCTCATTCCCGCAGGATGCGAGCAATAATAGGATTAATAGACACAATATATTGTTTTTCATTTCTTAGGTATTTTATAATGTTTGAGCTCAAAATTAGGATCGCTTTTGAGCTTAATCGTTTGGATAAAAAGGAAGAAGTCCAGCATTATAATTTAATACCTCTAAAATCTTTCGTTTAATTAAACGATAAGTGGGAAATTCTTGACATGTAAGTATTACATTATGATATTCCTATTAAACAATCTTTAAAACGATATTAAATGCAAAGCTTGATATCCTTATTCACCTAATGATTTAGATGCTAGCAGTCATTATGAAATCCTAAATCATAATTCCGGGCGTAGCAATAAAAGCCATGCTTAATCTTTGCATCATTATTAATCACAAATCAAAAACGGAATTATGAAAAATCTCATTTTAACAACATGCTTAATAGGCCTAGCTTTTTTGTCTCAGGCACAAGATGTAAAGCCGGAAAGAAAAGGCTTTAGTATAGGTGCTTCTGCAGGAATCGGAATACTTAATTATACTAAGGGAGAATCAAAGGAGAATAGTACTAGCTTAACAGTTCCTAATATAATGGCAGGATGGATGCTTAATCAAAAGCTTGGTTTATATTTAAATATGCCTGGAGTTCTTTATTCAGAGAATGATTCAGATAGAGGCTTTGAAGCTTTAATTCCATCTGTAAAATACTGGCCTACCAACAGAGTATGGGTTTTAGGAGGTGCAGGAATGGCTATGGATTTCCCTGCTTTTTATCAAGTTGATGATCCTGCAACTGAGGATTGGAATACCGGAATGGGAGCTTTATTAGGAGTAGGGGTAGAGCTTTATCAAAGTAAAAAATGGACTATTGATCTTCAATCTAAATTTTTATTTAGTAAAATTAATTTACCTTCAAATCAAGAAATGACCGGGTCTGCCTTAATGATAACATTAGGAATTAACTATTATTGATATTTGATTCAATTACAAAAGCTTCATTAAATCTTTAAAAGATAATCAAAAGCTGGGTGCAAAATAGTGGATATTGCTATATTTGAATGATTTCAAATATAACATTCAACGATATCCATTATTTTGAATACCCAAAAATCAATAGTAGTTCTACCTTTTGAAAATATTAGTTCAGACCCCGATAACGAATATTTTGCTAACGGAATTACTGAAGAAATTATTAATGCCCTAAGTAAAGTAGAAGGACTAAAAGTAACTGCAAGAACTTCATCTTTTGCTTATAAAAACAAACCTATTGATATCAGAATCATCGGAAATCAGCTAGGTGTTGCTACAGCATTAGAAGGAAGTATTCGAAAAGCGGGAAATAGAATAAGGGTGTCCGCTCAATTAATTAAGACTGAGAATGGTTTTCAGGTATGGTCAGAAAGTTTTGATAGAGACTTAACCGATATATTTGAACTGCAAGATGAAATAAGTCTCATAATTGCTGATAAAATCAGAGAGAACTTTGGGCATCTGGAAATAGAAGAGCATTTAGTCACTCAGCAAACGGATAGTATAGAAGCATATTCCTACTACCTAAAAGGTAGACATTATCAATTAAGATGGAATTTTGATGAATTTGAATTAGCTATTGAAGCCTATAAAAAAAGTATTGAGTTAGATTCAAAATTCGACAAACCTTATTTTGGCTTGGTTCAATGCTATGGTCTTTTAGCATCATGGGGAGCCCTAGATAAAGAGTTTGGATTACTACAGGCTGAAAAATATCTTAATACAGGACTTAAAATCAATAACAAAAGTTCTGTAGCCTATTTTGCTTTAGCTACTCAAGCGCTGTGGATTGAATGGAAACCTTATTTTGCACTGGGGCTGTTAAAAGAAGCCCTTAAAATAAATCCTAATGATTCAGAAGCTTTAGAATCAGCAGCTGAAGCCCATATTGCTCTCGGTAATTTTCAGGAGGCAATTTCTAAAATAGAAAAAGCATTGGATGTAAACCCTTTGTCTGCAAATCATCATTTTACAATGGGTAATATTCATTATTTACAAGGAAATCATCAAATAGCTTTAAAAAGTTTTAAAAGATCTTTAGAGATAGATCCGAGTTGGGAGTTTTCATTACAGGTGAGCTGTTTGTGTTATATTTTTTTAAAAAATAAACAGGCTTTAGAAGAAATTTTGGCAGGTCATTCTGGCCTTGCTGAACGTGAATTTTTCATCCCCTTATATGATGCTATTAATCATCATAAAGATATTGACTTGAATTCAATTCCAAAGACTCAAAATATTTATTTCCCCTGGAGTTTATGGATCCTCATTTATTCAAAACAGTATTCTGAGGCGCTTGAACACTTGAAGTTACATATCGATAAAAAACAAGGACAATATTTGAATTTCCAAAGAGAGCCATTGAATGCTCCTCTTAAAAAAATAGAGGGATACAAGGAGATAGTAGAAACTGTTTTTGATCAACCTAAACAAAGTTTAAATGAAGATTACACACTTCATTCCAATGTATTAATTCCAAAGGAGGATCAATTGTATTATAAAGCAAAACTTGATGAACTTATGAATCAAGAAGCTCTGTATGCATCTGATAAGCTTAGCTTAAGAGAACTTGCTAATGCTATTGATCTTCATCCCAATAAACTTTCATGGTTGCTTAATGAAGTATTAGGAAAGAATTTTAATGAATATATAAACGGCTTAAGAATTGAGGATTTTAAAATAAAAGCCCTAGATCCACATTATAGTCACTTTTCACTTTTAGGCATTGCCTACGAAAGTGGTTTCAGCTCAAAATCAGTTTTTAACGATTTCTTTAAAAAAACAGAAGGTTTAACTCCCTCTGCATGGGTTAAATTGCAATCCTAGTAGTATACCCCTCTGGCCGCCAATTGGCGGACATCTCCCCTTAAAAAGGGGAGCAGCAGAGTGTGCAAATCATAATCTGACTGCTTAACATTTATTTTTATCAACATTATTAATTCAAGGATTATATGATATTAATTAAACTACCAAGTTTGCTAGAAGCAGTTCCCAGCTCCCCTCCTTGCAAAGGAGGGGTGTCCGAAGGACGGGGTGGTTTTAATAACAAGTACGCAGGACGGGGTGGATTAAATACCCAATCCGCAGGACTGATAACTTTTAAATACCTAGCTCCATAAGATTAGAATAAAATTAGTATCTTAATAAAACTTAATTCCCCAAAAAGTGAAAAATCAACCAATAAACAATAAACCCGAACTAAAAACCTACCGCAAAAACCTTAGAAATAATGGCACAGTAGCGGAAGCCTATTTGTGGAGATTTTTGAAAAATAAACAATTGGAAGGACGGAAATTCAGGCGCCAGTTTAGTGTAGGCCATTATATTCTAGACTTCTATTGTCCTGCTGAGAAGTTATGCATTGAATTGGATGGCGCTGCCCATTTTACAGATGCAGGTTATGAATATGATCAGCAAAGAACTGCATTTTTAAATGCCCAGGGTATAAAAGTGATTCGATTCGAAAACAAAATGGTTTTTGATCATACAGAAAGTGTGTTGGAGAATATAAAAAGCTGTTTTAAGAAATAACCCCTCTGTACGCTAACTAGCGGAATATCTCCTAAACAGGGGAATAATTAAAACCCCTCATCCGCCTAGTGGCGGAAGCTCCCCTTTTTAAGGGGAGCAGCAGAGTGTGCAAGACATGTACAGCCTGCTTAATATTTAATTACATCTTAAAAAAAAGTGTGCTAATATTAGATAGTATTATAAAATAACTACCAAGTTTACTAGAAGCAGTTCCCAGCTCCCCTCCTTGCAAAGGAGGGGTGTCCGAAGGACGGGGTGGTTTTAACAACAAGTCCGAAGGACGGGGTGGTTCTTATAACCAGTCCACAGCGCGGGGTGGTTCTAATAACTAGCCCCGCAGGACGGGGTGGTTTCAATACCCAGTCAGCAGGACGGGGTGGTTCTCACCCACAAAAAAGCCCCTTGAACAAAATTGCTCAAAGGGCTTAGGGCGATGAAACGATCATATGCTATGCGGTTAGAAGACTTTCAATTTCCGTAATTTTATCTTCTCTGTATTGCTTTTGCAATTTAAGTTCATCGATACTGGCTTGCTGAAGATAGGCTTCCTCTGGGGTTAACACATTTCTACCTTTCGATTCCGTCTCTACTTCCATGCTGATTTTATCCAACAAAGCTTGCTGATTGTCAATCATCTCTTGAGGCGCATTGGTACTATTTAAGTGCTCCAACAAGCTTTCAGCTTTTGCTAAATCCTCTTTCAAGGCATCGATTTCACTTTGATCCATTTCCTGCCTAGACAGCCTATTGGTCAATCGCACGCTTGAACGTACAATATCTCTGTCTAACTCTTTTGATTCTGCTGACCATTTCTGCTTCAGATAAGTCAACTGTTCGTTTGTCATTTGATCTAGGGTTTTCATTTTTATTTATATTTAAAGGGTTGAACATACTACGCTAATTCAAATCGGGATAGCCTTACCAGTTCTCGCATACTGCTATTCATGAATTGCTCAAGGCGCTTCAAGAGTTGGGCAGAGGGGAGATGAATTCCGTGCTCTACTTTGGAGATGGTAGACTGATTTACATTGAGTTTGATTGCCAGTTGTTGCTGGCTGATTTTGTGGTATTTTCGAACGAATCGAAATACCCTGGCACTAATTTCTTTAGTTTTCATAAAGCATTAAATTTAGAGTTGAACATATGCTAATAGAATATTCAAGCATTGTGCCAAAAACCATATTTACGCATGGCTTTTTTGTGTTTTACAAAATTAAATTATGCGTATATTAATTTTAAAAAATAAATTATGCGTGAATCAAATTTTTAAAGTGCGCATAAGTTTCTCATCACAGCAAGATTATATGCGTGCTTCTAATTTAATGTGCATGTATGCGTGAAATTATGTTAGAATTTTTTATGCGTGGATTAAAAAATAAATGCCGGAATAGGGGAGATCGTCCTATTTTTCATCTAAGAATTTAGTTGATTGGTCTAAGGGAGCTTTTATATATAATCTAAAAGTACTAGATTAGAAGTATTAAATTAATTTTAACTAAATACCTACAAAGATATGCCTGTCAAACATACCCCAACTCAAGATATTTATCTCCAATTAGAATTGAAATTTCTTAATATAAATCATTAATTTCATCATAATAAGTAATAGATGTTGAATATTAAAAATGAGTAAAAAAGAATTTACATTGTTTCGTGAAAATTTAACCCTGAAAAGCGTTAGACGATTTTATCATCTCGACTTTTATTACTTTTTATTATATATCGTAAAAGAGGGTAGAAATTCATATTCAGAAATTTACGAATATGCTGCAACAAAAAAATCTGAACTCAGCAAAATTGCCCGTTCAATTGAAAGTAAAGAAAAATTTAATTCTGAATACGCACTTAATAGTGTAATAAAGGAGTCGATACAATTTGAGTTTATAAAAGTAGTAAATGAAAATTTCGTTTTAAGCGAAACTGGAGAGAGACTTTTGTACCTATTTCAAAATGATCAGGATAAGGCAGACGTGGTTATTTGTCAAAAATTTGAAACTCATTTTGGTAGAATATCTCAAATTATTAAGTTTTTATATCAAGCAAATTCAGATCATGGATTAGTAGTTTTCCCAAAATACTCACCATCGTACTTAGGATATACTGTTAGGCAGTTGTATGATAATTCGTCACTTGAAAAGTATTGCAGAGATTTTTCAAGGTGTGCATTTAATGATGTTAAAAAGTACATGAACATTGAAATAAATCATAATGAGATCTATTATAAGTTGCTTAATGGACTGCAAGTTTTTCTCGACAAGATGAATGGTAGAACATCAAATATTAATGTTACTCGGGAAGTTAAGAGTATAACTTACAGCTACTTTATAAATTTATTTTTTGGCGAAACTTTCGAAAGAACTTCATTTGATATCTGGATTAGAAGAGCAAAGGAATTAAAACTCCTTAATTTTTCAGAGTTCTTTCCTGAAATTAATTGTATGGTAATATATCCATTAGCTAAAGTTATTCCTGCTAATATAGAAAACCAAAAAGAATTAAGAGTGATGGCAAATACCTTGAATAAAGAGTATTTAATAAGACTTGAACCTAAATGGAATAATATTAAAGATAACTTTGTGCAAACATTATGGGAAAATTATGTGGAATTGAGAAAAATAAAAAACAATTTTTTCATATCTGTACAAGATCTAAGAGATATTGTTTGCTTTAAGCTCCAATTATCTGAATTAGATTTTACTAAGTTCCTTGGAATTGCTTACGAAGAATCAATTAGCGAACAAATCAAAAACTTTAAAATATCTTTAGAAGTTGACAGAGCTCCAGAAGAAAGGACTTTTGTTACATCAAAAAGATATCCGATATTAATAAATAATATTCCAAAAAATATTATTGGTATTAAAATACGTTAAAATGAATAAATTTTTAAGAAAACCAAAAGCGGAAGTAAAGGAGATTGCTGATAGATTTGGCAAATTAAATTTGAAAGAAAATCCATTTCCATATAATCCATTTATTGAACCAGAATCCGAAGACCCTAAAAGAAACGGAGAGATTTTCAATAGAGAAATTAGAAAGAATGAATTAGACAAATTTCATAAAAATTTTTTAAAAAAACCACTTACTGGTGACCACGATAGAATAGGATATTTACTAGAATCTTCATTTACCGGTAGAGGAAATGGTAAATCTGCATTCTTAGTTAATATTGATAAAGATATAAATCAAGATTTTGGTGATTCAACTAGTAATTCCTTAAATAAAACTTTTTCTGTCTATATAAAAGCTAAAGCAGGGCAAACCTCAAAATTTTGGCAATTATCTGAGTTAATTATTACAGAGATTTGTAAAAAAAATATTTTCGAGGACTGTTTAATTACACTGAGATATAAAGTACTTAAGAACGGAAATGACTTCGATACCAGTTTTTTAGATGATTTAAATACAGAGGCAGATTTTCGAAACTTACTAGACAATAATTTTTTATTAAATAATAAGGTAGATTTTTCAAAATTCAATACACAACTAAAAAAATATCTAATTGATCTCGGTGTACACCATGAATTAGCATCATCGCTTTCATACATGTCCAGCGAAGCATCAAGGACAGTCTTTGAGACTACCGTAAATAAACCTGATAGCTGGAAGAAGAAGGAATTGAATAGAATATTATTTGATGAACTGGTTAGGATCTTTTTGGCTGCTGATTTTAATGGCTCTTATATACTGCTAGATGAATTTGAAAAAATTGTAGATTATCAAAAACCTTCGGAAAGAATCGAATTTGCATATGAAATCAGGCAGAACTTATTAGAAAGTAACCTCCAAGGGGCCATACATGGTTTTTTTATTCTATTACTTACAATCCATCCTGGTACTCAACGATTGTTGTTGGAGGGTTGGGAAAAAGCAGGCTTAAATGCCAGAAGCCCACTTCCTTCCGATGATCTTATGGAATCACCTCATGTTGTTGCCTTTGATGATATCAAAAAACAAGATATTAGAGCATTAATGGAGGTGTATTTAAACTACTATAGAATTGAAAAAAACATAGTTGACTTAGAAGTATTATCTCCCTTCACTGAAGATGCTATTGATTTGATAGCTAAAATCTCGAAATTTAATGCTGCCAGAATATTAAAATTTGCTCATATAGCTTTGAATGAATTAACTACTAGCGATAGGGAAAAAATAGATCAAACATTTGTTAGCAATTTAATTGATAAGAAAAAGACAATGCCTCAGGAAAATATAACTTCTGATAATTTTCTAAATCGTGAAAAAAGTCCGATGGAGGATGCTTTAGGTAAATCTAAATTGAATATTAAATGAACAAATACTTAAATTATACAATTACAAAACCTTCTATTGATCAACTGCTAAATTTTAAAGAAGATAATGCAGATGAAGATTTCAAAGCCCTATTTGAAAGGGCCCAAACCTGGGATGATCTAAGAATAATTTTACCGCTACATCTTGCATTTGAGAAAGCAGATTCAATTCGTTTAAAAAGAGAGAACGTTTTCAATCTAGAAACATTATATGATACAGTCGATCTAGTAGGAGGGGAGTTATGTGGAAGTCTAGAGGGATTTGATGAAAATTTCATTTACCTGTTAATTGAAGAGTCTTATGAAGACCTTGATATTGAAAATAAAAATCTTTCTGAAATTTTAACCTTCTTTTCAAACTCATACCACAAAGCAGAAATGATATAACAAATGAGAGTAATGATTGACACTAATGCCTTAATCCGTTATTGGGGTATAAAAATTAAGAATAAAAACTATAATCTAAAGAGTGAATCAAAGCGGATTATTACTGAAGGTCTTAATTCTGGATCACATATATTGTTTGTTTGTTCAATCTCAATCATAGAAATATGGCATAACTTGGAATACGATCAAAGCAGTTTAACTTCTTTCCAAACATTAATAAAGCAACTTTATGAAGAGGATAATTGCAGAATAGTTGAATTAGATAAGGAAATATTGATGAACTATATTGCTTTAGAGGATGAAAATACAATCAAAGAACATGATCGTATGATTGTTGCTTCAGCTATTACATATGACTGCGACACCATATTAAGTTCTGATCACGAAATACATAAATTTTCACAGAACTCCCAATTAATATCTAATGTAATTGGTTAACCAGAATTGCCCCTCGTTGATGCCATGATAGTAGTAATGTAAACTAATTGCATGATAAAGTTAAGTCAAATCTTATCCTGTGGATAGAAAATCATTTACAATGATCTAAATCAGATTAATTTTTATATCCTTCTTATTACTTCAATCCATAAGTACTCTAGCTCAAAATCCACTTATTGTTAAAAGAAGTGAGCAGCAATCGAAGATTGAATTCTTAACTGATTTAGATGCAGTGCCTATTTTTAAATATGGCTCTGAAAATTTAATTTAGGCCAAAGCAATGGGAGAGAGATAAGCTTAGCAATGACACAAAATTATCATTAAGTATATAATAGCTGAATTCATCTCAATTATTCTGCTAATTTTTTTCACTACTTTTATTAAATATAAAGTATTCCTTAAACCCAGTAGCCAGTGAATATCAAAGCCTTAAAAGCAATTACTATAAGACCCGTAGCACCAGAAGATGCGCCCTTATTATTTGAACTGATGACCAGCGCTAAATTTCTGGCCAAAATCGGGGATAGGGGGATTAAATCCGAAGCGGATGCCAGGCAGTATATACTAGCCAAAATGCATCCTGATTTAAATCAAAAAGGCTTTTTTGTCAACCATATCATTATGGATAGTGAAACAAAAGCGGAGATTGGAACTTGTAGTATACATGATAGAGAAGGAATAAATGGGGTTGATATTGGATACGCCATTTTAGAACGCTATGAGGGGATGGGCTATGCTACTGCAGCAGGTCAAAAAATGGTAGAATTAGCCTTTAGCACTTATGGGCTCAGTAAAGTCTGTGCAATCACGAATTTAGATAACCTAGGCTCAAGCAAAGTTTTAGAAAAAGTCGGCTTTAGTCATGTGGGAAATATTGAAGTACCCATAGCGGATCATCCAGTGAAATTGTATGAATTGTCATTTGATGAATTTAAAAATAAGCTATGACAGAAAGCAAAAAACCGATGATTTAGGAATCAGCAGTATCAGTTTGTTCGTAGTCAATCTTAAGTATTTGCCATTTAAATTCACCGGCAGGCGTTTTAACCACGACTTCATCGCCTTCAGTTTTGTTTAAAAGCGCTTTTGCAAGAGGAGAGTCCATCGAAATATAATCTTTATTACCAATAATCTCTTCATATCCCACAATACGGAATCGTCTTTTTAGTCCTCTATCCATATTCTCAACTTCCACCCAGGCGCCAAACATTACTTTGCCTTCCTGAGAAGGGTGATAATGAATGACTTTAAAGTTATCAATGCATTTGCGCAGATAACGAACACGGCTATCAATTTCACGTAAGCGTTTTTTATTATAATGATAATCCGCATTTTCTGATCGGTCGCCTAAACTGGCGGCCCATGAAACCTTGGCCGTAGTCTCTGGACGTTCAACTTTCCACAAATGATCCAACTCATCCCGCAACTTTTGTAATCCTTCAGCAGTAATCATTTGCGATCGATTCAATTTAGGCAGTGTAGATTCCGGAATTTTACGTCTCATGTTTAGATGTCCTTATTATAGCGCAGTCGAAAATTAATAGATTGAGGAATAATATCCTGAGCAATCAGGGATAAAGAATAAAAATTTTCTCTGTCCTGAGTATAAAATGATTTATACTTCAATGGACTATTTAATTTAAATGTATAGTTTCATATCATATCGTATCAATTCATATTATTACTTCCTACAATTTCTCTAGTTGGAAGAAATTGTTTAAATTTTTAGGAAATTAAGCTATAAATGGAAACTCTTGGTAAACTGGCATCTCTTATAGGAAATGTATTTCTATTTTTTGTTTTTGTAAGTTCGTTTGAAATTGAAAATGAAGTTTCCCAAGGATTTGTGTACGGGTTGAGGCTTTCAGCTATTTTAATTTTTTTTAGCGAATCTACTAGGGCTTATATTAAGTATAGGAAGGATCAAGATTCACAATAAATTCTCTGTTATTCAATAAATGCTTTTTTTACTGCACTAAACTGATAGTTTCTTGTTTTTTTAATGCACTGGTCCATATTTTATTAAAGCATCAAAATCTAAATATACACATCGCATCCTTTTGTTATAGACAAAGGTTATATAATTTATATTATGTTAAGTTATGTTTTTTAATTCCGACCTATCTTATCATTTTCCGAATAAGGATTACCTCTAGCGAAGCGCTAGTCACCTTAGAATCTTCAAGTAAAACCAATGGATCTATAAACATTTAATTTCTGCTGCTTTATTTTTGAATGTATGGCCAATGGTAAAGTCCGCTATATTTTAGCCACTCTATTTCGGCTATAAATTTATTCCTTCATAAATCATCTAAACTCAGCGCTCTATTTTGCGATACATAGTACAGATGTGGAGTTTAAAATCTCTATAAGAAAATAGCGCATTATAATAGGTCTAATTTTTAAAGGCTCTACAATTCATTTATAAACGATCAGTTTTGTTTTCATTATAGAATACAGCTCACAATCAAACCAATTCCACTTACATAAGAGATTTTCATAAATCCATTTAACTTAACATAATATTTGAAGCACAGATTTTTTACAGGCTCATCGAATCTGCCATATTAGAAAATATTGCAAGCCTGAACTAAATGCTAGCAATATTGAGTTTGTGTATTCTGAAATAGCTAAATTTGCATCTCAATACAAATATCAGGCATGGAAACAGCAATCGCCCCTATTCCCTCTATAAGAGTACAAGATTTTGATAATCAGGAGCTTAACTTGATGGATAAGTATGCGGGAAAACAGCTTTTAATCATCATTTATAATAACCAATGTTTGGGATGTACGGGTCGTGCAATTCCTCTAGCCTATGAATATCAGCAGGAATATGACAATCTTCAAGTAATTGGCATTCACTCTATTTTCAACAAACTCCCTGTTACAGAGGAAGATATAAAGAGCATATTCACCAGCGGGGAATTACCCTTCCCTATTTATCTTGATCAGGAACACAAAGTGTACGATCAGTTTAATGCTGAAGGTACCCCGCAATGGCTTTTAATTACAGCTGATGGGAATTTGTATCGCTCCATTTTCGGCTCGCAATTAGGAGCTCAAAACAGATTGATGTATGCGCTTGATGCGCTTTGTAATGAAGCATAATAATAGCCCTAAAACCTAAGACTTTTAATTGTAATGCCCTATCTAAGAAAACTATACTGCAAGCCTACCGAAGCAAAATGAATTAAGGAGAAATTATAGACTTGTGCGATGTCAGCACCGCCTTCAATAATTCTATAGCCTGCACGAGCGCTTAGATTTGAATCACCGAATTGATACTCGCCACCAATCAATATATCTTCAGCTCGGCCAACAGTTCCTACTAAAGCATCACCTTTTAACAATAGATGGAAATTGTCTGAGGTATAGTGTTTTAAATTAAAACTAAGCAGCGGTACTACGCCTAAGTCTGTGGTTTCATCCTCTAGATTACTTTCTGACAATGCAATTCGAGCATCCCGAATTAATACGGTAGCTCCAGCCGATAAATACCATTGATCAGAATCTATAAATTGATAGCGATAACTGGCTCTATAGGTATTGAATTCATAACACCCTGAGACTTCATCATTACTTAGTCCGTAAGTATGAGCACCGAATACGATATTCTCAGTACTTGTTTTTGTGTAATCAAACGCCAAAGGTGCGGCAGTTAATTCTATGATATTACGATCCAAAAACCTGAAATTAGCCTCTATCCTAGCATAAATGACGGGTTGATTCACCTCAAAATCATCAGTAAGTGAAAATAGATCTCCTTTATTGCCTTCCGCATTTGCATAACGCACATCATTATAACCATTAAAAGCAGCGCCTGATTCCAGAGTTAAGTCAAACTGTGCCTTGGCACTGAAACTTGTCAATGTTACTATCAATAAAAAAGTTAATCCTCTCAAAATCATAAAAAGTCCATTTGTTATACTATGAACACGAGGCTTGTTTACTATGGTTACTCTTCACTATTTGTGCGGTAAATAGGCTTGATTAATCTCTAGTTTTCATCCTCAACTTAACATAATATTGAGTTGATTTTATAAATATGTAGTTGAAAAAGTATGAAAATCAGTTGATTACTCAACAAATAATGAAACGTAAAGCATTGATAATCAGGGGCTCATTAATTTTAATGACAAAGATTTTCGATTGAATTATTTGTATTAGCCTAATTTCTTTCAGTATTTCATGAAAAAATATAATCATGAAAAGAATAGTAATAATTTTGGCCATCCTCTTCCCTATTATGCTGGGCTGTGATGAAGTAGAAAATTTAAATACCAACGATTCTGTAAATTTGGCTGACTTATCTGATGGTGAAGGAAAGGTAATCGTATATGGAGAGGTAAGTGATTCATTTACAGGGAATGCGACCATAGAAGAAACCAACACTTTTCTAGGCGTAGGTTTTGATCCTGACAATATGCTGGATGAATATACCGTTGCCATTATAAGTGATGATTTTAGCGCATCTTTACAATTACGTTTTTTCTTAGAATATCCTGAATCTGCGGCTGAAAATATCGAACTATTTGCTGAAAAGTATAATATCATTGATTTAAATGATACCAATGGTGGTGGTGTATTATATGCCTATCCGCTATTACAAATATCAACGAATAGAGAAATTAGTCATTCCTCCTATCCTGATGGTGCAAATAATTATGCTGAAATTGTAAGCGTCACTTCTGATATAGTTGAAGGACGTTTATTTATTGAAGGAGTTGAAAATTCAGAAGGTAAAACGTATACTATTGAAGCTGCTTTTAAGGCGGAGCGCCAATAAATACAGTTTCAAAATATAGCTTTATTGGTAGCTTGAAATTAATTTTCTAACTTCAGTGCTCATCCAATAAATATAAGCTATGGACTTAACAGAATTTATAATTCGTTTATTATTATCGGCTGTTGCAGTGTTTTTAAGTGCTAAATTATTATCTGGCATTAAGCTAGAAAGCTTTGGTCAGGCTATTATGGTGGCGATCATTTTAGGAATCGTTAATGCAGTCGTCAAGCCTATATTGGTATTTTTCACCATCCCGATTACGATTATTACTTTAGGCCTTTTCCTACTGGTAATCAATGCATTAATGATCATGTTGGTGGATAAAATATTGAAGGGATTCGTGGTAAAAAGTTTCTGGTGGGCTTTCTTCTTTAGCATCATCCTATCGGTTCTGAATGCGATTTTACAGTCACTTTTTTGATAAATAGTAGTAAAGAGTTTTAGGTAAGGTCTATTATCGGGCTTTATTTTTGGTCCGACCTTCGGTACTGACCAAATTGCTAATGGTTCTGACCTTTGGTACTGACCAAATTATTATTCTTTCTGTGCTAATTGCTATTGGTTCTGACCTTCGGTCAGACCTAAGTGATATCTGAATCCTTACTTAAACCTACACCCTAAAACTTCTTACCTTCAACATTTTAACCAATTCCTAATGCAATGAGGTCTGCTAGCACTACAACTCCTTCTCTCAAATAAGGATCTTTTATTTCGCCATCCGTATTGATTTTATTCACCAATTCAGGATCTGCAGATATTTTCTCGCTTAATTCGTTAGCTGCGTTTTGCCTCTCCAGAGCTTTTTCGTTTTCAGCTTTTCTTTGCTCAATATTTAAGCTGATTCTATACATACTTTGTTGGCTAACCGCTTCTTTAACGTCATTTTTAAGTGTTTTCAAATATGGCTCTTCCTCTAATCTTTTCTCGTGTTTGGCATTTAGTTTCGTCAGTATATCATCATTTATGTGTTTGGTAGTCTGATAATTAGAGCTTTCTATTTGATCCCATTCTAGAGCACGTTCGTATGAGCTTTCACCAAAGGTTTTAGCAGCATAAGGTGATGGCATTTTAATATCAGGTGACACCCCTTTATGTTGTGTACTGCTACCATTTACTCTATAGTATTTTGCTAAAGTTAATTTTACCTGACCTAATGTATCTTGAACTTTAGGCACAAATTGATTTAAAGAGATTAAGTTTTGAACCGTTCCTTTCCCAAAAGTATTCTCTCCAATGATTACACCTCTTTTATAATCTTGAATTGCTCCTGAGAAGATTTCTGAAGCAGAAGCACTGAATCTGTTGGTTAAAACCGTTAAAGGACCATCATAATATATTTCTTCATCTTCATCTTCGCCTAACTCAATACTCCCATCTGATTCACGAATCTGCACAACAGGTCCTTCCTTAATAAATAAGCCACTTAATTCTATAGCTTCTTGTAAAGATCCACCACCATTTGATCTTAAATCAATTACAATTCCATCTACTTGTGATTTAATAGTATCAAGAATCGCTTTAACGTCTCTTGTGGTACTACCATAATCTTCCTCACCGTTACGCATGGCTTCAAAATTCAAGTAAAAGGAAGGAATAGTAATAATGCCTACATTGTATTGGTTTCCATCACGATAAACCTCTTTTACCTCAGCATACGGAACTTGATTATCTAATTTGATTTTATCTCTAACGATCGTGATTTCTTGAGGAACGCCAGTAGAAATTGGAGTACCCGCTTCAATAATTTTTAAACGAACAACTGTTCCCTTCGGACCTCTAATTTTTTGAACAACATCATCTAATCTCCAACCGGTGATATCCACAAATTCACCTTCAATACCTTGTGCTACCGCTAATATTTTATCATCCGTATTAATTAATTTGCTTTCAAAGGCAGGTCCACCTGGTACTACTGAAGCCACTCTAGTATAATTCCCATCTGTAGTTAGGGTGGCACCAATTCCTTCTAAGGATTGGCTCATTCTAATTTTAAAGTTTTCAGATGTGATAGGTGAAAAGTAACTACTGTGAGGATCAAAGCTTTCTGCAAAAGTATTCATGTATAACTGGAAGACATCTCGCCCTTCATACTCCCCTATGGTTTGTTTTAATCTACTATATCTTTCTTTTAATAATCTTTCTATAGTGGAATCCGCTTTATCATCAAGCTTATAGTCTATGGCCTGGCTTTTCATTAATCTTCTCCATCTGTCGTTTAATTCCTCAACTGAAGCAGCATAATGGAGAGAATCTGGATTTACTGTTAAATATTCATCTTTAGTATAGTCAAAATCAAATGATAATTCGTTTTCGACATAGTCCATTCTTTCAAAAAAACGCTCTCTAAAAACATTAAAGATTTCAAAAGGAGGTAATAAATAACCTAACTTGATGTGGTCATCCAAACGTTCTCTATATTTCTGAAATCCTTCTAAGTCTTCTTTAAGGAAATAATGCTTGTTTACATCAAGTGAAGAAAGATATTCATCAAAAATGATTCGTGATAGATCATCATCAATTGCAATCTTTTCATAATGATACTGAGTTAATAATCCGGCTACTAAACGAGCCTCCATTGATTGGCTTTGATTAGGGCTAAGCTTCGAAGATTTCTCTTTTTGCGCAAATGCATTAACACTAAATAAGCCAATTAAAATATAAATGAATATTTTTTTCATGCTGTAAATATTGTAGTTCAAAATACTTGAACGGAAAATTTTCAATTTATTTTACTGAATTTGATAAGCGGTTATAAAGCCATTGGCAGTATGCTTGAAGCCGTTGGATTTTGGTAAAATAGATTTCTATCATGATTCTCCAATTTCCAAATCGCTTTATCCATCATCCACTTGATATAACGATTGAATTTATGTCCCATCCATACACTAGAATTGAGAATGACTACATAAGTATAACCATTATCTTTTCTGTTAATAAAACAAGCAGAGCCAGCTAATGTTCCTGTACGCCAAAAATTTTCACCTTTAGCCCCTTTCCATCCATATGCATCTTTATAGGAATTTCCCGCAACCATCATGGATCTACTCTCATCCGACAGCAGTTGATAGGCATTATTCGGATCCACTAAGGTAACAAGCTTAGCAAGCTGGGATGCATTTGCAATCCATCCGCCTGCAGCGCCTAAAGTATTGATATCACTACCGCCATAAGGTTTATTTACAGACTCATAATTCCCATCGAATGATTCGAATTTATAAGCTCCAGGGTGATTATAGTAGTGAACTTCAAATGGTCTTCTCTCCCATTCATAATTCCCTGAAATCCGCATACCATAGATGCCATTAGGCTCTAAAATATTATGATTCACATAGTTCTCGTATGAAGTCCCTGTTTTTTGCTCTATTATTTTTCCCAACAGCATATATCCAAAATTGGAATAAGCATATTGTGTTCCTGGTTTATATCTTAATCTTCTATGCTTTAAAACGAATTCGATTATATCATCCTCTGAAGGTGGCCCTTGCAGATTCATTATTCTTTTGATCTTAGCAGCTTGAAACATAAAATCACCATCTCTCCAACTCCATCCACCTTTATGGTTTAACAAATGCTTTACTTTTACTTTTTTATGATTAGAGTCTTTCATCTCATCATAATGAGATAAGATTCCTTTTTTACCGAATACATTATCATCTAAATCAATAATGCCATCATCCACCATTTTCATGATGGTAATAGCGGTTATTAATTTAGAGGCACTTGCAATCCTAAATAAATGTTTTGTATCTGTAGGTTCTTTAGTATCTATATTAGTATAACCGTAGCCTTTTGAATAAATCAGTTTATTGTCCTTCATTACAGCAACAGAAGCACCCTTAATATCCCATCTATCCAAAAACTTATGTATGGTTTGATCAAATTCAGGATTAAACTCGACTGAGTCCATTTCGGGTGCTGGAGCAACCACATTAAAATTAATGTAATTTAATTGACTCTGATTCCCCTCATCTATGGATCTAGTGAAGGCAACTTCAGTGGTAGTGTAAAAAGCAAAACTAATCGCGGTTACGCCTAAAACAATGGCAATTATTAATGTACTCTTCCTCAATTTAATAATAGACTTGGTTCTTTTTATGAATTTACAAGCGTTAATATTGCTTTAAAAGCTCAAATATACAACAATATAGCAGAATAACATACATATTCCGCGATAAGGGTTAACCAGTGATTTTCAAAATAATTCCGTTGAATTCGATATTCTTATAACAATAAGCTTAATTTTAAATTTAAGCTAATCAATCTTGAATCTGATACGGTTATTGATCACATGAAATACGATTACATTATAGGAGGTGCTGGCTTATCCGGACTTACTTTAGCCTGGCAAATGGCGAAGCATAACATACTGGATGATAAGCAATTATTAATAATTGATGCGGATAAAAAAGAAGCCAATGACCGTACTTGGTGCTTCTGGGCTCAACCTGAAATGTGGATTACAGAACTACCAATCAAGCAATCATGGAATAAAGCACAAGTAAAAGGAACTGACTTTGATTTAGTGCAAGATTTATCTCCTTACCGATATTATAAAATTGAAGGATTAGACTATTATGACTTCATTAAAAAAGAATTAAAGGAGTACCCTCAAGTTACTTTTATTCAAGACGTTATACTTTCTGAGGATTCAAAGCAAAAAATAGTCACCACACAGGAATCAAGCTATGATTATAGTGAGTATTTTTTCAAATCCTATTTCTATCCTGATGAATTAAAATCAATCCAAAACCCTAAAAAGCATTTTATATGGCAGCATTTCTATGGTTGGAAGATCAAAACTAAAGAAATTGCTTTCGATCCCAAAGTCATCACTTATATGGATATGAATGTGGCTGAGGAAATCAAGGGATTAAGCTTTGCATACATTTTGCCTGATTCGCAATATGAAGCAATGGTGGAATATACTTTGTTTTCTGCTCAGTTGTGGTCAGAAGAAGATTATAAAAATGCCTTAATTGACTATATCCGAAATAATCTTGGAATCACCGAATATGAAATTGAAGAAATAGAATTTAATAAAATTCCGATGACCAATGCCAGCTTTTCACAAAGGTCAAAAAGTATAGTTCCGATTGGTACTTTAGCGGGCACTGTTAAACCTAGTACGGGCTATTCATTTGTGAGAAATTATCAACATATACAACAGATCATTAAAAGCTTAAAATCAAATAAAGATGATTTTGCTATTAATAGCTCTGTTAAGTTTAAATTTTATGATGAGGTTTTAATTAACGTATTGCACACTTCCAAAAGCAGTGGTCATCAGGTATTTGGAAATTTATATAAGAAAAATAAGCTACCGCAACTTCTTAAATTCCTGAATGAGGAAACTAATCTCTTAGAAGACCTTAGAATTATGAATACAGTACCAAAATGGCCTTTTATAAAAGCTGTAGCTGAAGAATTAGTGAAATAATATCGGAGAAATAGAGCTTATCTCCTATTGCAAATGAATGCTTTTAAGCTAATTTTGCATCTCAAATTAACAATCATGAAAGAAGGATCAGATTCACTCAATTTTATAGAACAAATCATTTCAGAAGATTTAAAATCAGGAATGGATAAAAATGTCCTGCGTTTTAGATTTCCTCCTGAGCCAAATGGTTACCTACACATCGGACACGCAGCCTCAATATGCCTAAATTTTGGATTAGGTGAAGATTATCAATCACCTGTAAATCTGAGGTTTGACGATACTAACCCAAGCAAAGAAGAGCAAGAGTTTGTGGACTCCATTAAAAGTGATATTGAATGGTTAGGTTTTGAATGGGCAAAAGAATGCTACACATCTGATTACTTTCAAGAGCTATATGATTGGGCTGTAGAATTGATTAAAAAAGGAAAAGCCTATATTGACGGACAATCTCCTGAATTAATAGCAGAGCAAAAAGGAACACCTACTGAGCCTGGTAAGCCTTCTCCGCATAGAGACCGACCGGTAGAAGAAAATCTTGAGTTATTCGAGAAAATGAAAAATGGAGAGTTTGAAGCTGGTTCTTATGTATTAAGAGCTAAAATTGACATGGCTTCTCCTAATATGTTAATGCGTGATCCTTTAATGTACAGAATTATAAATAAGGCTCACCATAGAACGGGTACAGATTGGTGCATATACCCTATGTATGACTGGGCGCATGGTCAGTCTGATTATATCGAACAAGTTTCGCATTCCCTTTGTACACTTGAATTCAAATCACACAGAGAATTGTATGACTGGTTCTTAGATCAAATTTATGATGAGAACAAATTAAGACCTAAGCAAAGAGAATTTGCCAGACGTAATTTAAGCTATACGGTAATGAGTAAGCGTAAATTATTAGAACTAGTTCAGAGCAAGACTGTAGCAGGTTGGGATGATCCTCGTATGCCTACTATTTCAGGATTAAGAAGAAGAGGTTATACACCTGAATCCATCAGAAAATTCAGTGAGATCTCAGGTATTTCTAAAAGAGATAGCGTTACGGATGTATCCTTATTAGAATATGCGATTAGAGAGGATTTAAACAAAAAAGCAACGCGAGCAATGGCGGTTTTAGATCCTGTTAAATTAGTTATCACAAATTATCCTGAGGGAAAAACAGAAATGCTTGAAGCTGAGAATAATCCTGAAATGGAGAATTCTGGTGTTCATGAGGTCCCTTTTTCACGAGAGCTATACATAGAAAAAGATGACTTTAAAGAAGAAGCAGGCAATAAATATTTTAGACTTACTTTAGGTAAAGAAGTAAGATTGAAAAATGCATATATCATAAAGGGTGAATCTGTTGACAAGGATGAAAACGGTAACATCACCACTATTTATTGTACTGCTGATTTAGATTCACGTTCTGGAAGTGGAACAGAAGCAAGTATGCGAAAAGTAAAAGGAACCCTGCATTGGGTTTCAATTGAACATGCTGTTAAGGCAGAAGTCAGAGAATATGACAGATTATTTCTTGATGAAGCACCTGATGCACATGGACAAAAAAGCTTTATGGAATTTATTAACCCAGATTCCTTAAAAATCACTAAAGAAGCCTATTTAGAGCCATTTTTGGCTAGCTCAAGTATGGATGATAAATTTCAATTTCAGAGAGTTGGCTATTTTACTTTAGACAAAGATTCTTCGAAGGATCATCTCATATTCAATAAAACAGTAGGACTAAAAGATTCATGGGCTAAGAGTCAATCAAAAGACCAAAACCAAGCTCCAAAACAGAATCAGGCGCCAGCAAAAGGTGGTGGAAGAAGTCCAATTAATGAATTACAGAAGATCAGTAAAAAATACACTAATCTGTCAGGTAATAAATTAGAGACTGCTAGAAACAGCATTGTAAAGCTTGCAGAGGATATAAGCTATGAAGAATTAGAACCATTATTTGGTACTGCTAAAAAGAAAGTAGGTACGAGAATTGGAGTTACTATTGCTTTAGGTGTGTTATTGAATAAAGGCTTAGAAAGAAATGATGCAATCAACGAATTCATTCAAGCTGGCCTAGAAGATGATAACGATCTATTAAAGGAAGAAGCAAATACAATACAATAGCAATAGCTAAGTGATAAAAGTTAAAAGGCGGTTTGAAATGATTCAAACCGCCTTTTTTTATATTAAAATTTCTACTGATAATAGTTTAATGGTCAACCCATGCTATTTTGACTATATCTTCGACTTCAATTCTATAATTACCTTGTCGAATATGTCCATTTATCAATAATGCAGGTGGTAGTTCAGGAACTGTAACTGTTTCGTATTTCTTTTCAGGAATTTTATCAACCTTATGACTGGACAACCTTGCCTCGTGTATAGCACCAGATTTTAAAATAACCTGAATTTTACTATCAATTGGAATATCCTTTATTGCCTCGATTACTTCTTCCTTAGTCATATTTCTAGTATTTGTATTATAACCAAAAAATTAAATAAGTTGTTTATAGGCTTAATCCTCAATAATTGATAAAAAAGATAAAAGGTCAGACCTTTGGTAAAAGCAAACCTAACCTGGTCAGACGATAGACAGACCTAATACTGATTAAAACATTCCTGAAAAACTGTGCAAACGAACAGAAAATAGTTCAATACTTTATGCTATGAAAGAAACAAAAGGTCAGACCTTTGGTACTGACCTTAGTGCCTTACTCATCTTGGTCAGACGATAGTTAGACCTTAGGCACCAGCCCTTGTGTTTGAGTTAACTTGGTCAGACGAAAGTCGGACCTTTGGTGCCTTACTCATCTTGGTCAGACGACAGTCGGACCTTTGGTAAAAGCTAACCTCAAAAAAAAGAGTTTAAATCAATTTATTATTAGGAAGATATTATATTAAAGCATGAAAATTTCAACCAACCAACTTTATCATGTATATAATCAAGGTAACAATAAGGAAACGATTTTTAGAGACCATCGAGATTATATAAACTTCCTAAATAAAGTGAGAATAAATATCGGGTCCATTTCAAATATTATATGTTATTGCCTTATGCCAAATCATTATCACTTTTTAATTTCCACGACTGAGGATTCAATTAAACCCGTTAAATTGGGAAATATAAACTCACAAGCATTAAAAAATGGTTTCAGATTGTTGAATAGTTCTTATGCTAATGATTTTAATAAAAAACACAGTCGATCAGGCTCTTTGTTTAGGCAAAAAACAAAGTTTAAAGAATTAGAAAATTCAAAAAGTGATTATCCCTTTATTTGTTTTAATTATATTCATCAAAATCCTCTAAAAGCTGGTATAGTTAATAAAATGGAAGATTGGGAATACTCATCATTTAAGGATTATATGGGTTTAAGGAATGGCACACTTTGTAATTTCAAACTTGCTTATGAATTACTTGATTTAGACGCAGGATCATTTTACAATGATTCATATTCCATCATCAATGAAGATCTATTACCTGAACTATATCAAGAAAATGATAAAAGGTCTGACCTTTGATACAGACCTTAGTGCCTTACTCATCTTGATCAGACGATAGTAAGACCTTTGGTACAGACCTTAATGTTAACTCATCTTGGTCAGACGACAGTCAGACATTTGGTACTGACCTTAATGCAGATTCATATGGTCAGACGATAGTCAGACCTTTGGTGCTGACCTTAATGCAGATTCATATGGTCAAACGACAGTCAGACCTAAAACTGATTCCAAAATTGCTGAAAAACTGTGCAAACGAACAGACGATAGTTGAATTCTTTATGCTATAAAAGAAACAAAAGGTCAGACCTTTGGTACTGACCTTAATGCCTGACTCATCTTGGTCAGACGACAGTCAGACCTTTGGTGCTGACCTTAATGCTGATTCATATGGTCAGACGACAGTCAGACCTAAAATAATTTCTGTCAGACCTTCAGTTCTGACCAGATTAATCCATATCTTACATTTATTTTTCTAATATACTTTTCAAATCAACTTCAGAATAATTAATTGATTTTAATGTTTTGTGATCATTCTTTCTGAACACTAAATAAAAGTCATCTTTTTTCTCATAAAAAGCATCCTGATTTTGTGATTGGTAATGATTGACTGTTGCTTGCGCTTCGGCCTCTGAAGTACATACTTTACTCATATTTGACCTTTGAACTTCCTCAAATAATTCTGCAAACTTATCTCCCATCCCAAACTCAAGAATTGCACCCGCTAAAACATATTGCAAATCACATAAAGCATCTGCAGCTTCAACAACATCTTGATTTTCAACCGCTTCTTCTAATTCTTTTAGTTCCTCCTTTAAAAGATTCAGACGCAATTCAGCTCTCTTTTGGGGTGGAATTTGAGGATCAGATAATATGGGATGGTTAAATGTTTTATGAAATTTACTTACAAAATTCAGCGCTTGTGCTTCTTTCATATTTTAGGTTTTAAAAGTGAATTTTTAATTTTAGGAAATTAAATATATATAATTCCTGTTGAAATTTCACTTTGGATAATACTATAGATAAAATAGGATTTGGAGGTGGTTGCCATTGGTGTATTGAAGCAGTATTTCAATCTTTAAAGAGAGTAGAAAAAGTCGAACAAGGATGGATAAAATCTAAATATCCCTATCATTCATTTTCGGAGGCTGTTATTGTACATTACAAAAAGTCCATAATATCCCTAAAAGAGCTCATTTACATACACTTAAACACTCATAGTGCAACTTCTCAACATATTATGCGATCTAAATATAGATCAGCTATTTATTACTTTCATGAAACAGATAAGCTTACAGCTGATCAGTGTTTAAATGAACTGAAGATCAAATTCCAGCAAGAATTAATCACAAAAACTCTAGTATTTAATGAGTTCAAATTAAATACGGATAACTATTTAAATTACTATAAAAACAATCCGGATAAGCCTTTTTGTAAAACCTATATTCATCCAAAATTAGAATGGTTAAAGCAAAATTCATCCATTCCTGAATCATAAATTCTCATTTCCGTATTAATTACTAAAGAAATGAAATTATGAGTAGAGCATTTGTTAAAGAAGATGATCAGGAGGAAGCTCCATTTATACCCCCCAGAGCACCACTGCCTACAGGGGAATCTAATTATGTGACTCCAGCAGGTAAAGAAGCGCTATTGAAAGAAAAAGAATTATTGGAGTTAGAAAAGGAGCAATTAAAGAAAATAGAAAAAGAATCTGACAGACGAAAATCACAGCTGGAAATAAATGGAAAACTAAAGCTTCTAGAAGAAAGAATAAATTCTGCCAAAGTCATTATAAATGACAACCAAAATCCTCATGAGGTCAGATTTGGAGCCCTCATAAAATTTAAAATGAATAATCAAATTCAGAATTTCCAAATTGTAGGAGCTGATGAAGCAGATGTAAAACAGCAAAAGATTGCATTCTTCTCACCAATTGCACAAGCCTTAACTGGTAAACAAAAAGGTGATACAACCAGCTTTCAATTGGGTAAAGAAACCAAAGAAATCGAAATTCTTAATATTGAATATTAATTTCTAATCTGAACCTCTACTCTCCTATTTAATTTTCTACCATCAATACTAGAATTGTCAGCAATTGGGTTTAACTCTCCTTTTGGTTCTATTGAAATGTTTTCAGATTTAACTCCATGCTTTATAAGCCAGTTTTTTAAACTTTCAGCTCTCTTTTCAGATAAGATTCTATTGTAGTTTTCATCTCCAACATTGCAAGTATGCCCTGTAAGCACAAAACCCTTAATATAGCCCTTTTTCAAATTCTCATTCAATTCCATTAATGATTTCTGATTTTCATCAATTACTACATCATCAAAATCAAATAGTACTGAATAGTTTTTAATCACTATATCTTCTGATTCGGACTGATTAATTCCTGCTTTTGAAGCGCTGCTGCCGCTACTCAGGCTTGAAATGGTATTTTCACTAAGCATTGCCAATTTGACTTCCTCTGCCCAATTCGTACTAATAATTTTAAAATCTATTCTATTATTAACATTAAATATGGAATTGATATGTTTCTTATAATCATCTTGATTAAGCTCAACATCCCCTTTAGGTGTTAGTATGAATTGATCTTCATTAAAATCTTGCTGAACATAAAATTCCCGTATCTTCTCTAATCTTTCTTTTGATAACTCTAAGTTTTGTAAACTATCCTCAAAATCATGTGCATGTCCAGTCAATTCAAATTGTAATCCCACATATTGCTTGAAATCTTCTAATAATCTGACTAGTTCAAAATAAGTTGACATTACAAATTCAGAACCTTCCTTTTCAAATTGAATATTATGACTTGTGAAAGATTCTCCTTCCTGAACCGGAACTGTATGAATATCCGCTGTTTCAATCATATATTCCTTTTGGTTAGTTAGATCAATATAATGACTCTCGCTTATGACATTTGACTTATTTACATAAAAGAAATAGGATGCACCAGTAGGTAGAATAGCATTAAAGTGATTCGACTCATAATCTATATTAACCTCAGATTCTGAAGCACTTGTTGTCAAAAAGTTTACATTATATTCAATGCTATCTGAACTATTATTTTCAGAAAGAAATTGACCCTTAAGTAGGATTACAGGATCTGGTCGAAACTGATAGGGTATGGTGATGGAATATATATCTCTGCTACCTTCTCTTCCGCCCTCTGCACTAACATAATAACCAATTGATCCATTAGCGGGAATGGTATAATAGGCTTCAAATCCTTCACTATTAACATCAGGTCCTAGATTCTGTGGTTCTGACCAATTTGTCCAGGTAGAGTCTAATCTTTTAGAATAAAAAATATCGGCATTCCCGTAGTTTTCATGTCCCATAGAGGCAAAAAATAAAGTTTTATTATCCGCTGCCAGAAAGGGAGAAAATTCAGGTCTTTTGGTATTAATCTGTTCTCCTAAATTTATAGGAGTAGACCAATTACCATCTTTATCCTTTTTACTAACATACAAATCTTGATCACCATAACTATCATTACGATCTACAGCAATAAGTAATTCCTTACCACTAGTACTAAAGAAATAATCGATATAAGAACTTTTGTTATAGAAATCTTTAATGACCACTTTCTTAGGTACTGTCCATCCACTGTCTGTTAAATGACTAACCGCTATACCTTCCTCCTTTTTAGAGTTATCATAGGCATCGAGTAAGAATAATGAATTTGCAGTTGGGGATACTGAAACTACTCCATTAGGATATTCATTATTAAGTGGTTCGCCAATGTTAATGGCTTTTTCCCATCCTCTTAAACCATATTTGCTCACATAAATATCCTGGTCGTCATCAACACCCATAAAATTATCAGGTGAATTTTGTCTGGCAAAAAACAGATAATTACCATCTGCAGAAATCATGGGTTTTGATTCTGTGTAAATAGTATTTATTGAGTCAGAAAGATTAGTTTTAATTATTTCTTGGGCAAATACTAAACTTAAGTTCAATAAAAAAATGCTGGTTGAAATAATGGAAATTTTATAAATTCTCATCATTCAGTATTAAGATTGATCTATACGAATATAAAAGATTAAATTATTACATGAAACAAAACTACCTAAATTATTGAAATTCAGTAAATAATATAGATATAAATCGATACTTATTAGACCAATAATATTTTTTGACAGACAAATGAATGTATGAATAATCTAAATTTTAGCGACATAAAGAAAGAAATTGAAATAATAACTTCACGTAGCAGCGGTAAGGGAGGACAGAATGTGAATAAGGTAGAAACCAAAGTGATGCTGAAATTCAACATTAAAACCTCCCAATCTCTAGATAACCATCAAAAGGAATTGATAAAACAAAAGCTATCGAATAAATTAAATAAAAATGGTGAATTAATTATTACAGCTGAAGCAAAAAGATCTCAACTAAAAAATAAGGAAATTGCATTTAAAAAGCTGGAGAGGTTATTAAAAAAGGCATTTGAAAAGCCAAAAGTTAGAAAGAAGACCAAGCCAACCAAAGCTGCCCAGAAAAAAAGATTAAAGTCTAAGAAACTACATTCCGAAAAGAAAAAACTGAGAAAGAATCCTGAACTATAATTATTAAGGCACTAAAAAAGATTGGTCACTATTCTCAAAATCAAATTTAGCTCTAATATGTCCTTCTTTATTTAATTGCAATACTTCCATTAATTGAAGTTTTAGTATAATAACAGTAAAATGTTTATCATCAATCTCAGGCTTCAATTTATGTCCTTCAGTTAGGCTTTCAATTGGTTTACCCGGGTTCAACTTAGTATTATAAGATTCCTTTCCTGAAATAATTGAGTTCCAATGATGATTGGATACCTCATCCTTATAATGCAGTTTAGCATGCGTCTTTAATTTAAGTTGAAGCTTTTTTTGTTTATCATAAGCAAGTATTGAAACCCTAGGATTAGCTTCTATTTCATGAACTTTACCCGAACGATAATCGGTATAAACATAAAGCTCTAACTCTTTTTTATCGAATTTCCTTAACACTACATATCTTGTATTAGGAAAGTCTTCTGAAATGGTATTAAACACAATGTACCTATATGCTGATTTTGGATCGTTACCCGCTCGGTTCAAAAGATTTAATACCGTTTCATTTATTTCATCAAGTGTTGATTCAGAATTTATTAAACTCATTTCAAACGTTTCTTAATATTTTTATTCATCCATTTTCCGAAATTTGCCCAAAATAAGCCTTGCATCCAGCTCCATAATTTATAAAATGATGGTTTTACAAAACTACTAAGCTGAACTGTAACGATTCGTTTATCCTCTATATCTTCAGTAAAAAACTCTAATCGGTAAGGACGAATGAATCTAAATGAAAACACATAACTACCGTAATAATATTTTAAATCTCTGTAATGTGCATTTACCTCTCCTATTTCACCTGCTAATGACAACAAGGGGCCATGGTGAGTGTTTAATACACCAGGTTCAAATTCATGTTCTTGGGAAGCATCTTTAAGAAACTCTACTCGAAAAGGCCATATTTGATGATCAGTAAAGGTCTTTGGGTTGTTTAGCCATTGCCAGATTTGTTCTTCTGTATAGTAAGATTCAAATTCCCTTGAAAAGACGTGGTTTTTGAAATGCTTAGGTTTTAGTTGAAGAGTTTTTTCAGTTTTCATCTATTATTTTTCCTATTAACTCCCCAAATATGAATTTGTTAATTCTCTAAAATAAATTCAACCGCCATCTCAATATGCAAGTCTGTTGTTCGAAGCATCGGTAATTCTGAATCTATTCCTTTTAGCAAAATTGGAAGCTCTGTACAGCCCAGTATTATTCCATCAGCACCTCTTTTCTTCATTTCCTTAATTTGATTAAGATAAAATGATTTGGCTTCATCAGAGAATGTGCCTTGAGTAAGCTCTTTGGAAACATAGTAGTGAGATTTATCTAAACTTTCGCCTTCGGGGATAATGACCTCCATACCATAATCATTTTTTAATTTTGAAGATATGAAGTCACCAGTCATGGTAGGTTTATTCCCTAGTAATCCTAATGTTTTCATTTTTGAAGCTTGAGCTGATTTTCCTGTGGCAGTTCCTATATGTAAGATTGGGATATCAATTTTAGGCTGAACATAATCGTAAACCATGTGTGGTGTATTAGCACAAATTATAATAGCATCCGCTCCTGCTTCTTGTAACTTTTTGCTTACTTCAAGATATTTGGAATTGATTTTTTCCTTATTCTGTTCTCGCATTAACTCAATATTAATGCTATAAATTAAAAGCTCTGGATTGGCTTGTTTCCCTATTACTTCAGATACTTTCTGATTGATTTGTGTATAATATTCTACTGTTGCATGCCAGGAAGTCCCCCCTATTAGTCCTAAAGTTTTCATGTCAATATCATTTTTTGATATACATTAATATACGTTCAAAAACTTAGTAAGAAGGTAACTAAGGTTACTTAAAGTCCTATTTCTGTATTTTAATACTATATGAATGCACTCGTTCCAAAAGAGGGGTTTTGAAAATTATACCTTTTTCTAGGTATTGTTAAATGCTTTTAAACAATATAATTTGCTATTTTTATACAGTTCAACAACAAAACCTAAATGACATGAATTACAAAATTTCAACAATCGTACTGTTATTGGCTTTAATAGCTGTAGTTATTTTTCATATCTCTACCACAAATGAAAAAATTGAAACTACGCAAGATTCAATTGAAAACATGCAAGATGAACCATCAGATGAAATTTTCTTTGATAAAGAATTAGCTGAAAGATTTAAGAAAGATAGTTCAAGATTTAAGCCTAACCATGGTAGATTGATTAGTCCAGATAAAGCTCAGAAAAAATTAAACGACTTCCTTAAAAACCCTAACAGACCTAATATATCTAATCCTTACGGTTACTCTTTTGGAGTAAACAACTTTTTAGAATTTGCTAATTATGTGGATTCCTTAAAAAACAATGGAACTCCTAAAAGAGGAAAAATAATTGGTGTCAGGGTATATAGAGCTATTACCAAGGATACAATCACGAACAAAAAATATTATGATGTATTTATGATACCTGTAGCAGAAGATGGATTTGATTATCCTAAAATCCATGATTTTAAAGATAATGATTTTTTAGATGGAGGAGATGGAATTTTAAATGCATCCGTCCCTTGTCCTGACCAATGTAATTAATATGGAATTATTTAATCTCATAATCACTACATTATCAGTTTATTCTCCTGTATTATTTTTCATTACACTATTTATAACAAAAAATGAAAATTATTTAGATATAGATAAAATTTTAATTACGCTGGTATCTGTAGCTTTTATCTCAGATATCAGCTTAAAATACTTTATTGAAGGTAGAAACTACATCTATATATTTATTTATATGTTGGTTGAATCAGTTTTAATCCTAATTTTTTATCAGAAAATATTAAATCGAAAACGAAATATTATTTTAGGATTAAGCCTTATTTATTTAGTCTCCATTATTCTTGAACTTTTCTATAAAAACCCTGTAAATGACTTTTTCAGCTATTCATTAACCGTTAAGAATTTTATCTATATCATTTTAGCCCTTTTTTATTTTATTGAAATTTACAGATATGAAAAAGATATTTTCAATAAAGAAGCTCCACAATTTTCATATAATGTAGGGATATTAATATATGCTTCTTTAGCTTTTTTTCCTGTATTCTTGGCTACAGAATTAATGTCAGGATTTTTTGACTTTTCCTTATGGTATATACACAATATTGGTAATATATTGAAGAATATAATTTTTGCAGTAGGCTTATGGCTGGTTCAGAAAAGATGATTTTACTTACACTTGCAATTGGAGCCTCAGGCATGTTGACTTTAGCCGTAAGCATTATCCTGTTTATCTACTTCTATCAAAGAAAGCTTCTTAAACGAAAGATAGAATTTCAGAAAATTGAAGAATTATTAAGTGCTCAAGAATTAAAAAACGCCTATTCATTATTGGAAGGCCAAGATCAAGAAAGGCAAAGGATTTCAAAAGAACTACATGATAATCTAGGTAGCCTATTGGTTACTGCAAATTTATCTGTTGATACCATTCCAAAAAAAGGATTAGATCCTCAGGTATTAAATAAAATCAATACTATTGATTCTCTCATCCAAAAGGCAGCTGATGAAACGCGTAAAATTTCACATAGCTTGGATTCTGGACTATTGAAACACTTTGGACTAGAGGCATCATTAAAGGATCTTGATACAACTTTAAAAAAGGTCACAACTTTAAAAACTGATTTCGATATTCAAATAAGTGGGAAATTACCAAACTCCATAAATACCCAGATTTACAGAATCATTCAAGAACTAGTAAATAACACGCTTAAACATGCAAAGGCTAAGAAAATACGATTAGAAGTCTTAGAGTTTCAAAATCAATTTATTAATATCATTTATGAAGATGATGGATTTGGATTTGATACTCATGGGAAAGAAAATATCAAAGGAATAGGACTTCGAAATATAGATAAGCGAATCATGAAGCTTGGAGGAAAAATGACTATTGAATCAGCACCGGGTAAGGGATTAATCGCAATTATTGAAATACCAATAAATGAATAAAATAAAACTAATATTAGCAGATGATCATCAGATAATTCTAGATGGATTATCAGAAGTTTTAAAAAAACACGATGATTTAGAGCTTTTAGGTCAGTTCCATAATGGAAAAGAGGTGTATAGCTTCATAAAAAATAATGAAGTGGATGTTGCCATTTTAGATATCAATATGCCTGAAATGGATGGAATTAGTTGTGCTAAAATTCTAAAGAGAGAATACCCTAATATTAAAATCATAATGCTAACAATGTATGCCCAAAAATCATTTATTGATGAAATAATTAAAATTGGAATAGAAGGTTGTCTCCTGAAAAACAACTCAGGCAAAGAGCTCTATGACGCGATTCTTAGGGTTCACAGTGGTAAGTTCTATTATGACAAGATAAAGGACTTTACTAATTCTCAAGAAGAGATTGCTTCTTATAAGTTGGGTGAAAGAGAAATTGAAATTATAAAACTACTTTCTGAAGGACTTGCCACAAATGAGATTGCTGAAAGACTTTTTCTATCCAATCATACAGTTAGCACGCATAGAAAAAATATATTAAAAAAGACTGGAGTAAACAATACCACCCAATTAATTCAATTTGCACATGAAAATCATCTTATTTAGAAACTAATCTTCTGCCTTTTCAATTATTTCCCAAGTATGATCTGCCAATAATTTTACAGTAGCTAAATATCTCATATTCTTCTGACTTCTACCCCATTCCCCTGGTGCAACTAAAGATAATATATCTTTACCATCAGCACCTTCATACATAAAGTATGTATGATTGATAAGTGGCTCAAAATTAATCTTAGCTAAATATATTCGCTCTGAAATTTCAACTCTATTTTGAAGCTCATTCGCTTGTTTGGCCAATAACTGCATTTGCTCATACAACTGACTCATCTGACGATCAGTTTGCTCATGCATGGCTGAAACAGCTCTGCCTTTTATTTTACCTCTGTCGGTTGGTTTAATAATAGCACTACCAGAATGATGCGGAAAAGAAATAGTACCAGGGTTTTCAGTGGTACCTTCTTTCATTTTATCCAGATCTATTTTATCAACATCAATTTTTTTACCCTTCTCACTCATATTCTATATATTACCTTCGGATTTCTACTTCCATTGGATCCACTTGCTTAACACTATCTTTATCGGAATTGTTATACTCCCCTTTCTTAGATGGCCTTCCCCCTGGAAACTTTGTTCTAGTGGACATATCATACACCACATAGAAAACAATGAGCATAAATATTATGGCGATTATTAAAAAAACTTTAGACTTTTTCATAACTAATTATCTTCATCATTATTTAAGTTAAATAACGAAAATGGTTCTTTAAACTGGATTTCTTTTATAAAGTTATAATAGATCGTAATTCCAGACTTGAGTACTTCAACCCCTATTCTTTCATTAGAACCATGAATGCTATTTATATCTCTTTCAGTAACTACAGCAGGTATAAAACCATAAGATGGAATATCATATGATCTAAATAAGCTATTATCACTTGTAGCTGGAAATAAAAATGGAATGGTTTCCGCTTCAGGATAGCTTACAGAAATTGATTTCTCAATTGCTTTGTAGTATTTATTCAATTTAGAAGGTTCCGCTTCCGGACTTTCAGCAATCACACTAATTTCAATATTCTCATTATCTAGTTTTCTTTCAATGTAACGAATAAAGCTTTTTGAGGATGTGCCAGGCACTAAGCGACAATCCAATACTGCAGTAGCCGATGTACTTACTTGATTCGGTGGGCCAGGTGGATTGTAGATATTAGTTACTGTAACAGTATTAGTTAATAAAGAAGATAGAAAGGGCTCTCTTTCTATTTGTTTACGTACAAAAGGGGCTAAAATTGACCAGTTAATATTCCGAATAAAAAAGCCTCTCACTCCACCTTCTGCCCTACCTAACCTTCTGAACATTTGCCGAGTGCTTCTGTTGAAAAAAAGTATTACCTTTCGATTTGTTAAATGATTAAGGCTATTAATCAGCTGCATATTTGCATAATTATTGGAAGGTGCTGCTCCATGACCTGCAGAATTGCTGTTGATTTTTAATTGAAGCCATAAGCTTTGTTTTTCAGCCACCGAAACTCCAAAAACTACCTTATCTGGATAATTTTTCAATACATTTTGATAGCCTGCTCCTCCTTCACCTAATACTACTGCTGCATTTAGTTCATCTTGGAAATTATTCATTAGATAACGAGCTCCATTTTTACCCCCAGTTTCTTCAGCAGAAAGAAATAGAACTGTAACATTATAAGGCAATTCAGTTGTATCGTAATCATGTTGAAAAGCCTCCAAGGCTTTGATTTGCATAATACCAAGACCTTTGGCGTCCAAAGCTCCTCTACCATATACATAACTTCCATCATAATGACCACTGTAGGGATCATATTTCCAGCGATCTAGATCATCAATGGGCACTACATCTATATGGCTTTGAAGAATGATGTTAGGTTTACCACTACTTAAGGGGTAAAGTGATGCTGCCAGATTATAATTATCCGAAAAGTTTGAAAAAACTCTTAAATGTAGATCAGTTGTTAGGATGTAATCTTCAATAAAGATAGCGGCTTCTTTTTCACTACCTGAAACAGATTCTCTTTGTATGTAAGCTGATAGTAAGTCAATAGATTCTTGAAATGAAATTGATTTAGGTAAACTATCAGAATAAGATATTTTTTGAGCTATTACTACACTCGAAATTAAAAAAGTAAATAGCGTAAAAAATACTAGCCTCATATTAGGTTATTTTATCTTCCATCCATAAATATCCAACACCTATAACAAACAGTATAAAAATCCATATTGTTATAAAGTGCTTTTGAAATTTATAGTTTGATTGCTTCTGCTCTAAACTTTCAAAATTAAGATAATTTAAATAACTATTGTTGTATTCATTCAGGAATTGTGAAGCATTGGTAAGCTTAGAATCATGAACATAAAAAGGAATTAATTTTGAAGGATTTTCAAGCTGGATAAAATGCCATCCAACCCTTGCAGGATAGAACATATAGTGCGCTCTTTCTGGGTAAATTTCATCCTTAATTTTTTCCATTTCAATAGTGTCCTTTGAAGGATTAATTACTGCTAATTGATCAAAAGTATTTACAGACCAAACCGTAAAATTAAAAGGATGATATAAAACAGGCCAAGCAGTTTTATCATAAAATATTGATTTCTCATTTTGTACTAATTCTTGAAATACGTTCTTCCATATTCTATCATATTCTTGATTATTGCCTGATAAGCTCAATTGAAATGTATTTTGAAAATTGATTATACCATAAATTATATCTGGCCTTACTGTTCTAAAAAGGCTATTTTTTCCTACTTCGGTAAAGTCTTTTATAGTATTGATTTGTAGGTACTTATAGTATTCTTGATCAAGTAAATTATCACCTGTACTAAAAATATTAGTTATTTTAGACATGCCTAAATCAAGCGAGATATTCGTGTTTTCGTTCGATCTGAAGATTAAGCTACCTTTGTTTTTAGTGAGTTCATCTCGGAATCTACCCTGTTGCACCTTAGTTAAATTATTCCAAGATTTAGCATCTACCAATAGAATTTTCAAATTGGAAACCACACCCCTATTTATTGAAATTGAATCACTCCAATTAATTCTCTTTATAATGTATTTATCCTTTGAAATTTTAGTTTTTTGATAAACAGAATGGCCTTCAGTTTTTAAATAATTTGTTAAAAATTTCCACTCAAAATCAGGTGCTGCAGATAGAATTTGAATCCTATATAATTCAGGTTTTTTAACTTCAACAGAAAAATTATAATCGTAATTTTTATCTGATATTTTAATGAAATTATCGGCTGATACTTTCGGTAAAGTAGATATTTCAGCCTGACTTTTTTTAGCCACTTTAAATGGAATTGTATTCTGATTTATGATTAATTTTTCTGATATCTCTTGATCATAATTATTCCTAATTACGATCTTTAAACTATCTCCTAAATCAATTGACTTTGGATAATCGATCGTTAGTCCCCCCTTTAAATTATAATCAATTCTTTTATTATAATAACGAGGATTAAGCTGTGGGAAATAACCATATAAGAAAGCCGTATCAATTTGAAAATCTAACTCCTCAAGTGAAAATGAAGTAGCATTTTCTGTTCCGAAATAGGTGAACTTATAATTTGAATCTTGTTTTAAAACAGGAATATTATATTTACTAAATAATGAATCTTGAAAATTATGTGGTAGAACGTGACTAATTAATACAGCAGAGCTCTTGGGTTTTTCTTGTAGTATATAAGGCTTTAGATAAATGAGATATAAGGAAGCAATTGTCAATATTACTGCTAAAACTCTTAAAGGAAGTCTTCTTCCTTTCTTTCTTATTTCCCAAAAAAGTAGAAGTATTGTAATTGCAATTAAAACAATTAGATGTTCAAAAGACCATAGATTTTCCCAATATATATTTAGTAAAAACTTATTCATTTAATAATTGATAATAGGATTGCAATAAGTCTGTTTTCAGTGAAGCCTGATTAGATTTGGATATTTGATTATTCAATTCTAAAATCAACTCTAAATAAGCCAATACATCGCGTAGTTTATCTAATGTTTTATCATTTTGGAAAGCTTTAATAGCTACTAAAATTTTGGAATAACGAACAGGCTCATTCGTGATTTTGATTATTAGAGTCTCAACAAAACTATTTAATATTTTATCTGCACCTTCTAAATCATTGGCAATATAGGCTGAATTTAATCCTTGATAAGCATTCCTTATCTTTTCATTAAAGCTTATTTCTTGTCTATTGTTATTGACTAGATTTGGTTTAATATCCTTCATTTCTCCAGTTAAGCGCTTCCTAGCCTCATCTATTGGTGGCGGTTCAAAGCCTAATCTTTGAACATAAATTCGGGAAGCTCTTTTAACCTCTTTAATCAACTTCAAGGCTTGGTATTCATAAGGTAAAGCATCTTTTGGTTTGTAGGTTCTTAGATAAAGCTCAGCTTCCCACATATTGGCAAGGGCTTCCTTTAATTTAGCTTTTACTTCCGCATCCAAAAAAGTTGACAATTCACTTTCATCATGAGCATGTACATAAGCTGCTAATTCAGGAGTTTCATTATAGATGGGATTAGAAAAATTACTATGCTCATCTCCACTTTCATTTTCATGATCATGACCTTCATGTTCATCTTCTCCACTTTCTATTTGGCCATGGTCATGTCCTGAATGATCAATTTCTCCTAAGCCTCCAGTAGTTTCAAATTCCTCTCCTAAAAATACTCCATACCGTAACCTTAACACCTTTTGATCTGCGCCTATATTATTACTTCTTCCTTCAAATTCAAGCTGACTGATGCTACTTTTGTCTTCAAGCAAAGCTTCAGTATCAATAATAATTTGACGCTGACTTTTAAAATATTCTGCTTCATTGGTTAAAGCAAAGCCTTCATATTCTACCGATTCATATTCTGCTGTATCTTCAATAGAAAGAAAATACACATCTGTTCTAGTAAATTGAGAGCGATATGGATTATTATCTTTTGCTTCAAAATAGAAATACAATTCATCTCCAGGATTTAAATCAAAAGTATCTAAGGGTATTTTAATTTTGTTTTGAAATGCTTTTAAACTATGATTACTTTTCATGATTGAGGCTTTCATCTCTCGAAACTTTACAGATTCACCTTCACCCCTACTTAAAGTCATAACAGCATCTATGGAATTAATACCATAGTCATCCTCCCCCTTTAAATTAAATGAGAACGTCTGATTTAAATCTTCCCATTTGATCTCATATCGGTTAAATTCTAAATTTGTTGAAAGAGAGGGTTTAGCATCTTCAGTTATTTCCAAAAGTTTTGGTTCATTTGTTATTAAGCTGTCTTGTTGCAAGTATGATATCTCATACAATGATGACTTATAAAAATTAAATGTCTTTCGAGTATTTTTAGCTACTGAATATGTGCTCTTATTCTGCCATAATAAATCAAAATCTATTTCTCCCCTATTTGAAAAAATAAGCTTACTGTACTCAGGTATTTTTTTACCTTCTTTCCAAATAAAAGATCTTAATCTCGTATAAGGTGCCGGATATATTTTAAGCTCATAATCAAATATCAAACTATCATCAGTATTTGAAAGCAATAATTCATTAGTTGAATTTTCCTTAGATATTTCTATTGAATCTGTTGGGAAATCAAATGGGATAATTATTGAAATAATCCAAAATAATACACTCATTACCAATAAAATAGATGAAGATTGCCAATTAAAGTCAAAACTGATTTGGTTGAGTTTTGGTAAATGAGCTTTGACTTTAGATTTTTGAATTTCTTCTAGCTCACTAACTCGCTCTCTTTGAAATACTCCTAAACTATATTCAAGTTTAGGGTATTTATGATGTAAATACCTTATGATCTCCTCATCATTCCACAGTATTCTAGGATGCCATAATAATACTAGTAGTAAAACTGATAAATGATAGACAATCTGAAAAGCAAGTATCGACTGAAGGTCAAAAATATTACATACAGTCTCAAGCAATAAGCTAGAACTAAATAACCACAATAAGACATTGATTATCAATCTTAAGTAAAATTGAATTAAAAGCTTATTCCAATATTTTTTAAACGCTCTATCCATGATGCTTTCTATAACTTATAAAACGTTCTGATAGAATTAACAAGAGAATAGAAATCATAATCCATTCGTCATAATCCTGATTAATAATGGCTTTTAATTTCATCTCGTTTTGACGATGATATAATTGATCTAATGAGGAATAATAATACTCTGGTTTAGCAATCTCGGCTATAAATTCAGAGATTAATAATACAATAAAATCCTCATTTAGTGGATTTAAAAACCAAGTCTTATTGATAAGTAAAACTTGGTAATTAGGGTATCTTTCTATAGTATAATCACTTGATACAGAATTATTAATGACAAGCTGATTGGCATTTAAATCACCTAACTCATCAGATAATATAAGTTCTGAATTGAGCTTTTTATTTGGCTGAAATACCAATTGATTTGAAGTATAATTTTGATTGGCCTGTAATAAGTTTTCTATTTTATTATTAACTAGTTTATCCTCAATTTCTAGATTATAATGTATTGTATCAGTTGATTTAACCAGAGATTTCAATTGATTATTTTCACCTTTGTTAATAATTTTCAAATCAAATGGAAGTTTTGGTATAGCTCCTACAAAGCCGTTTTTTGGTAAGTTATCAATGTAAATTAATGAATCAATATCATTTCTTTTATTTGCTATCTCACTTAAAAGAAACCATTTATTTGCAAGTGAATAGGTTTTAAATTCAATAGCTTCCATTTTATAATATTTATCAGAACTGTAAGCATTTGGAAGTTCAATATCCACTCCTATTAATACAACAGTCTTTTTTTCAGTTTCTTGTTTAAAGAATAGATTTGACATTAAGAATACTACCATAACCAAAATCAAGGCTCTTAATAGAAATAATAGCTTTTCTGAAAATGCAATTTTATTTGAACGCTGTGTACTGCTTTCCTTAAGAAACTGAATACTTCCTAAGGAAATAAGCTTCGTTTTATTCTTACTCCATAGATGAATAATAATAGGAATGATGAGTGTCAATAACCCCCAGAGTGCTATAGAGTTAGTCAAACTCATACCCAGGATTGATTTAAGTGAGACAATAATTGAAATATAGATTTATTGAAGCTTTCTTTACCGTTCATTTGCCAATAAACGATTCCGTTTTTCACACATTCTTGTTTGATTTCAGCTTTCCATTTTGCAATTCTATCAACATATTCAGTCTTACTTTCATTTTTATTTATTTCTACTATAGCTTCGCTTTCTAAATCCTTAAAGCTAAAATACTGTCCTTCGAAATCTAAATTCTCTTCATTATCAAATAAAAGGTGAATGAGCATTACCTCTTTTGATGCCACTGACCAATCACTTAACAAGCTTTTTAGCTGAGAAAGCTCACCATATCCGTCAGTAAATAAGAATACTGTATTTTTATTGTTGATTTGAGAATGAGGCTTTAAATCCTTTAGCTCAATATTCTGTTCAGTTTCTAAATGAATCAAGCGATAAAGGAATTCTTCAAAGCCTTGTGGCGGATTATCTTGATTGAAAATATAATATTTATCAAACTGATTATTAGCTATATATGCAAGAGCAGCAATTAAGGTTCTGGCCCAATTAAATTTAGAATTTTTGCTATATTCAAAATTCATAGAAAGGCTATTATCCAGTACAAATATGAAGTCGTGCTGCTTTTCCATTTCAGCTTCCTTGATCATATAATGATCAGTTCTGGCAAAATATTTCCAATCTAATTGCTTTAATGAATCACCGGGTGTATAATTCCTGTATTCCTTAAATTCAATTCCAAATCCAGATTTAGGACTTTGATGCATACCAATCATCAAACCTTCGATATGATGCTTTATGAAAAGCTGCATTGCTTTCAACGCTTCAAAATCAGGTAATTGAAATATGGAATTAAAATAACTCATTAAGCTTTATTTAATCTGATTTAGTAATCCCTTAATAAGTTGATCAACAGTATATTTTTCTGTTTTAGCTACAAAATTTAAAACAATCCTATGTCTTAACACAGCCAAAGTTACTGCCTTTATATCATCCGGAATTACAGATAAACGACCAGCCAAAAATGCATGTGCCTTCGCTGCCAAAACTATTGATTGTCCAGCTCTTGGTCCTGCACCCCAATCTACATATTGTTTTACTAACTCAAGATCAGAGGTTTGAGGCCGGGTTGAGCGAACTAATCTGCTGATAAGTTCTAATAAACTTTTATCAATATGGATATCGCGAACCCATGATCTAGCATGAATAATATCTTCTGCTGACAAAATTGATTTGAGCTCATTTTTTTTATTTGCTGTGGTTAGCTCTAATATATCAACTTCTTCTTGATCTGTTGGATATTCTACTACCGTGTAAAATAGAAAGCGATCTAATTGAGCTTCAGGCAAAGGATATGTCCCTGATTGCTCTAAAGGATTTTGAGTAGCTAAAAGAAAGAAAGGCTTAGGCAGCTCATAGGTTGTACCAGCATAAGTAACTTCCCTTTCCTGCATGGCTTCCAATAACGCGGATTGAGTTTTAGGTGGAGTTCTATTGATCTCATCAGCTAATAAAATATTAGTAAAAATAGGGCCCTTATTAAATTTAAAGAATCGTTTGCCAGTGCTTCTATCTTCTTCCAAAACTTCCATACCAACTATGTCCGAGGGCATTAAATCAGGGGTAAACTGAACACGATGGAAATCAAGATGTAAAATTTTAGCTAATGACCTCACTAAAAGGGTTTTCCCTAAACCAGGAACCCCTTCCAATAAAATATGGCCATTTGCTAATAAGGCCATAAATACCTCACTTACTACGTTTTCCTGGCCAATAATCGCTTTTGAAAGTTCTTTTCTAGCCGATTTAAATTTATTAACCGCATCCTTTATTTCTTTTTCTTCCATTTTTTATGTTCAATTGAAGGTTTATCAGTTAAATAGTGCATACATTACAATATTGACTGCAAATTTGGTATTGTCTTCTGCTAACCATCGTTTATTTCTAAAATCATAGTCCCATTCGCAACCATAATCTTTATTACTGTATAGTATCCTTATTTTATTATCTATTTCAATAGCTTTTAAATAATCATGAACAATATCATCCCCCCAACCATTTAGCTCCTGTGAAGTAGTAGGAGGACCATCTTCGAATTCGAAAAAACTGTAATAGATATCATGATCATTAGGAATTTTCTTCAAGGCATTCTCTCCATATATTTCATTCATTTGTCTTTCAAATGATTTAGCAAATAATCCATCAATATCGTGATTACAATCATCTACAAATATAAATCCTCCGTTTTCAATATATTTTGTGAAATTCTCCTTTTCATCAGCAGTAAACTGAACCAATTTGTGACCACTTAAATAGCAGAAGGGACAATTAAAAAGCTCTTTACTTGCTAAAGCCACAACATTTTCCTGAGTATCTACCGGAATGTTTGTATATTCTATTAAAGAATTCAATAGATTAGAAGGCATCCTTTGATCTACATTCCAATCGCCTGATTCATATTGTAAACGTGTGAAGAAAAACTCATTCATTTTACTAGTTTACGCTAAAAACACTACGACTACAATGAATTGTTTTGGAATTATATAAATGGTCAGAAAACAGAATTACTGGAAATATTCCCTAATATTTAAACTACCTTTTGATCAGTAATTTTCCTGAAGAGATAATTTCCTCTTGATTAGAAATACGATAGAAATATAAACCTTCCTCTAAGATTTCAATTTGCAAAAAGTTGCGATCTCTTGGAATTGAGAATGAGCCTATTTCCTGCCCAGTGGAGTTTATGAAAGTTATGATTGCATTTGGTAGTTCTTCTTTCGAAAATACCTTTAAATCTTCCTCTGTATTCCAGGGATTCGGATAGATTATAAAGTTGGAATCTTTTACATAATAGGCTGATTCCGTTTGACTAATTATTTCTTGGCCATTTTCAAAATGAATTACAATTCTATAATAATTAAATCCATTATCTGGATTTTCATCCAAATAGATATTTTCGAAATTTTCAGGAGTAAAGGTGCTGATAACATTCCAATTACCATCACTCAAACGCTTTTCAATGGATAGTTCTCTTATTCCATTTAATGAAGCTAATTGGATGTTTTGATAAATCCCCTCTGACTGTACTGTTTCCAAATAATAGGAGTTTAAATAACAGTTTGCACCTTGTTGAGTATAATTAATTAAAACCCCATTTATTAGTGCTTTATCATTTTTGAAAGCTTGTACTTTAAAATAATCACTCTCTATATTCGATTTAAGAAGGGTAATACTCGAATCTGATGTTTGGCTAATAGTCAATAGTTCGTTGGAATTTAGATTATAAACTTTATAATAATCTGCACCTTCAATCCTGTTCCAATTCAAAGAAATTGAATCACTACAGTTTAAACCTACATTTAAGCGAATAGGGCTAGAGATTGGAAAAGTATCACTGACAAAGCTCTCTTGATTGATCTCCATTTTTAACTGTGCAAAATCATTATAGATAATTGGATTCCATCTATAATTTTCAGCTGAAAGATTTAGATTCTCCTCTATTAATGTCCATTCTGATTCTCCAACCAATTTAAAAAATAAATTAGCTTGAGCCTTGGAATCAAAAGTACTCTCCCATCTAATATGAGATGCTGTCTCACCGTTATAAGGAATGTTATCTTTAAATGTGGGACTTGTCCAACTAAACTCATTTTCTGTAATCCATTTATAAGCAATTGAATAGGGCTGAGTAATATCAGTAGTTTGATTAGTGCTTACAATTATCTTAACTGAGTCAGTTTCAATCTTGTTAATATAAACTTGCTCTATATTATTAATATGATCTTCACCTAATGTTGCAGAGGAACTTAAGGCTTCAAGGCTAGCCTCTGTAGATAAAACCCATGGCAAATACTCCTTACCATTAGCATCAATTAGCTTTAAATCTAAATCATTTACTAAAGCATATGCATCATTAGGAGATGCTGGTGGATCCGTCCATACCAAGGTCATTTTTAATTGAGAAGCATTTATTGGTCTTTTTAAAGTATGTGTATTTTTAATATTAACTAATTCGGATTCTATATAGCTTTCATTATAAATTGCATTAACACTCGAATAACTATTTAAACTTCCAAAACCAGTTTTGTGATCAGGCCCTAATAATCCAATATCATCAGCTTCGTTTATCAAAATAGCTTTCAACAATGCTGAATTTAGTTGGGTATTATACTTATCCTTAAAAGCTTGTTGCATTAAAACAGAAGTTCCACTTACTAAAGCAGCTGCGTTTGAAGTACCCGCCATACTGTAGGCCACCAATTCTGGTTTTATTCTTCCATCAAATGCTGGTCCATTACTGTTGAAATCGATTAAATTCATAGCAGTATCCACAGCTCCAATGGTCAGAATATTTTTTGCCTGCTTAAAGTTTCCAGTAATATTAGCATAACCATTTATATTGACATACACTCCCTCTTGGGCTGTTTCTAATCCTGAATTACCAATTGAAAAAACATTAATTATTTCTTTATGTTCAAATGCCAGCTGATCATATAAGGCAGCATCCACTCCATAAAAAGACTCAATCACAGTACCATAAGAATGGTTTTGGGTTTGGATATTATTATCCGAAAAATAATCATAATTATTAGGACTAACTTCTGCATTGGAGGAAGAAGTATGTTGAGCATTTGTAGCAACTCCTAAACCTGTCAGAAAAGAATTACCATTTCCAGCAATCATAGTTGCCATTTCTAGAGCATGATTATCAGAAAACTCACTCTCAAGACCAGTCTGAATATATCGACCCTGTAAATCTATATCTTCAATAGTATAAAAAGGCTCCCTTACACTTACTACTTCACCTGACCCATCCAATTCTTGATAATAGGCTTGAATGGTATTTATTTTATTTGGATTTAAATTTAGATCCAGCACTCTAGCCTCACTTTTGACATTTTGAGGCACTTTCTCTATGTAAGAAATAAATGATTTATTTAATAATTCATCTAAAATAACATTATCTACATGAATTTTAAAAAACTGATTTTGAGTCAAAATAGTATTTATCTTAGGGTTTGAAGCAAGAAAATTTTTACATTTTTGTTTATCTTGACTTTCAATCCAATATACTCCGTTTAATAAGTCATTATTTAAAATTGTTATATTAGAAGATTTCTTCCAGTTATTATTTGTTTTATAAATAGAGATATCATTTTTTGAAGTCTTATATCTTAATTCAGCTAAATTATCAACCCTAACTATATAATCATTATTTTTTAGTCTTCTGATTGAAGAAAAATTCTTCTTTAACAAATTAGAATCAGAGTCAAAATGAACCAAGTAATACTCTTGATTTTTTATACTATTCAGAGATTCTTGTTTATCAATAATATAATTCCCTCTTGAATTGCTGCTTATTCCTTGACCATACAATGGGAAATTGTTAACGATTAGGAAATATAAAAATAAAGAGTAGAGAAAAAGATTAATTTTAAAACTAGCCTTCGTTAATAAGTAAGATTTCATTCAGTTTTGGTTAAATCATCACCATATCAATATTATTATTCAAATATTTAATATGATTTATCATCTTTATTCGAAATTATTTAATGTAATATTTTTCCTTTTCGAAATAATTACAATATGTTGCAAACCTAATCAAAATTTTATAAAAGTTATGACAAATTTAAGAAAAGGCATTACGCTTGCTATTGCTTTCGTAATGACAACACTACTAATGACTTCATGCCAAGAAGACGAAATGGCAAATCAAGTAGACAACACAGTTGTTTCTGATCAAGTAATAAAGCAATTGACCCAATTAGGCTTTGATCCTTCTGATGTTTACAAAGAAAAATTCAATAATCCTCTTACTGGTGATCAAGGTTTCAACTATGTTGTTGAAGGTGATATCTTAATAAGTCAGGAACAATTAGATGAAATGTCTAATAGTGAAATTTTTCATACAGGAAAATTTGCAGAACAATATAGAACTTCAAACCTAGTAAGTCAAAATCGAACAATTAATGTAATCGGTTACACTGCAAATAATGCAAATGGATTAGATTCTAAGATGAGAACTGCATTATCATGGGCAATAGATAATTATAACGCATTAAATACTGGCTTAACGTTCACTCTTACTTTTGGTTCAAACTTCAGCCCTTTTGATATGGTTGTTTACAGAGTAAACGGATCCGGTGGTGGAAGCGCAGGTTTCCCTAGTGGAGGTAATCCAAACAAATTCATTCAAATCCAATCTGGAACTAGTAATTTTGACACCAACGTAGTAGAACACGTTATAGGTCATGAAATAGGTCATTCAGTTGGATTAAGACACACTGACTGGTTCAATCGTTCTTTCTCTTGTGGTACAGGCGGAAGTGAAGGTACTGCTGGAGTTGGTGCAATTCATATTCCTGGTACTCCTACTGATATCGACCCTAATTCATTAATGCTAGCTTGCTTTAGTGCAAATGAAGATGGTGAATTTGGTCAGTTTGATAGAGTAGCACTAGAATTTTTATATTAAAACCTAGTTTTACGGTATATTAGAAAAGGTCAGCAAATGCTGACCTTTTTTTATATCTATTATTTTTGAGGAGGTCTACTTGGCCTTACCTCTATTTTGCTTGGCAATGTTCTCGGATTTAATTCTAATAAATCTACTACCATCTTACCAATATCCTCTTTCTGTATTTTCCAATAATCATCTTCGTTAGGTTCATGATTATTAAAGTAAGTAGCTACAGAACCCGGCATTATAGTGGAAACATTGATACCATATTGTCTTAAATCCATCATGACAGCTTGTGTAAATCCAGTTAACCCAAATTTACTGGCATTATATGCTGAACCTGAAGGGAAGAAATTAGTACCCGCTAAACTAGAAATAGTGAAGAAATAACCACCATTTTTCTTTAATGCTTCAACGCTAGATTTAATAGTATAGAATACACCCGTTAAGTTTGTATCGATCACTTCATTCCACTGATCGACTTCCATTTCATCTACGGGAGCAAAATGACCTAGACCTGCATTCGCAATAACAATATCAAGCTTACCCCATTTGTCTAATACAGCATTTACACAAGTTTGTTGATTTTCGAATGATCTTACATCAGCCTGAAGCCCTAAAACCTCACCTTTAGCATTTTTCGCTAAAGATTCTGCAGCTTTATCTGCTGCCTCTTGACTTCTACTTGTAATAGCTACATTTACACCCTTAGCAAGTAATGCCTCAGCAATTCCATACCCTATTCCTTTACTTCCACCTGTAATTAGTGCTGTTTTATTTTCTATAATTTGCATAATTTGATTTTATTTTCATTTAAACAACTGATTCAAATTCGATAGGTTACAGAAAATAGTGAGGAATATTATTTTTTAAGCTTAAAAATATAGCCTACACCTTTAATAGTTTTGATATATTCATCACCTAAAGCTTGTCTTATTTTTAGGATGTGAATATCAACCGTCCTTAAACTAACTTTTGATTCACCTCCCCAAATATCTTCTAATAATTGTTCTCTTTTAAATACTTGGTTAGGGTATTTTGCCAAATGCAATAGAATATCAAATGATTTGGATTGAATAACTATTTGATTTCTATTTGGAAGCTTATAAAGTAAATGGTGTTTGATATCAAAATGCAAATCTCGGATTTGATAATCCTCCATAGAAGCAGTTCCAGAAGTGATTTCTTCATCATTAAAAAATTTTGATATTCTATGTTTAAAAGCCATTTTTCTCAATGGTTTTTTCAAAAAGAAATCAATTCCTGTATCATAACTCAATATCTCATACTGTTCATCAGAATTGGATGTTAACGCAATTAATGTAGGATCATGCTTACAATTATTTTGCTGATTTTTGAAATATTTGAATAAGCTGATACCATCATAATTCTGGTTAGCAACTTCTGAGATGACAAGTAAAGGCTGGATTTTGTTGGCAAGTTGAATGGCATGATTTGTATCCAGAGCAAGGGATACATTAAAATTTTCAGATTCTAATACATCTACTAAATCTCTAAGCGTATTTTTATCATCATCAGCAATTATGGCTGTTTTAGCAGGGTTCATTTTTTGTCTGTTCCAATTAACTCTCTACTAAGTTTGTAAAAAATATAATTAGTAGTACATCCAAATAATGAAATTAAAATGAATATAACCTCTTGTTAAAATAGGCTTAATATTGAGAACCGAAACTGCGAAAATTGATAATAAACGGATAATCTAGGAATACACTAACCATTATTACCCGTGAACTTTTCTATAGTAGCTGCTCCTTCTGCACTAATTCCTTCCGCTTTGAATACTTTAAAAATAGTCAAAAAGATGATTTTTAAATCGAGCCAAAAAGACTGGTTATTAACATACCATATATCATATTCAAATTTCTTGCTCCAGCTTATGGTGTTTCTTCCATTAACCTGAGCCCATCCTGTAATACCTGGCGTTACTTGATGTCTTTTCGCTTGCTCGCTATTATACAATGAAAGATACTCTACCAATAATGGTCTGGGGCCTATAAATGACATATCCCCTTTTAGAATATTTAGTAGCTGCGGTATCTCATCCATGCTGGTCTTTCTAACTATTTTACCAATCCAGGTAAGGCGGTCCGCATCGGGTAATAATTCTCCTTGCTCATCCTTATCATCACGCATAGTTTTAAATTTAACAAGCATAAATATTTTTTCATTTTTGCCAGGTCTTCTTTGAGTAAAAAAGACTTTCCCATTTTGAAAAATTGCTAATAATAAAGCCACTAAAATGAATATTGGACTAGCTACCAAAAGTGCAATTAATGCAATAAGCTTATCGAAAAAAGGCTTTATGAAATTCCTATACATATTATTTGATTACTCCTAAATGCATTATTGCATCACCTTCATGAACTATTGGATTATGATTTAAACCGATGACATAACCATTTACAACAGATTTAATTTTACTTTTAAAGCCACCAAAAGGATCATGAATATGACCTAATAATTGATTCTTTTTGATTGCATCCCCACTTTTTACAGCGGACAAAAACACTCCAGATTTCTTAGCTCTCACCCAAGAAGAGTTTTTAATGATTAAATTCTGATATGGTGCATTTTCTGCCTCATCCCTCATTCCTAAATGTTTCATCATTCTTTTTGCTCCATTGATTCCTTCTTTGATAGCGTACTCATCAAACCTGGAAGATTCACCCCCCTCATAAACTAATATGTTTTTACCAAATTTATTAGCTGTCTGTCTTAATGATTTAGGTCTAAACTTTGAATCCAAAGTGAAAGGAGCATGAAAGGCTTTCGCCAACTCTACATTCACATCATCCTTCATCATACATCTTATTTGAGGATAATTTGTTCTATCTGCACCGCCTGTATGAAAATCTATACCATAATCGATTACTGGCAAAATCTCTTTAGTTAAGAAATAAGCCATTCTTGCAGCTAAAGATCCATTTTTATTACCGGGGAATGATCGGTTAACATCTTTTCCATCTGGTACATACCTTGAAAAATAAATGAATCCATATACATTTATAATGGGGATGCATATTACAGAACCTATTTTCGGGATATGTTCGTTTTTTTCAATTATCCTTCTTACGATTTCCGAACCATTAATCTCATCACCATGCAATCCTCCCATCAGTAATAATGTAGGGCCTGGCTCTGATGATCTAGCAATTGTTATGGAAACGTCTATAGGAGTATGAGAAGGTAAACGTGCAATATTTACATCAACCACTTTCTCTTCACCTGGCGCTATTTCTACACCATTTATATTCATTTATTGAAGATTAAACCTCTATGTAATCGATTGTTATTATATAGAAGTGATTTATTTTTAAAAGAAAGGTACCACCAGATTATGGCTGAAACTAGTAATCCTATTGAAGCTCCAACTAGTGTATCCACCATAAAATGCTGGAATAGGTATACTCTTGATACAGCAACTAGTATAGCTATCAGCATATAAATCACTTGTAATAATTTGTTTTTAGTTATTAAAATCAAAATAGTAGCTAATGCAAAAGCTGAAGCTGTATGGCCACTGGGCATTGCATAAAGGCTTTTCAAATCAACTCCTTCCACTAAATTAAATGAGCTTAATTTATCGGCATAATAATCTGCTGGACGAGGTGCTTTAAAAACGACAATCTTTAAAAACTGGATAATTAAAAAATGAATGAGCCCTGTTAAGGTTAACAGTATAGCATAATAAAATCTATACATGAGCAATATAATGCCCACCACTACAAATATATGCCACTCACCTACCAAGGTGATAAAACTGAAAAAGGAGTCTCCGAAAGGATTATGCTTTTGATTTAGCCATAAAATGAAAGTTCCTTTCTCAAAAAATAGAACCAAAGAAATAGCAGTCAAAAAGTAAAGTACAAACATTAAAAATGCAGGACTCTGTAGTTTATCTTTTATACTTTCCATTCAAATCTTAAGTATTTAATGGTTTCACCCGCTTTTGAAAATTTCCTTTCATAGCGAGTACTGATACCATAATGCTCTTCTAAATATACTGAATTATGTAAATCATCCATGAAATGTAAGTCTTTAAAATCAGTTCTGTTGGCAAGCACTTCATTCAAAGTCCATTCGTATAAAGGAGTATTATCTGTTTTTAAATGTACACGACCATTTCCTCCTTGTATGTTTTTATATATATCCAAAAACCTATGAAAAGTCAACCTTCTTTTTTCATCTCTATCTCTAGGCCTAGGATCTGGGTGAATAATCCAAATATCTTTTACTTCACCTTTAGCAAACATTTGTTCCAAATCTAGAATGAAGTTTCTGGCGAATGCTACATTTTCTAAACCTTCCTCTAAGGCTTTTGTGCTCCCTTGCCAAAGCCTTTCCCCTTTAATATCGACACCTACAAAGTTTTCATTTGGAAATTCCTTAGCAAGCCCAATCGAATACTCGCCTCTTCCACATGCTAACTCTAAGTTGATAGGATTTGAATTTTTAAAGATTTCATTAGCCCAATTTGATTTAATGTTAGAATATCTATCATCATCATACTCAATTACATTATGACGATTTCTTAAATCTTCAAACCTTTTTAACTTCTGTCTACTCATTTTATAATTCAGGAATTTCAGCGACTGCAAAGGTAGAACCTCCTACAAAAATTAAGTCTTTGTCACTAGCATTTTTTTTAGCAGCCTCATAAGCTTCTTCAATTGAAGAATATCTTTCACCTAGTAAATCATATTCCGAAGCTTTGTTTTTTAGAATTGAAGCCTCTAATGCTCTTGGTATTTTTGCTTGAGTAAAATAATAGCATGCATTTTTCGGAAGTATAGATAAAACCTCATCTAATTTTTTGTCATTTACAGAGGCAAAAACGAAATGAAGTTTTTCCTTTTCTTCTTTATCTATCATCTTTATCAAATGTTCAAAAGCGGCATAATTATGGCCAGTATCAGCAATAATCTTCGCTTTGTTATAATCATTTGATATCCGTTGCCATCTTCCTTTTATACCCGAATTTACTATTACATTTTTTAAGCCATCTTTAATATGTTGCTCTGAAATGCTATAATTTTGTTCATTCAAAATGTCAATAGCCGTAAATACAGATTTAAGATTTTGCAATTGATAGCTTGCTGACATTCCTAATTCAAAATCAATGGATAAATCGTTTTTAAGACTATTTGCTCTACATTTCCAATGTGGGATCGTCTCCTCTATTGTAGAAATATCATAATATTTGGAAGCATCGTTATACGGAGCCCCTTTGGAATCAGCAATAGATTTAATAATTAACCTAAGTTCATTTTCATTCACTGAAGTAATAATAGGGGTTTTTTCTTTTATTATACCCGCTTTCTCTTTTGTGATTTCCTCTACAGTATCACCCAAAAATTGCTGGTGGTCTAAACCAATTTGAGTGATAATTGATAATTCTGGATTAATGATATTAGTACAATCTAATCTACCTCCCATGCCCACTTCAATCACCGCAATATCCACTTTTTCTTCAGCAAAGTAATCGAATGCCATTGCAGTTGTTAATTCAAAAAATGAAGGTTTTAATGATTCAATTATAGGTTTAAACTTTTCTACATATTGAATAACTCTAGATTCTGGAATTGGTAATCCATTAATCCTCATTCGTTCTGTAAAGCTCTTAAGGTGAGGAGAAGTATAGAGGCCTGTTTTATAGCCTGCTTCTTTTAAAGCCGATGCAAGAAATGATGAGGTACTCCCCTTACCATTCGTACCTGCAACATGAATATACCTCGTCTTTTCATGAGGATTATTTAAGTATTTTAATAATTCAATTGTGTTGTGTAAGTCTTTTTTATAAGCAGCACTACCTACTCTCTGAAACATGGGTAATTGCTCGAATAAAAAAGCTTCTGCTTCTTGATAGGTCATCATTTAATTAGATCGAATCAAAAATGTAATGGTTCCTTTAGATTGAGGAGCAGTTCTACCTCCTGACGTTCTGCTGAAACTTAATTTAGCTACTTCATCTTGGTAAATTTTAACCACCTCAGCAGATACAGTAGTCTCAATAGCCCGTACAGAAATGACCTCTCCATTTCCGTCTACTCTAATCTCAAATACAATTTTACCACTCTGCTGTGAAGTATCATTTGGTCTGGGAGGAGAATCCCATTTCCAACCGGCCATATCCAATGAGCTTCCATTTCCACCACCCTGAGGCCCCATCATAGCCTCAGCATCTACTTGCCCGTCAGAATTTCCTTGATCCCCTTTGTTGTTGGTAGTTTCTCCTTGTGAATCATTATTACCAGGAAATAAAGCATTAGGATTGGCTTTTGGTTCTTCTTTCTTCTCTTCTACTTCTTCTTTTTGAGTTTTTTCCTGCTTTTTTTCTTCTTTCTTCTCTTCAACCTTTACAGGTGATTCTTGATTACTAACTACCTCTTCAACAGTTTCTTCTGCTACATCTTCAGTAGTATTCTCACTCTCATCAATCACTTCTTCGGTTTCAGCACTTTCATCAACTGACTCTTCGGTATTTTCCTGTACTTCTTCAACAGGCTCTTCTTCAGTCACTTCCGTTTCTTGACTTGCAATGGGTTCATCACCTGATCCCGTATTATCCATACCTATATTTAATTCTATCCCATATTCTGGAAGAGGTGGATAAGGCTCCTTCCAAGCGGTTACCCATAGGAATAGCAGGAGCAGCAATATGTGTAGCCCTAATGATACGGATATTCCTATTATCCGATTTTTCTTTTCTCTATGTACATAATCACTCATTCGGTTGTGCAGCAATTGATACTTTTGCTTTTAATGAGGCTGCTATTCCTGCTACTTTTACTAGATATTCTGTAGGAACAGTTTTGTCGATATGTAAAACTACAACTCCTTCGTCCGCATTTCTTAATTCTCTTTGAATAGCAGTTTCTAGGTCAGAAACAGCAACTCTCCTATCATTAACGAAATAAAGCATATCTGCTGTTATCGTAACGCTAACTTTTTGCATTACGATATTGGTAGATTTACTGGAAGGCAAATTAACCGGTAAACCAGAAGGCGTAATAAAAGAAGAAGTAAGCATGAAAAATATAAGCAACAAAAATATGATGTCAGTCATCGATGACATGCTAAATGCTGGATCTACATTATGTCTTGATTTCATTGACATAGCACCTTACTTATTTAGATTCTTGTAATAAATCAATAAACTCAACCGAAGTATATTCCATTTTATGGATTACTTTCTGAACTTGAGTAACTAAGTAATTATATCCTAAATAAGCAATAATACCCACCGAAAGACCTACAGCCGTTGTGATCATGGCCTCATAAATCCCTTCAGATAATAATTTAGGACTAACTGAGCCTTCTTCCTGTGCAATGGCTATAAAAGCTTGAATCATACCCGTAACAGTCCCTAGGAAACCAATCATAGGTGCCGCACCTGATATTGTAGCTAATAGAGAAAGATTCTTTTCTAATCTGTAAATCTCTACTTTTCCTACATTTTCGATAGACACCTCAATGTTTTTAAGAGGACTACCAATTCTAGAAACTCCCTTCTCTAACATTTTAGCTATGGGGGTTTCATTTTGACTGCATAGCATTTTTGCTTCATCAATCTTACCATCAGAAACCAAGGATTTTACCTGATCTAGAAGGCCAGTCGGTGTCTTGGAAGATTTCTTAATGGTTAATACTCTTTCAACAAAAATTGCAATTGCCGCTGCCGATAATAACAAAAGGGGAATCATAACATATCCCCCTTTTAAAAGTAAGTCAAACAAATTAACGCTGTTTTCTTGAGCGTTTACCGCTGCAGAATCTGCAAGGGTAGTAACTTGTAATAGTGTCATATTTTATTTTATCAATATTTCAAAGGCCAAGGTTGTTCTTTAAATTGTCCTGATAATTCTGTAGCTCTTGTACTAGCTGCAGCAAAACTTTCAGTTTCTTCAATAGCCACTCTATTGAATTTACTTTTTCCAAATGGAGGAATGATATAAGCATTCGTTCCATCTTTTATAAGTTCTTCTGCATAGTCCTTCGCAAGATCTTCATCAAAGAAACTTCCTACAACAACATATGAACGACCTGTTCTAGAATTTAGTGTATTCACTACTCCAACTTCTGGTTCTTCAGGTTCAATAACTTCTGGTTCTTCAGGCTCAACTGGTTTTTCAACCACATAAGTTGTTGTATCTTGAACTGGCTCTTCTACTACTGGCTCTTTTTCAGGCTCTTTTAGGAAGAAAAAATATACTAAAGCAACTGCAGCAATTATAATAATTGATAAGGTAATAATAATCGGAGCAGCTGATTGCTTTTTAGGTGGAGTATAAGAAGCTACTGGCTTTTTTTCTTCTTCAGTAGCAGTTGGTTCTTCTTGAGTTTCATCATCATCGTCTCCAAATGGATTTGGATCATAATCTTCCATGGAAAAAGGCTCATCAGAAGTCTCTGAGGTTTCTGAAGTATCAAATGAAGTTTCTACCTCTTTATCATCCTCAGTAGTGTTGAAGTCATCAGATTGATCAGAATCGCTTTCATCATCTAAATCAGGCAAACCGAAATCCTCATCATCTTGATCCGGTCCATTATGTAAGTTTTCGTCTTTATACTCTTCGTCTTTTTTGTCCTTCTTGGCCATGTTCTGGTAATTTAAGGTTTACTCTAACTTAAAAGTATTAAAAAATCATAATACTTTATCAATAAACTATAATTTTTCAATAAAATCAATACTTATTTATAAGTACATTTAATTACAAAAATCAAATATAATGGCAAATATTGATTTTAAAAACATTAAAATGAATATGTGAAACCTCCCAAAACTTGGAACCCACGGTTAGGATAACCCAAGAAATACTCATATTTGTTGGCTATCAGGTTATTAGCATGTAAGAAAATCTGGCTTCTATTGCTCAATTGATATGCTAATTTTATTCCTAAATCATATATGGGTGGTATAGCTTCATCTATATTAAAGGAATAATTAGCATTTTCTTCTAAGAATATATTTTCATTGTTCATAGCACCTTGTAAATGTGCATTCAATCCTATTTTTAGTTTGTCAGCAATTAGATAATCTGAATTCAGCTTGAGTTGAAACTGTGGTCTAAATGGCATTAATTGATTATCGCCAACATTATAATAGAAATAGTCTCCTCTTAAATCTATATTCAAATTATCTAGATTGGTAGATAATGCCAAGTAAGCATTGGCTTCGGTATTTTTATCTATAAAATATCTAGGAGCATATCTTAATTCACCCTCCGATTCATCAAAAATAGCAGTAAAACCGTAATTATATTGAACAGATGCAATACTTCCTCCTACTTCATAGCCTAATACATTACTGATGGCACCATTCACTCCACCATAGAATTTTACAGGCATTAAAGTATTAAATACTGGAATGGTATTGTCTAAATAAGGATTTTCATTTAAGAAGCTTCTATATTGATTTGCTCTTATATCACCTTTAATTCCAATAAATAAACTTAATTTATCGAACACAGTATACTCAGCATTCAAATCTGGAAAAAGATGTGTCTTGCCCAAATTCTCTAATGTGTCGTTTTCATAGGCAATAATAATTCCCGCCTTTATTCTCAAATCATTCCAATTATAATAGATGCCAGGTTGGAAACGAATTAAATTCCTATTTTGACTAGAATCTATTGCATTGAAATTAAGGTTAGAGAGAAATCCATTTAGATTGAAATAGGCAGAGATGTCTTCATTAATATCATAACTATTATCTAAGGCATAGTTAAATGAAAACTCTGAATTTTCAATATTAGAAAATAGTTGATATGTATTTAAGCCCAACTTATAATGGTAATTAGAATTATCATTTCGATCTTCTAGTTTTATATTAGCTCCAATTGAATGATAGGTTCTTTGAATACTATCTCGATCTACTTCATTTACTAAGGTTGTATCATAACCATACAAATAGTTATTATTTCTTTCATAAAATGCGTCAGCTGAAAGAGCTGCATTTTGAAATATAAATTTTCCATATGGATTTATGTTTTGATATCCGGAGCCTGAATTCCTTCCATCAATAGGTCCATTAGCAAAGCTTTGATGTAGTAGATTTAAACCATAGCTTTTATCTTTATTTCTTTTGCTAGAGAAATTGCCTTCAAAATATGAAGCTCCATAATTTCCACCCCCTAATTTTACTTGGCTTCCATATAATTTCTCAAGTTTTTCATCTTGAATAGTCAAAACTCTAATCCGAGGAGACAATTTATTAAGTTCAGGAATAAACTGTTTTGAATTGAATTTCACATCAATGGAAGATTGACTTGATTTAGCATTCGGCACTTTTTTAAAATCTCTATTTACCCTTGCTAAATCAATCTTTCTATCCTTCTCAATGATCACCTGAGAATCCTCTAGATCACCTTCTTGATTCCAATTATCCTGAGCTAAAACAGCTATTGGAAAGCTTAAAATGACAATTAAAACATATTTTAACATATTAATTCTTCGTTGAGTCATTTTCAATTACTTCATTCATTTCTAATGAGTTGCTAATGCTATCATTCTTTTCACTTGAAATATTATCCGTTTCAATCCCATCTAGCCTGGCCTCCTCCTCTTTAATCAAATCAAGCTTTAATTGAGCTTCATCTTTTAAAATTTTAGAATCTGAATTCTCAATAATAGAATTCAAGGTTGCCTTAGCCTGAAAAGACTCTCTCATTGCATAATAATTATCCGCTATTAATAAAAATGATTTGCCTAACCATGTTGAATAAGAATTATACGTTTTATTCAACTCAAACAAGGTATTGATGGATTCCTGATATTCCTCAGAATTATATTGCATCAAGGATATCATATATTTTGATTCAGCCGCATATTCATCCTTTGCTGCATTTACAGCATTTTGGAAACTCACTTTTGCTTCATCATACTTTCCTTGATAATAGTTAGCCATTCCCTTATTTAAATAGGCTTCATTAACCGCATTAGCATTAACGGCTGCTTCTTTTATAATTAAATCAGCATAATAAATCATTTTACTATAATCAGATTGAGATTTAGCAATCTCCATTAAACCCGTATAAGCATTGAATTTATCTTTCTTATTCTCTGAATTATCTAGTAATTTTGAGAAGTATAATCTTGCTTTATCATAGGCTTTATTCTGTAATTCTATTTCTGCTATTTTAAGAATTGATCTTTTATTAAAAGCCGTATTATTGGATTCAACTACCTCGTAAAATAGATCCAAGGCTTCATTGAATTGGTTATTTCGGTAATAGGAATCCGCTAGATAGTATTTAGCATCTGCTGTCAATGAATGATCAGGATAATTGTTAATGTAAGCTTGAAAAGAAGCAATGGCACGATCGTACTTTTGATTAAAATACAATGACTGAGCAGCATCAAATTCAATTTTAGTTACTTCCCCATCATTCGGATTAGCATTTTTATAGGCTGTTAGATATTGATCAAGATCTTCCTCCTTATTCATAATGCCATATAATTCCTGCAAACCGGCTAATGCACCATTTGCTGTGGAATGAGTCAAATAATTATTAAGGATTAGCTTATAGTCACCTTCAGCTTTTTCATATTGCTGTAAATTAAAATAGGCAAGCGCTCTTTTAGCATATGAATAGGGTCTTAAAGGACTTTGTGGTAGATTTTTCAAAAGATTTGTAAACCCATTAATTGCAGTTTGGTACTGCCCGGATTCAAATGCCAATTGCGCTTTTTGAAAAATCGCATTGTCGTAATAATTCGAGTTTTTATAGTCATTTATTATCTTATCAAAACTCTGGTTCGCTAAAGTATTTTTTCCATTTATCGCATTAATAACTCCTTTTTGAAAATAAGCATAATCAATATTAGCATTCTTCTCACCTATCGCCCTTTGATAATAATCTAATGCTAATTCATAAGATTTAGTCACATAATAACAATCCGCTAATCGAATTAAAGCATCTTGATAGTAAATTAATTTTCTTCCATTTTTAACATAAGCATTAAAATACCCTAATGCTTTCTCAAATTGCTTATCATTATATAATGCATGAGCAATTCCATAATTTAAACTTAAAAACCAATCATCATTTTCAACACTATAATTAAATGATTTTTGGTATGCATTGATGGCGTCCTGATACTTTTTTCCCGTGGAATATGACTCTCCCATCCAAAAGTAAGTCTCTCCTAATAATGTTTTATCCTGAGGATATTCTACAGATTTCTGAAATAACTGAACTGCCCTGAAATAATTCGCCTGGTTGAAGTATTCTGCACCCTGTAAAAAGGTAACTTTCTGATAGGCTTGTTTTAGCTTTAAAGATTTACTTTGGATGGACTCTATAAACTCAATTGCCTGATTGTATTCATTTGAATTTAAATAAGCTTCACTTAATAATTCCTTAGCTTCCGTTACATAATTACTATTCGGGTATTGTGATATAAAAGATTTTAATTCAGAAACTGCTTTTGATACATTAGATTCTTGTAGATAAAGCTTCGCAAGTTGAAAGTGACTTTCTTCAGTAATGCCCCTATTAAAATCTAGCAATTTTGCTTGCTCATAGGCATTTGCGGCATATCTGTAATTCTCATTTTTAAGATATAGCTCTCCTAAATAATAAGCATTAAATTGAGATAGAGAATCTTTTTCTATACCTACTTCTTCAAATAATTGAATTGCTTCTTTAAAGTCTTTTTGCTGGTAGGCTACATACCCCATTCGATATAATAATTCCCGATCAAGCTTTGATCTGCTCGCATCCCTGTATTCCTGAAAATATTGATTTGCTTTGCTGTAATCATTTTGATTGAAATAAGCATCTCCTATTAACAATTTGATATTCAAAGCATCAATCCTACTTAACTGAGGAAGTAATGTTTCAGCATGTTCTATTAAAGCCTTATAATCTCCTTTTTGATAATAGATGTTGGCAATCATATTGGCAGTAGAGACTTTGTAAGTATCATTATCAGCAGCCCTTTCTAAATCAATTAATGCATTATCAAAATTCCCTTGATTAAAATTGATGTATCCTGCGTAGTAATTTGCAGCAGATTGATACTCATTATTTCTTCTTTTCAATTGATTGAAAAGAGGTAATGCTTCATCAAATGCTCTTCTGCTAAAATAGGAATAAGCTAATTTGAATTGATAGTCTTTTTGATCCTCTTCATTTAAAACACTATCATCGGTTTTTTGATAGTATTGAATGGCTTTTGCATAATTCTTTTCCCGGAAATAGAAGTTTGCCAGTTCAAAATAAGCCTCAAGGGCTTTAGGATGTGAGGGATTTGATTCTACAAAGGATTTAATTCTCTTTTCCCCATCATTTTGATAAAGGTAAATCGATATTAAGGCACCGTAATATTCTGCATTTTTAGCCTTTAACTGATCTGCATTTTTATGCTGAACATATTCTTCGAATTTATGTTGAGCAGCAGAATATTGTTTATCCTTATATAAAGATAATGCATTACTGTAAATGTCATTTTCACCTTCATTTACAAAAGCATATTGGCTAAAAAGAGTAAATGGGAATGCTATTAGAATTCCTGCTATTAAAATATTTTTAATCATACTTCCTGTTGTATGCAATACCTAAATTATATTAAATAATCGTATTAGCTGTTGATTAGTTAACTACTAAATCAGCTTTTTATTTTAATTGATATACTTAATGCATCAATTTATATACCAATTCTTTCATCAACTGTGATTCGTTGATATTTGCTGTTACTCCCTTAAACATTAAATCAGCTTGGAAAATATGGTTTAGATTCTGAATTGTTTTACCAAGATTGTAGCGATTTACAGCTACTATATAATCTTTCGCAAAAAAAGGATTTACTCCAGCTGCACTCGCTACACCTCTTTCACTTTTATCTCCAGAATGATGTACTAGCAGGAGTTTTGTGAAAAATGAATGAAGAAAACCAATATTCACTACTGCAGGATGATTTTTGGGGTCTGAGGCAAAATAATTAAGAATTCGATTTGCCTTCAAAGCATTCCCCTTAATAATGGCTGATTGTAATTCAAATATATTGTAATCTTTATTGATACCAACATACTCCTGAATTAAAGCTTCTGTTATTTCTGAAGGTTCGTTAAAGTTTACAAGTACTTTATCAATTTCATTAGATAGGCGCTCTAGGTTATTGCCAATATATTCAGTTAATAACATCAGAGCCTGCCTATTAATACCATGTCCTTTTGATTTCACATACTGAAGAATCCAATCCGGCACTTTATTCTCATATATTTTATTAGATTCTAATAGAATAGTGTGCTGCTGCAAGCTTTTATATATCTTCTTTCTCTTATCGAGCTTTTTATGCTTATAACAGAATACTAAAACCGTTGAAGCTTGAGGACTTTGAAGGTAATTTTCAAGTAAACTAAAATCGAAATTGCTTTCAGTGAATTCACCCAAATTCTGAGCTTCCTTGACAATAATGACTTGCCTTTGGCCCATCATAGGAAATGATCTGGCAGCAGAAACAACTTGATTTAACTTTACATCTTTTCCGTATAATATTTGTTGGTTGAACCCTTTCTCACTTTCATCTAAAGCATTCTTCTCGATATAATTACTGATTAAATCAATAAAATAAGGCTCTTCACCCTGTAAGAAATAAACCGGTGCGTAATTTCCGTTTTTAAGATCGGCCAGTATTTGCTCTGCTGATTTTGCCATACGTGCGAATATAATCTATTGCAATTTTGTATTGAAATTTATTTGGTAATAGTTGGAAGATGGAAGTTGGACGTTAGTATTGAATTAATCAAATAAAACAAATGACATACTTATATTAGAATTAGTGGCTATAAATAAGATACTGTTAAAACATGCCAACAAGTAAACCATTCAAACTTGTTAACGTACTCTTTCCTTCATCCTTTCAAGGATATGATAAACGGCCGGACATATTTCAGCATTTTTGAAGGTCTTATTTAGGATCTGGTGCATGCGCTTACGATTAGTATGAGGATACTCCCTACATGCTGTTGGCCTATTCTTGTACACAATACATTTGTTATCATATCCTAAAAATGGACAAGGTGAAGAGTTTAAGACGTAATCATGGTCCTCATCAATATGTAAATACTGGTCAATAAATTCCGGGACCTTCATTTTTAGAGCTTTGGCAACTCTTTCAATATCAGACTGCTGGAAAATGGGACTGGTAGTTTTACAGCAATTAGCACAATCTAAACAATCCATTTCATCAAATACTTGAGCATCTAATTCATGGAACTCATCATCAAGCTTTTTCCTTTTTCTTAATGCTTTATAAAAATCCTTATTATTGGACTTGTATTCTTTGCTGTTTTCTTTCCAGTTATCGTATAGTATTTTACTCATTCCGAATTTATACTAAATAAATCCCATCAGATTTGATTGTAATTTTCTTCTCTTTGTAAAGATGTCCGATCTGTCTTTTAAATTCTTTCTTACTCAAGCCAAACATATCATAAATCTCTTCTGGTTTAGATTTATCATGATAAGGCATAAAACCATTATGATCCCTCAATAATTCTAGAATCTCTTTTTGCTTCTCCTCCTTCTCCACTTTCCATTGAACATCAATTTTTCCATCTATCCTGATAGATTTGATCTTACCTTTTCCAGACATCCCTATATCTAAAGGATCAAAGACTGTATTTTCATATATCAATCCTTTATACTGTTGATTTATTACGACTTCATAGCCTAAATCCGTAATTCTGTATATTAAAAGGTCTACTTCCTGACCCTCTTCTAAATCACCAGATCCTTCCTCTAAAAAGGATTCAATATGCATAGAAGCTACAATTCGCTCTGTTTTAGGATCGAGTGTTACATAAGCTACTATTAAGTCCCCTACCTCTAATTCATCGGTCTGCTCTGAAAATGGAATCAATAATTCTTTTTCCAATCCCCAATCTACAAAAGCACCAACTTTAGTTACTTGTCTTACTTCAAAAAGACTAGCTTGATTTAATTCAGCTAAAGGTTTTAAGGTGGTGGCTATAGGTCTTTGAGCAGAATCTTTATATATAAAAACCTCTATTTCATCATCTATATTCTTATTTTGAGGAACGTATTTATTGGGTAGTAATACATCTTCCTCGCCATCGCTTAAATATAGTCCTTGAGGGGCCTCACGGACAATTTTTAAATTATTCCATTTTCCTAACACTAACATGCCTGCAAGTTAAGCTGCTTTTATGGAATAATGAATATAGAAATGAAATTTAGCTTGAGGATGCTTAGTTTATAACTCTCTCCATTCGGATTGTCCTACCAATTTCAATTTGTTGTAAGCCCAAACAGTCTGTTTCTCTACAAAATTCTAATTGAGAGGATACTTTGTAAATAAGGCCTAGTGAAGCAGCGTATACTTCAATTCTTTGATCATAATTAGATACAGAATCTTGATTATCTTCTTGAATGACTTGAACAGTACTTTCAAAGGTTTGATCTCCTAATTCATAAGGTTGAAATGCTTTAAAGATTTCAAATTCATCTTCTTCAAATTCCTGAGGAAGTCCATTCCATGATTTCCCTTCCGAAACAGGAAAACTAAGCTTTACTTCTTCAGAATTACCAATTTTAAAACTTGCTAATTTGTCCGATCTTTCTTTTACTATTGAAGATAAAATCTCCTTATTACCAGCCTGATCTAATTTATAGCGATACCCCTCTAATTTAATACGATTCTGCAAAGAAATAGAATCAACCCATTCATCTTGAATTTGATAGCGTAATGTATCAATAGAGCCATCATTATTGTAATTGATTTCTTCTACTGAGTATAATTCAGATTCATTGACATTTAGAGGAAAGAACTGTAGCCCCAATATTTCTTTATTTGGAGCTACAGTAGAATTCTCACATGATGCAAGAATTAAAAAGAGACTAAATAGAATTAGATAAAGCCTCATTTTTTATTTTTTGTTGATTGAAAGAAGAATGAATCCAACCACCACCAATCACATCATCTCCTTCATAGAATACTGCAGCCTGACCAGGCGCAATAGCCGGAACACCTTTGCCAAAGAACACTTTCATAGTATCTCCTACTTGCTCTATTACAGCGGGAGTCCCACCATCATTATATCTAACTTTAGTGACCGTATCTACCCTATCATCTAATGATGCATATTTGCTCATCACAAGATTTTTAACATACATACCATCACGAGACAATTCATCAAAAGTACCTAGAACCACTCTGTTCTTATCCTTTTGTATTTCTGTAACATAAACGGGATAGCCAAGCGCTATACCTAAACCTTTTCTTTGACCCACTGTGTAGAAAGGGTATCCTTCATGCGTACCTACTACGGTTCCATCCTCTAATACGAATTCCCCACCTTTCACCTCTTCTTCCAGGCCATCTACTCTTCTTTTCAAAAAGCCTCTATAATCATTATCCGGTACAAAGCAGATTTCGTAAGATTCTGATTTATTCACTAATTCATAGAACCCTCTATCTTCTGCCATTTTACGAATTTCAGGCTTTGTTAAATCACCTAAAGGTAAAATCGTTCTGCTTAAACTTTCTTGAGATACACCCCAGAGTGCATAAGACTGATCCTTATTCAAGTCTTTACCTCTTGAAATAACATATCGACCATTTTCTTCTCTCACTTTAGCATAATGTCCGGTTGCTATATAATCACATCCTAATTTATCCGCTCTTCTTAATAAGGAATCCCATTTAATGTGCGTATTACATAATACACAAGGGTTTGGAGTTCTTCCAGCTAGGTATTCATCCGTAAAGTGATCGATTACATAATCTCCAAATTCTTCTCGGATATCTAAGATGTAATGAGGAAAACCCAAATTTACTGCTAAATTTCGGGCATCATTGATAGAATCTAGACTACAACATCCAGTCTCTTTTTTTGAACTTCCTGAGGATGCATAATCCCAGGTTTTCATGGTCATTCCAATAACTTCATAACCTTGCTCGTGTAGTAACACGGCTGCCAATGAGCTGTCAATTCCTCCGCTCATGGCTACTAATACTCTTCCTTTTTTACTCATAATTCACGGTTTCACAGGGTTCACAGCCCTGCTTTGGTGATACATTTATTTTCAATTGTCAACATCTTTTGCTGACATTAGTTGCAAAGTTAAGCAAGAATTCATTAAAGCTCTTAACTTTTTAAAAGACTTTAATAGTATAATTCATTCTTTTAACCTAAATCAATATAATTTTAAGTCTCTGATAACAGATTGACGATTTCTTTGTTGTCAGCCTAAGAATTTAAAAAACAAAATTTAATTTTTAAATCTGACGATTATAGAATGATCGTAAATAGTGAAAATAAATAATATATGAGATTAACAAAAACAGCATTAGCGCCTCTTTTTAATGAAAAAGATATATATGATCGACAAATTAACTTAGAAGAATATAAAGGTAAAAAACTACTCATCGCGTTCTTTAGACATGCCGGTTGTCCATTCTGTAATCTAAGAGTTCACGCATTAACGAAGGTTCATGAAGAATTGAAAGCAAAAGGCTTAGAAATGATTTTCTTTTTTGAATCAAAAGAAAGTGTTTTATTAAGAAGTACATTTCACAAGGAAGTATCTCCAATTCCTTTAATATCTGATCCTGAAAAGGAAATTTATGCCAAATATGGATTAGAAGAATCTAAATCTGCCTCAGCCAAAAGTCATATAAAAAGCTTTGTGCAAACTGCAATCAAAGCCAAAATAGCAGGTGTACCTATGAATATGCCAACAGAGGGTGAGTCGCTAAATACCATTCCAGCTGAGTTTTTGGTAGATGAAAGCTTAAGATTAAAAAAATTACATTATTCAAAAGGATTAACCGATAGATTGGAAATAGATTTAATTAGAAAATTTGCTGCTGACAGTAGTATTTTTGATCAAGAATTAGAAACCGCATAAATCTCGATTCTTCATTCTAAATTTAAGCGTGCTGAGAATATTTTACTTATATTTTCAGCATGTTTAAAAAGTTAAAACAACTAGGGCCAGGAATGATTGTAGCTGCAGCCTTTATAGGTCCTGGCACAGTAACTACTGCTAGTTTAGCAGGTGCTGGTTATGGCTATACACTCCTATGGGCCATGTTATTTTCCATTTTTGCTACGATAATCTTACAAGAAATGACGGCTCGCTTAGGTACACAAGCCAAAATGGGTTTGGGTGAGGCTATTAGAAAAAAGTCAGTCAATAAAGTTTTTCGATACCTCAGTTTCGCATTAGTCATTAGTGCCATAGTGGTGGGGAACGCAGCTTATGAATCCGGGAACTTAGCAGGCGCAATAATGGGCTTCGGTAAAGTACCAGAGTTTTTAGGGATAAACTCTTTATTGTTACTGATAGGTATAACAGCATTCATCTTGTTGCTTATAGGTAAATATAAATACATTGAAAGATTCTTGGTGGTATTGGTAAGCATTATGGGAATAGTTTTCATTTGTGCAGCCATTTTATTAGAACCTTCAATCTCAGCAATTATTAAAGGGTTATTTGTACCCCTTATCCCAGAAAATGCTACTTTAATGGTGGTAGGATTAGTGGGAACAACCGTAGTGCCCTATAACTTATTTTTACATGCTTCAGCTAGTAAAACTAAGTTTAAAGATACTGACAGTCTGAATATGTCGCGATTGGATACTGTTATATCTGTAACTTTAGGAGGGATTATTACCATGGCCATTATGATTACCGCGGCCATTGCTTTTGAAGGGAATCAAAATGAATTTAAAGGCATTAATTCTTTGGGGACACAACTACAGCCCATTTTAGGTGATTGGTCTATAAGTTTTATTGCATTTGGTTTCTTAGCCGCTGGCTTTTCATCGAGTATAACTGCACCCTTAGCTGCAGCCTATGCTACATCAGAAATTCTGGATTGGAAAGGCGGATTACAGAATATTAAATTTAAGCTTACTTGGGCATTAGTTCTTCTCTCTGGAATTATAGTAGCCTCTTGGGGATTTGAAACTACCGCCTTAATATTATTTGCTCAGGTCACCAATGGATTATTGCTACCAATATTAGCTATTTATTTATTGTGGATCGTAAATGATAAGGAATTAATGGGAAATCATGTAAATTCTAAACTCATTAACGTAATAGGCGTTGTGGTAATCATAACAACTATTTTATTAGGAGCAAGAAGCATATTAAGTGCTTTCGGAATTATTTAAACATTCAAATGAATTCTATTGATATAAATTGTGATCTAGGAGAAAGCTACGGCCAATTCAAAAAAGGTAATGATGATGCCGTTTTTCCCTACATAAGCTCTTGTAATATAGCCTGTGGTTTTCATGGTGGAGATCCATATCATATGGAAAAGACTATTGAAAGTGCTATAAAACATAAGGTGCAAATTGGTGCTCACCCCTCCTATCCTGATTTAGCAGGTTTTGGTAGAAGAAAAATTGATATTCCTGCTGAGGAACTCAAATCACAAATAAAGTATCAAATAGCTGCACTTAAAGGCATGGCTGAAAGTAAGGGAGCTAAAATGAATTACGTAAAGGCACATGGGGCTTTATATAATGAAATAGCACATAATTCGAAAGAAGCAGAAGTCTTTTTACAGGCAGTGAAAGAAATTGACCCAAGACTAGCTATTATGGGATTAGCAGGAAGTCCATTTCAAGAGCAAGCACAAAAAGCTGGATTTAAATTTATAAGAGAAGGCTTTTTAGACAGAAGGTATCTCAAGAATGGTAAATTGATGAGTAGAAAAGAAAAAGGATCTGTTTTGGAGTCAGTAGATGAAAGCTTAATGCAGCTTAAATTAATAACTGAAGAGCATGTAGTTAAAACTTCTTCAGGCAGAAACATTCCACTAGAAATTGATAGCTTATGCATACATGGAGACAATCCACTTGCTGAGGAAATACTAAAAACCATAATCTCGAACTCAAATATTGAGATTAAAGCTTTTTCAATATGATGGATATTATAGAATATGGTGATAGCGCTCTTCTTATAAATTTTGAGCAAAAAATTGACTTAGAGATTAATAAGCTAGTCAATGCTTATTTTAAAGCAATCAATAAGCTAGATTATATTTTATATCAAATCCCAGCATATTGTTCTTTAACCGTAAGATATGATAAGTCAAAAACCTCTTATCATGATTTAAAAAGTAAAATTGAAGAGATTGAAATTGATCAACTTAATCTCAATGAGAAATCTAATCTGATTGAAATCCCGGTTTGTTATGATTTGAGCTTTGGAGTAGATTTAGAAAGCTTATCAAATGAATTAGGCTTAAGTATAAATGAATTAGTCAAATTACATACTAGCCAAGAATATTATGTCTTTATGATGGGATTTCTTCCTGGCTTCCCCTATTTGGGAAAGCTTCCTGAAAAGCTTAAATGCAAAAGGAAGGATACGCCACGAAAAAGAGTGGATAAGGGAAGTGTTGCAATTGCTGGTAGTCAAACTGGAATTTATCCCATTAATGCACCAGGAGGCTGGCAAATTATTGGAAGAACTCCTATCGAAATATTTGATGCTTCAAAAGAGGAAGGCATACTATTAAATATGGGGGATAAAGTTAAGTTCAAATCGATTGGTCAAGAAGAATATAAAGAATTAGTACAGCATGGATCCTAAGCTTACACTCACATTTCTCAAACCTGGTTTACAAACCACTATTCAAGATAAAGGAAGATTAGGCTACCAATATCTGGGCATTCCAATTGGGGGTGCATTGGATCAAAAATCTGCTAAAATGGCTAACTTTTTAGTAAGTAATGATAAAAATGAACCTGTATTTGAAATTACATTAACTGGACCTGAAATACTTTTTGATTCTGATGCTTTAATTGCCATAACCGGAGCAAATTTTGAAGTCTATTCAGATGGAGTACTAATTGATAATAATAAAGCACATTATTTAACTAGCGGATCCATTATTAGCTTCGGAAAGCTGAAAGCAGGGAGTAGAGCCTACTTAGCTGTAGCAGGAAAATGGAACGTACAAAAGTGGAAAAACAGTGCCAGCCCATTATTGCAATCGCCCGAGGCAACAGCAGACAGTTTTATAAAGAAGGGATCTAAAATATCAATTGATTCTCATTATTTAAACAAAACAGAAAGCTGGGATAAAAACAAAACACCACCCGTTCTATCGACCAAAATAAGAGTAAGAGTTAAGCCAGGCCCAGATTTTGAAAATATATCAAGAATGACCATTGCTGAATTCTTTAGTCAAGGACATATCATTTCTTCTGATTCAAACAGAATGGGGTATCGTTTAGAAAGTAAACTTGCTAAGGCTGAAGAAAGAGATGAATTAATATCTTCTGGAATAATCCCTGGAACTATTCAATTAACACAAAGTGGTCAGGCCATAATTTTACTTAACGATGCCCAAACCACTGGTGGTTATCCCAGAATTGCCAATATCGAAGAGGATGATTTAGATTCGGTAGCGCAACTAAAACCAGGAGATGAAATCTGGTTTAGCTTGGTATAGGTTGAATAGTTTGCAGTTAGAAGTTTGACGTTGTATAACATCCGTCATTGTAAGTGATCTCAACTAAGGTAACTGCTCCTATTAACACTACTGATATTCATTCAAAATTGCTTTCCAAACTTTCTGTTGATCGTATTTATTCATAATGGAATGCCTGGCTTTAGCAGCTAACGCTTTTCTTTTAGATAAATCAGTAAGTAGCTCCACCATTGCAGATTCAAGCTCATTAGCACTTTTTACAGGAACAATTAATCCATTTTCACCATGAGTGATGATCTCATTGCTTCCATTGATATCTGAAACTATAGAAGGAAGTCCCATAGATGCAGCTTGCAATACAACGTTAGGAAATCCCTCGCGATAAGAAGGGAAAACAAAAATATCTGAGGCAGCAAGGAAAGGCCTGATATCTTTTTGAAATCCTACATGTATAATTCTACAGTTATTTTCTATCTCACTTTTGATTTCTGGATTCACAGCCTCGCGCTCATCCTCAAAGGCTCCAACTAAAATAAGATAAGAATTAGCTTCTATATTTTTAAAGGCTTTAACTAAGTCATGAATTCCTTTATCCTCAACCAATCGTCCCACAAAAACAAAAACCGTAGAATTCAACGGAATCTTATAATCATTTTGAACCTTTTTAATCAGGCCCTCCGATACTTCATGGGTCGAAAAATAATCTGTATTGATTCCATTTGAACTCCCCTCACCTATAATTTTAAATTTAGATTGATAGGAAGGAAATGCAGTTTCCATATATTCTTTCAGTCTATATGAATTAGGATAAACTTTTTGAGCACAGAAATAAGTGACTTTTTCTGTCACCCTAAGGATCCTGCGAGTTAGACCTGAGGCTTCCATTAAAGGCATCCCAGCTACCGTATGCATTCTACATTTAACACTACAAATTCTAGCTGCTAACATCCCTAGCAAGCCTGCCTTTGGTGTATGGGTATGCACAATATCTGGCTTCTCATCTCGAATTAATCGTATAAGTTGTATAAGCGCTCTAAGATCCTGGAGCGGACTTAAAATTCTAGTAAAATTAATTTTATAATGTTTTACACCTTCTCTATCGCATACTTCTTGAACCTCCGGACCATCAGCACTAGCTGTAATTACCTCATAACCTTGCTCCCGCATATATTTTAGTTGTCCTGTCAGAAGAATATTTAAGGAGATAGGCACTGTGGTAATGCGTAGGATTTTTTTCATGTATGTAAGTGTAGAAGTTTTGAGGTATTTAGGTTATTAAGTTTTAAACTGCTAAGATGCCAAATTTTGATTTCTATTTATAATGCTAAGCATTATTTTCAGCCAAAGGCTGCAACTAACCACAAAGACACAGCCTGTCCCGCATTTATCGGGAAAGACACTAAGGGTTTGAAATGAATAGATCTTGTTATATGATTTCCAGTGAAAATCAATATTGACTAACAAAATCTATAATTACTATACATTTATCAAATTTTGGTCTAATTCCTTTGTGTCTTTGTGCCTTTGTGGTTCAAATCAGCCTTGGGCTGTAATATACTTCCATCTTCCAACTTCTCCGCTATCTCCCCCATATTCAAACTCTTCATACCGTACTCCTTCTGCAAAAAGCTGAAATGAGTCAATATCTCTCTCAATCCATCCAGATTCTCTTCTGAATGATTGCCGAAATTATGAGGATGCCACCATAAGTGATAAAATTCAGCCTTTTGAGCTGCAATCGTCATTTCTTTCTTTATACGATTGATCTTTTTCTTATTTAAGAATAGCTCCTTAGGATTATAAGGTCTTAATAATCGACTAGCCGGTAATAAATACACGCCTTCTTTTTGCTGAATGGCATCTATGCTGTAAGAAGTTTTACCACCAATATTAAAATAAGCATCTAAGCCACGGTTTAAACGCTTCCATTTGCTTTCATTTAATGCTCCATCGGAAATATCCCACCACCAATCCACTGGATTAGAGCGTATAATATCTATCCCATTTTCATAGCAGACTTTTAAATATGCTGTATTAAACTGATTACGTGGAAAAACTAGGGATCTTAACTTTTGCTCGTATTTTTCAGAAGCCTTTGTAATCGCTTTACAGTCTGCATCAAATTGCGCTAAAGTTTGACCTTTCTCATTACAATAATAGTGGGCAAAGCTATGCGAAGCCAATTCCTGTCCTCTTCGACTGATAATATCTTTAATTAGTGAATCTGCATAATGGTAAGGATCTTCTTGTTCGTTCTCACCAATACCAACAGATTCAAGAAAATGATAAGCTGATAAATGCTTCTGATCATAACTTGGTTTAAGTTCAGGAAAATTCTGTTTTAATTGATCCTTACTTTCATGCATCAACAAACCTACAGTAGCCCAGCTCACATGCACTTCATGCTGCTCAAATAAATCCAACAACTGCGGAATTAGCTTTCGGGTGTTGAGAAAGTATTGCTTTTTGGCTTCATTCAAAGGCCATTTTTCAAAGCCACCCCAGTGGAGCTCAAAATCAAGTGATATGGTGAAAATTGAATTCAAATTCTAAGTTTTTATAACTACAAATTTACATAAATATTTATCAGCTAAAGCTGATTCTTTCAACCACAAAAGAGTCAAAAGAAAACAAAAGTTTATCAGCTAAAGCTGAAACCTGAACCACAAAGGCACAAAGACACTAAGGTTTTCACAAAGAAAACTATATTTAAACAGAGCTATTAAGCTATTACACGAGTAAAACTTGTATCTCTCTGATATTCAATACTAAATAATAAATATTTGTGAAATTAATTATTAGATTCCATATAAATAAATTTAACATGAAGTATGGAGATGGCATGAGATTCGAGCTTAATTATTAAATAACCAATCATTAATTACTAATTATTTTTCTTTGTGCCTTTCCCGATAAATGCGGGACAGGCTGTGTCTTTGTGGTTACCCTGCAGCCTTCGGCTGTCAAAAGACCTCCAAGTCACCCAAAGTAGGATACCAATTTTTAAAATTTCGGAACTCATCCAGATCCTTTTCCGCTAGCGTTCTTATTGTCACATCAGGCCCTAGGTTTTTGTTTTGCTTCAAAATCCCAGGAAGCTTCACAGACTCAAAGCCACTAATGCTCATATAATCAAAATCGTTTTGATAGTAGATTTCATCCAGTAATTGTTCCACAGAATGCTTGTCACCAAATACATCACAAACTCTTAGCTCTACTCCTAAACCTCCAGCTTTTAAACGAAAAATCACACAGGCTTTTGTATTGAAATGAGCATAATATGGAATAATAGGAATCTGCTGATAGCGCCATTTTAAGTAGTCTAATGAGTATTTAGAGTTCCATTCTGATGATGGTTCAAATTTGAAATTAAAATCAATTAGAGCTTTTTCCAAATTGTAATCTTGAGGATTCGGCAATTCTAAAAATTCCGTTTTTTGATCGCCTTTTAGTTTAGCAATGGCAATACGAATCGGTTTCTTTATACTAATTTGAATTGGTAATTTTCCGACTTCCTCCCAGCCCATTTTTAAATAGCCAGGCTTAGATTGATTATTGGGAGTATTATATACTAAATGGATTCCTTCAGCTTCACATTGTTCTAATAAACCTAAGGTCAACTTCTTGAAAATTCCTTTCCCCTGATGGTTAGGATCGGTAGCAGTATCAACCGCTCTTATAGCTCTGTATATCTTAGCCTCCTTTTCCCAATTCCATTGCATAAAAGCCCGCACTCCAATCAGTTCTCCCGCTTCCTCTGCTACCCAAACTGGTGATGCTCCAAACGGATTATTAATATGCTTCCATTGCCAATAAGCTTCCGACTTAGGCATAAGTGATTCGCCCAAGCTGGCTTTTAGAAGCTTGATGATATTGGGTATGTCTGAAGTACTTGCAGGTCTTATGTTCATCTTTAATTACTAATTCGTAATTATTAATTAATAATTTAATTAAGTCTAAAAATAATGAAAACACATCATTTATTTAGTGATAGTATCGGTGTAAAGTACTTCAAGTTCCCTCACCATCCGTTTCAAACTAAAAGCCTCTTCCACTCTCTTTCTAGCTCCTTTTGCTAATTTGGCTCGCAATTCCTTATCTCTTAAATGCTCCAATTTCTCAGCTAAGCTTTCCCACTCCTCTACAGCTACCAACAAACCACATTTACCCTCCTGAATCACCTCTTTTACTCCACCCGCATCAGTAGACAAAATCGCACATTCCATGCTCATGGCCTCCAGTAGTGCTATGGGTAAGCCTTCAAATTCAGAGCTCATCATAAAGATGTCCATCATGGAAAACCAATCTTTGGTATTGGTCTGTAGGCCAGGTAAAAATAACTGCTTTTCTAAGCCTAACTCAGTGCGTAATTGCAATAATTGCGCTGCAAAGGGACCGTTCCCCACTATCACTCCTCTTAAATTCGGATTTTCTTTGGCAGCCGTATGAAATACCTTCATCCATTCCACCAGACGTTTTTGAAAACGGAAAACAGCAATGGTGCCCACTACCTGAAGCTCATGATTATCTCTCTTTTGTCTGATGAGCTCTTGCAATACCTCTTTCCCATTATTAAAAGGTAATTCGGCTGCTTCCGTCTCATTTGCACGAAAAGTGATCTCGCTAGATTCATCCGCTAGCGCTTCTACTGCCTCAGCCGTCTCATCCAAAGTCTGTCGTTGATAGAAATCGGTATTGACGCCATTTAGAACCGTTTGTACTGGCACCTTGGGCTTTATATTTTGCTGAATAGAAGTATGCACATCAGCGCTTACCGCTATCGCTTTCGATTGCCAGTTGAAAGTAAATTTATTCAGCCAGAAGGTCACTTTATGATAGCGTTCCTGCTTATTATGTTCGGTATAAATCAAAGGTACTGGATTGCTTTTATGCAAAAAGCGTGCTAAAAAGCCAGCCCATGGCAAATGAGCATGCACCAAATTAATTTCATGCTTTTTGATATAGTGGTCGACTTTATCGATCTGCCGCATCAACTGTATATTATTTTTGGAGGGTAAACAAGTAACTGCACCTCCAGCACTTTCTAAAGCCTCAACCATCTGATCTTTCCAGGGAAGAAAGTAGATATAATGAAATTCAAATTGGCTTTGGTCATGCAATTTTAGCGTTTCCGGCAATAGCATTTCTGCTCCACCACGGCCAAGGGATTTAATGATGTGAAGGACTTTTGTTTTAGGTTTGCTGGTTGTCATGTTGGCAAGTGTGCAGGTTATTTTCTAATTCGAAAGCAAAGCTATAATTTTTTTAACCACAAAAGATGCATAAGAAAACAAAAGTTTACCAATCTACCTGTTCTGAGAATCGGAAGAGAATTAAGGATGGATGTTATAATTATGTGATTTATTAATTAATTACTAATTCGTAATTATTAGTTAAAAATACAGTCTCTTTCCGTTGTAAGAAAAGCATAGTCTTGAATTAATTATGCAAAGCTTTGCTGACTATTTAATTAGAAAGTATTTTTACAAAATGATCTACGGCATCTTCATCATTATCCTCTCCTACTTCATTTCCATGCAGGTGATAGACCGACTGATGCCAGTTCGTAAGAGCCGCAATAAATTTGGCCTCCCAAACCACAGCGCTAAAGACAATAAGTTTCTCAAGCAGCTTTTTTGGTATCATCTGTTTTTATCATCTGTATATTACACATACGCCCTTTTCAACCCATCAGACTCTAAACAATATTATCTAAAAATACTTAACTTTCATAGAGGACCTGAATGGTCGGATTTTTATGGAGTATCTACTACCTTTATAGAGTGGTATGGTTTTCCGTTTGTACATTATTTATCCTTCACCTATGAAGCTATGATGGCTTTATTTGCCTTTCTAGGCTTTTTAGGTTTCATCTTTTTTTATAATTTTTTCAGAGAGCGGCTAATTTTTAAAAATACTTTTTTCAGGTTTGATCTTTTGCATCTCTTTTTTCTATTGCCAAACTTACATTTTTGGTCAGGTTCATTTGGAAAGGGCTCATTTATATTCTTAGGAATAGGTTTATTGTTTTATGGATTAAATAATATTCCCAAAAGATATATTGCTTTATTGCTTGGAGTATTAATCACATATCATATACGACCCCATATACTTATGGTTATTTTAGCATCATCACTAATAGGCTTTACATTTAGTAGTAAAGGTCTGGGCTGGGGACTAAAGATTATAATGATTACTGTGGCATCAATAGCTTTAGGTTTCATTTATCAAGATGTTTTAAATCTGGTAGGCCTAGAAACTGATACCTTATTTGAAGAAGGGTTAAATATGGATAATAGAGCTGCAAAATTATCCTATGCAACTTCAGGAATCGATATTAGCAATATGAGCATCCCCGTTCAAGTTTTTACCTTTCTATTTAGGCCACTGTTCTTTGATGCTCCAGGGATGCTAGGAATTATTGTTTCTTTTGAAAATGTATTTTTATTAGCCATTACTTTGACTTTTATTTTTAAAGGTGGCATAGCTTATATTATTAAGGGGGATTTTGCTGTGAAAACTGCTTTCTTTAGTTTTATAACAGTGTCTATAGCTTTGGCGCAGATATCTGGTAATTTAGGGATTGCGATCAGGCAGAAAAGTCAGGTGATGATATTATTCCTTTTCGTGATCATTCAGATGTATGATGATAAAAAGAAAGAAGCGTTTAAAAGGAGGGTTAAGGCGGCTAAGAGAAAGGCTGCTGCTGAGCCGGCTAAAGCCGTGGACTAACCACAAAGACACAAAGAAAAAAGCCTCCTAACCCCCAAAGGGTGAATTAGCCTCAGAATCAAGGTATCAATAGAATCTTGGCGGAGTTAGACTGCTTCTTTCTTACCAATTGTCCGTTTGGTATGTTAAATTGGGACTGATATTTTTATCAATTCGTAATTAAAAAATTCGTAATTGCTAATTTAAAATCCTTTGTGTCTTCGTGGCTTTGTGGTTCAAATATAGCCTTAGGCTATTATTTCTTTGTAGATCGATTCGAAGCGTTTCGCTATTTTTGGCATGAGGAATTCTTCTTGGATGAGTTTTCGGGCATTTTGGCTCATTTTTTCTGTTAGTTTTTGGTCATTCAATACTTTCTTAATTTTGGAGATATAGCTCGGTTTATCGAACTCTTCGATTACATACCCATTTTGTTCATTATGCACTACTTCAGGTATTCCACCTACATTCGATGCTATTACTGGAACACCACAAGACAATGCTTCCAAAATTACCCCTGGCAAACCTTCAATTTTGGAAGGCATCACCATAATATCAGCGGCTTTGATATATTCTACTGCATTATTTTGATAGCCTAGGAATTTAACATTTTGCTGTATTCCTAGATTTTTGGCTTGTTCCTCTAATTCTGTTCTTAGCTTCCCGTCCCCTATCAACCACAATTCATTTTCTTGATTATCTTTTAAATATTCAGCAAAAATTTCTAAAAGAAATCCATGATTCTTTTCTTTAACAAATGAACCTACATTGATCCAAACTTTATTTTCAGAAGACCTTTTTATTGCGTTAAGATGATCAAAGTTAAAAGTACCTATAGTGCCCGTTAAAGAAATATCTTTAGCTTTAGGATATATTTGTATTAAATCCTGTCTGCAATTTTCACTAACGGAAATAGCATAATCCATTTGGCTCAAGAAGAATTGATTCAACCATAAATGAGGTTTAGACTGAATAAAAGCAGACATTTTATTAGCATTTCTAAACACCAATTGAGCTTTCCAATTATAAAGGCGTTTAGAAATAGCAGCATATTTCAGAGTATCTCCTGCATTAGCCTGCACTATATCATAATTCCCTTTTTCAACTATATGGGCAAGCTTTTTATAGGCTTTAAAATCCCAAAATCTTTTGCTCTGAGTAGCTAAGAGTGCTTGGAAATTTAAATTATATTCTAACTTTTGATTCTCATTTCCAAAGAGATATAGGACATTAACGGCATGCTCTAGACCTTTTAACTCCACTGATAATTGGCAAGCAAAAATTTCAGCTCCTCTTAACTGAGGTTTTTGTATGATTTGAAGTATTTTCAAGTAAATATTTTTAAAAAAAAATTCAGCTAATTTATAATACTAGGTTGGTTTTAGATTTGAGAAATATTATGAACTTATCCCAAAATAGTCCTCAATCATTTGAATTTGCTTGGAGATTCCCATTTCGTTAGCAGCGTATTTTTTTGCATTCAATGAAGCTGCTTGCAATTCTTTACGATTGGATTCAATCTTTTGAATCATATTGGCTATTTCATCTTTAGACGAAGGTGGTACTAACCATCCACCATCACTTTGCTCTATTACATTCTTAACATCACCAACAGCCGAAGCAACTACAGGTACACCAGCCGCAAAAAATTCACGGAGTTTTAAGGGTGAATAATGAAATCCTGAATAAGATTCAGAGGGTAAAATGGCAATATCAAAACTGCCTATATAAGCATTCACTTCATTATGAGGTACATTTCCAGTAAATATAACTCGTTTTATTAAACCTAACTCTTCCACTCTTTCAGCCAATCTATACCGTTCAGGACCATCTCCAACTAATAATAACTTAGCGTTCGAAATAGAAGAAGATATTTGTTGAAATGCATCAAGCAATAAATTCAAACTATGAAATTTACGAAAACTTCCAACCCATCCTATTACGAATTCATTTTCTAAATCTAAGGACTTTCTTAACTCTGTAGCATCATTTACATTAAACCTTTTGGTAGAAACTGTACAAGGTGTAATTAAAATTTTATTTTCATTTACACCTAAATCTATTACCGCTTGTTTTACTTCTTCACTTACAACCAGCACCAAATCGGCCATATTTAATGGCTTAGCGTCACCCCATTTCTTTGAGAACCACTCCCAACCCAGGCGATTCACCCCCCATTTTTTTGCTTCCCAGACATAAGGTGCATCTACAAAAAGTACAGAAGGCTTCCCTAACTTTTTAGCTATCTTCAAGCCTTTTGTTTGAAAGAGATCATGGTGCTGCCAAATAAATGGGGCATTTTTGAATTGTTCTAATTCAATATCAGTAGATTTAATTTCTTCGTAATACCAACGTAAATCTTTTATAAATGTCTCTGCTAACTTTGCTAAAATTGATTTACGAAATCTGCTTACTTTTTTTTCTGTTTGTTTCCCTGAGCTTTTAGAAAAACATTTTGCTCTAATTTCGTTTGATAAATATTTATTAGTTCCAGCTATTACGTGAGCGCTTCCATATTTGTCTTCAAATCCTTCTGCCCAGTTCGCTATTGTTACCCAAACGGCATCGGCTTTAAGTCTGTTAAAACTGGGTACAAATAATGGAAGGACTGTTTGAATCTTAGTCATGATTAATACGGTCGGAATTGGTCAAAAGATTAGATATTTCCTTTTCTAAATCATCCTTAATATCAAGATCGTAAAAAATTGCTTCGTGATTATGCTCAAAACATTCTCTATAATTCCCTATTTTTTTATAATGATTATCAAATAGTATTTGAGGTTTCCCCAATAAAGTGGAGATGATATGTCCATGTAATCTATCTGTAATTACCATTTTACCTCTACTTAAAATACGAATACCTCGATTTAATCTTCTTTGCGCCAAAAGATCAAAAGCCTTAGCATTAATTTTCCATAAATTATTACGAGTAAATGATGAGTTCCTAAATATTTTTTGAACTAACCTTCTTATACGAACAGTAACTTTAGGGCTAAACTTAGAATAATATCGCCCGGGCTCTCCCATTAACCAATCGAGTTTTTCTATTTTAAAATTTGACCTTGCTAAGCTGTAGCCAGCAGATTCGTGGTCAGTTCTTGCCAACCAAACCGCATCTACCTTTGATTTGCCACTACTAGCTAGGGGGCCTAAAGCAAATGCCATATCGGGACAGAGTTTTACTTTTAAATTTAAATCATTTAAAATATCAAAGCTTACCTTATCTCTTACCAAAATATTGAGTGTTGGGTGTGCTCGTGCAATTTCCCCAAACTGTTGCTTTCCATTTTCATTATCGAAATATACACTTTGGGGTAATTGAATAATATTCATATCAGGCAAAGTCTTAATTATTTTCTCCCTAAACATTTGATGCTCCGGCCAGACACTTCCTAAATTTCCACCACCATGAAGCAACACTATTCCTCCTTTGTTTAACTGCTTGCGTAAGGCTTTTTCAGAATAGGTGTAAATATCACATTGATAAACTACCTCTACTCCTAATTTTTTTAACGCCTCTTTTTCACCCAGCCAAATTGCATTATCGCCTACATTGTTGTGATTTGGAAAATCTAGTAAAGCAACTTTCAATCCTTTCTTTAAAAAAAGACCAATACAGTTGTATAATAAACTTTGTTGCTCTTTTATATTATCTAAGTAGATATTGTTTTTATACATTAAGTTACTATTTCAATTTCAGATTTTCGTTCAAGCTTAATTTATAATTTTAAGCTTCTTAGCTATTTGGGGTGAATCATTTTCAATGATTGCATAAAGTTTCTGATCAACTAGTATTTTATCAATCGATGTTTTCTCTAATAGCTGAAGAAAATTATAATACTCCATTTCTACATTATGTAAACCTTGATTTTTTATATGCTTCTTGTTGGCTTCCATATCACGAATATTATCTCTATATCCTTTAGCATAAGGTGTTTTAAAAAATGTGAAGCCTGTAATTAATATTTCTGAGCAATCAGCTTTTAATACTGAATTAAGTGCATAAAATCCTCTGGTTGGATGATAATTCTGAAATTTATCAATCACCTCATTATAGAAGCTCTTAGGGAAAACATATATAATTTCTTTAGTATTCACATATTTTTTAAAATAATTAAACATCAATTGAAAGCCTTTCTTATCATAACGGGGTTGAATAAGAAATTGAACTCCAAATTTTTTAAATAGATTCCAGTCTAAAGGTCCACCACCACCTGAATCCATATTTTCGTAAAAATTATGAAACAAAATATCTGTTTTAGTACCCAAATATTTTTTATTATCTGGATTCCATGCAACCAAAGCTTTATTCAATCTTATTACAAAATCGTAAGTATCAATAAGGTTTCCGTTTTGATGATCAAATGCTGAATCTGCTGGGCCAACTACAGCTATTTTTTTATTATAAAATATCTTATCAGGCCTAAAAATTCGGATCCTAAATGGCATTATTATCAGACCAATAACAGCCTTTAAAATCTTAATCATATCTCTTTAAAATTCTGAATATAATTTAATGAAACTGATTTCAATTCAGGATTATTAAATCCGTAAAAAGTAATTTTATTTACCTTTGCTGCCTCAAAATCATTAATTGAATCCCCTATTAAAATTGCTTTTGAAGCATTTATATTTTCCTTTTTAATTAAATTCTTAACCAACTGATTTTTAGGAGTTGGAGAGCCAAATATTCCTTTGAAATATTTAGCTATCCCTACAGATTTACATATCTCTCTTAACTCCGACTGTTCAGAGCCAGAAACAATAAACATTTGATAGTTTTCATGATGCTCTTGAATAAATTTTACGGTTTGATTAATCAGAAAATCCGGATTCTTTAACTTTTTAAGCATTATAGTAGAAAACTTATTTGCCAATTGTTCGACTTCTGCATCACTTACTTTTTCTTTTAGAATCTCTTCAAAAAAATATCTGAATTTTACATAACGAGATAAACCTCCATTGGCTTTATGATAAGCAAGCAATTGAGTGACTAGATCTTCAGGATAATCCTTTAAGATCTCTATGAATCCTTGGTCTCTTATCGGCATGGAATCCATTATGACCCCATCAAAATCCCAAAAGATAGTTTTAATTCCTGTAAAGTTTATCATAAATGGCTTCTGCAATTAAAAAATCTTCCTCCCAATCAATATCAAAGGATTCTATTTTATTTTGGGTGAATAAATAAGGTTTACTTCCAATTCTATCTAAGTTATTAAGATAGATGACTCTGGATGTCATAAATACAGCATGATTCACTTCATACAAAACAGGTAAATCCTGCGTTCTTGGCCATTTTCCCTCTGAATGTTCGTAATTTATAATTTTAGCTTCTTTATTCAAGATAAAGTTTTGCAATTCCAAAATAGTAATCAATGAATCATAGCCATTTTTAATTTGATTAAAATATTGATCAACTACTTGATCATAAACTTCAGCTGTGGCAAAAGGTGTGGTTGCATGCCCCCACAAAATATGACCTTTCTTAATGATAGTGGGTACATATTTAATTAATTCACTTAAAGAGGTAATATCTAAACATAATTCCTCAGGTCTGGGGACTACCTTAATTTTGGATTCTGATGAATCTAAATTTTTTGCAATCTCCATACTCACTTCATCATTCGTAGAAAGTACAATTTGATCAATTCTTGTAGATTTTAGCAATTGTTCCAGTTTAAGCCTCACCAAACCTCCTTCTATGCCTGCGAAGGTGCGGGTGTTTTTGTTTTTTACTCTTTGGCTTCCTTTTCGGATAGGTAAGAAAAAAGTGACTTGATTATTCATTTATTGAATTTTACATTCATGTTTTAGCTCTATTTTTCTTTGATTCTTTCTGCTACTATATAACAGCTATCATTCTGCTATATTTAAAGCCATTTAACACCCCTATGATCCCCTCAAGGGGATAATCTCACAGATTGAAGTTTGTAGTATATTTTGAACTTAATCACTATTTACATCAATTATTTTACAAAAAAATATCAATAAAGTGATGATGAATCAAATTAAAAAAGAAAAGAAAATCTGTGCGTCTCCCCCCTTGAGGGGGGAAGGGGGGTATTTTTGTCTCATTCACTGCAATAAAGAATAAATGGATTCAACATTAAGCTTTCTGTAATGCGTAGGTGTTAAAGAAGTTATTTTTAAACCTGTATTCTTTTGGAAATCTTCAAAAATACATTCATTTTCTTCAGATAATACCAGTTCTGTTTTAGTAATATACCCTTCTTGATAACCATCATAACCTACAAAGTAAATATTTTGAGCATTTAAACTCAACGCAGTCTGTAATGCCAAAACTGTATGGGCATCTTTCACTAAATCCGTAATGGTAATTTCTTTTAGTTCAAAACTTTTTCCTTCCAATGCCTGGGGAATATAGGTTCCCATTTTTCGAGGAAAAGGAGGCAGTACACATTGCCCTGAAAATCCGCCTAAATCATCAAAGACTTTTTCTAAACGATGACCTTCGCTACCCACCAAACAAAAATACTGTTGTACTTTTAATTCTTTGTAGTAGCCTGCATTTTTACTACTTGCATGGATGATGCAAACATTTTCATTACGATTTATGAATTCCATTACTGCGTCAGAATGTAATGCTGCATTAGGACCTCCTCCTACTACTACAACATTATCAAATGATTTCTGAGGTTCAAAAAGACTTAATTTTTGATTATCCTTTTGGTTATCTTTTTGATTTTGTAGTGCTCTAATTATGCTATTAAATGAATAAAATCGTTGAGTTACCCAATTCATCACCTCTTTTTGAGGAAGGGAATTAGCACCCGAAACCATATAAGGTAGATTAGTACCCCATTCATGTTGCTTCTGCAAATTTTCAAAAGCTGAAACCACATTGCTTAAACTATTAAAATCCACTTCTAATCCTGATTTCGCATTAAGTGCTGTTAATAATAATTCCGTTTTTAAATTCCCTGCCCCTCTACCCATGCCCGTTACCGTGGCATCGACAATATCCGCTCCACATTCCAAAGCAGTTAAGGTATTGACCAAAGCCAATTCCAAATTATTATGGCCGTGAAAACCAATTTTGGCGTCAGTTTTAGATCGCACTAAATCAAAAGTATCCTTTACGTCTTCCGGATAAACCCCGCCAAATGAATCGACCATATAAAAATAGTCTGCCAAGCCAGTAACTTCTTGAATTTGATTCAGAAAATCTTTCTGATCTTGCCAAGTTGACATGTACATTACATTAAAACCGACTTCAAAGCCTAGACTTTTCACTGCTTCTGCTAAACCTAGAGCACGAGTAAAGTTAAGGGGATCAATAGCCAGTCTCACCATAGTGATTAGGCCTAAACAGGGAGATAATAAATCCTTTACGTGTTCTTTGCGAATATCTTTTTCATTCAAAATAATGACCAATTTTTTATCGGACCACTCCTTTGCTTGCTCCATCACAAAAACAGGACAATAAAAATACTCCCCTAGGTAATTATTCATTGGAATACTTCTATAACCAATTTCCAAATATTCAGCAGGTAATTGATTAAAAGATTCGAAATAAGTCTCTACTAATTCTTTATCAAAATCCCAATTTGTATAATAACCACCATCACGAAGCGTACAGTCTAGGATAAGAAAATCATTCATTGATTTTTCCATAATTTCAATTTAAGTAAAAGTCTATTTGGAAATTTTAAAGATTTAAAAAAATTGTAGTTGATTTTCATTATTAACTTTTCAATCTTAACTAGAAAGGAGTTGGAAGGTAAATACGGGTATAAACGGTATCCTTGAATTACCAAATTGTTAAATAAAATTTCTGCATTTTCTTTTTTACCTATCCTATCATAATATCTCCATAATTGATATACCGTCATCAGATTCAACTTCTTCTTATGAATCAAATCCTTTTGTGACCATACTCCCTGATTTCCCACTCGATAAGCCGAAGGCTGAATATTATTCATATACTTCGCATCACCAAAGTTACCTAAAAAGGAGGAAAGAAACTTATCACCTAGGCCACCATGGATAAATTCTTCTGGTAGTTCATCAGTGACATTCCGAAACATCACCGACAAGACCGGTAACACCCTACCCCTAGTCAAAAGCTCAGCTTTATAGTCATGCAAACTAATCTTCTTAAACTTATTTTCTCGAACCACTTCGCTTTTTTCATTGACTACTTTCACATCATGAAAGCAGGCAATGTATTTATCATTATTTTCAAGAAAATCGAATTGCTTTTGTAGCTTATATTTATCGGTCCAAAAGTCATCTCCGTCCAATAAGGCTATATATTTACCTTTACAATTCTTTAGTATATCATAAAAATTATAAAGTCGTCCCAATTTTTCTCTATTGACAGAGTAATCATCTCCATGTTCTCTCTGAAGTAATTTAATTTTGATTTTCTCTGTGTCTTGATATTCTCTAATAATATTTACTGTATTATCAGTTGAAAAATCATCCCCAATTACAACTTCAACATTAAAGTTAGTTTCCTGCATAAGGATTCCATCTAATGCCTCCTTAATAAACGGCCCATGATCATAGGTCATTAGCCTTACGCTTACCACAGGTAACTCATGATTTTTCATATCCATATGCTTTTAATTTTTGCATAGATAATTCTTCTATTAAGTTGATAACTGATCCAGATAGAGATCTTTTATATCTTCCTATATTATTTGTATCTAGCTTATCACGGGTTTTCTTTTTCCAATCTAAAGTTCCCTCTGGTTCTATAAACTTTTTGCCTTCCTTCAAATGATAATTAAGCATCTCATCTGAAAATTTGATTCCTAAGAAATCGCATAGAGCACTAAGTGTCTTTAGTGGATCACTAATTATATCTTCATATTTAATAAGATAATAACGATCAGGAAAAGAACTAGACAATGACTCAATATTCTCATTATTAGCCAGCCATTCTTTCACTACATCTTCTGGATTAGTTGAAAGCTCTGGCTTATATGCAGAAGTCGTTTGAAGTTCATTTAAATCCTTATATGAAGAATAGACATCTCGAACGTCACGAACTATATGTAAAAAAAAGGCATCGGGCCATATTTTTAAAAGATCGTTGATGTGGCTCACATAATAATTATTTTTATCCCCCACCAGTTTTACTCGTTCATCTCCCTTGTAAAAGAGATAGACCAAACTAGTTAATTCAAGATAATTTTTTGGCCTATTTGAAATTAGATAATACTTTAATTTCTTTTTATCTACCCCCCATGTCTCAAACTTTTTACTACTCATCAGGTCTTCTAAATACTCGTCTATTCTAGATGTATTATCACTTTGTGACCAATTATTATATTTAGTTGACCACCAATGTAAAAAGCCTGACTCAGGAGGCACTACAATATTAGGATGCATATTTAACATGAGTCTGAACAATGAAGTGCCAGATCTCGGATTACCAAGGATAAAAAAACGTGTTAAATCAACCATACCTCTCAGTTCTTTTCAAAATCCTAGCAATCATAAATTGCTCTTCTTTCGTAAGTTCATGGTACAAAGGCAAGCACAGAATTCGTTTTGAAATATCATTTGAAAATTTAGTATCACCTTTCTTCACATATGACAAGGCATCTAAAGAAGGATAAAAGTATCTACGAGGATAGATATTTTTGTTTTCAAGCTCTTGTTTAGAGCGCAAACATACCTCTTCACTACTAAATATCACTGGGAAGTAAGAATAATTGTAATCACATTTAGGGTTAATAACAGGGTATTTCACATTCATACCATCCAATACATGCTTATAATATTCTGACTGTTCCTTTCTCTTCATAAGAATCCCTCCTATACTTTCAAGCACTGCCAGTCCCATTGCAGCATGGAATTCTGAGTTTTTACCATTAATACCTACTCCATTAAATTTTTCAGGTCCGTCATGACCAAAGTTACGCATGTGAGCCATTATCTTTAATAGATTGGGGTCCTTAGTAACCAAAAGCCCGCCTTCGACTGAGTGCATAATCTTAGTTGCATGCAGACTACATGTACTTATGTCACCAAATTCAAATATACTTTTACCATTATATTTTGTTCCATAGCAATGCGCGGCATCATAAATGACTTTCAATTTGTGTTTCCTTGCTATTTCATCAATCGTCTCAATATCACATGCATTTCCAAAACAATGTGTTGCCAAGATAGCTGTTGTTTTATCTGAGATGACTGCTTCAATCTTAGTTGGATCAATATTTAAACTATGTTCATCGATATCAACGTATACTGGAGTACAATTTTCCCAAACAATACTGCTTGTAGTAGCTACATATGAAAAAGGTGTTGTGATTATTTCACCTGTTAGCTCAAGAGCTTTTATAGCAATTTGAAGTGCAATTGTTCCATTACTAACTAATAACAAATGTTTTAGTGCTAAAGACCCTTTTAGTTTTAGCTCTAATTCATTTACTAAAGGACCACTGTTGGTAAGCCATTGTCTCTGGAAAACACCATCAATTAATTCTTTATATCTCTCAGAAGAGGGCAAATATGGTTTTGTAACTGGTATCATATTTTTAATTTGGAGAATTAATATAGTTTTAATTATCTATTACTTACCCAACTTTTATATTAATTAAATTACAACTATCACAAGTTTTTTCGATTTGCTCATATTGATTATAAAACTTTGCAAATAATACTAAAATCTTACTGATTAAAATCGATATTATTAAGGCATTTATCTTAATTTATCAATCATCGTTATAACATAACATTTAAGATATTTAATTAGACAATAATACTCATAGATAATAACACATTAATCAGGATGTATTCTAGATTGTAAAACTTAAATAATAATTAAACCACTTAATAGTTTCCTCTGCTATTTTAAAATTAATTCATACCAACCCTAAAAGGTAAATATTAAATATTTCACAAAACTTGATTTCAAAGAATACATATTCCCTAGGACTCACTTAAAAAGTGGTCAATATTCATATTCATACTAATAAAATCCATTTCATTAGAGTGATGTTGGTTTTTTACTGAAAGGTATTTAATTGACTTTAGCAAGTTTTCAGAATTATTATTTAATTCAAAAGTAATTAATTGGTCTCCTTCTAAATTCTTGTATAATTCATATCCCATTAAATTTATAATAACAGTTGGCACTTTAAACGAGCAAGCTTCTAAAGTTGAACCAGAATATTTAGTAATATGTACATCACAGTTCAAAAGAATTTCAGGAAGTGCAGTATTATTAGAGTAATCTAAAGAAACGACTCCAATCTTAGTAAACTTTTCAAGATTATCAGATATCTGCTTTTTTTGTTGATCATTCATTCTAGGGTGATATCGTATCAACCATATAAAATCTTCTTTAGACCTTTCTATTGCTTCCATGATAAAATCTTCGATTATAGGCTCAACAGGTTGTAAAGTATATAGAATATATTTTTTATTCCGTTGAAAATTATATTCATTTCGATAAGACAAGTCCAATATAAATTTATGCCACCTATTTCCAGCTAGAATCAATCTTTCTTTATCAATAATTTCAGACATGATATTAAAAGAGTATTTATCCCAAACAAAAAAGAACTTAGGTTCGGGGTAAATAATATTTTCGTTATTACTTTTTAAGTAACGATAATTGAAGTGTTGCCATCCTACTGGTCCATGTTGTATGTCAATAGTTTTTATTTTCATGGAATTAGCTACAGCAATAAAAGCTCCTGTAGAAACTGATGAAAAAGAATAAGTAAATAAAAATTTAGGTTTAATTAGATTTAAAATGATTCGTGACAATCTAATCCAAATAAAAAATTTAAGAATATCGCTTTTTATTAATCTTTTAATTTTTTGAGTATCAGTTTTACTCGATATCGAACAAAAGTTTTCAATTAATTCATTTAAAGCTTTCTTCTGCATTAAATCAACAGAAAGACTATGCTCTTTTTTAAATAATTTGGAGGCGATTTTCTCAATAAAATTTAAGGGTAATATCCTTGAGTTTTTGTAAAATTCATTACCACTCGAAATTCTATGATTCATTTCAACTAAAATCCCTTCACCTTGACCAAAAATATCTAATAAGGGATCTAGTGCTTTATCGTAAATAGTATTATCAAGATTGGTTCTGAAAGAGTTATGAGAAATACCTAGAGCCGTTTTCTTTTTTAACAAAAACCTCGAACTTCTTAACATTTTAAAAAATATCAATATTGAGCTAGCAAATGAATTACTTTTGGTAGCAGGTGACTTGTATTCATCTGAAATTGCGATAAAAAACAAACGATTACGAATAATAGAAAAATAATTTAACCCTGAAACTTCGAAATCTTCAGTTTTAAATTCATCATATTCATCAAAAAACTTAAAGAAGATCTCTCTCATGTAATTTCTTTTAATTTCATATTGAAAGCTACAATAGCAAAAGTACCAACTAACAGAAATATTATGCTGATTATAATTTTATTTGAAATAGTGAAATCCTTGAACAAATAAACTAAAATGGTCAATATTAAGGTAATGAAAAGCCATATTAATGGGTAATAATTTGCATTTGTAAGTTGTTTAAATACTTTAAAAGAGAAGCCAGAGTAACCCATAAAAATATAAGCGACAAACGTTGTAATAGCTGCAATTTCAAAACCATATATTGGTAAAAGAATTAAGTTCAAAATTACATTAACTAAACCTGCTCCTAAAGTTACGCGCCACAATATGTTCGTTTTTTCAGAAAACATTAATTTTGAATTGGCAGCAAAATACATCGGTCTATAATTATAAGACATCACTATTATTATACCTAAATAATACATTTGCGAAAGTGTCTCATTTCTTAATAAAAAATAGAAAATCTCTTTCATCCAAACACTTAAAAGACAAGTAATCATAAAAAAAGAAACTTGTAGGATAAATATTAAAAAAGAAGCAGCCATATCGTTATTATCTTTGTAAAATTTATTCAATAAAGGCCCAATAGCTAATCCGCTTGCTGAACCCAAATTATTTGTAAACCTTCCAACTGTATATGCAACATTATACTTACCAATATTGCCAGTACTAATTCCACTTACATCCATGACCATTTTATCAGAACTATTTAATAAATAATTAGAATAGTAATGTGGTATCATTGGTAAACTCACACTCAATGAACTTTTAATTAATCTCCACTTAAAATTAAATATTGGCGTCAATTTCAAAACAAAATTAAGTGGATAATAAAATGACAAGTTTCGAATAACACCAACTATGAAAGAAGACCAAAACCACCCCATAAATCCCATTTTATAATTGGCTATAAATACTACATTTAATACAATTGTTAAAATTCCAAAAACAACACTTCGGATAGCAATTTGAAAAGGCTTTTGTTTTAGTTGATAATAGGTGCTACAAATATTAGAGGTAGGGCCAAAAAAGACAATAGGCCCAATATGAAGCAACACAATTAGCCATCTTTGGTCATTAGCTTCTGTAGGAACTATAAAGTATATTAAAGCCCCAAGAAAAAAAGCATAAGCAATATTCCATATAGATAAAAATCCGTAAATTTGTCTCCAAGCCCATTTAAATTGTTTTGGAGACTTAAAATAAGAATTCACTAAAACAACTCTCAAACCTAGAAAACTAAATACAGCAATTGCTGAGGTATATGCCGTTAAAACACCTGCTATACCGTAATCTAGTTCCGTTAATTCTTGTGTGATTAAGGGAAGCGAAAAAAAACTTGCTATTTTGGTAATTTGTGGTGCAAAACCATAAATAGCAGTATGAGAAAATAGTTTTTTAAGCATTAAATAATTTTATAGCGAATGAGTTTAGCAGGCACTCCACCAACAATTGCATTTTCTGGAATATCCTTTGTTACAACAGAGTTTGCACCTATAATAGAGTTATCACCTATATTTACACCAGGATTAATAAACACATTAGCTCCGATCCATACTGCGTTCCCAATATTAACATTCCCGAATTTTTTTTTCAAATTATTGTAATTCTTAAAATCTTGATCAACAACGGCAGAAGATGTATAAATTCTTACATTATGAGATATTCTACAGAAATCACCGATTCTGACAATCATTTCTTTGTCCGCTTGTATGGTTGAATAGCTACCTATATATGAATTTTTTCCACACACAATGTTTCCTTTACCATACAATTTTATTTTTTCGCCATTAAATTTAAATGACTTGTCTATACTATATTTTACTGAATAATTTTGGTATTTCTTCCTTTTAGAATATTCCTCTCCATGTTTATATAATTTTATAAGTAGTTTGACTATTATTTTTTTCATTATTTAAATATCGTAAAAACTAGCGGCTAATTTAACTTTATTAAACTAGCAATCTGAAAATCCAACTTATCATCTATATCAATAGAAGAGATGTAATCCATTACATACTTTTTAATACATTCAAATCGATTAACTTCTTTATTCTTTATAGATTCAATATTTATTATGTATATCGCCCCATTAATTTCCCAGACTTTAGGTACATCCTGCCTTCTTGTAAAATCACCTTCCTTGGATTTCCTTAAATAACCTTCTTCATTTTCTTCGAACAAAACATAATATGGGTTTGACTTTGTTTCCTTTACAGAAACCACCATATCTAATTCATTATGATATAAGTTTAAAGCTTCCTTAATATGTTCCCCGGTTCTAAAAGGTGAAGTAGGCTGTAGTAAAATCAGTGTATCTGGGAAATAACCATTTCCCTCTGAAAACTTAATGGCATGTAGTAATACTTCATGAGTTCCTGCCTCATCAGTAGCTAATTCTTGAGGTCTTAGAAATGGAACTTTAAGACCAGTTCTCTCTACAACTTCTTTAATTTCTTCATCATCAGTACTTACCATTATGTATTTATCCTCAAATACTTCTCTTGCAGCTTCAATCGTATAATAAATAAGAGACTTCCCGCCTAGTTCTTTAATATTTTTTCGAGGAACACCTTTTGAACCTCCTCTTGCTGGTATCACTACTAATGGCTTCATTAAAACTTTATATGTTTATAATCCTCTTGAGCTTTTTGAAAATCCTCATGTTTGCCAATATCCAACCAATAGCCTCTGAGCGGATATGAATTCACTTTTTTTCCTCTATTTATCAGCTCCTCCATTAAATCTGTTGCATTGTAGAACTCATTTTCAGGTATTAATTCCAACAATTCTCGTTTAAGTAAATAAATCCCACCATTGGAATAATAAGTGTAAGTAGGCTTTTCTTTAAAAGATTTTACACTTCCCTTCTCCATTTCCAATACAGCATAAGGAATTAAGACTTCATAAGGAATAGTGACTACCGATAGATCGGCACCTGATTGGATGAAATCTTTATAGAAATCTTCATAATCAAGATTCGTTAAAATATCGGAATTGGTGACTAAAACAGTTTCATGTTGAAAGTTTTTAATAGCTCTTGCGGCTCCAATAGTACCTAAAGGTTTCTCCTCAGAAACGTATTTAATTTGTACGCCCTTACTTTCTCCCTCTTTAAAATACTCTTTCAATTGGTTTCCAAGATAATTGATGGAGATCCAAAAATCATCGATTCCGTAAGTAATTAAACGATCAATATTATGTTCAATTATGGGTTTATCCGCTACTTTTAATAAGGGTTTAGGAATGTCATTGGTTAAAGGCTTTAACCTAGTTCCTTTGCCACCTGCCATAATAATAGCATCAATGGGCAAATAGGATTTTAGAAATCTAAAATTGATAACATTGATAACCTGATGGGCATCATTTAGCACTGGGATAATTTTTAGATTTGCAGCCCTAAATTTTTCTAAATCCTCTACATTATAGCTTGATTTGAGTATGTATTTTGGATTGGGTTGTATGAAGTCAATCACCTTCTGATGAATTGACATATCTTTTAGCAAGCCTCTTCTTACATCACCATCAGTTAATGATCCTACAAGCTTTTGCTCATGATCAACCACAAATAAAATAGCATCTGCAGCCAGCACATCTAATTTTGCAAGTGCTTCTTTTATGGTACTATCTTGGTCAACTAGGTGCTTTTGATAATTCACTTATCTATTATTTTAATCGCTTGAAAGGCTTCTGCATATTCAACGCCAACGGTTGCACCCCTGTAAGTCGCTAATGCTTCAATGTTTCTTGCTGATCTCGGAAAAGGATGTTCACCCAATTCTGAATCAAATATTTTCATAATCTTAATTTTTTGATGACAAAATTCACTGATGTCCACAAAATAATTAGGTATAAAAGCTTTTTCAGCTAAAGCAGGAGCAAATTCTGTTTCGGAGAGGCATTCATAAAGTAATACTTTCTTGATAAAGGGATATCTAAACGATTTAGTACAGGCCATTACCGCATCAAATAAAACTCTATGATCTGAATGGGCATCTGATCGGTTTAAACAATAAATAACTTCAGGTTTGACCTTATTAAAAATATCAGAGATCTCTGGCACCATCTTGATAATGCTTGAGCTACTTAAACTCATCGTGGGGTAATCAAGTAAAAAAACATTAACAAAACCAAAAGCCTTCGCTACCTTTTCTATCTCTTTTTGTCGTGATCTTACACGTTCTTTGGAAAAACCCTGTTCTTCAAACACATTGGTAGCGATCAACCAAGTTACCTGATCACCATTTTTTATATGCTTTAATAATGTACCGCCAGCTCCAATAGTTTCATCATCAGGATGGGCAGAAACTACAATTACATTCTTCATTAATAGGTAATATTTTTATAAATCAAATTCTTATTGATTTCAACAGAAGTTAGCACTTCAACTGCTTTTTCTGCTGAATTTCCATCGCCATAAGGATTTTGCTTTTTGGCTACTTTTTCAAGATACTCTTCGTTAGTATTGACAAAATCTATTGCTTTCACAATTTGATCTTTATCATTATCAACAAATATCACATTATCTCCATGTACTCTTCCCCTTTGCCTGCTTCCAATATTGATAGCAGCTAATCCTAAAGAAGGGGCTTCCAATAGGCCAGAGCTAGAATTGCCCAATAAAAAATCAGCATTGCGAAGTAAATTTACATACTGTAAACGATCTAAATTTTTGAATACTTTAAACTGCTTTGGGTATTTCATGATATACTCATCGTATGCTCTTATAATCTCCGAGCTTCCAGCATCAGAATTAGGATAATTGATAAAGCAAAAATATCCGGATTCAGCTATTGCTTCTAAAGTAATAAGAATTCTTTTTCTTTGCTCTTCCACTTCAGTAATAATAGAATGCTGAATTAAAACACAGTAGTTTTTATCATAACTGATGCCAAAATGCTTTAATACATCATTTTTTGAAACAGTTTCAATAGCTAAAAATCGATCTAAGGCAGGATTTCCCATCACCGTGATTCTCCAATCTTCCTCTCCTAATTTCAATAAATTTTTCTTATGCTCTTCCAAAGTTGTAAAATGAAGATGGGCAAACTTACTAGCTGCATATCTTACAGAATTATCAATATTTCCGTCCTTTGCAATATCTCCCCCAAAAAAATGAGCAACCGCAATATCCATAAAAGCGCAAGTCATGCATACTGAAATCGCTTCCTCTCTATCGCCTGCAACCAACACAATATCTGGCTTTTCTCTTGATAAAGTCTGCGCTAACAATGGAATTTGATTACCGATAGAGGCAATTCTAGCCAATTTTTGATCTGAATCTAATAAGCTATATATCTTTTCAGAAATCTTGAAATGATCTCTTTCAATATATTCAGACGTCAGTCCATATTTCTCTGATAAATGTGGCCCTGTAATGATGATACTAAAATCAATATCATCTCTTTGGTTTAGTTTTTCATAAATACTAAACATTAAATCATATTCAGAACGAGCACCCGTTACGGCAATAATTTTTCGCTTCTTCATCATTTAAAAAACATCGGAATCTCCCATGGTTAAGTCCCATGAATTAAAATACTTTAAGACTTCACATTTTTCAGAGAATGCACGATAGCCCATAAAAGTGAGAGGTTTTTCTGGTTTAAATTTATTCCGCTCCAATAATTTATGTCTTGGGTCAAATATTGGCATCCAGGTATTTATAGATATAACTGTCTCTCCTTTATCCGAAAGAAAACTTAATACTGCTGAGATTACTTCATTAATAACCTCAGGATTTGCATCATAACCATGCTCAAGTATATCTACTTCTTTAGCGCCAGCAGAATCAAATGAATCAATAATTTTTATTACTACAAATTCTAAATGATCAGCATCCGCCAATTCTATAATATTATACTCATTATCTGGATGATCTCTATACCTCCAATTTAAATAATTAGCATCCTTATGAACCGAAATTTCTCCTTTATTATTCTCTTTTATTTTTGCAGCATGTTGCGCTGAAAAATCATAAGCAGTACGGTAATTTACTTTATCATATTTATTAAATACCTCACTAAAAAGTCTTAAAGAATGCACAAGGCTCACATCATTCCATTTCAATCTTTTTATTAATCCATAATGTGAATTTAAGTTAGGAAATCCCCAGACAGCTTGTATATCATTGTTCTTGTAAATATCCTGATATAAATTTTCCGCTAAGTCAGTAAAAATCCCCTTCCCACCATATTCTGGATGCGTCATGGTGGTCATCGATAAAGAGGTTAATAGTTTTTCATCTTTAATATTTAATATGACAGGAGAAACTGCATAATGACCCACTAACTTATCCTTGTCCCACATCAAATTAATTAGGGGTTCTTTAAGAGCGGGATTGTTTAAATACCTCCATTCCCAAAATTCCTTTGTCATGCTTTTTCCAAAAGCCAAAGAAAATAGTTCTAATATTTCGAGCTCATCTGAAGGTTTATATTTCTTTAGTTCCATATCAATAAAGGTCTGAATATGATAATTTAGCTCCTGGGTCAAGTGCTTTCCTTGCTCTCTTCCCTATTATACTTTCCAACTCCATAGGAGAAATTCCATCTCCTGGTCGAAGCATTATTAGGTCATCTTCGGTTAAGTGCTGATCTTTCCTTATATAATTCTTTATATGAATGCTTTTACGTCCCAGCTTTTTATTAGTGACCTCACTCTTACTCACCTCTTTAATACCACTCCCTGCAATGGCAATTTCAATATTGCGAATAGCTTTCACCATTGATACTAGTTCATCTGGTTCTAAGGAAGCTTTATGGTCAGGTCCTGGTAAATTTCTATCTAAAGTAAAATGTTTTTCTATTACTTTTGCACCTAGTGCTACAGCTGCAGTAGGCACTTCAATCCCTAAAGTATGATCTGAATACCCTATTTCAACCCCTAATTCTTTTTGGATGTGCAACATGGCCTTCAAATTAACATCTTCCATTGGTGTTGGGTACTCTGTATTGCAATGAAGCACTGTAATATCTTTACGTTTTACGCCAATTCGTTCTATCGTTTCAACAGCATCTTTGATTTCATCGATTGTAGCCATTCCCGTTGATAAAACAATAGGTTTTTTCTTACTGGCAATATGTTCTATATAAGGTTTGTTAGTAATTTCCCCAGATGGAATTTTATATAAAGCAGGTTTCAGAGAATCTAAAAAATCAACACTCTCTTCATCAAAACCTGTAGAAAGAAACTTAATACCCAATTTTTCAGCATATTCGATTAAATCAAAGTGCCACTGCTCCGACATCTCAAGCTTTTTGAGCATGTTATATTGAGAGTCATCTCCATCATTAATATTTCTGCTTTGATAATCTGCTTTTTTAGCTTCTTTACTAACAATCTTATCGGCTTTAAAGGTTTGGAACTTCACAAAATCAGCTCCAGCTTTAGCAGCAACTTCGACTAATTGCTTTGCCTTTTCAAAATCACCATTATGATTTACTCCTGCTTCTGCTATAATAATCGTTCTTTGTGGCTTAATCATATATTATAAATATCTGATTTGTAATTCTTCAAGTTTTCTTCTTTTGAAAACCATTCAATAGTTTCCTTTAATCCAGAAGTTAAATCATGCTGAGCTTTCCAATTGGTTAGTTCTTTGATTTTTTTGGCCGAACCAAATAATCTAAACACCTCACTTTTTTCAGGCCTTAGTCTCTCTTCGTCTGTTATAATTTCAGCTTTAGGATTTATAATATCAATTAAATTCTGAGCTAACTCTTGCATTGATATTTCAGATTCAGTTGCGATATTGATATGTTCCCCTATCGTTTTTTTTGATTTCGCAATTTCAATAAACGCATTTGCTGTATCTTTTACAAAAAGTAAATCACGAGTTGGTCTTAAATCCCCCAACTTGATTTCTGTCTCTCCTTTTAATAACTGAGAAATAATAGTGGGAATAATGGCTCGAGCCGATTGTCTTGGCCCGTAAGTATTAAAAGGTCTTACAATGGTAATAGGCAAATCAAAACTCCTGTAGAATGACTCAGCAATACAATCAGCTCCAATTTTACTTGCTGAATAAGGAGATTGAGGTTGTTTTGGATGCTCTTCTGTAATAGGAACAAACTGAGCAGTTCCGTAAACTTCTGAAGTAGAAGTAACCAATACCCTTTCAGTACCTAAATCCTTAGCTGCTTGTATAACATTAAGCGTTCCTTTCACATTTGTATCTATGTACGAATCTGGTGAGTGGTAGCTGAAAGGAATAGCAATCAAAGCAGCTAAATGAAATACGACATCAACATCCTTCATGGCAGTTCTTACCCCATTAGGATCCCGAATGTCGCCAGAAAAAATCTCAATTTTAGCAAGCTTCTCTTTTGGCAAAGTATCTAACCAGCCCCATGAATTAAAGGAATTATAATAGACGAAGGCTTTTACTTGATAGCCCTCATCCACTAACTTTTCAGTTAGATGGCTTCCAATGAAGCCATCTGACCCTGTTACTAATATTTTTTTACTTGATAAATTCATTTATGAGATTTTCTAAATAATTTAGCTATATATATTAACTCTGCCACAGTAAAAGTCCCGCCTCAGCAGTTGGAACTTGCCCCACAAACTCTGTGGGCTCCATAAATAAAAAGCGAATTTTACGATCAATTTTCTTTTCGGCTATGCCGGTCATATTGGCAATGTATTCATGATTAAACTGATTACCGACTAATAGGAAGTCTATTATTCCGCCATCTATTCCTTTCGCGTAATCACCAATTAAATATACCTTTTCTAATTGCCCTACTTTCCCAATGATCTGCTCTATTACGCGATCGATCCCGATATATTTCTTGATAATGTTGTGAATGTCTTCAAAAAGCGGGTGCTTTGTATTCGCCTGATATAATTTTTTATTGCCTTCGACATCTGCCTTCAACATCCCAGCTTCCTCAAATTTATTGAGCTCTAAGCGAATGGCATTGGTGCTTTCTCCAAACTCTCCTTCTAATGAACGCAAATAGCTCTTAGTCTGCGCATTCAAAAAGAACTTGAGGAGAAGTTTAATACGGGTTTTAGAGGTAATTAGGGTGTCGAGCAATGTATGTTGTCAAGTTTAACACTTATTCAGTGTTTAAGTTGTCAAGTGATCAGGTTTTTAGCGATTTATAAATAGTTAGATGAAAGATGTAGGATGTTCGGCCTTCAACAGTTTTAAATAATTTACTATTTATGTATGATTTTATCAATTTCAATTTAATACTGAACCAACTCAATTCTTAATTAATCAATTACTAATTCGTAATTATTTACAGCTTCGCCCTTTCAGTCCCAATTAGAACTTAGCAAAAAGCTTTTTCTGTGTGATTTTAACTAAATCAACAATTCGGCTAGTACTAATGAGATTTTCTCAGGAAACACCCCTATAATCCCCTCAAGGGGATAGTCTCACACAGTAATATTGGTAACAAATGATTAAGGTATTGCTACCTAATAATTAGCCAAAATTTAAATAAAAAACGAGTAAAATAACTACTCAATAATAAAAGTAGTAGATAGATTAAAGAATTGCAATAAGCTAAGGAAAAATTGTAGGGAAGATGTAAGAGATTATATACATTTAATTATTTTCACAAAGATTAAATTGTTTCATAGACTTACTTTGTCTTTTTGCTAGATCAAAAAGAATCAGCTAATAAGCGGACAAGCGAAAAAATCATGACAAAACAAAGCTGCTGCGCTGGCCCGCTGTTTTGTCTTCCCACCCACACGCTTCGAACAAATATATTCCTATTAATTTGATTAAAGTTCTATGAATCGAATTTAATTCAGATGAAGATTAAAAGATAGCACGACCAAATTTCGCTGCAAACGAAAAAGCGCGTAAGGAAGGGTGAAATGGCGGGCCAACGTAGGCCTTGAGGGCTGACAGCTTCATTTCACTCAGATTTTTTGCATACTTTTTCATCATTGGAAAAAGTATTAAGTAAATATCAAAACTGTTAAAAGTCTAGCTTAATCGGTAATAAAAGACATTAAACTTAATTTATTCCTTTACTACCCCAAGTAGTTTATACTTGTATTTTCTTTTTGCTAGATCAAAAAGAAAGAAAAAATCATGACAAAAAGATGCTTCCGCGCTGCAATCCAGCTCCCTCCCCGCCTTTTTGTCCTCCTGCCCGCTTTCTTCTAGCGATCAATCGTGGTTAAGAAAGCAGTTTTCCCTATAAAATTCCAAATTAGTCACTTCCATTTTTCTGGCTAATTCGCCCAACTTTTGCGATAGCGAAAAAGCGCGAGGCAACGGTGAAATGGCGGGCCAGCGGCGGCCTAGAAGCGTGGAAGCATCATTTCACCTAGATTTTTTGGATACTTTTTTATCAATGAAAAAAGTATTAAGAAGTGAAATACAACAACAAGCTTTTAAAAAGCGAAGTCATATAAACGCATTAGAAAATAAACACCCCTATAATCCCCTCAAGGGGATAGTTGTAGGGATTGATATTATTATGTTGAGAGATAATTTCGCTAAAATTTTTTCTGGAGTGGTATTAAAAGAATTCCATCAAATAATTTACTACACTAAATATTTATTTAAAGTGAGATTCCTGCTTCCCGACCTTCAGAACGGGACAGGTTACGCAGGAATGAAAGTAGGAACCATCATCAACAAAAAAACATAGCTAATACCATAATTTCCGAATGCTTCGGAAAAGCGGGCTGGACGAAAGTTTAGCGGGCCAGCGCTAGCCTTGTGCTTTGAAGCATTAAACTTTCTTGAATTTTTCGCTGGTCCGCTTACTAGCTGATTCTTTTTGTTCAAGCAAAAAGGAAAAAATCATTTTATTTTCTGTTTTTAATGATTGCAAAAAGCTTGGAATATATCGAATATAATAAGCTAAAGCAAAAGATCCCTGATCAAATCAAGAATGACGCTATGAAAGTTAAAGATTGCTTCGTTACACTCGCAATGACGCTACTTGCCATTAATATCGTCATTGCTATTAGTAAAAAGTCCAAAAAGTTTATAGTTACTACTTAAAGAACACCCCTATAATCCCCTCAAGGGGATAGCTATAAAAGTAAATATGAATAATGCTTTAACACTGTTAGATTGCTTTTTTCCTAGCAAGGAAGATAGTGGCTAATAAAAAATTTTAATTCTTAATTCTTAATTCTTAATTCTTAATTCTTAATTCTTAATTCTTAATTCTTAATTCTTAATTCTTAATTAACCCTTTCTTCTGAACAAGCCTTTACGTTTCTTCAACCTATCCTCATCATAATAGCCATAACCATAACCACCATAGCCCATTCCGTAGATGTAGCCACCATAATATCCATATCCTCTTCTGCGTAATTGGATATCATTAAAGATGACAGACATTGGCTTAATTTTCCCTTCATTATAGAGGCCATTCACCATATTAAGTGCTTGTTTCATACTTACCCCTTGTCTTACAATTAAAAGCGTATGATCTACATGTGGCAATAATTCCATAGCATCAGCAACTAAACCGATTGGAGAAGTATCAATAATAATAGCATCAAACTCTTCACGAAGTTTTACCATAAACTCGTTCATCTTGTCACCTGCTAATAACTCAGAAGGGTTTGGTGGCACAGCTCCAGCTCCAACAAACCAAAGATTTTTCGTTTCACCATTAATAACCACTTCATCTTTTTCTGCATAGCCTGCCAAGTATTCACTTAAACCTCGATCAGGATAAGCTTCAATAAAGTCAGTTAAGTTTGGTTTACGCATATCGGCCCCTATTAGAATGGTTTTTCGACCAGAGGCGGCTAAAGTATAGGCTAAATTTAGAGAACAAAAGGTTTTTCCTTCTCCACTTACAGAAGAAGTTACCATGAATGTTTTGGCTTGTTTTTTATCTCGCCCCTGTAAATATTTCATATTAGCCCTAAGCGCCCTGAAAGATTCGGCCACCAATGATTTAGGCCTGTCCTTCACTATGGTATTGGTCTCATCTATCTTATGAGCAATGTTTCCTAGCAAAGGCATATCAGAATTTCTATCTAAATCATCCCTATCCATTATTCGTGGATTAGTAAAATCTTTAATAAAGAAAAAGGCCACTGGAAGTAACAATCCCATTGCCATCGCTATTAGTAGATTACGCTCCGAATTAGGTCGAACTGGATTATTAGAATAAGAAGGCTCTTCAATTAGTTGATAATCCGATGTGGCGGAAGCTTTTGAAATAGCCGCTTCAGTTTTACGTTCAATAAAAAGGTCAAATAAATTTTGATTCAATTCAAATAATCTTTTCGCACGATTGAGTTCTCGCATATCACCCTGCAATTCACTAATCGAGCCCATTAAAAAATTACTTCTCCTATTTATTGCGGAAAGTGTATCTCGATTTATTTTCTGGTAGCTATTTAAAGCTTCGAAAATATTTTTTTCAAGCCTTTTTCTTATGCTATCTTCTCTGTTTACTAAAGGGTTTTTATAATTTTCCTGATTTCTAAAAATCTTGTCTTTTTGTTTCTGCTGAATATACTGGTTGACTAAATCATTTAGCATCGGGGCATCTAACCCAATTAAAGAGGGGGCAAATACTTCAGAAGTTCTATTTTGCTGTATATATGATTTTAAATAATTATAATAACGCTCTTGTAATAAAACCTCAGCTTTTTGTTGATCTAATTGATTGAGTTTTGAAAATATAGTCTGACTTCCTAATGTCAATTCTCTATTTTCCAATTGGAGTTGATCAATTGTTTCCTGAAATTGAACAATAGAGTCAGAAATCATCGCCATCTGTTCATCAATAAAATTGATGGTATTCTCCAGATTCTGATTTTTTTCTTTTAACCCTAATTCTTCAACTACCTGATAATAGGTATTCATGAAAAGGATATCCTTTTCAGGAATTACACTTTCCATAGCCATATTCAGGATCGCAGACCCTTGCTGTTGCCATGAAATTTTTAACCGATTCTTATACTGACTAACTAGACTTTCTTTTTTATTGATTACAAAAAAGTATTTGTCTTGATCAGTTGAGGCTGAAGACCCACCACCCTCTATCACAAATTTCAAATCTCCAACTAAATAAGGGGTATTATAATTAAAATTCTTCCCCTCTAATTTAGAAGCCCAATCCTGATTTCCTTCAACATTAAATTGAAATTGGTTTTCAGACTTCTTATTAACAAATATTTTTAATCCATAGGGCACATTATTTCCCATTAGGGTATCAATCACAACTTGATATCCATTCCCACTTTTTTGCTCAGTTGTTTTTATATAACCTTGCGCAAAGTAACTTACTCTAAAATTTAGTCTGTTGAGAGTTTCCTCTATCTTATCATTTGATTTTAATAAAGGAATTTCCTCATAAACTTCCTGACTTGACCCTAAGTAATATTTTGCATCTTCGAGTCCAGGTAAGATTGATTTGTTCTCAGTAAATTTCTTAGTGATAAACTGACCTTTTATAGAATAAACCGGATTTGCATATCGATTATATAGAATCCCTAAAGTTGTTGTAAAAGCAAAAAAGAGAATAATAAAAGGCCACCTTCTTAATATCTTAAGCAGATACTTTAGAAAATCTATCGGCTTGTCTTCTTTTACAGCCTCGTCTTGAAAGTCAAATCCATCCATTACTTACTGAGTCTGATTTAAGATGATCAAAATGAGAGATAAAGCGGAAGCTGTAACTCCAATAATATTAGTTGTAGCTGGTAATAAATATCTTCTTGATTGTCTTGCTCTTAATGCTGGCACTACAATTAGATCATTTGGTTGTAAATAAAAGCCTTTCTGAGACACTAAATCTTCTCTTAAAGTATTCACATAATACACTTGTGCTTCACTCCCGCTAAAACGTACTACCTTCAATCGGGATCTATCTGCAAAATCAGTCAGGTTTTCAGCTAAAGTAATGGCGTCAATTACATTGGTTTTAGGATCAAAAGAAGTGTAGCGCCCTTCATTATTCACTTCACCTAATACTGTAAAATGAAAACTTAGTAATTGTATTCTCACTACAGGAGTTTCAAAATAATTAATAAGCTTTTCCTTAATCAATTCCTCCGCTTCACGTATGCTCAAACCCGCTAACTGCACTTCCCCTATTTCAGGCAATTCCAAATTACCTTTTCGATCTATAGTAAAACCAGTTTGCTGCCGATCTAACATTATGGGCATTAAACCAGAGCCTTCCTCACCAACAGCACCCATTCCCTGCATACGCATATTATTTTGATTTCCACCATCTTGAGTACCTTGATTATACTGATTTAATTTTCTTATAATACCTAATTGCTCCTCATATTGCTTCACAAAATCGAACTCTGCCGGAGTTAAACTGGCAATACGAAGCGAGATAATATCTTCAGGCTGAAGTTCATACGGTCTATTGTAGGTTTGATAAGTCCTAATAATACTATCGGATTCAGATACTTCTCCTTTTTCAGGGTCATCTGGATGCTGTAAATACACGATATCTTTGTTGGAAACACAGCTAAAAAAAGAAATGGCTATGAATCCTATATATATAAACTTTCTAATCAACATTTTACTTTTTCAAATACCAAAACTAATAAATTCTATATGATTTAAAATATCAATTTAGGCTTTTATTGTAGTTATCAATCATATTTGGTCGAAATTAATAAATACTTGGTGATGATTACAATTCGATTAATAGAACTTATCAAATATCTAAAAACTAAAAGAATTATTTTTGTCGTAAGTAATTTTACTTAGATACTAAAATTATGATAGAACAATTAAATGATGACAATCTTTGGTTGCACCTTTTTACAAATCAAAGAGTAGTAGTTCGTTTATATTCCGATTATTCCGCTTTATGCAATGCTTTTGAAGCATCCTACAAATCAATAGCAAAAGAAAATAAAAAATCTATACAATTTATAGATGTCGATGTTTCTGAAAATCCAAATTCAGTAAATGCAATAGGTGCTTACAGCCTTCCTTTTGTAGGGATTTATGAAGAAGGAGAATTAAAGGAAAAATTCTCTACCCCCAACTTAAGCCAACTGCATACTATGATTCAAAATCAAATAACATGATAGCTCAATTTCTAACGACTATCTTTCATTAAAAAAAAATTAATAAAAAAAGCCATCCGCAATAGTGCAAATGGCTTTAAAAGAGAGCCTCCTGTCGGGATCGAACCAACGACCTACTGATTACAAGTCAGTTGCTCTACCATCTGAGCTAAGGAGGCATAAACTTAATTTTTAGCTTTTTCAGTTTGTAACCGTTTGTTATTCCCTGAATGCGGATGCAAATATAAAGGCCGTTTTTGTTAATGCAAACCCATTTGCAGAAAAATTTTAAAGAAATTTTTATTCAATTGAACGAACGATTCGTAACTGCTTCTTTAACAGAGAGATTTCTTTTTCTGCATCTTCAATTTTTTCTTCAAATTCTTTTTTGAATTTATCAGCAGTCTTTGATGAGGCGAAAAACTCCATATTATTTTTCCAAGTCACAATATCATTTTGCAAATCTCCAATTTTCTTACGGATTGAATTCTCTTTTTGATTAAGCTTACGATCTGAATTAGGCCCAGCCATAATCTTTGTGATTTGCGCCATCAATTTCACTTTTTCTTTCTGCTCATCATTCAATACATCTTCAGATTTTTCAATAAAGCCTTGAATAGCATTTGAGAAATCTTCTTTCGCTTGTTGAATTGATTCCTTAGGAACAAAACCTATCTTTCCATAAGCTTGCTCATAGGCTTCTAATTGATCTAAATCACCAGGTTCCAGATTATTAATTTGATTGATGATGTCATTTTTAGCCTTAAGATTTTCCTCATACTCTTTCTGAGCATCTTTTGAGCCTGCTCGCTTATTTTCAAAGAATTTGTCACATGCTGCCTTAAATTCTTTGTAAACACTCTCCCTATACTTCTCTGGAACAGGACCTACCTCTTTCCACTGTCTCTGTAGTGCTTTTAATTGATCAGCTGTTTTATTCCATTCTGTGCTTTCAGATAATTCTTGCGCTTTTTTAACAAATTCCTGTTTTTTCTTAAGATTCTCTTCGCGCATACTATCTAAACGCTTAAAGAACTCATGTTTATTGGTAAAGAATTGCTTAAAATTACCCCAGAAGGCTTTATTAATATCTTTGGCATTTTCTTTAGGCACTTGCCCTGTCGCTTCCCACTCTTTTTGAATAGCTAATATTTCCTTTGTTTTGGCATTCCATTCTTTAATTCTATCAGAATCAAATTCAGTAAATGGATTCAATTTTTCAATTATTAGCTTTTTCTTTTCAAGGTTTTCCGTTTGTATTTCTTTTAAATTTTTAACAAACTCCTTACGCTTTTCATATATAGCATCTGAAGCTGCTTTAAATCTTTGCCATAAAGGCTCTTGTTCTTCTTTTGGAACAGGACCTATATGTTTATACTCTTCATGAAGATCATTTAAATGCTTAATAGCATAGGGAACATCTTCTGACTGTGCTAATTCCTCAGCTTGTTCACAAAGCTTTAATTTCGCATCTAAATTCTTCTTTCTATCTAACTCTTTTAATTCAAAAAGAATGCTTCTTTGATCATAATAGCGATCTAATAAGGCATTATAATTAGCCCAAAGCGTTTTGGATTGATTTCCAGGAACCGGACCAACTGCTTTCCACTCTTTCTGAATTTCTTTAATGACATTTAAACCAGTGATAGTCTCTTCGCTATCGACTAATTCTCTTAAGCGATCTAATATTGCTTGTTTAGTTTTAAGGTTCTCGTCTTTTTGGTGTTCAAGCTCCTTATAATGTTTTTTTCTTCTATCCCTATATAATTGATAATTTGCTTCGAAACGTTCATTTAGCTCATCATGCTTCATGGCAAAATCAGCCTCTTCACCACCTTCAGCTAGAAACTTGTCTAATGCTTCTTTTCTTTCAGCATTATACATTTCATCATAGAGCGGCTTAATTTCATTTATAATTCTATCTGCTTTTCTGAAATTATCGCTTTTTGAAATTTCTTTGATTACCTCAACTAACTGTTCCTTACTGAATTCTGAATAGTCTGGAAGCTCTTCATGATCATCTTGATCTTGTTCTTCCTCATTTTCTGAATCTGAAGCATTTTCTATTTTTTCGTTTTCCTGCTCCGAAATTTCTTCAGTTTTTTCTTCTTTATCTGAAACAGCTTCTTGATTTTCTGATGTGGTTTTCACATTATCCTTCTCTTGATCCTTTTCAGAATTATTTTCTTGTGGATTTTCAGAAGTACCTTTTTCTTCTAACATAATACTTTCGATTTATCAATTATAAGGTACAATATTAATTAAAAAATGTGAAAAGTTTCAATCAATTAAGATTGGGATCGGAAGGGTAATTGGCATAAATTTTAAATCTGCCTCCCATTTTTTCTAAAATACTCTTCCAAAGGGTTTCGGGCGGGCTATTAAATATATAGGAAGGATGAACACCTCGGGCAATTATCCAGCTATTGTGATCTATTTCCTCCTGCAATTGATTTTCTGACCAGCCACTGTAACCAACAAAAAATCTGGATTTTTCATTTTCTAATTTACCTTTTTGCATTAAGGCTTGTAAAACATCAAAACTCCCTCCCCAATACAATCCATCACGAATTTTCTGTCCTCCTTCTTTTAATTCATCTATATCATGAATAAAGTGAAGTGTATTTTGTTGTACAGGTCCACCTACAAACAAATCGGCTTCAAATGGACCTATTTCATCTAACACTTCATCTACTTTAAGAATGGATAATTTATTTAATACGAAACCGAAAGAGCCTTCTTCATTGTGCTCACATAACAATATCACAGTCCGCTCAAAGTTCTGATCGGGTAAAAAAGGTTCAGATAAAAGAAGGTCTCCTTTCTGAGGTTGTTCTATATTTTTAAACTCAAAATATTCCATTTAATGAAGTGCAGCTTTTAGAGGAAGGGCTTTTAAAATTTTAGCTTCCTCTTCACTCATTTCTTCTAATCTAGAATATACTTCTTCCTTTTCAAAATATTGTAACGCCATATCGACAAAAATTTCTCCATGTTTGGCCTCAGATGCCCACAGGCGATGATAAAATTTTTTCAAATCACCTTCAGGTAAAGCTTCATAGATTAATCTAAACCTTTCAGCTCCTCTGGTTTCTACTAAAGAGGCCAGTAATAGCCTATCCATAAAACGCTCTTCCCTACCCGATCTACAGGTTTTGATCAAATCATCAACATAGTAATCTTTTTCAATTTTATGAGGTAGTTGAATTCCTTTAGCTTTCATAATAGCGTATACATCTCTAAAATGCTCCAATTCCTCTACCGCGGTGTCAATTAGCTCTGGAATAATTTCAAGTCTGTCAGGAAATTTAGCCACAAAACTCATAGCCATTCCTGAAGCTTTTCTTTCACAATTTGCATGATCTTGTAAGAAACTATCAAAATCTGCCATAACTGTATCTACCCATTCTTGACTACTATCTGCTTTTAAATCAATTCTTAATTTCATTAGATAATTTCTTTAACTATTTATGACCCTTTTATTGGAAACAATTTGAAACAATAATAATTTTAAAATTATTAACCCACTAATGATTGTGGAATTTTTCATTAAAGAATTATCAATAAGTCAGATATAATGAGTCAATCTATTGCAGATATAAGAAAGGAATATAATGCTAGAAGTTTAAGCATTTCAGAAGTTGATAAAAATCCTATAGACCAATTTTTAATTTGGTTTAATATGGCTTTAAAGGCTGAAATTATGGAGCCCAATGCCATGACCTTATCGACTATATCAAATGATAAACCTAGCTCTAGAGTTGTATTACTTAAAGGAGTAGAGAATAGCGAATTCGTTTTTTATACTAACTACAATAGTTCTAAAGGAAGACAGATGATTAAAAACCATAATGTTTCTCTAAATTTTTTCTGGCCAGAACTAGAACGACAAGTACGAATTGAAGGAGAAGTGAAAAAAGTTTCTTCTGAGGTAAGTGATGCTTATTTTCAAAGTAGACCCAGAGGTAGCAGAATTGGCGCGTGGGTGTCACCTCAAAGTGAAGTAATCGAAAATAGAGAAGAGTTAGATAAGAGATTAGCTGAAATTGAATTAAGATTTAAAGATAGAGAAATAGATCGACCACCACATTGGGGAGGCTATTCTGTAAAACCATCGTTAATAGAATTCTGGCAAGGAAGACCCAGTAGATTACATGATAGAATTCAATATACATTAATTGATAACGATAGTTGGAAGATTGAAAGACTAGCACCTTAATGTCTGATTTATATTTCGATAGGTATGCCTACCCAAAAAGATTTATCAAGTCAGAAAGTAGGCCAGGCACTTTCATTAGGGTTGTAATTCCGGTATTCAATGAACCTGACATAAGACCAACTTTAGAATCTTTAGCTCAGTGTAATCCAACAAAAAAAGGCGTTGAAGTGATTTTGGTAATAAACCATGCTGAAAACGCAAGTGAAACGATCAAAGAAAATAGTAGGAAAACGGTAGACCAAATCAACAAATTTATAATTCAAAACACATCAGATTTAGAAATCCAGATAATTGAAGCATTTGATCTCCCTAAAAAAAAAGCTGGGGTTGGATTAGCTCGTAAAATTGGAATGGACGAAGCTGCCTATAGATTTAATTCCATAAATCAAGATGGTGTTATTCTATGTTTTGATGCAGACAGTTTATGTGAGAAGAATTACTTATGTGAAATAGAAAATCACTTTTTAAAATATCCAGATTGTAATGCTGCCTCTATCCATTATGAACATCCAGAAACTAATGAAGATGGAAATTTAAATGAACCTATAATTCTATACGAACTTCATCTACGTTATTACATACAAGCATTAAAATACACCGATTATCCTTTTGCGTATCATACGATTGGTTCGAGCATGGCTGCAAGGTCATCCGTTTATCAAAAACAAGGCGGAATGAATCAAAGAAAAGCTGGAGAAGACTTTTATTTTCTACATAAAATCATTCCTTTAGGTAATTTTCACACCATCACTTCTACAAAGGTGATTCCCTCAGCTAGAATTTCTGATCGAGTCCCTTTTGGTACAGGAAGGGCCATGCAAGAGCATCAAAATAATACCAAAGACTTAAATTTAACTTATGATTTTGAATGTTTTAAGATCATAAAAGCATTTATGAACGAAATCAATATCAAAAGTAATATCAGCGATTTCTATTCAACAATAAAATCATTCTTAATTGAAAATGGATTGGAAACAGAATTAAATAAAATTCAATCTCAATCTAAGAATCAAACCCATTTTAAGCAAAGGTTTTTCGAATGGTTTAATGGATTTAAAATGCTAAAACTTGTTCACTATTTACGAGATAATCAGTTTCATGAAAAATTATTGACCGCGCAAGCAACAGCCTTATTAGTTGAATTAGGATATGAAATAAATCAAAATCCAACTGCCTTAGAGCTTTTAAAAATTTACAGACAGTTGGATATTGATTCTGGTAATTAAATTAGACCATTTAAGTCTTTTACTCCAAGATATCTTTCAATGGTATATCCTTCTGCGTAATCCACTCCAATGATTTGACCAAATTCCATAGCTCTGGCTTCAACCATTTTCATAAATCTAGGGCTGGATATATAAGTTTCTGGTTCTTCAGATCCAGGTTTATAGAATTGTGAGTCGAAGGCTTTAATAGAATTCATTTTCTTATCCCACTGCTCGCTTACATCAACCACAAAATCTGGTTTAATAGGAATGCTTTGAATATAATGGTATACCTGTGAAGGTCTGTATGCTTCTTGAATACTCCCTTTATCATCCTTAGTTTCAAATTGCTTTAGGCCTGCTAAAAACACTGATTCAGATAACAATTCTGATGCCCTACCATGATCAGGATGGCGATCTGAAATAGCATTAGCCAAAACTATTTTAGGCTGATACTGTCTAATCTTTTTTACAATCTCAGTTTGATGCTCCAAATCATTTTTAAAAAATGCATCTTTAAAACCTAGGTTCTCTCTTACCTTAAGCCCTAATATTTCTGCACTTTTTGCTGCTTCTTCCATTCTTTTTTCAGGAGTTCCTCTAGTACCCATTTCACCTCTTGTCAGATCAATGATACCGACATTCTCTCCCATTTCAGCATGTTTTGCAAGCGTACCTGAACAAGCTAATTCTACATCATCCGGATGAGCCGCAAAGGCTAGTATATCTAATTTCATAAATTAAAAAGTAATATCATCTTATACAAACATACTACTACATAAGATGTTTGAACATTGATTTTTGAATAAAAAAAGAATGTCTTAAAATTTAGTATCCTTATAAAATTTAAAGGATTCCCTAAAATCTAAGACATTCTTAAATAAGATTAAGCCTTCTCAGCTACTTCTTGCTGTTCCAGTTCATCTTCCTTTTCAGCTAAGAAACGCTCTGCATCTAATGCAGCCATACAACCAGTACCTGCAGCCGTTACAGCTTGACGATAGGTAAAATCCTGAGCATCACCAGAAGCAAAAACACCTTCAACTTTTGTTTTTGTACTTCCTGCTTTAGTAAGGATGTAACCCGCCTCATTTAAATCTAAATAATCTTTAAAAATTTCGGTATTTGGTTTATGACCAATAGCAACAAAGAAACCAGTAGCTTTAATTTCTGATTTTTCACCCGTTACATTATTGACGACTCTAACACCCTCTACCGCATCTTTACCTAAAACTTCTTCCGTTTCAGTATTCCACAGTACCTCTATATTTTTAGCTTTTTCAACTCTTCTTTGCATGATTTTAGAAGCTCTCATTTCATCTCTTCTTACCAACATTGTAACCTTATTACAAATGTTAGATAGATAAGTAGCTTCTTCTGCTGCTGTATCACCAGCACCAACAACCACAACATCTTGTCCTTTGTAAAAGAATCCATCGCAAACAGCACAGGCAGAAACGCCCATACCATTTAATCTTTGCTCAGATTCTAATCCTAACCATTTGGCAGAAGCTCCTGTAGAAATAATCACAGCATTAGCTGTAATTTCATGCTTATCATCAATAATAACTTTATGAGGATAACCACTGAAATCAACTTTTGTAGCTAAACCAAATCTGACATCAGTTCCAAATCTTTCTGCCTGTTTTTGGAAATCAACCATCATTTGAGGTCCGTTAATTCCATCAGGATAACCAGGGTAATTTTCAACATCATTGGTTATGGTTAATTGTCCACCTGGCTGTCCACCTTGATAAAGTACTGGTTTCAGACCTGCTCTTGCAGCATAAATAGCAGCAGTATATCCTGCAGGTCCTGATCCTATTATTAATACTTTTACTTTTTCCTCTGTCATATCGTTTAATAGTTTCTGAGTTATGTTACGGTTCTCTGCAAAAACAGATGTAAATTTAATAAATAAAATAAAAAAAGGTCTTCTAGAAGACCTCTTTATGTATCATATGTTACGTAAAAACTAACCCAAATAAGGTTTTAATGCTTTACTTCTTGATGTATGTCTAAGTCGTCTAATTGCTTTTTCTTTAATCTGACGAACTCTTTCTCTAGTTAAACTAAATTTCTCTCCAATCTCTTCAAGAGTCATCGAATGCTCACCATTCAATCCAAAGTACAAAGTGATAACGTCAGCCTCTCTTTGAGTTAAAGTAGATAAAGCTCTCTGTACCTCTCTTCTCAATGAATCATTCATTAATTCATCATCAGGAGATTCTTCACCGTCATTTTCTAATACGTCTAGAAGACTATTTTCCTCACCTTGTACAAAAGGTGCATCCATAGATACGTGACGACCAGAGATTTTCATAGTATCAACTACTTCATTTGAAGTAACCTCTAAAACTTCAGCAAGCTCATCCGGAGATGGCTCTCTTTCAAACTTTTGCTCCAAGGTAGAGAAGGTTTTTGAAATCTTATTTAAAGATCCTACTCTATTCAATGGAAGACGAACAATACGAGATTGCTCCGCCAATGCTTGCAATATGGACTGTCTGATCCACCATACTGCATAAGAAATGAATTTAAAACCTCTGGTTTCGTCAAACCTTTGAGCTGCCTTGATCAAACCTAAGTTTCCTTCATTAATCAAGTCTCCTAAGGATAAACCTTGATTCTGATATTGTTTGGCCACAGACACTACGAAACGCAAATTGGCTTTAGTCAATTTTTCAAGTGCAAGTTGATCACCTTGTTTAATCCTAACGGCTAAATCTACTTCCTCGTCCGGAGTTAACAAATCTACTTTCCCTATTTCTTGTAAGTATTTATCGAGGGATTGACTCTCCCGATTGGTGATTTGCTTGCTAATCTTGAGCTGTCTCATTAATTATTTTTTGATTTAAACTTAAACGAACTCTTAACATAGGGAATTCACTAAACAGTTCCTTCCCTATACCAAAAATGTAAATTATTAGATAAAAAAGAAATTATTTCTCTTCTTTTTCTGGTTTAGGTAATAATACCTTTCTCGATAATCTTAATTTTCCAGTCTTTTTGTCGATATCGATCAACTTCACTTTTACTTCTTCTCCGATTTCTAAAACTCCTTCCATATTTTCAATTTTCTCATGTTTGATCTCTGAAATATGTAAAAGACCATCTTTACCAGGCATAATCTCAACAAAAGCACCGTATGGTTGAATTGCTTTCACAACACCATCGTATACCTCACCTACTTCAGGTTTAGCAACAATGCCTTTTATCCATTTAACTGCAGCATCTAAAGATTCCTTATTAACAGCAAATACATTGATTTTACCACCTTTTTCAGTTTCTTCAATCACAACAGTTGCTCCTGTAGTTTTCTGGATTTCTTGAACAACTTTTCCACCAGGACCAATTACAGCACCAATCATTTCTCTATCGATCTCAATGTTAACCACTCTAGGAGCATTTGGTTTATAATCTTCTCTTGGAGCAGCAATTGTTTTAGCCATCTCATTTCTGATATGATCACGACCTGCTTTTGCTTGGTTTAAGGCTTCCATCATTAACTCTGATGACAAACCATCTACTTTAATGTCCATCTGGCAAGCTGTGATCCCTTTTTCAGTACCCGTTACTTTAAAGTCCATATCTCCGATATGATCTTCATCACCTAGGATGTCTGAAAGGATAGCATATTTCCCTGTTTCAGCATCAGAGATTAATCCCATAGCAATACCTGAAACTGCGGATTTAATAGGGATACCTGCGTCCATTAATCCTAATGAACCAGCACAAACAGTAGCCATAGATGAAGAACCATTTGATTCTAAGATATCTGAAACGACTCTAATAGTATAAGGTAAATCTTCTGGTGAAGGAATTACTTGCTTTAAAGCACGCATTGCTAAATTACCGTGCCCTACTTCTCTTCTACCAGGACCTCTATTTGGTCTTGCTTCTCCAGTTGAGAATGCCGGGAAGTTATAATGCAAGATGAATTTATTGTAGCCAGAATGTACAGCTCCATCAATCATCTGCTCATCAAGTTTAGTACCTAATGTAACAGTAGTTAATGATTGAGTTTCACCTCTGGTAAATACCGCGGAACCGTGAGCCGATGGTAAGTAATCTACCTCACTCCAAATTGGTCTGATCTCGTCTAATTTTCTACCATCCAAGCGACTACGCGTTTCTAAAGTAGCATTTCTAATCGCTTTTTTCTGTGTAGCATTTAAATAGCTTTTTGCTAATGTTAAGCTTATTTCTGTCTCTTCTGGTAAAGATTCAAAATATCCATCTTTAATTTCAGAGAATAGTCTCGCTCTTTCATGCTTATCTGCCAAGCCTTTAGCCGCTATATCGTAAAACTGTTGATAGTATTTGTCAAAAATTTCTTTTTCTAATTCAGCATCTGGCTCTTCTTCGTGGTTGTATTCACGTTTTTCAGTTTTACCAGCATCTTTTGCTAAATCTAATTGTGCCTGACATTGGATTTTGATGGCATCATGTGCGAAATTGATGGCTTCCACCATTTCTTCTTCTGAAATTTCTTCCATCTCTCCTTCTACCATCATGATATTATCCATGGTGGCTGCGATAATCATATCGATGTCAGATTCTTCTAATTGCTTAGCATCAGGATTAACAATCATTTTACCATCAACACGAGCCACTCTTACTTCAGAGATCGGGCCTGCAAATGGTATATCGGAAGCAGTAAGTGCAGCTGAAGCTGCTAATGCCGCTAATGCATCAGGTAAGTCATTTTCTCCTAAAGAGAATAATTGTATGAAAACCTGTGTTTCTGCATGGTAATCAGAAGGGAATAAAGGTCTTAATGCTCTATCTACTAATCTTGATGTTAAAACTTCATAGTCAGATAATTTTCCTTCTCTTTTAAGGAATCCACCTGGTATTTTTCCAGATGAAGCAAATTTTTCTTGGTAATCTACAGACATTGGAAGGAAATCTACTCCCTCTCTAGCCTCTTTATTTGAAACAACGGTTGCTAATAAAATGGTATCTCCCATTCTAACTTCAACTGATCCGTCAGCTTGTTTAGCTAACTTCCCTGTTTCGATACTAATTTCTCTACCATCAGGTAGATTGAATGTTTTTTTTATTGCATTTGGTATAGCCATAAATAATTTTTTTACTGTTTTCTCGTCTTGTTGTTAATTGTCCGCATTTGCTATACACGTCCTAAATAAGATGTGGTATTTAATGGGGTGATAATAATGGAAAAAGGGAACCTAATAGATTCCCTTTTTATTGTGAAAAGTGATTTATTTTCTTAATCCTAATTCAGCAATGATTGCTCTGTATCTTTCAATATCTTTCTTGTAAAGATAATCTAACAATCTTCTTCTTTTACCTACAAGTTTCAAAAGACCAGTTCTTGATGAGTGATCTTTTTTGTTAACTTTTAAGTGCTGCGTCAAATGATTGATTCGGAAGGTGAAAAGCGCAATTTGAGATTCTGCCGAACCTGTGTCATTATCTGCTTTTGACCGACCATGATTTTTGAACAGCTCTTTTTTCTTTTCTGTGTCTAAATACATAGTTAGCGTTATTATATTATTTTAAAACAGCCGCAAATATACATGTATTTTTGATGGAACAAAAAGACTATTTATTTTTTCCTTTTGAAAAACTTGAAAATTTTTGCGATTTTTACCGCATAATAATCCACTTCAAATAATCTTGAATCATTTCTAGCTTGTCTGAGGAAGAACAAACCAAACGGCAGAAGTATTACATTAGAGGCCCAAACCGCTGCAAATACGTTTACATCTCCTGCCCTGCCTAATTTTATCCCAGAGGTATTGATCACATAGGAAACAATAAAGAAAATAATTGAAATTATAACTGGAAATCCTAAACCTCCCTTTTTAATAATAGCGCCTAAAGGTGCTCCAATTAAAAACATAACAATACAAGCCACTGCATCAGATAACTTCTTATTTGCTTCAATAGAATATACATTGCTTTCAAATTCTCTTCTTTCTATCCTGGTATTTTCGCCTTTCAATCTATTTTTTGCAAATCGAGGTTTGTCAATTATGCTGTTAAAACCCCTATTCCTACTAAAAAAAGCACTGTCGGCTTTTGCAATTAAAGTAGAGTCATATTTAGTAATGACGCTTTTAGGTACTTCCTTTTCTTCTTCTGTATTGTTATTATTTACGATCGCCTTATTTAAATACTTTTGTTTGGGTCTATTTTGATTTTCTATTGGTTCAATATTATCTATTTTAACTGAGTCGGAATCTACTTTTACAGTATCTTCTTTCATTTCCTCCCATTCTGCTACTGATTCGGGTTTGATCTCATCAATTTCCTTCATGTGCAGATTAAAAAAGCGAGGCGTATATCTATAAATTACTCTTTTTGATTTTATGATGTCATTTTGCATTGAATCAACATCATTCCTTAGTTGAGCTTCATTCTTCATCAATCTATTTGAAGAAAAGAGTTCTTTATCAGTCCTTTCCATTTCAAAAGAAGCTAAGCTAAAAACCACTTTATTATGCTGAAATATATTTCTTACATAATTGGATGGTTTATCGGGTTTACTCGGATCTTGTTCTGTGTATGACCTTCCATCAAACAGTTCCATAACAAGGTATTTATCACCTAAAATGGTATACATTAATGCTGAATCAGCTAAAATGATTTCAGTATTCCCTTTCTTTTTTGAATGATTATAAATGATTAAATCTCCTAAAGATTTATCATCATCGTATTTTTTATTGGCTTTAATACTATATCCAGGAATACCTCCATAAAACGCACCCTCTTTAATATCAATAGAAGGTTTCTTTTGTTTTATATCATATAAAAGACTGTATGCCTCTAAATTCGCTTTGGGTACGATAAAATTATTTGAATAATATACAAGCGCACTTAAGCAAACAACAAAAACAAAGAGCGGCCTTAATACTCTAACCAATGAAATTCCTGCACTTTTAATAGCAGTTAATTCAAAATGCTCCCCTAAGTTTCCAAAAGTCATCAATGAGGAAAGCAAAACTGCTAAAGGGAAAGCTATGGGAGTCATATTTATACTGAAATAAGCTATTAATTCAGCAAAAACACTGAAGCCTAAATCTTTCCCCACAAAATCATCAAAATATTTTAACATGTATTGTGTTAGTAAAATAAATACTACCACAAAAAAAGTTATCAGGAAGGGCCCTATAAAAGATCTTAAGATGAGTTTATCTATTTTTTTCATTCAGGTCTTATGAATTCAAATGCAAATTGTAATACTGTTTGTTTTTTTCAAAATGCAAATAAACAAGAATTATGCTAAAGAAATAAATTATGAGAAAAATGAAAGTTAATTATAAATAAAACTCTATATCAGACTATAGAATAAAAGACATAAAACCCTTTATATCTGCGTTTTATAATTTAATATTAATTTATAATATTATTTTTAATAAAATGCCAACTGCTGTCTTGAACACCTATCCAATCCTTGGAACGAAGTCTAGAGGCAATCACATGATTACCACTTTCTGGGAATGGAATTTCTTTCTTAATTTTTGAAGATAATTGAGCAAACATTTCTTTCATAGCCTCTACTGAGACTACATTATCCTGATTAGATTCATCTTTATAATAATAAGCCATAAATACAGGACATTGCACCTTTTGAAAAGTTTCCTGAATCATACTTTTATTAATCATACTAAATAATGAATAATAGGCATCAACATGATAATATTCAGACCAAAAAGCTGCTATTGAATCTGGCCTTACCTCATGATTAATTTCCCCGCCCATCACCAACTTGGTAATATTCTTACCCCAAGGACCTAAAACCAACCTTTCATTGAAAGCTTGTCTTAAAGCTATATAGGGCGAGTATAATATCAAACCTTCAACATCATTCGGAAATTCAGATGCTAACCATAAAGCTTGCGCAGCACCAGTAGAAGTAGCTGCAATAATCACCTTTTCTCCTAATAATTTCCCGACAGACAATGCTTCCATAGCTGATTCCATGTAGGACTCAGCAGTTAAGCCTTTATATGCATTTTCAGAATTTAAACCTTGTCCCTTTAAACGGGCTAAATAAAGGTTAGCGTTTAAACTATCAGCTAAGTTAGTATGAACAGGGAATCCTTCTTGATGACTTGCCCCAAAGCCAGGTAAATAAACAATGGCATATTCAGTTGATATTGAAATGCCATCATTCCAAACTATTTTAGCTTCATTACCAGCTTTAAGAGTTGGATATTTACTTTCATGTTGTTTAACCCAATTATCTAACGTAATAATATCAGCTGGAATTTCAGGTAATGTATGAGAAAAGATAGGCTCAGGAATTTTAGGACCTAATTTGTAAATTATAAAAATAGTTGCAATAATTAGAATTAAAGCAATAAGAAACCTTTTAAGAAACTTCATTAGGTTTATTCATTTTTAAAATACTGACCAATCACAAAACTAGCGCCAGCCAAAGCAATATCTTTTAATAATGAGCTAGCTGACAGTTGATTACCCTCCATTGCCATCGGAAGATGTACAAATACTGCAAAAATTAATAACATAATGGCGAGTAAATTAGAAACTAAATGTATTCGCCTTTTGATTAGGATACTGATTCCCGCTGCAACCAAAGCTGCCCCTGTTAAGTAAACCCAAAAAGTATGGCCAGGAATAAAAGAAGGTACAACATTTTGTAAAGTTTTAGTGTTTACAAAATGAAATACCCCAAATATTATCATTGGAATAGCAAATAAGAATCTTCCTATATTGGATATTAGGTTCATTATAATTTCAACTTAATTACAACTACCCAATATATAAAAAATTATCCTCTTATTTTATCCAACGCTTTATTAACTGCTGCTGCATCTTCCTCAGTTAAGACCATAGCCTCATTGTGGAAGTTAAATAACTCAGGTTCTATCTCTTTTAATAGCTTTTGACCTGAAGTAGTGATAACAACATCAACTTGCCTTCTATCATACATGCAAATTGATCTTTCTGCCAACCCTTTTTCTACTAATTTATCCACAAGCCTAGATGCATTAGACATTTTGTCAAGCATTCTTTCTTGTATAGAAGAAACAGTTAATGGATCAGGAAATGTGCCTCTTAATATTCTTAATACATTATATTGAGGTGCTGTTAATTTATGTTTTTTAAATATTTTATGTTGAACAGATCCAATCCAATTGGCAGTATAGATAACATTTAAAATGGCTTTTTGCCTTTCAGTCTCGAACTTCGACTGTTTAATTTCTTCTTCTAACTTCATCTTACCTTTAAATTTAACTACTTAATAAATTGTTACACTTTGTATTGTTGTAACATTAAACACGAATGTATATATTTTGTTCCCGTGTTTAAACGTTTAATCGACCAATCGTGTAAAATTATTGATTAATGGCACTTAAATAATCAATGCTGAGGATTGGCGGCTAATAAATTTGCTAATAAGCGATATGCACCAGGCACTCCTGCTGGTAGCTCTCTAAAGAAACTTAGGCCAGTATAAACGAACTTACCTTTGCCATAATCTGCCACTAAAAGTGATCCCTTTTTTGGAGTTTCACCCGGATCATTCCCTACTAAAATAGGTTCATAATGAGAATCCCAATTACTTGGAAAATAAAGACCACGCTCTTGAACCCAACCTTCAAAATCTTGATTTGTAATTTTATTAGGGTAATTCAATACTTCATGTTTAGGGTTGATGAATTCCATTTCTGTTTCCTCAACAGTAATTCTATCTCTAGAAAGATTTAATGGATAAGGCCAGAAATCAGTATCAGGCAGACTGTAAGTAGTGTTGTATTGAACCATATAAACACCTCCTGATTCCATATAATTATTCATTTTACCATAATGGATCTGTAAAGCTTCATTAACATTATAAGCACGTATACCTGCGATTATAGCATCATATTTTTGCAACTCTTCAGCACTAATAGATTCAATATCTATATTTTCAACCTCATAACCCATAGCTTTCAAGGCCTCATCTACGGCATCTCCAGCACCTTCAATATATCCTATTTTGCTACCTGCAATTTGAACATCAGCCAATACCAATTGCTGTTCCGCATTTTGTATGATTACTTGATTTGGAATATGATCGTATTGAATTTCTTGCACATTTTTGTTGACCTCAACATTTCCTATCTGTACTGTTGCCTTTAGAGAAAATTTTCCGGGCTTAGTTCCTGATTTAATTTTTATGCTAAATGTCTTAGAATTGTCTTTAAGAAGATTTTCAAACATTAGCTTTTTGTCATTTTCTACTATTTCCCATCCTTTTGGCAGGTCTAAACTTAGCTCACCTGAAGCATTATCTTTCAATGATTTAATATTTAAAGAAATTTCTTTTTCTTGGCCACTTGAAGTATAAATTGATACTTCCTCTAAAAACTCAATTGAAACTGGTGGTACCACATAAAAAGGCTGGATAATCTCCCCTTTAATTCTATCCGAAGATTTAAATTTTAATGGAGAACTAAATTTAAAATCCTTGCCATTTATTTTCAAAACAACAGTGGCTGTGAAAGAAGGATCATTTTCAGGTTTACCAATTAGTTCTTTATTTTTTACAATGTATAAACCGTTGTCTGATGGCTCATTCAACCAATAAGGGTTTGAATACGGGAAGTCTTGTGGTATATTAAATACTAGCTTCTTAATTTCAACCTGATTGTATTCAAGTGCAACTGATTCATTATTTACACCTTCAACATTAGCCAAACTAGCTGAAATAAATTCTACTTCAGCTGAAGAACGGTTAACTAATTCTAGATTTGCTGAGATTTTATCTTCGGGTGAACCATAAGGATTACTAGTGTAGAACAAATTGTACAATCCAGCACAATTGATAATTAACTCCTCTATGGCTTTTAATTTATCTTTTTTAATGGCAGAATCATCTAATTCCTCAATTAAATCCTTTATTGTGAAAAGTTGATTGATTGAATTTTCAGGCTTTTTGGGATTGAATTCCTTGATTAATTTTTCAATTTCTTTTTGAATACCTGACCCTCCCTTTAATTTTGACCAACTATTATCTATGTCAGCAAATAATTTCTGCTTTGAATCAGACCCTTCCCAATATTCGAAATACTCTACCTCTTCTCCTCTTGAACCTGCAGTACCAAAAGCTTGGGATTTATGACTACTTCTACTTAATGCGGCTATTTCAGTATATGAAATCCCTAATAATGGATCATATCCTCCTACATCTTCGCTAATATATTTATCTTCATCGAAGCCACCATTTCTGCTGAAGAACCAAGATGAAGTATTCCAATAAATCTTTTTTGGCTGCCATACATTTACCCATTTTAGCTGCTCAGAAAAAGCATTTTTATCTCCTGCTTTTGCAAAGGCTTCATGAGCTAATATTGCCGAAGCAGTATGATGACCATGTGTGATACCGGGAGTTTCATTAAAGCGAGTTACAATTATATCAGGTTGAAAATTTCTAATGACCCATACCGCATCTGATAATAATTTTTCTTTTCCCCATTTATTAAAAGCTTCAGTTGGATTTTTTGAATACCCAAAATCATTTGCTCTTGTAAAAAACTGCTGTCCACCATCTATTGAACGTGCTTTCAATAATTCTTGAGTTCTTATTAATCCTAATCCTTCCCTGAGCTCAGGTCCAATTACATTTTGACCTCCATCTCCACGAGTTAAGGATAAATACCCAGCGTCAAATTTTTTTCCATTTTCTACATAGGCTATGAAGCGCGTGTTTTCATCATCTGGATGAGCAGCCATATATAAAACGCGAGTGGTATTTTTAAGCTTTTCCATCTGATGAAGAATTTCAGATGAACTTACTGCCTCTTTAACTTGGGCATTGGATAATTGAACAGTAAAAATGAATATTATCAGTGCGAATATATTTCTCATAAAAATTTTAAATTTCAAACGATTTAAAGAATTATCAAACTGAAATCAATCCAATCCTTTTTCAGCGGCTATTTTTTGGTTTAAATGTTGCAATCACAATTGATAATAAAGGAATAAGCCAAACTAAATCATTCATTAATAAATGAAACATGAATTTTTTTGTAAAAATACCATTCATGATTACAAAATAAACTGCAATCCCTCCTATCAGTTTAGCTAAAAATGATAACAGAATAAGCCATTTAAATCTTAAAGGTTTTAAGAAACCAAGGAACATCATAAACCCTACAATCAGTATTCCAATAGCCTGATAGAAAACCCAATCATTAGAACTCTGATCTCCATTTGTCATCCATTTAATATAACTATCCGGACTCCAAAACAAAAATATTGCCCATGCAGTATTGTAAACTGAGGCAATTAATAACACCCCTCTCATCCAAGCTTGTATCATACTTTATATATTTGTATTGATTAAATAATTAGTCATATAATTATTAGCCACTTAATCACTGTTATGGCTAATGATTCGCTGATTAAAAAAATAATATTAATCATTTATTTAAAGTCAAACTTATAAAACCGAAAACAGTTAAACATAAATGTTAAAAATACATTCAAATCCATTTTCAAATTTTACCTCAACTATACTTATTCTTTTCATAATTCTTTACAGTTCTGCCTGTAAAGTCAGCAAAACAAAAGAGATACCCTATATGAAGGATAATGTTATTGCAAACTTACCAGAAAAGAACCTTAACATATTTAGCCCCAAAAATAACAGTCAAAATAATCCAGTTTTAATATTTGTGCATGGTGGCAGTTGGAATTCAGGAAAGAAAGAACTTTATAATTACTTTGGAAAAAGATTGGCGCGAAAAGGTATTGTTGCAGTTATTATCGATTATCCATTAAGTCCAGATTACATTGTAACGGATATGGCACTTGCAGTGTCAGCTGCCACAAAGTGGGTAAAGGAAAATATTTCAGAATATGGGGGAAATCCTGACAAAATATTTATATCAGGCCACTCTGCAGGAGGACATTTGGCCACTCTAATCAGTTTAAAAGATGATTATTTCAATGAGCTCAATACAGAGAATCCGATAAAAGGTGCTATTCTGATCGATGCAGCTGGCTTAGATATGTACGGCTTTTTAAAAAAGAGAAACTACCCAGCGGGAACTTCCTATTTGAAGACATTTACAAATGATTCTGAGATTTGGAAGCAAACTTCACCCATTTACTATTTGGATAAAAATGATCCGCCATTATTAATTATGATGGGTGGAAAAACATTGCCTGGTATTCTTTCAAGCACTGAGAGATTCATGAAGGAGTATAAAAAAATTGAGCCTAAGCCAAATTATCATTTACAAGAAAAGAAAAAGCATGTGCCCATGATTACGCAATTTATTAATAGTAACAATCAGGCATACGACTGGATAGAAAACTTTATAAATCAAAATCAGTAATAGCATCAAATGTGATAATTTGAGAAACTCTAGACTTTCTCAATAGTTGTTACTTGTATAACTTTACAATCGAGAACAACCCCTAATAAAAATTGATTTCATGGAAGATATTAATATCTTATTAACAACTGCTTCAAATTACTGTCAGAAAGGCGAATACAAACAAGGTATCCACTTATATTCTCAATATATTACACAAAACAATCAGAATCCAATTGCCTTCTACCAAAGAGGGAAAGCCTATTTCAAGATCAAAGATTATCAAGCTGCTCAATCTGATTTAAGCAAAGCTATTAAACTGAAACCTGACAGCGCAGAGCTTTTCGCTGAAAGAGGTTTAATCTATTATATGGCTAAGCAGCAGGATGCTGCCATAACGGATTTTAATACTGCTGTGGAAATGGAACCCGAAAATCCTTTTCGATATGCAAGCAGAGCTTTTATAAAAGATCATATGAATGATTTAGCGGGCGCTAAGGATGACTACCAAAAAGCATTAGAACTTGATCCTGAGGATGCAATTTCACATAATAATCTAGGCTTAGTTTTAGGAAAAATGGGAAACCATAAACGAGCGGAGGAACACTATAAAGATGCTGAAAAATTAGATCCTAAAAACTTCGGGATGAAAACTAATAATGCTAAAGAAACACCAGAAGTTGCTCCTCAGCCTAAGCCGGAACCTACTCCTCTTCCAAATATTAAGAAGGAAGAAAAAGTTAGTGGAACAGCTAATTTTGGCAATACTTTGAAAGCATTAATTTCCTCATCGGAAGAAAGAAAAGAATTCTGGTCGTTTGTAAAAAACAAGGTGTTTAAAGCCATAAAATAATTACTAATAAGTTAACTTAAGTTCATTTTTATTTTCTAAAGAGTTAAAACAACCTTTCCTGTTGTTTTTCCAGATTGAAATAGTTTCAAAGCTTCATGCATTTGGGAGAACTCAAATTGATGACCAATATATGGAGCTTCCATATTTAGATTTTCTAATTCAGCTAAAATCTGCTTCATAAGATCTTTCTTCTCGTACAGCCAGATCAAATTGAAGCCAAGAATTGCTTTATTAGTTTCAATCATTTTTTGAGGATCAATTTTGGGTCTTGTCAAATACTGCCAAACAAGTTTTGGCCAATTAGGTGAATTTCCTGTACCTCCATACCTAGCCGAGCCATAATTCACCATCCTACCTTGAGGTGCTAAAAACTCATATCCTATTTCGAATATCTTCCCTCCAATACATTCCATTACCACATTTAACTCTCGCCCAACCAATGCTTCCTCCAGATCATGCTTGAATTTACTTGAACGAACGATATATTTCTGATACCCCTCCTTTTTTAATAAATCAATTTTTGCAGCTGAACCCACAGTTCCAATCGTGTAAGCACCATATTGTTGTGCCATTCTATTCGCTAAAAGTCCTACACCACCTGCTGCAGAATGTATTAAAACGGTATCTCCTTTTTTCAAATTCCCTAAATGAAACAAGCCATAATATGCAGTTAGGGCTTGCACTAAAAAGGAAGCCCCCTCTTCAAAGGTCCAATTAGCTGGAATTTTACTTACATAGGCTTGATCAATATTAATATGAGAAGTGTAAGCACCAAAACGAGTCACTCCCATAACTCTATCTCCTATTTCAAAATCTTTGACTTTACTTCCTTTTGCAATGATTTCACCAGAATATTCTAAACCAGGAATAAAGCTACCTTCAGGAGTCGCGCTGTAGAGACCTAAAATGGCAAAGACATCAGCAAAGTTTAATCCTACCGCTTTTACGGCAACTTGCACCTCGTTTTCACTAGGATTTAATATTTCTTCTTCTACTAATTTTAGTCTTTTAAATGAGCCTGCTTTATGTGTTCTGTAGGATTGTCTGATCATAGTCTTGAATTAAGAAATCAAATGTAAAGAATTCTAATTTCATCATCTCCATACTCATAATCCAAAATCTAATTTAAAATTCACTATTATTTCCTTACTAAGCCTTTTATATTTGCAGCCACTACAAGTAATCTGACTTTCAACAATAGAAATATGCAAAAGAATTTTATAGAAGAGCTTCAATGGAGAGGCATGATTCACGACATGATGCCGGGTGTGGAAAAACAATTGGCAAAAGAAATGAGCAGTGCTTATGTAGGTATTGACCCTACAGCTGATTCTCTTCACATTGGTCATTTAGTTGGAATCATGATGTTAAAGCATTTTCAAGATGCTGGTCATAAACCATTCGTTTTATTAGGTGGTGCTACTGGAATGATAGGTGATCCATCGGGAAAATCAAAAGAGAGAAACTTATTGGATGAAGCTACTTTAAGACATAATGAAGCCGCTATAAAAGCTCAAGTTCAAAACTTCTTAGATTTTGATGATGAAGCTGATAATAAAGCTGAACTAGTGAATAACTATGACTGGATGAAAGATTTCAGTTTCTTAGGATTCATCCGCGATGTAGGAAAGCATATCACAGTGAACTACATGATGGCGAAGGATTCTGTAAAGAAAAGATTGTCATCTGAATCTAGCGAAGGAATGAGCTTTACAGAGTTTACCTATCAACTCGTGCAAGGATATGATTTCCTTCATTTATACAGAGAAAAGAATTGCAAGCTTCAAATGGGTGGTTCTGATCAGTGGGGAAACATTACTACTGGTACTGAAATGATTCGTAAGATGGAGCATGAGGAAGCTTTTGCGGTTACTTGTCCGTTAATTAAAAAGGCTGATGGTTCAAAGTTTGGTAAAACTGAGAGTGGAAATATATGGCTTGACCCTAAAAAAACTTCACCATATAAATTCTATCAGTTTTGGTTAAATGCTTCAGACGAAGACATGAGTAACTTCATCAGAATCTTCAGTACAAAAGGAAAAGAAGAAATTGAAGCATTAGAAAAAGAGCATAATGAAGCACCACATTTAAGAGTTCTTCAAAAAGCTTTAGCTGAAGAATTAACCGTTAGAGTTCATTCACAAGAGGCTCTGGATATGGCTCTGAAAGCCTCCTCTATCTTATTTGGAAAATCAACCACTGAAGAATTAAAAAGTATTGATGAAGAAACTTTACTAAGCGTTTTTGAGGGGGTACCTCAAATCACCATTAATAAATCTGACTTAGACAATACTGAAAATGTAACCGATTTTCTTTCAGAACTAACTGAGGGGACTATCTTCCCTTCCAAAGGTGAAGCCAGAAAGATGATTAAAGGTGGTGGAGTAAGTGTAAATAAAGAGAAAGTTCAAGATGCTAATGCAGGAGTTGATTTTACTTTGCTGCAAGGAAAATACATTTTAGTGCAAAGGGGTAAAAAGAATTACTATTTAGTTATTGTAAATTAAATTTAAAGGCTCTTTTGAAAGTTCAATCCATAATTATAAATATTTTTACTATTTGAGTAATGGATGTTTAATAAAGGGTGTTATTTATCTGAAAAATTTTATAGTAAAAATCCTAAAATCTAGTCTCTAGAAAATAGATTCTAAAATCTAAAAAATGAAAGATATTATAATAGTTGGTGGTGGTATTGTAGGCTTAGCTACAGCTTTGAAAATCAAACAAAAGAATTCAAAGTTATCCGTTTTATTATTGGAGAAGGAAGAAAAGCTAGCACAACATCAAACGGGTAATAATAGTGGAGTAATTCACTCAGGTGTTTATTATAAACCTGGTAGTTTAAAAGCTAAAAATTGCATTGATGGCTACAACCAACTATTAAAATTCTGTGATGAAGAAGGAGTTCCATATGAACTATGTGGTAAAGTAATTGTGGCTACAGATAAATCAGAACTTCCGACCTTATCCATGATTGAGGAAAGAGGAAATCAGAACGGATTGTCGGGTTTGTTAAGACTTACTAAAGAAGAAGTAAAAGAGCGAGAGCCTTACGTAAATGGAATCGCGGGTATTTATGTGCCTCAAACCGGAATAATAGATTATACTGCTGTTTCTTTAAAGTATGCTGAAAAATTTCAAGAATTAGGTGGAGAAATAATCCTAAGTCAAAAAGTGACTGATATTCAAGAAAAAGGTGGAGTGACTACTGTTATAACAAATAACAATAGCTATGAAACCAAATTAGTGGTGAACTGTGCTGGATTATATTCTGACAAAATTGCCAAACTCACTACCGAAAAACTGGATTTAAAAATTATTCCTTTCAGAGGGGAATATTTCATGATTAAGCCAGAAAAGCAATATTTGATCAAGAATTTAGTGTATCCAGTTCCAGATCCTAACTTCCCATTCTTGGGAGTACATTTTACACGAATGATTAATGGAGGAATAGAAGCAGGCCCCAATGCTGTACTAGCTTTCAAACGAGAGGGCTACCGAAAATCTTTATTTAATTTAGTTGAGTTAGGAGAATCATTGGCTTGGCCCGGTTTTCAAAAAGTAGCTGCTAAATACTGGAAAACTGGCTTTGGGGAGATGTATCGTTCATTCTCTAAATCAGCCTTTACCACCGCACTTCAAAAGTTATTACCAGATATTACTGAAAGTGATTTAACTCCTGGTGGTGCGGGTGTTAGAGCACAAGCTTGTGACAGAAATGGCGGCTTAATTGATGATTTCTTGATACTAGAGGAAAGCAATGCTGTAAATGTTTGCAATGCTCCTTCTCCAGCGGCTACCTCTTCCCTATCTATTGGGGATCATGTGAGTGATTTGGCATTGAAAAGGTTTTAATATTTTTTAGAAGCTTAAGTCTAAACTTTTCTTAATAGAATCTGCATTTTCCTATATTGCGGTATGGTCGAAAACATCATGTCATATTTCGAAAATGAGTGGCAAATTAGCCCTGATTTGCAATTAAAAATATTTCATAGCTTTTTAGCTTTATTTGTTTTACTGCTTATCAGGTTTTTAGCTCTTCAATTAATTTTCAAGAATTTTAAAGATGTAAAAGATCGCTATCAATGGAAGAATGGGGTTAAAAATGCCTATTATATCATTTTACTTATTGCGCTAGCTAATATTTGGATTGATAAGATTGATTCAATAGGTACATTTCTAGGTTTAGTAAGTGCAGGTTTAGCCATTGCACTTCAAGTCCCCATAGTAAATTTAGCAGCATGGCTCTTTATTGTCGTTCGTAAACCTTTTGAAGTTGGGGATAGAATTGAAATCGGAGGTGTTTCTGGAGATGTGATCGATATCCGTTTTTTTCAATTTACTATTAATGAAATTGGCAATTGGGTAGCTGCAGAACAAAGTACTGGAAGAATTATTCACGTCCCAAATGGTGAAGTTTTTAAAGTAAGTCAGGCGAATTATAATCAAGGTTTTAGTCATATTTGGCTTGAATTACCAGTATTAGTAACCTTTGAAAGCAATTGGAGAAAAGCTAAAGAGATTTTAGAAAATATCATCAATATCCATGCAGAAGAGTTATCCTTTTCTGCAAAGCGAAAGTTACTGGAAGCTTCGAAGAAATATATGATATTTTACAGTAACCTCACTCCTATTGTGTATACACAAGTAAAGGATAGCGGGGTAGAATTAACCATTCGTTTTTTATCTGAGCCTAAAAAAAGAAGAGTAGTAGAAAATAATGTATGGGAAGCAATATTAGATAATTTTGCAAAGCAAGATGATATAGATTTTGCTTACCCAACTCAAAGAGTGTTTTACAACTATACTGAGGGTAAGGAAGGCGCAAAGAAAAAATTTGATCCCAATTTGAATCAATAAATGCATTCATTTTTACTGGATTAAATATTATACTCAATAATTAATTTATATTTTTGCTCAAACACAATACAGAAAACTATGTCAAATAACTTATTAGCAGGAAAAAAAGGAATTATTACAGGTGCATTAGATGAAAATTCTATTGCTTGGAAAGTCGCTTTAAAAGCAAAAGAACAAGGTGCACAATTTGTTTTAACCAATGCTCCAGTTGCTTTAAGAATGGGAGGCATTCAGGAACTAGCTAAAGAATGTAATACTGAAGTGATTCCTGCCGATGCAACTTCTGTTGATGATATCACTAAATTATATACTGAATCAAAAGAAATATTAGGTGGAAACTTTGATTTCCTTCTTCACTCAATTGGTATGTCACCAAATGTGAGAAAAGGAAAAGCCTACAATGATTTAAACTATGATTGGTTGCAAAAGACTTATGATATTTCAGCTGTGTCATTTCATAAAATGATGCAAACAGCAGATAAAATGGACGTAATGAATGAATACGGTTCTATTTTAGGTTTATCATATATCGCAGCTCAGCGTACATATCCATTCTATAACGATATGGCTGATGCCAAAGCATTATTAGAATCAATTGCACGTAGCTATGGCTATCATTTTGGAAAAAGAAAGAATGTGAGAGTAAACACTATTTCTCAATCCCCTACTCCTACTACTGCAGGCTCTGGTATTAGTGGATTTGATTCATTCTACAACTTTGCTGAAAAAATGTCCCCATTAGGAAATGCCACGGCCGAAGAATGTGCAGATTATGTCATTATGATGTTCTCTGATTTCACGAGAAAAGTTACCATGCAGAACTTATTCCATGATGGTGGTTATTCATTCACTGGAATCTCTGAGGAGCTAATTGACGAAATGAAATAAATTCTATTTACCATAAACCTGTCAGGTTTACCCTATATTTGATTGCAGAGTATAATAAACTACTGCCTTTTATCAATATCAAAACCTGACAGGTTTTCAAAATCACCAGATGCTCGTATTTCCAAACGCTAAAATTAATTTAGGACTAAACATCACAGCCAAAAGAGCTGATGGTTATCATGATATTGAATCATGTTTTTACCCTATACCTATCAAAGATGCCTTGGAAATAATCCCTTCTGAAAAATTAGAATTTCAGACTACTGGTTTAGAAATCCCTGGAAATTATGAGCATAACCTAGTGATCAAAGCATTTAATACTGTTAAGGAACGGTATAACATCCCTAATGTCAAAATCATTCTTCATAAACATATACCAATGGGAGCTGGTATGGGTGGAGGTTCGGCTGATGGCTCTTTTATGTTAAATCTCTTAAATGATTATTTTAATTTGAATTTATCCATTTCAGAACGAGAGGAAATGGCACTTCAATTAGGTAGCGATTGTCCTTTTTTTATAGAAAACAAACCAAAGTTTGTAAGTGGACGAGGAGAAATTTTTGAGGATTGTAATCTAGATCTTTCCGGTATGTATTTAGGAATTATTTATCCCGGAATTCATATTGGAACAGCAGAAGCCTACAGCGGCATTATTCCCAAAAAACCAGATGCCTCAGTAAAAGAGGTGATTAACAATTTCGCTATTCAGGACTGGAAGGATAAACTTAAAAACGATTTTGAGGAATCAGTTTTTCAAAAGCACCCTCAATTAAAAGGAATTAAGCAATCTCTTTATGATTCAGGTGCAATTTATGCAAGCATGACCGGCAGTGGTTCTACTATTTTTGGCCTATTTAATGATAACTCGGACGTTGAATCAATCAAGGCTGATCAAATATTAAAATTATAAACATAAAAAAACCTCAAAATTAATTTTTGAGGTTTTCATGGTATCTAATTATTCAAATTATTTCATTGATGGAGGTAAAATAACTGCATCAATAACATGTACTACTCCATTAGATGCCTTAATATCTGCTTTCGCAACATTCGCTCCGCTTACAGTAGCACCACCTTTTAAACTAATGCTAACTTCTTCACCCTGTACAGTTTTAGCTTTTTGACCTTCTTTCAAATCAGTTGACATTACCTTTGCTCCAATAACGTGATACGTTAAAACTGCTACTAATTGATCTTTATTTTCGGGCTTTAGTAGTGACTCCAAAACACCATCTGGAAGAGCCTCAAATGCTGCATTTGTTGGGGCGAAAACAGTAAATGGACCTGCTCCACTCAATGTTTCTACTAAACCAGCTGCTTTTACTGCTGTTACCAATGTTGAAAGGGACTCAGTACCTACCGCTAATTCAACAATATTTTTGTTTTGAGCTTTAACTGAGAATGACAATCCTAATACAAATACACTTAATACAACTACTTTCAATAACTTTTTCATCTCGTTTGTTTTTAGTAAGCAATTGAAACAGTAAATTATTGATAATGTTTTATTTACAGGATTTCATCTAATTTTAAATCGTTTTAAAATAAACTCATTTGAAAATAAAAGGTCACTGGTATTCAAATTGAATAGAAAATGCAGGAGAATGGAACTCTTAAATCTTATCAATAAAATTCCATCTTAAATTATCAACTTTCCCCTTCTTATTAAACTTTCTTACTTTTCTTTGAACGTAATTCAAATCCCTATACTCATCTTCTAATCTCCTTAATTCAATTCTTTGTTCAATTAAAGCTTGCCTATATGATTGGACTCTATTTACTAATTCACTATTACGAAGTTCATCATCATTTTCATCTTCGATTGAATAGGTGTTCAAATAACTTTTATTTCGAACTATAGATTTTTCAACATCTTCTAATCTCCCTCTTAAATTAATAATTTTCCCTTCTTGATTAAAAGCAAGTGCATTAACACTACTTGTTACTGCTAATAATGCCCCAGCATAGGGTATAGATTTGTTTGCAATAGTATGATCTTCAAAGAATGAACCTGTTGCACTAAAAGTACCCAGAAAAAAAGTGGTGAATAATAATCCTTTCTTTAAGCGTTGATTTCTTTGTACTTTACTATCCAGTTCTTTAATCTGCTTTCTAAGTCCAACTAATAAAGCATCAGTTGATTTTTGATAATCAATGAGTTGTTCATAGAGTTTTTCCGTGTTTACACCCTCGTTTACAGTAACTGTAAAGAATTTACTATCAGAAGCCCCATCTGGATCAGTTACAGTAAATAAAACATCAAATTGAACTGGTATTCCATCAGCTTTTACAATATCAAACCCAATGGTATCAGTCATAAGGAAAACTCTGCCATTCTGTTGTTGAACATATAACCATTCTGGTTCATTTTCTAATGTAAATGTTAAATCAGAAATCGGATGATTATTATCTTTAATAAAAATCCTTCTCTTTAAATCATATCCCTCTCTTATACTAAGATTACTTAATTTTGTAATAGAAGGAGGGTCATTTTTATCACTTTTAAGTATAGTAACTTCTTTTTCTACAAAATTCTTAGAGTCATCAGCTTCTTCAGCTCTAAGCTTAATTTTTAATGGAAAATAAGAACTAATATTACTCATTTCAATAGCACTCAGTTCCCAACTAAATATACCATTCTGGTCAATTGAAGGAGCCCCCAAATTAACAGGAATATCAACTGAATACACTATAGGATCATTATTTGGATCATTTACAGAAAAATCAATGTCCAACTTTTGATCAGCTGTGATTATGTAGGAATCATTTACATTATTTCTTAAACGAGGAGGTAACTCCTGGCTTACTATTTGAAAACGATATTTTCGTCTATTTACCGCATTAGTATTATCTACTGCGATCAAATCTAAATCAAAATATTTTTTACTAGCCTGATTTTGGCTTGGCGTCCAGGTCAAAAGCAATCTATTTCCAATAATATGAGTCTCAGCCTGATCGATTGAATTTAAATCCGTATTATTATTCCAAATGTAATTTAGAATGACATCATCCTCATTTGAACTATTTGTAGTGGTGGCTACAAACTCTAAATTGTATTCTTCTCCCTGTAAAAGTTTTATAAAAGCTCTGCTCTCTAATGAATCTGGTTCCATTTCAATGGTAGGTACTGATTCATAGGCATTAATTTTAATCAAAGTTTTAGAAGTTGATACGATCTGGTCAGCTGAATCCTTTAAGTAGAAAAAAACTGAATGTAAGCCGATATCATTTGCATCAGTTTTCCAATAAAATTCGCCTTCTTGATCATCAAAATTAGCATCCAAAATACTGCTTTTCCATGTAAGCTTTAGGTCTTGATTACTTTGTCTGTCAAATTTGACTAAGAATACAACCCCTTCTCCTACTTTCGCTTCAAGTAGTGCTGGTGATTCTAATTCAATATCATTTTGGGCTATTAAATTTGTACTTAAAAAACTTACTAAAAGGAATAAAAAAATATTTCTAAAACTCATATAATCACCTAATTATGTCACTTTGCAAAGCTCTTCTTTTCACTACTCTATTAATTAGAGGGTAGCTTAGTACAGAAAGTAAAATAATGGCAGTACCTAAATAAAATCCAGCACTCATTTTTTCTTTCTCACCAAAAATAGCAAAAGCTAATACAATTCCATAAACAGGTTCAAGGTTGACTGTAAGGTTTACTACAAAAGCACTTAAAACTTTTTGTATTTTTACTGACATTGAAAATGCTAATACTGTGCAAATACCAGCCAATAATAAAAGATATACCCAGTCCAATTGATTTGGAATGAAGTTTACAATTTCAGTATCGAAATAATAAAGATACAAAGGGATAAATAAAAGTGAAGACAAGCATGCCCCCATCATTTCATAAAAAGTTATAACATAGTGATTGTGCTTATGAGTTAGTTTTCCATTTAGCACAGTAAAAACACTAGCTAACATTGCAGCCACAATTGCCATTATTAAACCTTCGATATATTGAAATTCTAATCTGAAGATTATATACAATCCAAGAACCACTAATATCCCTAATAACAATTCATAGATTTTAATTTTTCTACTACTCATGAGTGGTTCTATTAAACTAGTCCAAAATGAACATGTAGCAATACCCACAAGGCAAACGGAAGCCGTAGAGACTCTAGCAGCAGCAAAAAATAATATCCAATGCAATCCAATTATTAACCCAACCCCGATTATCTTGAAAAACTCTTTAAATTCAACCTTAAAACTTTTTTTCCAAAGAAGTAATAACCCTAAAAGAATTATCGTAGAAAAGAGCGTCCTATAAAAAACTACCGCAACAGCTGAAACATTAATAAGCAATCCTAAAATAGCTGTTAATCCCCAAATTAAAACTACAAAATGAAGCTGTAGATAGTTTTTTAATTCTTCTGTCATCGTGGTACGAATTTATAAAGTATTAGGCCTACAATAGAAAAAGTAATATTCGGTAGCCATACCGCTAATATTGGGTTCATAGAAGAGTTTTCAGCTATTGCTTTACTTAAAATGAAGAATATGATAAATACAAAAGCAATCACAAATCCTAGGGCTATTTGAAATCCCGTCCCCCCTCTTTTCTTTTTTGATGAAACTACTACTCCAATAAATGTTAAAATAATGGCCGCAAATGGAGCCATAAATCTAATATAGCGCTCAATTAGGTAAATTTTCACATTATCTGCACCCCGTTCTTTCAATAAGCTAATATAATCATTTAACTCACTTAGGGTCAGTGTTTCCTGAAGTCCGTAGGTGTTACCGAAATCTTTTGGAGTAATATTCAAAACGGTATCCATTTCTCGACCCTTTTCAACTATTTCTTCCATTCCATTGAACTTTCTTAAATCCCAATCTCTCACTTTCCATTTACTTTGGGCAGAGTCCCACTCAATTCTTCTAGCACTTAGCTTTTCTTTTAATATTTTATCTTCTATTAGTTCTAATGTAAACCTATAACCAACATCTCTTTGATTATTGTAGCTTTCCATATATGCATAAGTATTAGGGGCTATTTTGAGGTGTATATCTCGATCAGTAAAATAGAATGGTTTTTTTACATATGCAGTTTCAAAAGCAATTCGGGTTTTATTAGCATCTGGAATGATGTAGGCGTTTAAGAAAAAACTAGCTAATCCTACAATACCAGCTCCCAGCATATAAGGAAATAAAAAACGTCTGAAACTCATACCGCTAGCCAGCATGGCTACGATTTCAGTATGTCCAGCCATTTTAGAAGTAACAAATACAGCAGCAATAAAAATGGTAATTGGAGTAATCAAGTTTCCGATCCATGGTATGAAGGCTCCATAATAGGGTAGTATTTCCAATAATGATAGATTATGCTCCATGAAATCATCATTCTTTTCTGTATAATCAATCACTGTCACGATTGCCAAGATGATTAAAACCACGAAAATGAATGTTGACAAGAATTTTTTAAGTATGTATTTGTCTAATAACTTCATATTGATTCTTAAAGACGAGTCATTAATTTTTTGACCATTTTCTCCTTCCAATCATAAAATGTGCCAGAGATAATCTGTTCTCTAGCTTCACCCACTAGCCAAAGGTAAAAAGTTAAATTATGAATACTCGCAATTTGAGCTCCAAGTATTTCTTTAGAATGAATTAAATGTCTTAAATACGCTTTTGTGTAAAATGTATCCACATAAGTACCAAGATTAGGATCGATCGGAGAAAAATCATCTTCCCACTTTTTATTTCTAATATTGATGATACCCTCTGTCGTAAATAACATTCCATTTCTTGCATTTCTGGTTGGCATTACGCAATCAAACATATCAACACCCAGTGCTATACATTCTAATATATTAGCAGGAGTACCTACTCCCATTAAATACCTCGGTTTATCCTGGGGGAGAATATCACAAACCAATTCAGTCATTTCATACATATCTTCAGCAGGTTCACCAACTGATAAACCTCCGATTGCATTTCCTACTCTATTCTTTGAAGCAATTTCTTCAGCTGAACGCTTTCTTAAATCTTTATAGGTACTTCCTTGTACAATAGGAAATAGAGATTGTTCATAACCATATAGGCCTTCTGTATTGTCAAATTGCTGAATACATCTATCCAACCATCTATGAGTCATATCCATAGATTTTCGAGCATACTCATAATCACATGGATAAGGTGTACACTCATCAAAGGCCATAATGATATCAGCGCCTATTTTTCGCTGAATATCCATAACTCCTTCAGGGCTAAAGATATGCTTAGAACCATCGATATGAGATTTAAAAGTTACTCCTTCTTCCTTAATTTTTCTAGTGCCAGAAAGACTATAAACCTGATAACCACCACTATCAGTTAAAATTGGTTTATCCCAACCATTAAATTTATGAAGCCCCCCTGCTTTTTGTAAAACATCCAATCCCGGTCTTAAATAAAGGTGATACGTATTTCCTAATATAATCTGTGCTTGAATATCATCCTTTAATTCACGCTGATGCACTGCCTTCACAGATCCAGCCGTACCCACCGGCATAAATATCGGTGTCTTTATAGTTCCATGTGCTGTTGTCAGTTCTCCTGCCCTGGCACTTGAGTTTTTATCTTTATTTGAAATAGTAAATTGCATAAGATTGCAAAAATATAGCTTCTGAAGAATTTATAGTTTTTATTTTCTAATATCTTTGTTGAAATGCAAAATCAATTTATAAAATGACTGAAATGAGCTTACTAGGTATTGCATTTATTTTCTCATTTCTGATTCAATTATACTTTCAGTCAAAATACTTTATACCTTTTATTTTTCATGAGTCAGATCATGATTTCAATAAGCCATCAAAAAAGCCCGTATCTGTAATAATCTGTGCTCATAATGAGTTAAAAAACCTGAAAACCAATTTAATCTCCTTTTTAAACCAACATTATGAGGATTATGAAGTTATTTTAGTGAATGATCGTTCAAAAGATGGCACAAAAGAGTGGTTAAATAAGGTTCAATTACAAAACCGAAAACTTAAAGTTATTGATATAGACAAAGTACCAAATCATTTTAATCCTAAAAAATATGCAATCACAATTGGCGTAAAAGAAGCAAATAATGAAATTTTGCTATTGAGTGATGCTGATTGTAAGCCATCTTCTTCAAATTGGATTGACAGAATGTCATCTTTATTTACAAATAAAATAGATATCGTTTTAGGCGTTTCATTATACCATAAGAGTTCTGGCTTTTTAAGTCAATTTATAAATTTTGAAACGCTTCAAACTGCTTTATTATATTTATCATTTGCCTATAAAAATTCTCCCTATATGGGGGTGGGAAGAAATATTGGGTATAGAAAATCATTTTTCCTAAAAACAAATGGATTTGATGGTTTCCAAGAAATAATGGGGGGAGATGATGATTTATGGGTTAATAAAAATGCGAATAAAGATAATACTGAAATTTGCATTTCGCCTGATGCGATTACTTTTTCAACTCCCAAATCGAACTGGAAGGAATATTTAAATCAGAAGAAAAGACATTTATCGGTAGGGAAATATTATAAAAATAAAGACAAGTTTAAACTCGGACTATTTCATTTTAGCCAAACATTAATATGGATTTTATTAATATTTAGTTTAATCTTGGGAAGTCGTACTGAATTTTTAATTTTAAGTTTAACTTTTTTACTAAGGTTGATAGGACAATATGTCGTGTTTTACAAGCTTAGCATTAATTTTGGAATACTTTTTAGGCATTACTTTTTACCTATCACAGAATTCTTTTTTGTAGGGTTTTATTGGATATGGGGAGTATATGCTTCACTAACTAAGCATCATAAATGGAAATAAATAAAAATAGAAATTTCTCAGAGAAGGCGTTAAAAGATTTCAGACTAATAGATCAAGCAGTAATTGCCAAAGACCAAATGGCCTATGCTGAGTTAATGAAAAGATATAAAAAACCAGTTTATCACATGGTTTTAAAAATGGTTCGTAATGTTGATGATGCAGAGGACCTTACTATAGAAGCTTTTTCAAAAGCTTTCAAAAGTTTACATAGATTTAAAAAAGATTATACATTTAGTACCTGGCTTTTCAGAATTGCCACCAATAATGCTATTGATTTTATTAGAAAAAAGAAATTAAGAACCATTAGCATTCATTCGTCTTATAAAGATGATAATGGTGATGCTGTAGAGATTGATGTAGAAGATAAAGGAAATTTAACCCCTCAAGATAAAGCTATTAAAGAACAGCGAATTGAATTAATGAGAATGTTCGTTGATAAACTTCCTGCAAAATATCAGCGATTAGTGAAGCTAAGATATTTTCAAGAACTATCTTATGAGGAAATTGCAACTGAATTAGAAGCCCCTTTAGGAACTATAAAAGCACAATTACATAGATCCAGAGAATTAATGAGAGAATTAATTGAAGGAAAAGAGAATAGATTCTAAGATGGATAGTAGTGCTATTATAGAAAAATACTTTATTGATTTAAGTGAGCAACAAAAAGCCCAATTTAAAGAATTAGGAAGTTTATATGCTGAATGGAACGACAAAATAAATGTAGTTTCAAGAAAGGATATTGAAAACATTTATGAAAAGCATATACTCCATGCTTTAGCAATAGCTAAATTTCAAGATTTATCTGAAAAAAAAATCTTAGATGTTGGAACTGGAGGTGGTTTTCCTGGAATCCCTTTAGCAATTTTATTTCCCGATGCAGAATTCACTTTAGTGGACTCCATTGGCAAAAAAATTAAAGTTGTAAATGCAGTAATTGAAGCATTGGGATTAGAAAATGTTGAAGCATTTCATCAAAGAGCGGAAAAGACAAAAGGTAAATTCAATTTTGTAGTAAGTCGAGCTGTAACCAGAATGAAGCCATTCTTACATTGGGTTAATCAAAAGATTTATTCAAACAAGCCTGAAGATAATTGTGGCGTAATTGCCTTAAAAGGTGGAGATTTAGAGGAAGAAATGTCTGAAATTAAAAGAATGTATCAAGAAGTATCTATATCGGATTATTTCGAAGAAGAATTCTTTGATACTAAAAAAATCATATTCGTCCCATTCTAAACTATATTTATATATGAAAGTTTTAAAATGGATTAGCATCATATTATTAAGCTTAGGACTCATTGGTTATGTCGCCTATCTAATAGTAGATGAAGATTTACCTACAGGGGAAGAAGGTCCAAAAGCTGAAGAATTAGCTAATAGAATGCTTGAGGCAGTTAATGATTCCGCCTGGCATGCTATCGCAGTAGTAGAATGGAATTTTACTGGTCAGCGTCACTTAGTTTGGGACAAAGTAAATCATCGGGCAAAAGTATCATGGGATAACTATGATGTATTTATAAAACTTGGAACCAAAGAAGGTGTAGCATTTGCAAAAGAGAAAAAAATAGAAAGAGAAGAAGTATCTAATAAACTGCTAGATGAAGCTTATGGTATTTGGGCAAATGATTCATTTTGGTTAAATCCCATTACAAAAATAAAAGATAACGGAACGATTAGAAAATATGTCCCTCAAACCGATGAAAATAAAGAAGGCTTATTGGTAACTTATCAAACTGGAGGTGTTACACCGGGCGATTCTTATCTTTGGGTGGTTGACAAAAAAACGGCTTTAGCTGAATACGTTAAAATGTGGGTTCAAATAATTCCAATTGGTGGAATGAAATTTACTTGGGATGATTGGAATACTACGCCAGAAGGTGCCAAGATTGCAACTTCACATGAAAGTGTAATGACCATAAATATATCAGAACTTAATACATGGCCTTCTTTAAATATGTATCCAAATCTTAAAGAATTTGAGGTTTTAAATTGAGAATAATCAAATTAATATCATCCAATAATCGTATTAAGTTAAATTAACCTATTAACTATGAAAGCTTTCTGAATTCATATCAGAAAAATTTATATTATTATCCAAAATAGATGAATTATTTAAAATGCTTATACTACCTTTGTATCCCATAAGTATAGCAGGCATTTCAAAATTAACTTATGGCATCTCGAAAAAATACTAAATTCATCTTTGTTACTGGCGGTGTAACTTCCTCTTTAGGTAAAGGAATTATTGCAGCCTCTTTAGCTAAATTACTTCAAGCAAGGGGGTTTTCAGTTACCATCCAAAAACTAGATCCTTATATAAATGTTGATCCAGGCACATTAAATCCTTATGAGCATGGAGAATGTTTTGTTACAGAAGATGGTGCTGAAACTGATTTAGATTTAGGACACTATGAACGTTTCTTAAACATTAATACCTCTCAAGAAAACAATGTAACGACCGGTAGAATTTATTATAATGTAATTACCAAAGAAAGAGAAGGCGCTTACTTAGGAAAAACTGTACAGGTTATTCCACACATTACGGACGAGATAAAAAGAAATATATATTCAGTAGCCGAGAAAAATGATTATGATATTGTAATCACTGAAATAGGTGGTTGTGTAGGGGATATCGAATCACTACCTTTTATTGAAGCCGTAAGACAAGTAAAATGGGATGTTGGACCTAACAATTTTCTAGTTATCAATCTTACCTTAATTCCCTATTTAAGTGCTGCTGGCGAATTAAAAACTAAACCGACACAACATGCTGTAAAGCAGTTATTAGAGTCAGGTATCCAACCTGATATTTTAGTATGCCGAACTGAACATAAGTTACCTCAAGAAATTAGAAAGAAATTAGCTTTATTCTGTAACGTAAATATTAATTCTGTTATAGAAGCGATGGATGCTGATTCAATCTATGATGTTCCTTTACTAATGAGAAAAGAAAAACTTGATGAAAGGGTTTTAGCTAAATTAAAGCTTTCTCATAAACTGGAACCAGAATTAACACAATGGAAAAATTTCCTTGGTAAATTAAAGAATCCAATATCTGAAATCAGTATTGCATTAGTGGGTAAGTATATAGAACTACCTGATGCCTATAAATCAATTACTGAAGCTTTCATACATGCGGGAGCAGAAAATGAGACTAAAGTAAATGTAAAATGGATTCACTCGGAAGAAATCAATGAAGAAAATGTAGCCTCAATTTTGAAAGGCGTTCATGGTGTATTAGTAGCTCCAGGCTTTGGTGAAAGAGGAATTGAAGGGAAAATTCAAACCATTAAATATTGTAGAGAAGAGAAATTACCATTCTTTGGTATTTGTTTAGGAATGCAGTGTGCGGTTGTTGAATTTGCTAGAAATGTATTAGGCCTGAAAGATGCCTCTTCTACTGAGATTGATGAGAAAACAAAAAATCCAATTATTGATTTAATGGAAGAACAGCATAGCATTACTCAAAAAGGAGGTACTATGCGACTTGGTTCTTACGAATGTGAAATCAAAAAGAATACAAAAGCCTATCAAGCTTACGGAAAAACAAAAATTACTGAACGACATAGGCACAGATACGAATTTAATAATAGATATTTGCAGGAAATTGAAGCTGCGGGAATGATTGCCACAGGTAAAAACCCAAAAAGAAATTTAGTGGAAATTGTAGAAATACCAGATCATCCATGGTTTGTAGGAACACAATTTCATCCTGAGCTTAAGAGTACTGTATTAAATCCACATCCATTATTTGTGCGATTTGTAAAAGCTAGTTTAGAACATAAAATATTATCAGAATCGAATAATTAAAATTTAAATGGACAAAAATCAAGCAACAGGACTTATCCTGATTTCTATTTTAATGATAGCTTATTTTTGGTTTTTTGCAGAAGAACCAAAAATACCAGAAAATGGTGAGGATACTAAAATAGAACAAATCGATGAAAGTCAAATTGAAACAACAAGGACTCCAGAAGTCAAAGAATTTAAAAATGATTCTACTGTAAATCAAGAATTAATTAACCAATATGGTGCTTTTGCTACTGTGGCTAAAGGTGAATCTGAAATCACAACCTTTAATACAGATAAGCTTCAAATATCTTTTGATACTAAAGGAGGTAGAATCAACTCAGTTGAGCTAAAAGATTTTGAAACTTTTGATGGAAAACCAATTACCATAACGCAACAAGCTGATGAAGAAAAAGAGTTAATTTTTAATACGGCTACTGGTCCTGTAAACTTGTACGATCTTTATTTTGAATTAGTAGATGCACCTAAAAGACAAATTACTGCTGGTGATACTATTCAATTTAAATATGTTGCTCAGATTGACGCTAATAAAAGCATAGAGCAAATCTATACACTTTCAGGAAATCAATATGAAGTAGGCTATGCTGTTGCCTTCAATGGCTTTACTAATGAAATCTTAGGCGATCAACTTACGCTAAGATGGAATAAAAAAATGCGCAAGTTTGAAAAAGACCTTGAGCAAAGTAGAGTTAAAGCCACTGTAAACTATTATTCTGAAACTGAAGGAATGGATGGTTTAAGTGAGAGATCTGAAGATGATAGTGAACAATTGACTGAAGCTGTAAAATGGTTCTCATTCAAGCAAAACTTCTTCATGGAGGCTATCATCACTGACATTCCGATGAACAGAGCTGAATTTAGCACTAACATTGAAGATCTTTCAGATGATTATGTTAAAAGAGGTACTGCAAAAGTTGAGATCGCATATAGCGAGTTTCAGAATAAAGCTGCTGAATTCAAATATTATTTTGGTCCTAATAATTATAAGGCCTTACAAAAGGTCGCTCCTGATTTTGAGGAAAACGTTTACTTAGGATGGTTCCCAATTAGTTTAGTTAATAAGTACGTTATCATTAACGTATTTTATGTTTTAGAGAAATACATCAGTAATTATGGTGTAATTATTATTATACTAGTTTTATTAATCAAACTAGCATTATCGCCACTTTCTTATAAATCATATGTTTCAATGGCCAAAACCAAGGTATTGAAACCTCAATTAGATGAGATTAAGGAAAAGCATGGAGGTGATATGCAAAAAGCTCAGGCAGATCAGATGGAGCTCTATAGAAAAGTAGGGGTAAATCCACTTTCAGGTTGTATACCTCTCCTATTACAGATGCCTATTTTATTTGCCATGTTTTACTTCTTCCCGAGTTCAATTGAATTGAGACAAGAAGCATTCTTATGGGCGAGCGATTTATCAACTTATGATAGTATAGTAAACTTACCCTTTGAAATACCATTCTATGGAGATCACGTGAGTTTATTCACTATTTTAATGACTGCATCTACCCTACTGATTACTTGGTCGCAAGGTCAAGTGAGCTCAGTACAAGGACCAATGAAAAACATTCAATATTTAATGCCAATCATTTTTATGTTCGTATTAAATAGTTTCCCCGCAGCATTAAGTTTCTATTATTTAATCGCAAACCTTATCACATTTGGTCAGCAAACTTTAATCAGAAGAATGATTGATGAGGATAAAATCATTAAGATTTTAGAAGAGAATAAGAAAAAGAATGCTAACAAAAAGACTTCTAAATTTCAGCAAAGATTACAAGAGGCAATGAAGGCAAGTGAGGAAGCGAAAAAAGGAAAATCAAAAGGTAAAAAGAAATAACATTCTTTGATTCCTGTAAATATTGAAAGGTGAGTGAAAAGCTCACCTTTTTTTATATTCATCTACTTCTAATATTTTCTACAAATTCTTTTTTAGAACTTCATATCATAATAATAGATTAATTCTATCCGAAAAATACAGATTAATAGGTATTGTTTTATAATTTAATTATTCAAATTATTGTTATATGATTAAGTACCTTTTTACTGCTCTTTTTATATTTATGCAGTTTATACTTCTGGCTCAGGATGTTTCCATAGAATTCAGACATCATGATAAAGCTTCAGGTTTGGATCAACCTTTTCCTTACAGCATTATTCAAGACAATAGTGGTTTCATCTGGATTGGAGGAGAAAATGGACTTTGGAGATACAGCGGAAGTGAATATAAACATTACCATCATATAATATCTGATCCAAACTCATTGGTGTATGATTTTGTATGGAAATTGTTCGAGGATAGTAAGGGTAATATTTGGGCTTGTACTTACGGTGGTGGTCTATCAAAATATAATCCTAAACTGGATCAATTTTCAAACTACGCTCATATTACTGGAGATTCCAATTCTTTAAGTGATAACAAAGTTAGAGGGATAGCTGAAGATTCGGTTGGAAATATATGGATTGGAACTAATGAAGGACTTGACAAACTGAATCCCGAAACTGGGAAATTTCAACACTTCGGACTTCAAGATGGACTGGCTGATTTAACAGTAAGGACTATCAAGCTCTCAAAGGATAACTCACAACTATTTATTGCAACTGGAAATGGTGTAAACCTACTTGATCTCCAAACTGAAAAATTTAAAACCATAGGAAAGGAAAACGATAGTATACCTGGTTTGAGGTATACCTATGTTTACGATTTACTTGAATATGATGGTCAACTATGGGTTGGTACTGGTGGAGGATTAGAAATAATTGATCTACAATCATTCAAAGTAAGACATATTTCAGCTAATCCTGAAAATGGTGAAGGCCTGAGTCATAATGTATGCTTTTCAATATATAAAAGTCCCAAAAACTCTGATATCATATGGTTTGGAACCATGAATGGAATTAACTATTACAATAAAAAGAAAGAACGATTTTTTTGGGTAGAAGCGCATCAAAAGGATGTGGACAATATAGGTGGAAATAGCATTTATAATGTTTTTGAAGATAATTTGGGTGGGATTTGGGCCGCTGTAAATAATGGAGGAGTATATCAATCGCATCCTTCATTCAATAAATTTAAGTATCATAATTTTCTTCCCGCTAATACTGATAAATACCTTAATAGATATACTAGCTACATCCAACATAGTAATGACGAATTACTCATAACTTCTTATTCTGGCCTAATCGTATGGAATCAAAAAGACAATTCTCATCAAATCTTTAAAATGAATAATGGTGACCAAGGTAGTGTAAATAGAATGTCTCAAATCACTCGATATAATGAAAATGAGTATCTAATATCCGTTTGGGGTAATTTCATTTACCATTGGGATCATCATAAAAGGAAACTTACTAAGCTTAGAAACGATTCTGGAGACTCAAATTTAAATTTCAATTTAAGAATTTATGTAGATCATAATAAAACCATTTGGTTGGGTAATAGCCTCAAAGGATTATATCAATACGATCTAGAAAAGCAAAAATTAAACCCTTACTTCGTAAGCGATTTATCAAATCTTGAAAATAGTGGTGATGAATATATTAAATATATAACAGAAGATAATAATAAAAGGTTATGGGTTGGCACTGCTGATGGTCTTCACTTATTAAAGGATGGCGTGTTTGAGAAATTTTCACCTTCCAGAAAAAAAGGAGATTTAAGCAATGGAAATATTAACCATATTGCTAATAGTTCTAAAAATGGCTTATGGATCAGCACTGAATTAGGATTAAATTTTTTCAGTTTTACAACTAATACTTTTACCAGCTACTATAAAAAAGATGGTCTCCCATCCAATGTTATTAGTGGAGCATTAGAAGATGATAATGGAAATCTTTGGGTAGCAACAGCCTCTGGGCTTGCTAAAATGAATAATGAAAAGCAATTTTCTATATATGATGGTAGTGATGGTTTAAGAGAAGAATATTTCATTTTTGGTTCTGCATTTAAAAGTGAGGATAATCATTTATACTTCGGAACTTCAAGAGAGATTGTGCATTTTAATCCTGATGAATTAGAATATAATAAAATGCCACCCAAGCCATATTTTGATCAATTATCTATTAATAATTCAGTTGTGAACATGGCAAGTAGACCTGATTTATTGAATTCTACTTTATCAGAATCTAGTTTATTAAGCTTTCAGCCCACCGATCTCTTACTAAATTTCAACTTCGATGCCTTAAATCTTATAAACGGCCAAAAAAATAAATATTCTCTAAAAATGGAAGGCTTAGACACTGAATGGCGGTCTCCATCTCTTAAGAAAAATGTAAGTTTCAGTAATTTACCAGCTGGTGATTATAAGTTAAGATTAATTGCTGTAAATGATGAAAATATCTGGAGCAAAGAGGAGGCCTCCTTAGCCATTACTGTATTACCCTATTGGTATGAATCCTGGTGGTTTAGAACAATTCTTGCATTTTCATTAATCCTAATTATAGGTTTAATCATTCAGTGGCGCTTTAATATTATTAAGAGCACAAATAGAAAACTTGAAGGTTTGGTTAAGAATAGAACTGAAGAAGTATTGGCTCAAAAGGAAGAAATTGAAAGCCAAAATGATAAATTACTTTCCAGAAATAACCGAATTGAACTTCTATTAAGAGAATTAAATCATAGAATTAAAAATAATCTTCAATTGGTATCAAGCATTCTTAATCTTCATAGTAGAAGTACAGATAATATTGATGCAAAAATGGCTCTAACTGAAGGTAAGTTAAGAATGCAAGCTCTATCATTATTACACCAAAAGTTATACATGACCGAAAAGTATACCGAGGTAAACTGTAAGGATTATATTAAAGAACTTCTAGACTATTTATCCATCGCCTTTAAAAGCAACTATTCTAATGTGGAGTTTATCCTTGATATAGACGATTTTAAACTCAATCTAGATCAAGCAGTTCCGCTTGGATTAATTTTGAATGAACTTGTCACTAATTCACTCAAGCACAGCGGAAAAGAAGAATTGAAAATTGAACTCCTTGCAAAAACAAACGCTGATAAAATAATGATCAATTTAAAAGATAATGGAGACGGTATAACTCAAGAACAGTTTGAGCAAAGTAGCTCTTTTGGTATCAGTATGATAAAGTCATTAGTTGATCAAATTGATGGTAGGTTAAGTGTGGGCTGTAAAGATGGACCTCATTTTAAATTAGAATTTATTAGTAAGGAAAACGATTAAGAAATGAATGATTATAAAAATATCTTAGTCATTGAGGATGAATCATTAATCGCGCAGGATCTCTCCTATTTGCTACAAGACTTGGGCTATAATTGTATTGGCATTGCAAAGAATTATGAAAGAGCAATGCTATTATTCAATACTAATGATGTCCATCTGATTTTATGTGACATCAATATCGAAGGAGATAAAGACGGTATTGAAACAGTATTAGAATTAAATAATATCAAAAAGACCCCTACCATATATCTTTCAGCCTATTCTGATCATAACTTAGTTAGCAGAACAGCAGATACGGAATCTTATGGATACTTGGTAAAGCCCTATAATGAAAGAAGTTTAGATGTTGCCATTAATGTAGCTCTTCAAAAGTTTTATAAAGAAAATAATACTGAAGTAAATAAAGACTTCTTAAATAATTTTACGACTCGTGAAGTTGAAATCATCAAATTATTGGCGGCTGGTAAAACAAGTTCAGAAATAGCGAATATCTTATTTATAAGTACTCAAACGGTCTCAAAACACCGAAGTAATATCCTTAAAAAATCAGGCTGTAAAAGTTCTACTGAATTGATACATCAGTATTATCAATAAAAAAAACTAATTTTAGAAAAAATTATTTATTTCAAATAATTGCTTAAATTAAGTTCTGAACAAACACAGTTTTATGAGATTATTTACTCATCCCAAATTGAGAATTACAGTAGAGGAAATTAATAATATCCCATACATAAAAGAGGTTTGGAGAGGAGTTTTTAACCCAGAAGTTTTTCGAGATTTAATCGATACTTCCCTGTCTATTTATGCAGAAGAAATAAAGAAACATAAAGTAACTGGTCAATCTAAATTTTTACTTTTTGCAGATGTGACTGAATTAGAAATCATTAGAGCGGAGGAAATTAATTGGTTGGAAAGTGATATAAATCCACAATATGAGCAACTTGGTTTTACTCATCAAGCTGTAATAGCTCCAGCAACCAAAGTAGCCTCTAATAAAGTGGAAGAATATGAGTCAGATGACGATGAAGCTGCTTTTGTAACAAAAGTTTTTAAAAATCATAAAGAAGGATTAAAGTGGTTTATTCATTTAAATCAATAATTTTATTCCAATATAACCTTCTCCCCTTTTGGGTATTTTACTTCATAAATAAATTTCTTGCTAACTGACTCATTACTATTTAGATTCAATTCCCATTTTAACTCTCCCGTTTTCTCAATATACTTCGCTTTAGATTTTTCCTCTAAGTTCACCTCTATCTGTTCTCTTAATGACACCGGTATTTGATCATATAAATTCAGTTTTATAGGCTGAGATTTAGTATTTCTTAACTTTATTTCAAAGCCTACTTTCTTACTTTGATTAAGTCCTATAAAATTTCGGGTACTAAAATCATCAATTTTATCTCTCTCAATTACTATACCTTTATCATTGCCTAATGATAATTGTAAAGTATCAATTGTAGCATTCGCATTTAAGATAGTGGTTCCAACAAAAGCACCTTCAAAAAATAATTTAGCCTCTCCTTCCATTAAATTATATTGGTCCCAATTAGAAATAGCGGCTACTAAATAAGCATTTTTATCAAGTTTTGGTATAGCTACATAATGATAATCTGCCTTTACCTCGTATTCCTTCAAATCAATAAACATTTGAGGACTACCCGATTTTATAGTATAAGCATCTTCAACCTCAAACTCAATATTGGTTTGTTTTTTAATAACTGTTGAGGTCATTTTTTCAGCACTGTTTATCTTCATTCCTGCTACTTTATCTTGCACTCTTTTTGATTTGGATAATCTTTCTTCTCTTGAAGCATAACCGTAAGCTGTTACAACAACTTCTGATAATTCCTGAACATCTGTTTCTAATCCAACATTAATAATAGAAGAATTAATACCCACTGTTTTATTTTTCATACCGATATAACTGAAAACAAGTTGATTAGATCCTCTTGGAACGGTTACTGAATAGTTGCCTTGTAAATCTGTAGTAGCTCCAATTGATGTTCCTTGAACAATTACATTAACTCCAGGTAGAGGTTCTCCTGTTTCAGCATCTACTACACTACCTTTAACTGAATTGCGATTCACCCCTAAGTTAGAGATATCATTTTCTTTAAATTGAGTGAAACGAGCATAATCTAAATACCAAGTTTCCAATTCTGGTACATCTTTATTTTGATTCGGTTCAGCATTTGAAAATCGCAGTTTAACATTATTCCAATCTTCACCAGTTTGCTGAAAAACTTCAGCCTGATATTCTAATGCAATCGGTTGAGTGATATCTTTTACATTTAATCTATACTTAGGATACCAGCCCGCCCCTTCTACAAAATAGCTTACTTCAAAATTTGCATTGGTAGTTTTCAGAACCTCAACCTTTACTAAAATATTGCTTTTTGTTTCTTTTCCTAACCTTGCAATTCCTGATAATTGATTATTTAGTCTTGATAATCTGTTTCTTAAATCACTTAATTCAATATTTACGGTAGATTGTTCTTCTTTGATTGAAGTTAACTCCTTTTCATATAAACTTAGCATTTGTAATAGCTGAGTAGAAGATATATTCTCCGATCCCAAATTCTTATTTGCAGCTATTAAAGCTTCTTTTTGATTTAAGACATTTGATCTATTTGACTTTATTCTTATGTCATCTTCAACTTTGTCAATCAAATTTTGTAATGAATCAACCTTTTTAGAATTTGTATTCTCTTCTAAATAGTCATATTGATGTTGAACTGAGATGATTTTTAAATTACCGGCAGCTTTTACATTAATACTATTGGGATCCATATTAGGAGAAAGTGATTTCATTACTAAATCATAATTCCCTTTTTGTAAATTAATTGAACCCATTCTGAATAACTGAGCACCTTTTAAGAATACGGTAACTTGTTCTGTTTTAGTCGTTAATGTTTTTTCCTGATACTCCTTTTGTCCTGACAGATTAATTGATAGACCTAGAAATAAAATAGTGATCAGCTGCTTCATATAAATGTTTGGTTAAAACTTAAAACGTAATTATTCGAATAATCGTACATCCTCAATTGATTCAGGTGTAACATTAAAAAATTCTTCGTGAATATTAAATGAAGCTTCATCTCCAGCTTCTACTTCTTTATAAAAACTATCCTCATTCATTTCATAAGCATTCACATTATCTTGTAAATTATATCTTAAGATATTCATGACTTGCTTTTTCAAGGTTTCATCTACTATGAGGAATAATGACTCTAATCTCCTTTCAAATGATCGAACCATCATATCGGCACTTCCTCCATACACCTTAGGGTCACCATTATTATGGAAATAATAAATTCTTGAATGCTCCAAGTAATTACCTACTATAGAACGAACTGTAATATTCTCACTCAATCCTTTTCTACCTGGACGCAAACAACAGATCCCTCTAACAATTAATTTAATTCTAACTCCTGCTTGAGAAGCAGCATATAATTCCTCAATAGTCTCTTTATCTTCAAGTGAATTTATTTTAATACAAATACCGGATGGAAGCCCAGCCTTTGCATTCTCTGCCTCCTGCTGAATTAGTCCGATTAAACGAGTTCTCATATCTTTAGGAGCCGTAATTAAACGCTCATATTCATGTGGAAGACTGTGCCCTGTAATTACGTTAAAGAACTCTGATATATCCTGAGCATAAACTTCATCTGTACTCATTAAACCAATATCAGTATATAACCTTGCAGTATCCTCATTATAATTTCCACTCGCCATGTGTAAATAACGCGTTACTTTTTCTTTCTCTTTCCTAACGATCATCAATAACTTCGTATGAGTTTTATATCTGCTAATACCATAAATCACAAAACAGCCTGCTTTCTGAAGTCTTTTTGCTTCTCTTATATTATTTTCCTCATCAAAACGAGCTTTTACTTCAAATAAAACCGAAACATGAATACCATTTTCAGCTGCTTTTAATAAGGCATTTGTAATTCTTGAATCTTCGGCTAAACGGTATATGGTTAGCTTAATAGAAAGCACTTTTGGATCTTCAGCAGCTTTCTCTAGCATATCGATTACAGGTTCTATATTATTGTAAGGATGATGCAAGAGAATATCACGATCCTTCAAGATTTCAAAAATATTGTCTGAATCTGATTTATGTTCTGGAAATGCTAAAGGAGGAACTGGATCAGGTGTCGAAGGAATTTTATCCTTGAACTCGGTATGTTTTATAATTTGCCAAAGTGCGCTATAGTCAACTAAATCCCCTTTCTTAAACTTAAAAATATTGTCTTTGTCAATCTCCCATCTATCACAAAGAATTTTCATCATCCATTTGTCATAGTCCTTATCAATTTCGATTCGCACTACCCTACCAGTTTTTCGGGTCTTGAGCTTTTTACGCATTTCCTCTAGAAAATTAGCCTCAATATCATCACTTTCCTCGAGTGTGAAATCACCATTACGAGTAATTCTGAATAGGTTTACAGATAGAATTTCAATATTTCGGAATAGCTTATCAATATTAGCTTTAACCAATTCCTCTATAGGAATAAATAACATTTTATCATCACGCTCAACTTCATAAAACCTTTGAATATTTTGAGGAATCTGAATAAATGAAAGCTTTTTATTATCCTTTTTTTCACCGAAAGTCCTGGTAACTACAGAAAAAATAAGAAGCTTATTCATCAAAATTGGAAAGGTATGATAATTATCATACACCATAGGTGTGAGCATTGGGAAGATGATCTTATCAAAAAATCCATTTGCCTTCTTCAACTCACTATCAGTTAAATCAGTCAACTTTGCAATTTTAAAGTTGTTCTCCTCAAAAATAGGTTCGAGCTCATTTTCAAAAAGCTTATTTTGCTCTTTTACAAAATTCTGGCATTCCGTTAATAGTTTTTTCCTGAAAGGCAACTCTCTTAAGCCCGAATAATCAACACGCTCTCTACCATAATCTATATAATTATAGAGCGATCCCACTCTAATCATGAAGAACTCATCTAAATTTGAGGCAGTGATGGCTAAAAACTTCAAGCGTTCAAAAATTGTTCTGCTCGGTTTTCTTGCTAAATCTAGCACACGATAATTAAATCGTAACCAACTTAAATCTCTACTTACTAAGTTACTCTTATTAATTAATGAACTTATTCTATCTATTGCCATGGAAAGTAATTCAAATTTTTATCTCAAAAAATTTCTTCTATGAAATAATTGAATGGTAAAATTAGCTTAAATAGGTTTATTTAAGCAACAATACAAATTAACAAAAAAGTGATCTATTCTAAGAATATTTTAGATTAATCTGCATTCATTTCTGATAATTGGCGGTAGTCGCTTTTATAAGGAGTGGGAATAATTTTTATAAAACTAATTCAGTGTATAAGGATTTAATAATCCCCATATCGCGTGATAACTTAGTTCCAAAACAAGCTGTATTAAAATAAGAATACCGAATAGTTTTAATTTTTTTCTCACACTATTTTCTTTAGTTCACTGAAATAAATATATGATTAAAAATACAATATTTCAACCTTTTATTTTGATACATCATTATTTGATGTATATTTGTTCTATGTATTCAAAAGAACTATTAAAAGGAACATTAGGCGTTATCATTTTAAAGCTCCTTGAAGAGAATGGGAAGATGTACGGTTATGAAATTTGTCAAAAGGTAAAAGAAATATCAGATGGTAAAATTTTAATCAAAGATGGAAGTCTCTACCCTACTTTACACAAATTACTAAAGGACGGCATTCTAACTACCGAAGAAGTAAATATTGGCAAAAGAGTCAGAAAATATTATACCTTAACTCATAAAGGAAAAGGAGAAAAAAAATTAGTGGTGAAGGAATTGGAAGATTTTATTGAAACCTTAAATAAAATAGTTTTTACAGATAACAAAACCTCTCCTGCACTATGATAACGGATGAACAACTCGCTTATATAGCTAATCAAATTAATGATAGCAGTATTTCATCATTGGAGATGCGAGATGATCTAATTGATCATTTTTGTTGCCTGATAGAAATTGAAATGCAAAGAGGTCGTGACTTCGAAGATGCTTATCAGAAAGCGTATGAGCAAACCACTCCAAATGGTTTTGAAGAAATACAATATGAAACACTTTTTTTATTAAACCACAAAAAAATAATACTCATGAAACAATTCACTTACATTTCAGGCTTTATTTTTAGTTTTTCATTTACAGTAGGCTTATTTTTTAAATTAATGCATTTTCCAGGAGCAAACATTATGATGTTTTCGGGTTTATTGGGCGTATCCTTTATTTTCCTACCCTTATTACTGATCATTAAATTTAAAGATAAGGTTCTCACTTTAATGTCTGAGCGACTAAAATGGATTTTCGGTACTTTTAGCTTAATGCTGATCTTTTTAGGAAGCTTCTTTAAGCTATTACATTTACAAGGGGCTGGTGTGTTATTTGGCCTTGGATTTTTAATCTTCGGTTTTCTTTTTCTACCCTTTTATTTTTTCAGAATGTATAAGTCTAGTCAAGAAGAATCTGTATTGCACTCATAATTTAACTTCATGAAAAAAATAATTTACACCTTAACGTATTTTGCCTGTTTCATCTTTCTTGCTGGAATTTTCTTCAAAATAATGAAGTTACCTTATACATATTATTTATTATTTGGAGGAGAGAGTTTAGCGGGCTTAATATGTTTTCCTATAATCTTTTTTATGAAATGGAAAGAGGGTGAATTAAATGACTTGAAAATTAGGTTTCAATGGATTTCTGGTCTATTTGCCTTTATAGTTTTTATATTTTCTACCTGGATAAGATTTTACGATAACCAAATTGGAGATTTTAGTTTAGCTTTTTCGTTTTTCCTTTTATCCTTTACTTTTCTCCCTGTTTTCTTCTACAATATGTATCAGAAATCAATTAGAAAAATTTAAATATTATTCCCTAATAAAAACCATACAATGCTGCCAGGGAAGGTTATCAATGTTTTCTTTCAATTTAAAACCGGCAGCATTCATTTCTTTTACAGCCTGCGCTTCACTCATTTTGTGTAATTCTTTAATAGGCACTGTTTTGTCTTCTGCCCGATATTCAATCAAATAAATTTCGCCCTGAGGTTTTAGCGCATCTTTTATAGAAGCTATCATTTCAATAGGATAACTAAATTCATGATATACATCTACCATAAGTACTTTATCTATTTTATTTTCAGGTAAATTGACACTTCGCTCTGATCCTTTAACCAATTGAATATTTAAAACACCTAATTCCTCTTTTTTATCTTGAATAGCCTGAAGCATTTCTGCTTGAATATCTACAGCATAAACCTCTTTTGCTTTTGGTGCCATTTTAAAAACATGATAGCCAGAACCTGCACCTATGTCGGCAATTACATCATCGCCCTGAATATTCATGTTTTTTAAAAGTCTATTGGTATTTTCTTCTTTTTCCCGTTCTGGTCTTTCCAACCAATTTATACCCTGATAACCCATTACATGAGCTATTTCTCTATCCATATACCATTTCCCAGTTCCAAAGCGATCACCGGCTTTAAAGCTGTAAGCTTGATTATCATTGTCATTTTGTGAATGACAAGAAAAACTTAAGAAGAAAAATATTAACAATAGCAATAACCTTCTCATAACTGAATATTTGTTTCTTAAAACTACGCAGTGAGCAAATAGTTTGCATAAAAAAAGGGTTGCTTTCACAACCCTTTCATCTATCAAATAACCAAATAATCAATTATAGATCTTTTTTAACATCCCATTTTTCGAGGTAATCAGCTACTCTCCTCACTACCATTCCTCCTAATGAACCATCTACTACTCTATGGTCATATGAATGAGATAAGAACATCTTATGTCTAATTGCGATTACATCTCCCTGAGGGGTTTCTAATACAGAAGGCTTTTTAACAATAGCTCCTAAAGCTAGAATACCTACTTGAGGTTGCATAATAATTGGAGTACCCATTACATTACCAAATGATCCAACATTAGAAATAGTAAAAGTACCTCCTTCTAATTCCTCAGCTTTTAATTTATTATCTCTAGCTCTCTTAGCTAAGTCATTTACTTTATTGGCTAACCCGCGTATGTTCAATTGGTCAGCATCTTTTATAACAGGCACGATTAAATTACCACTTGGTAAAGCAACTGCCATCCCTATATTAATGTGTTTCTTCTTGATGATTCTATCACCGTCAACTTGCACATTAATCATCGGATAATCCTTTATTGCTTTTACAACCGCCTCAATAAAAATTGGTGTAAAGGTTAGATTTCCATTTTCCTGTTCCTTGAAAGTATTTTTATGTTTATTTCTCCACTGAACTACACTAGTCATATCAGCCTCAACGAAAGAAGTAACATGTGGAGAAATTCTTTTAGAATCCACCATTCTTCCTGCAATCATCTTACGCATTCTATCCATTTCGATGATCTCATCATCTGCAGAAATGCTAACTGGAACACCCTGTGGTGCCGGTTGTGCGGCAGCTGGTTGAGATGCTGGAGCAGACTGCTGAACAGTTTGAGCTGGCTGACTTTGAGCAGGAGCTTCTCCTCTATTATCTAAATAGGATAAAATATCTTTTTTAGTTACTCGTCCATCTTTACCAGTACCAGAAATAGACTCTAATTCAGCCATTCCAATATTTTCTTCTTTAGCGATGTTTCTAACTAAAGGAGAATAAAATCTTCCTGAATCTGAACGAGCTGCAATATCATGACCATTATTTCCTGAATAAGAGCTTTCCGTTGAAGCAGCAGGTGCAGCTGAGGTTTCTTGTTTTTCAGGCTTAGAAGTTGATCCATTATCTGATGATGCTGAGGTTCCTCCTTCAGTTTCAATTATTGCTATAGGTTTTCCTACAGCTACAATATCACCTTCCTGAACTAAAATTTCTTTCAAAACTCCAGCCTCAAGAGCGGGTACCTCAGTATCTACTTTATCAGTAGCTACTTCTAATACAGATTCATCTTCTTCAATAGTGTCACCTTCCTTTTTTAACCAGGTAAGCACTGTTGCTTCCATAATACTTTCACCCATTTTGGGCATTACCATTTCTACAGTTGCCATGAAATAATTAGTCGTTTATTGAAATGAAAAACTCTTATAAAAAAATATATTTTAATTAAAAGGACTATTTCCTTCTATTATAAGCTAGAAACGTTTTAAATGTTTCAAACCAAATCAAATTTGTACAAAATTAACATTTATAAACTTTTTCTCAATTAATTTGAGCTTAAAGTTTGCCGAACCAAATTTAATAATGAATTAGTTGTGATTTCAATATTACCATGTCTATCAAATTGAAAATGATATAATTTAGTTTGGGTTTTAGTACCATCAGCCAAAGCTACCCACACTGTACCCACTGGTTTGTCCTTAGTTCCTCCTCCAGGACCTGCCACACCACTGGTTGAAACTCCAATATCAGCATTGAATAATTCACGAACTCGTTCCGCCATTTCAATTACCGTTTGCTCACTTACCGCTCCGTATTTTTCAATAGTTTCTTTTCTAACTCCTAATACATTGATCTTTAAATCATTATGATAAGGATTTATACCTCCTCTATAATATTCTGAACTTCCAGCATTTGAAGTAATTAAATGAGCTAAATAACCACCTGTACAGCTTTCAGCACATGCGATAGTTTTGTTTTGCTTTAACAATAAATCCCCTATTTTTTGAGCTAAATTGCCTTCATCGGTTCCATAAATATACTTTCCTACTAATTTATAAAGCTTGTCTACCTCTTGATCAATTAAGGCATTCAAATGCTTTTCATCTTTCCCAGAAGCTGTTAACCTTAACTTCACCTGTTTTAAACCTGGAAGATAGGCTAACTTGATTTCCTTTGATAATCCATTTTCCCAATCTTCAAGTTTTTCAGCCAAAATGCTTTCCGGAACTCCTACGGTATGAATCATCTTATGAATTAAAACAGGAGTATCAAAAATCTCTTTAAACTTTGGAAGAATGGAATCCTGCATCATTTGTTGCATTTCTCTTGGAACACCTGGCATAGAGATAAATATTTTGTTATCCTTTTCAAACCACATACCTGGAGCGGTTCCAAATTTATTTTCAACAGGCTTACATTTTTCTGGTAATTCAGCTTGTCCTTTATTCAAATCATTTAACTCTCTTCCACGCTTTGCATAACGTTCCTTTAAATCTTCCAATATATCTTCATGAAGCTTCATCCCAGAATCAAAATATTCTGCTAAAAGTGGCTTTGTTAAATCATCTTTCGTTGGGCCAAGGCCTCCGGTAATCAAGATAATATCAGCGTTTTTCTCAGCTTCACGAAAAGCATTCATAATGCTATCGCGTGAATCTGAAACTGTAACCTTACGAGAAACTCGGATTCCAATCTTATCTAATTCTCCACAGATAAAATGAGAATTCGTATCTAAAGTCTGACCGTATAAAATCTCATCTCCTATTGAAATTAGTTCGGCATAAATATTTTTCATTGAATTGTTTTCTTAACGTTTTATTACAAATAAAAAGGAAGCCTCAAGCTTTCCTCTTCTAATTATTAAATAATAAGCTCCTTGTTCTAATTCTGATACATCAATAATCTCAGTTTGAAGAAAAGGTTTTGTATTATTCGATTTTAAAACCTCTTTCCCGCTTTGATCAATTATACTGTATTCATCAAATTCAAATTGATCTCTTCCAGTAAGGTGAACGAATTTATTAGCAGGATTCGGATAAATTGAAAAGTAGGATTTTAATTCATTTTTATTGCCTAAAAGAGGATCATCAAAAACAACCAATTGCTTTCTTCTAAGATCACTGCAACCCAATGTGTCTTTAACAGAAAGCTCTAAAATGAAAACTCCAGGTTCAGTTAAAGTGTGTATTAACTCTTGTGTACTTCCTATTGAATTTCCATCCAATTTCCATTGCCATTCTGAAGCTTGATCAAATTCAGAAATCAGGTTGATTTCTTGATCAAATGCTAAATTAATGGTATCAAGAGATACAGAAAATTCTGCACTTAAATCACTTACAAAAACAGGTACTTCAACTGGTTCAGAAGGTTTATAGTTTGAAACATTCACAGCATAAATACTCATGTTGTCAGAAATGCTGTCAAGGCTAACATTATCACCTCTCCCTATTATTTCAGTCATAGTACTGTCTCTGAAGTAATATACTTCATTTGAATTATTGGAATTAATGACTACGGCCTCACTCTGACATAAATAATAATCATCAAAAGTAGGTACAGGACTTTGATCTGGATTAAAAACTACCGAATCAATACAATTAGATTGACTAACCGTAATAAGTTTTAAAGGGAAATTTTTAAGTGCCAGTAAATCAAAATATAACTCTTCTTCTGTGCTAACTGTATCAGCTCCAATCAACCAATAATAATTCGTTGCTAAGGGAGAATTCTGAACAGCATATCCTTGCATGTTAACTGTTTCAGCTTGAAGGTTTAAACTTACATTCATTTTAGCATGTAGCGGAACAATCTGAACTTCAACTTCTTCAACAGTAGAATAATAATCACCCTTTTCATTTCTAACATAGAAAAGAGTATCCTTTTGAATTGATTCTATAATGAATTCAGAGCCTTTAAATATTTGATTCTGTAATAAACTATCTGAGTATATTGTAATTTCTGTTAAATCAGGATCACTTATAAGCAAGTCTGAATTTTTACAGACTTCAAGCTTTCCAATATTGGGTTTAGGAAGTCTTTCAAAAACTTCAAAAGTTTTACTTAGAGTATCTTTACAACCTATCTGGCTTGTTATGATAAGTTGAGCTGAATAGCTTCCTTCCGAATCGAATATAATAGAAGGATTTCTACGGCTAGAAGTTATTCCATTGCTAAATTCCCAGTTCCAGCTCGTTGCTAATTCACTGCTGTCACTAAAAATTACACTATTTGCTTTATCAGGATCAATTAATATGGGTTCGGAAGGTAATGTAAAATTAGCAATGGGTCTTTGTATACTTATAACCAATCTTTTTCTAATACTTTCTATCCCCATCGAGTCGAGTTCTACATAATAGAAAGTAGTATCCTGATTGATTTGGCCTGGCGCAAAGTTATCACCTGAATAAATTGGACTTGAACTACTCGAACTTGTATAAATATTATACTGTGATTGATCAGGAGCACTAATTACTGGGCTATCTCCTTCACATATTAAAACCTGTCTACCAAATGGTGGGTTAGTATAGCTAATTGAATCTTTTTCTTTGGCAGTTGAAACTAATGCTTTTAACTTATCAAGGTTATCAGCTCTAAGTATAGCAAAAGACAAATTAATTGAACTAGAGTCCTTAAATTGTGGATATAAAGCGCCATGTAGTGCTCCTACATTATTTCCTCCTGAATTTTGACCAGCCGCTAGCTTTGAAAATGAATTTACCAAAGCATATTGAATGGTGGATTGTTTTAATGAATCATTTTCTAGATCAATTGTATGACCATTAAAATTATCCATATCAAACGCATAAAAAACTGAATCATATTTAGACAATATAGCTAAACCCACATATTCACTTTGAGCCTCATCATAGGCATATGATAATTGCAAAGCACTATCATAAGCTACTGAATTATTTATCTTTTCATCAATGGCATAATCTGTAAATAATGTGAAGTACAACGAATCATAAATATTAACACTTCTATTTTCAATTTTGAATTGATGAATTAAAATATCAGGAGAGTCATTCCAAGCCAAAAATCTTTGTCTGATATAAATACCTAATGGATTAGAAACATCGTCCTTTTCATTAAAAACACTTCTTACGTCAAGGTCAGCAGTTTGATCATTATACCTTTTTAATGACTGAAAACTTTCAAAATCCTCAGCATAAATAAAATTTGTTGGGCTTATCACAGAATTCCTTCTCAAGCTATCCAATCCGGCATAAAGAATAACTCCTGCATTATCAATTACTCTTTTATTATTGTAATAGACTGCAAACTCATTAAACGGATTTTCCTGACTTCTCCCAAAATTACCGGTTGCATTCAACCCAAATTTCCAATTATTGAAAGTAAACAATTGAATTTTAGGACTACTCTGAATTTGAAAAGATTGATAGTCATTATAAAATTCGCCCTCAAAAAGTATTCTAAAATTTAATGCTTCATCTTCAGGCAAGTCTTCAGATAGAATCACTTTAAAGGGCTGATTTGTATTTATTACTGACTGATTATTTCCTAAAGAATCAATCCTATATTCTCCTTGTAATATTTCAACATAAGGACTGGAAGTAGTTAAGCTTACGTTTATACTCTCAGTTGATTCTAAATAGTTTGTGAATTCAACTTGTATAGAAAGCGTATCGCCAAAATATGCGGCTTCTTCCAATCCGTTTGTGTAACTCACATCACTAATTCTAATCGATGGACTAGAAAAATCTGCTAGAGCTTTAAATACATTCAGTCTTCCCTTACCAAATTGATAGAGATAATCACGATTACTTCCTACGTCATAGATATCATCAGAAGTTACTCGAAGTTGTTCCATAACTTGCAATGCATTCCATTCAGGGAAAACAGAGCGAAGTAATGCTGCTGCTCCAGCTACCATAGGTGCCGCATAGGATGATCCACTATCAGTTCCGTAAGTATCTCCATTTTCCGTAGTATAAATCCCAACACCAGGTGCTACGATGTCAATGAAATCACTAAAAGTAGCATTTTCATTTCTGCTGTCGTCAGAATTGACATAACCTACAGATAATACATTATCATAAGAAGCTGGAAAAAAGTCTAATTCCGCATTGGTATTTCCCGCAGCAGCCACCACTACTACATCCTTTTCCAATACCGCATAATTTATAATATCCTGAGCAAATTGTGAATATCTACCAGAACTACCCCATGATAGATTGATTACATCACACCCTTGGTCAGCAGCATATATAATGGCCTCAAAACTGTTTCTTGAAAAGTTATTTTGAGTTTGAAAAATTTTAATAGGCATAAACTTTGTCTTAAATCCTACCCCTGCAATACCTGTATTATTATCTGTTGCAGCTGCTGCTATACCTGTCACTCCTGTACCGTGAGTGCTACCATCTGATTCGGGGGAATTATCCTCATCTGCAAAATCCCATCCATAATAATTATCAATATATCCATCACCATCATTATCAACCCCATCAATAGGATCTGCAGCATTTAAATATAAGTTAGCATTTAAATCCTCATGATCTAGATCCGCACCTGTGTCAATAATACCTATAACTACATCTTCATTTCCCTGAGAAGTATTCCATGCATCATAAATATTAATTTGTGCCAAATGAAACTGTGCCTGACCGAACTGTGCTTCAGGGTCGTTGGGAACATATAAAGGCTTTACATTTGGGTATTTTTCAACATACTTGACATTATCAAAGGATTTTAGATAGTTGATGTACTGCTTTTCATCAATAGCATCATTGATTTCTATTTTGAAAAGATTATCCAAACTACTTTTTCCAATAGATCTATTCCTTCGAGAATTAGATTTACTTGAAAAGCTTTTTAAATTTTTTACTGATTTATTTTCTTCTAAATCATCAATGTTAAGCGCATTTGAAAAGGGTTTTCTAGATTTACTATCCTCTTTCAATTTCACAACTAAAACACCTGGAACATATTCTTGAGCTACTCCCTGCTGAATAATAAATATGGACAGCAATAGAGGTAAAATGTACTTCATAGGTTGATTCTTTTTCTTCACTTCCTTGTAAAATATTATCCGTCTAAGGAATTCTATTTTCTTGCTTCAAATCTTAAATGTATATTTATGCTTTTAGAAATAAACACAAATTTAAAAATATTATCCATGAGTTTATACGAAAAGCATAAAGACACTTTAAAAAAGGCAATTGATGCTGTTCACGAACGATCTTTTTATGCTCAATACCCAGAGCATCCATCACCAAAGATTTACGGTGAAACTGCAGATAAAGATGGTCAGGAAAAGTTTAAAGCGAGTTTAGATAAGAAATTTGAGGACTTATTGCAAACAGATCCTGAAGCATGGGTTGGCCAAGAAGAATCTCCTTATTTAGGTAAACCATTAGGAATATTATATCCTTCTTTTAGTTCAGAAACATTAATTGATAAAGCAAATAAAGCCTGGACGCAATGGAGAAATACTTCAATTGATGATAGAGCTGCAATTTTAGTAGAAAGCTTAGATCGATTTAAGGACAGATTTTTTGAAAATGCATATGCGACCATGCACACAACTGGGCAAGGATATATGATGGCATTTCAAGCCTCTGGACCTCATGCAGCGGATAGAGCTATGGAAGCTATAGCTTTTGGTTATGACGAACTAAAAAGATTCCCTGAAAGTAAATTCTGGGATAAGCCAATGGGTAAATTCAATGTGCAACTCAATAAAAGCTGGAAACCAATGCCAAAAGGTATCAGCTTAGTAATTGGTTGTAGCACCTTCCCTACTTGGAATTCAGTTCCCGGTCTTTACGCTTCACTAATGACTGGTAATCCTTGTATTGTAAAACCACATCCGGGTGCAATTTTACCAATGGCTATTGTAGTATCCGAAATTCAAAAAGTATTAAAGGAAAATGGAATTGACCCTAATGTTTGCCAGCTAGCTCCTGATACTTATGATAAGATGATCACTAAAGATTTAGCTGAACACAAAGAAATTAAGCTAATCGATTATACAGGTAGCTCTGCATTTGGTAGCTATTTGGAAGGTTTAGATAATAAAATTGTATTCACTGAAAAAACTGGAGTTAACTCAGTAATCATAGACTCTGCAAAAAACATTGATAAAGTAGCTCAAAACTTAGCTTTCTCTGTTTGTTTATATTCTGGTCAAATGTGTACTTGCCCTCAGAATTTCTTCATCCCGGAAGGAGGAATTGATACACCCGATGGAAATGTAAGTTTCGATGAATTTGCTCAAAAGCTTGTTGATAACATCAACGGATTGGTTGACAATCCTAAAGCTGGGCCATTTGTTCTAGGAGCTATTCAAAACCCTAAAACGGTAGGACATACTGAAGAAGCAAAGAAAATGGGCGGAAAAGTTTGGCTTGAAAGCAGATCAATTGAAAACCCAATGTTTGAAAAAGCTAGAACTGCAACTCCTATTATTATTGAAATGGATGCCAAAGATGAAGATAAATTCACTCAAGAGCTATTCGGGCCAGTTGTATTATTGATTAAAACTAAAGATACTAATCAATCTGTAGAATTAGCTTCATCATTGGCTGCAAATCATGGTGCAATTTCATGTGCTGCTTATACAACAGATGAAAATACGAAGAATTTAATCATGGATAAAATGGGTATGGCAGCAACTTCAGTTAGCTTTAACTTAACTGGTGCTATACATGTGAATCAAAATGCAGGATTCTCTGATTTCCACGTAACGGGAGGTAATCCTTCTGGAAATGCTTCATTAACCAACCCAGAATATGTAATAAAAAGATTTACATGGGTAGGATTTAGAGAGCCAGCTGAATCGTAAAGAGATTTTATTTAAAAGTGAAAAGCCTGGTTTCTTTAAAATCCAGGCTTTTTTATTTGAGGTGTTGTTTAGTCCTAAAATAAGTTACCAACTAGACCATTATTATTTAGAACCCAGGCTATTATTAGGACCAATGTTCATTTCGGAAAGTTTTTCTCCTCCTTTTATTCCAAAATCCAAAGTTCTGATTGGGAATGGAATGGTAATATCATTTTGATCGAATGCTTCTTTTATAGCAATTATTGCATTTGACCTCATTTCCAAAAAGCTCGGTTCTGTTGGATATTTAATCCAGAACTTAATATCAAAATTAATAGAGCTATCCCCATAACCCGTGTAGGTGAAAATCATATCCTCTTTTCTAACTACATAATCAAGATTATTAAGAGTTTCTAAAACTAATGACTTTACTGTCTTTAAATCATCACCATAGGAAACTCCTACAGCTAAATCAATTCTTCTAGTTCCTAAAACAGAAAAATTTTCGATAGGGTTAGATAACACATCTTTATTAGGAATATACACTTCTTGACCTTGAAAAGTCTCAATAACGGATACTCTCAAGTTAGTTCTAGTCACTTCTCCCATATAACCTCCAACCTTAATAATATCACCCACTAAAAAAGGCTTCCTAAATGCTAAAATCACACCTGAAACGAAATTGGCTGCTATATCTTGAAAAGCAAACCCAAGGGCTAAACCTACTACTCCCACCCCAGCTAAGAGGGAGGTCACAGCTTTATCTAAATTAAGAATATCTAGAATGATGAAAATCCCTATCCCCATCATCGAATAGTAAATGATAGTAGCGAATAGATTTTCTAAAGCTTTATTGTCAGAAGATTTCTGGAATATCTTAATAAATACCTTTCTACTTAATTTCGATACAACCACAAAAAGGATGAAAAGAATCACGGAAAGCAACATATTAGGAATCATATCCACGAAAGTATCAAACCATACTGTAAATTTATTTGCGATTACTTCTAATGGTTCTTTAATTTCCTTTCCTACTGAATTAAGTTTTCCCTCTTGCATAAAAATTTGGTTTGCTAATAGTATAAATGCTAAGATAAGCCCTTCATCATAAAAGAAAAATCAAAATAATTTTCTATTATTAATCTATGTGTTACGATGTTGCTTATTTAACTCAGAAAAAGAAAAAATACGCTGAACGCCATCCTGATAAGGACCTAGAGGCTATTGAAAGTTATTTTGATGAAAAAGGAAACCCCATAAAACCGGTTTTCCATACTACAGGGTTCGACCACCCTAAGCTAGCTGTAATTACATTAGAAAAACCAGATGAATTTCAATTGATGGAATGGGGATTGATTCCATCATGGGTGAAAGATAATGATCAAGCCCACCAGATGCATAACAAAACGATTAATGCCAGAAGTGAAAGCATGTTTGAGAAACCGGCTTTTAGAAAAGCTGCAGCAGACAAAAGATGCATAGTGATGGTAGATGGTTTCTTTGAACACCAACATAGAAAAAAAGAACAGGTCCCTCATTACATCAGCTTGAAAGATAATCAACCTATGAGTTTAGCTGGGATTTACGAAGAATGGGTTAATCCTGAAAACGGACTGAAAAAGCAAACCATTAGTATTGTGACTACTCAGGCGAATTCCATGATGGCTGAAATTCACAACAGCCCAAAATTGAAAGAGCCTCGGATGCCTTTGATTCTACCTAAAGAACTAGAAGAAGAATGGTTGAATTCTATTCAAGATAAAGTGAGCAAAGAGCAAGTGGAAGCTTTAATTAAACCTTATGATGAAAAATTCATGCAAGCTTGGCCTGTAAAGGCTGTCAGAGGGAAGAAAAACAGACCACAAACTCATGATATAATTGAGCCTCAGGAATACGGTGAGCAACTGGGCTTATTTTAAAAAAAGCCAAGCTTGAAAAAACTTGGCTTTTAAAATCTTAATTTGATTCCAATATTTGGAATAGCTCATCCAGTTTAGGTGTGAGGATGATTTCAGTCCTTCTATTTTCTCTTCTTCCTTCTGCAGTATCATTTGTAGATTTAGGTGAAAATTCGCCTTTACCAGCAGCAGTAACTCTTTCGGGTGAAGCTCCATTTTGCGTTAATATTCTTACTATTGAAGTAGCTCTCAACACACTTAAATCCCAGTTATCTTTTAAATATCTATTGTTTCCCGAAATTGGAACATCATCAGTGTGGCCTTCTACTACTATATTAACATCTTGGTTTTCTTTTAATACCTGAGCCAATTTCTTTAAGGCCTCTACTCCTTTTGTATCTACTACTGTACTCCCGGAGTTAAATAATAATTGCTCCGCTAAAGAAACATATACTTTACCGTTTTTGACTTCTACTGTCAGGTCGTTTTCCTTAAAATTAAGTAAAGCCTCACTTACCTTTTGCTTTAGTGCATTTACTGCTGCTTCCTTATCCGCCAATATTTTTTCTAATTCAGCAACTCTTTCCTCACGCTCAGCTAAGTTAGCCGCTAATTCATCATTTCTTTCTTTTGAAATTTCTAAATCAGCTTCCATTTGTAATAATTGCTTTTCTTTATTGGCTAAATCTTTATTAAGCTTTCCACTACTGCTCATTAATTTATCATAATAGTCGTTTAGCGTTTCATATTGTTGCTGTAAGGAATCTAGGCTGCTCTGGGATGCTTGATACGCTTCTTTGGATTTCTCTAAAGACTCTTTTTCTTCTGCCAGTTGAGCTTCTAATGATTCAATTGTATTCTTTTTCATTTTCAACTCATCTTCCAACTCCATTTTATCAGCATCCAGTTTAACTTTCTCAGCCAAAAGCTGGTCATATTTCTTCTGGGTTACACATGCAGCACTACTAAAAATTACTAAGGCAATAAATATTGTTCTTACTATCATTTTTTTAGATTTAATTATATTGAAGTCTGTAACGAAACTAATGAAATATTGATTGTATTGATACTAAATTTAAATTTATGAAAAAGAAATTAGTCGTCTTAACCGGAGCGGGAATAAGTGCTGAAAGTGGGATTCCAACTTTTAGAGGAGAAGATGGATTATGGGAAGGACATGATGTTACTGAAGTGGCCTCCCCACAAGGCTGGGCTAAAGATCGAGCTTTGGTTTTAGACTTTTACAATCAAAGAAGAAAGGCAATTTTTGAATCGCAAGCTAATGAAGCGCACAAAATTCTAGCTGATTTAGAAGATCATTTTAATGTAGAAATCATCACTCAGAATATTGATGATCTGCACGAAAGAGGAGGTTCAAGCAATGTGTTACACTTACATGGTGAAATCAAAAAAGCAAGAAGTACGGCCGATGAAACTTTAATTTATGAGCTTGACAATTGGGAATTAAAAGAAGGAGATCAATGTGAAAAAGGTTCGCAATTAAGACCTCATATTGTTTGGTTTGGTGAAATGGTGCCTCTGATTGAGCCAGCAGCTCAAATTGCATCAGAAGCTGATATTTTCTTAGTTGTCGGTACTTCGCTAAAAGTTTATCCTGCCGCAGGCTTGATCCACCAAGTAGGACCTCATGTACCCATTTATGTGGTAGACCCGAGCACACCCGATTATTATGGCAACAATCAAATAACTGCTATTGCAAAAGGAGCGGTTGAGGGGATGAGAGAATTGTATAAAGAATTAGTAAACAAAAAAGCCTGAACTGCTGGTTCAGGCTTTAATATTAAATTAGGCGAATTGTTTAAACATCAACTTTCGCATATTTTGCATTTTTCTCAATAAAATCTCTTCTAGGTGGAACCTCATCCCCCATCAACATACTAAACAAATGATCTGCTTCAGCTGCTGATTCAATGGAAACTTGTTTCATTTTTCGTTGTGTAGGATCCATAGTGGTATTCCATAACTGCTCAGGATTCATTTCACCCAAACCTTTGTAACGTTGTAAGTGTACTGCACCTTCAGTTCCATCAGGAGATATTTCTTTAACTGCTTCTACTCTTTCATCTTCTGTAAAAACGTATCGTTCTGTTTTACCTCTTTTAATCAAATATAAAGGAGGTTGCGCGATATAGATATAGCCTTTCTCAATCAATTCTCTCATATAACGGAAGAAAAGCGTTAAGATTAACGTTCTGATGTGTGATCCATCGATATCAGCATCCGTCATAATTACAATTTTGTGATATCTTAGTTTCTCAAGATTTAAAGCTTTTTCATCATCTTCTGTTCCAAAACGTACGCCTAGCGCAGTTAAGATATTTTTAATCTCATCATTATCGTAGATTTTATGCTCTTGTGCTTTTTCTACATTTAAGATTTTACCTTTCAATGGTAGTATTGCTTGAAAATTACGATCACGCCCCTGCTTAGCAGATCCACCAGCTGAATCACCCTCAACTAAATAAATCTCACACATGCTCGGATCCTTTTCAGAACAATCAGCTAATTTACCCGGTAAACCAGTACCTGACATCACATTTTTACGCTGCACCATTTCACGCGCTTTACGAGCGGCATGTCGGGCTTGAGCTGCCAAAATAACTTTTTGAACTATCATTTTAGCTTCCTTAGGGTTCTCCTCTAAGAAATATTGTAATGTTTCGGCAACGCAGGTTTCTACGGCACCCATTACATCTGAATTACCTAATTTGGTTTTTGTTTGCCCTTCGAATTGTGGTTCTGCTACTTTAACGGAGATAATTGCAGTTAAACCTTCTCTAAAATCATCCCCTGCAATTTCTATTTTTTGCTTATCTAATAATCCAGACTTATCAGCATAAGACTTTAACGTTCTGGTTAAAGCTCTTCTAAAACCTGAAACGTGAGTACCTCCTTCATGAGTATTAATGTTGTTTACATATGAAACTACATTCTCAGTATAGGATGTATTATAGTTCATGGCAACCTGAACAGGTACACCATTTTTCTCACCTTCCATGTAAACAGGTTGAGGAATCAGCTTTTCTCTACCAGCGTCCAAATAATCAACAAATTCCAAAAGTCCACCTTCAGAGAAGAAATCCTCTTCTTTAATGTTACCTTCTTCGTCTTTTTCTCGATTATCGATTAATTTAATTTTGATACCCGCATTCAAATACGCTAACTCTCTTAAACGAGTGGCTATGGTATCATATTTATAAACTGATTCTGTGAATATATCCGTATCTGGCTTAAAATGGATTCTAGTACCTGTAATGTCGGTTTCACCAACGGGTTTTACGGGATAATCTGGAACCCCTTTTTGATATTCTTGTTGGTATATCTTTCCATCTCTACTGTATACAGTAGCTTTTAAATGAGAAGATAGAGCATTCACACAGGAAACCCCAACACCGTGAAGACCACCAGAAACTTTGTAAGTATCTTTGTCAAATTTACCACCAGCGTGTAGTACAGTCATAACTACTTCTAGAGCCGATTTCCCTTCTTTCTCGTGCATGTCCACTGGGATACCTCTACCATCATCAACTACGTCAATTGAATTATCGGTATTGATTTCCACAATAATCTGAGAACAATGCCCTGCCATTGCTTCATCAATAGAATTATCAACAACCTCCCAGATCATATGATGAAGTCCTTTAATCCCTACATCACCAATGTACATGGCTGGTCTCTTTCTTACTGCTTCTAGTCCCTCTAAAACGGTAATATTACCCGCTGAATAATCTTTGTTCTTATTATCTTTTTCTGTACTCATAGTGTTTTTACCAAAAGGTCAAAAATAGGTTAATTTAATGGATTTTGATAGCTTTATTAAGTGTTTTTTCAGCATTTTAATGATAATGTTCTCTAACATAATTTAAAATTTATATTGCCAAAACAATAAATTAACTATATATTTAGTTTTTAATTGACTGAAATTTCCTATGTATAGAATTATCCTTCTACTTATATCCGCTCAGTTAATATTGACTTTCAATACTTTAAGCCAGCATAAGTTTTATTCTAAACAAGATTCACTTGACTATAGACACTACAGCTTAATACTGAGTAAAGGTTACTCATTTTCGGTTGAAAATGGAGCGGTAAAAAGAGTTTTGGTAGATAGTAGCTATCTAGAGTCCGATAAATATATCCCTTATGACTCTGCTTTAAAAATAATAAGGTCTATCCCTAAATTTTCATACTCAACCCATTCACCCAATAAAGAATTTACTTCTCTTAAAGAGCTTAACGAAACGAATCAATACGATTCTATAACGCAGCTTTCAATATCTGGAAAATCCAATACTAAACTTCCTTTATTAAGAATTATAAAATGTAAAAACCTAAAAGAAATTGAACTTGTAGGGACCAATATTAGGAAAATCCCATGGATGCTAAACTGGAAAGTTTTTGGTTTAGACAGTCTAAAAACAATAAGAGTATACAATCATGCACCTGGTGTAAAACTCAAATTTGCTAAGAATGATAATATTGAGAAATTTGTATTTCGCGACAGTCCCTACTCTCCTGCACCTCATTTTTATAAATTAAAAAATTTAATAGAAGTTGATTTAGTCCAAAATGACTTTGCCCCTGATACAAAATTCAATTTTGAAAAGTTTAAAAAATTAGACCATTTAAATCTGTCTAAGAACTCAATTTCTATTAAAAATTTAGCAAAAGATACGGTTCACAGCTTAGGGCATCTGATATTATCTTTTAACAACCTTCAATCTGTTGATCAGGAAATTGGCTATTTTAAAGACCTAACGGACCTTCAGCTAGCTGAAAATGATATAGTAAGTGAAAATATTGATCTTGCTTTAGGTACTTTAACTAATCTGGAAATATTATCATTTTACAAAAATGAATTAGACAGCATCCCTCCTTTCATTTTCAACCTTAATAATTTAATAGAATTGGATTTATACTATAATGAAATTGAAAAGCTTCCATCTCAATTAGGTGAATTAACTAAATTAGAAAGGCTATATATTGCACACAATAAATTTTATAGCATCCCTGAAAGTGTTGGGAAATTAAGATCTTTAAAGGAATTCTACATTCACCATAATCGAGTCTCTTACTTACCTCAATCTATTGGAAATTTGGAACATATTACTGATTTCCATATTCAGAATAATTACTTTCAAGGTTTTCCTGAATTCGTTCTAAATTATCGAAAACTAGAAGATTTAGATGTTTCGAATAATGAAATTGAAAAATTACCTAAAGAAATATTACAACTTGAAAATTTGAAATATTTATGGATGAAGGGCATAACCTTTTTAGCCACTGACAAAGCTGAGGCTAATGATATTAAAAACACATTAGAATCACTTCAAAAAAAAGGTGTAAAAGTCAGCATCGACCTTGAATAAAATCACCAATCGATAGTAGAAAGATTTTGTGATTTTAGATATTCATTAGCTTTGCTGAATGGTTTTGAACCAAAAAAACCTCTGTGGGCAGCAAATGGAGAAGGATGCGGGGATTCAATCACAAAGTGCTTCTCTCGGTCGATAACAGCTCCTTTTTTCTGAGCATAAGCACCCCACAATATGAACACTATATTTTCTTTTTCATCTGAAAGCTTTTGTATTACTGCATCTGTAAATTCTTCCCAGCCTTTTTTCTGATGTGAACCTGGAGATTTTGCAGCAACTGTTAAAGTAGCATTTAAAAGCAAAACGCCTTGCTCTGCCCAATTGGTTAAATCACCATTTGGAGGCATTGCCTTTCCCAAATCAGATTTTCGTTCCTTAAAAATATTGACTAATGATGGTGGCATAGGTACTCCAGGACGAACCGAGAAACATAATCCATTTGCCTGACCAGGTCCATGATAAGGGTCTTGACCTATTATAACTACTTTTATATCATCGAATGAACAACTATCAAATGCTTTAAAGATTTCTTTCGCTGGTGGATAGATAGTATTATTAGCATATTCAGCTTTTACAAATTCTACCAATTGATGAAAATAAGGTTTTTCAAATTCCTCCAATAATCTTTTCTTCCAACTTTCTTCTAGTTTTACGTTCATGGATTTAAATTTTTTCAAATTTAAAAAAAGATGTAAAAAGGCAACAGTTTTATTAATATGTAATAAATCCTTAAACTATTAATACATTAGATTCGTTGATTTAATTATATTTACAATATGGTTCAGTCAATCACAAAAGGCATACATGTTAGTGTGGAAACAGAATTCCAGCCAGAATATAGCAGTCCGGTGCAGTTCCATTATGTATTCACATACAAGGTAATAATTGAAAATAAAGGGGATCAGACAGTACAATTACTAAGAAGACAATGGTATATCCATGATGCTGCAAATGCTATTAAGGAAGTTGAAGGAGAAGGCGTAATTGGACAACAACCTATACTAGAACCTGGTCAAAAACACACCTACGTTTCCGGATGCAATTTAAAATCACCATTCGGTAAAATGCATGGCTATTATCAAATGGAAAGAATGCTTGATGGGCAACTAATCGAAGTAAGAATTCCTGAATTTGTAATGATAGCACCTTATAAATTGAATTAAATTGAATTTCTTTCTATTCAAAGAATACATCAAGTATTTTCATTTACAAACTGACGAACACTCTTTACATTCACCTTTCTTCTATAATTTTTATTTAAAACTGATCAAATCAAAACAAAAACACCTTGATTGGTCATCAATTGAAGTTAAAAGACAGGAACTATTAAATAATTCTCAGGAAATAGAAATATTTGATTTAGGAGCGGGATCAAAAGTTCAAAATAGCTCAAAGCGTAGAATTAGTTCAATTGCAAAGCATAGTTTAAGCAGCTCTAAATTTTCACAGTTTTTATTCCAACTTATTCAATTTTATGATTTTCAGCAGATCATTGAACTTGGTACAAGTCTGGGCATTAATACTTCTTATTTGGCTTCTGCTAATAATCAGTCTATAGTAGATAGTTTTGAAGCTGATCAAAATGCTTTAAAAATAGCAAAATATGTGAATCAAAACTTTGAAAACATCAATTTTCATGAAGGTAATATAGACAATACACTTCCTGAATTGTTAAATAATCTAACTGAAATTGACTTAGTTTATGCTGATGCCAATCATACTTATGAAGCTACTATACGGTATTTTGACCTAATTGCTCCTAAATTACATGCTGCTTCTATATATATATTAGATGATATACATTGGTCTTCTGGAATGAATAAAGCATGGAATGAGTTGAAGATACATAACAAGGTATCAGCATCTATTGATTTATTTGATGCAGGACTACTCTTCTTCAACCCTGAATTAAACCAACAGCATTACATTTTAAAATTTTAGCTCCTTAGACTCACTTTAAAAAAAAGTTCATTTCCTGCTCTTTCAGGAATTGAGTTTTTACACTTCTCCATAATTTCAATTTGAAATTCCTTTTCGAAAAGTTTTTCATATTCACTTTTCTCACCACCAAAAGGTGGACGATCATCAAACAACGGAATATTAAATAGCAATCCAAATAAAATACCATTCGGCCTTAAAAGCGCTTTCATTTTTTGAACATATTGAGGTCTTAATTCTGGATTCAATGCACAAAAAAATGTCTGTTCAATAATAATATCAAAAGATTTAGTAAGGTTGAAAAAGTTAAAATTTAAAAGCTGCTCTTTCGGGAATTCAGGATTTTCTTCCGCAAACTTTTTTAATGGAATAGGCGAAAAATCAAGTAAATACACATTTTTAAATCCATTTTCCCACAAGTATTTTGCTTCATATGCATTTCCACAACCCGGAATCAAAATTTTTGAATCTTTATTCTCAATCTGATTCATAAAATTCGTTATCGCAGGGGATGCATATCCAATGTCCCAGCCTGTCTGATCATTCTGGTATCTCGATGTCCAATAAGATTCATTTAACTCCATTCGGTAAACTATAATATTTGTTTAAATTTGCAGTTTGTATTTAACGAAGAAAATATACTATTTGTAGTATATTTAGTAAAATTCATCAGCAAACTTATTAAAAACTTCTATCTAAGATGTCAGAAGAACAAAAAAAGTCAGATTACAATGAGATTGTAAATCAGAATAAAAGCTCGAACAGAAACATCATTATCATCGCATTGGTCGTGTTAATAGCAGTTGTTGTGGGTGTAAAGTTTTATCTTGATTCAGAAAAAGAAAATGAAGAATTAAGAGAGAATCTGGAAAGAACCTATTCTGATCTTGATAGTATCAGCAGTCAATTAGATCAGAAAATTGCTGAAATTGAAACATTAGGTGGTGATATTTCTGAATTACAATTAATCAGAAAAAATCTTGAAGCTGAAAAAGAAGAATTAAAGCAATCCAATAACTGGGCAGCTAACCAAATTCAAAGATATAGAGACAAGGTTAGTGGTTATGAAGAATTATTAAATCTTCAAGACGAGAAAATAAAAAAGCTTGAAGCTATTAATGAGCAACTACTTTCCGAGAATACTGATTTAAAGACTGAAAAGAATGTTTTAAATGATAGCATCTCCAGACTTAAAAACAACAGAGAGGAATTACAAGATAAAGTTGAGCTTGCTTCTCGATTAAAAGCTGAAAATATTAAGGTTATAGCCATCAATAGCAGAGGTAAAGAACGAGCAGATTTGGAGTATAAACCTCGTCATATTGAGAAGCTTAGAATAAAATTTAATCTGGCGGAGAATAATGTAGCGCAGCCGGAAGGAAAAGATATTATCTTAAGAGTTATCAATCCTATTGGAAATGCTTTGTTTGATGTAGCTACCGGATCTGGCTCGTTCATGATTGACGGAAAGGAAATGTTTTATACGGCTAAGCAGGAAATTTTATTTGATAATACTCAGCAGGAGCTTTCATTTATTTATGACAGAGGCGAAGAATATGAAGAAGGAGCTTATCAAGTTGAGTTATACGCTGATGATTATTTAATTGGTAAAGAAAAATTCGTAGTGAATTAAAACTTGTTTTAATCTAGTCATCCACTTCTGCTTTTTGTTTCCATTTTTCAATGAGATTTAAATCCTTAACTCTAATAATAGCACTAACGATCTGTTTTAGTTCTTTTGCCCAAGAAGACAAACATTTTATTGTTCCAGAACTTATGGTTGGATCGATAGTTCCTAATTATCTTAAAGCACCTTCATTTGGTATGAAAGTCGGTGGAGCTGTAACTTATTACAAAAGTGCAGAATCGAATACACCAACAAATCGGTATTATAACAAACCATTATTGGGTCTGCAAGCAGGAGTCTACCGTCTTGGTAATCCACAGGTATATGGAAATGAATTCAATTTGATGCCTGTGCTAGGATTAAGAATGAAAAAGGGTATGTTTCAATGGGGCATTGGTACATCCTACTTCACTAAGACTTACAGGCAAGATGAAAGAAATCAATCTATTGGAAGCCACTTTAATTGGGCTTTTAATTGGATGTATTATCGGTCATTTAAATTATTTGAGGAAAATGATTTGAGAATTGGCTTTGGTTACCGCCATTCTTCTAACGGACATACACAACTGCCCAATTATGGACTAAATTCAGCTATTCTTTCCATTACTATTATTCCATCCGAATTAAAAACCTCAATGCCAGGCAAGCAAAAAACAGACAGAAGCAGATCAGCATTTATAAAATCAAGAAGCGGAATTGGGATACATGAATTTGGAGGTACCACGAAACCGGTTGGTGGGGAAAAAAAATTAGTCTTTAGTCAAAGCATTGGAGTCGGTTTCACTTTCAAAGAACATTTCAGATGGTACGCAGGTTTTGGTACTAGACACTATCAGCATTATGCGGATTCAATTAAAAATAGCCCAGAGTTACAAGCTTTAAATGTTCATCCTAACAATCATTTTTTTATGATGGGAGTCGAATATTTGATTTACCATATTGGGCTTTCAATTGAAGGAGGAATTAACCTCTCAAAACCTTTTTACTATCATTTCTCAAAGGAATTTGAAAATACTGAAAGTATTAAATACACGCTAAAGAAAATATTCCCTAGTAGAATGGGACTGAAATTATATTTAATAAACACTGCAAAAAAACCGAAACATAATGTGTACTTCTCGGCTCATATTAATGCGAATTTCGGACAAGCTGACTTTTCAGAAGCAAGCTTGGGATATGTTTACAGTTTTAAGTAGATGTTGTTATTTCAATCCTAATTTTTTGAGTTGTTCATCAAATAGTTTTTGAGCTATTTCTTCTTGTTCAATCACATATCGAACCCCTACGTATTTTTTGGGCTTACCTTCAGCATCAAGTACTGGAGAGATAACCGCATCTACCCAATAAACTGAACCATCCTTTGCTTTATTCTTTACGATCCCTCTGAATACATTACCTGACTTAATTGTATCCCATAATAGTTTATAGACTTCTGATGGCATATCAGGATGTCTAAATATACTATGCGGTTTCCCGATCATTTCTTCTCTGCTGTATTTGGCAGTATCAATAAGCTTTTGATTCACATAAGTAATAGTACCAAATAAATCAGCTTCTGAAACAATAGTAGATTCATTTAGTATCTGCTCTCGAGCTTGCATTTCAGCTTGCATTTTCTCCATCTCATGCATTTGCTTCTCCATCTCATCGGACTGAGCACTCAATTCTTCCATATTTTGTCTCAGTTCTTCTTCTTGTTGCTGTAATTGCTGATTCTGCTCCTCAGTTTCTTTATTTTTTCTTTCCATCTCTTCCTGAGTTGCTTGTAATTCCTCCATATTTTGATGAAGTTCCTCAGCTTGAGATCTCATCTGCTCCTCTTGTTCTTGTGAAAGCTCTAAAAGACGTTTAGTATTTGCATTAATTTTATTTAAGCTAAAAGAAGTAGCCAAGCTTTCCCCTAGCTTCTTCAAGTAGTCAACTTTATAATCTTCCAAAATTTCAAATGAAGCAATTTCTAAAATCCCCTCTATTTTCTCATTAGTCATCATGGGCATAATGACGATATTTTTTGGAGGGGCATCTCCAAGACCACTTTTTATTCTCACAAAATCATCTGGAACTTCTGTAAGAAAAATCATATCCTTCTCCAAATAGCATTGCCCAATCAATCCTTCCCCTACTTTTACCTTATCTTTTATTTTCTTTCTTCTACCAAATGCAAAAGCCGATTTCATTTCAAGATAAGGTTCTGAATCTTCCTCTTCCTTTTCAACTAAATATAATGCACCTTGATTCGCACCACTGTATTTAACAATCTCACTTATCACCTCCTTAGATAATACCTCAGGATCATCGTGTTGACGTGTTAAATTATTTATCCTTCCTAATCCTTCCGTAACCCAAGCTCTATTCTTTTCCTCTTCTTGTGACTTTCTAACTTCTTCTAAATTCTGTTTTAATTCATTTTCAGAATCATGAAGCTCTTTTGTTTGCTTTTCATTATCTTCAATCAGTTGCTGACTCTTCAATTCTGCTCGATAATTGATGTAAGCCATCATAAATACAATAAGAAAAGCTAATAAGATGGAGACTGTAAAATTTATAGAATATAAAAAACCTTCCGTAATGAATGAATCATCAAAACCTTCAGTGAAGAAGGCCAATGAACTTTCAATTGTTACAAAAACTAAAAAGTTAAAACTTGCTGAAAAGATCAAATATGACTTTTCCCTAATATCAAAAACTAAAAACGGAACAAGTGAAAAGACTAACATAAAAAGAGCCAAAACCAAAGGTATATTTTCTCCTTCATCTACCAGATAAATTGTGAAAAGGGCTGTTAAAAATAAAGGGGAGATAGCAGAAATAATCCTGGCAAGATAAATAGCTTTACTATAATTTAATACCCAAGTTAATGCAACAGCAACTATTCCTAATAATGGTATAAAGGCTAAATTTGGAACATGAATAAAAGAAATAAAAGAAAATGGAATTGCTACTAATAGTAAATTGAAAAGAGCAACCACATTACTCAATTTTATTTTACTGTTTACATACTCAGTATATGCTTCATCAACACCAATATGCTGCAATCGGGAAAAAATGTTCATATTTTCTTTAAAAGATAGTTTTAAAACATAAAACTATGGAAAATATACTTGCTGTAAAAAGACGATGTAACATATACGGTCATTATACTGTAAATGTGGGCTTTTTTGAAGCAACTGTCTTAGAATTCTTAAAGATAATTATGTTTAAGAAACCAAAATACGAAACCGAAATATTACCAAATTGATATTCAAATTCACTGTAAAGAAACCAGTTTTGATATTTAAAATGACCCATTTCTTTAATCATTTCAGAAGTGATGGAAGAATTATTATGGATACTTCCATAATCATGAGCAACTCTATCAAAATAGGCTTTTTGATTAGGAACTGTTGCTATAATAATGATCAATAAAAGAATGAATAGAATAATCAGTTTTCTTATCATACCATAAAAAACTGGAATACATAAGAAAATGTTATTAACAAAAGTTACAAGTCTTTACATTCTCCTTGATAATCATCTTCAAATTGAAATTCTAGTTTGTTAGATGATTCAACTTTGTAAATCTCTAAAACAAAGGTACCGCTAGTATATGCTCTGGCATTTTCTTGCATCCATAAGGTGTCTGAAGTATAATCTTGATTATTTATCTTCCCTTTTGCAACAAAATAGGATATATTTAGAGTATCTGTATTCACCCAGCAAGTATATTGATCCAAAGGAAAGAAATCTATGGAATCGTTATAACCACCGATATCATAATAAAAGGAATCAAAATCTATGTCAGTGTCATTATACAAAGCAAAGTTCGCTTTATTATTTTGAATTTCCCCACAAACAACTGGTACACAAAGACTTTGATCCATATTTTCTAAGTCCATACAAGAAAACATAGTCAAGCTGACAAATAATAATATATATTTCATTCGAATCATCTCTCATTACATGACAGCTGGATGACCATAAAGGTTGCAATGCACTAACAAAATAATAAATAAACTTTATGTTAATATTTGTGCCATTTAAAGTTTATCACTATTTTTGCGCTTCAAAATAAACAAATACAAAATGCAATTGAAAAATTACGAGACGGTATTCATACTTACTCCCGTTTTATCTGATGCTCAGATGAAGGATGCTGTCGACAAGTTCAGAAAAGTCTTAGAAGACAAAAAGGCAGAAATCATTAATGTTGAACAATGGGGCTTAAAAAAATTAGCTTACCCTATTCAGCATAAAAGTACTGGTTTCTACAACCTAATTGAATTTAAGGCTACACCTGAAGTTGTTGCTGCACTGGAGTTGGAGTATAGAAGAGACGAAAAAATCATGAGATTCTTAACAGTAGCTTTAGATAAGCATGCTATAGAATACGGAGAAAGACGCAGAAAAGGCGCATTTAACAAGTCTAAAGAACAAAAAGAGGAGGTAGCGAAATGACACTTCATAACGAGCCAATAAACCAGAAAAAGCAAGATAATCAGAAGAAATATTGCCGTTTCAAAAGATACGGTATCAAATATATTGATTATAAAGATCCTAACTTCTTATTGAAGTTTGTGAATGAGCAAGGTAAATTATTACCAAGCAGAATCACGGGTACTAGTGCTAAATATCAAAAGAAAGTGGCACAAGCTGTAAAAAGAGCAAGACATATTGCCCTTTTACCTTATGTTACTGATTCATTAAAATAATTAACCCAAAAAAATTTATCAGAAAATGGAAGTAATCTTAACACAAGATATAAATGGATTGGGCTATAAAAATGATACAGTAACTGTAAAGCCCGGATATGGCAGAAATTACTTAATCCCTCAGGGTTATGCAATTATTGCTAATAATTCAAATCAAAAGAAAATTGCTGAGAACATTCGTCAAGCAGCTCACAAAGCAGCAAAATTGAAAAAAGATGCTGAAGAGATAGCTCAAAAAATTGGCGACTTAACATTGAATATCAAAACAAAAGCTGGTGAAAGCGGTAAGATATTTGGAGCCGTTACTACGCTACAAATTGCTGATGCTTTGAAAGAAAAAGGTTTTGATATCGATAGAAAGAAAATTGCAATTTCAGGAGATATCAAGCAATTAGGTGAGTATTCAGCTAATATCGATTTACACAAAGAAGTAAAGAAAGAAATCTCTTTAGTAGTAGAATCAGAGTAAGCTAATTAAAATAACAATTGAAAGCCTTTTGTTTACTCAAAAGGCTTTTTTTGTGTCTTCACTTTTTCCATAGAACAAAAGGAGCCCAATAGTACGGAGCACTATAATCTGAATTAATCATATTTATTTTTGCTAACTGTAATGATTTTGAAAATGAAGGCTTTGATTGCTTTAAATCTTCCTGATAGAAATTTTGCATTAATAGAGAAGTAGATTTATCCGCCACTTTCCATAATGAAAGAATTAAGTTACTAGCACCTGAATAAGCAAAAGCTTGCCCCAAGCCCATCACCCCTTCTCCCCTATTTATTTGTCCTAATCCGGTTTCACAAGCTGATAGTACAACCAGTTCTGCATTAATGTCTAATCCGTAAATTTCACCCACATATAATATGTTCTGTTCTGACTTCAACTCAGTTGGCTTAAAATATACTCCTGACAAATCCGGTGTTTCCAAATCTACTGTGCCATGAGTAGCCAAATGAATATATCTATAATCATTTAAGTCCGCAGATTTGAAATTTTCTTTAGTAGCATTATTACGTAACAATGAATTAACTGGTATTGATTTTTGATCACACCATTGCGTAAAATATTGACTTTCTGCCTCAGTACCTGGTAAATTTGCTATTTGACCACCAAACTCAACCGGAGAAATTAACAATGCATTATCAGAATATGAATCACTTATTTTGTTCATATACAATGCTGCTGTATATGAATATTCTAGCTCATACTTATTTATTAAATACTCTTGAGCGTAATAATCATCACTTTTTGATTTTTTCGAGATTAATGCTTCAAATGGAATAGTTGATAATTCTCCATCAGGAATAACTATAAGCTTATTTAAATTTTTATCCAGTTTTGAGGGAAATAAGTGATCATATAATATATGAGAAATCTTACAGAAACTAGATTTAAGATTATAATTTAAAGTATTTCTATAGGCTCTTAAATACTTTAAAAGCTCATCATTATTATAAACCCTATTAAAAGTAATTGAATTTGAAGTGAGAATGTATTGAATCGTTTGATCAGTACTATTCAAGTTAGAATATTCAATAATAGCAGTATTTTCAGGCATAGAACTTTGAATCTGCTCTACGCTATTCTTCTTATTTTTATGTTTTAGTTGAAAATATCTAGGATAATTTACTTCTAATTCACTAATAAAGCTCTCATATTCCTGATTTAGATTAAAATATTTCCCCTTCAATTGATCTAATTCAGATATATTGGTTTCCAGTGATATTTGAGTACTTAAATAAGCCATATCAGCTGTAAGATCAGCCTCTTTTTGAATCATGGCGTCTGGAATACCAGAAAAGCTTTTGGCTTCCGATTCTATTACAGATAACCTCAACAATGACGATTTTGACTGCTCTGAAAATTGAAAAGCTTTCTTCAAATATTCATTACCAAAAAGGCTTACTTCATGAAGTTGTAAAGTTATTCTCTGACCTAATTCATACACGCCTGCGGCATCATTACTCAATTGAATTTGATCCTTTTTATTTTGTGTACTAACTCTTAGGTTCTCAATTAATTGATTAGCTAACTCAATTGTATTCAAAGCAATAATCAGATGATCATTATTTAATGAAAAACCATAATAATAAGATTCTAATATATTAGCTTTTTGAGTTAATAAGGATAATTGTACATTCATCCTTATGGCATCGTTCTTTTCAGGATTTAACTTATAGTTCTTTGATGAAAAACTAAAACTATTCGCTTCCAATCCTTTTTGAATATTAAAAATTGCATTTTCATAATCCTGATTTTGTAATCCTAAGGAGGCTAATGCTGAATATACATTTGCTAATTCAGAATTTCTACTCCCATAATTTGAGATGTAAATCTCTTTCGCCTCATTTAAATAGTCTCCCGCTAGTACAAATTGTTGATCTGCTAGATAAATATTACCGATATTTAAATTTATAAAGGCTTCAGTTGGCAACCCTTTTTCATGTATTTCAGACCAGTCACTTAAAGCTGAATTCAGAACTTTTAAAGCCTTAATACTATTTCCCAACCTAGATTCTGCCAAACTTATATTAACCGATATTTGAATGATTTTATCAATATTCTCTGTTATATTCTCCTCATAAATTATTAAAGCTTGGTGGTAATAATTAATTGCTTTCTCAGGATCATCATCTACATAAACTAACCCCATATTATTTAATAAATCAGCAATATTAACTTTGCCTATACCTTTAATACCTTTATAAGTATTTAAAGATTGTTGAAAATATTCTATTGCCTGCTGGTTCTTTCCCTGATTCCATAGAATTAATCCATAGTTCTTCAGCCACCTGGCATACACTTCAGGTTCTGAGTGCTTCACTATCATTTTATTTTTAGAAAAGAATTGGTCGTGAAATGCTTGAGATTTATCATTTAATCCTTTCAAAAAAAACAATTCAGCCAATAATAATTCAGTTTCAATTGAAATAGAATCCTTTGATATATTAGTAATAAGCGAATCAATATTCTTTACACGGCTTTCCCGAATTACCTCAATATAAAAATTAGATAAGCGCTGAGCATTACTACTAAATGAAATCATAATCAATAAGAGTATTGCTAACAGCTTTTTCATTTCAAAAATTATAGGTGTAATTAAGGTTTAGGACATATTGCCTTGTTAAGCCATCAGGATTTTGCTCTCTCTGCACAATACTTTTACCGTAAATCAAATCTAACCCTGATAATACGTTAAACTTATAGCTGATACCAACTAAACCAGATAAAGCCAAGCCGGTAGTTCCATCAATTATTTGATACTCATCTTGCTCATTCAAAGCTTTATCATGTGTGATTCTGTAAATGGGTAGTAATCCAAGGTTAAAATTCAAGCGCGACATCCTAAAATTCCTTTCAAATCTCATCATGATATCTGCGCCTCTTTTTAAAGATAGACCTTCATCATGTCTTATAACATAATCCATTCCGCCTTCATACCATCCCCACAGTTCTTCTGAAGCAATAAAATTATTTTCATTTTTATGGATAAGCGGCTGTTGATAACCGAACGAAAAAAGCCATTTGCGATTTAAAAAAGAGGCACCTGCTACAAAATCATAAGTTCCTAAAGAGGTTTGGTAATACATAGGCAATACCATTGATCTTTCAGCAACAGTCTTAGTCGCATTATTGGTTGGAATTTTAGTACCAACTGTAGCCAATATATTATACTGGGGTTTAGAAATAATATTTCTTGTCAGACTAAGTGAAATATCGCCAATCCCTTGAGTAGAACCAAAATTACCATTTACATACATATAAGGTGCCTTTATTTGTAAATCATAACGGTCACCAATCATGATTCCAAAATCAAGTATTACTGCCCGAATATTTGCCGATGTATTACTTTGTCCTTCATATAAACCTAATGAGATTGATCTTAATTTAATAGGAACATTATTTTTAAAATCTTGACTAGGTTTCATAGCCCCCATTGTACAAAAACCTGCATCACTACAACCTTGACTTTGACCTAAGAATGCCTGAAATAAAAATAGAATTAGCAAAATAACCTTACATTCCTTAATCATTGTTCATTGTTAGTGAATTATTAAAAATCAAATTACTTAAATTGTAAATAAGATTCATGAAAAAAATCTATAATTATTTCAATCAAACCTTACAATAATAAAATGACTGTTAAACATAAAAAACTATTGTCTTTTATTACTTAATATAACTTAATAGCTATATTAAAAACTAGTAATCAGATAGTTAACCTTGATTACTCATGTTTGATTGTAAATGAATATTTGGAATAATTTAAAAATAAAGCTCGCGAAATCCATTTCTGCTCATCAGAATGAGGGTGTAGATTTATCTAATTATAGAAATCTATTATTCTACTATATACTGCTTTTTCTTTTAATTTTATCTCCAATATCTATTATTCCAGGCTTTATCTATTCAATTGAATTACCTGAAATAAAAAACCTAATTTATGTATGTGTAGGTCTATTCATTATTTTAGTTGCTATCGGCTTTTTAAGAAAATTAAGCATTAATACAAGAAAGCTAATATTCATTTTCAGCATATTTATAGTTACCTGGTATACTTTTTTTGCCTTAAAAATTGAAGGCCCAGGCATAATTTACATCTTCGTTTTGGTAATTGTATCCAGCCTAATTCACTCTGCACGTTGTGCATATTATTTGTTAGCAGCAGACACAATTATCATACTTCTAATTGGATTGAACCTCGAATTAAATTATATAAGTATAGACATAGGCAACATTGAAAGTTCAGCTGCTTGGTTGAGCTTAGCCTCAAATCCAATCTTTTTGGGAGTTACCATTGTAGTTTGTATTGATCTTATTTTCAGAAAACTTGAGAAGATAATCCAACAATTAAAAAATTTAAATGAACAAGTTAAATCAGATAACCAACAATTAAAAACTACACAAATAACACTTAGAGATAAAAATGAAGAGCTGAATAAATTTGCACATACCATCGCACATGATTTAAAGGAACCATTGAGATCTATGCAATCTTTTGCTCATCTAACGATATCTAAATACTCTGACACTTTACCCGATCAGGCACAGGAATTCTTATCACATATTAAAACCTCATCAGTAAGAATGGCTACCTTATTAGATTCCTTATTAGAATATGCTCAGATAGGGTCAGAAAAGAAAACCTCATCTTTTCATGTTAAGGATATAATAGAAGAATTAAAGAAAGATTTAAATATTTTGATTAAGGAGAATAATGCTATTATCAAGCATGTGGATAATCTACCTGAAATCATTGGATACGAAATTGAGTTTAAGCAATTAATGCAGAATTTGATTTCAAATGCTATAAAATTTAAAGATATCAATACCAAAGTTGAAGTCAATATCTCTGTTGAGGAGGACGCAAAAAACTGGAAGTTTAAAATTTGTGACAACGGAATTGGTATAGATGAAAAACACCAAGAGAAAATATTCTCAATATTCCATAGATTACATAAAGACAAATTCCCAGGGACTGGATTAGGCCTTGCAAATTGTAAAAAGATTGTGGAGATGCACAATGGAAATATATGGGTTGAGTCACAATTAGGAAAAGGCAGCTGCTTTAATTTCACAATAAGTAAAGATTACGCATAAAATTATCTGTTTATTACATTCATAATTATTGAACATTGAATCAAATAACTGAAGCCGAAAAAGAGCAGTTTAAAAGCACATTAAAAACTCGCTTTCATCAAAATATGCATAGGCATAAAGAAATGAATTGGAGTACTATTTCAGACTTTCTTAATGCAAACGAATCCATTTTGAATACCATTTATAAGATGGAAAAAACTGGTGGTGAACCAGACCTCTTAAAATTTCCTGATGGCAGAATATTGTATCTTGATTTTAGTAAGGAAAGCCCCTCAGGTAGAAGAAGCTTGTGTTATGATCATGAAGCTTTAATAAATAGAAAAAAGAATCCACCCAAAAATAGCGCAGAAGATATCTCTAACGAACTGGGAATAAAAATATTAAATGAAAAGGATTACAAATACCTTCAATCTATAGAGAACTTTGATACCAAAACCTCTAGTTGGATTGAAACTCCCGAAGAAATCCGTAAATTAGGAGGTGCACTATTTGCCGATTTTAGATACAAGCATGTTTTTATTTATCATAATGGAGCAGATTCATATTACAGCGCCAGAGGTTTAAGAGGTTCTGTTGAAATCTCTATATAATAATTTAAAATTTCTTTGAACTTTATTTCCCTAACGAACGTTAGTTTATTATCTTTGACCAAATGATTACAAAAATAAAAGGAAATAGAAAGCAGCAAATAATTGATAAAGCTACTTCACTTTTTCAAAAACAAGGTTATGCCGCCACAAGCATGCGTGACTTAGCCAGTTACATAGGTATTGAAGCTGCTAGTTTGTACTCTCATATTAAATCGAAGGAAGAGATTTTACAGACTATTTGTTTTCAAATGGCAAACGATTTTTTCAACTCTTTAGAAAAAGTAGAATCTGCAGATTTAAGTGCTGATATCAGACTTAAAAACGCAGTAGCGTCCCATGTGAAAGTATTAACTAAAGATAGTGCTGCAAGTGCAGTGTTCTTTTCGGAATGGAGACATTTGAGTGATAAATACTTAAAAGAATTTCTCGATATGAGAAATTCTTATGAAAATAAATTTATCCAAATATTAATTGACGGATATAAAGAAGGGGTATTCAAAAAGATGGATGCGAAATTCACTGTTTTAGCATTACTATCATCGATAAATTGGATGCCATCTTGGTATAAACCTGAAGGGCAATTAAGCCCAGAAGAAATTGCTGAGAATGTAACCGATGTATTCATTAATGGATTAAAAATTAGATCTTAAACTTAAAACACAATAATTATGTACGGAGGCGGACAAGTATTTGAACCTTCATCAGTAAACAATGAGTTACTGAAAGATGAAGACCCACAAAAATTAGCTGAATTTGAAGCTCGAATAGCAAGAGGTGAGAAAATTGAACCTAATGATTGGATGCCAAAGCTATACAGAAAGCAATTAATAAGAATGATTGAGCAACACGCTCACTCTGAAATTATTGGGGCTCTTCCTGAAGGAACTTGGATTACAAGAGCACCTGGTTTCAAAAGAAAATTAGCTTTAATGGCGAAAGTACAAGATGAGGTAGGTCACGCGCAATTATTATACGGTGCTGCTGAAACCTTAGGAAAAAGCCGTGAGCAAATGATTGAAGACCTTATCACAGGTAAATCAAAATACTCTAACATTTTCAACTACCCTACTTTCACATGGGCAGATTCATGTTTTATTTCATGGTTAGTAGATGCTGGTGCAATTGTTAACCAATTAGCGAATGCTAGAGGTAGTTATGGACCATATTGCAGAGCTTTAGATAGAATCTGTGCTGAAGAATCTTTCCATTTAAAGTATGGACATCATTGTGTAATTCACCTTGCTACAGGTACTCCTAAGCAAAGACAAATGATGCAAGAAGCGGTAAATAGATGGTGGGCACCAATGATGCACTTCTTTGGTCCTTCTGATAAAATGTCAACGCACACTCAAATTTTAACGAAATGGAAAGTAAAGATGGCTACTAATGATGAGTGTCGTCAGCAGTTTTTAGACATGTATGTACCTAAAATCTGGGAATTAGGATTAACTATTCCTGATGAGAACTTAAAGAAAAATGAGGAAACAGGTGAATGGGAATTCACTGAACCAGATTGGGAAGAATTTAAAAGAGTTATTAATGGTGATGGACCTTGTAACAAAGAGCGTTTAGCAGTAAGAAGAACAGCTGAAGAAAGAGGTGCTTGGGTAAGAAGAGCCTTAACTGCTAAAACAAAAGGTGAAGAATACGTTGCTCCATTAGCTTAATTTTTAAAAAAATTACTATGTCAGATTTTTTAAACTCGCTTGACCCTAGAATAAATAGGTTGAATATCCCAGCAGAGTTTGGTACTACTTTTCCTTCAAAGGAAAACAAGGATCAATTTGTAACTTTTGAGGTATTTGTTCAGCCTAAAGAAAATAAACCTTATCAACATGAGGGTATTGTTCATGCCCCAACTATTGATATGGCATTTTTATTTGCTAAAGAACAGTTCAGCCGAAGAGGGATGAGCTGTTCAGGCGTTTGGGTAATCAAAACAGACAATATCCAGGTCTCTCCCATCACCGAAAATGATGAAGATATTTATGATTTCATTCATGAAGAAATTATGGAGGGGGCTGAAAAAGGTAAAAATGAAGCTTATCAAGTTTTTCATTTGAAGAAAAGAGGAAAGCAACACGTGCATGTGGGTGAATTGGAAGCTACCTCTTTCGAAGAAGCTTTATTTAATGCGAAAAGCAAATTTCAGGAAGAGAAAGCCATCCTTAATATTTGGGTAGCAAAAGAAGAAGACTTCTTGAAGATTGAGGGTGAAGAATTCACTGATATTTGGGAGACTCTTCCTGAGAAGAAATACAGAGATGCAATGGATTACAGAGCCACTGAGAAGATTAAAAAATTTAAAGCAGAACAAAACGCATAAGCCATGACTGAAGAAGCACTAAAAGATTTGTTATATAAAATTGCGGATGATCTATTGATTTTAGGTCATAGAAATTCCGAGTGGACGGGAGTTGGCCCATTATTAGAAGAAGACATTGCTTTTTCTTCTATGGCACAAGATAAAGTAGGGCAAAGCTTAGCGTTTTATCAACTTCTTCATCAACTAGGAGAGCAAGATCCTGATACTGTAGCATTCACAAGAAATGCAGAACAATTTCATAATAGTCAATTTGTAGAATTGCCAATTGGTGAATATGATTTCAGCTTAATCCGTCATTTCTTATTTGATCATGCGGATTATATTAGGTTTAGCATGTTAGCTGAGTGTCCTATTGAAGAAGTCGCAAAAGTAGCTAGAAAATTAAAAGGTGAAATTAAATATCATGTGATGCATGCCAATACTTGGATTAAGCAATTAGCTACTGCAAATGAAGAAGCTCATGATAGACTTCAAAAAAGCTTAGAAAAGGCCTTACCTTATGCTTTAGGAATGTTTGAACCTTCTAAATTTGAAAAAGAAATAGTAGAAGCAGGTGTTTACCCTGGAGAAGCTGAAATTGAGAAGCAGTGGAAAGAAAATATTGCCATTGTTTTGGAGGAAGCAGGTTTGAAATTACCAGATTGGAATTCAATTGAAGCTGTGTATGGTGGTAGATATGGAAAGCATACTGAGCATCTTCAACCATTAGTTGAGGAAATGAGTGAAGTATTCAGAGTTGACCCAACTGCTGATTGGTAATTAAAATAGAAAATTAAAAAAACTTGTGATGACTATAACTGAGGATAAAATATTAGAGTTACTGAAAGAGGTGAAGGATCCAGAAATCCCTGTTATTTCATTAGTTGATTTAGGCGTAATTACAGGAATAAAGATTGATGGAGATCATGTAACCGTAAATATGACTCCCACTTTTATTGGATGTCCTGCTATGGATTATATGAAAAACGATGTGATTGAGGTATTAAATAAGCACGATATCACAAATCATACGGTTAATCTTAATTTGGATACTACTTGGAGTTCGGATATGATTTCGGATGAAGGCAAAAGAGCTCTTAAAAAGTTTGGTTTAGCGCCACCTCCAGTACACAATAATGTAATTGAGGATTTAGATATTATCGAACATGCTGAGTGTCCTAATTGTGATAGTACTAATACTACTTTAAAATCACCTTTTGGCCCAACTTTATGTCGATCTCTACATCATTGTAACAATTGTGGAGAAGCATTTGAAAGTTTCAAACCCATATAATAACCATTATATAAGTTTAAGAAATAAGAAAGCCTGCTATTACTAGCAGGCTTTCTTATTTCTTAACATTAATAAACCACTAAATAAGTAAAACATCTATTACACTATTTGGAATCTCAAAACCACAAAAGAATACTCCTACTCCAAAAACTTTTTCTTTAACACTAGTATTTTGCAATGCCAAGGGCAAAGCTGTTACATTAACCATAGCATAAAATAGTGCAAATATTATAAGCACTGCCAATATTAATTGATTATCAGATATAGTAAATATTCCGATAGTGCTTAAACCTGCGAATACTAAACCTATCGCTAATAGCTTTACAATATTATGGTCTGTAATCTTTCTACTAATGATGACTGAAAATATGGCTGTTAATACTAATACTAAACTTGAAATCCACTGACCACTAATTCCTACTACTGATTCAAGCTTATCTAAATAATTTGGAAAAACTTCAATTATAAAACCAGAAAATAAGCCCATCCCTACACCTAGTAAAATCACTTTCCACATTTGAGTCTTAGGTTTAAGCTCATCTGGCCTTTTTTCTTCTCCTTTATCTGTTATTTCTAAAGAATATTTCCTCAGTAGATAACCCGAAATGGATACAATGATACCTCCCACTGCAAAAGTGGCTGCTCCACCTAAGAAATCAATTATATCGACAATAACAGGTTCAAGTGAATATAGTAAATCAGAGGTAATCGTTAAAGCAGCAACCGTAATGGGTAACTTTGTAGTAGGTGTAAACATTTCAATAGTAGAAATTGCTGGGCTTGTAAATAAGCTCATGGCAAATAACCATAAGATCACTAAAACAGGCAAAGCATATAAAACAAATGATCTTGGTGGATTTACAATTAAGGTAAAAGCTACGGTCATAAAAATCATAGCTGCGAAACTTACACCTAATGTTACAATCCTCAACCTATTGCCTAATTTATGTCTGTATTTATCTCCTAAATAACCTGCTAATGGTGGGGTTAATATTAGAATAATAGCTTGTCCCCATATTAAAATAGGTTCAAAATCATTCATATTAAATGTATCTAATAAAGCAGGCTGATATCTGTGATAGGCTATCCAACCTATAATAACGGAAGCATAAAGACCTAAAAGAGATATCATTTGCTTCCATTGGATAGATGATGTAGTTTGTTTTTCCATAAAAAAAGTCTTTACATTTTATCCAATCTACGAAATGCAGATCATATACGGATTTCATGTAAAGACTTTTTATTTAAAATATGCTTAATTACTACTCAAAAGTAGCCTTCAAGTGCTTCTCAGCATCAAAAACATTATTTGATCTGTCAACATCTGCCATACCTTCATTCTCATCAATTACCATTGATTTGATTTCAGAAGCAGGCTTGTTTAATTCAAATGTATAAGTTGGATAAACCCATGGCCAATCAGCTTTGATATTTACATTAACATCATCTCCAAATGATTTCTCACCTCTCATAATTCTTAATGGAATATAAATTACTTCACTACTTCCATCATTATAAGAAACTGAAACCTCTAAAGGCATTGGCATATTCCCTACTTTCTTTAAAGTAACAAAAGATTTACCCTCTTTTTCCATTACTGACTCAATGCCATAATCAATTTGCTTAGTTGAATAAACCCAGTATTCCTTATACCAATCTAATTCTAAACCTGAAGCTTTTTCCATGATTCTGATGAAATCATTATCATTAGGATGCTTGAATTTCCAAGTATTAAAATAAGTTCTCATAGCAGGATAAAAGGTCTCCTCTCCTATTATATATCTTAACTGACCTAAGAATGTAGCCCCTTTAGAATAGGCAGCTCTACCATAGGCAAAGTTTGTCATATAATGATCAGCATGCGTACTCATTGGTTCTTCAATTCCACTTTCAGCTAAAGCTAAATAACCTCTATAATTTCCAGCTTGAGGATTTTCTTGTCCCTGCTCCATGATCACATTCATAGTTTCCGCAGAACCAAATGAAGTAAATCCTTCATCCATCCATTCATATAATGACTCGTTAGTTGCTAAAACTCCTTGGTACCAACTGTGGAACATCTCATGAACCGTTACACCAACAAGACTTCCTAAACTTCTTTCACCTGTGATTAAAGTAGACATTGGGTATTCCATACCACCATCACCCCCTTGGATAACAGAGAACTGATCATACGGATATTTACCAAATGTTTTATTCATATATTCAAAAGCCTTAACAGTATACTCAGGTAACTTTTCCCAGTTTTCTTTAGTCTTGTCATTCTCTTGATATAAGAAATGTAATTCAGGACCGTTAGGAACCTGAGCTTTAGTATGTTTAAAATCAGGATCAGCAGCCCACATAAAATCAATTACTTTAGGTGCTTTGAAGTGCCATGTTAATTTCCCTTTCTTTCCTTTACCTCCTTCAGTTCCATTTTTTTGGTAACCATGACCTACTTCTTCTGGGTTTTGAATATAACCAGTTCCACCTAAAACATAATCTTCATCAATAGTGATTTTCACATCAAAATCACCCCAAATACCATGAAATTCTCTTCCTATATAAGGATTAGAATGCCATCCCTGATAGTCATATTCAGACATTCTGGGATACCATTGCGCCATAGAATAGCTTACGCCTTCAGCATTATCTCTACCTGATCTTCTGATTTGAACTGGAACCTGACCTTCAAACTCCATATCAAATTCAACTGTTTCACCTGGCTCGATAGGTTCATTTAAATCCACTTCAAGAATGGTTCCTACTACTTCATACTTCACATCTTTGCCATCTTGCTTTAAGCTTTTGATTTTTTGATATCCAATCTCATCTTCACTTAACTTACTAATTCTATCCATTACTCTTCTATCTGGATCTTTGATTGTTCTTGAACGAACATCCATCATGCTGTTAGGCTGGAATGCATTGAAATATAAATGATAAAATACTTTATTTAATTGATCAGGAGAATTATTGGTATAGGTAGCTTTTTGCTTCCCATCAAATTGATGTGATTCTACATCCATATCAATTTCCATCTCATAATTGATAGCCTGTTGCCATCTTTCACTTGTTTGTCCAAAAGCAAATAATGAAGTAAGCAACATAGCCATTACTAATCCTAAGAATTTTAATTTCATAATGATTATATTTTGATTTTTTACAATCTCAAAAATGGTTATTTCTTATCAATATGCAAATGTATTTTTTATAAGCTTTAGATTTTAACTGATGAATTGAAGTTTAACCATAATTTTTTTAGCTAAAAGCTTATTTTCCCGATATAAAATTGTAATGCGCATATTTTATTTCTAATTTTCTAACTTTGTGAATAATAAGCAAAGACTATGTTAGAGTATAACACCCAAAGACCTGAAATGAAATTAAAAGAATATGGACGAAATGTCCAAATGTTGGTCAAGCATTTAAGAACAGTTGAAGACAAGGAGACTCGTAATAAAATGGCTTATACTGTTGTTGATTTGATTAAACAACTAAGTAGTGGGCCAAAAGATCATAATAATGAAAACATGCAGAAATACTGGGATGATTTATATATCATGTCAGATTTCAATTTAGATGTAGATAGCCCTTATCCAATGCCTGAAAAGGAAGTGTTAGGGAAAAAACCACAAGCAGTTAAATATGCTACTGATGAAGTAAAGTTTAAACATTATGGACGTAATATTGAATTGTTAGTTGAGAAAGCAATCAGCATTGAAGATCCTGAAGAAAAACAAGCTGCCGTTTATTATATCGGTAGATTGATGAAAACTTTCTATACTACTTGGAATAGAGATAATGTTACTGAAGAAGCTATTGTAGATAATATAAAGCAATTATCAGGTGGTAAACTTACTGTAGATATTGAGCATGTTAAGGCTACTAATGGTTTTGATACTATCTATAAAGACAACAGACCAAGAAATAACAACAAAGGAAAAAGAACAAGTAAAGGAAGTAACCAAAAAAGAAGAAGAAATTAATCAATGGCATCATTTAAAATTACTGGAGGTCAAAAACTTTCCGGTGAAATTCATCCACAAGGTGCAAAAAATGAAGCTTTACAGATTCTTTGCGCAGTACTGTTAACACCTGAAACGGTCACTATTCATAAGGTACCTAATATAGTAGATGTCAATAAACTCATTGACTTGCTGAATGATTTAGGAGTTGAAATCAATAAAATTGGTGAAGAAAGCTATGAGTTTACGGCTAAGAACGTAAACCTTGACTTTTTCGGAACAGCTGAATACACAAAAAAGGCTGCATCCTTAAGAGGTTCTATTATGCTATTAGGTCCTCTTTTAGCTAGATTTGGAAAAGCAATGATTCCTAAGCCTGGAGGCGATAAAATTGGTAGAAGAAGATTAGATACACACTTTATTGGTTTCCAAAAGCTTGGAGCTAAGTTTTTATTTGAGTCTGAAAAAAATTATTACCACATTGACGCTTCTCATCTTGAAGGGACTTACATTCATTTGGATGAAGCTTCGGTAACGGGAACTGCTAATATTATTATGGCAGCCTCTATGGCAAAAGGTAAAACCACCATATATAATGCTGCATGTGAACCTTATATCCAGCAACTATGTAAAATGCTGGAAAGAATGGGGGCTAAAATTCAAGGTATAGGGTCTAATCTTCTTCATATTGAAGGAGTTGGAAGTTTAAAAGGTACTGAGCACACTATGCTTCCTGATATGATTGAAATCGGAAGTTTCATTGGCTTAGCTGCTATGACTCAATCTGAAATTACGATCAAAAATGCGGGAATTGAGCATCTTGGTATTATACCTGATACTTTCAAAAGATTAGGGATTCAAATGGAATTCAGAGGTGATGATATATACATTCCTGCTCAGCAGCACTATGAAATAGAAACCTTCATTGATGGTTCAATTATGACCATAGCTGATGCGATCTGGCCAGGTTTTACTCCTGACTTATTAAGTATTGTTTTGGTGGTAGCAACTCAAGCAAAAGGAACAGTTCTTGTGCATCAGAAAATGTTTGAAAGTAGATTATTTTTTACTGATAAGCTTATTGATATGGGGGCGCAAATCATTTTGTGTGATCCACATAGAGCTACAGTTATAGGTTTAGATAGACAAATCAATTTAAGAGGTATATCTATGACTTCGCCTGATATCAGAGCTGGAGTATCCCTTTTAATTGCTGCATTATCAGCTGATGGTGAAAGCACTATACACAATGTGGAACAAATTGATAGAGGCTATCAGAATATTGATGAAAGATTAAATGCATTAGGTGCTAAGATTGAAAGGGTAGAATAAATTATCATTGAATACTTGAAGTAACTTATGATACATACTATTTCTTTGCATAGCATATCTTTGTAAATTGTAATAAATTATAAATAATGAAAAATTTAATATACGCATTCGCTTCTCTCCTATTTATGGTGTCTTGTTCACAGGGAACAGCTCAGGAGAATATGACTGTATCTGAACTTAATAAAGTAGAGTTTAATAATGATGATGATAAAGTAGTATTAGATGTTCGTACTCCTGAAGAATATGCAGAAGGGAATATCGAAGGAAGTCAAAATATCGACTTCTTAAAAACAGACTATTTTACTTCTTCAATTGAAGGGCTTGATAAAAACAAAACCTATTATGTGATTTGTAGATCAGGTGGAAGAAGTGCAAGAGCATCTGATCAAATGAGAGCTGCAGGATTTAAAAATGTAGTGAATGTTACTGGAGGTATGTTAGCATGGCAAGCAGCTAATTTACCCGTTAAAAAATGAAAAGATTCTTCACGGAATTTAGTCAATCTACATTAGCCTATTATGAAGCCTTTCAGTTTGTGCGTAAGCATAAGTTGAAAGGCTTTATTTTTGGGTCTGCATTCTTCAATTTATTTGCCTTTATATTCGTTGGCGTAATTGCCTGGATATACACAGGCAAGCTCATTGACATTATTTATCAAAGCTTTAATTTTCCACCTGATTGGAAAGAATGGGTTAGTTTTATCTCAATTCTTATTGCAATATTCATCCGTTTATTGCTGATTTCCTTATATATCAATATTTACAAATATGTAATTCTCGTCATATTTGCTCCCGTACTTGCCATTCTATCGGAAAGAACTCAAAATATTCTTAACCAGCAAAAAAAATCAATAAACCTTGTTCGTTTAGTATCTGAAATTGGAAGAGGGATGCTGATGGCCATGATACTTTTCGGTATAAATATCGTTTTATACCTTATTCTGATACTTTTAAGCATTTCAATTCCATTTTTATCACCTTTTATAGCTATCGCAATTTTTTTGGTGGAAAGTTATTTCTTTGGAGCTTCAATGCTCGATTACAGAAATGAATATTTTCAATTATCAGTGAAAGAAAGTCTAATTAAAATTTTTAAGCATAAAGGACTGGTTTTAGGTAACGGTTTGGCTTTAAATCTGTTTATACTAATACCTATTGTAGGTGTTTTATTTGCTCCATCCTTTGCACTAATAGCTGCTGGGATTCATTCAAATAAATGCATACAATAATTTTTTAACCTAAAGGAAAATATTTTATGTCTATTGAAAGCAAGAACCCATTCAATAACGAAACATTAAAAACATTTGAAGAAGATTCTGAGCAACAGATTAAAGAAAAAATAAGCAGAAGTCAAAAAGCTTATAAGTTTTGGAAAGAAGAAAACTTTACTCATAAAAAAGAATTGATGCTGAAAACCGCAGTATTACTGCGTGACAGAAAAGAAAAATATGCCCAATTAATGACCTCTGAAATGGGTAAAGCTAAAAAGGAAGCCATTTCTGAAATTGAAAAATGTGCTTTAGCTTGTGAATATTATGCCAATAATGCAGAAGATTTTCTTGCAGACCAAGCGCTTGAGGTTCCAAATGGACAAGCTTACGTTGCCCACGATCCAATCGGGATTGTTTTAGCAGTGATGCCATGGAATTTCCCATTTTGGCAGGTGTTCCGATTTGCAGCGCCTAATCTTATGGCAGGAAATGTAGGTTTGCTTAAGCATGCTTCAAATGTACCACAATGTGCATTAGCCATTCAGGAAGTATTTGAAGATGCCGGCTTCCCAAAAGGCTGCTTTCAGACTCTAATGATTTCATCCTCAAAAGTTAATATGGTTTTAGATGATGACAGAGTGAAAGCCGCTACTTTAACAGGTAGTGAGTTGGCAGGAAGTAAAGTGGCTGAAAGAGCAGGGAAAAATCTTAAGAAGACAGTTTTAGAACTAGGAGGAAGTGATCCTTTCATAGTTTTAAAAGATGCTGACATTGAAAATGCTGCCAAAACCGGAGCAAAAGCAAGGATGATTAATAATGGTCAGAGTTGTATAGCGGCAAAGCGATTTATCTTGGAGGAAAGTATAGCGGATAAATTCTTAAAAATTTTTCAAGAAGAATTAGAAAAACTTAAGATTGGTAATCCAGAGGATGAGGATATTGATTATGGACCCATGGCTCGAGAAGATTTAGCAAAAGAGCTAGAAGAGCAAGTTCAAAAATCTGTAGAAAAAGGAGCTAAAATTTTAATAGGTGGAAAACGAGATAAAGCATTCTTTGAACCTACCATATTAACCAATGTGAAAGCAGGCATGCCTGCTTATGAAGAAGAACTTTTTGGACCAGTAGCTGTAATCTTAATTGCTAAAGATGAAAATGATGCAGTTAAATTAGCAAATGATTCTAGGTTTGGACTTGGCGGATCGCTATGGACTAAGGATATTGAAAAAGCTAAAAAGCTAGTTAGAAAAATAGATAGCGGAGCTGTTTACATTAATAAATTAATGGCTTCTCACCCTGCAGTTCCTTTCGGAGGTGTGAAAATGAGTGGCTATGGCAGAGAATTATCAGAAGCTGGGATAAAAGAATTCATAAATCAAAAAACCATTTGGATTGATTGAAGTTATTATTGAAGCATAGTAATTAATATAGATTAAAGCCCGTGGATTCTGCACATTTGACACGGGCTTTTACTTTTTTTAAAGCCTGCGAAATTAATCTACCAGAATATTTGAAATGTATGTGGATTTAGTAAACATCCAAAGGAGGAAAAATACAATAGCCCATTTTAGATAGACATCATAATAATCTTTAGTGTCTTTATATCGGGTTTCTTTAATCTCAGCTTTCTCATATTGATCGATAATATTGAAAACTTCTTCCAAAGCTTTATTATCCGTTGCTCGATAAAACTTTCCTTCTCCTATTTCAGCGATATTCTTCAATCCAGTTACATCCATTGAGTTTTCAATGTAGCGCGTTCTACCAAAGAAATCTTTCCCATAAGGCACTTTACCTTCTTTCCCAATAGCAATTGTATAAATCTTAATACCATATGCATTGGCCAATTTAGCAGCTGTTTCTGGGTCAATATTCCCAGCATTATTATCCCCATCACTTAACAGTATTAAAACCTTCGATTTGGAATCAGACTCACGCATTCTGTTGGTTCCAACTGCTAAAGCACTTCCAATTGCAGTTCCAGATGCTTCCATCATTTTGAAATTGATGTCTAAAATCTGATTTTTTAGCATTTTATAATCAGTGGTTAACGGGGATAATGAATAAGCCTCTCCACTAAAAATGGTTAAACCTATCCTATCTTGAAACCTCCCATCAATAAAGTCATTTGCTACTTGTTTAGCTGCTTCAAGTCGGTTGGGTGTAAAGTCTTGGATTTTCATAGATTCTGAAATATCCATCACCAACATAATATCAATACCTTCTGTCCATTGCTCCACTCTTTCATTGGTTTGTTGAGGACGAGCCAGAGCCAACAGCATTAATAAAGCTGAAAAAAGAAGTAAGATAAATGGAATAAACCTTAGAATAGATGAAAATTGAAATCCTATCCCCTCACCTCTAAATGCAACAGGAACTTTCGGACTAAATCTAGCCTTTAGCCATTCCACTAGTAAATAGACTAACGGCAAAGCGATCATTGCATAAAAAGCAATTGGAAACTCATATTCAAAAGCCTTTAATCTCTCTGGAGAAAACCAATCTAAACTCAACCAACTATTACTTTCCATCCTGAATTGATTTAATTCTGTTTTCTAAAATGATATCAGCGTAGTTTATTAAAAATTTAAATGCCTCAGTAGCATCTGATTTCCCTTTAGAACTATAAATTGATTTATCGATTAACTTTAAATTCTCATAGAGATTCTCATCCTGCTGCATTTCAAAAATTTCCTTACTCGTTAACTTAGCATACGGATGCTTTGATATAAATTCCACATGTCTCTTCCACTTGAATAATAATTTCTCAATTTCTGATGCATTTGAATTTTCAACTTTAGAAATTTTTGAATCAAAATCCTCTTTAAATTTCTTATGTCTTTTATTTAATCTCCAGATCAGCCATCTTTTTCTAATTTTCTTACCAAAGAAAACCAAAATCAATAATACAATGATCCCCAGGACAATAAGAAAAGCAATAAAATAAGGATAATTAAAATCTTTATCCAGCTTTACTATTGTAGTTTCGGTTTGCATTTGCAAGCTATCTGTCACTACATCGATCTGCTCAGCAAGGTAAATTGAGTCAACTGATGTGTATACTGGTGTACTATCTCCATCCTGAACGATAAAAACTGGAAGCTTTAATCTCTGTATTTTATCAATTTCAAAAGACGTGAGCGTATAAACTACACTATCAAAGCTTTTAATACTATCACTTTGAGTGGGAAAATACTCTTTGGCCACATATTCAAAAGGAGCATAACTGTATAAAGAGTCCGGCATTAGTAACTGAAAATCTGCCGGATAACTAACGCTCAAACTGTATTGAATTGGTTCACCTATAGCTAAACTATCTTGTAGAAACTCCCCTTCCGGCTCTATTTGTTGTCCGATTAAATTGGTGAAAATCGCAAGACTAAAAAATAAGCTCAACCCGTATTTCCTCATGCTTTTTTCTTGCTTAAATTTCTGATTTTAAATAATTTAATTAATTGTGAAGTATAATCTTCTTGAGTATCAATTAAGATATAATCGGCCTGATTTCTTTTACAAATATCCTTCAACTCAGCCGAATGATCTTTATTTTTCTTTTGAAATTGCTTTTTGAATTCAGCACTTGAAGTATTCACCCATCTAGTCTTGCCAGTTTCTTTATCTTTGATGGGTACGATGCCCAACATAGGCAGATCAGTTTCTAATTTATCTTTTATGTGAATTACAACTAAATCATGCTTTCTAGCCAATGCCTTTAAATGATGCTCGTATCCTTCATCCACAAAATCACTAATTAAAAAGATAACACTTCTTCTTTTTACTAAACCAAGCAAATAGGACAAACCTTTATCCAGACTAGTTTTTAGAGATTTAGGTTGAAGTTTGAACAATTTTGAAATGGCATAATACCCATGCTTTTGTCCTTTACCTGGTTTTATATAAAGTTCTCGTTGATCAGAATAACCCACCATACCTACCTGGCTGCCTTCTTTTAAGGCAGAGATACACAATACTCCTGCTATCTCTTTCGCAATATCAGCCTTTTGCCTCCCTTCTAATCCTATTTCTTGAGAAGCACTCACATCTATCAAAAAATATACATTCTGCTCTTTATCTTCTTTAAATGTCTTTACAAAGGTTCCATGTCCTTTTGCAGACACATTCCAGTCGATAGTTCTTACATCATCACCATACTGATATGGGCGTACATCATCAAATTCTAATCCAGAGCCCTTAAATACAGAATGAAAATCACCCTGCATCTGATTATTCACAGCTTTTCGGATTTTTATTTCATATTTACGAAGCTTTTTAAATAGCTCCCTCATAATAGGTCTTTTTATTTATTAATTTTGCCATTCAGTTTATCAAACGAAAAAGATAACGATAATTGTTAGCATCAGTTTCCAAAATTACATTTGGCAACGAATTTGATAAAGCAAATTGTAATAATACTATAAAAATGAAAAATCTCATCTATATCCTCACAATATTAGCAATTGTTTCCTGTAGTGGAAAAGAAGAAAGGCCAAAAGGTATATTATCTGAAGAAAAAATGGCTTTAATTCTTTCAGACATCTACTACGCAGAATACAAAGCCAATAATATTAATGTAGGACCTGATTCAGCAGAAACAGTTTTAAGGCATTATGAGTTAAAAATATTCGAAGATCATGGTACTAATGATTCCGTTTACAAGGAAAGTTTTAAATACTATTTAGAATATCCTCAAAAACTAGAAAAGGTTTATGACATTGTAATTGACACCGTAAGTCTTCGAGAGCAAATACAAAACGCAAAAAAATAAATAAATAGCCCAAATTTTTCATATGATATTACCCCTCGATTTTGAGCAGAGAATAGGATTTGATAAAATAAGAGATTTGATTGCTGCAGAATGCAGTAGCAATTTGGGAAAAGCCATAGTTGAAAAAATGGGCTTTATTCGAAAGTTTGAAAAGCTGGAACCTCTCCTACTTCAAACTGATGAATTCTTAAAAATCTTTCAATCGGGTGAATATTTTCCATCTAGCAATTATATAGATGTTAGCCATTTTATAAAAAGAGCTAAGGTAAATGGTGGATTCTTTAACGAAGAAGAATTTTTTGACCTTAAGCTTAGCTTGAAAACCATTTTAGATTGTATCTCTTTTTTTGATGAATGGGAAGAAGATTACCCTAACCTTTTTGGACTAAGAAAAGCGGTTAATTTAGAACCTGATCTTTACAAAGCCATTGATGCCAAGATTGATGACAGAGGTGGCTTAAGGAATAATGCCAGCCCTGCCCTACAACAAATCAGAGGTGATATTTTTAAAGCACAGGCTCAATTAAGAAGACAGGTTGAAAAAATATACAAACAAGCAGCTGCTAATAAATATACCCCTGAAGATGCATCAATTACAGTAAGAGATGGTAGAATTGTAATTCCTGTTTTAGCGGAATACAAACGTAGAGTGAAAGGTTTTATACACGATCAATCCGGTACTGGACAAACTGTATATATAGAACCTACTGAGGCCTTAGAACTCAATAATGAGGTTAGAGAACTGCAATATGCTGAAAGAAGAGAAATAGTCAAAATCCTAACTCAGCTAACGGCACTTGTTAAACCTGAATTAGAAAATCTGGATAAAGCCTATCGTTTTTTAGGAATAGTTGATTTTATAAGAGCTAAAGCAAGGTTTGCTCAAAAAATTGAGGCCGTTTTACCACAATTGTTCAAGTCAAGATTGATTGAATATAGAAATGCCCAGCATCCCTTATTAAAGCTAAGTTTAGCCGAAAATGGTAAAAAAGTAGTCCCTTTATCCGTTGAATTAAAAGGTGATAAAAGAATTCTAATCATTTCAGGACCAAATGCAGGTGGTAAATCTGTTGCTTTAAAAACTGTAGGCCTCTTACAATATATGTTGCAGTGCGGCTTATTAATCCCCGTTCATCCGGATAGCAAATGTGGCGTTTTCTCTAATCTTTTTATTGACATAGGAGATCAGCAAAGTATCGAAAATGATTTAAGTACCTACAGTTCTCATCTTCAAAATATGAAGAACTTCCTAATCAATTCTAATAAGCAAACCTTATTTCTAATTGATGAATTTGGTACAGGTACTGAACCCCGTTTTGGAGGTGCTATAGCGGAATCTATTTTAGAAGAATTATATAAGCAAAAAGCTTTTGGAGTCATTACTACGCACTATGATAACATTAAAAATTTCGCGGTAAAAAACCAGAATGTGATCAATGGTGCTATGAAATTTGATGAACGTAATCTAGAACCTTTATATGAATTGGAAATAGGTAAGCCAGGTAGTTCATTTGCCATTGAAGTAGCTGAAAAAATGGGGATTCCTCCTGCTATATTAAATAAAGCCAAAGATAAAATTGGTACTGAGAGAGTGAATTATGATAAGCTTTTAAATCAATTAGGAAAAGAAAAGCGTGAATTAGAAGCAAAAATCAAAGAAATTCAAAAGAAAGAAGGGCATCTTGAAAAAAGTGCTCATGATTATGAAGAGTTAAATGAATTTCTCAAAACTCAGAAAAAGCAAATTATTATTGAAGCCAAGCAAGAGGCTAAATCAATTATAAAAGAAGCTAATAAACGAGTTGAACAAGCTATTCGGGAAATTAAAGAATCTCAAGCGGATAAGGAACGCACTAAGAAAGCCAGGCAAAAAATCAGTGAATTTGACAAGAAAGTTTCTATAAAAGAGGAAGAGAAAGTAAATAAAACAAAACAGCCTGAATTTAAGGCATCTGATGGTGAGATTAAGATAGGTGATTATGTCAGAATTAAAGGACAAGATACAATCGGTGAAGTGCTTTCTATCCATCAAAAAGAAGCCGAAATCATGTTGGGTGAATTAAAATCTAAAATTAAACTCAATAGATTAGAGCGAATGTCAAAAACAGCGATGAAGAAGGAAAAGAAAAAATCCTTTTCAGGCACTTCCACAGGTATGATTGAACGTAGCACTAATTTTAATCATCAAATTGATGTCAGAGGTATGAGGGCTGAAGAAGCGATTCAAGCGGTTGACCGCTTTATTGATGATGCCTTAGTGTTAGGTTTTAATGAAGTAAGTATACTACACGGTCGCGGAGATGGAATATTACGAAGGTTCATTCGAGATTATTTAAGACAGTACAATTATGTTAAATCCATGAAAAATGAACACGAAGAAAGAGGCGGAGATGGTATTACCCTAGTAAGTTTAAATTAAATTGAAAACAATAAGTTATTCAAACACAGCACCTAAGAAAAAAGAGTGAATTTTTTTGAAAGAAATCCTTTAAAAAGCTTTGCATAAAAAAATAGAAATACGTTTCTTTGCACTCGCTTAAGGGAAAAGCGGTGAATTTTCCCAAACCAATATATAAATACGGTCCTTAAGCTCAATTAAAATTGAGCATCCCGACTTAATAGATCGGGAAGGTCCTCAGGTTCGAATCTCAAACCTGTAAAAAAAATAAAGAGATAATTTAATGGTCCGTTAGCTCAGCTGGATAGAGCAACTGCCTTCTAAGCAGTAGGTCCCAGGTTCGAATCCTGGACGGATCACTTAAGCCATTCGATTTTCGGATGGCTTTTTTCATGTTCAAAATTTTACCCCATAAGCTCAGCTGGATAGTACATCCCGACTTGCAAAGTCGGGAAGGTCCCGCGAACCTAGTAGGATCAATTAAGCTACTCGTTTTCGGATGGACTTTTTTATGGTAAAAACATTACCCTGTCAGCTCAGCTGGATAATGTATCCCGACTTGCAAAGTCGGGAAGGTCCTGCGAACCTAGTAGGATCAATTAAGCCATTCGATTTTCGGATGGCTTTTTTTATGGTAAAAACATTACCCTGTCAGCTCAGCTGGATAGTGCATCCCGACTTGCAAAGTCGGGAAGGTCCTGCGAACCTAGTAGGATCACTTAAGCCATTCCATTTTCGGATGGCCTTTTTTATGGTAAAAACATTACCCTGTCAGCTCAGCTGGATAGTGCATCCCGACTTGCAAAGTCGGGAAGGTCCTGCGAACCTAGTAGGATCACTTAAGCCATTCCATTTTCGGATGGCTTTTTTTATTCTTAATTTTTAAATCCTCTTTAAGTTAAAGTACATAAACAATTCTGAAAAGTCCTTAATACTACTCTACAATAAATAATAATCTATTTAATCTTTTAAAACCATAATGTATCAATTAGAAGTATTTATAACTTTGGAAGTTAGCTGATGGTAAAACAAAAGTTAAATATGTCAGATGTAGAATCCAGAAGTGATATCAAGAGCTTAGTTACAAAATTCTACTCAAAAGTGAGGGAAGATGAGTTACTGGGTCCGATATTTAATAAACATATTGCTAATGACGAGTGGCCTATTCATTTAGAAAAACTGACTGATTTTTGGGAATCAAACCTTTTTAGAGTTCAGAAATTTAAAGGCAACCCAACTCTCAAACATATCAAGGTCGATCAGCATTCTAATCATTCCATCCAACAATTGCATTTTCATAAATGGCTTCAATTATGGTTTGAAACTTTAGATGAATTATTTGAAGGAGAAAAAGCCAATAAAGCTAAATTTGCTGCAAGAAGGATGGCTACTGGTCAGTTTATGACCGTTTGGAATAGTAGGCCAAAGGAATTCAAATAGGAAATTCAATGAAAAATGAGATTCTACAAGTTCTAACTTAATTCTTAAAATTCTATTGGTATGAGTGATTTTTATTTTAATAAGCTTATGAACTTAAACATATTAACAATTGGGCTTGGGCTGATCATACTCTCCATGACCGCTTGCAATACAAGTCATAATCAAGAAAGTGGTAAACACTCGGACATCAGACCTGAAATTGAAGTAGTGGGAGCCATGAAAAATGTGATGTGGAAAGGTGAATTAGATGGAAATATTTACCTAGACACTATAGCAAATAAAACAGGACTCTATGGACTTGGACCTCTAAGTGAGTTAAAAGGTGAGCTGCTAATTAATAACGGAATAAGTTATGCTTCTAAAGTACTTTCTGATTCTAGCATGACTGTAGAAAAGAACTATGATGTTTCTGCACCTTTCTTTGTATATGGCAATGTTACGGAGTGGCAAGCGTTTGATCTCCCTGATGAAGTGAAATCAATTTCGGATATTGAAAGATTTATAATCCAACATATTGACGATTACGACAAGCCTTTTATATTTAAGCTTATCGGAAAAGTGAAAAGTGCAAAAATTCATATCCAAAATCTACCAGAAGGTTCAAAAGTATCTTCTCCTAAAGAAGCACATGTGGGCCAGGTAAATTATACTATTGAAGAGGTTGATGCTGAAATAATCGGGTTTTTCTCCAAACATCATAAAGGGATATTTACTCATCATGATTCCTTTTTGCACATGCACTTAATAACAAAGGATGAAAGCAAAATGGGACACTTAGATGCTATAGAAATTGTTAAAATGAAACTCTATTTAGCTAAAAATTAAGGAATTATTGCAACTACCCCCGAACATGATGCCAAAATAGCTAAGATCACCTTCTCCTCTGTATACCCTCATTATATCTCAAAAAATGAAAAGAAAGGGAGAACAAAAAAAGAACTTTTAGAGGTCATAGAATGGCTTACTGGCTTCAATGAAAATGACTTGAATAATCTTATTGAGGATAAGGTAACTTTTCAAACATTCTTCGAAAAAGCAAAATTGAATCCTCATGCTGAATTGATTACAGGGGTTATCTGCGGACATAGAATAGAAGAAATTGAAACACCTCTGACCAAACAAGTACGCTATTTGGATAAATTGGTGGATGAACTAGCGAAAGGGAAAAAGATGGAGAAGATATTAAGGAGTTCTCAATAAATCATCTTAGGAACTATCATTTTCTTTCTTTAAAGATTTTATTTACATTTATCGCATCAGTTCATTTACAACCAAAACCTAGTCCTCAGAATTATTTTTTGAATTGTAATGACTGACATAATAGATATATAATCACCTCTAGGTGACGATATATTAATATAGTCACCAGGGGGTAACTATATTCAGTTGTTAGAATTAATATAATCCTATGAAGTACTTATTTATCCTTTTCATTACCGGATTTAACCTAAGCTGCTACAGTCAAAACCAAAAGGACATCCTAACTGAGTTTGATTATTTTCCAGATCAAAGAATTGAGGTATCAAATCAGGAATATCGAAAGGGCACTACCATTTTAAAAAACACTTATGAACAAATAAAAAATGATAGTGGCAAAATGGTTTATGCTGACCATTTAAACTTGGCGACTGCATTTATTAAACTAAAGGAGCCGAAAGAAATCGTGCTTAATCAATGGTATCTTGCTCAACAAGAGGACCTAGAATCCACAGCAGAAATTTTCCCAATGATATATAGTTCTTCAGAAAGTGTAGCTGGCTATTTATCCGAATCAGAATATGATTCGTTACTGAAAAAATTTGCCAAGGTATTGTCTAATAAGGAAGATGTAAAAATTGATCCAACCGAATACGCAAGTGATAATAATTTCAACATTGAACTGGTGAAGCTAATGGCTTATTTGGAGGAAAAAGATCAGGAATTCAGAATGTCTGATATGGATAAACAACAACTTATTGATGCAGAGAACATTAAGATTATTGATTCTCTTTATAAGGTTCATGGAAAGTACATTGGTAATTCCTTCGTAGGAGATCAATATCAACACTCAATGTGGGCAGTAATCCAACATTCTGATCTGGAACATCAGGAAAAATATTTACCAGTAGTTCAAAAGGGAGTATCAAACGGAGAACTTCCAGCAACACCTCTAAAAATGCTTATTGACCGAGTTTATAAGAAAAAACATGGTTACCAGATTTTTGGCTCTCAGTCAGGAGGTGAACTTGCAGATGATGCAACAATTGAAAAGGTTAAACAAGAATACGGTCTGTAGCAATTGACTAACTAAAAATTCTAACAAACACTAAAATGAATATGCGAAATGAGCCATCTGAAAGGACAATGCGAAATAGAAGCTTCAGTGCTTCTAGCGACTGGGACGCATACTCATTTTAGTTGAGCGTTATGGAGAATTAAATCAGGCTTTGATAATGAAATTTAGAATAATTTTATCTCTACTATTATGCGGCATTTTTGGATGCGAACCTTCAAAAAGAGAAGATAGCAATAAGACAGAGGCAATCAAAAATGTAAGCAGCTCCAACAGAGATAATGAAGAGTTAAATAAAATCATCTCAGAATCGAAAAAACTCCCCTTAGACACACTTTTTGATACACTTTTTGTAGAAAAGGCTCCTAAACATTTTGCAGAACCATTTAAAGGCCAGAAAGAAACAGATAATAAAATAAAGTATACATTCTCCTTAAATTCTATTATAGACTCTTCTAAAATAATTAATTATGATGATACTGTAATCAGCGATAAAACAATTACACTAAAGCACTATCAAACATATAACACTGAGACAGGAGTTTCTTTTTACATATCTGACACTTTAATTATTCACAGAACTTTTCAGCCTTTATTAGGTATAAATAACAAAACTGAACTCAAAAGAGTAGAATATAATTTCCAGTTTGCTCCTTGGTATACATTAAAATATTATGACAAAAAAAAGAACATTTCAGTTATCGAAAGTGACCGGGATTGGAATACGTTTTTCGTTTTAGATTCCTCTAATAATTTAATATTCAAGGATAATGTAAATAAAGATGGACGCTACATGTTTCTATTTGATGAAAAATCGAATAGTTTTATTACTAACCATTCAATATACAATATTAATCGTAATTTAAACACTGAACTTTCTACGGTTCACCCTACCGAATTACTTGAATACAAAAACATTGATAATAAATATATGATTTTGATTTTCAAGAGTTTATCATCTAAAATTGATAATCTATATCTATTAGACTTCAACTTCAACCTAATTAAATCAGAGAATTTACCAATAATGTACAGAGGTGGGGTTATTAACGAATTTAATGAACAAAATCAGCTGCTAATTTATTCAAGCGTTACTGATACGCTTATAGCCATTCAAAAAAATAAACCCAATAGCTTACAATACATTGACTATAGGAAATTACAACTGTATACAGAAGATTTTGAATATCATGAAATGTTAACTTTTGATGGTGAAAAAACATATTCTAAAGAGTATGTTTATATCGACACCATAAACAATGTGTTTAGAAGATCTAGTTACGAATTCGTAGGAGTAGATTAAAAAAAAACCGTTCCCGCCATGCTTTGCATGGTGGTGGCATTACGTTTTTTTAAGATAAAGACTAAGCCTGTTCATAAAATAGGCTTCCTACGTGACTTATATCCTTTCCTGCGGCACTTATACCCCTTCCTGACTGAAATTCTAGCGTCCTGAGTAACTTTATCCCCTTCCTGAGTCATTACTGACCCTTCCTGAGTGATTTATACCCCCTCCTGAGTCATTATACTCCTCTCCTGACTGGCTATTACCCTTTCCTGAGTGAATTTTTAGTCTTCCTGAGTGAATATGACTAGTCCTGAGTCATTTTCTAAGCATCCTGAGCCATAAAAAAGCCTTCCTGATGTTCAGGAAGGCTTCTAAATTAGGAGGCTTTATTAAGATAGCGGCTTAAATATCCTTGCCTTCTCGCTTCATCTTTCCAGAAGACATATTTACCGGCTTCATAGATTTCATCTACTGCTTGCTTCAAATAGCTATAGGCTTTATCACGAGTGATTTTGGGATTACTATCCTCTTTACGTTCGCCATTAGCTTTAGCTAATAAAATGCTCATTTCAGATGCCTGACTAGCCGCCAGATGTAATTTGTCTTCCTCAAAATTAATGGCTTTTAAGAGCGGCAAATTGGCTAAGCCCAAGGCCGCTAAGTCACTTAAATCCTGCACCAGGTCGGCATTGGAAGTACCTTGCTCCACTCCTTGCACTTTGGTAAGTAAATCTTGTCTTTTACGGAAAGCAAAACGGAAGGCATGCTCAATTTCATTTTTTAAGTCTATCGCTTTTGGGCTCATTTCGTCCCACTCCTGCTGAGCTTCTTCTTTGGTGTATTGATCTTTATTCCAGATGGATTGAGCATAGCGCAATGCTCCAATTCGAGCCTCCATTTCAGTAAAATAAGCTTTGGGAACCCCCACCTTTATTAATTGCTTTTGATCCGCTTTACTCCATTCTTGTAAATCGGAGGCTTCCTGCAAATAAACATCAACAGGCATGTTAGGAATTTTTGTTTCTGCCGCTTCCATAGCCGCAATGCTCCCTTTTAGGGATTCAAAGTTCTCTTTGGACATAATCTTAAGTTTTGGTTGATAAAAATTAAAGCCTCAATATATAGTGTACAAAAGTATAGAACAAGAACTTTTAGAATAAATATTTAAAGAGTGTGAGAATCACTATTTGAGCTTATCCTTCCCTACCTCCTTAATAAACTAGTATTTTCTTTCTTGCAGGATATTCATTACATTTATGGAATCAGTTCATTTACAACCAAAACCTAATCCTCAAAATTATTTTTTGAATTGTGATGACTGACATAATAGATATATCATCACCTCTAGGTGACGATATATTAATATAGTCACCAGGGGGTAACTATATTCAGTTGTTAGATGAAATATAAAAATATGTACACAGGATTTAATTTAGAGTTCAAAAGATACTTTACCGAACCGCAAGAAAAATATTATTTAGATAAAGGGAAGGAACTTTTCAAACAGTTCTCGAATAAAGTTGAGCAGAAACTCGAAGAATTAATTCTTGCAAATGGTAATATTGATGGTGGTAAAATGCAATCAAATTGGTTTCCTAACGTTGAAGCTGATATTTTCCTTTCTCATTCGCATAAAAATGAAAAAGAGGCAATAGCACTCTCCGGGTATTTACATGACAAGCTTGGAATAAAAACATTTATAGATTCTTGTATTTGGGGGTATTCAAATGACCTATTAAAAGAATTAGACAAAACTTTCTGCAAAAGGGATGACGGTTATTATGACTACAATAAAAGAAATTTTACTACGAGTAATGTCCATATGATGCTGTCAACTGCATTAAACAAGATGATGGACAAGACAGAATGTCTATTATTTCTTAATACGCCTGAATCCATTTCTTTTAAAGAAGGTGTTAAGTCTTCAACTTTGTCACCATGGATTTATTCTGAAATTGAAACAAGTAAAATTCTAAGGCATAAAAGACTTTCAGAATATCGTAAAACCAGAAGGCAAACAAGAACATTTGCAAAAGGTGGTGTAATGCTAAATGAATCTATTCAATATCCACTTGATTTAGACCATTTGACAACACTGAACACAGAAGATATCAGAAAATGGGTTTCTGAATATAATAACGAAGAATTCCCATTAGACCTTTTATACTATCAAAAATCTAAAGAATTGGTTTTTACAAAATAATATTAAATGACAGACGAAGAAAAACAACATCTAGAATTTATCCAAAATGTTATTAATAGGTTGAGCACAAATTCAATTCAACTAAAGGCTATAACAATTACGCTGGCTGCTGGTTTGTTGGCAATTTATGCTTCGAACCCAAAATTAATTTTGATTTACATTGCTGCGTTTCAAGTTTTATTTTTTTGGCTTCTGGATAGTTATTATTTGCAGCAAGAGAGAAAATTTCGTGGAATTTACAATGACAAAAGCGGGGTAACAAGCAACCATGTAATTAAAGATTACGAAATGCCCACAGATAAATACAAGAAGGGTAAATATCGATTCTTCAGAAGTTTTTTTTCATTATCGAAACTCTTGTTTTTTGGTTCGGTAATAGTAATACTTATTGCAACGATAGTTGTGATAAAATATAAATACATCAGCTAACAAAACCTATAAGCAATAGCGCCCTGCGGCACGCTACTGCTCATAGCCAACCGTTAGGGCCAATTAGGATGAGGAGAATTATACCATTATTACTTGCTTTAGTTTTGACTACATTCCATACCTACGGACAGGAGTTATCAGGTACTTGGAAAGTAGCATATATTCGTTCTATGGAGGAGGTTATTTCGATTGACAGTTCTGAAGATTCTGTTGAAACAATTGAATCCTTTTCTACGGGAACAGGAATTGTCGAGTTCTCTGGTAAAACTGTGAAATTTCATAATTTCAAAGAAAAGCCAAATAAAGCAAGGATTAAAAAGAAAGGAATTTTTAAGCTTAAAGGTGAAAAAGTTAAAATAGAATCATTCAATAAAGACAGTGTTATTTTAAGGCATAATGAAGATAAGCAAACCTATATTATACTAAAACCTTTTATTTCCGAAGAGTTAAAATTGAATCCTAGCGATTTTTCAGATAATGAATGGCAAATAGAATCCGAATATAGTACGCTTTCATCCTTGAAACTGCATTTTTCCGACTCAAGCACTTTAACTTTAAATTATCAGGGAGAAAAATACGGTTATGCAAATTATGGAGAATGGCGATTGGTTAATAGCGGAAATTACTATGGTCTTTACATAGTAGATAGAGAAGCTTTAAGCGAATATTTCTTCTACCTAAGATCTAAATCTAATGAAATTCTGACAGCCGAAGTTTCATTGCAAGAATGGTCAAGTTTTCCTGAAGAGCTTATTGTCTCTTTGGTAGACACTGGTCTTCCATCAAAGGAGTATTTAAAAAAAAGAGAAAACCTATTAGTAGGTAATTGGTCTTTTTCAAGATTTATCAACAGTGTAGATACACTGATTTTTGAATCAATTTTAAGTGTCAATTTCTCAATTCAATTCAAGAAAAATGGACACTACATATCAAATAATTCTGTAAAATTTATCAGAGATAAGCAGGAAAATGATTTCAACAACACTGAGGAAGGAACTTGGGAATTGGCTAAGAACGGATCTTATTTAATAATTAAATCTGACAGCGGTTGGGAGGAATATCTATCAATACAAAATTTGAATGAAGTTAGTTTAACCCTTGATTTAAACTATAGGTATGATGATAGAGCTCGCTTTTCAACAAGAATCGAATTTAAAAAAGGAAGTCCATAACTTCAGCTATCGAATCATTACATAAGTCAAACCTAAACCAACAAAATACAAGCATCTATATAATTAAAGCTTTAATCTTTTATAAATAAATAAAATGGAGCACCCAGCCGTATTCCGTATTGTATTCAATTGCGGGAGCTGGGAATTTGGTGAGGTTTAGGGCTTCGAACAGTCCGTTCAAAAACTTACTATTGGTTTTGAATTGAGTATAATCAATATCAGGGGAAAGCAAGAATTGTCTATACCGAGCATATTCGGCTATCCTTTTCCCTCCTATCCATCTAGGGTTTTCAAAATCTGACAGCATTCCCCCTCCACTATAGCCTACTGCTATATTTAACCAATTAGGTATTATTTCATCCGGGATCAATTTATTGAGGCCTATACTCAACCAATAGGTTTGCGCATTATAATCGGTAAACAAGCTCTCTAGTGCATTTTCACCTAATATTCTGGGGTTCACCTTGGAATATGGGGTGGGATAATAGGAAAACTTCATTTTAATGATTTGTTCATCCGCAAACTTTTGTTGCAGCATAAATAACAATGAACCCGCAGTATTGGCATATACATCTCCCCAAGAGAAGCCATAGCCTTCATAAATCCCGTCAAATATTTCAATCGGCAATTGAAAGATAAATCCTAAACTTCCTCCTAAAAATATAGCAGTATTTTGATTCACACCACTCCATTTGAGCATTTCATAGCCTGCTCGGCTTTGATGATACGCAATGTAAGCATGTGCAGCCTTGTCCATTTGCTGCCAGCCCGCATTATCATTATACCAATGCAAAGGAACTCTCTCATGGTCCCTATACCATACTTCTGAAAGGTATAAAACGCCTGCTGTATAAGCGGTAGCGGTTAAGCCTACGGATATCCGAAATCGCTTTTTGTTAAATGTAGTCGTATCCTTCTGGGCGTAAATAGGATGAGCTAGAATAAGCCCTAATGCTAGTACTATAAATAGTTTTCTCATAAAAGGTCGATGTCTAACTGACAGACACACCAACTCTTAAAAAGGATTGAAATCTATAGCTAAAAACTTAGCCTTCCGTACTTTTATTATTCATGCTTCTTACCGCTCTTTCAATTCCAGCTGGTGTTAGAGGAAACATTGGAATCAATTGCTTTATGAGCTGAATGGTATAAGTATGCGGCCAATATTTAATTGGCTCAGGGTTGAGCCATACAGTCTTTTTAAATTTCTTTGGAATGGCTTTTAAACTATCCACGCTGCCCTGGGTGATTTCATAGGGTGCCATAGCAGCATCTCCCATAATGAATACTCTGTAATCCTTACTGTGACTTAAAAGTTTTTCCATGCTGATCGCTTTGGTTCTACGTTCATCAACATACACTCTATCATAAATGGTATTATGGAAGTAATAGACTTCAAGATCATGTGCAAAGCGTGTCTTCATCTTCCGAAACAAATTCTGCACCGAACGAACGTAAGGCGCCATAGAATAGCCTCCATTATCAATCAATACAATTACCTTCAGCTCTTCATTCTTTTCACTCGATAATTCAGGTATAAAAAGCCCTCCTCTTTTAATACCCGACTTTATGGTTTGAGGTACATCCAGCTTTTCAGTATTACTTTCCTGAATCACCCCTTTTATAGAAGCAAGAGCTGCATCCACATTATTATCATTCAAGGTAGCATCCTTATCAATAGGAAAATAATGTTTATCTCCCATTACCTTTCGGGCCATCTTCCCTCCTCCTTGTCCACCCACACGGATTCCATTCTTTGCAGCTCCTCCATGTCCGTAAGGAGATATACCACCGGTACCAATCCAATGGCTACCTCCACCATGACGAGTCTTCTGCTGTTCACGAACTTTCTCCATGCGCTCCAGAAGCTCCTCTAAAGAGAGCTCCGAATAGTCTGCCATTTTATCTAATTGGCGCTCTGGAATTTCACCTTCTTCTGCTTGAGGATCCTTATCTTCTAAATCCGGATTATCCTTATCCCAAATCTCTTTACCTGAAATCACTTCTTTAATATCATAAGAAGTTAAATGCACCTCATCCAAAAATAGATTGGTTAGCTCTTCATCATCATACTCTCGATCTGCTTCTTCTACAAATTTAGTCTTCCATTTTTGAAAAGTTTCAGATCTTTTGATTGCATCTTCCAGGGTTTCACCTGGCTTGATGGGAATATGTAAGAAATAAGCATAATAGGCTTTCGTAAAAGGACCAATATCTGTAGGCTCTTTTACTATGATTCCCTTCAGTACATTATGAACATCCCCTAAGGTTTTCACCAAATCTCTTTGCATAGCTTTCCTGAGTAAAAGCAAAGTTCTAACATCTGCTTTTAGTCCGTATGATCTGAAATGTTCAGGTAATGAGCTAAACATATTTTTTGTTTCTAAATATATATTTTACTAATTGTTTATGGCAAATACTAATTCGGCTTCCCTTTAAAACACCCCTATAATCCCCTCGAGGGGATAGTCACTTCTATTAAATTGAGTAAAAAATTAAAACTTATCACCATTTTGTTTTAAATCTTTATAAAAAGGTTTTAGATAAATTAGCAATAGTATTTTTGTGCATCCCCCTATTATCCCCCCTAGGGGATAGTCACTTTGATTAAGCCATTTAGCTAGTCCTCGTTTTAAATGAGGATTCAGTAATTATCGAGTTTTAAACTTGAAATATTCAATTTAAACTAGATCCAAAATTATCATCAGCACCAATCATTCTGTTCACTCGAATCATATCATCTTGTGTTTTGATCAATGCTCCTATACCTTCAAGGCCTTCTATTTTCTTTACCGCTTCTTTAGGTGCAATATCCCCCATGTATTTTAACCAGTTTAATATCTCTCTAGTTGTAGGAGCTCTTTCCAATCCTAATCTTCTTAAATGGTAAAATACATCAATTGCCACTTTCACTACTTTATCGTCCAAATTAGGATGATGTTTATCAATGATTTTCGCCATAGTATCTTGATCCGGAAAATCGATATAATGATAAATACATCTTCCCTTGAAAGCAGTGGGTAATTCCTGTTCACGATTGGAAGTAATCACAATAGCTGGCATATCTTCTTCAGAAACTTCTATCACCTCGCCCGATTCAGGCATAATAAACTTCCGATGACTTAAAGCATACAATAAGTCATTAGGGAACTCACGAGGGGCTTTATCAATTTCATCAATCAATAATACTGAATTGGGTTTGCTATAAGCGATAGCCGCTGGTCCTTTCACTACATAATCAGCCAATGATTCAGGATTACGATCACCAGTAGTTAGTTTACTATCTAATCCTTTCTCCTCTCTTTGAGCATTTAATATCTCTATCTGAGAATCACGTAAATATTTAACATGATCAAAACGAGCTACAAACTGCTCCACATTACTTTTAGAACCTACCGGATACACTTCTAAGTCTAATCCTCTATCCTTTGCATAATGTATTGGTAATTCGGTTTTACCCGTTCCAGGTTCTCCTTCTATTAAAAGTGGCATTCCTAAAGTTCGTGCCATATGAAAAGCTTGTGCTAATGCCGGGTCGCATAAATATTGTTCTGATCCAGTCCAATGTGAAGTTTCTGCCATGATTTATTAATCTTCTTAATCAAATATAAGTTCAGATTTAAAAATCAAAATTGGGCTTTATTGTTTGGAGTTGCAAATGTTTGATAAGTAATAAGCTTGATTGCTTGGCTTAAATTAAAATAAGCTAAGATTTCATATTCGGGATTTTAAAGCTTATTTTAGTTCCCTTAGCTGGTTTAGATTCAATATCAATTTCACCATTCAGTTTAGCGACTGTTTCTTTTACAATGTACAATCCTAAACCAGAGCCCGCATTATCATCTGTCGCTCGATAGAACATATCAAATACTTTGTGAATATGCTCTTCAGAAATGCCTCTTCCATTATCTTGCACATTGATCACTGCCGTCTTTTTATTTGATTTGATTTCTATATCTATTTTAGGAGATCTTCCATTTCGATAGCGTATAGAATTTGATATAACATTATTCAAAATCACCTTTAATCGCCAAGGATCAGAATAAAAGGTATCATCCAATTTAATATCGAGCGTTTTCTCAACCTCTTCATCAGAATTTGAATATTTCAATTGATCGAAAGATTCGTTTATAATCTTTTCAAAATCAATCGGTTCATTTTTGATTTCTAAGCGCGCATTTCTTGACTGATCCAAAATTTCAGTTATAAAAGTATCCTGAAGATTAGCACTTTCCTCTATTTTCGAAAGATAGACGCTTTTCATTTCAGGACTTTCATCTGTCTTTGCCAGATTAAGCAGCCCCAACATGCTCGCAATGGGAGCTCTTAAATCATGTGAGACTCTATAAACGAAATTATCCAGTTCTGCATTAATCTTTCTCAATTCGGTATTAGAGTTTTGTAATTCCTCTTCTGCTTTTTTACGAGTTGTATTTTCTTTTTGCAGCTCTTCTGTTCTTTTTTGCACGATCTCTTCCAAGTTCACATTTAAAGATTTCAACTCTGCTTGAGCTTCATTTCTTTCTCTTTGAGTAGCAGACAGAATTATTGTGGAAACGCTAATTACGCCTAAGAACGTTTGAAGAATCAACATGGCATTTGAAGGTGTTTCCATTACAAAGGGGCCGATCCCTTTAGTGGTCATGTAAACAGAAATTAAGGCGATTACAATAGTGCCCGTCATAGCAACTGCCAAGTGGAATCTAAAAGCCATCCAAAGGAGCATGGGTAAAACTAAAAAAGGAATGGATTGCTGCACCGGATAGCGTAATTCTTCATTATTTAGCAACATAAAAACGACTGCTATGCCAAGGCTAAAAAATATAACTTCTATTAAATGCGCTCGCTTTAAATTTTTAAGAAAGGGCTCTCTAAACGATAATATAAAAGGAGTAAATAATAATATGCCCACTAGATTCCCTACCCACCAGGATACAAACCGACTTAAAAATTCACCTTCAGGAAATAAGTCCTGATAGTAAAGTGCCCCTGTGCCAATAGCTGCGCTGATAAGCGCTATAACCACCCCTATTCCTAAAAACCTAAAGATGTTGACTGATTTTCTGAATAATTGATCCTTCTCAATCCATTTTGTAATCAAAAAGTTACCTAATAAAGCTTCCAAAGTATGACCTGCTGCAATTAATGAGGATAATAATATTACGGAATTAGATTCAAGGTCACCCGTATTCCAATAGGCAAGTATATTAGCTAATAATGCTCCTATTGTAATACCTGGCCAGGCTTTTCTTCCCAATATTATAAGGAATGCTAATGCCAAACCTGAAGGTGGCCAGGTGGGTAAAATGTAAATGTCTTCAAATACTAAAAAATAGCCAAGGCGAGCAAAAAAGAAGTAGCCCAGTGCGACAAAAAGTATTTTTAAGTCTTGCTTATATTTAACTATAGCTTTTAGCTGCATTACTTAAGTAGCTTGTTATTAGTTAAATATGAGATAATTTTCGGAGACTACTTCTATGAATTCATGTTTTTTATCGATTAATTAAAAATTTTATTCTATTAAAAGAATATAAGTCAAATGAACATTAGATAGATGCAAGAATCGCCTCTGACAATTTTGTTGCAATTTCATTTATACCCTCTTCAGAATTTAAATACTTTTCGGAATCAGGGTTAGAGAAGTAGCCCATACTCAACATTACCGATGGACATTTTGTATTTTTCAAAACATAGAATCCAGTTGAGTATCCCATTCTTACAGTTTTGTCTATTTCTTTGAATTCATTAGATAACAATTCTGAAAAATATTTGGACTGAGCTGTAAATTCATTTGAATCATTGTAAATGGCTATTAATCTATCTTCATCTTCATACTCATGAGTTTCAACATGTAAAGAAATAAATAAATCAGCATTATTAGTATTAGATACTCTTTCTTCTAAGGTAACATTATTATCAATTGAGCGAGTTAACTCAATTCTAACTTTTTCAGAATCTTTAAAATTCTCATAAACTAACTGTGCAACTTTTAGGGTTACTTGACTTTCTGTCTTATCAAAAGATTTCATCCCCTTATCATTGCCCCCATGTCCCGGATCAATTAAAACTCGAATTTTACCTTCTGAATTTCCCAGATTCATCTTGTTAGACTTTCCATCAGGTACCTCTTCTTTATAATTATAGTCTTTGATATAAAGTAAAGGATCTAAGGCTTCTCCCTGTGAGTCTCTCACTTCATAGTGCAAATGTGGTCCAGTTGATGCTCCTGAATTTCCAGTTAAAGCAATAATGTCTCCCCTATTTACTTTTTGACCTTCAATTACCTTAAATTCAGAAAGCTGAGCATATTTAGTTTGATATAGACCGTTATGATCAATGACTATATGTTTACCAAATCCATTTATAATATGATCAACTTTAATCACGGTTCCGTTAGCAGTAGCCATTACTTGGTTACCGATATCTGTAGCAAAATCAACCCCTTCGTGCATTCGCATCACTTTTAAAATTGGATGCATTCGTTTACCAAATGTGGAAGTTAATCTAACCAACTCTGAATTTTTTACTGGCTGAATACTTGGAGTATAAACATCACTTAAGTCTATAACGCTTTCAAATAATTCATCCAATTCGGGATCAATTAAGAAATTAGGCGAGTTTTCTTTATTGGCAAATGAAAAGGCTAATAAGGCGATAACTGGCAGTAATATTAAATATTGCCATTTTGATTGTTTTTTAGGTTGATTCATCATTTTTATGCGGTTTTTTATAGTGTTGAAATTGAAGTGATTAACACTTGCTATTGAAAAATTTGAATGGAGTTCCGAATAAAGGGTTTCTTGATACTTCACCACATCATAGTCTCTGGCTATGGTTTTCTCATCCGCCTGGAACTCATGGATTTCGATTAGTTTTCTTCTATATAAATAGTGAAATGGATTGAACCAGAAGATAGCGGTAAGAAATTCTAAGAATATCCTATCCAATGAATGCCAATACTTAACGTGAGCTAATTCATGATTAAGAATGACATCAAATTGCGGGGCTTTTATTAATCTTTCTGGTATAAAAATCTTATTAAAATAGCTAAAGGGTATATCAATATCAGCAATAAAAACATTTTGATTATTAATAGTAATTGCTTTAGCTTCTCTTGTAATTTTCAATAATTGAAAATGACTAAGCAATACTTTAAGTAAAAAGAATGTAGTAATAACAATGAATAAACCAATCCCTATAGCTTTATAATAATTGATAGTATTGGATGTTTTAACAGGGACTAATACCGATATGGATTCACTAAGCGTTTGATCTGTCATTTCATACCAATTTGTAATCTCATGAACCGTCTCATTTGAGTATTGAGATATAGCAGGAAAAGATAAAAGAGGAATTACAAAGCTAATCACTAACGCTACGATTAAATAAAATCTATTAGCCGAATGATTTCCGCTTTTATGGAATTTTACTGTATATAGAATATACAATATGGCTTGAATCACCATTACTTTTAACAGAAATAATAAGGTAGTAATCATGATTTTTTCTTTTCAATTTCCTGATCTATCATTGATCGAATCTCTTTTAGCTCGTCTAGCGATAATTCTTTCCTAGAAGTAAAAAACGAAGCAAATTGCTTGTAGGAATTATTAAAAAAATTCCCAATTAAACTCTTGACGGATTGGTTAGAATATTCTTCTTTTGATATTAAGGGATAATAGTGTTTAGATTTCCCGTGTAAATCAAAACCAACAAATTTCTTCTTCACCAATACATTAACCACAGTACTTATGGTAGTATATGCTGGTTTAGGCTCCTCATAGTGTTCTACAATATCTTTAAGATAAGCTTTTTGAAGCTTCCAAAGATGCTGCATCAATTGCTCTTCTGCCTTTGTTAATTCTTTCATAGCACAAGGTTATTACTATTTTATTAGTAATACAACTATTTTTGTAATTTTATTACTATATATATAGTAATTACTATCCTAATTTGATAATTATGAAATGTTAGATTATTAATTTTAAGGGGGCGATTTCATCCAAAATCATTGAATTTTGAACAAAAACGTACTTATTCAGTTGATTTTGTAACCTTAAGTCAAACAGATCGCTACACAATCTATTGATTTAGTAAAATAGTTGATCTCAAAACAAATTTTAATCAATCAGCAGATATATATGAAGAAATCATTACGATTAGTTTCGATAATTATCTTTCTTACTTTTTTCAATTTTATTTCATATGCTTCGATTAATTCACAAAATGACTCTTTAGGGGTTGAGATAGAATTAATTAATCCTTCCAAATCGATAAATGATGGAGGAATAAAATTGTCACCCTTTGGCGGAACTCCACCCTATCAGTTTAAATGGTCTAACAAAAACACACCATTAACTGCTAATGAGGCTTCAGGACTTATAGAAGGTTTTGAGTATAATGTAAAAATTACTGATGCCAATGATGTAAGCATCACCAAGAACATTACCATTCCTGCTGAATCTATAACTGAGAATTTCAATTCTGTATTTGAGCCAGTGGTTCAATTTATGAGTAAAGTGCTCTTTTGGGATCCTTTTGAAGCAGTGGGTCTTTATGATCCAATTGTGTATACTGATAAAGAAATGATCAAAACACCAGAATGGACTGCTAAAACAGATAAGATATTCATACTTAAAAAGAAGCTGGTTCAGGATGGTGAAAAAGTAAATAAAGGAGATGAAATAGCAATTGTTTCCATAGATAATGAAGATGCAGATGTAGTGAAAGCACCAGAAAGCGGTGTTATTGATTTTAATGAAGAAGAGGGCAATGTTATTTTCAGTCCTAATAATACAAAACATTTGATTGAACAGGGTGCTCAATATTTTGCTAGCATCACTTTTGAAGAAGAACGTCCACTATTACACCCTAATGGTGACATTAGAAAAAATAGTATCCCATTTATTGTAGTTTGGCTAATAGCAGGAGCTGCTTTCTTTACAGTAAGGATGGGATTCATCAACGTAAGAGGTTTCAAGCACTCAATTGATTTAGCAAGAGGAAAGTACAGCGACCCTAATGCGCCTGGTAAAGTAACCCACTTTCAGGCTTTAGCTACAGCAGTATCTGCAACTGTAGGTTTAGGAAACATTGCAGGTGTAGCCGTTGCCATTTCAATTGGTGGTGCGGGAGCTACTTTCTGGATGATATTGGCAGGATTACTTGGAATGTCATCAAAATTCGTAGAATGTACATTAGGAGTGAAATACAGAGAAATTAAGGCCGATGGTAAAATTTTTGGTGGCCCCATGAATTACCTGCGGTATGGATTAGAGAAACGTAACATCAAAGGATTAGGAAAAGTATTAGCTGGGGTTTTCGCAGTATTATGTGTAGGGGCTTCATTTGGTGCTGGAAATATGTTCCAGTCAAATCAATCCTTCCAAATTATGGCTTCACAGTTTGCAGTGTTAGAAGGCTGGGGATTCTGGTTTGGGATAGGTTTAGCGGTTCTAGTGGGAATCGTTATCATTGGTGGTATTGAAAGTATTGCCAAAGTTACGGGTAAGGTTGTACCTATTATGGCAATCATTTATGTGCTTGCAGCCTTAACTATTATTGGAATCAATATTGAAAACTTGGGACCTGCACTTTCAGCTATATACAATGGAGCCTTAAATTCTAGCGCACTAAAAGGAGGATTTATAGGTGTTTTAATAATTGGTTTCCAAAGAGCGGCTTTCTCAAATGAGGCGGGTGTAGGTTCTGCAGCCATCGCTCACAGTGCTACTAAAACTCACAATCCACCATCAGAAGGATTTGTAGGGTTAATGGAGCCTTTTATTGATACCGTTGTAGTTTGTACATTAACAGCACTAGTGCTTATTTTCACAGGCATGCATGAAGTACCAGGAGTTACAGGCGTAAAATTAACTGCTCAAGCTTTTGGTTCTGTTATTTCATGGTTCCCATATGTATTAGCAATAGCCGTTTTCTTATTTGCATTTTCCACCATGATTTCATGGTCATATTATGGAATGAGAGGCTGGACTTATCTTTTTGGAAAAACCAACAGATCTGAATTAGCTTATAAAATAGTATTCTTAGTATTTGTAGTAGTGGGTGCTTCAGTAAGTTTAGGTGCAGTATTAGACTTCTCAGATATGATGATACTTGCCATGTCAGTTCCTAATATGATTGGTTTATACATCTTATCTAAAGAAGTTAGAACTGATTTAGCTACTTATATGAAAAAGCTAAAAGAAGGAAACTTAGGGAAACCTGTTGAAGAATTACAAGAAGATGTAGCTGAGTAAATATTTTTATAATTTAATATTTAAAGCCAGGTTCCAGATCATGATTTTATTATTTGATCCAAGACTTGGCTTTTCTTTTGGCGTGAAATAGGAAGCGTTTTGCCTCCAATATGAATTGAATTACCTTCTATAGCCTCCACCTTATCTTTATTAATCAAGTAACTTTTATGGATTCTTAAGAACGGTTTATCCTCTACAATCTCTTCCATAGCTTTCATAGTCATTAATGTGATAATACTTTGTTTATGACTGTGAATTACCACATAATTCTCCATAGCTTGAACATAATTAATTTCATTAAAAATCACTTTTTCAAGTTTATGCTCAGTCTTGACAAAGAAATATTCATTTTGAGAAGAATCATCTGAGCTCACACCATGATAAGATAAATCAAATCTGTCTTTTGCTTTATTTACAGCTTTTAAGAAACGATCAAATGGATAAGGTTTAACCAAATAATCAATCACATCAAGCTCGTAACCTTGTAATGCATAATTAGGATAAGCAGTAGTGAATATCACCATAGGCGGTTTTGAAAGAGATTTCAGAAAATCAATGCCTGTCAATTTTGGCATCTGAATGTCTAAAAACATTAGGTCGATAGATTTTTCGGCCAGAAATTTATTTGCTTCCAATGCATTTTCACAATAGCCAATCAGGTTTAAAAAATTGATTTCAGAAACATATGATTTTAATCCTTCCGCTGCCAAATGTTCGTCCTCAACAATTAAAACATTCATTTTAGTGCTCATTTTCATCTAAGTTCAGTTTAAGGCTGACTTCAAAAAAGTCGTTATTCTTCTTAATGCTTAATTCATATTTATTTGGAAAAAGTAAAGCCAGTCTTCTTTTTACATTACTCAAACCAATTCCTCCTGCCCTATTATCATCTAATTCATCATCATAAGTATTTATGAATTCAGCCAATAAATTTGATCCTTGCTTTCTCAGATTAATCTTAACAATATTGGTAGAATCCTGATTAGAAGATAAATGCTTAAAGCAATTCTCTAAAAATGGAATTAAAAGTAAAGGAGGCATTGAGAAATCATATAATTCTCCCTCCTTACTAAATTCAACTTCTACTCTATGGGCTTTCCTTAACTTCTCTAGAGCTATATAATTTTCTAAATACTGAATTTCTTCTTCTATTGTAATTTTATTTTTACTGAAATCATATAACTGCGATCGAAGTAAATCCGATAATTTTATCAGCATTTCTGCCGCCTTATCTGGATCAATCTTAATTAAGACATAAACACTATTTATAGTGTTAAATAAAAAATGAGGATTAACCTGCGCTTTCAGATAACTCAATTCCGTCATCAGGTTCTCCTGGTGTCGCGCCTGTTCTAACTTCTGATTTCTTGATTTATCTATAATAGATTTAATACCAATCAATACTCCACCCATGAATAGATTTGAAATCAAAAAAACAGGAAATATGTTCATGAATTGGTCTCCAAAATACCTTGGCATATCCTTTCCTAATATTAAATTAATCGCTCCAAACATTAGGAATGACAATAAAACGGCAAGTAAAAAGTAGAATATAAAAAATAAGCCTGACCTCCCTTTTTTTAAGGTCCTGACAGCAATTACATACTGGGAAACATAATACATTGCTGCGTGTGATAACACATAGACAGAAGTTACTAAGTATAAATCGACTTTATTAGTGTAGAATTGATAATAAGCTGAACTGGCTAATGCAAAGTAAAGCGACCAACCAATTACGTGATGTATTTTATATTCTGTTATTCTTTTCCAAATCATTTCTTAAAGATAGAAAGCAATGTTTTTGTAACAACTATAATTGACGAATTACATAAAACTATTGACGAAAGGTAATAAGGCAGATAAAACAGACATTTTATCAATAAGATATTCTCATTCGGCAGTTTATCATTTTATAATTACACTTTGTCAATACATTTTCTGGATATGGATGATTCTTTCTTCATTTGAGAAATCAAAAACAAAAACAAATGAAAAATCTAATCAAAAAATCACGAATCATATTATTAATTGCTGGATTACTATTTTCGGCTCACATTTTAAAAAGTGAAAACATTATCAGCACTAAAGTTATAGGAAAAGGACAACCTATGATTTTGATACACGGCATGTCTTGCTCTGCTGATGTATGGTCAGATGTTGTTAACCGCTACAAATCAAATTATGAAATTCACCTGGTCACCTTAAAGGGATTTGGAAACAAAGAAAATGTAGAAAGTGATCATTACTTAAAAGCTGTAAGAGACGAAATTATATCCTACACTAAAGAAAATAAATTAAAGAACTCCATTTTGATGGGGCATAGCATGGGTGGTTTTCTTTCCTTATGGGCCTCAGCAACAGCTCCAGAATTATTTGAAAAAGTAATTTCAGTTGATGGAATTCCTTACTTCCCTGCTATTCAGATGCCAAACATTACTCCTGAAACGGCACAAGGATTTGTAAATCAAATGAAAGCTAGTATGCAAAATGTTACAGAAGAAGCATATGCCCAACAACAAAAAATGATTATCGCTGGAATGATTGCGACTCCAGACAAAAGGGAACAAGTAGTTGAAATGGGTATTAATAGTAACAGAAGTGTTACTGGACAAGCTTATGGCGAAATGTATACTACCGATATAAGACCTGAAATGAATAATGTAAAAGCGAATGTATTAGTATTAGGAGCTTGGGCTGCTTATGAGCAATATGGAAGCACAAAAGCTATAGTCGAACAAAACTATGAAGCTCAATGCAAAGATATCAAGAACGTGAAAGTAGCAGTAGCCGATAAAGCCTATCACTTTATTTTCTATGATGAACCTGAGTGGTTCTACGGACAGGTAGATTCATTTTTAGCTATGAAATAAGTATAGAAGGGTACGAATAAACCGTACCCTTTTCACTTTTTATTTAGATTCAAAACCAATATCCTAAAGCAGAAATCTGCAATCAATCGTTAAAATTTAATTCAATAATAAAACGAGATATTAGCCACTAAACAAGAGTCATAATTATAAAATCAATTCATTAACTATAGCCAGCTTTTCCCCACTTGTTTTTACTATATGAAGACTATCTGAATCTATTAAAGAGCTAATATTCATGACATAGTCGCAATAATTCTCTAATAGATCCGCGGGTGTTTTTCCATTGATACTAATCAGGCTATCCCCTAAAGAAAGTGGCAATTCTTCTGTTGTTCTATTTACTACCCATTGATTCTTATTAGTTATACCGGGAATAAATTTACGATTAGGCAAAATTTCTACTTCCTTCCTTTGAACTAATTCAATGATATCTTTTTCATAGTTGATGACTACATCGAAGTGTTTCAAGAACTCATTGCCCAATAGTGCCTTTCCATTTGCTGAAAAATTAACTGGGATGGTAGTTTTAAATCCATCAATTTCTATTTCCAGCTGCTTTTCTATGAGGGTATCAGTCTTGGATCCATAAATACCTGTTGTAGATCGGTCAAAAAATAACTTTTCCTCTCCTTCAAATGCTTCAGCTAAGCCTATCGGCAAAACTAATCCACCATTATAACCGACATCAAATAGCACATTCTTGGCTTCTCTTCCTCCTATTTTCAAGCTGATACTAGGCGTACCTGAAAGTAATGGATGATCAAAAGGAATGGCATGAGAAGCCGTTTCTACAGCAAATGCTTGATCTGAAAAGAAAATCAAATGCTTTTCATAATCTATTTTCCAATGGGCCAATTTTAAGATATTGGCTCCAATGATTCCATGAGGAGCAATGCACGGACTTGCAGACTCTTCATCATACGCTACTTTTCCAGCTCCTACATTATAAAAGGCAGTTTCTCCGAAAATGATAGAATCGATTCTAGTGACTTCAATTTCTCTCGTGACTCCAGCTGCAGTAGAATTTGATTTAGTGGTAATGGTTTTAAGTTGAAGAGATTCAGCCAATTCCTTTTCAATTTTACTATTGAAAGCGCCCGTGTCAAATATAAATTCTCTTTCAATACTGTCGCCATTTACTTTAGCTTTCACCACAATAATATCCTTTTTCATTTCGAAAGGAATGGCTTGTACAAATTTCTGGCGTCTTAATTCACCGCCACTCAAAAGCTGTACATTTTTCAAATAACTGCAGCCTAAGAAAGAGCTGGCAACTAAGATGATTATAATAGAAAATAGATATTTCATTTCATTTTAAATTTAACTTCCGTTTTATGTGTCCAATATACTAATAGAGGAATCCCGATAAGTGATGGTAAAGCAAATGCGATAAAAGGATTCATTAACTCAAAACGAGTGACCATAGTGGATAAAAATGCAGTAAAAGTAGCAATATAGGCTCCCATCATATTCCCTAGATGATAAGTATACCAATGTGCCACATGTGTAGGTCTTTTTACAAAAGGCTTCATATTCACATAGCTTAGATACATTCCTCCTAAACCAAAACCTGCAGACAATAGCACCCCAGCAACATTAGTTTCAGGTTTCAAAGCATAGTGAATCGCAATGGCAACAAAGGCTAAATTGGCAATAAAATTAATAATACCTGCAAACCAATCGTACCATTGTGGATTTTGACCTTGATGCAATTTTTTCAATTCTAGAATTCTTACTCCTGAAAACACACTGTAATAGCTAAGAAAGGCAATTAAGAACAGAAATCTATTAAATTGATAGCTTGCAATGCTTATTCCTGTTACAAATACGATGAGCATTGCCATAGCATATATCTTCCCTGATTTCTTATGTTTTACTTTTCCTTTCTGTGTAGCGATAGCTATTGCACCGCTTATCAAGGCAATTGCACCTGAGAAAATATGAATGATCAGGATGATTTGAATTATATTCTTCATAATATTAGCGCAGATTGATGATTCGATTTGGATAGATGACTAATTGAATGATATTAAATTCAAATTGATCCATTCTGGACAGTTGTCTGGAGGGGTCTTTGACTTTTTGTAAGGGATAATATCGAAGGTTTGTGCGTAATACCCAAGTCTCGAGTGGAGATGGAACTATGTCCCAACCAAAAATTATCCCTGGCGAAATCATTCTAGTTCGGGCCACTTCATTTGTCATTACATCATTCTCAAATTCCGCTGCACCCCATCTCTCATAGCTAATGCTTGGTCCGATAAATGGTACAAATCCATTGTAATCCCAAAAGAATTTAAAGGCTTCGAATGCCACAGACTTTCTTCGAATTACATGTTCTAATCCATAGCTGTTCGAGTTTGAGCTGTAATCCCTATAACTAAAACCGATGTGAAGCCCTGTGTCATGAAATAAGTAGCCCAGCCCAAAATCCCAATTGAATTCACCTTTGTGCCGTGGTAAGGACTGCTGCTCACCTTGAGAGAATTGCGGTGCTCGCAAGAAATATGCTCCACTTGGTGCAACACCTATTGAAAAGCTGTTTAATTTCCCTTTACTTCTCAATTCATCTTCCTTTTTCTTGGTAGATCCGTTTTTGTAGCCTTTCTCTTCCTTTAGTGTAGTATCGAAAAACTTTACAATCCCAACTGAAAAATAATTTTGTGGTAAATGAAATATTTCTCTTTGATTTCGGCTCGTATAGAACTCTTTTTTGTTCGTGGGCACCCACATAAGTTCCGCATTAAATTGCCATCCTTTATAAGCATAGGAAATACCTGCTAAGGGCGATGCAGTGAAAAATAAATCATCTCTGCTCCCGAGCTCTTCGTGCTCTAATTTGAAAACCATCTGATTCACTGAAACTCCAGCATAAGGTCTCAATTTGCCAAATTCCATTCTCCATGGGTAGTATCGAGCACTTAAATCTGCTCCTGGCAAGAAAAGGTATTCTGTTTCTTCTGAAACTTTTTTATCACCTAAGTGTGCGAGCGGAAGATTAACATTGAAGTCCCACTTTCCCCAAAAATGTAAACCCCCTATATTAAATCTAGGAGAAATAAGTGTTGGAAATTTACTACTCAAACCGCCTGATACAAATTGACCTTGTGTTGGTACTATCTGTGTATTGAACCCTACATAGGTTTGGGCAAATCTATGTTTGCTTTTCTCCTCCATATATACCTGCGCATGGAGTAATTCAGAATTGAATAAAATAATAAATGCTAATAGACCCTGCTTCATTTTTTACTTTTGTGTTTATGAATGATGAAGCAAATATGAAGAGCCCAATCGGTATTTGAGCTGATCTGAGTACCGTTTGGTATTAATGGGAACGATTAGGTATAAAAAGGAAGCACCTATATAGATCGATTGATTTTTTCCTTTAATTCAAAAGATTTTGATCTGGCTACAGGTATCCGAATATTCCCATATCTAAGCACTACTTCAAAGTTTCGGGCATTGCCCTGCACTTTCTGAATGTGATTAAGATTAATCATATAACTCTTATGACAATGAAAAAATGTTTCATCGGGAAGTTGATCTACCAAATTCTTTAATCTGTTTCGAATCAACTCTTTTGTAACTTTTTCTCCTGACTCTAGATAAAATAGCTCAAGGTAATTTCCATCTGACTGTGCCCAAAGGATTTCATCACTTTTCAAGTGCAATACAGGCTGGCCATTTTCAGCCACAATTGAATGCATATTTTCTGTGTGCTTTTGTTCTAGCTTCACTTTTTGACTTAGCTCATTAGCTACCTTGAGTTGATTTCGTTGATAATTATACTGTTCAAAAAGCACCATAATTAGTATGGGAAATATGCTAAACAATAATGTTTTTACAAATACCATTCTAAAAAGGGAAACTGGGTCATTATCCAAAACATCAATGCTTAAAAAAATGATAAAAATAGTGAACACTATTACCAGAAGCACTGTAAAAATCAGCATAATTTCCTTGCCTAAAGTCCATAAATCTTCATCCATTAATTTAGGAAACAGCAGTTTAAAAGTTTTAACTGTCAGCCAAACCATAGTTGAAGCAATTAAGCCGAGGCCCAATGCAAAAGCCAAAACATAAGTGGTAGGCAGACTATTGAAACCTAGAGGTCTGAAAAGACTAATTAGAATGAAAGTAAAAATTCCAGGAATGAGAATACTCCCGGAATTGAAAATAAAAGGATGCGGTCTTTTTAAGATTGAAAGCATAGGTAAAAATAATAGTTGACTTCAAATTTCTTTTATAGGTCATGAATTTCTATGATCTTCTCTCCTATTCATATTGAAAAATCTCTTCAATAGCTTTTGAAAAATACTTTGAAAGTTTAAATGCCAAATCTAAGCTGGGATCAAATTTCTCCTTTTCAATTGCATTAATGGTTTGCCTTGATACTTGTACCGCATTAGCTAAATCAGCCTGAGTGATATTGTGCTCCGCTCTTAATACTTTAACTCGATTTTTCATTTATATCTATATTTTCCTACTAGCGTTGCAATTAAATAGGTTATCGAGATTAAAATTACTAAAAATGAAATCTCAGCATCAAACCCAATCATATTGGTGATATCCATAACTGAAAAACTTAAGCCACCAATCACCCCAACTCCTAATGCTATTGCCATAGCATCAAAAGTAATTTTCTTATCTAATTCATCTAGACCATTAATGTGATTTCTATTCGCGAAAATCATTCCTACTCCAAATCCTAAATTTAGAAAGAATGCTAAATAGGTAAACACTTGATTCCCTTCCCATAAGAATTTAGGGCCAAATGTCACTAGAGCCAAAGTTGAAACCCAGGCAAATGTCCAAATTGCTAAGGCTTTTAAATTTTTCTTTTTCTGTTCATGCCAGTTACTTGCTTCCATAATGTATTGTTTAGTTGTCATATTGTAATTACTTATTGTCTTTTTGTAAAGTTTTATTTACACAAATAACTATTATTAAAATATAAATGTCAAGTTTTATTTACATTAATTTTTAAAATTTTAACTATATTTCATTATGAAGTGGATTTATGAGACCGACAAAAGCGGAGAATACCGTTATTCTTTAGGGAAAAAAGGAAAAAATACACTGCTATGCATTGGCGTGAATCCTAGTCATGCGAAACCAGAGGAATATGACGGAACAGTTTCATCCGTGGAAAGAATTGCTAAGCACAACCAATTTGATAGCTGGTTGATGTTAAATCTGTACCCGCAAAGAAGTGCTGATCCAAAGTTATTGCACCAACGAATCATCAAAAAGTATCACGAAACAAATTTAGAGATCATCGAATCTCATTTAGAAAATGATGAGCTAACGATTTGGGCTGCCTGGGGTAACTTAATTGATTCCAGAGATTTCTTAAAGCACTGCCTATCGGATATCTTCAACATGAGCCAATTTTACGATTGTAAATGGTTGTCAGCAGGCGATCCTCTAAAAGCAGGACATCCTCGGCATCCATTATATTTAATAAAAAATACAGTTCTAACCGACTTCGATATGGAACATTATATGGAAAATGTTATTCAACCTGAGGATGATAAATCCTAGCGGCATTTTCATAAATCTCCTCTTTATCTAAGGTCATTGGCTTTAATTCCTTATTGACAAACATTTCCATTTGATCAGTATAATGAGGGCTTTCAGGCTTAGAAGAAGCTCCATAAGGCATAATGGATTCTAATTTTGGTAAACCCTCGCCAAAACGAGCCAATAAAATATAAGACTCTCCAACATAGGTTTTCTCTTTTAATCCATCTCCCAATTTCTTCGAGTACATAGGAGCAATCACATCTGGTAAGCCGTCAATGGGCATCTCTACTTCACCGCGTTTATGCACTTGCAGTTTTTCTAGAGGAACTTCTATGGTACCAAATTCTTCTAATAACTGTGATTTAGATTTTTCAACGATTTCAACTGCTAGTTTCTCGTCAATATCTTTTCCTTTTGCATTATTGATCAAAACTTTCATCAAGCCGGCCCCTATGCTTTTCTTCTCTGCTTTACGATCCCATTTCTGTAGGATCGTCAAATAGTCTTCGATTTCCGGATGCTCCTTTGGGTTCAGTGCAAAAATAATATTTACATCTTCCTCAAATTGAAATTCTTTAGGATACTGAATATCAAATTTGATTCTTTTGAAATCATTATAGCTCAACTTCTCCTCTTGTCTCATTAGATTTTGAAATCGAACGCTTCTATTATTATCAGACAGAGAATAGCCCATCTCTCTAGGATATTTCAATGAATCAAGATTATCAATTTTTCCAGTAGCATTAAAGGGTGTATTATTCATGTTAAATAAATAACCTGAAACGGGATTAGTGTACTGTGGCAATTCACTAAAATCATGAAATTTATTCCAGATAGTAGCAGAAGTATCGCCAGGCAATACTTTATTCCACATAAAATTTGAATTTCTTTTAGGTAGTTTAGCATTGCATACATAAAAAATATTGTGGTCTTTATCAGCGTAAACAATATTAAAATCTGGTAAATGAATTCCAGATAGAGATTTTTTAAAGTCATCCAGATTACTTGCTTTTGTCATCTCATACCACTGTTGAATGGCTTTTAAATCTTGATTGGCTGCAAATACCAATGCAAAATAGCCATGCTTATTTCTTAGTGTCGGACCATAAACACTTTCATAGTAGGTTTTGGACAGCGGAATCGGAAGTCCTAACAATTTAACCTTCAGTTTAGCTTTTTTCTTCTCTAACTGTATTAGATCTCCATCAAAATAATAATGATCTTTCTTTTCCGGATGCATTCTGAGTTGATAAACATCCATTTTATCGGGATGATTGACAGTATGTGCCCATCCCAAGTTCTCATTTACTCCATGAAATATCGTAGGACTGCCTGGAAACAAGGAACCCAACATATTCCAACCTTCTTCACTATTTAAATGCACTTCATACCAACTGGCTGGTCCTTCAAAAGGTTGATGTGAATTTACAGCTAAAAAACTTTCTCCAGTACTCGTTTTATTTTGCGATAAAGCAATCGCATTAGATCCTATTCCCACGTAGGGATTATTAAACTTCTTATTGGCTACCAAATCACCTATCACTTTATCAGCCCCACTCATGGCTGATAGAGAGAGGACAAAAGCAGTTAACATATCATCTTCAGCTATAGGAAACAGTTTTCTGTGCAAAATTTCATCCTGATGATAAACGGCATAAGAATTTATTCCTTGTACATAGCCATTCAACAGTGCTAAAAATTCTGACGAAAGCTCATTCTTTTTATCTTTTACCAATTCAGGCGCGCCAATAAATTGCGTAAAGAAATCTATTCCAGCTCCATCTTTTCCGAATTGCCTGCCAGCCATTAGCTTGCCTGCTAGTAAGGTTGATTGAATAGTTTCAAAATCATCTTCGGAATGGGCCCAGGCTAAACCATAGGCCACTTCTGCATCCGTTTCAGCGTAGATATGGGCAACGCCCCATTTATCACGGACAATGTCAATGTTATCAGGATTGATCTGCGCAAAAGATGAAATGGATAGTAAAAGAAAAACCGTGAAATATAGATATTTCATATATAATGCATGAAGTTTAAACCCTAAATATAGAAATTATCTATAAGCAAATATTTATAAAAAAGTATAATTTATTAATGCACTGAATATCAATATTTTAATGTATCCACATGTATTATCAGTACCACTCTGTTTAACTTATATGAGTTTTCTATTAAACACTTATAACTCTTTTGTAGTTATTGCCGTATATTTGACCTTCAATAAATATATTTAAATGAAAGTAACAGTTTTCAGAAAAGAGCATTTTAACGCTGCACACAGATTGAATAATCCTAATTGGTCAGAGGAGAAAAATCAAAAAATATTCGGTAAGTGTAACAATCCTAATTTTCATGGTCATAACTATGAATTAATCGTTAGAGTAACTGGTGAGGTTGATCCAGAAACTGGATACGTAATGGATATGAAAGTGCTTAGTGACTTAATAAAGGAAACAATTTTGGATAGGTTTGACCACAAAAATCTAAATTTAGATACCACAGAATTCCAAAATTTAAATCCTACAGCTGAAAACATTGCTGTTGTAATTTTTAATTTATTGAGGGAAAAAATAGACCCTAACAAAGAATTAAAAGTTAAACTATACGAAACTGAAAGAAATTATGTTGAATACCCCGCAGAATAAAAAAGATTTGGAAAATATTGATGAATTTGGAGATGATCATGTAGCATCAAATTTTGAAACTCCCTTACGCGCTGATGCATTTGAAATGGATGATGAGCTTAAAATGGAGATGATTGCTAAACATTTTAAAGAGATTATGCATATTCTTGGAATGGATTTGAGTGATGATAGTTTGAAGGGAACTCCACAGCGTGTGGCTAAAATGTATGTAAAGGAAGTTTTTAGTGGTTTAAATCCACTTAATAAGCCAAAGCCAAAGCTTTTTGATAACAAATATAAATACAGCCAAATGTTAGTAGAGAAGGATATAACTTTCTACTCTCATTGCGAGCATCATTTTGTTCCAATTTACGGAAAAGCTCATGTGGCTTATATTTCCAGTGGAAAAGTAATTGGTCTTTCTAAAATCAATAGAATTGTTCAGTATTTCTCAAAAAGACCTCAGGTACAAGAAAGACTAACAGTACAAATCGCTGAAGAATTAAAAGAAGTTCTAGAAACGGAAAACGTAGCAGTTGTTATGGATGCTAATCATATGTGTGTTTCTTCACGTGGTGTTGGTGATACTAATAGTAGAACAGGTACTTCATATTTTGGAGGTAAATTTAATGACGAAGCAACAAGAAGAGAATTTTTGGATTACATAAATTCTCCTAATCACTAATATATTTATATAAACATTTCAATATTAAGCCAGCTATAATATAGTTGGCTTTTTTATTTCCATTGAATAATTTATAATAGTTATAGTTTCATTTAATAAATCAATCAAATCTTCCTAAACATTCACAAGTGTTTAATGTTTATAAGCAAATATTAAACACTAAAATATGTCATTTGAAGATAAAAATATATTAATAGTTGGGGCTAGTTCGGGTATAGGCCTGAGTTTAGCTAAAAAACTTCAAGATAAGGGAGCAAATCTTATACTAGCTTCTAGAACTAAACCAGATTTATCTGGTGATTTTCAATTTATTGAGCTTGATGTATTAGACATAAAGGATGAACTCAATGAGCTTCCTGATACTTTACATGGTTTAGCTTATTGTCCAGGAAGTATTAACTTAAAACCATTTCAAAGCATTAAAGAAAACGATTATCTAAATGATTTCAGATTAAATACAGTGGGAGCTGCCTTAGTCATTCAGAAATCTCTTAAATCTTTAAAAAATGCAAAAGGATCAAGCATTGTGCTATTTAGTACAGTAGCTGCTAATACGGGATTATCATTTCATGCTTCCATTGCTGCAGCTAAAGGGGCTTTACAAGGATTCGGATTAAGTTTGGCAGCTGAACTAGCTAGCAAAAAAATACGAGTGAATTTAGTGGCTCCAAGCTTAACAGATACTCCATTAGCTAAAAATCTATTATCTACTGACGAAAAGAAAGAAGCCTCCGACAAAAGACACCCAATTGGAAGATACGGTAAAGCTGAAGACATAAGCAATGCAGCTGAATTCTTACTTGATAGTGAAAATAGCTGGATTACAGGTCAAATAATTGGAGTTGATGGAGGGATGGAAAGAATTAGAAATATCTAACTTTCTTAAACCTTTAACATAGTTTATTGTTAGTATTTTAATTTTTAGAAAAAAACAATTTTTAACATTATGAGCAACGAAGTAGAAGCTATGAACGACAATTTAGTAACACATCATGAAGGTGAACATGCTAAAATTTCTTTTGTAGAAGGTAAAGCAATAGCTGTTGTAGAAGCAAAGAGTACTTACATACCTATAGAAGAATTTAAAAATATTTTTAATGAAATAGGCAACTTAGTAGAATCTAAAAATATCAAGAAATTAATATTTGATAAGAGAAAGTTAACCGTATTTCATCAACCTTCTATGGAATGGTATTTTACTGAGTGGAAAGAGGATATGTGGCACAAAGGCTTAAAAATACATAGAAAAATATTACCTGATAATAAAGTATTTCAGCAAAGTGTTAAGATAGGTAGAGAAAAAATAAAAGAAGAAAATCCTAATCTTAAATTTAATGAGATGGATATTCAATATAAGAAGGATATTCAAGATGCAATAGATAATTAAAACTAATAATGGCAGATAATACAATGATTCAGCTTAAAGCAGAATTAGAAAATGCAAAAGCCGAAATCAAGCTATTAAAAAATAATTATGAAAGTCAAGTAGGTGGTCTTAAGAAAGAAGTTGCTTATTTGAAAGAACAATTAATGGCTCAACAAGATATGCTTAAAAATGCAGTTGAATACGCAGATAAATTAAGTAAAGAGGTAAAAAACTTAAGAAAAAGGATTGATAAAGGAGATTTTCAAAGCATACATTAATTAACTGATTGAATAAATTATTCAATTTTTAAAACATTTTTGATAAACGGTTAATTACTTATGTATGAGTAGAGTTCCAGAATCATTTTATTTTTACAAAGTACAACTTCAAAGAGCAAAAGAAGAGAAAGAAAGATTAAAAAAAGATTATGAAGCAAAAATCGATAATCTTAATAATGAAATATCTTTCTTGAAAGAACAAATACAAGCTCAACACACTATGATAGAACAATCTGTTGATTATGTCATGAAATTAGAGCAACAAATAAATAGTTTTAATTTCGAGCTTTCGAACGAATGATTAAGTAAAACTTATTATAAATGATTTAACAAATGTTAAATGATATTTACACAAACAAAAAAAGCAGCTTTTTAAGCTGCTTTTTTTGTTTAATTTGATTGCATTATTTTCTTACTGCATAGATTTTAAATACTTATACAAATCACTATCAGTTGATAATATCACAGTTGTTTCATCATTAAAAGTTTTTCTGAAGGTCTCCATTGATTTCATAAAAGAATATAGTTCCCTTGAAGATCCATTCTTATTATATGCATTGGAATAAATAGCAGCAGCCTCGGCATCTGCCTTACCTTTAATTTCTTCAGCTACTCTAAATGCCTCCGATTGAATGCTTTTCAGCTCTCTTTCTTTCTCACCATTAATTCTTGAAGCTTCTCCCTGCCCTTCTGATCTAAACTTATCAGCAATCCTAAATCGCTCACTTTTCATTCTTTCATAAACTTGGGTTCTTACTTCTTCCACATAGTTTATTCTTTTAAAACGGAAGTCTAAAATCTCAATCCCCAGATCTTTGGTTTGAAGATTTGCAGATTTTTGAATGTATTCTTGTATACTATCACGACCAACATTTATTTGAACTAAGCTATCTTCAACAATTTCACTAATCGCCCCACTTGAAATAGGGGTTCTATTACTGGTTCTCACCGCTTCTTCTAAATAATTATTTGCGATAAAATCTCTAGTTTCACCATCCAAAATATCATCTAACCTTGATTGAGCACCTCTTTCGTTGGTTAAACGCTTATAGAATTGTAATGGATCTGTAATTTGCCATCTGGCATAAGTATCTACAAAAATAAACTTCTTATCTTTTGTAGGAACTTGATTAGGATCACCATCCCATTCTAAATAACGCTTTTCAAAAAAGTTCGCAGTTTGAATAAAAGGAATTTTAAAATGAATTCCTGCATCTTTCACGGCATCGCCTACTGGCTTACCAAACTGAGTAATAATTACTTGCTCAGATTCTCTAACTATATATGATCCTTGAGCGATTACGATTAAAGCAACCACTACAATTACTAATATGCTTACTAATGACTTTTTCATAATAATTCTATTAATATTTTATAATGATTACTGATTTACCTTTTTACTTGATTGAGTTGCCATATTTAATAATGGTAACACATTACTGCCCTCTTCATCAGTAATAATTTTATCGCCTAATTTAGGAACCACTTCCTGCATAGTTTCTAAATAAATACGAGTTTTAGTAACTCCAGGAGCTTTTACATACTCTTTGTACAGCTCATTAAATCTAGCTACTTCCCCTTTAGAATTATTCACCCTTTCGGTAGCATAACCTTCTGCCTTTTGAATGGTTTCTTCAGCTTGACCTCTAGCCTTCGGAATTACTTTATTGTATTCAGATTTTGCTTGGTTAATAAGAGTCTCTTTTTCTTGCTGTGCTTCGTTTACAGCATTGAAGGCTGCTCGAACTGGTTCCGGTGGAGTAACGTCTTGCAATACTACTTGCTCAATTCTAACCCCTAATTCATATTCATTTGATAGTTCCTGAATGAGAACCTTCAATTTACCAGCAATCTCGGCCCTACCTACTGTAAGTACTTCATTCACCGTTCTATCTCCTACAATTTGCCTCATTCCTGATTCAGAAATATCTCTCAGCGTATTTTCTGGGTCTCTTACTTTAAAAAGATAATTGTAAGGATTGTCAATTCTGTATTGTACTACCCACTCTACGTCTGCTAAATTTAAATCTCCTGTTAACATTAATGATTCACCTTCAGCTCCTCTTTTCGTAAAGGTAGATTGAATACCTGCACTAGTAGTTCTGAAACCAAATTCTTGTTTTTGTTGACGCTCAACTGGAACCTTTGTAACTGATTCCACAAAGGGAATTTTAAAATTTAAACCAGGTTCAAGTGTTCTATTATATGCACCTAATCTGGTTACAACTCCTACTTCTTCAGCACCTACCTGAAAAAACGTACTAAATATTGCTACTACTACTACAAGTGCTACAATTATCAGTCGTATATTTTTGATTATTTTTTGAAAGGACTCTTTTGCTTTGTCCCCATCAAATTCAAATTCTGCCATAATTTTATATATTGGTTAATTGTTTATTAATTTATTATTCTCCCCACTTCCATTCATTACCTAATTCTAACTCTTCTTTTAAACCTTGATCGATTAAGAATTGCTTCGTTTGCTCAAAGTTTAATTTCTTAGCCGGGATTTCATCTAAATTTGCTAATTCCCATAAGAACATAGCTGAGAAACGTACGGTGTTCTCAAGATGTTCCTTATTTACCAATGAAAAGTCATCTCCATTGGAATGATAATAGCTGTATACTTTTCTTTCTAGATTGCCTACTAAACCAACAACTGGAACACCTTCCATCATAAATGACTGATGATCAGAATGAAGCCCAGCTTTGCTTGTATTTTCATTTTCATAGGTTGAATCAACTGCTTTAATATCCTTTCCTATTTTATCATAAATAGACACCATCTGATCTCTACCAGATGCATTATAACCTTTAGGATTTCCACTCATATCAATGTTCATCATGTATGCTACATTCTCTAAACCATCGTTTTCATTTAGCATTTTAACCATTTGTTTTGAACCTAATAGCCCTTGCTCTTCCCCCATGAACATTACGAATTTTATATTTCTTTTCGGCTCAAGGTTTAAAGCTTTGTAGGTACGCGCTATATCTAAAATTGCAGCAATACCAATTCCGTTGTCAATTGCTCCCGTTGATAAATCCCAACTGTCTAAATGACCCCCAATTATAATATCTTCATCTGATTTATCTTTCGCAGGTAAAGTAGCAATTACATTTCTAGATTTAATTACCTCACTTTTATTGCTCATTTGAATATGAGCAACCAACTCTTCACCTTCTGCAAGTTGTTTTTTCAACTCCATCCCCTTTTCATAACTAATACAAACAGCAGGAATATCAATTAAACTCCCTGTAACAGACGCTGTCCCTGTTAATAAAACACCACCAGGAACTTGATTTATAATAATAATTCCTTCTGCTCCATACTCAATAGCTAAAGCTGTTTTTTCTGATCTATGAATATTTTTCAATCCTTCAGGGCTTCCATCTAAAATCCCAATGTACACTAAAGCAATTTTGCCTTTCACTTCATCCTTCAAACTGTCAAAATCAGCTCTTAAACCATTATTGACATCAATCAATTCAAATTCTGAATCAGCTGAAACCGGTGAATGACCTAATGATACCACCTCTTCAATTTCCTCATCATTTATTTCAAGATGAACAGTATCTCTGGCCCAAGCTTCCACTTCAAATTCATGGAATTCAACTTGATCATATCCATATGATTTCAATAGATCATAGGTATATTGCTCTGCTTCTTTACCATTTTCTGAACCCGTCAATCTATGACCAATTTCAGAAGTAATAGTCTGAAGATTAGAATATGCTTTACTATTTTGCTTAACTTCATTGTTAATAGAAGCCAAAACATTTTCCTCCTCTTTTTGATTCTTCTGGCAGGATGTAAATGCAATAAGCACTAAGTTAATAAGTAAAAGATTTGCTGTTATTTTTAGGTTTTTCATATGTTAATATTTTGAAAATTGAATTTAAGCAAAACTTATTAGAATACTGTAATTAAAGTCATACAACAGAAACAAATACTATGGATATTGAATTTTGGATGAAAATGGCAATTGATCTCGCTAAAGAAAGTAAAACTCCATATGGAGCTATTATAGTTGATCCTGAAGGACAGCACGTGAGTGCTTATAATACTACTATTCACGATGGAGCAGTTGCGCATGCAGAAATCAATGCTATTCAAAAAATGAAACAATTAGATTATGACAGAGCAGAAGAATTAACCTTAATTACTACTGTGGAGCCTTGCCCTATGTGTATGTCAGCGATAATTTGGGCTGGAATTGGTGAAGTGATTTACGGATGTGATATTCCAACTGCTGCGAATTATGGAAAGCAAATTAATATACGATCTAAAGCGGTTGCTGCTGAAGCTTGGTATGCCCCTATTATTTCAGGAGGAGTTCTTGAAGAAGAATGTCAAAAATTATTTGATTCTAATTAATGTCCTCTGAAATGGAATTATAATTATTGTCGATATAGTTCTTAAAACTTAAAAATTCTTCCAATTGATGATCAGGCAATCTTCTTGATTGCATATTTTCATAGTATTCATAAAAATCAGAATCGCAGAGTTTTTCCTTTAGCATCAATCTCAACAAATAGCTTCTTTGGCAAATTTTAAGAAAGTTAATAGGCTTTTGTATACTTCTAAAAATAATATCTTTTAAATAATTTGATATTTGATTGAGATTAGAATAGTTATCAAGCCATGAAAATCCACTTTTAATTAAAGCATTTTCTAGCTCATGCAGCACTTTATCTAACTCTACGAAATTTTGTATAAAGTGCCTTTTTGTACCTAATTCACCGACATTATAAAGACTTTCCCAATAAGTTAAAGTTAGCTTCTCAGATGATTGATTATTAAAAGATAAAATATACTGCTCTATCTGTTTAATAATAATACCCAATTGTAGTTCCAACATAAAACCATCATTATAAGGAGTGCAGTTTACAATAACACACTTTTTAATACCTTTTGATTCTTGTTGAAATAAATCAAATCCGTTCAGTTTTTCATAATGAAAATCATTTAAAAAATTCTCTAATCTTTGAAAAACTAGTTCATTCATTAGCTTACCTTTTTATTGAAAAATTCAAATGCTCGTTCTTCTGCATAAGTGTATGGCGATTTCTTCTGTAGAAAACCAACATGACCACCATATTTTGTCAACTCCAGAGAAATATTTTGATTTTGTTCTGCTATATTTTTAGGATAGCAATCTCCTGTTAGCATAGGATCATTTAGTGCATTTAAGATTAAAGTTGGAATATTAATATCCTTTAAATATGGATAGCATTGAACGTTATCATAAAAATCTTGGGCATCCTTAAAGCCGAATATTTTTGCACTATAATGTGTATCAAATTCATGAAAGCTATTAAAATCTTTCCAGGGTTTAATTTCTAAAAGGCCTGGAAACTGTTCATTCTTAGCTCTCAGTTTCAAATCTAGTTTTCGCATGAAGCGGTTTTGATAGAACTTATTCTTTTTCAGAGCAAGCATTTTTGAGCTGCTCGACAAATTGCATGGAACACTCACCGCCATCGCAGCCTTTATCTCTGGATAAAGATTATTAGAATTTTCACCTACATATTTTAAGGTCAGACTTCCTCCCATACTAAAGCCAATCAAAACAATTTCTTTATAATTATGAAATCTGGCCTTTTGAACCACTTCTTCTACATCTTGCGTAAAGCCATGATGATAAAGAAATTCCTTTTTATTCATTTCTCCACTACAGCTTCTACAATTCCAGGCTAATACATCCCAATTATTTTGACTAAATAGTTTAGCAATTCCTAAAATATAAGGCCTATCAGAACTCCCTTCTAGCCCATGTGAGGCTATTATTAATCTGGAATTGTCGTTTTGAATCCAGTCAATATCCAAAAAGTCATCATCACGGGTTTCAATTCGTTCCCGCCTATAATTTACTCCTTTAACTTTTCGTAAAGCACTGGGAACAATAGTTTCTACATGCTGATTGAACAGGTAAAATGGGGGCTTATATTTATTATTTTGAATTATGGGCATTCTTATATTATTATCAAAACATGAAGATAATAAACTGTTTTCTCTGATATTACTAAACATAAAAAAACCTGATTGTTTTCAATCAGGTTATAAATAATTTTGAATCTTATAATTAGGCCGATTCAGCATGATTTCTGCTTTTCATTTCATATTGATAAAGCCATTCTTTACCGTCCTCTACAGAATCAAATAATTTCATTTTTCTTCCAGTTGCTGTTATAATTGAATTTAAAATTAAAGTAGACAACTTACTTAAACCACAAACAACCGTTACTTTTACTTTTGGATTATTTTTCTTTACAGTTTCCTTAATTTTAGATAGTAAATCTTTATTGAACCTTGCATTAGTAGCATTTACGCAAGATAAAACTGATTTTTCTGGAAACTGAGCAACTAACTTCTGAACTGAATCAAATGCAGGTATAGCATCTGCTCCATCACAATTTTCAATATCAGTGTATACTATTTTGACATCTTTATAGTCAATTACTTTGCAATAGGACATAGTGAATAAATTTTGAATAAGTTTGAGTTCAAATAATTCACCAATAAAGTAAATAATTTATTAAAATAGAAACATTTAAACCTATTATTATTCAATAAGTGCAAATTAAAATTGAATTTCACATATAGTCTAGCAAGATCCAAATAAAAAGCATCTTATAGGCCTGATTTGAAAAATTTAAACTGTATAATTTTTAATTTACTTCAGTGTGGTTACACAAGATGCTCGTACTGGTATGCCCGCTCCCTAAGCAATTTGGACAATACGTGTAAAGTTCTTTTTCCCCTTCACAAACTGGACAAATATTTATTCCCTTTCCTTTGCATTGGTAACACGTTTTATAACTACGATTCCCCATAGCACCTAATTGAATCAAAACACCATCGCCACTGCAAGCTGTACAACCTACTTTTCCTTTTGCTGCACAATAATCACACTTTTTAAGTAGTTGTTTTTCTCGATTACATGTTGAACACTCTTCAAGCCTGTACCCACTTAAATCACAATACTGACAACTTAGACTTTTATTTAATTGCAACTTCAAAAGTTCTTTTAGTTGCTCAGCATTTTCATAATAGGTTCCTGCTTTACCCATTATCTCAAAATATTTCTCTAAGAAACTTTGGCTATTTTGGTATTGTCCTACTTCATATAAAGTTTTGGCAAAAAGGTAGGGCATTTCTGAGGGAAGCTTAACACCTAATTTTAAAATTTTACGGAACTGAATATTGGCTTCTTCATAATCACCACTATTCATTGCTTTTTGAGCATTTTCGTAATAAAAATTAAGGGATTCTGACTGATTTTGAGAATAAACTAAATTGACCTTTAAAAACAAGGAGAGTGTAAAAATGAATATAAAAAGATACCTCATTATAAAAATTATGAAACTAGGTTATTGAATGATTTTATAACGTCCAAAATTAAGAAAGATTCATTCTAGACCCTAAAAATTAACCCCCAACTATTTCTTTTAAATTATTGATAAGTCCTTCCCATACGTCATATTGCTCCTCATCATCTTCAAAATCCGAATAATCAACCACTTTCATATACATTGATTGTGTCAATTCATTTTCATCTAAATGTATTTCTATATAAGCAGGATCATCTTCCTCCCCTTCATCAGGAAACTCAAATTTTACATACTGATTTAAACGATGCCCCACCATTATCGCACGGTGATCTTCTTCATCATATATAAAGTTATACTCTTTATCCTCATTAATATTTACATCATCTGCAAACCATTGCGCTAGCCCACTTGCTGAACTTATATAGGGGTATAGCATCTTCTTAGATGCGTTTATTTCGAAATCACCTGTAAATTTTTTCAAAGCCATGTTCCTTAAGTTTTTGATGTTGATAAGTTATGATTAAAAATGATATATCACAATAAATTCTTTTTCAATTTTTTTTTGGATTTTGAAATCATAATTCATTATGTTTGCACTCCATTTCGGACAAGGGATAAATCAAAAGGATTTAAACAGGTATTAAATTTAATTGGAGAGGTAGCTAAGTTGGTTAGAGCGCAGGATTCATATCCGCTAGCTAGCGGACGGCAGTTCAAATCTACTTCGCTTCTAAGAAAGTGAGATTAATTTAATGAAAATATTTGGCGAGGTAGCTCAGTTGGTTAGAGCGCAGGATTCATAACCCTGAGGTCGGCAGTTCAAATCTGCTCCTCGCTACTATTTTAAGGCAACTTCGGTTGCCTTTTTTGTTATATTGAATCATGTTTGATGTATATGTCCTATATAGCCCTAACCATAAAAAAATTTACATCGGGTATACCTCTGATCTTAAAAGTAGAATAGATAGCCATAATATCTATTCCAACAAAGGCTACACTAAAAAGTACAGACCCTGGGATATTCTATATACTGAACAATTTTTATCTAAAAGTGATGCTTTGAAAAGAGAGAAACAACTTAAATCCGCTAAAGGAAGAGAGTTTATTTGGAACCTAGTAAAAGAAAAACACAAAGTCTAATCGCTGTAGTTGATTAAAATGAGCGCAGGATTCCTATCCGCTAGCTAGCGGACGGCAGTTCAAATCTGCTCCTCGCTACTATTTTAAGGCAACTTCGGTTGCCTTTTTTGTTATATTGAATCATGTTTGATGTATATGTCCTATATAGCCCTAACCATAAAAAAATTTACATCGGCTATACCTCTGATCTTAAAAATAGAATAGATAGCCATAATATCTATTCCAACAAAGGCTACACTAAAAAGTACAGACCCTGGGATATTCTATATACTGAACAATTTTTATCTAAAAGTGATGCTTTGAAAAGAGAGAAACAACTTAAATCCGCTAAAGGAAGAGAGTTTATTTGGAACCTAGTAAAAGAAAAACATAAAATCTAATCGCTATAGTTGATTAAAATGAGCGCAGGATTCCTATCCGCTAGCTAGCGGACGGCAGTTCAAATCTGCTCCTCGCTACTATTTTAAGGCAACTTCGGTTGCTTTTTTGGTTGATGTGTCAAAAAAAAGGTAGTGACATCACTACCCTTTTTTATTAATTTTATTTTAAGACTGACTTAATTACAATACTTATTATATAAATCCTCTGCGCCATCATACCCTATATTTTTTGCCATTTGAATATCATTACATCCACCAGACTGATTTAAATGAATCTTCAAAGCCCCTCTATATAAATACGCTTCGGCATTTTTGTTATCATTGTTAATAGCAATATCATAATACTCCATTGCATTTTCTACCTTTCCAGACTTATGATAGGCTCTGGCAAGTAATGTTGCCGCTTGAGATGAGTTAGTATTGAGTTTATATGCTTTTTCAAACTGAAAAGCAGCATTCTCAAAATCTTTTTGTCGGTAATAATCCTTCCCCAAACTCAAGTAGGCATTTTCATTTCTAGGATTTATATCGATAACTTTTTTATAATCCAATATCGCTTTCTGGAACTCACCTAATTCCTCGTATGCTCGCCCTCTATTATAAGTAGCAATTTCATGCGAAGGCTTCATTTCTAAATGCTCATTATAAAACTTAATCGCTTTCTTATATTCTCCTGAATTATAAAACGAATTTGCTTTTTCTAGAGCATCTTGATCTTTACAAGAAGTAAAAATTAAAAGGAATAATAATATGAAAGATAAATTCTTCATTATATGATTTAAAATTTTAAAACTGCGAAATTAATTGAAATGAATGGAATATCTAAGAAATGAGCAATTAGTTATAATGTCAATTGCTCATATCGAAATTTATAGGATATTTTATTTTCCTAAAGGATGTGATTTCTAGACCTCCTGAACCCACATAAAGCTCAGCATTAATTTTTAAAGGTATCTTATTTTTATCTGCAGAAAACCAACCTAATATTGAGTTCTCCCCATCGAATATTTTAGTCTCTGGCATTACAGGAGTTACTTTATGTGCTCTAACTTTCCCAATGGGTAATTCAATGGTTTCATCTCCTAAATAAACAATCTCTAAGTTGTAAAAAGTATCCTCAAAAAAAGCAGGGATGGTAATGGTATCATTAGGCATTAATGTATCAAAATTGACAGCTCTAAAGTAGGCGAAACCACTGATTAAATCTCTTATTTGAGGAGGAAATTGATAATACTCAGGCTCTTTAAAAGCTGAATCTTTCCTACCCATACTTTTAATTTCTAACATCTGAGAATTATGGTCATATTTTACCACTTCATTTTTTCTATACTTACCTTCTTTTATATTTCGATAAGCCATGTGTGGTACTAATGAAGCGGTATCTATGTAACCTCCCCAATGATCATCAATCTTCGCTACCCAATCTACCATACCTGTAGTTTTGGCTCTAACATCAACTTTGTATGCCGCTCTATTATTTATTTTATATGGGTTTTTATGAACTTTAAGTTGGCCCTTACCTACAGTAAAAAAACTATAATAGATTTTATATTCAATTTCCTCTCCAGGCTCAAAAGGAATATCCTTTATAACTGGAAAATCCTCTGTTGGAATTTCTGTAAATAGGTCTTCATATCCTTTTTGACTGAAAACAGAAAACACTATAAAGTTTACAAAGCAAAATAAAATCAACTTCTTCATATAAACACCTACTCAAATAAAATGCCAAATGTAAAACTAACGATTAAACAGCTACATTATTTTCTCTTAATGCCGCATTCAAAGAGGTCTTCTTATCAGTGCTTTCTTTTCTTTGTCCAATTATTAAAGCACAAGGAACTTGGTATTCTCCAGCTGGAAATTTCTTAGTAAAAGAGCCAGGAATTACCACGGATCTCTCTGGAACATATCCAGTATATTCAACTGGTTTATCTCCGGTAACGTCAATGATTTTTGAGCTAGCAGTTAAGGTAACATTAGCTCCAAGCACTGCTTCTTTTCCAATTCTAACCCCTTCAACAATTATACATCTTGAACCGATAAAAGCATTGTCTTCTACTATAACAGGAGCTGCTTGAACAGGTTCCAAAACCCCACCTATTCCTACACCACCACTAAGGTGAACGTTTTTACCAATTTGAGCACAACTTCCAACAGTTGCCCAAGTATCTACCATTGTTCCGCTATCAACATACGCTCCAATATTTACATAAGATGGCATCATCACAACCCCTTCATTTACAAAAGAACCATAACGAGCAATAGCATGTGGCACTACCCTTACGCCTAATTTTTCATAGCCTTTTTTAAGTTTTATTTTATCATGGAATTCGAAAGGCCCAACATTTATAGATTGCATTTTTTGAAGAGGGAAGTATAAGATAACTGCTTTTTTAACCCACTCATTTACTGTCCAATTACCATTGCCATCAGGTTCAGCAACTCTGATTTTTCCATGGTCTAATTCTTCTACTATTGTCTTAACTGCAATTTGTGTGTCCTTATCTTTTAACAACTCCCTGTTGTCCCATGCCTTTTCTATAAATTCTTTAAATTCCATTTTCTGTTTATATCTTTAATCTGTGGATGATAAAATAAAAATACTTATTGTTTCAGTTTTAAAACCGGCTGATGATGTTCGCTCTTACCATAAGATTGGAAAATCACTTGCGCAAACAAATAAATATGAAGTAAATATCATAGGCTTTGATTCAAAAATGAAAGCCAAAGAGAAAAATATTTCACTTCATCCACTTTTTAAATTCAAAAGAAATTCAATTTCAAGACTTTTTGCTCCTATAAAAGTCCTGAAAAAATACATTGAATTAAAACCTAAACTCATAATCGTTAACACACCTGAATTACTGCCAGTTATGATGATTATCAAAATATTATTTGGCACTAAAATTATATATGATGTACAAGAGAATTATCAATTAAATGTGAAATATAGTACTCTATACTCTGCAATAAAAAAACGGCTAATTAGTACCTATTTATCAACTATAGAAAATCTTAGTAAATACTTCACTAGCGGCTATCTATTGGCAGAAGAGGTATATGAAAAGCAATTAGAATTTATTGACAATCAAAACTATATCACAGTTTTAAACAAAAGCATATTACCTGTTAAAACTGAATACAAGCCAATACATATCATTCCAAACCATCCTATTAATTTAGTAATTTCAGGTACACTTGGTAGAGAATATGGTACATTAGAAGGCATAGAGTATTGTAAATACCTCAATAAAAACAGTTACAATGTCACTTTAGATATTATTGGATATTCTGCTGACAATCAATATCTTGAAAAGATTCAAAATTCAATTAAAAACCTAAGCTTCATAAATGACAGAATAGAAAATAAACCAATACCTCAACAAGATATAATTGAAGTAAGCAAGAAAGCGGATATGGCCCTGCTTCCCTACCAACTAAACCCAAATTTAAAGGATAGATTCCCGACAAAGATATATGATTGCATAGCATTAGGAATACCTATGATTATACCTAAGAATGCAAATTGGGCTAATTTCCTATCTCAATACCCTGCTTCAGTTTCTATTGATTTTAACTCACCAACTAAAAATGAGCTAAAGGATCAATTAGATAAGAAAAGCTTTTACGTACAAGCTCCAGGAAAAGAAATAGAATGGATAATTGAAGAAAAGAAATTAGTGAACTTCATTGAAAAAATAATAACTAAATAATTTTTTAGACAAATCTAAACACTGTTAAAATCACCTTTAATTCCTTTAAAAACGAATGTTATAAATTTATATAAAATATTTTTAGATTACCCTAATTTTATTTTACCTTGCATGAAATTATAGCTAATAAATGAAGAAATTAAGTTTTGCTGAAGAGAACTACCTAAAAGCTGTATACCACCTTTCTAATGCTGGTGAGCAAGATGTAACCACTAATGCGATTGCTGAAGAAATGGAAACAAAAGCTGCCTCCGTTTCTGACATGTTGAGAAGACTGTCAGAAAAAGAAATGGTAGTCTACCGAAAATATCAGGGAGTGAAAATATCAGAAAAAGGTAAAACTGCAGCTTTACAAGTCATAAGAAAACATAGACTTTGGGAAGTATTTTTAGTGGAAAAATTGAAGTTCAATTGGGACCAAGTCCATGAAATTGCAGAGCAATTAGAGCACATAAAATCCCCCCTACTCATCCAAAGATTAGATGAATTTTTGGGTCATCCAAAGTTCGATCCACACGGAGATCCTATTCCAGACGAAAATGGATTATTCAAAGAAAAACCTCAAGTACCTCTTGCAGAAGTTGAGCTCTCTGGTGATGGAATTGTAGTAGCCGTGAAAGATACAAATTCAATGTTTTTACAACATCTTGATCGTATAGGGATTTACTTAGGAGCGAAAACTAAAGTCACTGAAAAAGTTGAGTTCGATGGCTCAATGGAAATTCTAGTTGACGGAAAAAATAAATTATTCATCAGTAAAGAAGTTGCAGAAAATGTATTGGTCACTCACTAAATATTCACTCATAATTTCATTTATATTTTTAGCCTTTTCATGCAGTCAGCCTAGCGAGAAAAATGAGCAAACTTACATTGTTTGTACAACCGGAATGATTAAGGATGCAGCCAAAAATATAATAGGTGACAAAGCAAAAATAGAAGCTTTAATGGGACCCGGTGTAGACCCTCATTTATATAAAGCTACACAAGGTGATTTAAAAAAATTGCAAGCCGCTGACATCATCATTTATAACGGACTTTTCCTTGAAGGCAAAATGGGTGAAATCTTAGAAAAGTTAAAAAATAGAAAAACTGTAATTGCCATGGCTGAGTTGTTAAATAAAGAATCATTTATTAACAATACTGAGTTCCAAGGAGCATACGATCCGCACATATGGTTTGATGTTAATTTATGGAAAAAGGCCTCTACCCTCTTGAGTAAAAAATTGATCCAATATGACAGTAGCAATCAAAATTATTACCAGAAAAATACTGATCAATATATTCACTCTTTGGACAGTTTAAATGAAGCTGTTTCTCAAAAACTTAAAGATATACCCGATAGTAAAAGAGTATTAGTAACCGCTCATGATGCATTCGCTTATTTTGGGCGCGCTTATAACATTGAGGTGCGTGGCCTTCAGGGTATATCAACTTTATCTGAATTTGGCCTTAGAGATGTTAGTAATTTAGTAGAGTTCATAACCGAAAATGAAATCCCAGCCATATTTACAGAAACCTCTGTTTCTGAAAAAGCTATAAAAGCAGTGCTGGAAGGCTGCAAAAGTAAAGGACATGATGTAGTGATTGGCGGCAGTTTATACTCTGATGCTATGGGAGAAGAAGGAACATTTGAAGGCACTTATTTAGGAATGGTTCATTCCAATGTTGAAAAAATAGTTGAAGGATTATCCAGAATCTCAAAAGAAAGCAAATAATGATCAGACAAGTTGATAATCCAATAATTGAAATACATGATCTTTCAGTGGCATATGAGCGAAAGCCTGTTTTGTGGGATGTAGACCTAAGTTTACCTGAAGGTCAACTCATAGGGATCATTGGACCTAATGGAGCGGGTAAATCTACCTTATTAAAAGCCATTATGGGTTTACTACCGCTCAATAGTGGCTACATCCAAATAAATGGTAAGCCTTTGGAGGAAATGCGCCACAAGATTAGCTATGTACCTCAAAGGGAAAGCGTAGACTGGGATTTCCCAACTTCTGTTTATGAGGTTGTAATGATGGGAAGATATGGGCAACTAGGCTTATTCAACAGACCCAAAAAAGCAGATAAAGAAATTGTGATGGATAGCTTGAGAAAAGTAGGGATGGATGGATTTAAAGATCGTCAAATATCTCAGTTATCAGGCGGACAGCAGCAAAGAGTATTTCTTGCAAGAGCACTGGCTCAGCAAGCTGATATATATTTTATGGATGAGCCTTTTGCGGGTGTAGATGCTGCAACAGAAAAAGCTATCATTGAATTGCTAGGTGAAATGTCTGCTCAAAACAAAACTGTTATTGTAGTTCATCATGACCTTCAATCCGTTGCTAAATACTTTGATTGGATTATCTTATTAAACATGAGGTTGGTGGCTTCAGGGAAGATTAACGAAGCATTTACTCCCGAATTACTACAAGAGACCTATGGTGGAAAATTAACCCTACTCACTGAAATCAGTGATTTGATACAAAAACACAGATTTCCAAACAGAGAATAATATGTGGGAGAACGCAATAAGCTTTTTTGAATTTAATGATGCTAACGTAATCTACGTATCATTAGGAACCATCATATTGGGCGCTGCGGCTGCCATTGTTGGAGTATTTACTTTTTTCAGAAAAAAAGCTTTGATTGGTGACGCCATTGCCCATTCTATTTTACCTGGCGTTTGTTTAGCTTTTATTTTAAGTGGCACAAAAAACTATTTATTACTTATAAGTGGAGCATTTTTCACCGGATGGTTATCGATATTAGCAGTTGATTACATTACTAAAAAATCAAAAATCAAAGAGGATACTGCTATAGGTTTAATATTATCCGTTTTTTTTGGTGTTGGGATTATGCTGCTCACTTATATTCAGCAGAGCGGGAATGCCGCTCAAACCGGATTAGACTCATTTCTATTTGGTAAAGCTGCTAGCATGTTGGCTCAAGATGTTATTATTTTCTCTGCCATTAGCCTTGTACTAATTTTAATGATTATACTTTTTTATAAAGAATTAAAACTAATTACCTATGATAAAGATTTTGCAAAATCAATCGGTCTACCAGTAAAATGGATTGAGTTTTTATTAAGCTCTTTAACCGTACTGGCCGTAGTGACAGGAATTCAAGCAGTTGGAGTGGTATTAATGGCAGCATTACTGATTACTCCTACAGCTGCAGCCAAATATTGGTCAGGGAGCCTTTCCTTAATCATGATATTAGCCGCCATTATTGGAGGCTTTTCAGGAGTATCTGGTGCTTTTATTAGCTACATAGCCCCTAATATGCCAACTGGCCCATGGGTAGTAATGGTATTGTCCATTAGTGCTATAATATCAATAATGTTTGCTCCTAAAAAAGGCTACATCTCCAGACTTTGGCAGCAGACTAAAAACAGAAGGCAAATTCAAGATGAAAATATTTTAAAAGCATTTCATCAAATTGCGGAAAAGGAAGAATCTTTTGGCGAACCAAAATCAATTGAAAAGTTAAGAGAGAAAAGATATTACGCAATCAAATTAATGAAAAGAATTCTGGCTCGCTTAAAAAGACAAGGCTATTTAAACAAAACCTCAAAAGGTTACTATCTATCTGATTACGGCCAAAGAAAGGCTGCCAGACTTGTAAAGCTTCACAGGCTATGGGAATTATATTTAACTGAATATTTGAGAATTGCACCTGATCATGTACATGAAGATGCAGACACCATAGAACATCTAATTACACCAGAATTAGAAAAAAGATTAGAAGAAAAATTAGGGTATCCTGAGGTTGACCCTCATAATTCGAAAATACCATACAATTAAGGTTGGTTTTAAAACATTAAATTCGATCTATCGATTTAATTATACATAAATAATAATAATTAAAAATATGAATTACTTAAAAATTACACTTAGCATTTTAACAGTCTCTTTATTTCTTTCATGTGGCGGAAACCAAGAGACAGAACAAGCTTCATCAGATGAAAACCAAATGACTTCAAAAGAAATCATGCAGAAAGAAGCTGAAAAGAAAGAAAAGACTGAAGTGACTGAGGAAGAAGAGATCATTAAAATTGTAATCGAAGCTGATGACCAAATGCAATACAATTTGGATGAAATGACCGTTAAAGCAGGTTCAACAGTAGAGTTAACACTTAAGCATGTGGGGCAATTACCTAAAGATCAAATGGGGCATAATTGGGTTTTATTAAAACCTGAAGCCAGCATCATGCAATTTAGCCAAAAAGCATCTTCTGCTAAAGATAATGATTACATTCCTGAAAGCTTAGCCGATCAAGTAATTGCCAATACAAAAATGTTAGGCGGTGGTGAAGAAGCTACTATCACCTTTGAGGCTCCGGAAAAAGGAACTTATGATTTTATCTGTTCCTTCCCAGGGCATGCCATGATTATGCAGGGTAAGTTTATAGTTGAATAAATTATAGGACTACAAATAGCCATTATAAACTGAATAAATGTCTGATTTTTATATCATATTAACAGGTACATTAGTAGCCATAGCTTGCGGAATACTAGGTTGCTTTCTTATATTAAGAAAAATGGCCATGGTAGGTGATGCTATTTCTCATGCAATTTTACCAGGTATTGTATTGGCTTTTTTATGGTCTGGAAGTAGAGACTCAGTTACCATGCTTCTGGGAGCTGGGACTCTGGGTGTCCTTACAACTATTTTGATAGAATTCCTACATAAAAAAGGAAAGCTGCAAACGGATGCTTCTATTGGGGTCACTTTCACATGGTTATTTGCAATTGGCGTAATTTTAATTTCAGCCTTTACAGGCCAAGTTGATTTAGATCAGGAATGTGTTTTATATGGTGAAATTGCCTATGTTCCGCTTGATACTATTATATTAGCTTCTGGTCGAGACATAGGACCAGAAGCTATTTATTTAATTGGGACTGTACTATTATTTGTCATTCTATTTGTAACAATAGGCTATAAACAGTTAAAAATCACCTCATTTGATCCTGAATATGCTGTGGCATTAGGGATATCCGCAACGCTTTGGAATTATTTATTGATGGCTTTTGTATCTTTCACTACGGTAGCTTCTTTTGAATCAGTGGGTGCTATACTTGTAGTTGCCTTTTTAATTGCTCCTGCTGCTACTGCTTATCTGATCAGTAAAAGGTTGAAAACTATGATTTGGTTAACCTGTCTTATTGGTTTTTTAAGTGCTTTTTTCGGATATTACCTGGCTGTTGCGCTAAATGCTTCAATTGCAGGATCGATGGCTACAGTTTGTGGAATTATTTTTGGGATAGTTTTTGTTTATATAAGGATTCAAAGTAAGAAAGTCACAAAAGTTACAAACTTTGAGTCGATTCAAGTTTAACTTTGCTTAAATACAATTTTATGAAAAATACTTTTTTAGCAATTCTATTGACATCAGTTATAGGTTTATTTGCTTTTCAATCTGAGCCAGAGAAAAGAACAAATAAGAATAAAGAAATTGAATGGTTAAGCATTACTGAAGCTTATAAGCTAAACCAAAAAGAGCCTAGAAAAATCTTTGTTGATGTTTACACTAACTGGTGTGGATGGTGTAAAAAAATGGATAAAGAAACCTTTACTGATCCTGAAGTAGTGGATATTGTTAATGAGAAGTTTTATGCAGTAAAATTAAATGCTGAAAATCGAGATCTAATTATTATGAACGGAGACACCACTACTCAACAAATGATCGCAAGATCAATGGGAGTTACAGGTTATCCAACAATCGTATATATCAAAGAAGATTTTCAAACTATCCAGCCTGTTCCTGGCTATCAGAATGCTAAGAAATTTAAAGACACTTTAGAAAAAATATTAGCCTGGAAATAATTACAGGCTAATTTTCGCATTATATCTCTAATGCTAGTTTCGTAGCCTGTTTTATAGCTTTTTTAGCATCTAATTCAGCTGCTTCAAAAGCTCCTCCGATCAAGTGTGCTTTTTGACCCGATTCTACTACAGAATTAAATAAACTTTTATCCGGAAGTTGCCCCGCACACAGTATTATATTATCTACTTCAATAAGTTCTTGTTTTCCATCCTTTGTAATATACAAGCCTTTATCATCGATCTTATCATACTGCACATTGGTAATCATTTGAACCTGTCTGTTTCTTAAAGAATTTCTGTGAACCCATCCAGTAGTTTTCCCCAATTTCGCACCCATCTTACCTTCTGAGCGTTGTAACATTGTAATTTTTCTAGGAGCCTCAACTTCTAATGGTTTCCCTTCTATCCCTCCTCTAGTTTCAAAATCCATATCTACTCCCCATTCCTTGAAGAAGGCTTGGAGATCATCCCTATTTTCTTCTTCATTATGAGTTAAGTATTCTGCAACATCAAAACCAATACCTCCAGCACCAATTATAGCGACTTTTTCACCTACTGGTTTGTGCTCCTTTAATACTTCAATGTAAGAAAGTACTTTTTCATTTTCTTGACCTGGTATTTTCGGATCTCTTGGACTAACTCCAGTAGCAATCACTACTTCATCATAATCCTTTAGATCTGCCGCTGAAACTTTAGTATTTAATTTTAATTCGACCTTTGTAAGCTCTATTTGCTTTTTAAAATACCTAAGTGTTTCATAAAATTCTTCTTTTCCTGGAATTTGTTTTGCCATATTAAACTGACCCCCAATCTCTGAAGAAGCATCAAATAAAGTGACTTTATGCCCTCTTTTTGCAGCTTCAGTACTAAAAGCTAATCCTGCAGGTCCCGCTCCCACTACGGCTAAATTCTTAACTTCCTGTAAAGGTTGAGCCACAAGTTCCGTTTCATGACAAGCCTTTGGGTTTACTAAACAGCTACTTGTTATATTCTTAAAAACATGGTCCAAACATGCTTGATTACAAGCAATACAAGTATTGATCTCATCTTCCCTACCCTGTTCAGATTTATTGATAATTTCAGGGTCTGCTAAGAAAGGTCTAGCCATAGAAACCATATCTGCTTGTCCATTAGATAATATTTCCTCAGCCGTTTGGGGCATATTAATTCTGTTGGTAGTAATTAAAGGAATATCAACTTCCTTTTTCATTCGTTCTGTTACCCAAGTAAAAGCTGCTCTAGGGACACTGGTTACAATAGTTGGAACTCGGGCTTCATGCCATCCAATACCTGTATTGATGATGTTGACACCTGCTTTTTCTAATTCTTTTCCTAGCATAACAATTTCTTCCCAGGTGCTACCATTAGGAATTAAGTCCAGCATAGAAAGTCTAAAAATAAGGATGAAATCAGAGCCTACTGCTTCCCTTACCGCCTTTACAATCTCAATTGGGAATTTTATTCTATTTTCATAGCTACCACCCCACTCATCATTTCTTTTATTAGTATGCTTAACGATAAATTGATTGATCAAATAGCCTTCTGAGCCCATGATTTCCACTCCATCATATCCTGCTTCTTTAGCTAAGTGTGCTGATTTAGCATAATCCTTAATAGTAGCTTTAATCCTTCTTGAAGACATTTTAAAAGGCTTAAAAGGATTGATTGGAGCCTTGATTCTTGAAGGTGCTAAACTAAAGGGATGATAACCGTATCTTCCCGCATGAAGAATTTGCATACAAATTTTACCTCCTTCAGCATGAACCGCATCCGTAATGACCTTATGCTTTTTAGCATGACTCTTCTTAGTCATTCGAATAGAAAAAGGTTTTAACCATCCTTGCCAATTTGGCGCAACACCCCCCGTAACTATCAAACCTGCACCACCTTTTGCTCTTTCTGCATAAAAAGCAGCCATTTTATCAAAGCCGTCCTTAGCTTCTTCCAAGCCTGTATGCATGGATCCCATTAATACTCTGTTTTTCAATTGGGTAAAACCTAAGTCTAGTGGTTCAAATAAGTTAGGATAAGTTGAGTGTGCCATAAGTCTATTTAGTATGCATGCCTAATAAATAGCAATTTATATATTCTTTTTGAAATCACTCAAAATATCGTGATTTTATCCCTATTTTCACTCCCAAATTTGAACAAAATGCAAGTAATAGATAATCATAAAGCCATTAGAAATAATTTTGACAAAGCCCTAGCAAATATTGAGGCCGAACTTTTAGTCAAAATTCCAGAAGGATTTAATAATAATATACTATGGAATTTTGGCCATGTAGTAGCTACACAAAATGTATTAATATATGGTATGTCTGGCTTGGATTTTACGGTACCCACAGATTTTCTAAAACAATATAAAAAAGGCAGCTTTCCTCAAACCATTGAAAATCCATTAGCTGAACTAGAAGCTATTAAAATCATAGCAGAAAATGCCAATAAGCAATTAATTGAAGATATTAAAGAAGTGAAATTCAATGATTATCAGGCATATGAAACGAGCTTTGGGGTTGTATTAGAAAGTTTTAATGATGCTTTACAATTTAACAATATACACGAAAGCATGCATTTAGGTATTATTAAAACCATGAAGCAGTGTCTTATTAGAAAATAAGTCTAAAAACTGTTTGTTTTAAAGCTTTCCCCATTCTTTAGAGCGGTCATAGAAAGTCTCTCCCTTTTCAATAGTAATGGGTGAGTTAATATTATTATGATACAACTGACCTGTACCCAAACCCTGAGGCATCTTCACTTTTAAATAAGATGCCAATTGACAGATTGCATTCAATCCAATATTAGATTCAAGCATGCTGGTCATCCACCAACCAATATTTAAAGATTCAGCTATTTCAATCCATTCTAAAGTGGATTGAATACCTCCTATCAAGCTAGGTTTTAAGATGATGTATTGTGGTTGTATTTGGGCTAATAATCTCGTTTTATCTTTTATAGTATTTATGCCAATTAATTCTTCATCTAAGGCAATTGGTAATGGAGTTTCTCTGCATAATTTAGTCATTTCCAAATGTTGACCTGCTTTTATAGGTTGCTCAATAGAATGTAAATCCAGTTTAGCTAATTCCTTTAACTTATCTAATGCTTCGGAATCACTAAAAGCTCCATTAGCATCTACTCTAAGGGTGATTTCATCTTTTGAATATTGGTTCCTAATAGATTGTAGTAACGAATATTCTGTTTCAAAATCAATGGCTCCAATCTTCATTTTAATGCAATTAAAACCAGCTTTCAATTTTTCTTCAATTTGTTTTTGCATGAAATCTTCTGATCCCATCCAGATCAAGCCATTTATGGGAATTCTTTCTGTCCCTTTAAAGAAATCAGTGTTAAAAATCATCTTATTTCCACCATTCATGGCGTCCAACAAAGCTGATTCTATGGCAAACTGAATGGAAGGAAAACTTTCAGTAGACATGGATTTTGCAAGCTCGAATACTCCTTCTATGCTAGTGGGAATATCTTGTCCAATTAAAGCATTAGAAACTCTTTCTAGCTCAGGTTCCATTTCATCCAGCTTTTCTATACTTAAACCCTTCAGTGGTCCTGCTTCCCCTACTCCGACCAACCCAGATGAAGTATATAATTTTAAATACCATGTATCTTTCTCTTGAAGTTTCCCTCTCGAAGTACCTGCCTCAAACTTAAATTGTAAAGTATGATGCTGAATAGATGCGCTTGTGATTTTCATTTGGAGAATTGATTTCTGCTAATTTATAAAGCTTTTGTTTGCTAAATAAAATGATTTTGAAATAATTGACTATTATCTTTGCCTTCCTGTTTTAAGACAAGCATTATAGTATTCAGTTATACAGCATAATAATTAGAAATGAGTTTATTAGAGAAGGCTTCACAAATTGATTTATCAAAGTTCAAATATGATTTACCAGATGATAGAATCGCTAAGTTTCCTCTGGAGAAAAGAGATCATTCTCAACTACTACATTATCTAAATGGGAAAATAACTCATCAACATTTTTATAACATTACAGAATTACTACCTAAAAAAAGTAGTTTGATATTTAACAACACGAAAGTAATCCCTGCTCGCATTCATTTTAAAAAGCAAAGCGGGGCAAATGTTGAAATCTTTCTGTTATCACCCGTGGAGCCCACTCCTGAAGTTGCCCAAGCTATGCTCGTAAAGGGAAAGTGTGTATGGTATTGTATGATTGGAAACAGAAAAAGATGGAAAGAAAAAGATCAATTAGAGCGCTTTTTCGAAACAAAATATGGAAAAGTTAAGGTTTCTGCTTCTTATTATAATCATGAAGAAAACTACATACAATTTGAATGGGATAATGATAATATTCCATTTGTTGAAATTGTTGAAATGATGGGTAGTACCCCTCTTCCACCCTATTTAAATAGAACCGCTACTGAGGAAGATAAGCCCAGATATCAAACGGTTTATTCAAAAAATGAAGGTGCTGTAGCTGCTCCTACAGCAGGCTTACATTTTACTGATGAGATACTCTCTCAAATAAAAAAATCACATAATATTCATGAGCTTACACTTCACGTAGGAGCTGGAACTTTTCAGCCCATTAAAACAGATAATGTGATTGAGCATGATATGCATTGTGAGCAAATTCAAATGGAAAAGTCAACCATTGAATTTTTAGCGAGTACTGAAGATCAAATCATTGCAGTAGGTACTACCTCAATTAGAACATTAGAAAGTGCCTATTGGTATGGTATTCAATTAATAAAAGAATCAAAAAAAGAGTTTAATATCAAAAAGCTTTATCCTTACGAGATTGGTTTTGATCATCTTCCATCTAGAAAGGAAAGTTTCCGGGCTATCTTAAATCATATGGAAAAGGAAAATATTGAAAGTATTCATGGAGATACTGAAATATTTATCTTCCCTGGCTACGAATTTCAAGTGGTAAACGGATTAATTACTAATTTTCATCAACCGGAATCAACTCTGATCCTATTAATTTCCGCTTTTATTGGGGATGATTGGAAAAAAGTATACGATGCTGCTTTAGATCATGATTATCGTTTTCTTTCTTATGGTGACTCTTCATTGTTGGTACCCTAGAAAGCATTAAACAGCCGTAATAGAACTTACTTTTATTTATATTTAAATAAAGCCTTAATATTTTTCCTATTATATCTCATTTCCATTACTTTCATATCAATAGTTTTATCATTATAATTTATGGAAGCATTTGAAATGGGCTTTAAAGAATTCTGGGGAAAATTTACAGACTTATTAAATATCGTAATATTTGATATTAAAGGATCAGATTTCACCTTACTTACCTTACTTTTTATCATAATATCGAGTGTATTACTAGTTTTTATTTCTAAAAGATTAAGTAAACTACTGGTAAATAAAGTTTTAAATCGCTACATAAAAGATATTGGCGTAACAAACTCAATAGGTACTATATTTCGATATTTAGTCATCGTAATTGGATTTATTACTATTTTCCAATCTGCTGGCTTTGATCTAAGTACCTTAGGTCTTCTAGCCGGTGCCTTAGGGGTTGGTATTGGTTTTGGTTTGCAAAATGTGACCAACAATTTTATTTCCGGAATCATCATATTATTTGAAAGACCAATTAAAGTTGGAGACAGAATTGAGGTGGGAGATATTAATGGCGATGTGCAATCTATATCCATGCGGTCCACCACAGTGATTACAAATGATAATATTTCGGTTATTGTTCCGAATTCAGAATTCATTAATAGCCAAGTCATAAATTGGAGTCACAACGACAGAAGAGTTCGTTTTAAATTTCCAATCGGTGTATCTTATAATGAGGACCCTGAATTTGTTAAGAAATTGGTTTTAGAAGTTGCTAAAGAAGATGTAGGTGTACTTAATAATCCCGGACCTGATTTGTGGTTTACAGGTTATGGGGATAGCTCTTTAGACTTCAATCTGGTAGTATGGACTTCTGATTACATCCAAAGACCAAGTGTATTAAAAAGCAGATTATATTACGCAATATTCAAGAAATTTGGAGAACACAATATCGAAATCCCTTTTCCTCAAAGAGATTTACATATTCGATCTGGTTTAGAAAAAATACCTATAAAATAATATCAATCAAACTCACCGGTTTGAGTTAAAATAACATTATTATGAGATAAAATAGATGCATATAAATACAACATTATATTGCGAATTTTGAGTCTCAGAAAAATAGAAAATTAAAATACAATGGATAAATATTTCATCATAGATTTTGATAGTACCCTCACTAGAGTAGAAGCAATGGATCTATTGGCTACTATTTCTCTTCAAGGCTTACCTCAAAAAGAAGCTGCTGAAAAAAGGATAAAAGAGCTAACTGATTTAGGAATGAATGGTGAAATTTCATTTAGAGACTCGTTGAAAGAAAGATTATTATTATTAGAAGCTCATGAAGCTCATTTATCTCCTTTAATAGATTTATTAAAGAAGCAAGTCTCAAAGTCATTTGAAAGAAATAAAGACTTTTTTAAAAAATATGCTAAATCTGTTTATGTCATATCCAGTGGATTTAAAGAATACATTACTCCTATTGTTACTGAATTAGGAATCAGAGAATCTCATATTTTTGCGAACGATTTACTTTTTGATGATCAGGGAAAGGTAAATGGCTTTAATGAAGAAAATCCTTTATCACGAGATGGCGGTAAAGCAGAAATCATCAGAAAACTAGACCTTGATGGTGATATTTATGTAATTGGTGACGGTCATAATGATTACGAAATAAAAGCAGCAGGATTAGCCAATAAATTTTATGCATTTACTGAAAATGTCAGCCGTGAAAAAGTGATGGAGAAAGCTGATCATATCGCTCCTTCCTTAGAAGAAATACTTTTTGAAAATAAGATTAATTCTGCTTTCTCATATCCTAAAAATCGAATTAAAGTCCTTTTACTTGAAAACGTTCATCATAAAGGCGTTGAGTTATTGGAGAAAGAAGGATTCACTGTTGAAGAATATCCTGCGGGATTAGATGAAGATGAATTAGCTGAAAAGATAAAAGGGGTTTCTATTTTAGGTATCCGATCGAAAACTCAAGTAACCGCAAAAGTGTTGGAAAATGCCAACAGATTAATGGCGATTGGAGCATTCTGCATTGGTACTAATCAAATTGATTTGGAAACTGCTCAGGAAAAAGGTATTGCTGTATTTAATGCTCCATTTAGCAATACACGATCTGTTGTTGAGCTTGCCATCGGTCAAATTATTATGCTTACTCGTAATATTTTTGATAAGTCAGTATTAATGCACCAAGGAAAATGGGATAAATCGGCAATAGGTAGTAAAGAGATTAGAGGAAAGAAATTGGGTATCATTGGATATGGAAATATTGGAGCACAGCTTTCTGTAGTTGCTGAAAGCATTGGGTTAGATGTTTGCTATTATGATTTAGAAGAAAAACTAGCATTAGGGAATGCAAATAAGATGGGGAGTCTTCGAGAATTACTAGAAACGTCTGATATCATCAGTTTACATGTAGATGGCAGGCCTGAAAACAAAAATATTATTGGTGAGAAGGAATTTGAATTAATGAAAGAGGGAGTAATATTCATTAATCTAAGTAGAGGCCATGTAGTAGATATTCAAGCATTGAAAACCAATGTAGAATCAGGCAAAATAAAAGGTTGTGCAGTAGATGTATTTCCTGAAGAACCAAAGAGTAATAAGGATCCATTTGAATCTGAACTAAAAGGACTACCTAACACAATTTTAACTCCACATATCGGAGGAAGCACAGAAGAGGCTCAGGAAAATATAGGCAACTTTGTACCGAATAGAATCATGGAGTATATCAATACGGGAACAACCACTAATAGTGTAAATTTTCCGAATTTAACCTTACCTAGGTTACAAAATGCGCACAGATTAATACATATTCATAAAAATGTCCCTGGTATCATCGCTAAGATCAATCAATTATTTGCCAAACATGAGATTAATATTGCTGGGCAATACTTAAAGACAAATGAAAAGATTGGTTATGTTATTACTGATATTGAAAAGGCTTATTCCGATGATTTAATTAAAGAGCTAAGAGCAATTGATAACACCATTAAGTTTAGAGTACTTTATTAATATTATAGAACCACTATAAAGCTTTATCAAATCTTATCTTTATAGTGGTTCCTTTATTTTCCTCAGAATCAATTAATAATTCTCCTTCATTTAGATTCACAAATTCTTGGCATAACATTAGCCCTAAACCTGTACCTGTTTCACCTTCGGTACCTCGAATACTATGTTTTGATTCTAATTTGAATACATTTTCTTTTATTTGATCTGGCATTCCAACACCATTATCTTCTACTATAATTTCTACTTTATCATTTAATTCCTGAGCAGATAACTTAATAACTCCACCCCTTTTGGTAAATTTAATAGCGTTATTTAGCAAATTCCGGATCACAAATTCTAATTGATTTTGATCCACACAAATTTTCAAGTTTTCTCCTATTTCTAATTTTAAATCAATATCCTTTTTAGAAGCTATGTTTCTATAAAGAGCATATATAGGTTGAACACTTTCAGCTACATTCAATGTAATTTTATCTACACTAACGTCCTCCATTTGTATTCTTGCCCAATTAATCAGATTATCAGCCATTTTAATGGCATTACCTACTGAGGTCTTAATCTCATTGCTAAAATTTTTGATATCCTCTTTAGAAAAGCTGTCAAAATGATCAGATAAAATATCTGTGAATGATTTTAATGAATTGAGTGGGCTTTTAAGATCATGAGCTACAATACTAAAGAACTTATTCTTAGTGTTATTTAGCTTCTCCAAATGATTCTTTTGAGTCTGGATTATCATTTGCTGTCTCGCCAACTTTTTATTCTTTTTAATATTAATATAAAGGGACCAAACCAATATGATAATAATAATCAGTACAGAAATGATTCCAAAATAGGCTAACTGGAGCCGAGTTGCTTGAATTAAATTTGATTTTTCGAGCTTATCATTCACTTTTTGCAGATAATAAGAATCCTCAACAGATTTTATTAATTCAAATTGATTATTCAGTTGGAGATCTTTTCTTTTTGTATTGATACTTTGAAATTCAGATAAATAAAATTGTAATGAATCGAATTGTTCTAAATTTACATAATACTTTATGAGTTTTAAGTAAATAACTGAAAGCTCATCATCTAATAATGTTAAATTACTATAATCGATTGCTTGTTTTAGGTAATCAAGCATCAGTTGGTTTTGATTTAACTCATAATAGATATCTGAAAGGTTTATAAGTGCATCTACTGTAGCTAATTTTTGGGACTTATCACCTAGTTTTTTAGATATCTCTAGTACTTTTTCAAAGTTTATAATAGCAGAATCTTTATTTCCGATCTTATATTCTAATTTCCCTAAAATATTGTAACATGAGGATAAAACTGATAATTTATTAAGATCAGAATTAATTTGAATTGACTCTTTGACCAATTCTCGACTTTTTTCAAACTCACCACCTAATAAATAAGATTCCGCCAAATTATGGGTAGCTACTCCAATTCTGCTCTTATTTCCAAGACTTCTAAATATAATGAGAGACTTTTCATGGTAGTCAATTTGCTCCTCTATTCTTTTAAGTCTTTTGTAATAATGCCCTAATGAAACATATACATTTGCAATTCCTAAAGAGTCGTTTCTACTCTTAAATATATCTAAGGCTTGTAGAAAGAACTCCAAACTTTGGAAGTGATTATCATTCTGTGAATAAATACTTCCCAATATTCTGTAAGCACTTGCAATACCTGCAGAATCATCTATTTCCTTAGATAAAACTAATGCTTTCTCAGCATTATTAATTGACTTTACCTGATTAACAAACGAATACTCTCGTGCTAATAAATTATAGAGCCTAATTCTAGTTTTCCTATCCAAATGATTTAAATAGATTGAATCTTCTAATTCGGAAATACTTTGAGAAAACGATTTAGGCAAACTCATAATTATTAAACCTATTATCGATATACTAAATACTATGAAATGATTAAATCGAATATTCATTATAGGTAATCATTCTAAAGTTGAATTTCTTTGTTTAAATTAACAAAATAGTAAAATAATAATAAATTTTACACAGATTTAACCTTCTAACTTTGGATACAAATAATTTAAACGATAATAACATATAAAGTTCTTATTTGTTGAACCATAAATTTTTTAAGCATGAAAAAACTAATTGGAATACTTAATTTAATATCTGTTGTTCTTATCATTTATTGGAATTATGTTGTGAGTACAGGTGCTATTAATGGCAACCAAATGGGAAAATTAAGTGATAATATTAATAGCTTGTTTACACCTGCTGGTTATGCTTTTTCTATTTGGGGCATTATTTATACAGGTCTTTTAATTAATGCCTTTTGGTACCTAATTCAAGCGTTCCGGAATAAATATAATGATACATTAGCTCAACAAGGAATATGGTTAATTGTGGCAAATGTAGCTTCTGGAGCTTGGTTATGGTTTTGGTTAAATGAGCAGTTTCTAATTTCTGTATTTTGCATGCTAGGTATTTTAATCTCATTAATGGTAGCCATTGTAAAGTTAGATATGGAAAAATGGGATGCTCCAAAATCAATCATCGGATTTGTTTGGTGGCCTATTAGTTTATATGCAGGTTGGATTACGGTGGCAACTGTTACCAATATTGCAGCCTATTTAAAAACTGAAAATTTTAATGCATTATTTAGTGAAGAAGTTTGGACTATCATTATGATATTAATCACTACGATATTGTTTCTTTATTTCCTTTATACAAGATTTATGAGAGAATTTAACGCGGTAGCAGTTTGGGCGTTAATCGCCATAGCAGTTGAACAATGGGAAGCTTTTCAAGCTATATCCTATACTGCTATTTCCTGTGCTATTATAATTACCATACTATCAATAATTCAAGGATTTAAATACAGAAAAAGCAATCCCTTTTACCCTGATTTTTTAAAGAAATAAAAAAAACCTCTCGATTGTGAATTGAGAGGCTTTGAAGTTCACTAATCAAGTTTTACTTAATAATACAAACTTTTCGTTATCGGCTCTTCTTACTTTATTTATAAATTCTAGAAATTCCTTATATTCTTCTTTAGGATATTCTCCATCATTAAAAATGAATTGCCTTGTATAAATCACTTCTTCAGCATTTTTTGTTAGTTTTCGAGTATAGCTCCCATACTTATTCCTAAATTCTAACTCGTCAAATTTAGACTCCAATTGATGATACTCTCCTAGTTTATACACAATAGTGTCATTCTGACTAAATCCATATCTCACTTTTATAGGAGTATTCCTTTCCAAATCATTTATATGAGGTAAAAAATTATCTAAATATCGAGATGGATTTAAAAATTTTCTATCCCCCATTTTCACATATTCATTATCAGAACTTATAATAAGACTATATCCTGCTTTTGGTACCTTTCCTTCCTGTACTTCCTTGAGCTCTATATTCTCTAATTTAGCTCCGCCCCATTCATGATTTCTCCGCATCCAATCTTCAATTGATTTACTATCTTTCACATATAAATTATGAAATCCATAATTATCAATTTCAATTCCAGTATAGCTCCTAGAAAAATCTACAGAAGTTATTGCATTAGAAAGATCAACTTCTACTTTAGTAATTTGAAGATTGTCCTCTGGTTCATATTTAGTAGTATGTATTAATTTTCCTCCTTCTGGAGTAATCATAAGAGCATTTCTATCACTGGTAAATTTACCTATATAGCCAAATGGGTTAGTTTGAGAAGTGCATTCAAGAAAAATAGTATCTGATTCCATAGGAACACTAACTATTGCATGATTGAAATGTGCATTAGGAAAATCCTCATTTATTGATGTAGGATGAGCACCAGCCTTAATAAGAGTGTAATAACTACTAATACCATATCTATCAAGCAAAACTTGAGTATAATTCGATAGTGCTTTACAATCTCCATATTTCTTTTCATGTACAAAAGACGCTTCAAAGGGTTGCCAACCCCCGATTCCTAATTGAATACTTACATATCGATTATTATTTTGTAGGTAGTCATACACAATGGCAATTTTCTCCATTTGAGATGAAGCCTTTAAAACTCTTTGATCTAAATCTGATAGGTCTACTCCTTCTAAGCTTTGTCTTTCAGCATTTAATATTGAAATCCATTTTCCAAAATCTTTCCATGAATGCATACTTCCTTTAAATCCATCCATTTGAAAAAAATTAGGTGCAGTTTGTAATAATGGTGCATAGTCAGCTAAATAGTTATTAAAATATTCAAACTCAATCGCATCTAAATCTTTAACTTCCCATGCATATGTTTTAGTATTTCCTTCTATAGTAATCTCGGGTTCATTTAGCTTGAAAGCTTTATAATGAAAATCATAATTAGATTTATCCACCACTGTAAAAGAAGCCCTTTTTACTTCCATATTTTCTTCAAAAACAGGTTGCCAAACAGGAAAATGAAGAGAGCCGGTTTTTGTGACTTCATAACTTATCTTAATAATATAAGGATATGAACTCAAAGAAGGCTCATAATATTTCACTCTGGCATCTGAAGCCAAACTTCCTGAGCCCATAGCATAATCTTGAAAATCTTTTAGATTAATCTTATCTATTTTGCTACCATCTAATGAAAGAATTAATACCTCTGCATCTTCTACTTCAGTAAAATCATCGTATGGAATCATAACTTGTTTTGCTCTAGATGCATATTTATTATGAATAATGGCAGAATATTCATAGTTAATTACCGATTTATTATCTGCATGAATAGTAAATGTCTTTTTACTATTTATTACTGTTGAGTTCACTTTTATAGAACTGCTAGAATATCCAATAAAATTTGTTAGACAGAATAAAATCGTAAAAAAAAATGTTCTCATATCTTTTTCAAAATAATTAGTTCTGAATGCTTCTTCTCAATGAGTTCATAGAATTGTTTAAGATGCTGATATTCTAAAGTTGAAAATAAGGTTTTGTCTATTTTAACATCACTTTTAAAGTTTATTATGTTTCCATTTTGGCTAACTTGAAAAACAAATGAACCTGCCTCTCCGGGTAATCGAACTAGTATGCTTTCTGGCAATTCTGCATTGTATCCATCAGGTATGGTTAATGTATTAAATACAGTATAGCTTTGGGAATAGGCAAAGTCAATAGATGAAAACCTATTTTCTTGTTTAAAAGGATTTTTTTCAATTGTACTCCAAGTGGGTGTCTCAAGATAAATCACCTCATTCCCACCGGTTGATTTTGATAAATTAAATTTCAAATCTATGGGTTGTGAATAATCTAATTCTGATACCCCAAATTTGGAAAATTCATAGTTTTCAAATTCTGAAGAAAATTCATTTTGATATTTTTCTAATGATTCTTTTTTTATAGAATTTATTGTTTGAATAGCAGCATAACCTTTTTCCCTAGTGCTGACTTCGCTTACTATAGAATCAAACCCTACTGTAGTTTTTATCATTGCGTAATTAGAGTAAGTGGAGTTTTGTTTAAGGTTTATCCAAGCCCCCCCACTTTCACTAACCATCCAACCATTCCCATTTCTGCATCTTCTTGGTAGTAACCCAAATGAAAGTCCACTTGTTAAATCACAAAAGAAGCTCTTTTCTCCAATTTGAACTAGAGCAATTAAATAATTAAAATCATTGTAAGACGGATAAACTGGATGAACAGTTCCATTTCCTCTTGTACTTAAAATAACCGGAAAAGCATTGATTCCATGTTCTCTTAATGCTGCAATAAGGGTTAGGTTAAGACCTGCAACATTACCCACCTCATCATTATAGACCTTTCTACCTGCATCACTACTTAAAAAAGTATAAACCTCATTCCAACTTAAAAGTTTATTCAAATGATTATAGATTTCAACTGCTTTTCCAAGCTCTTCTGAACTTGAAGGCTCAAAATCTTTAATAAACCGACCATTCTCGATGGTTCTTCCAAGAGAAGAACTTTGAAGCATTTCTTTATTAAAAGTAGGATAATTGCCTGCTACCATTTCCATAGCACTGTTTGGGAAATTTGTAGAGATTAATTGAAATTCTATGCGACTTGGCACATCACTTCGATTATTCATATAGGGCTCATCTTCTAATGGTAAAATATTTTTAGCTATCATTCTAGAGAATCTATCATTAGATGTCATTGTACCACTTCCTCTATTTATTTTACCATCACTTCCAATATTATTCCAGCTTATTCTATAATCATTTCTCCTCTCCTCATTTTCAAATTCTGCTAAAACAAGATTCCCCAATTGATTGGCTTGATAATTAAACCACTCAGGTAATGAATATCTGAATTCACTGTAGGCTACCGGAATATCTTTTTGAAAATGCCATGTATGTAAATTTGTGATGTAATCAGAGTCCTTTTCGTAATAATATTCGATTACAGTACCTTTTTTAACATTTGGAATTGCAAAACTATATTCAACCCAATAATCACTTAGACGTTTCTTAAATACCTCTTTTGATCTTAATTTAGTTTCTTCAATTTTACCATCAACAATATTGTAGGAATATGCTTTAATTGAGCCTATCTCTTCTTTTGACATTCCCTTTTCAGGTTCATATGCTCTTATTTTTATATTTGCTACATCATCAGCGTCAGTAATATCAAATACTTTCTTCCTAACCCCAACCCTAAGTTTATATTTCCATCCGTCTTGCTCTGTATAAAAGAAATCTAAATCTCCGTATTCAGAAATGATCATTGAGTTTGCTTCGGGATAAAATGAACAGGAATCGGGACCAAATTCACTTTTATCTATTTTCCCTACTTTGAATGGATATCTTTGACCAGAAACTACTGTAGTAAGGAAAACAGTTGAAATAATCAGTAATAAGTTTTTTAGCATAATAATTAATATTTAATGTTAGCAAGATAATTGATAAAATTAAATATTAAAAGATTAGTAAATACATATCTAACGGTTAAAAATATTGTTAACTATAATACTATAATTTCCTTAGAACGATCCTCTCATTATGCTTTTCCTCAATAAGCTCATAAAATTGTTTGAGTTGTTGGTATTCCTGAGGTAAAAATTCTGTTTTCATAATCATGATATCACTTCTTATACTAATTGTGTTTTTACTTTGACTGACTTGAAAAATAAACTGACCTCCATTATCTGGAATTTTTATTAATACGCTTTTTGGCAATTCAGCCTCATACTCTTCTGGAATGAGATATGTAGCATATACTCTGTAGTTTTGTTGATATGCAAAATCAACAGTAGAGAATCGTTCTTCTTTAATAAAAGGATTATTCTTTATAGTACCAATTGTAGGGATTTCTAAATTTATAATATCAAGATTATTTAACCGAGACTTAACCTCATATTTTAAATCAAAAGAATTCGAATAGTCAATATCTGATACCGTTATATTACTGACTTCTTCATGCTCATAATTTGATTTTAATTTTTCAATTAAACCTTCTTTTGTGTATTCTTTTATATCTTTAAAACTATTTATTGCAGCATAACCATCACTTCTTCTTGTAATGTATTTTATAATTGAATCTTTCCTTATTTCAGCTTTAATCACGTTCATTTGAGCATAATTAGAATTATGCTTTAAATCAATCCATTTACTATCAGAATTATTCACCAACCACCCTTTTCCATTTCTGCACCTCATAGGTAATTGTCCAAAAGGTAAATCTGATGATAAATCACATAAGATATCTTCTCCATCTACATTTAGATATGCTATTACATAATTAAAATGATCGAATGAAGGATATATTGGATGTGGTATTCCATTTCCTCTCGTACTTAAAATTACTGGATGTGATTCAATACCAACTTCTTTTAGCGCAGCTATCAAACTTAAATTCAAATCCCCAACGCTTCCTTCTTTTTCATCATATATTGTTTTGCTTGATTTATTACTTGCGAACGAATATTTTCCATTCCATGAAAGTCTACCGTTTAAATGTTTATATATTTGTAAAGCCTTTTCTTTATCATTATCTGCGTCAAATTTTAAATCTTTGATAAACCTTCCCTGCGATAATCTCTTTCCAAAATAACTGATTGACATTAATTCGTTTGAAAATTTGGCATAGTCCCCATTGATGATATCTACTGGTCCATCAGGAAAGTTTATGGACATTAACTGAAACTCTATTCTACTTAGTAAATCATCCTTATTATTCATAAATGGCTCATCTGGTAAAGGAGGTACATCTTCAGCTACTAAATAAGTAACCTGATTATTTGACCTCATAGTAGTACTACCTCTATTTCGTTTACCATCTTTACCTAAATTAGACCATGAAACTCTGTAGTCCCTTTGAAAATTTTCAGTTTTAAATTCAGTTAAAAAGCGATTACCTAATTGAATAGACTGATAATTAAACCACTCAGGGAGTGAATACATAAATACACTGCTAGCTACAGGAATATCTTTTTGAAAATACCAAGTTTCTAAATTGTTAATGAGTTGAGAAGTCTTAGTGTAAGAATATTCAATTACCGTTCCTTTTCTAACATTAGGGAAGTTAAAACTATATTCCACATGACTTTCATCTATTCTATTTGTAGATATATTCTCTTTATTAAGCTTTTCTCTTTCAATCTTATCATTTACAATATTATAGATGTAGCCTTTGATATTTGATAGATGTTCCGCAAGCCTGCCCTTTTCTGAGTCTAGAATTTTTATATTAATCTTCTCTATTTTATTGTTATCTTTTTTGTCAAAGATCTTTTTTCTAACACGAACATTTAATTTGTATTTCCATCCCTCTCTTTCCTCGTAAAAGAATTCAATATCTCCATATTCAGCAAGTATCATAGATTTAGCTTCTGGATAAAATGAACAAGAATCTATTTCAAACTGACTTTTATCAACTTTACCTAATTGGAAAGGATATTTTTGACTGTAGACTGAACTAGTAAGGAAAATGATTGAAAGTAGTAATACTAAGCTTTTAAGCATGAAATTCATTATTTAATTAAACTCGAATATATTGATTATAACTAAGGATTTAAAAGTTTAAACTAAATAGTTTTAAAGAATAATATCGATAAATAATGTAGTAAATCAGGCTCTAATTAAAACAAAAAAACCTCTCAAATATCCCTGAGAGGTTTTATCGACCTTTGAAGTCTTGAGTAGTACACTTGGAAGGAGTTAATGCATTTCAACATATACAACTGACTGTTAATTTATTACAGTGAATATATAAAATCGGTATAAGTATTAGTAAAAGTGCTTTTTGGTCTTTCGGAGTCAATCGATTATCCTGCAAAAGTTATTAATCATGAAAATATCAAAAAGGGATAAGGATAATGTCCCCCGTTCATTTTTCATCTCTTTTGTCTTGTTCTGTTCCTTTGTGTCATAGGTCTCAGTAGATTTGATTTAGTCCAACCAAACCATACAATTTTTTTCTTACATTTTCTCTTCTTAACCAAAGTCAATTTTTGTATAAATCCATTGCTCTAATTTTGGAAATAATTATAAAACCCAAATTATGAGTGAATATCAAATAAATCTATCGCAAACAGCATTAGCTAGAATAACAGGAGTGCTATACTTGATAATCATAATATGCGGACTATTAAGTGGCATGGCAGTAAGAGCTGAATTGATTAATATACAAAATCCTTTAGAAACTATTCAGAATATTATTCATAATGAAATGCTATTCAGAGTAGGTTTCCTGCTTGATTTAATTATGGTCATTAGTGATGTTCTAATCGCTTTAACATTCTTCTTTTTATTATACAAAGTCAATAAAATAATAGCAATCACTGCAACGATATTTAGGCTTGTTCAAGCCACAATATTAGGTATCAATCTACTCAATCTATTTTCTCCTTTACTGTATTTGGACAGTTTTACAATTGCAAATTTTAATCAGCAGCAACAAATTGCATCTGCAGTAGCACATGACTTATTAGCCTTTGAATACGGATACCTAATTAGTGGCGTTTTCTTTGCTATTAATTGTTTTGGAATGGGCTATCTAATCATTAAATCTCAGATCATTTCAAAATTCTGGGGTTATTCGATAGGTGTTGCCGGATCTGCATATCTTATTAATTGCATTATCAATTTCACCATTCCTTTCTATTCAGAATACTCTCAAATTTTAGTCTTGATTTTTGCCGTGTTTGCTGAGTTGGGCTTGTGTCTTTACCTAATTACAAAGGGAACTAAAAAAACTACATTCTAAAATAACTTAATAACTATACCTTTTCATTTACTTAAAAAGATAAGATCATGAAAATGAACGCAATATTTTATATAAAAACTAGGGGTATTCGCTCATTTAAAAGCTCAGAAACCAAAATACCTTTATTAAAAAACAACGAAATTTTGGTTAAAGTAAAAGCCTCTACCCTTACTACAGGAGATGTCGCAAGCATTAAAATGGGGCTGCTGCAATCAGGAATGCCAATAACTGGGTCCGAATTTGCGGGTGTAATAGAGCAACTTGGTCTAAATGTTTCAAACTTCAAAGTGGGAGATAGAATATTTGGATATAAAAATTCTGGTGCACATGCAGAATATATAAAGCTTAGTCCTAAAGATGTATGGGCCATTATTCCTGAGGATGTCAGTTTTCAGCATGCGGCAGCTATTCCGACTGGAAGCATGTCAGCACTCCATTTTTTAAAGGCTGCAAAGGCCTCAAGAGGTCAAAACATCTTGATCTATGGAGCATCAGGGAGTGTTGGGTCATATGCTGTTCAAATTGCTAAGAGATTAGGACTTCATGTTACCGCAGTCTGTAGCAAAAAAAATATGACAATGGTTGATACTCTAGGGGCAGATATTGTATTAGATTACAATACTAATACCTTTAAAAATCTAGACCATAAATTTGATATTATTTTTGATTGTGTAGGAAAGCTCGACTATCACAAGTTCTCAAAGTTAGTTGCAAAAAGAGGAGCCTTTGTTACCACTCAATTAAATCTTAGTTCTGTCCTTCGAAAAATCACAAATATATTTTCATCATATCGCTATGTTATGGGAATTGCCAGTTCTACTAAAGAAAGATTAAAAGAAATCATTGCTATAAATGCAGAGCGGAAACTATCTATAGTGATTGATAGATCCTTTGAAATGACCGAAATAGAATCTGCTTTTCAATATATAGTATCCGGACGAAAAAAAGGAAATGTCATCATTAACATTGACCCTGATGAGGAAAATTATGGTGAAAAGAAAGAGAAATAATCTGGGACATTTATGCTTTCTTAAGATACCTTAATTTTTTTCTACAATCCGGATTATACATTTACCCCTGTAAAATCAAGATTAAGTCATTAATTAAAATAATTAATCATGCCACATTTTGTAATAGACTGCTCTGAGCAGATTATTAAATTAGAGACACCAGACAATATCATGCAAAAAGTGTATGATACAGCTGAATCAACTGGATTTTTTACTCCTGAAGACATTAAAGTAAGAATCAATCCATTCCAATATTATACGACTGGAAATACAAGTGATAACTTCATCCATGTCTTTGCCAATATTATGCAAGGCCGAAATACAGAACAGAAAGCGAACCTCTCAAAACAAATAGTTTTAGAGCTTAAAGCAATGTTTCCTGAAGTACCTATTATTTCTATAAACATAAGGGATTTTGAGAAAGCGACTTATCGTAACAAAAAAATGGTTTAAAAACAAAATTCGTAATTATGAAAACCCTTTTAACATTAATAATTTTTCTCTTGATATCTTCTTCGGGCGTGTCACAAAACCAAAGCAGATTAATCACGAGCGAATTGGAGCAGATTTACAATAAAAGCACTCTTGTAGGTTTTGGTGTGGCTATTTTAAACAAGGATAGTATTGTTTATTCAAAAGGATTTGGGTATTCAAACAAAGAACTAGAAAAACCTTATACAACTAATACTGTACAGCCTATTGCATCAATTTCTAAGACGTTATTAGGCATTGCTTTAATGAAAGCTCAGGAACTTGATTTATTACAGCTAGATGAGGCAATTAATACGTATTTACCTTTTAAAATATATAATCCAAGGTATAAGACCAACCCCATTACAATTAGGCAATTAGCAAATCATACATCGAGTATTTTAGATAGTGATGATTATAATAGGATTTATATATTTAATGATAGTATTCCACAATTTTATAAGCACCTTCCTGAAAATATACAACAAAATGTAAAGGAAGACATCAAGCGTTTTAACAACAATAAAATGATGTCTGCATCAAACTTTATTAAAAACCAATACAATACTGCAGGAATATGGTATACTCCTGAAAATTTCTCTAATAATGCCCCCGGAACTTCTTATAAGTACAGTAATATGGGAGCCAATATAGCCGCCTATATCATTGAACTTGTAAGTGGTGCTAGTTACACAGATTTTCTTCAAAAGCATATTTTAAACCCATTACAAATGAATGCCTCAGGTTGGCATTCAAAAAGCAATCCATTAAAAAATAGGTCAACATTATATTGGTATGGTTATCCAATCCCAAATTATGAGTTTATCACCTATGGTGATGGCGGTTTTATGACAAATATTGAAGATTTTAGTAAGTTTTTGTCTGCTGTAATCAAAGGCTATTGTGGAGAACAAAATGTTATAAAAGCTTCTAGCTACGCAAACATGGTAAAAGACCCTAGTAATGATAATTTTAAAAAGAATATGTTTTGGAATATTGATGATGAAAAAATAGGACACAGTGGTAACGATCCTGGAGTTATATCTCATGCCTATTTTATGAAGAAAAACAAACGTGGAATCATCGTTTTCGCCAATTCATCTGAGACCGAAAACGATATGCAATCAGTTAGAGAAATATACCGCGCTCTTTTAAAGTACAGTAACCAATTTGAACATTAGCGTAAATGAAAAAAGCAACAGTTGTATTCATAATTTGCTATTTATCTGGTATTTTTGGCATTGCCCAAAACAATCACACCAATAATATTGTAGGTACCAATCACTATATTAAATCAAAGGTATTAAACGAGGAGCGACAAATACAAATTTATCTTCCACCTCATTATAAAAATTCAGAAGAAAAATACCCAGTGCTTTATGTGTTAGATGGTCAACGGTTTTTTTTGTATGCTGTGAGTTTAAGTCAAACTTTCAATCAGTTTCAATTAACTCCAGATTTTATAGTTGTTGGAATTAATACGGACTATCCAAAACGGTTTCAAGATTTAGGAGATGGCAAAGAAAGGTTTATTGAGTTTCTTGAAAATGAACTTACAGAATATATAGATCTAAATTTTAGAACTAATGATGAAAACCTAATTTTTGGCTGGGAATATGGTGCAAGTATGGTGTTTAATACCATGCTATCAACCCCAACTTTGTTTGATGGACATATCATGGCAAGTGGTTACCCAATAATAGATTCCATAGATAAGTTAAACGATGTTTCAACATTACATACTAATCTATATTTTTCTGTAAGTCCAGATGAATATGATGTAAAACATAGTGCCATCAAATTAGACTCATTACTGTCACAAAAACATATTAAAGGATTGCACTGGTCTTTCTTAAATCTTGAAATAGAACAACATCAATCAACTGCCTACCCTACCCTTTATCATGGAATTCGAAATCACTTCCAATTCTACCCAGAATTTGAAACTAACAAACTTCAAAATTTTGTAAATGCAGGTGGTATGGATTATGCCAATCATTATGTAGTGGAAAGAGCCAGAAGACATGGCTTTTCTCCAGAGCTTTCTTTATGGTCTAAATTTACAATCATTAGATGTGCGATGAGAGCAGAAGATTTCTATCACTTTGAAACACTGATAAATAACTTACATAAAACAGAATTCTTAAATGACTTGATGAATGGTAATATGGAATATGCCGTTTACAATTTTGCAAACTTTTATGAAAAACACAAGCATTTTAAAGAAGCCATTGCCTTATATGATCTTTTATTAAAAAAGTATCCCCATTCAGAAATATTATTGAAAAAGAAAGCAATTGCAATCAACCAAATTAAGGAATAATACTATGAATACATTAAAAATTAATAACCTAGAACTCACTTATAAAAACGGTCATCAAGCAATTCAAAATATTTCCTTGGAAATTAAGAATGGAATGTTTGGTTTACTTGGCCCAAATGGTGCTGGAAAATCTTCTTTGATGAAAACCATCGTTGGACTCCAAAAGCCAACCTCTGGCAGTATTGATTTTAATGATGTAGATATTGTAAGTAAACCTGACTATATCCAAAAAAAATTAGGATTTCTACCCCAAGATTTTGGAGTGTACCCTAAAGTAAGCGCATATGATTTGTTACATCATATCGCTATTTTGAAAGGCATCGAGAACAAGGATGAACGTGAAGCCCAAATTCGACTTTTATTAGAAAAAGTAAATCTATGGGATTTTAGGAATAAAGAAGTACATACATTTTCAGGCGGAATGAAACAGCGTTTTGGTGTGGCTCAAGCCTTACTTGGAAAACCTAAAATTGTTATTGTAGATGAACCTACTGCTGGTCTGGATCCTGAAGAGCGCAACCGATTCAATATGTTATTAAGCGATATCAGTAGTGAGGTTATCGTAATTCTGTCTACGCATTTAGTTGAAGATGTAAAAAATCTATGTTCAGAAATGACCATTATGAACAAGGGGCAAGTATTAAAAACAGGTAAACCTAAAGAACTGATTGATGAACTGAGAAACAAGATCTGGTCAAAGCCCATCAAAAGCGATCATCTGGATAAGTATCAATCAAAATATCAAGTCATTAGTAAGCAATTAATTGAGCGTGAGCTGTATATCACCATCTTTTCGGAAACGGAACCTACAGGTTTTGAGCCTGTAACGCCTCTTCTGGAGCATGTCTATTTTAAAACGCTTGCCTAAATCATTTACAATATGAATACCATATTTCAATACGAGTTAGATCAGATAGCAAAACGGTGGGCTGTATATCCAATGGCTTTAGTCATTGTGATATTAGGAGTTTTCTGCGGGAATAAATTCAACATGACTGTAGGCGAAGGTATTTATCTAAATTCTCCTTACACAATTGGTTTTATGATGGGAATGCTTAGCCTGTCGATTATATTTTTTGCCATTCTATATGCTAATCAACTATTATTCAAAGAATGGGATACTAAGTTTGATTTGGTGATTTTCTCACTGCCTTTTTCAAAAATGACCTATTTAGAAGGTAAATTTTTGTTCTTTTACCTAAAAACATTTTTAAGTTTCGTCTTATTAATTATGGGCTTTGTCATAGGCCAAAATTTGCGGTCGGGTGATGAAATTCAGGTAGGCTTAAATCTATGGCATTATCTATATCCATTACTGGTATTTGGCTTACTCAATTCACTATTTGTTTGCAGTTTTCTATTCTTTACAGCATTCACTACACAAAGAAAATTATTAGTAGTGACTGGTGGGCTATTACTTTATGTCTTTTATATGGTATTATTGGTATTTTCTAACTCTCCTTTTATGTCAGGGAGTATGCCACAATCGCTTGAAGCACAGCAAATATCTGCAATATTGGATCCATTTGGACTATCCGCCTACTTTTTTGAGGCAAGATCATTTTCTGTATCTCAAAAAAATGAATCTATTGTTCCATTAAAAAATATGCTCTTATTTAATCGAGGGATTATTCTATTCATATCCGGATTGCTTTTATGGAGCAGTTATAGCTTTTTTTCATTTTCAAGAAAACAAAGTAATAAAGCTAAGAAGAGCACAAAAATCAGGATAGTAAATAGTAATTTAAGTTTAAATTCGATACCAAGCCCAGAGTTGAATTTTGGTAGTATTATGGATTTTAAATCGGCTTTATCCTTTACAAAATTAGATTTAATTTATCTTTTTAAGAGTGTAATCATTGTTGCTGTCACCTTATTACTTATTTTTTTTATAGGGATGGAAATGTATACCGCCATTGATAAGGGTGTACGATTACCTGAAAAATATGCAACATCTGGTCTTCTAGCTACTGCAATTTCAACAAACTTCCATTTATTAGGCCTCTTGATATTAGCCTATTTTGTTAATGATTTATATTGGAGAAGTCATGCTTCTAATTTCAATTTAATTGAAAAAAGCATCTATTTTTCAAAAAACAAATTAAAGGGCCATTTTATCTCAGCAACAATACTGGTTTGTTTTTTTACAATGGTTCTCATCATTGAAGGACTGATTTTTCAATTAAGTTATGGCTATTTTAGTTTTGACTGGAAAGCTTATTTAGGGGTCTTTATTTTCAATGCTTTTCCGTTAATTCTTTTTTCAGCCTTTTTGTTATTGATAAATGATACTATTAATAACCGCTATATTAGTTTAGGGATTTCTACTGTGAGCGTTTTCGCTTTGGCGAGTCCCTTGTCGAATTATATCTTTTCATATCCATTGTTCCATGTATTTTCAGGTTATAATGGAATCTATAGTGATTTCAATGGCTATGGAATCTATCTTTTAGCGTTCTCTCAGCGCCTCATATTTGGATTTGGCCTAATGGCTTTACTCTGGTTTGTAAATGATCTTGTAAAGACAAAAGTCTTTTCCACGAGAAAATCTTGGATCGTTTTAGGAGTAGTTATCTTGGGGCTTGCTAATGGCTTACTTTTTATGAAAGGATTTTCCTCCAAAAATGAAGAACAATCGATTTCAGAAGTAGTACAATATGAAAAGGCCTATAGAAAATATGAAGATATTCCGCAGCCAATCATTACCGACTTAACGACAGGTATTCATCTTTACCCTTCTAAAAACGCCTATGAAATAAATGGAAGTTATGTTTTAAGAAACAACACCAATGAGCCCATTCATAAGGTTTTAATCAATTTTCATCCAGATTTGAATATTGAATCAGCTTTATTTAAAAGTAACTCCGATAAATTACAAATTGAAGAGCATGTCACAGAGATTAGCTTGAATCAACCATTGCAACCTAATGAAGAAGCTAGTTTAACCTTTAACCTGTCCTACAAATGGTTTGCTGTTAACGGTCATCAGTCTTATAATGCTATTATTAAAAATGGTTCTTTTATGAGAATCAGTAACTACTACCCAAGGCTTGGATATCAAAACGATAGAGAAATTGACGATGAGGAAAAACGAGCTGAATTTAATTTAGGTAAAGCTTCACAGTTGAAAGCATTAGAAAGTCCAGAGATAGTGAAAAATGATTTCATCAATTTGGAAATGACCATTTCCACTGAAAAATCCCAAACCGCTTTAGGTACTGGAGATTTAATAGAGCAATGGTCTGAAAACAGCAGAAATTATTTCACCTATGGTGCAGAAAAAATACCTTTCCGTTTTGCATTAGCTTCTGCAGAATATGAACATAAATCCATTCAACATAAAAACATTACTATTCATATATTCTATTCAAAAAAGCACTTTGAGAATGTAGAGCATCTTATCGAAAATGTTAAAACCACCCTAGATTATTGCATAGAGAATTTTGGTTCTTACCCTTTTAAAACCGTCAATTTTGTTGAAATATCCGCTTTTACTTCAGGTTTTGCAGCAACAGCATATCCCTCTACGGTATTCATGACTGAAGATATGATATTTCATTCGAATCTGGACGGAGATGACGAGCAAGATGTAATCAACGAACTAGCAGGACATGAACTTTCTCATCTCTGGTGGGGAAATAGCCAAATAAACCCAGATTATAGAGAAGGTGCTACAATGCTCACCGAGACTTTGGCGATGTATACTGAAATGATGATCTACAAGAAAATGCATGGTCGTGAAAAAATGAAGGAACGATTAGAGATTCATAGGCAAATTTATGATAACGAGAAAGGTTTGTATGACAACCAACCGCTTTATAAAGTGAAGCCCGGATATACACACATTGCTTATTCTAAAGGCGCAATTGCCATGGTGAAACTTAGTGAATTAATTGGGGAAGATAAAGTAAATGAGGCTCTTAGGAGTTTTTTAAACAATAACAAATACCCCAAGAAACCAACCTCATTAGATTTGTTAGGTGAGCTTTATAAAGTTGTACCAAACGATAGTATTATATCTGAAATTGACAAATTATTTAAGGTAATCTAAATGAAACATAGAATTGACTACATCGACAAATCTGAATATTATAAAGTTGTTGAGCTATGGGAAGCGTCTGTAAGAGCAACACATCATTTTTTAAAAGAAGATGATATAGCCTATTTTAAGCCACTAATTTTAAACACCTATCTAAATGCTGTTGAGTTAAGATGTTGCAGAGATAGAGATCATAAAATACTAGGTTTTGTAGGTGTAGCTGATGGAAATCTAGAGATGTTATTTATCGACCCAGCACATAGAGGGAAAAGAATAGGTAAAACCTTATTGGAATTTGTACTGAAAAATTTAAACGTTAACAAAGTAGATGTGAATGAACAGAATGAACAAGCTGTTGGATTTTATAAACATTGTGGCTTTGAAACCATAGGACGATCTGAATTGGATGCCTCTGGAAAACCGTATCCAATTTTACATATGGAATTAATAAAATAAAAATAACAAACGAAATGAAATCAATTTTTTATTCAGTTGATTTTCCTAAATCGACACTAATTTCTGTCAACAATGTCGAATTGGAAGTATTTGAAGCAGGACAACAAAATAAAGAAAATCCCATAGTACTCTGTCATGGCTTTCCTGAACACGCTTTTTCCTGGCGCCATCAAATTCCGGCTCTAGTAAATGCTGGCTACCATGTCATTGTACCAAATCAGAGAGGTTACGGTAATTCATCTAGACCTGCAGAAATATCAGATTTTGATATAATACATTTAACCGATGACTTAGTTGCTTTACTTGATTATTACGGCTATAAAGATGCAACTTTTATAGGTCATGACTGGGGTGCCAATGTAGTATGGAATCTTGCATTATTACATCCCGATCGTGTAAACAAAATTATAAACTTGGCCTTACCTTATCAAGAGCGAGGAGAAAAACCATGGATTGAGTTTATGGAAGATTTTTTTGGTGAAGATTTCTATTTTGTTCACTTCAATAAACAACCAGGGATAGCAGATGCAATAATGAATGAAAATACATCTCGGTTCATTCGTAACATATTTCGGAAAAATGTTCCTCTTACTCCTCCAGAACCAGGAATGTTGATGATTAATCTTGCAAGAGCAGAAAAACCACTTGGGGAGCCTTTATTAAGTGATCGTGAATTGTCTGTTTTCGTTTCTGCATTTGAGTCATCAGGGTTTACAGGAAGCATTAATTGGTATAGAAACATGGATAGAAATTGGCACTTGTTAGCAGACGTCAAACCATTGATCCAACATCCTACACTTATGATTTATGGAAATCGTGATTTGATTCCAAAGTCTCAAACCTTAAAGGATTTTGCTCCTAATTTGGATGAAGTCAGTCTTGATTGCGGTCATTGGATTCAGCAAGAATTACCAGAAGAAACAAATCAAACAATATTAAGATGGTTAGAACAACATGCAGATTAAAAGTGAAATAGAGATTTCTATCATATTTATAAAATGAAAAAATTAATAACTATAGTAATTATTTTTTTTCTGTGGCATCAGAATATAGTTGCCCAGAAAATTGACAGTAATGATCAAAATTCGAGAGAGATTGACTTAATCATTGAAGCGGATGACGTTAAAATTGGAGGAACCTTATCGATTCCAACAAAATTAAATACATCATCCTTAGTCATCATGAGTTCAGGAAGTGGAGACCAGGATAGAGACGAAACATTGGAAGGCTTCAAAATTTTTAAAGTTATTGCCCACCATCTGGCATCAAAGGGAATAGCATCTTTCCGTTATGACGATAGAGGTGTAGGTGAAAGCACCGGTGATTTTGTAAACAGCACCATTAACGACCATGCAAAGGACTTGGAAAGCATAATGGATTATTTCAATACCACAAAGGAGCATCCATTCAATGATTTCATATTATTTGGGCACAGTCAAGGCGGCATACTTACTGGAAAAGTGGCTATAAGAAATGAGTCTGTTAAAAAGGTGATTTTAATGGGTGCGCCATCCGTACCACTAATAGAAGTGGTTACTTATCAGGTGAGACAAGATTATGAACATACAGATTTACCTAAAAATTTAATTGAATCTGATGTGTCTGCACACAATAAACTCATGAGAGCCATTGAAGATGACAAGAATATTGATGAGGCATATCAATTGTTCAGACAAACTACCGAATCGATATTAAATGAAATGAAGTCAAATGGAGACATGATAGACGATGAAAAAATAAAACAACAAGCTATTGCAAAAGCTGATGAATTCAAAATAATTTATGCTTTACCTTCTCTTACATCATTTCTTTACTACGACCCTTCAAAAGACTTGGAACAATTGGAAGTGCCAGTATTGAGCCTTTTTGGAGGTTTAGATTTTCGAGTTCCTATTGAGCAAAATAAAGATCGAATGGAAAATGCTCTCCTCAAATCGGGAACAGAATATCAATTTTTTACATTTGATAATGCGAATCATTTTTTCCAACAGGCTACAACTGGGAGTAAGGATGAATATGCAATACTTGAAAAGAAATTTGTAGACAATTTTTTAGAAGAAATTTCAGCCTGGATATTGCATAAATCAAATTAATGTAGTCATAAACTTTATCCACTAAAGAAAATCAAATTTCCTAATAATTCTGTAACCATTAAATAGTGGTAAGTGTCAAAGTTAAATATTAAACCAAATACTTTTTTAATCTCCATTAATTCAATTTTCATAAAATTTAAATATCAAAATAATGAGACATAATAACCTAATCATACCTTTTTCATTAGTAATAGTAATGGTATTAATACTATTTTCTTGCAATAAAAATGAAACTACAACGTCAGATGATATAGATAGATTTGAAGAAAACTATCCTGATTTTGCAGAGAAAGTGGAAAGTAAAATTGCAAGTATATACACTGAAAATGAATTATATGGAAATGTTATAATAGCAATAGTTGATGAAGATGGATTACTTTATTCCTATAATATGGATAGGGAAATCTTCGATGGTAAAAATTCAAATTTTGATAATGATACTCCTTTTTACATTGCTTCAAGTACTAAATCCTTCACAGGTACTTTGCTTAAAATCCTTGAGAAGGATGGACTTATTAATCTCGATAACCCGATAAGTGAATATATTCCTGATTTAAATTATAATTATAGTGTAGATACAAAAAATATATCAATTAAAAGTTTATTAAACCACACACATGGTACTTTTAGCACAAGGATGACGTGGAAAACTGCATTTTTAGGTTATGATAATGGGAATAATGAGTTGATAAATGATCTCAATACAGATTTCCTTTATGACCCATCAGGAAACTTCAGATATTCAAACGTAGGGCCCATTATTAGTTCAATAGCCATAGAAAATGTAACTGGCAATTCATGGAAATCAGAAATGAAAGAACACATTTTCAAACCATTAAATATGACAAATACAAGTGCTTTTGTGAGTGATTATAAAGCAAATGATATATTGCCTTCTATAACAGTTTCTAAAAAACAAGGTATAATTGAATCAAATTTCTATAAGCAAGATATAACAATGCATGCTTCAGGAGGAATTATATCAACAGTAAGTGATTTATCTAAATGGTTAAGTGCAAATATTAGAAAAGATAATAACTTAATAAAAGGTGACTCTTGGTCTGAATTAATGAATTCAACCACAGCCCAAGATAAAACATATTATACTTATCATAGATCAGGTTACAGCTTAGGCTGGGATATTGCTGAATATCAGAATGAAAAAATTTTAACTCGCTTTGGAGGATTAGCTGGAATAAGTTTTCACATATCCTTTATGCCAGAGAAAAATATAGGAGTTATTGCCTTTACAAATGATAATAGGGCTTACTTGTTACCACATCTAATTGCTAATTATGGATATAATATAATAAATTCCCTACAAGCTGATAGTATTTTTGAAAAAGAAAGGGTTGCATTTGATAAAAGTTTTGAAAGAGAGAATGAAATTGAATATCCTACGGATTCAACTCTTTTGATTAGTAATAAGGTAAATGATGCTATTATTGGAGATTATCATAATAATGACAGTTGGCCATCAATATCCATAGTTAAAATGGAAAATTACTATCTATTTAAATGGGGGATATTATCTGGTAAAATTCATAAAAATGAATCGGGCCTTACTAGTAATTTAGGAGTGCTATCCAGAAATTTCGAAATCAAAAATGACACCTTATTTACTGGATCGTTGATTTACAATAAAAAGAGTGAATAGATACTGCATAAATTCAAAATGAGTAATTAGAGCTATTTTAATTTTTTTATAAAGCATCTAAAATAACCTATAGTAATAAGAAGCTTATTATGATAAAAAAATATTAACAGAAGACATTCCTATAAAATGATAAGCATAAGAAAAACAGTCTCAAAAGATGCGAAAGCGTTATTCTGTTTAATAAAAGAACATGTTAAACCTAAGGTCAACAATAGATGCAAATTATAAAATAATCGAATTCTTTGATGTGGCTAATCAAAATATAGAAATGCTGTACATTAACCCAGAGCATAGAGGTAAAAGAATAGGTAAAACACTATTAGAATATGTCATCAACCATTTAAGAGTTTCAAAAGTTGATGTAAATGAACAGAACGGACATGCAGAAGGGTTCTACAAACATTGTGGCTTTGAAACCATAAGAAGATCCGAATTGGATGTTTCTGGAAAACCCTATCCAATTTTACATGTGAAATTAATTAAATAAAAAAATGAAACTAAAATCTATCATTCTCTTAGCACTATTACATAGTGGCCTTCATTTGGCCCAAGCTCAACAAAGTAATCTTAATCATAAAGATTCACTCAATTATGTTCTGAATCAGTATTATGAGCTCAACCTAAAAGTATTTCAACAAAACTCAATCCTGGAGGACATAGATAACATCTTTGACTTGTTTACAGACGATTTTACCTATGTACATCCAAAATATGGTGGGATATATACAAGAGAAGACCTGTACAATGGCTACAAACGTAATCAAGAGAATGGTGGCTATGACGGAAGCGTTATTGATATTAAAATAGAAAACATTATTTATGGCTTAAATGCAATTACAGTTAGCAAACGCTTTATCTCTAAAGAAGACGGTAAAGTTATTAGAGGTGATGCGCAAATGGCACTTTTTGAGTTTAAGAATGGGAAAATTTATAAGATTACTGAGTATTGGTAAAATACTAATTGCAAAAATATTATGACAAAAAATCTTTACCTATTGATCCTACTTTTTACAATAAACAAAGTTGTGTCTCAAAATTTAAATGAAGGAAAAGTATTTGGTAATTCAATAATTCTAAAGTCTGATATTTTACAAGAAGAACGAGACATCCAAATTTTCTTACCAACTAATTATGAAGAAAATTTAAAAAAATATCCAGTTCTTTATGTAATAGATGCACAACGCTACTTCTTGAATGGCATCGTATTTCAGCAAAATCTTACTTGGCAAGAAATTGTGCCAGAATTCATTGTTGTCGGAATTAACACAGATGCTGTAAAAAGACGTCATCTATTTTATAATGAGTCTTCAAAATTTATTCAATTCTTGGAAAAAGAATTGATTCCTGAGATAAACTCAAAATATAAAACACTTAATGAACAATTTTATTTTGGTTGGGAAATGGCAGCTGGACTTGGTGTTGAAATATGTGCGACCAAACCTTCTCTTTTTAATGGGTTTCTTTTAGCTAGCCCTACTCATATTTCACAAGACCGATTGGAAATGGTAATTAGAACGTTAAAAAACAACACAAAACATGATTTGAAACTATATACAGTACTAGGAACTATTGAAAACTGGGCAACAGAATCCATGTCTTCCTTAGATTCTATTTTTCGAACAAATTCTTCAAATAACATTCAATGGAAATACAATCTCTCAGATAAAGAGAATCATTACACAACCCCATTAACTACCCTAAACGAAGGATTAATACTATTTTTTAGTGACTATGGTCCAATCAGGTTTTATTCAATTAATGAGTTTTTAGATTTTGGTGGTATTGAAAAGCTTAAAAAACATTATCAAGATAGAGGAGAAAAATATCAAATTTCAGAAGAGATTCACTCTGACACAAAACATTATCTTTTGTTACAAGCCTATAAAGAAAATAATTTTAAAATTTTCGAGAAGCTATTACTCGAATTTGATGGTAAAAACTTTATCAAAAATTATTATCGACAAGCCAGATGGTTCAACAGATTTTCCAGTTTTTATTTTGAAAACAACCAATTTAAAGATGCTATAGAGATTTTAGAATTAGGGCTTGATAAATTCCCTGATGCTTCGATTTTTCATTTTGAAAAAGGAAACTATTATAAGGTAATGGGTAAAGTTGAGGATGCTAAGAAATGTTATAAAAAGGCCATTCAAATTGCAAGAAAGAATAATGAACCTGAACTAGAAAAGTATATTACAGAGTCAAAAAAGATATTATGAAATACGGAATAGTTACAGGAAGCAGTAGAGGCATTGGTTTGGCGACAGTAAAACTTCTGTTAGATAATGAAAATTGTCAAATTATTGGGAGCTCAACAGCTGGAAACCATGTATTAAACCTTTCAAACTTTAAATGTTTGAAACTTGATTTGTCAGATAGTCATTCAATTGCTGAATTTGTGGAAAAAATTGGAAATATCAAAATAGACTTTTTAATCAATAATGCAGGTGTATTACTAGAAAAATGGAATACGTCAGAAATCAAAATGGAACAATTGAAAAAGACATTCGATGTCAATGTCTTTGGGACTATTGAACTCACCGAAAAACTATTATCACTATTTACTCCCAATGCACATATTATAAATATAACGTCTGACTGGGGCTCTTTTAGCGAACAAAACTTTGATGCCTTTCAGCCACATTACAAAATGTCAAAAACGGCCTTGAATATGTATACCAAGTTGCTGGCAAAACGATTAGAGGAAAAACAAATCAAAGTATCGGCTCTAGATCCAGGATGGACACAAACAGATATGGGAGGAAAAATAGCTCCCAGGTTACCTCAAGATGTAGCTGTTGATATTTTAAATTTATTAAACAACGATGTTGAAAGCGGACAGTTTTGGCATAAAGATAAAATAAGAGAATGGTAGTTGAATATAAAATGGTTCTTAACCAACGTCAATGAATGGGCGTGAATCTAGCGGTAATTTTGTTTTATAATTAAAATTTAAAAGTTATGAAATTACAAAAAATCGCATTTGGAGTGTTAGTAGCTATGACGCTAGCATCGTGTTCAGTGCAACAATTTGCAGTGAATACCAAAACAGAACCATTTGAAAATGGTGGAAAAATATTTGGTGAAAAGACCAAAGATTTAACTTTTAGGAAATCAGGTGACATCCATCTTTTTGGTGTTAATTTAAAAGAGAGCAATGTGGATGAATTAGTGAAAGAAATGGAAGTTGATAAATACACAATTGAAACTAAATCCAACCTCTTGCTACGACTTATCTCTATGGGGGTATTTGATTACAGAACCGTTAAAGTTATTGAAAGAGAAAAATAAGCCGTGGTAGTATTGGGTTTGAATGTAGGGTACTTCATAGTAAAATATGAAGTATCCTTTTGATAGCCTTATCAAGTCAACAATTTAAATTCAAGTTTACTATTTCTATTTAGAAGCAATTCTTTTCCTTATTCTGCTGAGAGATTCAGGTTTAACCCCTAAGTAGCTCGCTAAAACATATTGTGGTATGCGATTGATTAAATCTAATCTGTTATCCAATAAATTCTTATACCTATCCTCTGGTGTTGAGGTCATGTAATTAGCCAATGCCTCTTGCTGCATACCAAAATCGTTCTCAACAGAGTTGCGACATAGGTTTTCATATCTCGGAACTCGTTTGAAAAGTTCTTGCTCTTTATCATAAGAAAGAACGGCAAGTCTACAATCCTCAACACACTCAAAATAATGACTAGCAGGTGTTTTTTGCATATAACTTTGCAAAGAAGAAACAGCCTCATCTTCGACATAGAAATTAGTTGTCTTCTCTTCACCATTAATAATATAGTACTTTCTAACACAACCCTCAATGATAAAATAAGAGGATCTGGAAACTTGTCCTTGACTTAATAGGATTGTACCTTTTGTGAAATTCCGAATTGGAATACACTCCACGAATGCCTTACTCTCTTCATCTGTTAAGGCCATAAATCTTGAGATTAATTTTGTAAGCTCATTTTCCATGATGATGCAATTTTACCTAAAGATAAAAATACAAAAAAAGGATCAACAGTTGAGTATTGATCCTTAATAATGAATGATTAGGATAGATTACACATTTATAAATAATAAATCTGATGGTTTTCTAACCTTCGGATTTTTTATAGCTGCATCATCAAAATGTCTGTATCCTACAGGAGCAATTACTGCTGCATTCAACCCCATTTCATCTAATCCTAGAATTTGATTGTATCTTTCATTATCAAATCCCTCCATAGGGCAGGCATCAATCTTTAATTCAGCACAAGCAATCAGTAAATTGTTTAAAGCAAGGTATGTCTGCTTTTCTGTCCAACTTTGTCTTTCCAGAATAGACATATTGTCAATATTAGATTTTATAAAACTTGCATAATTAATCAGCTCCTCAGTATTTTCACCTGTTGCGTCTTCAATGCGTTTAATATAGTCATCCACATGATTACCATAATTATTGGTACAATTACAAAATACAAAAAGGTGCGAAGCATCAGTAATTTGAGCCTGATCCCACGATTCTTTGCGCAATTGTTGTCTCACCTCTTCGTTAGATATAATTAGAATTCGATATAACTGCAGACCATAGGAAGATACTGACAATCGTACAGCCTCCTTCAGCTTTTCTAAATCCTCACTGGTTACCTTTCTTACTGGATTAAATTTTTTGGTAGCATATCGCCAATTTAAATTTTCAATTAATTTCATAATAACATTAACTTTTAATATAATTTTTAATAATAAATTCTTCTTTAAAGCCCACTTGCTTATATAACGGTCTTCCGCTATCAGAAGCTTGTAGAGTGGCCCAGTTAGCTCCTTTATCTTCAGCTATTTTTAAGGTCTGCAAAAGAAGGCTGCGAGCAAATCCATTCTTTCTCATCTCAGGTATTATACCCATCGAATGAATGCCCGCGATATCAGAATTACTGAAGAATAAAACTGCAGTACCAACAGGTTGATCCTCATATGTAGCTATATAATAGTCGACTACTTTCATAGTCAATGCAACTGTGTCCGGGTGAATCATATAGCCAAAAGATGCCTCAAACAAATTAGACCAGATATATGCCTGATTTGGTTCAGTTACTTTGACGACTTTAACTCGATCATCAGCTAGATTGATTCCTTCTAGTTGTTTCAACATACCATACTGTAGAGATTTCAAATCAAATTCAGCTTTTCTAAATATTTTTTCATTATGTACTGATGACTCGCCCATTAGCGGAAAAGTAAAATCTTTGAGTTTGTAATTATTAGAAAGATGCTCCAACAGTTCCGTATCAATATAACCATTAAACCATATTCTATTTGGCCATTCTGAGAGTGTCACAGCACTCAATTCATAGCGATCAGTTATCAGGTGATCTCCACCTATTTGACCAACCAACCGCCATAAACTGATAAGATTCTCTATGTTTTTATTCTTATTCATTATTTAGTATTTAATTACTGTCAAACCCATAATCATAATGAGCATTCCTATGATTTTTTTTATTGAGATTTGTTCAATAGGCATTCCAAACCACCCATAATGTGCCGCAATACTTGCAAAAATTATTTGACCTGTAAGGCCAAAAGTTACGACAGTAGATATCCCAAGTCTAGGAATCACATAGTAAAAAAGTGACAGGCCTGAGAAACTAAATAGTCCTCCCATGTACCAATAAATTGGAATATTTTTTATTTGATTCACAGTTGGGTATTCCTTAGTTGTAATGAAAAATGCTATAAGAGTAATAATAGCACTCAACAATAATGCAATGGATGTTGCTAGTAATGTATTACTGAGCATCATCCCTAGACGAGCATTGATGCCTCCCTGAATGACTACCATGACACCTACAGTCACGGATAGTACAAGTAAATATTGAGAACTCACTGGTTCTAATCTTTATTAACTGGGATAGCCAAAGGTCTCATAGGTGCACCACTAGCCCCCTTAAGTTTTAGAGAAGCAGCCATAAAGGCAAAAACATACACTTGGTCAGCAGCTAGATCCTCCAAAAACATTTGTTCAATAAACATAACCCCCTTTTCTGCAAGTAAATAGGTGTGAACAGGTACCCAATTGTCTTCTATCTCAGGAGGAAAAGCCTCTAAACTTAGGTTATCGGCACCTAACAGCATAATTTGCTTTTCTTCTACTAACCACTTCACAGCATCAAGACTAATGCCAGGATATTGATCGAGATACTGACCAGCATCTTGATAAAATCTAGCTTGACCTGTCCGAATCAACACAACATCTCCTTTTTTCAATGTGATCTGTTGCAATTTCAGTGTCTTTCTTAAATCAGCAGATGTAATCCGATAGTTTTTAGGCAATGGACCTATCTGTCCTTCAACATCGATAAGTACTCCTCTTGAAATAATAGGCGGTATAGTTTCTGCTCCTGTTTTCTTCCAACCTTTATCTCCCAAGTACTTTTCCTCAGTAAAGCCATTCCAAATTTTTCCATTGAGGCCAAAATGATTCAAGGCATCGATATGGGTACCCATGTGTGTATACATGGACACTGCATCTCCAGTATAGCTCACTTTTTGGTTCATCTCCTCTCCTCGCCCATTTGGATTATCCACAATGGTTCCATGAGGTGTATGTGTGAGCCAATACTGATAGCCAGGGTCTCCTAAGGAATGGAAACTAGGCATACCAACAAAATAATCTACACTCAGATCATAAATTTTACCAGAACTAATCTGCAACAATACTTGAAGCCTAGAAGCTTCAGACATCATATTAAGGGTTCCTATTTCATCTTCAGGACCCCACGGACTTACTCCAACTGCTTCTGTCTGTTGTGCCTTAACAACAGGTACGGTAAACAGTAATGCGATAATTAAAAATTTTCCTTTCATGATATTAACTTTTGATAACAAAGTTGGACATCACGAACTCAGCATTCATTAATATATCTTAAGAACGAATATTATCAGCAATTTTTTTGCGTAAAGCGCTTAAGTGTTCCGGAGTAATGCCCAGGTAAGAGGCAATCATATATTGGGGAATTTGTTGTTCCATATCACGATATCGGTTTACAAATTCAATATAACGTTGCTCGGCAGCCTGACTCATGTTTCGTATTGTACGATCTTGAAGAGCCACATATCCGTTTTGAGTTTTTATTCTAAAAAATCTATCCATCATTGGAACCTCATCAAACAAGCGATTGAGTCTATCACGGTGTATCTGCAATACTACGCTATCTGTAATAGCTTGAATAAATAAAGTTGAAGGCGTTTCTGTAAGGTAGGAATACAAATCGTTTACCCACCACCCCTCAATTCCAAACTGGAGAATATGCTCCATATCATTCTCTCCTATAGAATACACTTTTAAACAGCCATCAGCTACAAAATTCATATAGTTAGACCTATCGTGTTTTCGAAGGTAAAAATCCTTTTTTTTAAGATATACGGGTTTAAAGGCTTCTTCAATCAAGCAGACATCCTCCTGCTTAATTGGTACGAGTTCTTGAATATTCTGCAGCAGAAGTTTGTAGTAGGTTTGCATCGCTAGCAAGGATTAGTACAATCTATATTAAAATTAGAAAAATTAATTAATTTTAAGTAGAAGTTTATCTCAATTATATACTTATAGGATTACACAACGCAGGCTTAAATCTAATTAACGTTCGCATATTCTTATCAATCCGTTTCTTCATATAATTTAGCTAAAAATGAAAATAGTCTAATATGTTGAGGATAGGAAACTTTAGCTTTATTCTTAAGATTCTTTTCATCCAAGATTTAATTATTGCATAGCAGGTCTTTTGGTATCTATGACATACCTCTTTACTAATTAATAATCAGCTTTAGGGATAGCCTCTATTAAAAATTTGTATAACGGTCTGTTTGATTATATAATTACCACAGTGCTTGCTTCAAATTAAAGGCATTTTAATTTTCTCAAGAAAGCTAAATGCTAGAGTAAAAATTCCACTTTTTTAGATATCTGATACAACAATTAATAATTAAAAATTTCCCTATTATATACTCAAGGCCTGCATGACTTCCTGCTTATAACTATCACCTATTGGAAGCTCTGTGGATCCAATTTCAATATCGTGTTTGGTAAAGGCTGTGATGACATCTTTATTTACAATAAAGGAGCGGTGTATGCGAAGAAAGCGATGATCTAATTTCTTATAAAAGCTGCTAATACTAGCTTTTGTCTGAACATTGTCAGTTCTAAGATGTATGCTAATATAGTCCTTAAGGCTTTCTATATACAAAATCTCTGATAGCTGAATCTTTATGTTTTTGCGCTTGGCTTGCACAAAAAGATAGTCCTCCTGCTTAATTTCATCAGTCTTCGTTAACTCAGAAGCTTGTACCGAAGATGGCTGACTTTCTAAAAACTTTTGAATAGCCTGAAAAAAGCGTTCAAAAACAATAGGCTTTAATAAGTAATCAACTGCATTTAGTTCAAATCCTTCCAAAGCATAATCGCGATATGCTGTAGTAAAAATTACTTTAGGTACTTTATGAAGACTTTTCAGAAAATCTGTCCCTTTTAAAACAGGCATCTCTATGTCTAAAAAAAGCAAGTCTACTTCCTTATTGGCGAGCACCTTATTAGCTTCAAGTGCACTTTCACAAGTAGCTACCACTTTGAACTGATCTAGCTGTGACAAATGTGTAACTATAAGTTCACGTGCAAGCTCTTCATCATCTACAATCAGACACTTATATTTCATCTTAGCTCAATCTTTAATTCTACCATAAAAAGTTCGCCATGCTCTTTCACTATCAATTTATGCTTTTCGGGATAAATCAATCTCAGTTGCTTCTGCACATTGGTAAGTCCAATGGCTTGCCTTTCATCACTTTCGGCCTTATGTGAGGTAACTGTATTTGTAATACTAAATTTTATCAGCTCACTATCGGCTTCAAGCATAGCATGTATTTTTGCCTGTTTTATTTCCTGACTCACACCATGTTTAAATGCATTTTCAAAAAAAGTTATTAATAACAGAGGAGCTATTTTTACTCGCTGCTCTACCCTACTCTCAAATTGGATGCTCACTCGTTTACCATATCTCACTTTCTCAAGAGCAATATAGTTATTCAATAGATTCAATTCATCTTTTAATGGGACATATTCCTCGTTACACCTATATAAGATGTAATCTAGCATTTCCGAAAGTTTGGCTATCACCTCTGGTGCCTGATCTGACTTTTTTAGTGTCAGAGCATATAGGTTATTAAGCGTATTAAATAAGAAATGAGGGTTCAGTTGATTTTTCAAAGCATTAAGCTCAGCACTTTTCTTTTGCTCACGAAGTTCAAGTGCCTCACGTTGATGCTTATAATAGCGAACCGACATAAAAATAACCGCAGGAAAGAGAAACCAAATAGCATTTTGAGCAAAATAGTGAAAATCAGTGGCACGCCACCAAAAGTCTACCTCAGGTGGCAATCTGTAATACTCTGGAAATATCCGTTCAAACCCGTAGTAACGGATAAATGTGTATAGAATAAAAGAAAGATAAAGGCTAATCCCAACACTTATCCCGAAAAGTACTTTTCCGTAGCGATTTAAAACATAGGGAACCAAAATAAAAAGCATGCCATAGGCCAAAATCATCTGCGGTAAAAGCTTGCTAGCATAAGCTCCTATATAAGCTAGTTTTTGCTCTTGATAACCCAATGTAGGTACTACAAAAAAGCTAAAAATTAAGGACCAGAAAATGGCATGACTGCCAACGGTATTTAGCAAATATTTTGTTTTAAGCATTTCTCAATTTTATAGCAATCCATAAACATAGGGAAATTTAAACTATAGATTTTCTTTTGTAGACAGAAGGTTTATGAAAGTAGACAGAAAGCCTTTTGATGGCAATCAAGAGCATATCATGTTTAAAAAGCCTCTCCGTAGTCTTAAGAAGGCTATCAATCTTCACATGTATTTAGCTATTCTTTCTTTTAATTTCTTTGTGCTACATCAAAAAATAATCAGATGATTAAATATATTATAACCCTCTGCCTGTTGCTTTCCGGTATTAGCCTGGTCGCACAAGACAAGCTTAAAACAAAATACTACCGTCATCTTGCCTACAATCATGTTTCACCGCATGTCCCCATTAAAGGAATCTATCCTATTTCAAAAACTGAAGCTGACACAAGCTCTCATTATAAGTTCACTTTTCATAATGATCAATTAGTTGAAATTGTCAATCACCATTATAACTCTCAGCGTCAGCATCCTTTAACCACCTTTGATGCTTACAAAGTCATGATTAACTACCTTCATAATCAAGAGGTAAGAACCTTTTATGACCCTAATGGCAAACGCATCGCCAACGAACGGGGTGTTTACAAGGAAGTTTTTACATATGATAAAAAAGGATTTGTCACCAGTTTAGAGTTTTTTGATTTAGAAGATCGAACGATGGAATCTAACTGGGGCATACATAGCTATCAATGGAGCAAGCATAAAAAAATGGTGATAGAAAAACGCTATAATTTGGCAGATTCGGCCGTAAGTATCTCACCGTACTTTTCCTTTGGCACCACAGGCATAGTATATGACAAAAACGGTTTCCCACAAGCCAACTACAATCTTGATGAACAACTCAAGGTCGTTGACAATGAATCAGGAGTGGCCTCATATCAAGACACTTACGATAAAAATGACAACCATATTCGTTATACTTACCATAACCAATCAGATGAGCTTACTTTAAATCAGTGGGGATTCGCCATCGGACGAAAGACCTATGATGCCGAGGGGAATCAAATTGGAAGAGCTGTTTATGATGTGAATGACAGCTTGTTAAATGAACGCGAAGATTTCTCCAATGTGTATGCCGTGAAGGCGCCTCCTATTTCAGCAGCTGATTCAGTAGCTATCAAACGCGTAGCCATGGGATATCTCATCGCCTTGCAGCAGCTAAAGCCTGAAATTATGGAAGAAGTAATGCATGAGCAGCTAGCGAAGCGTACCATAGGATGGGATTTTAGAGAAAATGAAGAAGTCCTACGAGAAACCACTTATCAGCAAATGATTGATTTTGCTGAATCATGGAATCAATCTGGTACCAAATTCCCAACCCACCCACAACAGTCAGTAACCATCTTGGATGCCTACCAAAAAGCAGCTTCAGTAAAGCTAGTTTCTGACAACTGGTACGAGTATTTACATTTGGCAAAAATAAAAGGGCAATGGAGAATTGTAAATATGTTTTGGCTCTATAAAGATGCAAGAAGAAATGAATACTAGTTCGCTCAAAAATTATCTAAAAATTAAGCTCTTTATACTATTGTGTTGCTTTAGTGTATTAACGCCTTGTAAGGGACAAGAGACAAACAGCATAACGCTTGGTATAAAAAAGAAGGTTAAATCCGTCTATTTAAATGAAGAAAAAGAGTACTGGATAAACCTACCTGCCTCCTACGAAGACCAGGGTGCTGCTTATAAAAAATATCCTTTGCTAATACTATTAGATGGCCACCTTCACTTTCAGTCGGCAACGGGCATGGTAAACTACATGAGTGCCGGACTAAATGGTAATCTACAGATTCCAGAAATGGTAGTAGTGGGTATTAGGAGTAGCAAGAGGCAAAGAGATTTTACACCTGATAAAATTATCACTACACGACCTAATGAAACAGGTGGAGCTGGAATTTTCTTGCAATTTCTTGAAAATGAATTAATTCCGTTGATTGACCAAGAATATAGAACTGCTCCCTATCGCATTCTTTTTGGTCATTCTCTAGGCGGCTTATTTGCCACACACGCTTATCTGCAGGCTGAAAGTAAGTTCCATGCCTTTCTTGCTATTGATCCTAGCTTTGGCACATGGGATGCCGAAACAATGGATAAAAAAATAAATGCTGTTACTGAAAAAACCTTTGATCGATTTATTTATATAGCTACAGCAAATTGGGGTAAGCGAAACATCCGAAATAGAGATAGGCATATCCGCTTTTATGAAACCCTAAAAAGCAGGTCTCTAGGTCCATTTCTTGGGACATACCAATATTTTGACAATGAAAATCATGCCTCTGTACCGCCTATAGCCTTTTATGAAGGTATTAGCTGTCTATTTGAAGGCTATGACGTCAATTATAGACATGTAGAAAGTGCTGAGTCACTCAAAGCTCATTTCGCTACTCTTTCAAAGAGACTCCATTACCCCTTTAGTCCACCAGAAGCCTTGGTTAATAGAATTGGTTACCACTTGCTCCAAAACTCGAAGGATCAAACAGCTGGACTGGCCTTTTTTATACTCAATACTGAATTATATCCCACTTCAGCAAATGCCTTTGACAGCTTAGCAGAAGCATATGCTCGATTAGGTGAAAACGATTTAGCCATATCATATTATCAAAAGGCCTTAAAATTAAACCCTGAGAGCAGCCATGCCTTTGAGATGCTAAAAAAATTAAAAAGTACTAATTGATAAACTTATAAAAGAATACCAATGATCAAACTAAGCTATATGTTGAAGCTTATCCTGGCATATTTCTTCCCTTGGATAATGATCTTTCTATCACCCCGAAGCAATGAATCTTCAACGCTGAGATTAACAAAGATTACTGATCAGGTTTACAGTATTGTGGCTCCTGCCAAAGGTCTACCCAACGCAGAAAATAAAGGATGGAATTCCAATATGCATTTCATCATAACCGAAGAAGGTGTTTTGCTTTTTGATACTGGGGCTTCACAGGAGATTGGAGTTCAGATCAAAGCTTTAATTACAACAGTTACCGACTTGCCGGTAAAATGGATCATAAACTCACACAGCCATGCAGATCATTGGCTTGGTAATGCAGCCTTCTCATCAGAGGTAGATCAAATAATTACTGCTAAGCAGGCATTTGAAGAAATGAAGAAATATGGTGAATCAGATGTGGCCTTTTTTTCAAAGCTGACCAATAGCGCAACAGCTAATACGCAACTGCTGTATCCTAACAAATTGATGTCAAAAGAAAAGAAATTGAAGCTGGGAGAATTCAAAGTAGAATTCATTTTAACTGAAGGAGCCCATGCTGATTCTGATCTGATGCTATGGTTCCCAAAGAAGCGTATCATGGTCGCTGGAGACATCTTAAGCTCTGATTGGATGCCTATCGTTACCGACCAAACCGAAATACCTGTTTTACTAGCTACTTTGGAAAAGGTAATTACACTAAATCCTGCAATTATCTTAATAGGTCATGGCCAAGCTACATCCATAGTCTCTGTTAAGCGAGATTTGGCCTTCCTCAGCTATGTTTGGGAACAGTTAGAAATGCATCATAGCGAAGGCATAGATAAAGATATAAGCCTTACTATTATTAAAAGGAATTTACCAGCGCGCTATGTTGAGGCCTATCCACATTTCGATGTCGAAATTGACCATTTACTAGCCTTGCTCTATCAAAAGTCCAAAATATAAAGAGCTTCACTCACCTTAAACGAATTCATTATGTTAAAAATCTCAATACAATTCCTAAGGCTAGGTTTATATATTACCTCAATAATACCATTAAGTGCGCAAGAAAAAACTATAACTCATCAAAATTCACTACAAAGCATTTTGGACAAGTATTATGCCTTGCATACACAATTGTTTCAGGCAGGCTCTACTATCTCCGAAATCGATCAGGCATTTGCTCTATTTACAGCCGATTTCACCTATACTCACACAAGATTTGATAGCCAATATACTCGTGAAAGCCTATATAAAAGTGCTTTCTGGAATCTTGAGCAAGGCAATTATGATGGCAGAATAGTAGGTTACAAGATAGAAAACACAATACTAGGTGTAAACGCAGCCACAGTACAAAAGCGCTTTCTCGAGAAAAAGAATGATGTTGTAGTAAAAAGCGAATTACAGATGACGCTCTTTGAGTTCAAAAATGGTAAAATTCCACGCATAATAGAATACTGGTAGTAAGCAGAAATTCTAATACAATATGTAACATTTAAGTATCTAAGCAGTCTCCCTTGAAAATCATAAAATGAATATTCTTAAAATCACTCTACTGGCAATTCCCTTATTTATCTTGGGTTCTTGCAACTCTGACAAATCTAACAAAGCAGGATTAGATGTAGTATTCCAGGAAACAACAACTCAATTTTCACAAATTGAAAAGCAAACAATTGAAGAGAATATCTCTAGTGCCTATATGGAGGTAAAAGCTCTACTACCCAATGTGCCTAATGACATTCAGCTTATTGTAGAAATTGTAGATTGGAATTTAAATAATGTTGGTGGTGTCACTGGCAGAACGGAATCCAATTCACCCGCAGTTGTGGCCATTCAAATTTCTAATACTTTTGATGGGGGCTTGTCTTCAGCGGTTGAAATAGGCTTGAAATCTACTCTATACCATGAATTTCATCACCTTTCGAGAGGATGGGCTATTCAAGATAATAAGTTTGGTCCTGGCATTACCATAGCTATAGTCAATGAAGGTTTAGCTGAAGTATTTGCTGAAGAATATACTGGTGCCATTTTTGAAGAAAACCATATGCCAGAAGGCACGGATGGAGATTCTTGGATCAAAGAAATTATGGCATTACCTAAACATGCAAACTACCAAATATGGATGTTTGAGCATCCTGATGGCAGAACATCAATTGGCTATCGTAGTGGTAACTTCTTGGTTAGAAAAATTATGAATGAATCAGGCAAGAACATTTTAGAATTAAGTAAGCTATCACCTATTGAAATAATCAAATTAGCTGGCTATTAGTTGACTATAGACCTAATATATTTGATTTTCATTATCAATTGAGCAGTCACTTTGCATCAATTTAGCAGTTCATATAGGTTTCGGAAAAATAAATAATTGTAAAATCAATGTTAGGCTGTAGGCATGCTAATTACCTTCATAAGATTAAAAATCAGATACGATAAATATGAAAGACTTTTTAAATAAATTCCACTCCATAAAACATGACATTCTGGATAAATATCTTTCATATTGGACTGAATATGATGCCCCTAAAAAGACGATTATGACTGCACCGGGTGAGACCGAACGATATATGTATTTTGTAATTGAAGGCATTCAAAAATCATATTATTTGAAGGATGATCGTCAGCATATCATTGCTTTTACCTATCCTTCCTCTTTTATTGGTATACCCGAATCATTTCTTACTCAAACACCTTCAAAGTATTTTTTAGAAACGATTACTGAAAGTTCTTTTCTTCGGGTTTCCTATGAAAAACATCTACAGCTTTTAAACGAATATCGGGAAATAGAAACCCTATTTAGAAAGGCTACGGAATTTGTTTTAATTGGAATGGTGCAGCGCCATTATGAGCTCATGGCATATGATATTAAGGAACGGTTTAATTCCTTCTCCGAAAGAAGCCCGCATTTATTTGGACAGGTTTCCCATAAAGATTTGGCTTCTTATTTAAGAATCGACTCTACCAACTTCAGCAAGTTATACAATAGCATAAAGATTTAGAATGTTGGTTTATACCAAAATTAAATTGGTATAGACGACTGATCTTTATTTCAAATTCAGAAACCAATGAAACAGTTACTAACCATCTTACTATTTACAATAATGACATCAGTATCCTATTCACAGACATGGATTGACGCTACACTCTATCCATTTGAAAATAAATACCTTCGAATAGAAGCCGGCAATATGCACTATATCGATGAGGGCAAAGGAGAAATAATCCTGTTTGTTCATGGTACACCCACATGGTCCTTTTTATACAGGAATTTCATTAAAGAACTTTCAAAAGAATATCGATGTATAGCCATAGACCATTTAGGGTTTGGTTTGTCGGAAAAACCAGATTCTGTTTCTGGTACTCCTGAATGGCATGCCAACAACCTTAGTGAAGTTATTAACAAACTAGATCTGCAAGATATCACATTGGTCGTCCATGATTTTGGCGGGCCAATAGGATTGGGAGCAGGCATTGCAAATTCTGACAGAATTAAAAGAATAATATTATTTAATTCTTGGCTTTGGGCTACGGATCAACAGAAAGAAGCCAAAAAAATAGACAAGATTGTCAATTCAGGCTTAGGTAGGTTTTTGTATCTAACGATGAATTTTTCACCTAAAGTACTTCTTAAAAAAGGTTTTGCTAACAAAAAGTATCTATCGAAACAGTTGCACGCTCAGTATATCAAACCATTCCCTACCAAACGCTCTAGAGTTCCTTTATTAAATCTCGCCAAAACCTTGGTAGGTTCTTCGGGTTGGTATCAAAATCAGTGGGAACAGTTAGACCAGTTGTCAAACAAAGAATGGTTAATTCTTTGGGGTATAAAGGATGATTTTATCTCCATGAAATATTTGAAGAAATGGCAAGACCGACTTACTAATGCAGAAACCAAGGAGTTTGAGTGTGGTCATTTTGTGCAGGAAGAAAAAGCAATAGAATCAATTAAAGCAATTGCTGATTTTATGAGTAAATAATTTTTAAACCTCTTTTAAAATATGAAACAGTTGGGTATTCCTTCTAAAACGATATTTACAACCTTTTTTCTGCTTCTTGCTATTTCGAGTTGTTCAGTAAAAACTTCAGAACTGAGCGAAAATAAAGAAGCATCCAAAGCTAAAGAATCAGAGAACAAGGAGGCATTAAATCTTATCACTTACATGATGAATGAACTAATAAAACAGCCTGCTATGCCACCAGGCATTTCGTTAGCTCTTAGCAGCAATTCCAAAATAATTTATTCTAAAGGGTTTGGCTATACTAATCTGAGAACGAAGCAATCAGTTACTCCAGAAACTCAATTTAGGGCCGGTAGTTTGTCCCGACTTATTACTATTACTTCTCTAGCTAAACTGATTGAACAAGGGAAAATAAGTTTTGATGACACGCTGCATACAATTCTACCAGACTATCCTCACAAAAAGTATGCATTTACCATCAAACAATTGGCTTCAGGCTTGTCTGGAATGGATAATTATACGGAGCAGGATAAATTTATGCAATCGAACTATTACAGTGTTGATGAGGCCCTCAGTGTTTTCTCCCACGTGCCATTAGCACACAAACCCGGAGAAAAATACAAATATAGCATACATAGTTATACGCTGCTTTCAAAAGTTTTAGAGAAGGTTTCTAACCAAAGCTTTATAGATGTATTAAATCAAGACATATTCTCTCCTTTATCAATGAACTCTACTAGTATAGAAGATTTAAAAAATAGATCTGAACAAATGACTGGTTTATTCAAATTAAATGAGGAAGACATAAACAAAGGGTACTTAACGCAAATAGACACGCTTAAAGATTATAGTTACAGTTGGGCTGGAGCTGGAATTATCTCTACGCCAACAGATTTATTAAAATTAGCAAATTCATATACTAATGGTTTTATTAAAAAAGAAGAATTACATACGGTTTTTGAAATACAAAAACTAAATTCTGGAGATACGATTAGGGAAACTATTGGTTGGGACAAAAATTGGGACATGGATGATCGAAAAGTTTTTGAACAAGACGGTTCGGCTGAGGGAGCACGCAATATTGTAAGCGTTTTTCCAGACAGTAACCTATCAATTGCATTAATGACCAATGCTTTTAGACTTTGGGCTATTGAAGAAACTGCACATACACTCGCTATTCCTTTTTTAACAGATCCAGCTCCTCAACAACAGCCAAAAGGTATTTTTAAACTAGAAATAGATGAAGATGTTAGGGGAGAATGGATTAGAAGGGATGGATATATTGTGTTGGATGGAGAAAATGATAGGCTGGTGATTGATCCAGATACTCAAAATCAAGAAATATTTAAGCTCATTTATTTGAATAGAAAAAATAAATACGCTTTAATTCATCCTGACGGTATACTTTATTCTGAAATTAGTCTAAATGAGGTGTCAATTACTGGAAAAGTAATGTATTACAGAGGACCTAATCTTCATAAGACATCAACTGAACCTCCTTATCTAAAATTTACAAGTCTTAAATAATAGCAAATGAAGAATCATGTTTTTATCGTACTTTTTTTTCTGATTGTTAATTACCAAGTAAAATCACAAAGCCTTGAACAAAAAACAATCGGAACAAAACATAAATCGCTTTCTAATATCTTGAATGAAGCGAGAGAATTTGGGATTAGCATTCCTGAATCTTACACTACCCAAGCGGCATCACATAAAGGATATCCAATAATTATTATACTCGATGGCAATACACTTTTCAGGGCTATAACTCGCATGGTAAACTATATGAGTTCTGCAAATCGTTTTAGTTGAGCTTTGATATCCAACTATTGAAAGCAATCGAGAAATATTGGCAACTGAAAAAGAATAATTTGAGCTTTCGGTGTAAATATTGAGCATAAAATAACTGAGATATAAAAAATATTATTAAGCATAGAGTATTCTACAAATAACATCAAAAGGTTAAGTGACATGAAAAATCATCAAGAATTTATTAGAATGGCAATTGAATTAGCAAAAGAATCGAAGAAAGAAGGTAATTTGCCATTTGGTTGTGTTTTAGTAAATAAAAACGGGGAAGTTCTTTTAAAAGGAAAAAATACAATTAATACAGATAACGATTGTCTTGCACATGCAGAAGTCAATTTAATAAGAGATGCCTATAAGAAATTTGATTACTCATATCTAAAAAATTGTTCCATCTATACCAGTGATGAACCTTGTCCTATGTGCACTTCAGCTATTTATTGGAGTGGAATTGGAAAACTTATTTATGGACTAAGTAAGGTGAAATATTATGAAATTGTTGGCAGAGATAATCTGAATTGGGTATTTGAAATGCCAACAAGAGAATTATTAGAAAGAGGAGGTAGAAAACTTGAAGTGATAGGTCCTTTGTTGGAAGAAGAGGTTTCAATTTTGCATGCTGATTAATATCAAGATAAGTTTATTAATACCCAAACATCCCAACATTTTGATTAATAATGGATATCAATAATGAATTATACAAGCAAATTGAAAATCAAAACTTATGGAATGCCTTTATCATTCTAAACAGAAATGGCTTTCTTAAAAAAGCTCAAACAGTTGAAACAAATCTGTACTTTGTAATCTCTTGGAGTTTGAAAATTTCAATAATTGATAATGGACAGGAACATATAATCCGCTTCGGTTACAAAAACAATTTCAGTACTGCTCTTGATAGTTTTTTTAAAGAAAAACCATCTGAGTTAATATTCAAGCTATAAAAAAGACTCGATTAAAAGTTATATCAAAACAGCGCTTTTAGAATCTTATGAATCAAAACAAGAATTTAAAAGAGTTTTGGAAAATCATAATGCAACAACTTGTTATACAACAAATAGAGCGTGAAAAAGATCTTTTATTTGCTTCTCCAAAGGAACATTATAATGGAGTGTTACAAATAAGCCAACAGGTGTTTCAAGAAACACCCAATAAATACTTTGCTTCTTACCTAATAATGACTCCAGAAACACTTTCAAGCCTTAAAAAGTCTTGATTTCAATCAATTTTTTAAAAAAAACTATACTCATCTTTGCAAAAAAAGATATGTTATTAAAAACATATAACTTAAAAACCAATACAAATATTGAGGATGCTATTCATTTTAGAGAATTACTAACCCAAAAGCTAAATTGGAAATTAAACTCAAATAGCTCGAGTATTTTAGAATAGGCAGATGTTCCCTAGGCAAAGACAATTTAAACGGTAAAATAGTTATTGAAATAATAAATTAGGTACAAATGAAAGTTGTTGAAGATTCCAGAAACTTTGGCATGTCCATCTGGAATTGGGAAAAAGAACATGTGAACTTTAGTCAAATAGCTGGTTAACAAAATGATTACAATATTAAACAAATGACATCAATACTAAATAAATTTTTATTCTTTAAATACCACTTAAGCATCTTAATTATTTGCTTTCTGTGTTTTTCTTTCAATAACAAAAACGCAAGAACTGAAAAATTCTATAAAAAGAAATAAGCTCTGAAAAATGAGAGCCAACCAAAAAAAACGATTAACCATCCCCTGCAATTAATAAAATATGTGTAACCAAAATCAAGTATGCGTATTGATAAAATAAGCGAATAAAATGTTATCAATTCTGTTTTTTGACCTATGTAAGGTTAAAAAAGAAGTAAGAAGTAGGAATAAAAAAACACTGATTAAGCTTATAATATAAACCCCATTCATAAGGTTCAAATGTAAAGGAATTTGAATAATGATTTGTCATAAACCCCTCAATTCCACACTTGAGAATATGCTCCATATCATTCTCTCCTATAGAATAGACTTCTAAACAGCTATCAGCTACAAAATTCATATAGTTAGACCTATCGTGTTTTCGAAGGTAAAAATCCTTTTTTTTAAGATATACGGGTTTAAAGGCTTCTTTTATCAAGCAGATATCCTCCTGCTTAATTGGAACGAGTTCTTGAATATTTTGAAGCAGAAGTTTGTAGTAGGTTTGCATCGCTAAAAAGGATTAGTACAAACTATTTAAAACAATAAAAATTAATGAATTTTGACCATATCTTCATCCGAATTTCATTCAGATATCTTTTAATGGAATATAAGAGTTCATAGGGAGATTTTAATTCTACTCTCAGATTTTTAAATCTATTATCATTCTGTTTCTTCTATTTCTAAACTAGGTTTTTTAAGAGCATAAATAACAATTGAATCGTTTACTTTATAAATGTATCTGAGAAAGGTAGGGTGAGTACAGAATTATTCATCTAAATTTAGGGAAGTCATTTACCTGATTATGCAAATAGAGTCTGGGTATTGCTGTTTTCTTTCGATAGTCAAAGGTCAGTTTTAATCAAAAATAATTTAGAAATTTCATATCTAGGTAGAACGATAAATGTACTCGTAATAAATAAGTACAAAGTCAGAAAATAGTCTAAATATTTTGTGATACTATGGAGATTTTGAACATAAAAAACCTCTCAATTGCGAATTGAGAGGTTTTATCGACCTTTGAAGTCATGAGTAGTACACCTGGAGGGAGTCGAACCCCCAACCCTCGGAGCCGAAATCCGATACTCTATCCAGTTGAGCTACAGGTGCATATTGGGTTGAAAAAATAAAAGCAGCTGACCTGAAGATCAGCTGCTCAAATATAATTTATCTTTATATTAAGCTAAAGCTTCTTTTACTCTTTCTGCTGCATCTTTCAATACGATAGCAGAAGTTACTTTTAAGCCTGACTCTTCTATGATTTTAGCACCTTCTTCAGCGTTCGTTCCTTGTAAACGAACAATAATAGGCACATTAATATCTCCTATGTTTTTGTAGGCTTCAACAACACCCTTTGCAACTCTGTCACATCTCACAATACCACCAAAGATATTGATTAAGATAGCTTCTACTTTAGGATCTTTTAAAATGATTCTGAAACCCGCTTCTACAGTTTCTGCATTTGCGCTACCTCCTACATCCAAGAAATTAGCAGGGTCGCCTCCTGATAATTTTATGATATCCATAGTGGCCATCGCTAAACCAGCACCATTCACCATACAACCTACGTTTCCGTCAAGTTTTACGTAGTTCAAGCCAGATTCAGCTGCTTCAACTTCTGCAGGATCTTCTTCCGTCTTATCTCTCATTTCAGCTAAATCTTTATGACGATATAAAGCTGAATCATCTAAATTAACCTTAGCATCAACTGCTAAAATTTTATTATCTGATGTTTTTAATACTGGGTTAATCTCGAACATTGATGAATCCGTTGCATCATACGCTTCATAAAGTGAAAAGATAAACTTCACCATATTTTTGAAAGCTTCACCCTCTAACCCTAACTTAAAAGCAACTTTTCTTGCTTGAAATCCTTGTAAACCAACACGTGGATCAATCCACTCCTTAATGATTTTCTCTGGAGTATTCTCAGCAACATCCTCTATATCCATACCCCCTTCAGTAGAGGCCATGATAACATTGCATCCTTTGGCTCTATCTAAAAGAATACCTAAATAATATTCTTTTGGCTCACTTTCTCCTGGATAGTAAACGTCTTGTGCTACTAATATTTTATTAACAACTTTACCTTCTTCACCAGTTTGGTGAGTAACTAATGTACCCCCTAAAATAGCTTGAGACTTTGGTGCTACCTCATCTAAGCTTTTTGCCAATACAACTCCGTTTGAATCAGTTTCTTTTACTTTTCCTTTACCTCTACCTCCAGCATGAATTTGTGCTTTTATCACATACCACTCAGTACCTGTTTCTGAGTTTAATTTCTTAGCTGCAGCTGTAGCATCTTCCGGTGTATCGGCAACAATTCCTTTTTGAATGGTTACTCCGTACTTTTCAAGTATTCCTTTGGCTTGATATTCGTGTATGTTCATTCTTGGATAATTTTTCTGCGAATGTACGGCATTAAATATTATTATTCAACCTCAACAGTAATTTACAAATTACAAATTTGCAAATACTTTGAATTATTGAAGTTTATAAAGATTTTGAAGATGCATATTTTGAATTCTATCGCCAATACTTAAGATAATTCAACTTTCATATTTCAGATATACTGTTTTCATTATCTTTGAGGCATGAGCTTATTAATTGCTAAAAACATTCAAAAAAATTATGGAGATCTGAAAGTCTTAGATGGCATTGACTTTCAATTAGAAAAGGCAAAAATAAGTGCTATTGTAGGACCGAGCGGTGCCGGAAAAAGTACTTTATTACATATTTTAGGAACGTTGGATCAAGCTGATAATGGTGAATTAATATTCGACAATAAAGATATTAGTAAACTTAATGGAAGCAGGCTATCCAACTTTAGAAATAATGCAATTGGTTTTATTTTTCAATTCCATAATCTACTTCCAGAGTTTACGGCAGAAGAAAATATATTAATTCCTGCCTACATTTCTAAGAGAGATCAAAAGGAATCTCAAATAAGAGCACAAGAACTGATGAAAGTTCTAAGTATTGATAACAGGGCAGAACATAAACCCGGTCAATTAAGTGGTGGAGAGCAACAAAGAGTAGCTGTTGCTAGAGCTCTTATGAACAACCCATCCATAGTCTTTGCAGATGAGCCCAGCGGTAATTTAGATTCAAAAAATGCGGAAGAACTCCATTCCTTATTTTTAAAATTAAGGGATGAATTTGGACAAGCTTTTGTAATCGTAACTCATAATAAAGATCTAGCGGCCATATCAGATGAGAGACATGAAATGAGAGATGGGAAACTTGATAAATTGAATTAAACAAATCAATTGAGTTTTTATTATTATCTATAGATAATCAATATTAACATTTTGAGTTAAGACTTTCAGCTAAAAATCAAAAAGATTAATTTCGAATAAAAAAAAGGAAATGATTAAAACAGCTTATATTGTAGACATAGCAAGAACACCTGTCGGAAAATTTGGTGGGACCTTAAGTAGCGTAAGGCCAGATGATTTGGCAGCTCATATTATCAAAAGTTTATTAGAAAGACAGCCCAATTTAGACAAATCATTATTAGAAGATGTGATTTTTGGAGCTGCTAATCAAGCGGGAGAAGATAACCGAAATGTAGCAAGAATGGCTGGCCTTATGGCTGGATTACCCATAGAGGTGGGTGGAGTTACGGTAAACAGATTATGCGCCTCTGGCCTACAATCCATAATGGATGCCAGTAGAGCTACTATGTTAGGTGATGGCGAAGCCTTTATTGCCGGAGGTGTTGAAAGTATGACAAGAGCTCCTTTTGTTATGGCAAAAGCTGAAACTGCTTATTCTAGAAAACCAGAAATATATGACACTACAATTGGTTGGAGATTTATAAATCCAAAATTAGCAGATATGCATTATCCATTTGCGATGGGCGAAACTGCTGAAAATGTTGCTGAACAATGGAAGATCAGTAGAGAGAGTCAGGATGAATTTGCTCATAATTCACAAGTAAAATACGATGCAGCTCATAAAGCAGGTAAATTTAGTAACGAAATAGTGCCCGTTAATGTACCTCAAAGAAAAGCTGACGATATTATTTTTGATAAAGATGAACATCCTAGATTATCATCTATTGAAAAATTAAGCACTTTAAAACCTGCCTTCAAAAAAGATGGGACAGTAACTGCAGGGAATGCAAGTGGGGTTAATGATGGTTCTGCCGCATCTTTAATTGTAAATGAAGAAACCCTTAAAAAATTCAATTTAAAACCAATGGCTAGAGTGGTTAGCATGGCGATTGCTGGTGTAGGACCTGAAACTATGGGAATAGGTCCAGTTCCTGCTACAAAAAAAGCTTTGAAGAGAGCTGGATTATCTGTAAATGATTTAGATTTAATTGAATTAAATGAAGCTTTCGCCTCTCAATCGATAGCCTGCATTCAGGATTTAGATTTAAACCCTGACATTATAAATGTAAACGGTGGTTCAATTGCGATTGGTCACCCTTTAGGAGCTAGTGGCACTAGAATTTCAGCTACTTTATTACATGAAATGCAAAAAAGAGAAAATGTGAAATATGGTTTAGCTACCATGTGTGTTGGAGTTGGGCAAGGTGCCGCAATCATTTACGAAAAACTATAATTTGAATGAATTTAGAAAGTGCTAAAAGGTATTCATCATTTATATATTGGATTCCTGCCGTTATTATCATAATGGGTAGGATTCCAATTTCTGAACTTGCCTTCATTGGTTTACCTATCCCCTACTTTGCAGTATTTTACTATCTGTATACCAGAACTGAAAAATCAGAAAGAAATAGAGTGGAATTCGCCAGGTTAATCCTAGTTACCATATCTCATTTTGTATTATATTACATGATGTTTTATAGATAGTTTTTATCATTTATTATCTTTAAGAATTATTAGCGTCTTTTAATTACAATAGTATGAAGCAGTATCACGATTTAATGCAGCACATTTTAGATAATGGCACTGAAAAAGGAGATAGAACAGGAACTGGAACCCTTAGTGTTTTCGGTTATCAGATGAGATTTGATTTATCAGAAGGCTTTCCTGTTGTTACTACAAAAAAGTTGCATTTAAGGTCGATCATTCATGAGTTACTATGGTTTTTAAAAGGTGAAACTAACATCAAGTACCTAAAAGAGAATGGCGTTTCAATATGGGATGAATGGGCAGATGAAAATGGTGAATTAGGTCCAGTTTATGGTTCTCAATGGAGAAACTGGCCAACACCTGATGGAAAACATATTGACCAGATCAGTCAAATAATTGATCAAATTAAAAACAACCCTGATTCTAGAAGAATTATGGTAAGTGCTTGGAATGTTGCAGATGTTCCTAATATGGCACTCCCTCCTTGTCATGCATTTTTCCAATTTTATGTAGCGGATGGAAAATTAAGTTGTCAATTGTATCAAAGATCAGCTGACGTATTTTTAGGTGTCCCATTCAATATCGCATCTTATGCACTATTAACTATGATGGTTGCACAAGTTTGTGATCTTGAGCCAGGTGAATTTGTTCATACATTAGGAGATGCTCATTTATATTCTAACCATTTAGACCAAACTCATCTTCAACTATCAAGAGAGCCCTACCCACTACCAAAAATGAAAATTAACCCTGAAGTCAAGAATATCTTCGACTTCAAATTTGAAGATTTCGAGTTGGTAGATTATCAATATCACCCACATATTAAAGCAGCTGTTGCAGTTTAAATTATCATAGTGTTGAAGAGATTTTTAGCAATCTTATTATTTATAATAATAAGTCTTTCAGCTCATGCCCAGAAATACGACTGGTATTTGAATGGGCAAATTATTAAAGGGTTTATTTTAAAACATAATCAATATGTTTCTCATTTGGCAGTTTCGAATCCAAGTGGAATTGAATTGAGTTTTCAACAAAGATTAAATGGCAGAAGAGAATGGGAAAGCCTTTACAATAAGCCAATTGTAAACTATGGTCTATCTTATTACAACCTAAGAAATCCAAAATTAGGTCATTTGATAGTTGGGGCTGCTAATATGGATCTCCCAATAAGTAGAAAAGAAAACACGGCTTTATATTTTCGCATTGGGACTGGTTTAGTCTATTCTACTAACCCTTATGATAGGGAAACTAATAACCAGAATAATATGATCTCAACCCCTATCACTATTTTGTTACAAACAAGGTTGACTTATGAGATTAATATAAATGATAAAATTAATCTGACTCCAAACTTAAATGTTACACACGCTAGTAATGGCGCTCAAAGAGCACCTAATAGAGGTATTAATATAGTGACAGCTAATTTAGGGATGTCGTATAAAATTATCAGCAGAGTTGAAGAAAAAAATGAAGATATAAAACTGGTTGAAGAAATCCCCTATCAAATATATTTTGCCTTTAGTGGTGGTTACAATACAAAAACTCTACAGGTTAGGGAACCTAGACCATTTTTTAACGCTATCCTATTTGGTCAGAAATATATAAATAAAAAAAGTGATATTGGAATTGGTTTAGATTACTCTCATAATCTTTCCTTAAAAAGTCAAATTCAGCAGAATTGGTTTAGATTAAATAATGATGAAGAAATAAAAGATTTTAGGAGAGTCGCACTTTTAATTGGGCATGAATTAAAGTTTGGGAAATTAGGATTCATCACTCAATTGGGGGTTTATATTTATGATCCTAGTGCTATAAACATGCCTGTATATCAAAGATATGGATTAAGGTATCAGTTCCATGATCATTTAATGGCTATAGCATCTTTAAAAACGCATGCTGCAACTGCAGAACAATCTGAATTTGGAATAGGATGGAGATTTTAAAAAGAATTAAATATTGCTTCTTTCTTCTCATTATAAGCATATCATTTTTGGGTTGCAATTCAACTAATGCCCCTGATTGTTTTCAATCAGCAGGAAAAGAAACTACCATAAACATAACAGATTTAGAATCTTTTAATCAGTTAGTCTTGTATAACGATATTGAACTAGAAATAGTAGATGCAGAAAATGAATATTTTGAATTGACTTATGGTGAAAATTTAATTCCTGAAATTCAATATGAATTTGAAAATGACTCTATTAGCTTCTTCAATTATAATTCATGTGGATGGACCAGAGATTTCAAAAAGCCTAAGCTAAAATGGTTTACCAATAAAGAAAGCTTAAATATATTATCGTTAAGTAATGGAAATATTTTTGCAAATGACACCCTTTTTAAATCTATTTCAATACGTACTGAAGATGCAGTTAACGATATAAATTTGAAAGTCAATAATACCAATACAGTATTATCAAGTAATTCTTCTGCTAACTATATGATATCAGGGAATAGTTCGAATTTACGAATTAATGCCTATTTCAATGATGGAAAATATAATTGTGAAAAGCTAGTAGTGGATAATGCTAAAATTCTACATAGAGGTTATAATGATATAATAGTAAATGCAAAAAACTCTATAACTGGTTCTATTGAAAATGCTGGAAGAATATTGTATGTAGGAAATCCTAGTCTTAATGTAGAAGTTAGCAATGGGGGTGAATTAATCCAAATAGAATAAAGCCAATATGAAGATCACGAAACCAACCCTATTATTAGATAAAGGCAAATGCCGAAAAAACATTGAAAATATGGTGGATCGTGCCAAAGAATTCAATTGTAAATTAAGGCCGCATTTTAAAACGCATCAATCGCATGAAATTGGCGAGTGGTTTAAAGAATGTGGCATTGATTCCTGTGCTGTTTCTTCATTAGAAATGGCGAAATATTTCCATAAATCAGGCTGGAAAGATATCACTGTAGCTTTTCCACTCAACCTATTAGAAATTGACACGGTGAATTATCTGGCAAAAGAAATCACCTTAAATATCTGTGTTGAGTCAGTTGAAACAGTTCAATGGCTAAACAAAGAAATAAGACATCCACTTAAAATATTTATAAAAATTGATGCGGGTTATCATAGGACAGGCGTTCAGGCTCAAAAATTTGAAGAAATCCAATCCATTATTAATGAAATTGAAAAGAATGAATTGGTGAATTTTGTTGGTTTCATTCAACATGCAGGGCATTCCTATCAAGCAAAGGGAAAAGAAGAAATAAATAAAATACATCAAGAAACCTCACAGTTGATGATCGATTTAAAAGATCATTTCAAAAAACAATATCCTGAACTGATTATTTCGAACGGAGACACTCCTAGCTGTAGTATATGCAGTGACTTTGACCATATTGATGAAATGCGTCCTGGGAATTTTGTCTTTTATGATGTCATGCAGGCTGAAATCGGATCATGTAGTTATAATGATATTGCTGTAGCGTTAGCTTGTCCTGTTGTAGCCAAACATAAAGATCGAAACGAGATAATCCTTTACGGTGGAGCTATTCATTTATCTAAAGATAGAATTGAACAAAATGGCAGAACCATTTACGGTTTAATTTCCAAAAAAGAAGATGAAAGATGGGGCTCCCCTATTAAGAATTGCTACATGAAAAAACTGTCGCAAGAACACGGAACGATGCATGTTGATGATGAAAAGTTTGATGAATTCAATATTGGTGATATTGTATACGTTTTACCCATTCACTCCTGTCTAACCGCAAACCTTATGAGTCAATATACTACTTTAGAAGGAGAAATTATTAATATGTTTCAGTATCGACAAGCTTAAAAGTATTGAGCCTTATCAAAGACTCAATACTATTTTTAATCTAGTTATTATTCATATAATCTAAAGTAAGGTTAACAAAAGCTTTCACTCCCGTTATCAAACCACTTTCGTCAATATAAAAATCTGGAGTATGATGACCACCTAAAGCTTGTCCTTCTGCTTGCTCATTTGGCTGCCCCCCAATAAAGAAATACAAACCGGGAATTTCATTTTGAAAGTAAGAGAAATCTTCAGCTCCTGTAATTGCTTTCATAATATGAAGTTTTTCTGCACCTACTGTTTTTTCTAATGATGCAGCCATTTTTCGAGTTAGTTCAGGATCATTATAGGTTAAAGGTGCATTTTCAATGATTTCTACTTCAACGGTAGCCCCTTCAATCTCAGCAATTTTTTGTGCTGTAATTCTAATTTTTTCATGGATCATTTTTTTCATATCCGCATCCAGTGTGCGAATGGTTCCTTCCAAATAAGCTTCTTCAGGAATAATATTGTAACGAACACCCCCCTGCATAATTCCAACCGTGATAACTGCTGCTTCATTGGTCAATTCAGAATTTCTAGAGATAATATATTGCAATCCATTGATAATTCTAGCAGAAACCGCGATCGGATCTATACTGGCCCATGGTGTTGACCCATGCGCTTGTTTTCCTTTTACTTTAATGGTAAATCTATCTGATGCAGCCATTATTCCTTCAGACTTGTACTTGATATGTCCAACTGGAGTACCCGCATTTATATGCAGACCAAAAATGGCCTCAACATCAGGGTTTTTCAAAACACCCTCTTCCACCATCATTTTTGCACCTCCTCTTTCGCCAGCAGGCACACCCTCTTCCGCTGGTTGGAAAATGAATTTTATTGTTCCTGGAATCTCGTCTTTAATTTCACTAAAAACTTCAGCAACCCCCATCATAATGGCAATATGTGTATCATGTCCGCAGGCATGCATAACTCCAGTTTCTTTTCCATTATATTCTGTTACTACTTCAGACTTAAATGGTAAATCATTTCTCTCTGTAACTGGCAAGGCATCAATATCAGCTCTTAATCCCACAACAGGTCCTGACTTCCCACCTTTTAATAAACCCACAACACCAGTATGAGCTATGCCTGTTTCTACTTCAAGGCCCAAATCTTCAAGGTGCTTGGCTATTTTTTTAGCCGTTTCATATTCACGATTTGACAATTCTGGATTCTGATGAAAATATCTTCTCCACTCAATTACTTTTTCTTCTATCTCCTCAGCTTTTTCGAGGGCGATTTGATTTATATCTTGGGCAAAGCCAATAATTGGAATAAGAATGAACACCAATAATATTGTAAAATTCTTTTTCATAGTTTTATAATTAGTAATTAGAATTAATGAATTACAATATAAAAATAAAAAGGATAGCGTTTTTGAATTCAACACTATCCTTTTAAATAATCTTAGCCTATAAGATGATTTTACCCTCTTTTAAAAGCTAATTTAGTTTCACTTGAATCATTTGGATCATAAGAATAACCATCTAAATCAAAGCCTTTCAAATCTTCAATAGATTCGATTTTATTTTTCACAATGAATCTTGCCATTAAGCCTCTGGCCTTTTTAGCAAAAAAGGATATAATTTTATACTTGCCATTTTTAAAGTCTTTGAACTCAACATCCACAATTTTAAAATCCTTTTTTAATTCTTTTTTATTTACAGATTTGAAGTATTCATTTGAAGCGAGATTAATCAAGATATTATCACCTTGAGATTTAATATCCTCCTTTAACAAATCTGTTATTTTGTCATCCCAAAACTCATAAAGATTATTACCCTTATCGGTTTCTAGTTTAGTACCCATTTCCAATCTGTAGGGTTGAATTAAATCTAATGGTCTTAACAGGCCATATAAACCAGACAAAATGCGAATATGTTGCTGAGCATAGTCATGCTCTTCTTGTGTGAATTCCTCAGCCTCTAAGCCTTGGTAAACATCACCTTGGAAAGCTAAAATTGCTTGCTTAGCATGCTTAGGAGTCTTCTTTTTAAAGTTATCATAACGCTCAACATTTAACTGAGCTAATTTATCACTTATGCTCATTAATTCACCAACCTCTTCTTCCGATTTATCTTTAAGAACTTCTATTAATTGATGGGTCTCTTTATCAAATCTAGTTTGGGTACTTCTAATCTCAAATTGTTTCTCAAAATCCAGACTTTTAGCTGGAGATAATATTGCAATCATAGCTTTTACTTATTTTATACTTCTAACTTATCAATTTTGAAAATGTTACAGAGGAACTTAATTCTAACTCTCATACAAACTTTTCATATCTTCTGGTATCCTTTTGGGCCTTTTAGTTTTAGCATCTAATAAACACCAAAATGTTCTCGCCTCTGCTTTAGTTTGGTTATTATCAGGATTAAAAATTCTTGTCATTCTTTCAGATTTCACTCCTTCCATTGAAGCTACCCACGTTTCAGCTACCACTTTTTCATTAGGCTTAATTTCTTTTTTGTAATCTATTTCGTGTCTCAATGCTACCCATAGATTAATTTGATCATCATCCGTTCCTGAAATATTCTTCCAATGTGCCTCTGCCACATCCTGAACCCATTGTAAATACACTACATTATTGATATGCCCTAATTCGTCAAAATCTGTACTTTTGGGGTTAATATTTAATTGAAATCTACTCATTTATAAATAATTGTACTGAATGGATTTATTGTATTATTAATGATGCTATTTCCTCCATAAATTATCTCCTTAGGAATAGTATCCAACAATTGAGATTGTGAAGATAAATTATGCACAACATTTAACAGCTCATTTTGATATACTCTACGATAGACTACTAAATATGGGTTTGAATTTTTTATAGATTCAATATTTCCTTTTGATAAAGCAATGTATTGATTTCTGAAATGAATCAAATTCCTATAATGATGATATAATGACAGAGGATTATCTTTTTGCTCTCGAAGAGATTGAACTTTACCATCTTTCGTGAATACTGCTTCGATCCAGTTTGTTCTAAAAGTATCCAATTCTTTAGTATCCCATAAGAATGGTTCTCGTATATTTGGATCCGGCTTTTTACCCAACATACCTATTTCTTCACCATAATAGATATATGGCGTTCCGGCTAAAGTTAAAAGAATGGAGGCCGCTAATTTTGCCTTCTTTAGATCACCATTCAGATTACTCATGATTCTATTTTGATCATGATTGGTTAGAAAAATCGCATCTTTATAATCATTTGATGCATCTTTATAAAGCTTTCTTTGTTTGATTAATCTACTTATGATGTCTTCTTTATCAAGGTTTTCCCAAGAAGGGCCACTGATGGTACTGGCAATATTTCTTTCTTGAAGGATAGATTGCTGTATACTTCCAGCCAAATCAAAATTAAATAATGCAGGTAGACCTTTAGCAAATTCTTTTCCAACAGAAGCAGGTGCCCATACCTCTCCTACCAAATACACATCATCTTTTACTTTTTGCATTTCCCTTTTATACTCCTGCCAAAACAAATAAGAGTCTTTAATTCTTTCATCAGGGAAAATGTGTTTTGCAGCATCTAATCTAAATCCATCAACACCAATTTCGTTTAGCCAGTATTTCCCAATATCATAAATTTCCTTTCTGACTTTCGGATTATCAAAATTTAAGTCCGGCATTCCTCCCCAGAAAAAACCATAATAATGCTGCTCATTTCTATCATTATTTACAGCATGCCATTGCGTAATATTATCCGAATCTTGTGTGACCTCTTTTTTTGATATTTTATCTGCTACACTATCTATATCTGCCCAGATATAGTAATCACGATAGGGATTATTTCTGCCCTTAACAGCTTCCTTAAACCAAGGATGTTCAGAAGAAGTATGGTTGATGATCATGTCAATAATCACCTTGATATTTCGATTATGAGCCTCTTTTAAAAAGGTTTTAAAATCATCCATTGTTCCATAATCAGGATGGATGGCTTTATAATCGGTTACATCATATTTATGGTAAGAAGGTGAAGGCATGATAGGCATTAGCCAAACAGCAGACACACCTAAATCCTGCAAATAATCTAATTTTTGTATTGCACCTCTAAAATCACCAATTCCATCACCATTTCCATCAGCCCATGATTGAATAAAAATTTCATATGCAACACCTTCAGGGAATTCAGAATTAATAATTGATTCATCATTATTTTTCATTTCTAAGGAATTACAAGCTGACAGAATGAATACTGTGTGAAAGCATAATAGAACAAAATTTATTTTCATCTGGAATATGAATACAATAAACTTAAAAGTACTAAAAAGAAAATATAGCTTAATTATAAAGCAAAAAAAAGCACAGGCAATTATACCTGTGCTTTAATACTTAGAATTTCATGACTTTTTAAGCCAGTCTATTAATACAGTTTAATTCTTTAAAAGCTTGTTTTAAACGTTCTACCATGCTCTGCTCACCTTTTCTTAACCAAGCTCTTGGATCATAAAACTTCTTATTTGGTAAATCTGGATCATCAGAAGTACCAATCTGTTGTTGCAATCTATCTTTATGCTCTTTATAATAGCCATGTACACCATTCCAGAAAGCCCATTGCATATCTGTATCGATATTCATTTTCACAGCTCCATATCCAATTGCCTCCTCGATTTTCTCTGGCTCAGAACCTGATCCACCATGGAATACAAATAATACTGGCTTTTCTGCTGTATCATGCTTTTTCTGAATATGATCTTGTGAGTTTTTTAAGATGTCAGGACGTAGCTCAACATTTCCTGGTTTATATACACCATGAACATTTCCGAATGATGCCGCAATAGTGAAATTATCACTCACCTCTTTTAATTGCTCATATGCATAAGCCACTTCTTCTGGCTGAGTATATAATCTACTACTATCAACTCCAGTATTGTCAACACCATCTTCTTCACCACCAGTGATACCTAGTTCAATCTCAAGATGCATACCCATTTCAGCCATTGGCTTTAAGTACTTCTTACAGATTTCGATATTTTCTTCTAAAGGCTCCTCAGATAAATCGATCATATGTGAGCTGAACAATGGCTTACCATGTGTTTTGTAAAATTCTTTACCTGCTTCTAATAATCCATCAATCCATGGCAATAATTTCTTAGCACAGTGGTCAGTATGCAAAATTACAGGAACGCCATATTCTTTTGACATTAAATGAACATGATGAGCGCCTGCAATAGCCCCAGCTATAGCGGCTTTTTGTCCATCATTAGATAATCCTTTCCCTGCATTAAAAGCAGCTCCTCCATTAGAGAATTGAATGAAAACTGGTGAATTTACATCTCTAGCAGTTTCTAAAACTGAATTAATTGAATTGTTACCAATTACGTTTACTGCCGGTAATGCATATTTATTTTCTTTTGCATGATGAAGAAGATTCATCATTTCGTCTCCGGATAATACTCCTGCTTTAGCCATGTTTTTATATTTTAATGAATTACGTTTCGTTTAAGAACTCAAAAATGACAATAATGAAAGAAATATAAAAGGGAATAAGAGATAATGTTATTTAATGTATGTTGAGCTAATCAACATATAATTTAAAATACTACTTCATTAATATTTTAAAAATTACAACTACAGATCGTAAAGCTGTAATACACCAATGCATTTCTGATCCTCAGCCACTAGTAAAGTGTTAATTTTATGTTCCATCATCATCAATTCAGCCTCCTTTAGTTTCATTTCTTTATCAATGAATTTAGGAGAATTAGTCATAATATCTTTGGCTTGAAGGTCCATGAAATTAGCTTTATTATTTTTCATTCCTCGTCTTAAATCACCATCTGTTATTACTCCTGATAATTTAGCTTGATCTTCAATTATGGCAATACCCAACCTTCCTGCAGACATGGCTTGAATAACCTCCTCCATTTTACTATCAGATGCAATAACTGGCAATTCTGTAGACCTCATCACATCTTTCACTCGCATTAATAATCTTCTTCCCAAAGAACCCCCAGGATGAAATAAAGCGAAATGCTCAGGTTGAAAATCTCGTTCACGCATTAAGGCAACAGCCAATGCATCCCCCATTACCAAAGTAGCTGTGGTTGAGGAAGTGGGTGCCAAATCAAGGGGACAAGCCTCTTCCTCTACATGTACATTCAAATGAAAATGAGTATTCTTAGCTAATGTTGAAGCGGGATTTCCACTCATTCCGATTATCTTATTCCCGTTTCTAAGGAAAAAAGGCAATATTTTAAGCAATTCATCGGTTTCACCTGAGTTAGAGATTGCAAGTACAATATCATTTTGTTGTATCAGACCTAAATCGCCATGATAAGCCTCCCCTGGATGCAAAAAGAAACTAGGTGTGCCTGTGCTTGAAAATGTAGCCGCTAATTTTCTTCCAATTATTCCGGATTTACCCATACCCGTTACAATCAGCTTACCTTTACTATCCATAATGGCATTCACAGCCTTTTCAAAATCATCTGTCAGTAAGCTTTCTAAATCTTTTACTGATTTAGCTTCAATAGCAATTGTTTCTTTAGCAGAATCTAAAATCCGACTCATTGAATTATTGATTTTATTAATGCTTTTAAATCCTTTAAAAATACCTGATTAGGTCCATCACTCCATGCTTCATCAGGATTAGGATGAGTTTCCAGAAAATAACCATTAGCCCCAAAAGCTTTCGCTGCCATTGCCATACCAGGTACAAATTCTCTATTGCCTCCCGTCTTTCCTCCTGCCCCACCTGGGCGTTGCACAGAGTGCGTACAATCCATAATTACAGGAAACCCGTGCTCAAGCATGTCTGGAATATTCCGGAAATCTACTATTAAATTATTATACCCAAACATATTGCCACGCTCAGTCAACATAACTTGCTTATTCCCCGCCTGAACCACCTTTTGAGCAGGATAATACATATCTTCACCTGATAAAAATTGCGCTTTTTTAATATTTACAATCTTACCCGTTTCAGCAGCTGCTAACAATAAATCTGTTTGACGGCATAGAAAAGCAGGTATCTGCATAATATCAACCACATCTTCTAATAATTTAGGCTGATTTGACTCATGCACATCTGTAGTAACTGGAAGATCATAAGTTGACTTAATTTCCTGCAGCCATTCTCTTCCCTCTTCTAATCCAGGACCTCTTTTAGCTGATGCTGAAGTTCTATTTGCCTTATCGAAAGAAGATTTAAAAATGATTTCAACATCAAACTCCTTTTTAAGGGTAACTATTTCCTTGGCAACTGTATGCAATAAATCCATACTTTCCATTACGCACGGACCTACTATAAAAAAAGGCTTCTCAGAAGATAATTTATGATATAAATTTTGTGACATCTTATTAAATCAACTCTATTATAATGATATGTATTATTAATCTGTGACAAAGTTGCTAATTTAAATTTCAAAACAGAAATAAATGATTTTGTTTCCTAAATCTATTTTGCTAGAACTAATATTAGCCACTGTATACAGATCTGAAATCCTTTAAAAAAGCATATTAAATGATTTTTAAATACAAATGGTTAAATTGCAAACGTCACCGCAAACGATTGCATGAAATTTATAATTGCATCAGTAAATTCTGATAACTTTATTGGATAGCTTAGCGGTCCTTAAAAGTAAAATGGATGATTAGTTCTAAAACGATAAATAAATCGAATTCAAACCTTCATTGTGGAAATATTGAACACTATGAAGAAACTTCTTATGGTATTTCTGGCAAAACTGAAAATGCATATTTCAAAATCACCGTAATACAGGAAGGAACTTTCAAAATACATTTAAGCACCTCAGAAGAATTTGATGAGCTCTCCTATGCGGTTATTTCGAAACCACTAAATATTGACTTTAGCTGTATCGATCATGATAATATTGTAGAAATAAAAACTGATAAACTTACTTTAGAACTTAACAAATCTCCATTTGCTGTAAAATTTAAAAATAAGAGTGGTGAGCTTATCAATGAAGATGATGCTTCTTTTAGCACCTCGTGGTTGGGAGAGCAAGTTACTACCTATAAAAAACTACAAGAAGGGGAAAGATTTATTGGTTTAGGCGAAAAAACAGGACCTTTAGATAGAAAAGGAAATGGATATCAAAACTGGAATACTGACCATTTCGGTTACCCACCAGATAGCGATCCATTATACTGTAGTATTCCCTTTTATATTGGAATACACAACCATCTTTCCTACGGCATCTACCTAGATAACAGTCATAAATCACATTTCAATTTTGGAGCTTCAAATAGAAGGTTCTCTAGCTTTTCAGCTGACCAAGGTGATATGTCATATTACTTCATTTATGAGGATAATGTAGAAGATATTATTAGCGCCTACACTGATTTAACAGGAAGAATGGAACTTCCTCCTATATGGAGTTTAGGCTATCAGCAATGTCGTTACAGTTATAAACCTGACAAGGAGGTTTTAGGTATAGCTAATTTTTTCAGGGAAAAAGAAATTCCTGCAGATGTGATGGTTTTAGACATTCATCATATGCAAGATTATAAAATATTTACCTGGGATGGGGAAGATTTTCCGAATCCGAGTAAAATGATTGAAAAGCTGGAGGAAATGGGATTTAAGCTTGTGGTCATATGTGATCCAGGTATTAAAATCCAAGAAGGCTATGAAGCTTATGACTCGGGAGTAAAAGAAGATGTATTCATCAAATATCCAGATGGGGAATATTATGAAGGAGAAGTATGGCCTGGATGGTGCCATTTCCCTGACTTCACAAATCCAGATGTTAGAAACTGGTGGGCTGAGAAACTAAAAGCCTACACTGATTTAGGAATTTCTGGTTTATGGAATGACATGAACGAAATTGCAACCTGGGGTCAATATCTTCCTGAGCTGATGGAGTTTGATTTTGAAGGTCAAAAAGCATCTACCCGAAAAGCAAGAAATATCTACGGTATGCAAATGGCCAGAAGTACCTATGAAGGAGCCAAGAAGAACCATCCTAATAAAAGAGTTTTCAACCTTACTAGAGCAGGCTTTGCCGGTATACAAAGATATGCCTCAGTTTGGACTGGCGATAATGTAGCCAATGATGAACACATGCTATTAGGAGTTCGACTAGTCAACAGTCTTGGCTTAACAGGAGTGGCATTCTCAGGTTACGATATTGGCGGCTTTGCAGGTGATGCTAACAGCAAATTGTTTGCAAGATGGATTTCAATTGGAGCATTTGCTCCATTCTTTAGAGGTCATAGTATGATTAACAGCCGAGATTCTGAACCTTGGGCATTTGGTGAAGAGGTCGAAGAAATTTCCCGTAATTACATAAATCTGCGCTATAAATTAATGCCTTATATATATTCAGCATTTTATGAGGCTCATGAAAGTGGTATTCCCGTAGCTCGCAGTTTAGCGATTTATTACCCACACGATGATAAAATCTACAACTCCCTATATGAAAACCAATACTTATTTGGGGCTAATATTTTAGTAGCTCCGGTTTCAAGTGAAGTAAATTTAGCTAAGGTATATTTACCTGAAGGAGAATGGTATGATTTATACGATGATAAATTCTATCACGGTAAGCAGGAAATTATAGCAGAGTGCCCAATTGAAAAGTTACCTGCATTTGTAAAAGCTTCTTCTATTATCCCCATGCAAGACAGGGTGCAAAGCTTGAGTAACAATCAAAATAGTGTTTTATATCTTCATATTTATAAAGGATTAGAAAATAATACCTACCAATATTATGAAGATGATGGTGACACTTTCAATCATGTAGAAGGTGCTTTTTATAAAAGGTTAATCGAATATAAGCCTCAAGAAAAACAAATAATTTTCCACGCTAGAGAAGGAAATTATAAATCTCAATATAAAGAAGTGCAGATTTACTTCCACGGCTTTGAAAATGAATTAAAGCAGGAGATTTCAATTGATCAACAGTCAATCCCAATAGAAAAATCACCTTATAGATTCATAGATCCAATCTCAAACTTTGATCCACTACCAGATGAGGAAAGGACTGATTTTAAAATAGAAAATCTACCGCTAAGCAAATTTAAATGGGAAGAAGAACAATTCATTATAAATTGGTAAGTGAATAATTATTTGGTAAACCCCCACAACATTTTTAAACCATAAATAATTAAATGGAAGATATTTCAATTGCTTCTAAGAAACCAAAATTAAGTTTTTGGGAAATCTGGAATATGAGTTTCGGATTTTTAGGTATTCAATTTGGGTTTGCGCTTCAAAACGCAAACGTAAGTAGAATATTTGAGACTTTAGGAGCTTCAAAAGATAGCCTTCCTATCTTATGGTTAGCAGCACCGGTTACGGGCTTAATTGTTCAACCCATAATTGGATATTATTCTGATAAAACCTGGATTCCCAAATGGGGACGTAGAAGACCTTTCTTTGCAATTGGTGCTATATTGGCAACTATTGCATTATTCATCATGCCAAATTCCCCTAGCCTATGGATAGCCGTAGGCATGTTGTGGATAATGGATGGTTCTATAAATATTAGCATGGAACCTTTCAGGGCTCTTGTTGGCGATATGCTACCCAATGAACAAAGATCAAAAGGATTTGCCATGCAGGCTGTTTTTATTGGGGTTGGAGCAGTCATAGCATCAGCATTACCTTACATTTTTACCAACTGGCTAGGTTTTAGTAATCAAGCACCTGATGGCGAAATTCCAGATTCCGTAAAATGGTCTTTTTATATAGGTGGAATTGCATTTTTATCAGCTGTTATGTGGACTGTGTTTAATACAAAAGAATATCCACCGGATGATATTGAAAAGCTAAAGCTCGAAAATAGTGAAAGAGGTGTTTTTACAGGTTTGGCAGAATCCTTCATAGGCATATTTAAAATGCCTAAAACCATGGTTCAGTTGGCTTTCGTTCAGTTTTTCTCTTGGTTCGCCTTATTTGCGATGTGGATTTATACCACACCTGCCGTAACTGAGCATATTTATGGCACAACCGATACTAAATCGGCAATCTATAATGAAGGCGCTAATTGGGTAGGCATTATGTTTGGGGTTTATAACGGAGTTGCAGCACTCTCTGCTTTTTTACTACCCCAATTAGCCAAATATTTCGGAAGAAGAGGAACTCATATGATTGCATTATTATGTGGAGGAGCTGGCTTAATCTCTATATTTTACATTAATGATCCAAACACATTAGTCATCAGTATGATTGGAGTAGGTATCGCATGGGCTAGTATTCTTTCATTGCCTTATGCTATGTTAAGTAGTGTTTTGCCTGCTGACAAAATGGGGTATTACATGGGAGTTTTCAACTTTTTTATTGTTATCCCTCAAATCGTTGCTGCTGGTATATTAGGTTATATTTTGAGGAATTTCTTTCATAATGATGCTGTTTATGCCCTAATCGTGGGGGGAATCTCAATGGCAATTGCAGCTTTCCTAAGTTTATTAGTAAGAGATATAGACGAAGAGAAAAGAAATAAAGCTAAAAGTAACAACTAAGCTCTAGGGTGAAATTCTTTCAAGGTCTGAGATAAAAAATCACGATCTAAGTGAGTATAAATTTCAGTTGTGGTAATGGATTCATGTCCTAGCATTTCCTGAACAGCTCGTAAATCAGCTCCTCCTTCTATCAGATGAGTAGCAAATGAATGACGGAATGTATGGGGACTTACTTTTTTATGAACACCTGCTAAATTGACCTGCTTTTTAATCATGGTAAAAATAGATACCCTGCTGATCGATCCTCCAAAACGATTTAGAAAGACAATATCTTTAGCTTCAGGCTTTGGGTTTTGATGAATTCTGACTTCATTGATATAAATCTTCAAATGCTTGGAAGCCGACTTTCCCATCGGTACTAATCTTTCCTTGCTCCCCTTCCCTATTATTCTTAAAAAGCCTATATCAAAATAAGTATTGGATATTTTTAAATTCACTGCTTCACTTACTCTAAGACCAGATGAATACAATACTTCCAGTATAGTCCTATCTCTTTGCCCATTAGCATTAGTTAAATCCACTGAATTCAAGATACGATCAATTTCTTCCGTGCTCAACACATCAGGTAGTTTTCGCCCTAACTTTGGAGCCTCTAATAATTCTGCCGGATTCTCTTTTATAATATCTTCATATAATAAATATTTAAAAAAGCCTTTTATACCTGATACTACTCTTGCTTGGGTATGGACCGTCATACCTAATTCATTTACATATTCTAAAAAATTATGTAAATCAGAAGGCTTAACTTCTAAAGGATCGTTTTTAGGATTGGAGAAATCCAAAAACTGTTTTAGCTTTATCACATCATGGATATAAGCAGAAACGGTGTTTTCAGCTAATGAGCGTTCTAATTGTAAATAATTCCTATATTCAGTTAAAAATATATCCCAAGCCATAATTAAATGTAATGGATAAAAAGAAAATCATAATCATAAATGGGCCAAATTTAAATCTTTTAGGTAAAAGAGAACCTAAAATATATGGAGCAGCTTCATTTGATGAATTTATAAAAAAATTAAGACTAGATTACCCTGATGTAGAACTAGATTATTATCAATCCAATATAGAAGGTGAGTTGGTATCAAAAATTCAGGAATCCGATTCTGCCTATGATGGAATTATTTTAAATGCTGCGGCCTACACCCACACCTCTGTTGCCATACATGATGCAATTGGCGCTATAGACACAGATGTTATAGAAGTTCATATATCCAACATTTATAAAAGAGAAGAATTTCGGCATAAAAGCTTGATTTCATCAAAATGCATAGGAATGATTTCAGGCTTAGGATTATCAGGATACAAATTAGCCTTAGAGCATTTTAAAACTTTATAAATCTAATGATATGAAAATAGCAATCATAGCTCACGATGGTAAAAAACCAGAGATGGTTTCTTTCCTCAATAAAAATAAAGAAAAGCTTTCTAAGGTATCATTAGTGGCTACTGGCACCACAGGTGGATATGTAGAAAATACTGGTTTAAAAGTAGAAAAGCTTTTGTCTGGTCCCATTGGTGGAGATGCTCAAATAGCTGCATTATCTGCCGAAAAAAAGCTTGAAATGGTGCTATTCTTTAGAGATCCGCTAGGCAAGCATCCTCACGAACCAGATGTTCAAATGTTGATGAGAATTTGTGATGTTCATAATATCCCAATTGCTACTAACCCAGCAACTGCCCAATTACTTATTGACGCTTTCTGGAGTAAACAGATGTAAGCTAATTTATTATTGAGCTTCAAGCACTTATAAGCAAAATATTTTAAAGATCAGCATTGCCAAAGCTATAAAATTGTATTATATTACAATACACTATTAATTTTCTACGCTATGGCTGATCGTGAATTTATACAATCTGGTACAACTGGACCTCGCCTTAAATACATCCTAAAAATCTTTAATAGCTATACTACAGCCTGGATATTTTCAGCTTTGGTAATAACGGCAGCTTATGGCTTTTTTTTTCAATCCGAATATTTAAAAGAATCAGGCATTTGGTCTTTAGCCTTGACTTTAGGAGGAGAGTTTATTATTGCGCTTTTAATTACAGGCTTTATAACCTTATTCATTTACGATAAAAGACAAAAAGACACTCCTATTCAAAGAGTATTTCCCGTGGTCATTTGGGGTAGAAAATTATTAGTAAAAATTGGTCCATTATTAAGACAATATCTTTTCTCTAATGATCAGGAAGAAACTCCTTACAATAGAATAACCAGAAACTGGATTTATGCTACCTCTTCTGGTGCCAGAAACACCATTGGCTTCGGTAGCCAAGTTGATATGGATAAAGTGGGTACTACTTTAATTATGCCAGCTACATTTACCAACACCAAAACTTTAACAGGGGAAGAAACAGGACAATTCTACAAAAAAGTAATTGGCAAACACACAGGCGTTGAAACTTATACTTTAAATCACTTTGTACACATCAGTGCCATGTCATATGGAGCCTTATCCTTTAATGCACATGCAGCACTCAACAAAGGCGCTAAAATGGCAGGGATTTTACATAATACAGGAGAGGGATCTTTAGCTCCTTGTCATGAATATGGAGATGCTGATCTGGTATTCCAGATAGGAACTGCCAAATATGGAATTAGAAATGAATCAGGTGATATGGATGATGATTTACTTAAAGATATGGCTAATCATCCGCAGGTGAAAATGTTTGAAATTAAATTGGCTCAGGGTGCCAAACCAGGTAAAGGAGGCATGTTGCTAAAAGAGAAAATCACTCCTGAGATTGCTAAGATCAGAAAGATCCCATTAGGTAAAGATGCCTTTGCTCCTGCTCGCCATAAAGAATTTACCGATGTAAATGGACTTTTTGATTTCATTGATAAAGTAAGAGGAATTGTGAATAAACCTGTAGGAATTAAAATGGTAATTGGCCATACCGCAGAAATTGAAGACATAGCACAAAAGATCAGTGAAGAACCGGGTCGAGGTCCCGATTATATTGTAATTGATGGTGGTGATGGTGGTACGGGTGCTTCTCCACATGTTTTGAGTTCTTATGCGGGTTTACCTATGAAACAAGCACTTGCAGTAGCAGACTGGGCACTTAAAAATAATGGCGTTCGTGATAAAGTAATACTATTCGCAAGCGGTAAAATTGCTACTACCATTGATATTGCAGTAGCTATGGCTTTAGGTGCTGATGCCGTTTATATTGCTCGTGGCTTTATGCTTTCCCTTGGCTGTATACAAGCCTTAGAATGCCATACCAATGCATGCCCTACTGGTATTGCTACGCAGAATAAAAGGCTTCAAAAAGCATTAGATATTGAGTCAGCAGCAAAAAGAGTGGCCACCTATGCAGATGCTCTTTATAAGGAAACTCAAATGCTAGCAGAATCATGTGGTTATGATAGTCCTAGTCAAATTACATCTGATGATATTATGGTGGTTACCTCACCAGGTCATTTAGATTATCTATCAGAATTACATGGAATATCAGCCTTTGAAGCAAGCTATGAGCGTAGACAAGCTAAAGAAGGAAATATGAGCGTGGGTGAAATGAAAATGAAACGTGAGCAAGTCTCAACCTAAAAAACTCATCTTAAACACATAATACTCTGAATGGTGCAAGCGTCAGCTTGTACCAAATACATAGATAATTTAAGCATTGATGACTAAACATGATGCTATGATTTGATTATAATAGAATAAAGATACACAATTCATGGACCGCACAAGCGGACGCTTGTGCGAGGAGGATAAAAACCCCTTTTAAAGCCATTTTAAGTGATATGACACCAAGGTGACAGGCTTGTGTCGTAACAATGACCCGCTTTTCAAGATACTTTTGTACTTTCACAAATCGAAAAATGATGGAACAAGAAAGTATCTCAAAAAATCTAATCTATTACCGTAAAAAAGAAGGCTTATCTCAAGAAAAGCTTTCTGAGAAATCAAGCGTTACGGTAAGAACTATCCAAAGAATTGAAAAAGGAACCGTAAATCCACATTTGGATACCCTTAAATTATTAGCAATAGGTCTGGGCATTGAAATTGAAGATCTAAAACCGTTGAATAATCCTAAAGAAGAAGATATTCAAACTAAATGGTTATTATTATTTCATGGAGTACCGCTTTTGGGAGTGGTAGTCCCATTTATTAATATTATTACTATAGTATTGCTTTGGGTACATAAAAGAGGAGATAATCCTATTTATGATAAACATGGTAGGAAAGTTATCAACTACAACATATCCATAACTCTCCTCTTTATACTTGCTTTTATAGCATTGATTACGGTGCAAGGCTATGGCTTTTTGTTTTTCATCAGTGTTGTGCCATTGAATTTCACTATCATACTATTCAATATTTTTTATGTTCTCAATAAACAAAAGTGCTTCTATCCTTTCAGTATTCCTTTTCTGAGTTTGAATAAATTTAAGAGTGCTGCTATATGCGTAATATTGATCTCACTTATATCTTGTAGTATTGATAATGAGAAATCAATAAACAGATTAGATGAAAGTACCATAACAATAGATTCATTAGAACAAAAAATAAAGCAACTATCTCAAGATGCGGAAGTACATGGCCTTGCATTAAGTATTTTCGAAGACAATCAAGTGAAATATACCAACACCTTTGGCTTTAAAAATAATAATAGCAGGCAGCCTTTATCTGATAGTTCGAATATCTATGGCGCATCACTTAGCAAGGCTGTTTTTAGTGTTTTAGTGATGGATTTAGTAGAAGATGGTGTGATTGATCTAGACACTCCATTAGAAAACTACCTACCCAAAAAGATTTATGAATATGAACCTCAGACACGCTGGCATGATGATTACTCAGATTTAAAAGAAGACAGCCTTTATCACAAAATTACTGCTCGAATGTGCTTAGCTCATACCTCAGGTTTTCCGAATTGGCGTTGGTTTGAGGCGGATCAAAAACTGAGAGTAAAATTTGAGCCTGGTAGTCGTTATTCATATTCAGGTGAAGCTATGGTGTATTTACAGGTGATTATTGAGAAGATGACCAGTAAAGGATTAGAAGAATTAGCTCAAGAGAGAATATTCAAGCCATTAGGTATGGTAAACTCGAGCTTTCAATGGCAAGACCGTTTTGAAGCAGATTTTGCTTATGGTCATAATGAAATGGGTATGGTATTAATGAAAGATAAAGATAATGAGCCTAGAGGCCCGAGTACATTGGAAACCACTGCTTCCGACTACAGCCTATTTTTAGAAGCCGTGCTTCAGCAAAAAATATTAAGTAAAGAAAGCTGGAAGGAAATATTCACTCCTCAAGTTAAAATCAATTCGAAGCATCACTTTGGTCCACTTGCTAATAAAACTACTTCTGAATATGACGCTATTGAATTATCATGCGGCTTAGGATTTATCTTAATCAAAACGCCTTACGGATGGGCTGCATCTAAAGGTGGTCATGGAGATGGATTTGAGCATTATTCTATCCTATTCCCAGATGCCAAGAAAGGGGTAATGATCATGACGAACAGTGCTAATGGAGAAAGTATCTTTAAATACTTATTAGAGCTTACTCTTAAAGACACCTTTACGCCATGGAAATGGCATAATTTCATTCCTTATAATAAGGAGGTTTTATAGTTGGATTGTTTTGTCCTCCAGCTGATTATTAAGTTGGAGGATAAAATAGAATGCGACACACGTGCGCTAGCGGGGATACAACACCCTTAGAATAAACAAATTGAGATTCGTTATGGTAATTATAGTTCATTCTGATATATTAGATTTTCATCAAAACATAAAACAATTATGGGCTATATCATAGCATGGGTAATTTTAGCTTTATTAGTTGGGGCTATTGGAAGTAATAGAAAAATAGGTTTTGGAATGGCTTTGTTGTGGTCAATTTTGTTAAGTCCTTTAGTAGGTTTAATTATCACACTTTTTTCTGAATCTGAAAGTAAAAGTAAAAAAATACCCAACTATAAAAAGCACAAAGAATTAGGTGCAAAGGCTGAATATAAAAACGAAAATGAAAAAGCTATTGACCATTATATGGATGCCCTTTATCATTTAGAAAATGACTATAAAAATAAAAAGATATCTAAAACACAAAATGAAAAAAGGCTTCAACATATTGAAGAACTAAAAAAGAAAGTAAGTGAATTAAAAGGTGAATAATTACCTCCCATTGCTGAAAAGGACTTTAATAGCCAATTAATTCTGCCAAATTTTTAGTTTGATCATGTATCCTACTAAGAATTTTAAATTTCTCAATTATTTCTCCTTTCTCAATGGGATCAAATTCTTTAATTTCATTTTTATCCAGTTTATTTATTGGTTCATCTCTAAAATTACTATTCATTAATAATATAAAACTTTTAAAATTATCAGGTAAACCAATATAAATGAAATTCAAGTTTTCATCGGAGAAACCTTGAATTTTAAAATAGTTAATTTGAATGGCTAAAGTGTTCAATAACAATTGTAATTTCGATAATGAATCTTTATTAAAACTATTAATATTACTCAAATAAGTGACATCTAAATTAAGTTCAGAATGTATATATATTTTTTTATAAGATGTGTTATAGGCTTAAGAATATGTGTTCTAAATTTATCCAGAAAATCAATACAATTGATTTTTAAAGAATCGTAATCAAATTTACGTTCATTAAACCTATCATATATACTATTTTTCAAAGTTATTATTAATTGTAATTCATTTGCTTTCTTGTTTTCATCAACCATCAATTTATTGGCAGTAACTAATTCTTTATTTGCATCAACCATTTTTGATAGTTCTGTTTGCTGTAAACTGTATGTTCTAAAAAGTAGTGTAACCGTTATAACATATAGTATTAGCGTCAAAACTTTGTCTGCCATATCAAATGAAAATGAAGAATTGTCAAATTCTATTATTTGAAAATAATCAAAAAGAAATAGTACTATTAGAAACAATATGAATACAACAAATAAAATTAAAATCAGAAAAAAGTATTCTTTTAAAGACCTAATAGAAATATTCATAATAATAAGGTTTTGATTTCTAGAACTGCCTAAAGATATATAAAAAATACTACTTCAGAATTCAAAGTGGTATTAACTACCACTAATCATCGTTTGAAAGGATAATTATTAAACATTCAGTTTTTAACACAAAAATTAAAGACATAAAAAAACCTCCTCCGCTTTTGACACGAAGGAGGTAAAAATAATGAGGTCACGAGCGGATTCGAACCGCTGTAGATGGTTTTGCAGACCACTGCCTAGCCGCTCGGCCACGTGACCATTGTCGCATTTGCGATTGCAAAAATAGACATATTCTCGCGCTTGTCAAACAGACTTAGAGAATAATTATAAAATTATTTCAAATCCATTTTATATCAGTGCTTTACGAATAGATAATAAAAAAAGCCATTCGAATTAATCCGAATGGCTTCCAGTATATTTAAAAATTAAGACTTAATCTTAGTCCTCTTTTTTATCATCTTCATTACTCTCTTCTTCCTTCTTAGCTGAAGCTTTTTTCTTCGCTCCACCTTTAGCATCATCTTCCATTTGAGATTTTAATGCAGATAATGCATCTAAATCACCTAATGTAGATGAAGAAGCTTGTGGTTTAGGAGTAGACTTTTTCTTTCCACCACCTGTAGCTTTCTTCTTAGGAGCAGCTTCCTCAACTTTAGAGTGAGTGTGTAAGTGTGAAAGAACGATTCTCTTATCATCTTTAGAGAATTCTAATACTTGAAATTCTAAAGACTCCCCAACCTCTGCTATAGAGTCATCCGCTTTCTTTAAGTGCTTAGTAGCAGCAAATCCTTCAATACCATATGGAAGTTCCAAAATAGCACCTTTTTCGTTTTTACTTAATACAGTACACTTATGCTTAGATCCTACAGTGAATACAGTTTCGAAAGTATCCCAAGGGTTTTCTTCTAATTGTTTGTGACCTAATGCTAATCTTCTGTTCTCAACATCTAGTTCTAAAACAACTACATTTAACTCTTCTCCTACTTTTACGAATTCAGATGGGTGTTTGATTTTCTTAGTCCAGCTTAAATCAGAAACGTGAACTAATCCGTCAATACCTTCTTCTAATTCGATGAACAATCCAAAGTTAGTCATGTTTCTAACTACACCTTTGTGCTCAGTACCAACCGCATATTTAGTTAATACTTCTTTCTTGTTCCAAGGATCTTCAGTTAATTGCTTGATACCAAGAGACATTTTACGCTCTTCTTTGTCTAAAGTAAGCACTACAGCCTCTAACTCATCACCTACATTGATGAAATCCTGAGGATTTCTTAAATGTTGTGACCAGCTCATTTCTGAAACGTGGATTAAACCTTCAACACCAGGAGCAATTTCTAAGAATGCACCGTAATCTGCAACATTAACGATTTTACCTTTAACTTTAGAACCTACGTCTAAGCCTTCAGCAAGCGAATCCCAAGGATGAGAAGTTAATTGCTTCATACCTAAAGAAATACGCTTCTTGCCTTCGTCAAAGTCTAATACTACAACTTTCACTTTTTCGTCAAGCTTCAATACTTCTTCTGGGTGGTTAATTCTACCCCAAGAGATATCAGTAATGTGAAGTAAACCATCAACACCACCAAGATCGATGAATACACCGAAGTTCGTCATGTTCTTGATTACCCCTTCTAGAACCTGACCTTTTTCAAGGTTGTTCAAGATTTCAGCTTTCTGCTTCTCTAGGTCTTTTTCTATTAATACTTTGTGTGAAACTACTACGTTATCGTTGCTGTAGTTAATTTTCACAACTTTTACTTCCATTTTCTTTCCAACGAAAACATCGAAATCACGAATTGGCTTAACGTCAATTTGAGAACCCGGTAAGAAAGCTTCAACACCGTGTACATCCACGATTAAACCACCTTTGGTTCTTCTTTTCACTAAACCTTCAATGATAAGATCTTGGTCAAGGGCTTTTTGGATTTTATCCCAAGCACCAACAATTTTCGCTTTTCTTCTTGATAAAACTAGTTCACCGTTTTTGTCTTCACGCTCTTCTACGTAAACTTCCACTTCATCCCCTACTTTTAAGTCAGGCATGTCACGGAATTCGTTTGTAGGAACTAATCCATCAGATTTGTAGCCAATGTTTAATACTACGTCACGATCGTTAATCGCTACCACAATACCTTTCACTACTTCTTGTTCATCCAAATCAGTAGCAACATTGTCATACATTTTAGCTAATTCTTCTCTCTTAGCTTTTGAGTAGCCTTCACCAAAACCTTTGGTTTCAAATGCTTCCCAATCGAACTCTTCGTTCTTTACGTTTTCTTGATTTTCTGCCATAATGTGTCAGGGCTCTTTAATTACAACAACAATTCGAGCCAAAATTGTCATCGTTTTGGTTTACAATCACTTATCTATAATATATTAATACAGATAAGGCCGCTCACCTGAACGGATTGCAAAGGTACGATTTATTTATGAAGTCACAATAAGTTGATGCTCAGATAATAGAAATATTCATGCATCTTTTAATTCAAACAGATATTCATCTGGAAAAGCTAATTGAAAAGAGGAGCCACTTTCTAGCTTATTATTTGTTTTTACAATGATATTTTGACCCTGCTCGGAAACAAACACACACCTATAATGATAACCCATGAAAACACAATCCTTAAGTTTAGTAGAAATTGAAAATTTGTATTCCGATGGCTCACCCTCTAATACCACCACATTTTCAGCCCAAATCCCTAATTGTCTTTTCTGTTTATTAGTGATAGATTTAGATGGCAACAATACAAAATCAGACAATAATTCTGCTACAGCTTTCAATTCAGGATTCTGATATAAAGAGTGAGGACTGTCAGACTTAATGATTTTACCATTATCCAGAACATGAATTTGATCTGCCAAATAAAAGGCTTCAAATAAGTTATGGCTGACTAAAATGATACTAGTCTCTAGTTCAGTCCTTACTTCTTTAATGGCATCCATTAAAGTTTGACGAGTGGAGTAATCAAGTTGAGTAAAAGGTTCGTCTAACAATAACACGGCAGGTTGTGTAGCTAATGCTCTAGCAATAGCTAGGCGTTGTTTTTCGCCTCCTGAAAGGCTTTCAATTTTATGAGAACTTAGCTTTTCAAGTCTCATGAGCTGCATGAGTTGTTTAATTTGCTGCTCCGCAAATTCATCTTTAAAAGCTAAAAGTGCATCTTTTAAGTTTTCTAACACCGTTCTATTATGAAGCAAATTGAAGTTCTGCGCCACATAAGCCAGCTCCTCATGACCTGCAACTAAAACCTCATCTGGATTATCAAGCAGCTCACCTGAAAATTTCACTTCTCCTTCATCAGCAGCAAGCAAGCCCGATAAAATCTTCAATAAAGTTGATTTTCCTTGCCCACTTCTTCCCATTATAACATGCGTTTCCCCTTCTGCTATGTCAATAGATAAATTATCCAAAATTTGAGTATCGAATGATTTAGAAATGCAAGAAGCTTTTAATAAAATTTCTGCCATACTAATGGGAATGTTTTAGATAATAATAGACCAGAAACAAAAAAAGCGAACTGATGTTCGCTTTTATTTATATCTATATGGAGTAAGAATTTAGTCTTCTTTCTTTTCTTCTGATTTCTTAGAAGCTTTTGGCTTATCTTCAGTTTTTTTTGTTGCTGCTTTTTTAGTAGTAGTTTTTTTAGCTTTTGGAGCTTCTTTTTTCTCTTCAGCTTTTGCAGTATCTTCTTTCTTAGCAGCTGGTTTTTTCTTAGAAGCATTCTTTTTGAATTCTTCTTTTATTGCCTCTACATCAACATTTTTAATAACTGGCTGTTGCTGTAATTTCTGGATTGAATCCATTCTTTTCTTAGCTACTACTCTATTTCTTCTTGCTTTTCTTTTAAGACTTGTTCCTGCCATGATTAATTCTTTGTCAAAATTGGAATGCAAATGTAGGGCTATAGTTCATTTAATCAAAATATACTTACAATATTTTCTAAAATTAAAAATTAAGCATAAAATTTATATGACCCTGTCTGTAATATTCATTTCCAATAAGCAGATTCAATGGATTTATTTTTACTGATGCAACGTCATAAATATTCAGCTTAAATCCTATACCAAATTCGGCTCCATATCGTGTATCGCTGATAAAAGCAGCAGGAAATAAAATAGAAGGTGCCCTCCTAGCCTCTAGCTTACTTATAAAAGGTCCTCCGTAAATGCTTATTGTTAGCCATTTCAATTGAATAAAATTATAAGCGGTAATAGGACTAAAACTAAAATTCTTTGCATAAAAAGGATAATTAAGATTATATATATCAGAATCTAATATCGCTAATCGAAAAGTGGGACTAAAAATAATTTTATCAAATCCAAGATTAAAATCAGCTTGAAGGTCGAATGAGAAGCCATTAACCTGATCTAAACCCGATTCGGATAATTGAGCATACACATAGCTACCACCTGCATATAACTGTGATTTAACATCAATTGACCCAAATAGAAATACTAAAAAGAATGGTATGGCTAATAGTTTTTTCATGGTTGAATAGTTTTTTTAGTACGGTTCACCTAAAGACAACTATTCTAATCCCATGGTTGTAATACTTAGCTCTTTTAAATAAAAAAATCTAACCTATTAATTAATGCTTGTATAAATAATTAGAAAAACTTCTTTTTACTATAGGCAATAAAGTTTCTTCATAGGGATAAGGTCTTAAGGCTACCACTCTAAAAGCAGAATAATTACTAACCAACTTAATATTTTTCAACACTTTGATTTTTAATTGTTCCAAGGTAGTCCCTATAGATTTTTTAAATTTATCAATAAAGACGGTTTGCAAGCTTCGCACTTTTTCTTCAGCAGTTTCAAAAATTGATATTCTATACTGATAGATGTGATAATAAGGATCGAATTCAGAGTCAATTACCAATAGACCTTCATTTTCTTCTAATGCTTTCACTCCCACTGGCTCAATAATTAGTTGACTTTCTACTTCATCAAAAATATCTTTCCCAATCGTAATCTGACCTTTTAATTCATCTAAAGCAAAATCAATAATATCCTCCAACTCTTTTAATTGTACATCTTCTTCAACTTTGGATTCAAAATACATCTTAAAATTTTTCAAATCCACTTGGCTTAATCTTTTAGGAAAGGATTTTAATAGTTTTTGCTTTCCATCCTTTAATTGTACCGCATTTTTATAATGCATAATAAGATCAGCAAAGGTTGGATATAATTTATGCTGATCAAAATAACAACTTACCTGCTGAAGATATGCTAGCAAAACATATTTTTTATACTCAAAATCAAGTGTTCCGGATGTTAACCAATCATCTGACAATTTTTTCATAATCATTAATACTTAATACTGACATATTAAAATAATAAAAATCTGTCAAAAATTCATCAACTTTAATAATCATTACAGTGCATGACAAGCTTCGAGTAAAAAACTGCAATTTTGACACGCTATAATATATGGCACATAAAATGCTATGATGTGATCAGATTTAAACAAATCAAAACATAAACTATAATAAAAATGTCAAACGTATCATTCAAACCAAATGAGGATAGGGTTCTAGTTGAGCCAGCTCCTGTAGAAGAAAAAACAGCATCTGGTATCATCATTCCTGATACTGCAAAGGAAAAACCACAGCAAGGTACAGTTGTAGCGGTTGGACCTGGAAAAGATGATGCTCCAGTAACCGTTAAGGTTGGTGATTCTGTATTATACGGAAAATATTCTGGAACAGAGTTTACTCTAGAAGGAAAAGAGTATTTAATCATGAGAAACTCTGACATTTTCGGTACTATTTAAAAAATTAAAATAACTAAAAAATTAAATAATTATGGCAAAGGATATTTCATTTGACCTAAAAGCTAGAGACGGCTTAAGAAAAGGTGTTGATAAATTAGCTAATGCGGTTAAGGTAACACTAGGCCCAAAAGGTAGAAACGTAATCTTAGACAAGAAATTCGGAGCTCCTACTGTAACAAAAGATGGTGTTTCAGTAGCGAAAGAAATCGAATTGAAAGACGCTATCGAAAACATGGGTGCTCAGCTTGTAAAAGAAGTTGCATCTAAAACTGCAGATGAGGCTGGAGACGGTACTACTACTGCGACTGTTTTAGCTCAATCAATCTTCAAACACGGATTGAAAAACGTTACAGCGGGCGCTAACCCAATGGACTTAAAAAGAGGGATCGACAAAGCGGTTAAAGTGGTTGTTGAGAACTTAAGAAAGCAGTCTAAAGACATTTCTGACAATAACGAAATAGAACAAGTAGGTACTATCTCTGCAAACAATGATGCTACAATCGGTAAAATGATTGCTGAGGCGATGGAAAAAGTTGGTAAAGATGGAGTTATCACTGTTGAGGAAGCTAGAGGTACTGAAACTGAAGTTAAAACTGTAGAAGGTATGCAGTTTGACAGAGGGTACCAGTCTCCTTATTTCGTGACCAATACTGAGAAAATGGAAGCGGAATTAGACAATCCATACATTTTAATCTACGATAAGAAAATTGGTAGCATGAAGGAATTGCTTCCAATCTTAGAAGCAGTGTCTCAAACTGGTAAACCTTTATTAATCATCTCTGAAGAGGTAGAAGGTGAAGCTTTAGCTACTTTAGTGGTTAACAAAATCAGAGGTTCTCTGAAAATTGCTGCTGTAAAAGCGCCAGGCTTCGGTGATAGAAGAAAAGCAATGTTAGAAGATATTGCAATCTTAACTGGTGGTACTGTAATTTCTGAAGAAAGAGGTTACAAATTAGATGGTGCTACTTTAGAGTATTTAGGTACTGCTGAAAAAATCACTATCGATAAAGATAACACTACTATCGTTAACGGTGCTGGTAAAAAAGAAGATATCCAAGCGAGAGTAAATCAGATTAAATCTCAAATGGAGAATACTACTTCTGATTACGACAAAGAAAAATTACAAGAGCGCTTAGCTAAATTATCTGGTGGTGTTGCTATTCTTTACATCGGTGCTGCTACTGAAGTAGAGATGAAAGAGAAGAAAGACAGAGTGGATGATGCATTACATGCTACAAGAGCTGCAGTACAAGAAGGTATTGTTGCTGGTGGTGGTATAGCATTATTAAGAGCTATCAAAGCGTTAGATAAAGTTGATGTTGATAATGAAGACCAAGAAACAGGGGTTAATATTATCAGATTAGCTTTAGAGTCTCCACTAAGAACTATTGTTGAGAATGCTGGACTAGAAGGTTCTGTAATCATCAACAAAGTATTAGAAGGAAAAGATGACTACGGCTACAATGCGCGTGAAAATAAATTCGAAAACTTATTCAAAGTAGGTGTTATTGACCCTACTAAAGTGACTAGATTAGCCCTTGAAAATGCTTCATCTATCGCTAGCTTATTATTAACTACTGAATGTGTAGTAGCTGACGAAGAGGAAGAAGATGGTGGCGGTATGCCAGCAGGTGGTGGTATGCCAGGCGGCATGGGCGGCATGGGTGGAATGATGTAATCCCATAGTTTAAAGAAGAAAAATAAGGCTTTGTCGATTGGCAAAGCCTTTTTATTTTTTTCTTATCAAAAAATCTTAGCTTTACAAAAATATAACTAAGAAATGGACAAGCATCATATTTTTAAAAACTACGAGACCTTTATACTCTTTCTACTCATCCATGTAGGGAGTTCAGATTACAGCCTAAAAGGATCAGAAATTGAAGTTATCCTTGCTAAAATGGAAGATTACTTTCCGGACATTGATGACATGGATCAATTAAGATCTAAATTTGTATCTCTGAAAGATGAATACGAAGAACTTTCGGATTCGGACATTAACCATATTATTTATCATAATTATTTACACTATAAAAAAGGTCAAATTAATGCTAACAGAATAATGAATGACTTACAAGAGGTAATTATGGCAGATGGTTTTATCCACGACATGGAAACCAAAGCTATAGATGCTGTAAAGAAGTTATTAAATATAAGAGAATCTGACCTTTAGAATTACAGTAAATACATAACAGCAATGAAATGCGTTATAGTGCCTATTAAAACAAATACGTGCCAAATAGCATGAGCATAACGCATTTTTTGATTTGTATAAAATATAGTCCCCAAGGTATAGCTCACTCCTCCCCCAATCAATAAAGATAAAACCGTAGTAGATAACTCTAAGAATAACGGCTTCGCAATAAACACAGCTATCCAACCCATTCCTAAATACAGAAAAAGTGATAAGCGAGGGAACCGATGGGTGAAAAATATCTTAAATATTGTTCCAATCAAGGCAATCCCCCAAACTATTCCGAACATTAACCAACCGGTGAATCCTCCAACTCCTAAAATTAAAAATGGAGTATAGGTACCTGCAATTAAAAAATAAATACTAATGTGATCAAAGATCCTAAGGATTGCCTTTGATTTCTCGTGTTGTATAGCATGATAAATAGTTGAAAAAGTGTACATTAATAAAAATGCTCCACCAAAAAAACTACTGCTGATAATATGAAGTACGCTTCCTTCTAATACTGAAAAAGTAATCAATAAGGATATAGCCACCACACTGAATAGAATTCCAAATCCATGTGTAAGGCTGTTTGCTAACTCTTCTTCTAAGGTTTGTGGTCTTTTCAAATTTGTAAAGTTTTCTTATTTGGTAAATCTATAAAGTATCTTTAAAAGATGAGGGAGAAAAAGCTATTAATTTAATAATAGTTATTCTCATCGCTTTTTGGTAACTTTGCCATCTCCAAAGCAAGTTTAACCATTTGCATATATCTGAAACGATACCTTACCTTGGTTATCCTCCTTTGTACCTCTAACAAGAGGGATCTTTCATTCAAGTAAAATACTTGTCTTATGTTTTAATTTAAACCCTACTTTATGGCAAGATCACAAAATAGCTTTATGAAAAAGCAAAAAGAAAAAAAGAAATTAAAGAAAAAAGAAGAGAAGCAAGAAAAGAAAGAGCTTCGTAAAGAGCAGTCAAAAGGAGGTAGCTTAGATGCAATGATCGCCTATGTTGACGAATACGGTAATATATTAGATAGCCCCCCTGAAGAACCTAAAAAAGAGGATAAAAAATCTGAAAATAAGGAATAATACATACTCCATAATACACCAAAAGGCGAGTAATTGCTCGCCTTTGGGGTGATTATGGCGGTTATTCACCATAAAATCCTACCTCATCATAACGTTGAGATTAAAACCTCTACCCGTTAAGACTCAATTTATAAAATAAATCACTTAAATACAACTGTAAGTTAATTTTTAAACAATCTATATTGTTATTTAATTTACACAATGAATTTATTTTAAGTTAGAACAGTATTTTATGAAAAAAGAATGTCCATCCTGTGCTATGATGATTGATAAAGAAGAAAAAGTTTGTCCTATTTGTAGTTATGAATTTCCCAGGTCTTCTTATCAGAAAAGCTTACAGTGGGTCGCCATTCTTCTGGCTATAATTTTTCTACTGGTAATATTACTTTAAACTATGAAAACAGAATCTCCATTCGCAATAATTAATGTTTTTTCAAATGATAAAATTTCAGCTAAAGGAAATCCATCCTCTGTAATTTTATTAAATGATAACTTATCCGATCATGATTTACAGGCTATTGCTACTGAATTACAACAACCAGCGACTACCTTTTTATGGAAAACCAGCAAAGAAAATGAATTTCGAATAAGATGGTTTGCTCCAGATGCTGAAATAGGATTATGTGGTCATGGTGCAATGGCGGCAACCGTTTTTCTTTCAAATGAATTTTCTGAAATCGCCCAAAATGGTTTAAAACTTATCAAAAACAACACTGTCATTGAATCAGGTATTGAAGGGGAAAATCAGCATTACACAAAAATGCAAAATATAAATAGAGATTCTCAATCTGAACCACCGGCTGGCCTTGAAGCAGCCCTGGGTAAAAAGATTGTGGAACATTATGCTACTGAAAATAAAAATATTGTAGTTTTAGAAGGTGAGGAAGAGCTTGCTAATATGAAGCCAGATTTTGAGGCATTAAAGGAAATAGATGTATTTGGTTATGCCGTAACGGCTACATCATCTAAAAATGATGATTTTGTTTGTAGAACATTAGTGCCACATGTATTACAATTAGAAGATCATGCTACAGGTTCTACACAAGCCGTTTTAGTTGACTATTGGGCTAATAGATTAAATAAATCACATTTGGAATCGCGACAATTAAGTCCGAGAGGTGGCTATTTTAATGCTCACCATCAAAAAGATGGTTTTAAATTAGTTGCTAATTCCTATTATAGAGTAAAGGGAACTTTTCACCATCATTAATTATTATTTTAAACTAAAACCAATTACTACAGTATGAAAAGAATTGCTATTTGGTCAATGTTAATTCTATTTATAAGTTCTTCATGTAAAAAGGATGATCCTGAGCCGATAGAATACGAAAATGGAACCAATGAATATGTTAACAATTGGATTTACGATAATCTGAACCTTTATTATTATTGGACGGATGATCTTCCGAATAAAAATATTGAAGGGCAAAATCCTGAAGATTTTTTCTATAGTTTGCTTTCAAACCAAGATCGATTCTCTTGGATTCAGTCAAATTTTAAAGAATTGCTAAATTCTCTTCAAGGGATATCGAAGGAAGGTGGATATGAGTATATTCTTTATAACGATCCAGATAGGGTAAATGGAGTAGTCGGACAGATAGCCTATATCAAAGAAAACTCTCCTGCGGAATCAGTAAATCTGAGAAGAGGAGACTTATTTACACATATTAATGGTAGCATATTAACAGTAGATAATTATTCATCATTATTAGGTGAACTAAAAGAAACCCATAGCCTTACCATTAAAAGGTTTGATTTTGACTCAGAAGAATTTTTAACTGAAGGCGATGTAAGCATTACTCCTATTCAATTTGCTGAAAATCCAAACTTCATGGACACGGTGTATTCTCGCAATGGAAAAAAAATAGCTTATTATGTTTATAATTTCTTTGCAGTAGGAACAGACGATGATAGTGCGGCTTATGCTTCTGAAATGGATGTTATCTTTGAAAAATTTAAATCTGAATCTGTAGATCATTTAGTGATAGATCTAAGATATAATAGTGGTGGAGCTGAAAGAGCAACAATTAATTTAGCCAGTTTAATCGGATCTAACGTTTCGGATCAAGATATTTTTGTGAAAAGAAAATATAACGAGGGCCTAGAGCAAGCATTTATAGATGAATATGGTGAAGAATCACTCTATAGAACCTTTGTTAACAAAGCTGCCAATATTGGGGCTCAATTACAAAGTCCTCAACTAACTGTGATAACCTCATCCAGAACTGCCTCGGCCTCTGAATTATTAATTAATGGATTAAATCCGTTTATGGATATTTTCATTATAGGTGATACTACAGTAGGAAAAAATGTGGGATCTACTTCCTTTTACGAAGAAAATAACAATGAAAACAATTGGGGAATGCAACCTATTATTACGAAATCCTTTAACAGTTTAAATCAATCAGATTATGATTTAGGGTTTTATCCTGATATTGCATTGAAAGATAACTCATTGATTAAACTTCAATTAGGAGATGTAAATGAAAGGCTTTTGAAAGAAGCTTTAGTTTATTTAGCAGGAAGCGATGAACTGAGTAGACAAAAACAGTTAAAAGAAATACCATCTAAAGATATTATGAGTAGTATAGAGCGAAAGAAATTATATGGTATTTATGATATTGAGTTAGAAAATTGATTTTCTGATTTTTCTTTCATAGCGATACTTTTATGTAATGCTATTTCAGGACGGAGACATTTCAATAAAAAAGGGAGACTTAATGATGTGAGTCTCCCTTTTTTATTGAAATAATTTTAATTAAGCCATATCATCTTCTAAGGGCACTACTTCAAATTCCATATCTAGTGAATCTCTAAAATCTTCAATATCCTCTCCCATTTCATCATCTCCTTCAACAAAGTTCCAAACTATAGATAGTTTAGTTCCATTATCTTCTAAATCTTTAAGATCAGATAATAAATCAAATAAACATTTAGATGAAGAAGTATTAAAATATTTCAAGTAAATATTAACATCTAATTTATCAGGACTTTTACCTCCAAATGCTTTCAACTTATTTCTAAGCATGCTGTAAAGCATTACAACATCTTCATCATAAGATTTGCCTTTTATTTGCAAAGTACCATTTTCTTCATCAAATCGTACGTATGGAGCTGCCTCTTTAGCTGGAATTTCTAATACACTCATTAAAAAGTAATTTTTGATTATTTAACAATAATAGTGATTATCCTCATCTTTTCGCTAAAAAAAATTTCACATGTAATAAAATTTCGATTAATTAAACTTTTCTTTCGATTATCAGGAAAAGGTTGTCTAAACAATTATTTAAGTTTAGATTTAAAATATGAACTCAAACACGCACACATACAAGAACTTATACAAAAGTAAGATTCTAAGGTATAGTACAATTATATACTTCCTGAATTTATTGTGTTTTGGTTCTCTTACATTTATTTATTTATTCGGTGCGTATAGTATTCTTGATCCTGATTTTGCCTATATATTAGCATTAGGATCTTTAGTATTAATCAGTTTTATAAATAGCAAAGTTAGGTACAGTTTATATTGGCTTTTACGCTCAAAAATTCATCAAAATCTGTTCGCTAACCTATTTAACATATTCAATCTAGTTTTTTCTTTACTTGTAATTATATTAATTTATTTCAATAGACAAGCAGGGGGAATTGAAATAGAGTTTGGACTTATTGGATCAATTCTATTCATGTCAGGTTTACTAATTTCTTTTTATTTCTGGAATGCATTTAGTAAAAATAATGAAAAAGCAATTATTGAAATAATTCAAAGCAGGCCTTTAGCAAATTATAAAAATTACGAGATATATGTGATTTTAATTTCTGTAGCTATTTTCGGTTTAGCTTACGATTACACTCCAAAATCACTGGAATACTCTCTTTATTTCCCTACTGGTTTTCTCATGATTTTTTCTGGAATCATGTTTTTCTTAAATGGATTTATACATAAATCGATCTTTCTTTACTTCAAAATTGATTCAGATGCAAAAAGTATTGAAACAGAAGATCGTTACAATTCTTTAATTTTTGAAGAAAATCCATATCAAACAATAATACAATTAGAAGACGACTTTCATCAACTTAATTATGAAAACCAGAAACGTCTACTATTAACTCTACAAAGACTTTCAGCTATTGATCTAATAGAAAGTTTAGAAGCTATTATTACAAATACCTCAAGTGATGATAAAATCTTTAAGGTTCTCTCTGATGTTCACTTTTATCTTAAAAACCTGAGAAGAAAAATAGAACTTGTTGAGAATCCATTTGAGTTTATTGAACAGTCCAATGATTTAAGCATCATTAAAGGAATAATAAGAAACCAGATCACAAAAGATGATAAGAATTTAATTATTAAATTACTTAATGATAGCCGAATAGCTATAGTAAAACCGGCTTGTATCGTTGCGGGATATTATGATGACATCAATATTATCTCAATATTAATTGAGCATCTTGAAAAACCTAATTTGACCCATTGGGCACAAATGGCTCTTAAAAAAATTGGAGAAAAATCAATCAAATATCTTGAAATCGAATACTTTAAAAGAAAGGATAATCTATTGTTTGTTGATTCATGTTTTAATCTGATTTGTCAAATAGAGAACCATAGTAATTATAATTTGCTTTTTTCTGCATTAAATGATAATGATAGTAATGTAAGAAAGATAGCTGCGAAGAAAATTGTAGAATATGACATTCCAATTACTGAAAATCACAGAAGATATTTTAAAAGACTATTTGATGATTTGGTGTTAAGCATTTTAAGTAATGACTATCTCATTAATCAACTACAGCTTCAAAATGAAAAGTTTAAAACCTTAAGAAATGCAATTGAGAATGAGAATAAGGAAGCCATATACCTTATTATCAATATTGTGAAATTATATTATCATGGGGAGGTAGTTGAAAAAATATTTAATGGCTATAAAAGCCATGATAAATCACTTCATGCTGCCACTAATCTCTTGATAGATATTATGTTTGAGGATAACATTTCTGTTAGAGATAAATTAAAAACAATCTTTTCTCCCTATGAAAGAGTATTATTAGAAGCTCTTCAAGATGAATTTCCAGGGATAAATCTAAAACCTAAATTTGAAGCCGAGGAAGAACTTATTTGGCATATTTTAAAAAAGGAATACGATCAAATTAATAGCTGGACCAGAGCCTGTGCCCTTAATATTTTGCATTACACCTATAAAGAAGATATTCCATTTGAATTAGCCGCAGAATTTTTAAACAAGAATAGGTTATTGAAAGAAGTGGCTGCTGTTAATATTTACAATAACTTACCAGAGTTTTATACTATATTTTTAGATAGACTTGTAGATGATGAGTCCAAGCGAATTGATTATTTAATTAGATCTAATCTCGATATTGCTAACCCCAAGCAAATTAATGCTGACAATTTAATGCTGGAGGATAAAATCAAATTCTTAATCAGCATTCCTTATTTAAATTCGTTATCAATTTCTGAAATTATTAATTTCCATACTTATTTTAAAGTCAGTGTTTTAAAAGCTGGAGAACACAAGATATCGTTGCAAAAAGAATCTAATTTAGGTTATTGGATTATTGAAACGGGAACCATATCTTATTCTAAAAATGGAATTGATTTTTATGAATATAATAAAAGGGACATCATTAGATTATCTGATCATGAAACTTTAGCCGATAATGTTTTCTTTTATTGTGAAGAAGATACTCGGTTTTTAATTATAGAAGAAGTTACCCTAATGAATATAATTCAAGGGTATAATGAGATAATACAAAAATATATTAATATCTTGCCAGATAAAGACAAGAGTAAAAACATCAAAGAACTAAATCAAAACGCTGCTTGAAAACTAGTATACCCTATATTACCATTTTCTTCTATCTGTTTATAATACCATTTAGTAGTTTTTCACAAATTCAAAAAACAGAAAAATTTGAAGTAAATGACTTCTTAGGTGAAAGAAATTTCATATCGGCCACTCAAGCAGATAATTTAATTATTTATTTTAATACAGATAAAGGTATTCTTAGCTATGATGGTAGTGATTTTAAAGAAGTAGGCATTAAAAATAAATCTATAAATGCACTACAAGTATACCAAAACCAATTATTCATTGCTACCAATAACTTATTACTACTTTATTCCCCTAAATCAGACTCATTAGCTGAAATTTCAACAGATGCTATAGTTCAATTTGAAATATTCAATGATGAATTATGGATGATTAGTAAAAACAGCTTATTTAAATGGAGTGATGGCAACTTAAATGAAATATATACTAGTAATAGTGATGCTTTCAATACTTTTAAGGTTAGTAATAATATTACAATAATAGGTCATTCTAATGGAATTAGTCTAATTGAAGACAATAAAGAAATTTCATCATTTGGATCATTTCTTAAACCGACAAAAATAATTGAATATGACTCTTCCATTTACATATTAAGTGAAAATGCGATTTTTCAATTAAATGATGAAAAAATTGTAAGAGACTTTAGCAGTAATTCTGCAATAATGGATTTTATTATTGACGACTTTGGTAAAACCTGGTTTTTGAATATAAATAAAGCTTTAAGGGTTAATGATTTAATGAATGTCAATCCTGCTTTTTATGAAAATGGCACTAAACAAATTACTGGAAATAAACTATTTAATGATAAAGAAAGTAACCTATGGGTTTTAGGCCAAAATAATCTTACTAAAATCAGCCAAAATAACGCTTTCTCTAAATTATTAATTGATGATGTATTAGAAATATTTACAGGAGAAACGAGCAATATTATTATTTCGAATAATCAAATCATCTACTACAGTGCCCTTACTGGATTAAGAAAAATTCAAATTAATAGCAGTGATAAACCACTTGATAATTATCATGCATTTTACAACGGAGAAGATTGGATCATAACGCTCAATGAAAATATTTATAAATTATCTGGAGATAAGCGAAGCTTACAACTAGTAAAAAAAGATAACCTCTTCTATCCTACTGCTTATATTGATGAAAATACATTTTTAGCAAAAAGTCAAAATAACAATTTATTTACTGTCAATAAAGATTTTGAACCCATTTCAAAAATTGTAAATCTTAGCTCAGTAAATAATTTGATTCATACCAACAATAGTATAGTGGCTTATTCTGACAATTCTATAAACAGATTAAGCTATGAGGGCGTAATGATGAATTCAATTGTATTCCCTGATTCTATTAAAATTAATAACATTATCCCCGCTAAAGAAGGTTTTTGGTATCATACTTTGTCAGATGTATTTAAGGTAAATTATAAAGGTGATTTTACAAAAATTAATATAAAAACTGATTTAACAACTGAACTTAGAATTCTTAATACATTTGATGATTTTGAAAATAATTTATGGATCTCAACTCCAGACAAATTATTAAGATTCCCTGTAAATCCTAATAAAGAGGAGAGCATACTAGAGAATTTCACGGAGTATAACAAAAATGATTTTCTAATTTCTACTTACTTTAAAAGCGCCAAAAAAGATTCTACTTCGCTTCTATGGTTTACTCATGATAATGGAATTTCCATTTATAACCCTTTAAAAGAAATACCCAATTTAGTTCCCCCCAGTGTAAGTGTTAAAAATGCTTTTGCTTATGAGTTAGATAATTTTAATAATCCTTACGACACTACTTACTTTTTAGAAAATCAAGAGAAAATTAGCAGTAATGCAATAGTTATTATTGAACCTAGTGTTATATCTCACTTCAATTGTGATAAAGCCACTATAGGTTATAAAAATTTAAGCACGAGCCAAGCGGAAAGAAGAATAAGAAATGGAGAAAAAATTATTCTGACTGACTTAAATGACGGTTTAAATACAATCAATTTTATAGGATATAATAGTAATGGAATAGAAAGTGCAAATCAAGCAAACATTAACATCTACGTTATACCTCCAATATGGAAAAGAAATTGGTTTTATTTAACAAGTATTATATCAGTTTTTCTTTTAGGTTTTGTCGGATACAGAACAGTAATCAGTATTAAAAATAATAGAGCAAGAGATCTTGAGGAAGAATTACATAAAGGTCTTGAAGATCTTGAGAAAAAATCTCATTTACAAGTATTGAAGGCTGAAAGGTTAAAACAATTAAATGAGTTAATCACCTCACAAAAAAGTGAATTAGAAAAAAAGAATAAGCAGATTGAATCTCAAAAATACGAGCTCTCATTAACCAATCAGCAAATTAAAAAACAGAAAGACCTTCTTGAAGAAACCAGCAGTAAATTAACTTCAAGTATTAATTACGCTAAGAGAATTCAAAATGCACTAATGAGTACTGAGGTAGAAATTAAAAAAGCATTTGAAAAAAGCTTTGTTTATTTTATGCCTCGTGATATGGTAAGTGGTGACTTCTTTTGGTTCAACCAAGTCAAAAATGAAAAAGGAGAAGACCTATTAATACTTGCCGCGGTTGACTGTACAGGGCATGGTGTACCAGGAGCAATTGTAAGTGTGGTAGGTATGAACTTGCTAAATAATATCACAAAACTGAAAAAGGTTTATGATCCTGGGCAAATATTGACTGATATGAACCATGACATCATACATGATTTGCGTCAAAATGAAACACAAGTGAATGATGGTATGGATATGACCTTAATCACTTATAATAAAACTACTAAGCAGCTGTATTTCGCAGGAGCTAAGAACCCACTAATGTATATTGAAGATAATGAATTGATTCGAATCAAAGGTGATAAACATGCGATCGGTGGCCAACAAAGAGGAGATGATAGAATCTTTACTACACATCAATTAGATTTAACAGATGGTAAAGAAAGAACCTTCTATTTATTCTCTGATGGTTATCAAGATCAATTTGGAGGTGAAAAAGGCTTTAAGTATTTGGTAGGCAATTTTAAGAAATTATTGCTAAGAATTCATGATAAAGATGTATTAGATCAAAAAACTATTTTGCATGAAGAAATAGAAGAATGGAAATCAGGTTATCCACAAACAGATGATATACTGGTAATTGGATTGAAATTATGAAAGAAGAAAAGAAACATATCATCTTAAAGTTTACTCAAAACGATAATATAAAAGGTTCTGACCAAGAATTGGGATGGGTTGATTATTTCGTAAAGTTTTTAAAAACTGGACTAGCTTATCAGCTTGAAAATCCGGTTGAATTTGAATACAAAAATGAGCTAGAATTAATTACTAAAGATGATTTTGACCGTGCTGATTTAATATTTTACATATTATCCCCTGCCATGGTGTTTTCTTCTAACCTTAATCAAGATTCTAATGAACTGGAGCAAGCCTTTAATTTTGACATTCCTCTTATTAATTCTAAGATTAAAAAAGTATTCAAAGCACCTGTAAAAATTGAAGATTTACCTTTATCTCTTTCCACTCCTACTTACTATAGGTTTTATGATAATAGCTTAATAAATGAACAAAATTATGAAACTTATGAAGGCTGGAGTGAATACCAAGAAAATGAAAACTACTGGAAAGTATTTGCTGATGTTTTATTGGATACCATTTCAATTCTATCAAAAGAAGTAAATGAGCCTAAAAATACCATCTTTATTTCTGATAAAAATAAAGCTTATTATCATAACAGAAATACTATTAAAAGGGAACTTAAAGCTTATGGCTCTGAGATATTTCCAGATGAAGATTTCTCAATTGAGGCAAACTATATGTCTGATCCAGAGGAGTTCTTCATGAAAAAATGTGATCTGGCCATTCATTTTCCAGATGAATTTATAGGATTGACAAGAGAGCAAAGAAAAAAAGCTTTTGATAAATGTTCTAATATTAAAAGACTGATATGGTTTAGTCCTGTTGAAAGTCAAAAACCAGAAAAGAAAGCTCATTACAGTGAATTAAAGGTTCAATTAAAGCCTTACCCCAATATTGAGGCAGTTGAATCTACAATTGAAGAATTTAAAGAAATTGTAAAGGAAAACATTACTAAAATTAAGATAAGTACTGAGGTTGAAAAAGAATCTTTAAAAGAATTAATTTACGTAATTTCTGATAGCAAAATCGATAAAGCGAATTTTGATGACTTATTGAGGAATAAAAATATTTCAGAGAAATTTGAATTAAAATTAATTGATAATGTGGAGAATGTGACTGATTATAGGCATTTACATTATGAATTATTAAGAAAAGCTGACTATTTCTTCATTTTATTTTTTAAAAATAATTTACCTTGGTTAAGTTCTATGTCTGCAGAGATAAAGAAGGCTCCGGGTTTTAGAAATGAAAAAGAAATATTAGGTAAATATATTTTGTTCAATGATAATACTATATTTAACCGGGAAAAACTCAAAGATTTTCAACTGATTCCAAAAAACAAACCAGAAGAATTATTTGAGGTAGTACAAAATTTAGCAGTTTAAGTGCAAGAAACTTTTATTAATAATAGGGAAAACAATTTTAATCCATTTCCAGGTTTAAGACCTTTTGGCATAGATGAAAGCTATCTTTATTTTGGTCGTGAAGGGCAAAGTGATGAGGTATTAGCTATATTGGAAAAAAACCGTTTTGTTAATATTCTCGGTTCATCAGGTACAGGTAAATCATCTTTAATGTTTTCTGGTGTTATTCCTACTCTGCATGGAGGCTTTATTTCTAAAGCAGGAAATGAATGGGAAATTATAACTGCTAAGCCAGGACTCAACCCTATTAAAAATTTAGCACTTGGTTTCAAGAAACATATCGAGCAAAAAAGCAAAGAGGACGAATTAGATACTGCCCATAATCTTATCAATGAATATTTATTTGAAGCTGTGCTCCATAAAAGCACCAAAGGCTTAACTGACTTATTCAAACTCAATAAACATTTAAAAGGCAAAAACTTACTATTGTATCTGGATCAATTTGAAGAAATATTCAGATTCAGAAAATTAGGTGAACCACGACATATTAATGAATCATTAGCTTATGTTAATTTGATTTTGGAGGCTATAGAGCAAACAGAAGTCCCAATCTATATTGCTTTATCTATGCGTTCCGATTTCCTAGGAGATTGTGAACAGTTTCCAGAATTAACCAATAAAATTAATGATAGTCACTATTTGATACCTCAAATGACCCGTGAACAAAAGAAGCTTGTTATTACGGGGCCAGTTGCTGTAGGTGATGCAAAAATATCAAATCGATTAGTCCAAAGGTTATTAAACGATATGGGGGATCGGTTTGATCAATTACCAGTATTGCAGCATGCATTAATGAGAACATGGGATTATTGGTCTGACTCAGGAAATGATAAAGATCAGCTTGATTACATTCATTATGAGGCAATTGGAGGAGTTAATGAAGCTTTATCACGACACGCGGATGAAGCTTTTTATGAATTAAATGAAGAAGAGAAGGAGATCTGCGAGAAATTATTTAAGACTATCACCGAAAAAAGAAGTGATAATGATGGTATTAGAAGGCCAACCCCACTTCGAGAGATTTCTCAAATTGTGGATGAAGAAGAACATGTGCTGATTAAAATCATCGATAAATTTAGAATTCAAGGTAGAGCACTCTTAACTCCTCGTGAGGAAGTTGAATTAACCAGCGAATCCGTAATCGATATAAGTCACGAGGCTTTGATGAGGGTTTGGTATAGATTGAGAAACTGGGTACAGCAAGAATCTCAATCTGCTAGAATTTATCTTAGACTATCAGAAGCAGCCAACAAATACCAAAACGGTAGTGGTGGTTTATGGAGACCACCTGATTTACAATTAGCTATAGAATGGAGGAACAATACTAAACCAACACTTAAGTGGGCTCTTCAATATGAAAACAATTTTGAAGCGGTTATTTTATTCCTAGAAAAAAGTGAGCAATCCTATAAAAAGGAATTGGAAACCAAAGAAATGCTTCAAAGAAAGCGTTTGAAAAGATCTAAAATTATTGCAACGATTTTAGGGACTGCAGCAGTGCTTTCATTAGTTTTCTTATTCTATGCCTTTAACCAAAGTAGGGTTGCAGAGAGACAAAGAGAAATTGCCGAAGCAAAATCCTTGGAAGCTCAAAGAGAATCAGAAAGAGCAAAAGAAAGTGAATTAAAGGCACAAAGAAGAAGAATTGAGGCAAATAAATCAAGTATTAGAGCTAATGCTGAAAGAGAAAAAGCTGAGTATAACTTCTTATTAGCTCAAGAAGCACAGGAAGTTGAGCGTCAGGCAAGACAAGAATTAGCTTTAAAAGCTGAGCAAGAAAGTAGAGCAAGAAGATTAGCACAAGAGCAACAAAAAGAACTCGAAAAAATCAATAGTGATTTACAATCAGAAAGAAAGAATACAAGACAATTAAGTTTAAGAGCTATTGCACAATCATTGGCTGTAAAGTCATTGCAAATGGAAGATGATCAATTACAAGCGCTATTAGCTTATCTTGGATTTAAGTATAATATTAATAATGAAGGCTATGACAGTAATAATGACATTTACAATGGTCTTTTCTATGCTGTAAAAAATTTCGATCAGGATTACTATAACGCTTTCAGAAGTAAATCAACTGATGTTAGATCATTACAATTTGTAAAAGGTAAATATTTGTACACAACGGGTACTTCAGGAAGAATAAATGCATGGGAAGTTGATAATATGACTGCCAACAGAAGCATAGTTATTTTTGATGAAGAAAATGTTTTTGTCAAGAAAATTTATGTTGATGAAGAAAATAAAAGTTTAGTTGCCTTAACAGATGGTTCTGATTTTTATGTTATTGACGTTTCTAATAGAATCAGAGAAGTTAAAAAATACAGCCTACCTGATAGCTATGCTTATGATATCAGTTTTGTTAAAGGCAGTACGGATTTCTATCTTTCAGCTTCTGATAATAACATTTATAAATTTTCAAATAATAGGATTGAACCTTTCCTTAATACAAACAGTAGAATTTACGATATTGAACTATTGAATAATGATTATTTGGCCACTGGAAATACGGATGGAAAAATTGAACTATGGGATTTAAATTCTAAGGAGAGTAAAACAGTTATACGCGATTCAAATAATAGATATATACATTCCCTGTCAATTGGAAATAATATTTTAGCTGCTGGTGACAACTCAGGTCAGGTTAATTTATTCTATCTTAATGATCAGTATGATGTAACCAATTCAATTACATTAAGAGGTAGCGATGGAGAAATCATGACTGATATCACCTTTAATGAAAAAGAAAATCAAATAATTGCAGCAAGTACTAAAGGAACTATTCGTATATGGAACTTAAATGATCCTGATGAATTTCCGATGATTATAAATGAACCTGGTTCATGGGTTAATGCTATTGCGCTTATGGACGAATCTCATATTTTTGCTGGATGTAAAGATCAAGTTTTTCGCTTATACCCTATTAAAAGTCAATTACTTGCTGAAACTTTGAAAGAAAAAATGAGCAGAGATATTACTCCTGAAGAATGGGATAGATATATTGGTGATGATTTAGAATATGATCCAATATTTGAAGAAAGTAAATTTCTAGATGCGGCAAGATGAAAATTTTTATAATCACCATATCATTTATCGTTTTAGCATCCATTCAATTAGTTGCACAGTCTAGTTGTGAAAGAAATTTAAATGAGGCACGTGCAGATTATTCAAGTGGTAATCTATACGCAGTACCAGGCAAACTAAACGATTGTTTAGAAAACGGCTTTGATAAAACTCAAAAAATTGTGGCCTTAAGGCTTTTAACGCTTACTTATATTAATATAAACCAACAAGAAAAGGCAAGATCTACCCTAATTAAGTTATTAAATATTAAAACAGATTATCAGGTAATTGATAATGTTGATCCATCTGAATTGTATTCATTATATAATAGTATAGATACTGACATAAAATATTTCATTGGAGTGACTTTTGGCACTAATCTTAATTACATTAGACTTGTTGACTACAGATCTACTAATCCATTGGGTAACGAAGCTCCTAATTATATTCCAAAATTTTCTTTAGAACAAATAGGGATTCAGTATTTATATCCTTTGGTGAAAAGTATTGTAGTGGGTGCAGAATTACAATATCAAAATCAAAGATATGGATACTTTGAAAGAAATGAATCGTTAGATGGAAGTTTCACAACAATCGAATACCAAAGCTCAAACAGTGGTATTAATTTAAATTTGATGGCAAGATATATGAAAGATTTTTATCAATGGAAACCTTTTGTTGAAATAGGGGCTACTGGAAGAGGGAATTTTAATTATCAAATATCGAACTATATAAATGGCTTTTCTGAATCTGTAGATGAAGAAAATATAGCAGGTCCTGAAAGTGTTTTAGACAGAAGAGCAATTTTTAATTTTGCTGTTAATGCCAATATAGGGACAATGATAAAAATTGGAGAAAATTATGGCGAAGTCAAATTAGGAGTAAGTAATTATTTTAGAAACCATCTAAATGATTTAGCGAGGCAAGAGGCTGTCAAAACAACAGTTTTAAATGGGATGGTTTTGAAAGATGATGATATCGCAAATTTAGTATTTCAATTGAATCTCACATTTAATATCCCTTTCTTTAATTTTCAATGATAACTAGACATTTCTTACATATTATTCTTCTGTTACTTGCGATATGTTCAGCATGCAATTTTGAAGCCTTAGAAAGCGAACAATTACCTAGTTTCGATAAATTATATGCTGTTTCAGAAAATGTTGAAGCTATTGATTTTATCTGTAAACCAGAATCAACAGGATATATAGTTGTAGGAAATTTAAAATCAGAAGAAAATTCTGATATTATAGTAATTAATGTGGCTAACAATGGACTTCAAAGAAGTCTCTATCAGATTACCACTGATTTCTATGATGAAGCCGTAAGTGTCAAATTTAATGAGGCCGATAATTCAGTTTACATAATGGGAAATCGTAGAACTGATCAATCACAAGTTAATGTTAACCAAAATATATTAATTAAAACGAACTTAGATGGAATACCTGCAAGAGCTTCTAATGCAAATATTGAAGACTCTTTGTCTGCTGAAATAAAAACTTTAGGAGTCAATCAAAATCGAATAGTGCAATTAAATGACTTTCTAATTCTACCTCCAAATATTATTTGTGTAGGAAATATTAGACAAAGTTCAAGTGGGAACTTAAATAGATATACACAGATTTTCGATTTAACTGCTATGGATTTCAATGATAAGAATGATTCTATTATTACAGCAATAAGGCAAAAACCTGATGATATTGTTTTTAATAACAGTACAGATTTCAAAATAAGAAAGGGAAATACCCCCAATAGATTATATGAAGTATTAGGTCAGAATTTTAGTGAAAACCCAAATGGATCCGTTTCAGGTTCATCTGACAATATCAGTTGGCATATTTATTCTGATTTAAATTCAACCGCCAGTGAAATTATTTATATAGGTTCAGACCAAAATGAAGAATTTGGGGACATACTATATCACTCGAATGGGAAAAATTATATAGCTGGAAACTATATAGATAATGACTCTATATTTTTGATTTCTAAAGATTACAATGGGAAAAATAACAATGAGATTCAAAGTATTTATTCTTTTTCTGAATTTGGCAATAAAATCACTAGCTTAACAGAAGATGGTGATGGAAATATTATTATCTCAACAATAGATGAAGGTTCAGCCAATCATATTTCCTACTTATTAAAATTTTCGCAATCTGGTACTCAGTTAGAAGGCCAAAATTTTATGTTTAATAGTACTGGTTTTTATGATATTCAAAAAATAGTAAATGAAGGTGGAAATAGCCTAGTGATATTATCACATAAAACATTTGATAATAATTCGACCGCTATTGGTTTAATGAAGATTAATTTTTAGTAAAATTCTATTATTCCATATAAATTTGTCAATTACTCCCCAAACGTTTATATTGTAAGTTACATTAAATTAAAAAGTTACGAAACAGTTTTACACTTATATAAAAGTTTTACTTCTCATTAGCTCCTTTACATTATTGAGCTTTAAATCATATTCACAAGTTACCATAACTGAGGCTGATTTAAGTAATATATGTGTAGATGGTGGTTATTATGGTCTTCCTGATATAGAGATTACTGAAACTAATACAGGTGACTTCCCCAACACCTCAGGCAATACTAGGTATTACAGAATTGAACTACCCCCCAATTTTGAATTTAAACCTACAGGTGGAACCATTTCTGCTACCGGCATTGGAGGAGATATTAATGCATCTTCCTCTACAAATAGAGGAACGAATTGGTTGCAAGTAAATCTAATAATTAATGCAACTAGTCAAATTAATTCTATTTTCTTTCAGGACTTTCAAGTAAGAGCTATTACTGCTGGCTCGTCCGGAAACATTACTAGAGTTGATTCTCCAACAGGTACGGACTTAAATGTAAATGGTGCACCTTTTGGTACTTTACATGGATCATTAAGTAGTATTGAATCTCCAACTATCACTGGTCAACCATCATCAGAAGCAATTTGTGAAAATGAAAATACAGCTTTTACAGTATCAGTTACCGGTGGTTTATTAAGTTATCAGTGGCAAAGAGATGCTGGTGGCGGTGCAGGTTTTGAAGATATTGATATAAGTATGGATGGTGGAATTTATAGTAATTTTACTTCTTCCACCCTTCAAATCAATAATGCTCCTATTAGCATTGATACTTACAATTACCGCGTTGTAGTTACAGGTGCCTGTTTGCCTATCGTTACATCTACATCAGCACAAATAACTGTTGAAGCTCTCCCTGCTGCACCAACAATAACCAACCAAAACCAAGAAATATGCTTAAATGAAGCATTCCTAACTCCGTCAGCAAGCGGTACTGGAGGAACTATTACATGGTATGATGATGCAGGCCTAACTTCTGTTTTAACTACTGGCGGATCACCTATAAATGCAGACATAGGTTTTGACAACTCTACAGCGGGTACTACAACTGTTTATGTAACTGAAACTTCTGCAAATGGCTGTGAAAGTGATCCTGCAATGGTTACTTTAGTGGTTAATCCTTCTGTTAATACAACCACCATAACTACTAATACCACCCCCTCTGCTTCAGAAGTATGTGATGGAGGTGTTCTTAACTTTACAATAACAAATACTCAAAGTACTAATAAATACCAATTAATTGATGAGTCCAACAATCCCTTAAGCTCAGAAATTGTAGGAAATGGTGGAGATATAATAATTCCTACAAATTCTTTTGATATCGGTACTTTAGGAACCTCTGAAACAGTTTCTGTTTTAGTGACCATTTTGAGTACAGGATGTGAAGGAGTATTATCTGCACCTCAAAACATTAATAATATTACAATTAACAATCCTCCTACAGTTACTCTTGCTAGTGATGATCTTGATAATATAATTTGTAACGGTTCTCCTATAACTTTTACCGCAGGTGGAGCTGCTACTTATCAATTTTTTGTTAACGGACTTGCCGTTCAGGGTCCTTCTGCCTCTAATACGTATTCTACTTCTTCTTTAGCTGATGGTGATATGGTCACCGTTACAGGTATTGATGGAAATAATTGTTCTGCTACGCATGCAGGCATTACAATTACCGTAGAGGATGCTCCGGCTGCCCCTACTATTCTTCAAGGGCCAAGTGTCTCAACTTGTGAGGGGGGGTCCATCACTCTGACCTCTTCTCTAGCTCCCGGTTCTACTGAGGGATCTTATAGATGGTATAAAGATGGTGTTCTAGTCCCCGCATTAACAACACGAGATATCTCCTTAAATCTTGTTTCTGAAAGCGGAAACTATTCCGTTGAAGTTACTAATGGAGACAATACTGCCTCTTGCTTTAGTAGCCCTTCTGCTGCTACCTCTGTTACTATTAATCCATTACCTAACAACACTTTAACTGTAACCCCTTCGGCTACTGAAGTGTGTGATGGTTCTTCATTGGTTTTTACTATTGACGGCTCTCAATCCGGAGTTAATTATCAATTATTTGATCAAAGTAATTCTGCTTTCTCATCTTCAGTAGGTGGTAATGGTGGAACTATAACCATTGCATCAAATGCCTTTGACTATACTGCCTTAGGAAGTGATGGTTCAGAAACTATTACTGTTCGTGCTACTAATGCTACCACTAGCTGTACGGATGACCTTGCTGACACTGAAACTATTACTATCAATCAATTACCTACTATATCATTAAATAGTGATGATCTTGATAATATAATTTGTAACGGTTCCCCTATAACTTTTACCGCAGGTGGAGCTGCTACTTATCAATTTTTTGTTAACGGACTTGCCGTTCAAGGTCCTTCTGCCTCTAATACGTATTCTACTTCTTCTTTAGCTGATGGTGATATGGTCACCGTTACAGGTATTAATGCAAATAATTGTTCTGCTACGCATGCAGGCATTACAATTACCGTAGAGGATGCTCCGGCTGCCCCTACTATTCTTCAAGGGCCAAGTGTCTCAACTTGTGAGGGGGGGGCCATCACTCTGACTTCTTCTCTAGCTCCCGGTTCTACTGAGGGATCTTATAGATGGTATAAAGATGGTGTTCTAGTCCCCGCTTTAACAACACGAGATATCTCCTTAAATCTTGTTTCTGAAAGCGGAAACTATTCCGTTGAAGTTACTAATGGAGACAATACTGCCTCTTGCTTTAGTAGCCCTTCTGCTGCTACCTCTGTTACTATTAATCCATTACCTAACAACACTTTAACTGTAACCCCTTCGGCTACTGAAGTGTGTGATGGTTCTTCATTGATTTTTACTATTGACGGCTCTCAATCCGGAGTTAATTATCAATTATTTGATCAAAGTAATTCTGCTTTCTCATCTTCAGTAGGTGGTAATGGTGGAACTATAACCATTGCATCAAATGCCTTTGACTACACTGCCTTAGGAAGTGATGGTTCAGAAACTATTACTGTTCGTGCTACTAATGCTACCACTAGCTGTACGGATGACCTTGCTGACACTGAAACTATTACTATCAATCAATTACCTACTATATCATTAAATAGTGATGATCTTGATAATATAATTTGTAACGGTTCCCCTATAACTTTTACCGCAGGTGGAGCTGCTACTTATCAATTTTTTGTTAACGGACTTGCCGTTCAAGGTCCTTCTGCCTCTAATACGTATTCTACTTCTTCTTTAGCTGATGGTGATATGGTCACCGTTACAGGTATTGATGGAAATAATTGTTCTGCTACGCATGCAGGCATTACAATTACCGTAGAGGATGCTCCGGCTGCCCCTACTATTCTTCAAGGGCCAAGTGTCTCAACTTGTGAGGGGGGGTCCATCACTCTGACCTCTTCTCTAGCTCCCGGTTCTACTGAGGGATCTTATAGATGGTATAAAGATGGTGTTCTAGTCCCCGCTTTAACAACAAGAGATATCTCCTTAAATCTTGTTTCTGAAAGCGGAAACTATTCCGTTGAAGTTACTAATGGAGACAATACTGCCTCTTGCTTTAGTAGCCCTTCTGCTGCTACTTCTGTTACTATTAATCCATTACCTAACAACACTTTAACTGTAACCCCTTCGGCTTCTGAAGTGTGCGATGGTTCTTCATTGGTTTTTACTATTGACGGCTCTCAATCCGGAGTTAATTATCAATTATTTGATCAAAGTAATTCTGCTTTCTCATCTTCAGTAGGTGGTAATGGTGGAACTATAACCATTGCATCAAATGCCTTTGACTATACTGCCTTAGGAAGTGATGGTTCAGAAACTATTACTGTTCGTGCTACTAATGCTACCACTAGCTGTACGGATGACCTTACTGACACTGAAACTATTACTATCAATCAATTACCTACTGTTGCTAATGCAGGTTTTGATCAAATTAGTTGTGCTGGCTCAGGAAATTTTACTCTTTCGGCAAATAATCCAGTTATAGGAACGGGCATATGGACATTAATAAGTGGTACTGCTACGATAAATTCTCCAAGTTCTAATAGTTCAACTGTATCCGGTATACCTGCAGGATCATCTGCTGTATTAAGATGGACAATTTCTAATAACCCATGTACCGATTCATTTGATGAAATTTTATTAACTAACCCTAATTCTATTTCTGCTACCGCTAGCCTGAGTACTTCTACCGGAACGGGCTTTAACCTGGATTGCAATGGAGACCTTGATGGATCGATCGACATTACCCTATCAGGAGGAACTCCTCCCTATACCTACAGCTGGTCTACTGCTGATGGATCTGGCGTAAATGCTAACTCACAAGATCAAATCGGACTTTCTGCTGGCACCTATGATGTGGACATCACCGATGACAACGGTTGTACCATCACTGAATCCTATACCATTACTGAACCTTCTCCTTTAGCCATTTCTCTGGATGCCTTGAGTTCTTCTACTACCGGAGGATTTGAACTTAACTGTAATGGCGATGCCAATGGATCGATCGCTATCTCCGTATCTGGAGGTGAAGGAGCCTATACGTACGCTTGGTCTACCGCAGATGGTAGCGGACTCGTGGCTACTGATCAAGACCAAACTGGACTAACAGCTGGTACTTATGACCTTACTGTTACTGATGCTAATGGATGTAGTACTTCTACAAGCTATACCCTAACAGAACCTACACCACTTACTCAATCTGCTGTTCTAACTGATGTAGACTGCAACAGTGCCGCTACTGGAGAAATTAACCTTACTCCTGCTGGAGGGGAAGGCGCTTATACCTACGCTTGGTCTACTGCCGATGGTAGTGGATTGGTAGCCACCGATCAAGATCAATCTGGTTTAACGGCTGGTACCTACGATGTAACTATCACCGATGGAAACGGTTGTACCAGTTCTGCTTCTTATACCATTAATGAGCCTGATGCTATTTCTGCTACCGCTAGCCTGAGTACTTCTACCGGAACGGGCTTTAACCTGGATTGCAATGGAGACCTTGATGGATCGATCGACATTACCCTATCAGGAGGAACTCCTCCCTATACCTACAGCTGGTCTACTGCTGATGGATCTGGCGTAAATGCTAACTCACAAGATCAAATCGGACTTTCTGCTGGTACTTATCAGGTCGACATCACCGATGACAACGGTTGTACCATCACTGAATCCTATACCATTACTGAACCTTCTCCTTTAGCCATTTCTCTGGATGCCTTGAGTTCTTCTACTACCGGAGGATTTGAACTTAACTGTAATGGCGATGCCAATGGATCGATCGCTATCTCCGTATCTGGAGGTGAAGGGGCGTATACATACAGCTGGTCTACCGCAGATGGTAGCGGACTCGTGGCTACCGATCAAGACCAAACTGGACTAACAGCTGGTACTTATGACCTTACTGTTACTGATGCTAATGGATGTAGTACTTCTACAAGCTATACCCTAACAGAACCTACACCACTTACTCAAGCTGCTGTTCTAACTGATGTAGACTGCAACAGTGCCGCTACTGGAGAAATTAACCTTACTCCTGCTGGAGGTGAAGGCGCTTATACCTACGCTTGGTCTACTGCCGATGGTAGTGGATTGGTAGCCACCGATCAAGATCAATCTGGTTTAACGGCTGGTACCTACGATGTAACTATCACCGATGGAAACGGTTGTACCAGTTCTGCTTCTTATACTATTAATGAGCCTGATGCTATTTCTGCCATCGCTAGCCTGAGTACTTCTACTGGAACGGGCTTTAACCTGGATTGCAATGGAGACCTTGATGGATCGATCGATATTACCGTATCAGGAGGAACTCCTCCCTATACCTACAGCTGGTCTACTGCTGATGGTTCCGGTGTAAATGCTAACTCACAAGATCAAATCGGACTTTCTGCTGGCACCTATGATGTGGACATCACCGATGACAACGGTTGTACCATCACTGAATCCTATACCATTACTGAACCTTCTCCTTTAGCCATTTCTCTGGATGCCTTGAGTTCTTCTACTACCGGAGGATTTGAACTTAACTGTAATGGCGATGCCAATGGATCGATCGCTATCTCCGTATCTGGAGGTGAAGGAGCCTATACGTACGCTTGGTCTACCACAGATGGTAGCGGACTCGTGGCTACCGATCAAGACCAAACTGGACTAACAGCTGGTACTTATGACCTTACTGTTACTGATGCTAATGGATGTAGTACTTCTACAAGTTATACCCTAACAGAACCTACACCACTTACTCAAGCTGCTGTTCTAACTGATGTAGACTGCAACAGTGCCGCTACTGGAGAAATTAACCTTACTCCTGCTGGAGGTGAAGGCGCTTATACCTACGCTTGGTCTACTGCCGATGGTAGTGGATTGGTAGCCACCGATCAAGATCAATCTGGTTTAACGGCTGGTACCTACGATGTAACTATCACCGATGGAAACGGTTGTACCAGTTCTGCTTCTTATACTATTAATGAGCCTGATGCTATTTCTGCCATCGCTAGCCTGAGTACTTCTACTGGAACGGGCTTTAACCTGGATTGCAATGGAGACCTTGATGGATCGATCGATATTACCGTATCAGGAGGAACTCCTCCCTATACCTACAGCTGGTCTACTGCTGATGGTTCCGGTGTAAATGCTAACTCACAAGATCAAATCGGACTTTCTGCTGGCACCTATGATGTGGACATCACCGATGACAACGGTTGTACCATCACTGAATCCTATACCATTACTGAACCTTCTCCTTTAGCCATTTCTCTGGATGCCTTGAGTTCTTCTACTACCGGAGGATTTGAACTTAACTGTAATGGCGATGCCAATGGATCGATCGCTATCTCCGTATCTGGAGGTGAAGGAGCCTATACGTACGCTTGGTCTACCACAGATGGTAGCGGACTCGTGGCTACCGATCAAGACCAAACTGGACTAACAGCTGGTACTTATGACCTTACTGTTACTGATGCTAATGGATGTAGTACTTCTACAAGTTATACCCTAACAGAACCTACACCACTTACTCAAGCTGCTGTTCTAACTGATGTAGACTGCAACAGTGCCGCTACTGGAGAAATTAACCTTACTCCTGCTGGAGGTGAAGGCGCTTATACCTACGCTTGGTCTACTGCCGATGGTAGTGGATTGGTAGCCACCGATCAAGATCAATCTGGTTTAACGGCTGGTACCTACGATGTAACTATCACCGATGGAAACGGTTGTACCAGTTCTGCTTCTTATACCATTAATGAGCCTGATGCTATTTCTGCTACCGCTAGCCTGAGTACTTCTACCGGAACGGGCTTTAACCTGGATTGCAATGGAGACCTTGATGGATCGATCGACATTACCCTATCAGGAGGAACTCCTCCCTATACCTACAGCTGGTCTACTGCTGATGGATCTGGCGTAAATGCTAACTCACAAGATCAAATCGGACTTTCTGCTGGTACTTATCAGGTCGACATCACCGATGACAACGGTTGTACCATCACTGAATCCTATACCATTACTGAACCTTCTCCTTTAGCCATTTCTCTGGATGCCTTGAGTTCTTCTACTACCGGAGGATTTGAACTTAACTGTAATGGCGATGCCAATGGATCGATCGCTATCTCCGTATCTGGAGGTGAAGGGGCGTATACATACAGCTGGTCTACCGCAGATGGTAGCGGACTCGTGGCTACCGATCAAGACCAAACTGGACTAACAGCTGGTACTTATGACCTTACTGTTACTGATGCTAATGGATGTAGTACTTCTACAAGCTATACCCTAACAGAACCTACACCACTTACTCAAGCTGCTGTTCTAACTGATGTAGACTGCAACAGTGCCGCTACTGGAGAAATTAACCTTACTCCTGCTGGAGGTGAAGGCGCTTATACCTACGCTTGGTCTACTGCCGATGGTAGTGGATTGGTAGCCACCGATCAAGATCAATCTGGTTTAACGGCTGGTACCTACGATGTAACTATCACCGATGGAAACGGTTGTACCAGTTCTGCTTCTTATACTATTAATGAGCCTGATGCTATTTCTGCCATCGCTAGCCTGAGTACTTCTACTGGAACGGGCTTTAACCTGGATTGCAATGGAGACCTTGATGGATCGATCGATATTACCGTATCAGGAGGAACTCCTCCCTATACCTACAGCTGGTCTACTGCTGATGGTTCCGGTGTAAATGCTAACTCACAAGATCAAATCGGACTTTCTGCTGGCACCTATGATGTGGACATCACCGATGACAACGGTTGTACCATCACTGAATCCTATACCATTACTGAACCTTCTCCTTTAGCCATTTCTCTGGATGCCTTGAGTTCTTCTACTACCGGAGGATTTGAACTTAACTGTAATGGCGATGCCAATGGATCGATCGCTATCTCCGTATCTGGAGGTGAAGGAGCCTATACGTACGCTTGGTCTACCACAGATGGTAGCGGACTCGTGGCTACCGATCAAGACCAAACTGGACTAACAGCTGGTACTTATGACCTTACTGTTACTGATGCTAATGGATGTAGTACTTCTACAAGTTATACCCTAACAGAACCTACACCACTTACTCAAGCTGCTGTTCTAACTGATGTAGACTGCAACAGTGCCGCTACTGGAGAAATTAACCTTACTCCTGCTGGAGGTGAAGGCGCTTATACCTACGCTTGGTCTACTGCCGATGGTAGTGGATTGGTAGCCACCGATCAAGATCAATCTGGTTTAACGGCTGGTACCTACGATGTAACTATCACCGATGGAAACGGTTGTACCAGTTCTGCTTCTTATACCCTTAATGAGCCAACATTACTCTCAGCCTCTACTACAGTAAGTATATATAATACATTTAACATTAGCTGTAATGGCGAAACCGATGGATTCATTGAAGTAACCGCAGCTGGTGGTACTGGCAACTATACATTCACCCTAAGTGGAGATGCTTCGGCTACTCAAACCCAACCAGGCGCTACCTATCGCTTTAACAACTTAGCGGCCGGTAACTATGATATTGATATAACAGATGCAAATGCTTGTGCTATAACTACTATACCAGTAACTCTTACTCAACCTGATCCGCAAATAGTAGCAAATGCAGGTACAGATCAGATTAATTGTGAAAATAGTAACTTTACATTAGCAGCAAATAGTCCTCCTGCTACAGGATCAGGTGTTTGGACTTTAATATCGGGAACAGCTACAATTAATACCCCATCTTCAGCAATATCAACAGTATCAGGAATAGCGGCAGGTACTTCAGCTACCCTGCGTTGGACAATCTCAAATGGAAGTTGTACAGATACATTTGATGAAGTTACTCTAACTAATAATGTAGCTCCACAATTCGCACCTACTCCAACAAACCTTTTTGTTTGTTCAGGAGAATTAGTTGATATTGATTTTAGTACCCTATCAGGAACGGATAATATTACATGGACCGCGGATAATACCCTAGTAGGAAACCCTACAAATGGTGGTAACGCTATGACATTCGTAGCGGGGCCAAATAATTCAGGAGCAAATTTGGTAACTAATATTACAGTATCAACTTCAAATGCTATTTGTACGTCACCAGTTACCACTACATTCTCTATTACATTATATCCAAAACCAGTTATAAATAATGTCTTCCCTCCTGTTGAAGTATGTGAAAATGAAAACACTGTTGATTTAAATTCTTTAGGTCTAAGTGCGACTCCGGCAGGTGGATCCTTCTCTTTTACAGGACCAGGAGTAACAGGGTCAAACTTTGATGCAACAGTTGCAGGATTAGGTATAATTGAAATAGAAGTAACTTATACAAGTCCTAATGGATGTGTAGCAGTAAAAGATATTAATCTATTTGATGTAGTTCAATTACCAACATCAAATATCACAACAAGCATAACTGAAATCTGTGAAACTCAAACATTAGATCTTACAGCTACCATTGGCGGTGGTGCATCAAGTGGTAGCTGGACTATTACTGGAGGTGGTTCAATAGGTACAATAAGTCCAACTACAAATAATGCAGGAAACTGGACTACTACATTTACCCCTTCTGGTACTGCTTATGGTACAGTTACTGCCCAGTTTGAAGCTGCTACAATAAATAGTTGTGCTTCAAATTTTAAAACTTATACCTTTGATGTATTTGAAAACCCAACTGCGGTAATTCCTGCAAACTTTAGTACTTGTGGAGATGCTAACTTCGATCTTGATGCTACCCTTGGTGGTTCTGCTATTGACGGACAATGGGATGTAATCACGAATGGTAATGCAGCTAATCTGTCTGCTTCCAATACTACTGCTGGGGTGACTACGGCTACTTATACTCCGGATGCCGCAGATTTCAATACCATCATCACTTTCCAATTCACTGCCACTGATCCTAACACTGGTGGACCTTGTGGAGATAATACCTATACTGTAGATGTTTCAATTGATGAACCTGCAGGTGTAAGTATTTCAACTGCTCCTGTAAATATATGTCAAAACTCAACGATTACGGTTTCTGGTGACTTCTCTGGTTCTGCTACTGGAGCTTCTTGGTCTGAAAATGGTAATGGGTCTTTAACCAATATTTCTACTACGGGTAGTACGGTTACAGCTGATTATAACCCTACAGTTGCAGATATCGGGAATACTGTAACTTTTACTTTAACTACAAATAACCCTGCTAATACTTGTGGAAGTGTAAGTCAAACAGTAGATTTTATAATTGATGCTCCTGCTACCGCTACTATTACAAATGCTATAGGAACTGAAATATGTGAAACTCAAACATTAGATCTTATTGCAAATATTGGAGGTGGGGCTACTAGTGGAAACTGGACTATTACAGGCGGTGCTACTATTGGAAGTATTGGGGCCACTACTAATAATGCTGGCAATTGGACTACTACTTTCACTCCATCTACTACTGCCTATGGTACAGTTACTGCCGAATTTGAGGCATTTACTTCTAATACTTGTTCATCAACTATAGAAGTATTTACTTTTGATGTATTTGAAAACCCAACTGCGGTAATTCCTGCAAACTTTAGTACTTGTGGAGATGCTAACTTCGATCTTGATGCTACCCTTGGTGGTTCTGCTATTGACGGACAATGGGATGTAATCACGAATGGTAATGCAGCTAACCTGTCTGCTTCCAATACTACTGCTGGGGTGACTACGGCTACTTATACTCCGGATGCCGCAGATTTCAATACCATCATCACTTTCCAATTCACTGCCACTGATCCTAACACTGGTGGACCTTGTGGAGATAATACCTATACTGTAGATGTTTCAATTGATGAACCTGCAGGTGTAAGTATTTCAACTGCTCCTGTAAATATATGTCAAAACTCAACGATTACGGTTTCTGGTGACTTCTCTGGTTCTGCTACTGGAGCTTCTTGGTCTGAAAATGGTAATGGGTCTTTAACCAATATTTCTACTACGGGTAGTACGGTTACAGCTGATTATAACCCTACAGTTGCAGATATCGGGAATACTGTAACTTTTACTTTAACTACAAATAACCCTGCTAATACTTGTGGAAGTGTAAGTCAAACAGTAGATTTTATAATTGATGCTCCTGCTACCGCTACTATTACAAATGCTATAGGAACTGAAATATGTGAAACTCAAACATTAGATCTTATTGCAAATATTGGAGGTGGGGCTACCAGTGGAAACTGGACTATTACAGGCGGTGCTACTATTGGAAGTATTGGGGCCACTACTAATAATGCTGGCGATTGGACTACTACTTTCACTCCATCTACTACAGCCTATGGTACAGTTACTGCCGAATTTGAGGCTTTTACTTCTAATACTTGTTCATCAACTATAGAAGTATTTACTTTTGATGTATTTGAAAACCCAACTGCGGTAATTCCTGCAAACTTTAGTACTTGTGGAGATGCTAACTTCGATCTTGATGCTACCCTTGGTGGTTCTGCTATTGACGGACAATGGGATGTAATCACGAATGGTAATGCAGCTAATCTGTCTGCTTCCAATACTACTGCTGGGGTGACTACGGCTACTTATACTCCGGATGCCGCAGATTTCAATACCATCATCACTTTCCAATTCACTGCTAATGATCCTAACACTGGTGGACCTTGTGGAGATAATACCTATACAGTAGATGTTTCAATTGATGAACCTGCTCAAGCCTCTTTAGCTCCTACAGGAAATGCAGTTTGTGAAACTGAACCGATCGTTTTAGGAGGAACTATCAATAGTGGAGCCTCAACAGGTCAATGGATTATACAATCAGGACAACCTGACCCGAATGCAGAAACTTCCGGTAGCCTTTCAGCAACCACTAATAATGCAGGAGTATATGAAGCAACATTTACACCAAATGGTACTTATCAGGGAGATGTGATTTTTGAATTTATTGCAATTTCAACTACTAGCTGCAGTAATGATACTATTACAAAAACAATTAATGTTAGAGGTTTACCTATTGTTACAAATACTTCAGACGCATTCTGTGAAACTACTGCTGGTGGTGGAAGTGTAATAGTAGATTTAACCTCTTATAACAATTTTGTAACTAGCGAAACAGGTGTTACAATTGAGTGGTATTCTAATAGTAGTTTAGGAACCCTTGTTCCTGATGAAACAGCAGTATCAGTGGTAAACAATTCAATTTACTATGCGAAAGTAATCTTACCTACTACCAATTGCTTTGATGTCGCACAAGTTGATTTTACGGTTGATCCACAAATCGTTTTAGATGCTGGCGGTGGTGTTTCAAGTAGTGTTGAAATATGTGATGGAGACGTATTAGATTTAGCAAGTATTGCTACTCCTCCTAGCCAGTCGAGTGCTGATGATTTAACATGGACAACAGATGGAGCTGGTTCATTTGATGATGATACTGCCTTAAGACCGATTTATGATCCAGGATCAGATGATTATACTAGCGGTCCAATAACCTTGAGATTAACTGGGTCAAATGCTGGTTTATGTAGTGATGTATTTGATGAAATAACATTGACAATTAAGCAAACTCCAGTAATATCAGCAGCTAACAGTATTAGTCTTTGTTCGGAAGAATTCGCATCAATACCTTTCACTGTAGATGTTACAAATCCTATATTAAATGTAAATATTGATGATCCAACCTTAGTACAAGGCGGTATAAGCATTATCGATGGGAAAATAGAATTTACTAGTTCAATAAATACAAGTGGTACTGATAAAATTGGGGTTATTACATTATCTGCAACTCAGAATGGATGTACTACAATTAAAAGTATTAATCTGACATTAAAAGATAGACCAGTAGTTAATTCTGAAGCAGATGAGCCAATATTATGTTTCCCTTCAGCAGTAAGCCCAAGAACCTTTACTCATAGTTCAGGTACTGGAACCTTTAATTGGGAAATTACAAATCCTGCATTAATTGGAGATGCTACACCTACTACGGGAACTGGAAACTTCCCTGGTTTTGATTTAGCAGACAATCAAACTGGAGCTCCTATTGAAGGGTATGTAAAATATTACTCAGTAAGAAATGGATGCTTAAGCATAGCTGATTCTTTCAAAATCACTTCTAACCCTAGACCCGTTATTCAGAATACTGATGTTACATTCTGTGATGGTGAAAATGTAAATATTGATTTTATTGATAATGTCGGAGGAACCACTACCTTCGATTGGTCAATAGATAATACTACTATTGGAATTGCATTTCCTTCTGGATCTACAAATCAATCTATAACTCCATCAGGCTTTACTGCAAATAATCCATCTAATTCTTCAGATAATGTTGCCATTATTACAGTAATTCCTACTCAAGATGGTGCAAATGGATGCACAGGGCCAACAAAAACAATCACGGTAACTGTACTGCCTAACCCTGTAATGACAAATTCTAATTTTGATTACACTGTTTGTTCAAATGAAACATTTGATTTTGTACCTACTGCAAGTATTCCTTCCGCTGATTTTGAATGGAATTTAATTTCAGGAAACACTTCCGTTGTAAACGGATTGACCCCGTCAGGAACTGGTAATATATCTCTTGATTTAGTCAATACTTCAGGTGTTAATCAAGAAGTTGTTTATGAAATCACCCCTAAAAATAGCAGTTGCTTAGCAACTGCCAACAGTGAGGAATTAACTATAATTGTTAGACCAGAAATTAAATTCGATAATATTAGAGACGAATATTATGTATGTAGTGGTCAGGACTTTGATTTGCCAATTAATTTTGTAAATAATCTTACCAATGTTGAATTTGTATGGACAGTATCACCAAATTCATCCGGAGCAACAGATGGAGTAGGTACAACGGTTTCAGGAAACTTATCCAATACAATCTCTGGAGAAAGTGATGTAATTCAATACACATTAAACACTAGGTTCTTAGACGGAACGTGCACCGGAGATTCGAAGGTCATAGATGTAATTGTTAATCCAAATGCAATTATCGACATCATTCCAATAGCTGATATATGTGAAGGAGATAATGCAATAGTAGAAGCCCAATTACTTAATGGTGCTTCAAGTGGTGTATGGAGTGGTGGTGAAGGAACATTTACATCTACCTCATCCCCTACTACAACTTATATTCCTGATCCAAACGAATATGGTTTAGATGTAACTTTAAGATTTACTGCAAATGATCCTGACGGATCGGGTGTTGCGGGACCTTGTGGAACTGCATTTGATGAAATAACATTTGCAGTTAATACATTACCTAATGTCGCAATTACAGAAAATCTATTCCCTAACGATTTATATTGTATCAGAAATGGATTACAAGAACTTACAGCTACGCCTTCAGGAGGAGTATTTAGTGGAAGAGGAGTAGTTAACAATGGTGATGGAACCTTTGATTTCGATCCAACTATTGCAACTGTTGGTGGCCCATATACATTAACATATTCTTATACTAATCCAAATGGTTGTGTAAACACAGATGAAGTTATAGTAGAAGTTACAAACGGACCGAATTCTAATTTTGATATGGAAACGGATGATAGTAATGGGTTCTTTTGTTCAAATGCATTCATTGAATTAGATCCAGATCAAACTGGGGGTACATTCACTGGCCCTGGTATAGAAATCTTAGGAGGGATACCATATTTCAATGCAGCTTCATCAGAAGTTCTGAATCAAGATACTGTTGATATTACGTATACAGTGTTTGAGGATGCTACAAGTTGTTTAGCTGAAACAACCAAAACATTATATAGAATTCCTGAACCACAAATTACAATTGATTATCAAAACTTATGCGAAATTGATAATGCAGTTCAAATTTTCATAAATCCTGGTTATGATAGTGCTCAAGATTCATTAATCTCATTCCAATTAGAATATGAAAATTCGCCTAACAGAATTTATGAAGAGGGTCAAATTGAACAGTTTAATTCAGCAGGAGTAAAAAATATTACTATAATAGGAACAACCGCATTGGGTTGTACATTTGAAACTACTACTTCTATCAATGTAGGAAATATTCAAAATGTAGATTTCTCATTTACAAATACTAAAACTAGTAATCCAGGTGAAACCCCTACCGAATTTAGGAATCAATCTGTATTAGATGGTGCTGATTCAATAATTTCATACAGCTGGGATTTTGGTATTCCAGGAATTGATACGGATATATCTTCATTAGAAAACCCGAGTTTTAATTATCAAACTGCAGGATCATATCAAGTTCAATTAACTATTGAAACCTTATTAGGATGTACTGAAACCATTTCCAAAACAGTGGCTATTGTACCCGCAATCAACACCTATCCATATTATGAAACTTTTGATAATAATGCTGGAGGATGGACAACAAATAATACAGTAAATGACAGCTTAAGTTCATGGACGTATGGATCAGCAAATGGTGCCTTTATAGGTAATAATGACAATATTAATCCAGGTAACTTCTGGAAAACTGCTGCTAACGGAAACTTTGGATATTATGAAAATGAAGACTCATATTTAGAAGGTCCTTCATTCGACTTAACTTCTCTTGAAAAGCCAATGATTGCGTTTGATATGTGGTTAGATGTAGATGATAGCTTTAGAGCAGGAGCTACAGTTGAATATTCAATTGATGGAGGTTCTACTTGGAATATTTTAGGAGCAGTTGAAGATGAATTAAATTGGTATAATACTACAAACATATCTGCCATTGGTGGACAAAATGCAAACCCATTAAACTATGCTTGGTATTTTATCGGTGAAGAAAGAAATTGGGTAAGAGTAGCTCATACCATAGATGAAGATGAAATTACAAATCTTGCAAGCGTTAAATTTAGAATTAACTTTAAAGGTACTTTATTAAATAGTGATCCTACTGGTATGGCTATTGACAACTTCTATGTTGGAGAAAGACAAAAATTGGTATTAATAGAGAACTTCACTAATCTAAATGCAACAAATTATACCTCAAACAGAGCAAATGTTCAAAATCTTAATAGTACTGGTATAGCTAATGACATATTACCAATCAACTTCCACATATCAATTCCGGATCCTGATTCGGTGAATCTGAGAAATTCAGTTCAAATGGATGCTAGAGCAAGTATATACAGTATTGAGGAAAGCCCTAAAATCGTTATTGATGGAGAAAGATTTAATACCTCAATATTTAATTCAGAGGGATTAACAGAAGAATTCTCGAGAAAAATAACTAGAAGGTCATTATTGGAACCAACTAATTTAGTTGACATCATCATTAATGAAGAAGTTGGTGAAAGCACTATTAGTTTTGATGCTACTTTAAGACCAAATACTGATACTACCAGAAATATGGTGTCTTATTTCTTTGTAATTGAAAAATCCACTACTTCGAATGGGCTTAATAACATTGTCAGACAAATACTACCAAATATAAACGGAGTTGAATTAGATGATTTAAATGAAACCGTAGTAAGTACTTATGAATGGTTGGTTGAGCCACTCTATACTAATACAGACTTAGCTATAATAACTGTGGTTCAGGACAGATTATCGAATAGTGTTTTCGAAATTGACATTACCAACATAAATCAATTTAAACAATCTTCAAAAATTACTAGTAATTCAAATGCTTTAGAGAATATCAATCTTGACCTTTATCCTAACCCAAGTTCAGGAATTGTAAATCTAAACTTTAATCAAAGTTTAAAATCAGAGCTAGAAATATTTGTAGTAGACATGAATGGTAAAGTGATTTTAAATACGAAAGCATTGAGAGGAACGAATCATAAAGAACTGAATTTAAATGGGGTTTCTTCTGGTGTGTACCATATAATTACAAAAACTTTATCAGGAAATCTCACAAGAAAGAAAGTAGTAATACTAGATTAATTATACGCCTTTATTCTTTTGAAAAACTCTAGATTTTTCAAAACCATATTAGGCTAAAGGCGTTATTTCAAGAAATGATTTAATGTCGGCTAACAACTGTTAGCACTCTAAGTTTTATAAAATTATTTTTTTAATTAATTTCGTGAATAAATAATTCATTGTTTCAACATTTAATATAATTAGAATATACATGTCAGATCACGCAAAATTATCATACGCAGGAAAAGATTACGACTTACCCATTGTTGAAGGCTCAGAAAATGAGATAGCAATAGATATTAGTAAATTAAGAGCGGGAAGTGGTTTAATTACTATTGACCCTGGTTTTAAAAATACTGGATCTACAAAAAGTGCTATTACTTTTTTAAATGGTGAGGAAGGTAAACTTAGATACAGAGGATATTCAATTGAAGAACTTGCTGAAAAATCATCATTTTTAGAAGTTTCTTATTTGTTGATTTACGGTGAATTACCATCTAAAACTCAATTAGAAAATTTCCAGAAAGATATCACTACACATACTTTAGTTCATGAAGATATTAAAAAGATATTAGATGGATTCCCTTCTAATGCACACCCAATGGGTGTTTTATCTTCATTAGTTTGTTCTCAAACTGCTTTTTACCCTGAGTCATTAGATCCTAATAGATCTGCTGATGAAGTGGACTTAAGTATTATCAGAATTATTTCAAAGATGCCAACTTTTGCTGCTTGGGCGTATAAAAATCAAGTTGGGCATCCTGTAAATTATCCAGATAATAATCTTGATTATTGTTCAAATTTCTTAAAAATGATGTTTGGATTACCTGCAGAGAAATATGAGGTGAATCCTGTTGTAGCGAAAGCACTAGACACATTATTAATTTTACATGCAGATCATGAACAAAACTGTTCTACTTCTACAGTAAGAGTTGTAGGTAGTTCTCAAGCTAGTTTATATGCATCTATATCTGCAGGTATTAATGCTCTTTGGGGGCCATTACATGGTGGAGCAAACCAAGCTGTATTGGAAATGTTAGAGCAAATTCAAAAGGCTGGTGGTGATACTGCTAAATTCATTGCAAAAGCTAAAGATAAAAATGATCCATTTAGATTAATGGGATTCGGACATAGAGTTTACAAAAACTTTGACCCTAGAGCAAAAATCATCAAAAAAGCAGCTGATGATGTATTAGAGCAATTAGGAGTAAACGATCCGTTATTAAATATTGCAAAGGAATTAGAAGAAATTGCTCTGAAAGATGAATATTTTGTTGAAAAGAAATTATACCCTAATGTAGATTTCTATTCAGGTATAATTTATCGTGCAATGGGCATTCCTACAGAAATGTTTACAGTTATGTTTGCATTAGGTAGATTACCAGGTTGGATCGCTCAGTGGAAAGAAATGAGAGAAAATAATGAACCAATTGGAAGACCAAGACAGGTTTATACAGGTCATAACTTAAGACCTTATGTTGATATCAGCAATAGATAATAGAATAATATAAAATTATATCTGAAGTCAATCTATGAAAATAGGTTGACTTTTTTAATTTTACGCGAATTTTAAAATATATACAATGAGTTTACAAGATGATTTCAAAAAGGCCGCTGAAAGGTCAAAAACAGATATTAAAGAAAGACCTTCAAATGAAGAGTTACTAAAATTATATGCCTTTTATAAACAAGGTGACGAAGGTGATGTAAGTGGAGAAAGACCAGGCGGCTTCGATTTTAAAGCCATTGCAAAATACGATGCTTGGGCTGAACTAAAAGGAATGTCATCAGAAGACGCTATGAAAGCCTATATTGAATTAGTTGATACGTTAGCTTCTGCTTAATAATTAGAAATTGCAACAGACCGAACAACAAATATTTCTAAATCATATTGCACAAACTTCGCCCTTTCCATTTCTAATTGAAATTGAAAAAGCAAAAGGAGTTTATCTATATGATAAAAACGGAAAATCCTATATGGATTTAATCTCAGGAGTTGCAGTTAGTAATTTAGGACATCAACATCCTAAAGTAATAGAAGCTATAAAATCGCAAGTAGATAAACACCTACATACTATGGTTTACGGAGAGTATGTGCAATCCTCCGTAAACCAATTAGCAAAGACTTTAACTTCACACCTTCCCTCCCATCTAAATAGTGTTTATTTCTGCAATAGTGGGGCTGAATCAATTGAGGGAGCACTAAAACTAGCAAAAAGAATAACTGGGAGGACAGAATTATTATCATTTAAAGGAGCTTACCATGGCAGTACTCATGGTGCGTTAAGCATTTCATCTAATGAAAATAAGAAATATAGATTTAGACCCCTGCTTCCCGATGTAGGATTTCTAAAACTTAATGATTTTGAAGGTTTAGACAGAATTACAACTAAAACAGCTTGTGTAATTATAGAAACAATACAAGGTGACGCAGGAGTTAGAATTCCACAACAGAATTTTCTAAAAGCACTGAGAAAAAAATGCAATGAAACCGGTACGATACTAATCATGGATGAAATTCAATCTGGAATTGGAAGGACTGGGAAATTATTCGCATTTGAACATTTTGATGTAGAACCAGATATATTGTGTACTGCTAAAGCATTAGGAGGTGGTTTACCATTAGGTGCTTTCATAGCCAAAAAGGAGTATATGGATCTATTTACCAAGAATCCTATGCTTGGCCATATTAATACTTTTGGAGGTAATCCAGTTAGTTGTGCTGCTGCAGCTGCTACATTAGAGGTGATACTAGAGGATGGATTTCTTGAGGATGTGGAAAGAAAAGGGAAAATATTTGAGGATTCAATACGTCATCCCGCTATAAAAGAGATTAGAAGAATAGGGATGATGTTTGCAATCGAATTTGACTCAGCTGAAATTGTATCAAAAATAGTTCAGGAATGCTTGAAAAATGGGGTCATTTGTTTTTGGTTTTTATCTTGTCCAGATAGCTTCCGAATAGCTCCTCCCCTAACCATTAATGATGATGAAATAAATACTGCTTGTGAAGTGATCAATAATGCGATTAAGAAATCAATATAACCAAATTATCTTCATTGATATGGTAATGTAACCGAATGCAGGAATTAAGCACTTCATATTTTTTAGACGAGAATCAACTAGAAACTTTAATCAAAAGAATAGTTGAAAACTATAATATTGAATCCTTCCTGAAAAATAAAAATTTAATTCAATTAGCTAATACCGATATTAAAATCAGGTTTCCATTTTCATTTAATATCGATAATAACGTTTTAAAAGAATCGACTTTTATAATCATTCTTGTACATGCAGGTGAAGCTTCTCTTGCAGTATCAGAATCCGACCAAATAATTGAGCATAAATCCTTTAAAGCTTATATGGTCCGACAAAAACAAGGTAAAAGCCAAATTAAACACCTTAAAACTAAAGGGAAATCAAAAGCAGGCTCAAGGGTAAGGCTGGCAAGCACAGATCATTTCTTTAATGAAATAAATGATAAATTGAATGAATGGTTGGAGTATTATAACATTGATAGAATTGCACTAAGTTGTAATAAAACTTTATTCCCCTTTCTATTTAATAGAGAAAATGCCGCTATTGAAAAGGAAGATGAAAGAATTTACAAAATCCCTAAACATATTCCTGAGGCTAATTTTGATAATTTATTGCAAATTCATAAATATCTAATTTCAGTGGAAATATTTTATGAAAGCACGTATAATAAAGAAGTAACAGATTTATTAATGAATATAGATGACGAATAAAAAGTTTAATTGGAAAAAGGAATTAATTAGCTGGGCTGTAATGATTGCAGTTTTTGGAACCTTATACTTAACAGGCCTTCATACACCTGTTATTGGTAAAATTCAATCCTTACTATTATCCACACATTTGATTACACCAGATTTAGACCAGAAAGAGGCTGTAACTTTTAACTTTAACGGTATATTAAAATCTTCAGATGGGACGATAATAAATAGTGAAGAGCTATCCGATAAAACCATATTTATCAACTATTGGGCAACTTGGTGTCCACCTTGTTTGGGAGAATTACCTCATATAAATAAACTCTATCAACAAGTTAAGTCAGATCCAAATGTGGTTTTTCTTTTGATTTCTAAAGATCAAGATTTTAATAAAGCAATTCGCTTCATGGATAAAAAGGAATATGACCTGCCTATTTACACTGAAGTTAAGGGCTTTGACCAGCTTAGCTCAAGAGTACTACCTAGTTCTTATGTTATTAAAAATGGAGAGATTGTGTTTGAAACTGAAGGGATGAGTAATTTCAATACACAAGAATTTAAAGATTTCTTAATCTCCAGATATTAAGATTTAAAATTCATTAAGCATTCTACTAATTGTTTAATTAATTCATTTCTACTATTTTAGATAGAAAATATCTCAAAATGAATTGGTTAAGAAAAATTGGCTTTTTTAGTGCATTTATTATCCCATCCTTCACGATTGCAGGGTTTTACATCGGGGGTATTGCAAACCTATCTACCTTAATTTTTGTATATGCATTTATACCAGTTTTGGATGCTGCAATAGGTAAAGATTATAAGAATATACCTAAAAGTGCAGTGAGCAAAGTTGCCAATGATTTCTATTATCGATTCATTACCTATTGTTGGACTTATTTCCAACTTGCTTTTTTAATTTGGGCTATGTGGTCAGTTACAACTCATACCTTAAGCATATTTGAAATGATTACCTTTACTATAGCAGTTTCATTATCAACTGGAGGTATTGGCATTACTGTGGCTCATGAGCTAGGCCACAAAAAATCAAAATTAGAGCGATTTTATAGTAAGGTACTCCTTATGACTGTAAGTTACATGCATTTTTATATTGAGCATAATAAAGGGCATCATGTAAGAGTATCAACACCCGAAGATCCTGCAACAAGCAGAGAAAATGAAAACTTTTACGCCTTTTGGTGGAGATCCATTTCTCAAGGCTACTTAAGTGCATGGAAAATTGAAAACAAAAGATTAGATAGAAAGAACATTTCTCGATTCTCCATTCATAATCAAATGATTTGGTTCACTATCTTACCTTTTATTTTTGCAGCTTTCATTACAACCCTTATAAGCGCATACATTGGTTACTTTACTATCATACCCTTTGTATTCTTTTTTGCTCAAAGCATTTTAGCCTTTTCTCTACTTGAAGCAGTAAATTATGTTGAGCATTATGGTTTAAGAAGAAAAAAAATTGATGAAGCCAGATATGAAAGAGTGGCACCTCACCATTCATGGAATGCAAATCACCTGATGAGTAACTTCTTTCTATTTCAATTACAGAGACATTCAGATCATCATTATAATGCAATAAAAAGATATCAAGTATTAGATAATTATGAAAATGCACCTCAGCTACCCGCTGGTTATCCTAGTATGATTTTATTAGCTCATTTTCCTCCTTTATGGTTCAAAATTATGAATCCAAGACTTCAAAAATGGAATAATTTAAAAGCTGTATGATGTAATCTCAATTTTGAGAGCTTTTAATTTGAGTAGCTAGTAAAGCTACTGATAGTGCCATTAAGGCAATAAATGAAAATGATGCTCTTAGGTTTAACCATGAAGCTAAATATCCTATTAGAGGTGGGCCAATCAAGAAGCCGAAAAAGCCCATAGTAGAAACTGCAGCTAATGCCACTCCTGAATTCATTTTTTTTGTTTTCCCTGCTAAACTAAAGGATAAAGGAATAACAGAGGACACACCCGCACCAACAATAAAAAAAGCTACTAATGAAATGATTTTTCCTGGGATTAAAACTAATAATAACATACCGGAAAAATTTAATATACCGCTAATAAAAATGACTTTTTTAACTCCGACTTTACTAGTGAAGTAATCCGCAATAAACCGAACCCCCGCCATACTTACCATAAAAAAAGTATAGGCTAGCCCTAAAATTTCATTAGGAGCTTTCACTATATCCTTATAATATATGCCACTCCAATCAAACATTGTCCCTTCACACATCATAGAGGAAAATGCGATAAACCCTAGCAATAAAAGTGACTTATCCGGAATAGCAAAGATGGGTTTGTCGGTATCTTGGTCTGCATCTGCGTTTAGTAAGTACTTAAAACTTATTATAGCCGCAATTACACTAGTTGAAAAAATAATTATGTAATGATATTGTAACAAAATATCAGCACCTATCATGTAAGCTCCTATGATTGCACCAAAAAAACCAGCCAAGCTCCACATTCCATGAAAGCTTGCCATGATATTTCTGTTATACTCTTTTTCTAGATTTACTGCTTGAGTATTGATCGCTATATTTACCATATTGCCCATTCCTCCAAAAAAGAATAGTAATATCCCTAACATATAAATATTATCGATAAACGAGATAATAACTAAGGAAAGGAGATAAAGAATAATGGCAAAACGAGTGACTATAAAACTATTCCATTTGGCAACTAAAGCTCCCGCAATAGGTAATGAAATAAAAGAACCAATAGGTAACATTAATAATAAAGTACCTAATTGAGCTTCAGAAAGATTAAAGTTTTCTTGAATTGTTGGTATTCGAGCCGCCCAACTTGCAAAGGTTAAGCCATAACAGAAAAAAATAGTACTAATAGCTAATCTTGACCTCAATAAAGAATGCTTAAAAAAATGAACCATTAAGAACCTGTAGTTCAATTAATTAAAATTAATAATACCATTTAGATCGTCCTCTTCTTAACATTTTTCTCACATCACGTATAAATGCTAAAGCTAAATAAAGTAAAATGGGAGACCCAAATGTTAAAAAAGAAGAATAAATAAAAAATATCCTTATGTGAGAACTAGGGAGATCCATCATTTCACCCAATCTTGTGCATACACCAAAGGCCTGATTTTCGATGAATTTTTGAACTTTTTTCATAATATCCCTTTAAACTAAACAATTACAGCAAATGCTACGTTAATATTTCGATAAAATTAAAAATCTTTTCTTAAATTTACTAAATACATTGGAATAGTTCTAATATAAGTATAATTTCGCATTAACTTCCAAACTTAATCAAATAATGAATCAAATGAGACAATTATTTTACGCAGCTGTTCTTTTAGGAACATTAACTTTTTCTGGTTGTGCATTGAATAAGATGATGCAAGCCGCTGAAGAACAAGCTATCGATGTAACTCCAAATCCTCTTGAACTTCACGGTGACGAGGTAGCATTTACGGTTGATTTCCAATTACCGTCTAAAATGCTTAAAGATGGAATTACTTATACTGTAAATCCTTACTATGTATATGGCGATAAAGAAATTGCGTTAGACGCAGTTGATTTCGTCAAAGCTGATTTCCCTAATAGTGATACTGAGCCTGTTAGAACTAGCAAAGAATTTGCATTCGACTATGAAGAAGGTATGAATGTAAATGGTGAACTAGTTATGCAAGGTACAGCTACTATTGAAAAAAATGGAAAATCCGCTTCTACTGATAGAAAACCATATGCAACTGGATTAATCAGAACTTCTCAATTAGTTATGCCGTCTTATCATGCTGCTTATGCTGATCACGGATATAATAACAAAGAGGAATTAATCCCTACTAATGTTAATTTCTATTTTGACCAAGGAAGATCAGTTCTAAAATCATCTGAATTAAGAAGTGATAGAGGTAAAAAATTCAATGCTTTCATTGCTGACAAAAACGTTACAAGAACTGTAACTATTACAGGTACTCACTCTCCTGAAGGTCCAGAAAGAATCAACAGTAACTTATCTGAAGATAGAGCAAAAGCAATTGAAGATTACTATAGAAGACAAATGAGACGTTATGACTACAAAGGAATGGCGGATTCAATTGAATTTATATTAAAGCCAGTTGTTGAAGATTGGACTGATTTCAAAAAAGCTTTAGCAGAATATGATGGAATTACTGATGCTCAAAAAAGCGAGTATACTCAAATTGTAAACGGTTCTGGTAGCTTTGAAGAAAAAGAAGATAGATTACAAAAATTATCTACTTACAAACAAGTATTCAAAGATATCTATCCTGATTTAAGAGCTGCTAAAACTGAAGTTCTAACAGTAAAAGAGAAAAAGACTGATGCTGAGATTTCTGTTTTAGCTAAGCAAATTGCTGCTGAGGAAGTTTCTGCTGATACTCTTTCATTAGAAGAATTAATGTATGCTGCTAGCATGACTCCTTCATTAGAAGAAAAAGCTGCTATTTTCAAAGCTGCTACCAAGAAAAATGACAATAGCTCAGTTGCTCACAACAATTACGGTGCTGTTCACTTAGAATTAGCTATGGAAGCAGATGGTAATGAAATGACTACATTAGTAGAGCAAGCAGTTACTCAATTTGAAATTTCTAATAAGAAGAAAGAAAATGCTGAAGCTTATGCAAACTTAGCTACTGCTTACGCCATGCAAGGAAACTATGAGAAAGCATATGATGCAGCTACTAAAGCTAACGAAATGACATTAAGCAGCGAAAATGAAAGAGGTTTAATGGGCGTTAAAGGTGCTTTAGAAATCATGATGGGTGACTACAGCGAAGCTTCTACTTCACTTAAAAATACTGCTGACTCAGAAGTTAACATGTTCAACAAAGGTTTAGCATTAGTTCTTCAAGGTAATTATGAGAATGCAGTAAGCACTTTAGAAGAAGTTGCAGGAAAAACTTCTGGTGAAGGTGTTCACGCTCATGCTCATTATTTAGCAGCTGTTGCTAGCGCAAGATTAGGTAAAGAAGGTGATGTAATCAGCCACTTAAAAGATGCAGTTGCTGCTGACGCTGATTTAAAATCAAAAGCACTTTCTGATCTTGAATTTGCTAACTTTGCAGCAAATGAAACTTTCAGAAATGCATTAAAATAATTATTTCTAATAAATAATTTTGAAAGCATTCGCTAAATAGCGAGTGCTTTTTTTTTGCACATAATTTTAGATTTACCAGAAATTTTAGCTTCTAATTAACTTTTAAATTATTCTAAACTTTATATAGAAAAGAAAAGTTAATGAACACTAAGGATTGAGTTGGTAATTGAAAGTTGAATAACTATTTTTACCCTGTAAAATTTCAAGATAGATGAGAGAAATTCAGTTTAGAGAAGCACTTAATGAGGCAATGTCTGAGGAAATGAGACGTGATGAAAACGTTTTCATTATGGGAGAAGAGGTTGCTGAATATAATGGTGCCTATAAAGTAACACAAGGAATGTTAGATGAATTCGGCCCTAAAAGAGTAATAGATACTCCTATTACTGAGTTAGGTTTTGCCGGTATTGGTGTTGGTGCAGCTATGAATGGCACTAGACCTATAATTGAATTCATGACTTTTAACTTTTCATTGGTTGCAATAGATCAGGTAATAAATTCAGCAGCAAAAATGCTAAATATGTCTGGTGGACAGTTTAATGTTCCAATGGTATTTAGAGGTCCAACAGGTAATGCGGGTCAATTAGCATCACAACATTCGCAAAACTTTGAAAACTGGTATGCAAATACTCCAGGTTTAAAAGTAGTAATTCCTTCAAATCCATACGATGCTAAAGGACTTTTAAAATCTGCTATTAGAGATGATGATCCCGTTATCTTTATGGAATCAGAATTAATGTATGGTGATAAAGGAGAAGTTCCTGAATCAGAATATTTAGAAGAAATTGGAAAAGCTAAAATCACTAAAGAAGGAAGTGATGCTACGTTAATTTCTTTTGGTAAAATGATGAAAGTAGCTCATGCTGCAGCTGAAGAGATGGAAAAAGAGGGGCATTCTATTGAAGTCATTGATTTGAGAACAGTGAGGCCTATTGATTATGCTACCATCTTTGAATCGGTTAAAAAAACAAATAGGTGTGTAGTGGTAGAAGAAGCATGGCCATTAGCTTCTATATCAGGAGATTTAGCATTCAACATTCAAAAAACTGTATTTGATTATTTGGACGCCCCAATTTTACGTGTTAATAGTTTAGATGTCCCAGTTTCTTATGCTCCTACCTTATTGGAAGCTGTTATTCCTAATAAAGAAAGAACGATCAAAGCATTAAGGAAAGTAATGTACCTAGACTAATACTATAAGTTATTCCAATAGATTTTGAAGGCAAGTCCATATGGACTTGCCTTTTTTTTTTGAAAAAAAATTATTTTCCGTGCAACTACTTATATTTAATTAAGTCATTAGGGCAGAATTAAAAGAATTGGAGAATATAGATATTAATATCCATAAAGAATTAATTGAAAAGTGTAAGCATGGTAGTCATGCTGCTTTCAAAGATTTATATATGCTTTATGCTAAATCAATGTATAATGTAGCATTTAGGATTTTACGGGATAGTAATATCACCGAAGACATTTTACAAGAAGCATTTATCAAAGCATTTTATAAAATTAATCAATTTGATTACCAAGCCACTTTTGGAGCTTGGTTAAAAAGAATAGTAGTTAACCAGTCACTTGACTATTTAAGAAAAGAAAGCAGATGGTTAATGGATGATCTAGAAAACAAAAGTATTGTTGAAGAGGAAGATATTGATTGGGAGGATATTGAATTAAGAGTGGACATGGTAAAAGAAGCTATTTTAAACCTTCCATCAGGTTTTAGAACAGTGGCCAGCCTTTATTTATTTGAAGGATATGAGCATAAAGAAATTGCTGAAATTTTAGATATATCTGAAAACACATCTAAGTCACAATTTCACAGAGCGAAAAAGAAAATTAAAACTTTCATACAAGATTATGAAAAAGGACAAGTTAGAGCAATTTATTAATCATAATAGAAATCAATTTGAAGCAGATTTTGATCTAGATAAGAATTGGGATCAATTAGAAGCAAAAATTAATAAAAAGAAAGATAGACATCCTGGATGGATGGTGGCAGCTAGTATTGCAATGCTACTTGTTATAGGATGGTTAATTTATGATCGTGCAATTCTAACAGATAAAATAAATCAATTAGAGCAAATAACTTATAACAATAAGCCATTTGCTGAAATTGAAAATTATTATCAAATAAATATTACTGAAAAAAAAGCAAAGATAAATGAATTATCAAAGCAAAATAATCTATCAGTTAAAACGGATTTAGCAGCATTAAATAAGAAATACAAGGATTTAAAAAGTCAAATTAAAAATCAAGGTGCTCATCCTCAGTTGGTGAATGCCATGATTCAAAACTTGCAAACACAGATTGAAATCCTTGAACAGAAACTGAACATCTTGCAAGAGTTACAGGAATATAGTAAAAACGAAAAACAAGAAAACAATGAAATATCGATTTAAAATTATAATGATTGCACTTTTATTGTGTAATACAATTTCCTTTGCTCAAAGTCAGCAAAATGAGATTTTGAAAAAATCATATACGCCTGCAAGTAAAAATACTAAATTAGAAGTAAGTAGTAACTTCGGAAATATTAACTTGGTAACATGGGATAACAACTCAATAGATGTATCAATAAAGCTTGAATCCGAAGGATTCTCCGACAAGGAAATTAGTGATATACTGGATAAAATAGATTTAAAAACAAATGAATCTGCAGCTGTAATATCAATCAAAACTGATTTAAAATCATATAATTTCACATCTAGAAAAAATAAGAGTTTTAAAATTAATTATGAGATTAAAATGCCTGATAACCATCCTTTGTCTTTAAAAAATGAATTCGGCAATATTTTCATGACCGATTATAAAGGGAAAGCAGATATTAATCTTGAATATGGTGATTTAACGGCTGGTTCTATGCAAGAATTGCATTTAAGAAACGAATTCGGGAAAGTTAATATAGAATCAATTACTTCAGGTGATTTTGATTTAGAATATATTAATGAATTCAGCTTACAAAGTGCTGATCGATTAATTTTAAAATCAGAGTTCTCAAAGCTTGAAATAAGTAAAGTATCAACAATTGAATTTGATGTTGAGTATGGGAAATTAGAAATTGGTGAAGTAAATGATTATGATGGAAATGCTGAATTCTGTAGTATCTCTATTGACACAATCTTTGATAATTTCAATTTAGATGCGGAATATGCCAGTGGAACAATAGAAATAAATCAAGTAAGTAAAGATATTAAATCCTTTAATCTTGATACTTCCTTCTCAAAATCAGAACTGACTCTAGAAAAAGGATCTAACTTTAAATTTGACACTGATCACTCATTTGGAAAATTGAACGTGAAAAGTCAAGACGTAAACTTCACCATGAAGGAAAAAGATATGAATGAGGAATCATATCAAGGAACTATAGGAAAAACGCCTAATCAAGCAAATACAACAATGCGAATCAAAACTTCTTATGGTGGATGTACGATAATCGGAGAGTAAAAAAAAGGCTGTTTCTCTTGAAACAGCCTTTTTTTTTTGATATTTAAAATCTAAATTAAGAATCTTTTGGTAATACGTTGGTAGTAATCCTCACACTTCTCTCCTCACCTATATTCGAGACAATTCTAACAATTTTATTTTGTCTCCCCATTTTACCTCTACTGTTAAATTTAACAGTGATTTCGCCAGTTTCACCTGGTGCAATTGCTTCACCTCTAGGATAACTAGGTACAGTACAACCACAGGTTGTTTTAACATTAGATATAATCAAAGGTTGTTTACCAGTATTTTCAAACTTGAATACATGTTCTACTACATCACCTTGTGAAATATCACCAAAGTCATGACTTTTCTCTTCAAACGTAATTTCTGGACCATTTGCACTCTCAGTGCTTTGTGCAATTGCTGCACTTAAGATGAAAAATGATGCGAAAAATAATAATGCCTTTCTCATGATTTAAGTATTTAATTTATTTTGTTAAGTAAAGTTACGAAATAATCGGAAAAATGATGCCTTATTATATTCAGGAATTGGAGTAATTCAAATTTAGAATAAGCTTAATTATAAAATTTTGGATGAAAATTAACTAAAAACAGTTCTTCTGTTGATCTAGTGATAGCAGTGTACAACCACCTAATATATTCCTTATTAATCATTTCATCCGTTAAATAACCCTGATCTACGAAAACTGACTTCCATTGCCCCCCTTGAGATTTATGGCAAGTTAAAGCATAAGCAAATTTAATTTGGAGAGCATTTAAATACGGATCTTTCTTAATCGCTGCCTTCCTTTCTGTTTTGGAAGATAAATCCATATAATCTTCTGCTACCTGATTATACAAATTCAAATAATCCTCATTACTTAAAGACGGACTATTTGCATGTAGTGTATCTAAAATTACTTTCACTTGTAAATTAGGATGATCTTCATAATCAGTTAGTCGTATTTCAAGGTCTGCAAATCTCAATCCGTACATCTCCTCAAAATTTATGACTTTAACGACTTCCATAAAGTCACCATTGGCTAAAAACCCACCGGGTGTGTCTTCTGTTTGGTAAACATAATTATTACGCACAATCATTAAAAAATCCCCCGCTTCAAGCTCGCCTTCCATAAAATGAATTTGTCTCCTAATATACTCATTGTATTGTACTGCCATTTTATTACTCCTACATATAATAGCAGTATTCTCAATACCGTATTTATCATATGAATAACGCAAACCATCCTCAAGCCGCTCCCCTGTCATCTTAAAAATATCTTTGAAAGCTTGAGTTCTGAATTGAATTTTAAAATCCTTTTGTGAAAGTTGAGCTCTTAATAAAGTGGCATTATATAAAATCCCAGAACCTTCAGCCTGCCTCATCACTTCAGTCAAAATAGATTCTACTACTTCTGATCTATAGCTAGTCCGTAAGAAATTAGCATCTAATCCTGCACTATTCGATTTACCTACAGGAGGAAGTTGGGCATCATCCCCTATAAATAAAATTCTATTTCCAGGATTTTGAAAAACATAATTCACCACATCATCAAGTAAACTACTATTACCAAAACCTTTATCATCGGAAAGCATACTCGCTTCATCGATTATGAAAAGAGTATGTTCATGGTAATTTTTTTGTAATGAAAAATTAAGATCTCCGCTCCCTATTTCATTTTTCTGACGATAAATCTTTTTATGAATAGTAAAAGCCAAACGCTTCGAGTAATTACTCATTACCTTAGCCGCACGTCCTGTGGGCGCCATCAAAACGTATTTATAGTTAAAAAGCGGTAAAAATTTCACTAATGCGCTGACAATAGTAGTTTTACCTGTACCAGCGTAACCTTTTAAAAGCATGATGGGCCTATCAGCATCATCAATATCAAAAAATGTATCTAACAGTTTAAAAAATTGAGACTGACTTGAGGTAGGCTCAAAAGGAAATTTCGACCTTATGATTTGTGATGCCTTAGGCATTCATTTTATGATTGATATCTTGTGGAGTAATTACAGCCATAGTAGTAGTGGCTTTAGCAATTAAACTCTTTTTATCACCTTCTACAGCATAAATTTCAGCTTCGCAAAAATTCAATTTCCTACCTTTTTTAATCACAGTTCCGATTGCATGAAGCTTTTCCCCAGTTCCTGCTTTAAAATAAGAAACTTTTATTTCTGCAGTAACCACATGGCAATCCATAGGAACCGTAGTATAAGCTGCAAAACCTGCTACTATATCGGCAATAGTAGCTGTAACTCCACCATGAACTAAACCTTTTTGTTGTTTATGAATTTGTTTAATATCTAGCCACCCTTCTGTTCTACCCTCTTCTATAACAGACAAATCGAAACCAATATGTTTCATGAATTCTTGTCTTTCAAGAAACTTCTCTACTCTTAACTTAAAGTCGTTTTCCACCGTATTTTCCAGCATTTTGTTTAAATTCAAAAAATATTCACAAATATAAGCATATTGATGAGTGCAAACCCAAAGGAAAGTATAAATCAAAAGTTTGGAGGTAAGATAAGAGTTCGTGTTGCTGGCATATTAATAGAAAATGAAAAAATATTATTATTGAAACATGATGGTGTGGGCAAAAGAGAATTTCTATGGTCGCCACCAGGCGGAGGTTTAGAATTTGGACAAGACGCTGAAAAAAATTTAATTAGAGAGTTTAAGGAAGAAACCGCTTTAAATATTAAAGTAATTAAGCTGCTGTTTGTGAATGAATTTATTAATGAAAGTATTCATGCAATTGAATTGTTTTATGAGGTGGAAAAGACAGGAGGAATACTTAAATTAGGAAAAGATCCTGAAATGGGAAAGCAGCAAATTTTAAGTGAATTAGCATTTTTTGATGAAAAAAAATTAAAAAACACAGAAAGAGACTATCTTCACAATATGTTTATTGGAATAAATAAACCCCAAGAAGTTTTAAATCTTAAAGGATATTTTAAATTTGTGAATAATTCCATAAAATAGCATTTTAAAATAATTTCTAAATAGAGAAAAAATAGAAAGATGAGTAAAACAAAGATTTTATCAATAGTTTTCTTCATAGCAGCAATTGTGATAGCCTACTTTTTTGTAGACAGCATAGCATATGATATTCAACAAGAAAAAAGAATAAAAAGAGAAGAAGCTCGAGTAATTGAAAAATTGAAGCAGATCCGTTCTGGTATGATCGCCTACCAAAGGGTAAATGGTGAATATACTAGCGACTGGGATAAATTAATAAACTTCATTGATTCTGGTGACTTTTACATCACAGAAAGATCTGAAACAATTATTCCTAGAGAATATGGTGGTGACAGTGTTGTAATCAATATTGACACATTAGGTACTATGCCTGTTTTTGATTCTTTATATGCTGATATTGAAAATTTCAAATTAGATAGATTACCATACAAACCTGGTTCTAAAGAAAAATTTGAGATTTTTGCTGATAAAATCATAAAAGGTTCAGTGAAAGTTGACGTATTTGAAGTAAAAGATCCTAGCCCTATTAATCCTAAAAGAAGAAAGGATAATAATGACAAAGCTTTAAGAGTAGGATCACGGTCAGAAGTAACAACAGCTGGTAACTGGGAATAATATTTTGGATATTACTAAAGAAAAAGTATTTAAATCACTCAAAAAGGTCAAGGACGATAAGTTTTCTATTGACAAAATCGAACAATACTGTTTAGTATTAGAGATTGGAGATAGAGATTTACAAGTAGCCGTCATTGACATCAAATCTGACAGAGTATTAATTCTTGAAGATTATAGTTTAACAAAAACTGAAGATGAACATCAAAAAGTGCAAGTATTAAAAGCACTTTTTGATGAGCATCATCTCCTTATGGTGGGCTTTTGGAAAGAAGTAGTACTTTGCTTCAAGAATCCAAAATATTGCTTGGCTCCCCTATCCTATTTTTCTAAGGATAATGCGAGAGCCATTCTCAAAATGAATTGTGAAGTTCAATCTTCTGACTCAGTTGGATATTACAAAGTAAACAGTAACGATTCTGTAAACATCTTTACCTACCAAAAGGAAGTTTTAAAATTTATTAGATCAATTTACGTAAACAGCAAAATTAGAGTTACTCACCAAAGTGGCATGCTGGTGAATGCTGTTTTATCGAACCCTCCTTTTGCCAATGAAAATGAACTATCATTGTATATTGATAGATTCTATCTTCATGCAGCAGTAACTAATAATGGTAAATTGGTTTACTTTAATTCATTTAAAATCCAAAAATTCGAGGAGTATATTAAGTATATCAACCTCATCTGCCATGAATTTAAAATCCTTAAAAAAGAAGGTATCATAAAAGTGTGGGGTTATATTAAGAAAGATTCCTCACATTTTGAAGCCTTAAAAAAGAATTTTCCTGTTTTAGAAGTAGGCAATAGAACTTCTAAATTAAACTTTGGATTTAAATTTGACGAAATACCTGAACATCAATATTTTGATGTTTTTGGAAACTATTTCAACCTATAAGCATGTCTAAAAGAATAGCAATTTTCCCAGGATCATTTGATCCTTTTACTAAAGGTCATCATGATATTGTACAAAGAGGCTTAAAGATATTTGATGAGATAATAATTGCTATTGGCTACAATTCAAAAAAACAAAATCGATACTTCGATATCGATTTGATGATTGATAAACTTGAAGAAACTTTCAAATCAGAGCCAAGAGTTAAGGTTATCGTTTACAATAAACTTACTTCTACCCTAGCTAAAGAACTTAATGCAGGTTTTTTATTAAGAGGTTTGAGAAATACAACTGATTTTGAATATGAAAATAGTATATCGCAAGTTAACAAATATCTAAACGAGAGTTTAGAGTCTGTATTTTTAATTACATCTCCTGAATATGCAGCTATAAGCTCAACTATTATTAGGGAAGTACATAAATTCAAAGGCGAAGTAAATGAATTTTTGCCCTATAAATTAGATTAAGATTAGCTCTTCATATTTCTCTAATAAATTTTAAAAAAACTTCTCAAAAAATATACAAGCTATTTTAAAATACGTTACATTTCGTCATATAAATGCAACTTAAAAATGGCACTTAATGAAGTATCGGATTTCGCAGAATTTGACGAATACGATGACAATGACTATGATGATCTCTCAGATGATTATTTTGATGATGGTGATACCGATGACATCAAATTATCAGATGATGAGGAGGATGACGACAATTGGCGATTTAAAATCGATGATGGCTACGATCAAGAAGACAGTGACTATGAATTCGAAGATGATCTTGACGTAGATTTAGAAGATTTTTAAATTAAATGGGTGGTATTTTTTACACACCCATTTTTTTCTTACGAAGGAAATACCTCAAGAGCTAACTCTTGTGCTTTCGCAAAAGCCTCTTGATCTAATCCTAATTCAATATTGTTCTTATTAAAGTAGGCTACCATATCTTCCGTCACCATATTCCCCACTAAATCATCCTTAGCCATAGGGCATCCTCCAAATCCTTTTATTGCACCATCAAACCTGCGACAGCCCGAAGTATAAGCTGCTTCGACCTTTTCCCATATTGTAGCTGGATTACTATGCAAATGAGCTCCGAATTCTATGTGAGGATATTTAGGAATAAGTTGATTAAAGATCCACGAAATGTTTTCTGGATTTGAAACCCCTATTGTGTCAGATAAAGAAATCACTTTAACGTTCATCTTATCCAGCTTTTCCACAAAATCTTGTACAAAGCTAGCATCATAAGGATCGCCATAAGGATTACCGAAACCCATTGACAAATAAACAACGAGTGTTTTAGAGTGAGCCATAGATAGCTCCTGAATTTGGGCTAAATCTTCTAATGCTGTTGCAATTGACCTTTTAGTATTTCTTTGTTGAAATGTTTCCGAAAGAGATAATGGATAACCCAAGTATGAAATATGATCAAACTTCACTGCATCAGATGCTCCTCTTTGATTGGCAATAATAGCCAATAATTTAGATTGAGAATCTTGCCAATTTATTGAATCAAATACCTCAGCACTGTCACGCATTTGAGGAATGGCTTTAGGAGACACAAAACTTCCGGCATCAATGGTATCAAAACCTACTTTTAGTAATTGATTTAAATAATTTATTTTTTTATCCGTAGGGATAAAGTCATGCAGGCCTTGCATAGCATCTCTAGGACATTCTATAAGTTTAATATTTTGATTTTTCGTTTCCATATGCCAAAACTAATCAATGTAAAATTCAGCTAAAAGATTTATTTATACCTATTCAATTTCAATAAAAGATAAATGCTCAGTATAATAGCATTTTATTATAATCAACTACCTAAATTTCGGTTTAGTTTAAATAAGATTTAAAGAGTGGGAATAATCATTAAGCAAAGTGCATATGCTTCAGTCATCAATTATATAGGAGTTGCCATTGGGGCATTCACCACAATGATCGTGTTTCCGAAATTTCTTACTCAAGAAGAATTGGGATTATTTAGAGCCGTAATATCAATGGCTATTATTTTATCTCCATTTGCTCAATTAGGACTACCACGTAGTACTTTAAGGTATTTTCCTCGATTTAATACTAGTCCGAAAGCAGCAGGCAGGTTTTTTACTTTTGTACTAATATTAGGATTTTTCACTATTCTGTTATTTATTCTATTATTTCAATTAGTAGATGATTGGGTTTTCAGTTTTTTTCAAAAAAACGCTTCCGATTTAGTACATCAATATTGGTTGATTATTAGTTTAGCGGTTATTCTGGTTTATATATCTATAATAGAAGCCTATTATAAAGCCCAGTTAAATGTGATTATCCCCACTTTCATGAGAGAGATCTTTTTAAAAGCCTCTAGTGGTATTTTAGCTTTGCTTTACTTCTTCGACATAATTTCATTTGAATGGTTCCTCAAATATATTGTGATTTCTTATGCTGTAAGTCTAGTAGTTTTAGTTGTTATTTTGTTGTTAAAAAAACAATTGCATTTCAATTTTTCGATTTTTCAGCTTAAAAAACCTTTTGTAAAAGAAATGCTGAAATACATGGTTTTTATAATGGCTGGGGCTGTTGGATCAGTCATTGTATTTCAAATAGATCAACTCATGGTTACTGGTTTCATGGGGACTAGTTACAATGCAATTTATGTAATAGCTTTTTTCATGGGTACAGTAATTGAAATCCCGAGAAGAAGTATATCTCAAATGTCAGATGCTATAATTGCTAATGCTTTTGAAAATGAAAGAATCGATGAGGTGAAGAAAATTTATAAACAGAGTAGTATAAACCAGTTGATTCTCGGAGGTTTTGTATTCATACTTGTGGTAATCAATTTGGATAACATTTATGCCATCATGCCGAAAGGCGATGATTATATCGATGGGAAATTAGTTGCCGTAGTAATAGGAATTAGTAAGCTCATCTTGATGGCGTTTGGAGTAAATTCAGAAATCATTATTTCATCAAAATACTATAAAAGTAATATTTACTTTGTTCTAATTCTAGCGGCCTTAACTGTACTTTTTAATGCCATTTTAATACCTGAATTTGGTTTAATAGGTGCAGCATTAGCCACACTTTTTTCAATATTTTTATATAACCTGATGAAAATGATTTTTATCTATCATAAATTACATTTTCAGCCATTCTCAATTCATACAGTCAGTGCAATAGCCATAACTGTTATTAGTTTTGTAATCTTGAATTATATCCCTCAATTTGAAGATGGTATTCTAAATGCTATTTATTTAAGTGTAATCGCATCCATAATTTTTGGGTTATTGATGTTGATATTTAAACCTTCAAAAGAGATAGACACAATTATAAAACCAATTAAAGATAAGTTTAAGTCTTAAAATAAGTTAAAATGGCATTGGCTACATATTTTATTTCTTCTTTTGTGTGATTGGGATGAATCGGTAATGACAATACTATGTCTGCTATATTAGTTGCATTTGGACAAGATGTTGAACGGTCAAAAACATCCATATCTGAAATTGCATTAGGATAGTGAATTTGAGTTTCTATACCTTTATTCTTTAAGTGGCTTTTTAGACTATCTCTTTTTTCTGTTTTAATTACAAACTGATGGTAAACATGACCTTCTGAATGAATAGGCAATGAAATTCCATTTAATTGCCTTAATATATCTTGATAGATTTTTGCAAACTCAATCCGTTTTTGATTTTCAGCATCTAAGTCTGGTAATTTTGATTGTAAAATTGCTGCTTGAAGCTCATCCATTCTACTATTTCGGCCTAACTGAATATGTTCATCACGTTTTATTTGACCATGATTGGCCCACAGATAGCAACTTTCTGCCAAATCTTGATCATTCGTTACAATAGCTCCCCCATCCCCTAACGCTCCTAAATTTTTGGTCGGATAAAAGCTGAATGCTGCTATATCACCAAAGGCTCCAGCTTTAATTTCATTTAAACTGGCCCCATGTGCTTGAGCACAATCCTCAATTAATAGGATTCCATTTTCTTTGCAAAAAGAAGCTATTGCTTCAATTTCAGGATGAACTTGACCGAATAAATGAGGTAAAATTATAGCTTTAGTGTTAGAGTTTATCAATGATTTTAAATGATTAAAATCCATCATAAAATGAGCTGGATTGATATCACAAAAAACCAATTTAGCACCCACAATTTTAACAACTGAAGCATCAGAATACCAGCTAAATGCCGCAGTAATAACTTCATCATTAGGTGAAATATTGATACTTCTCAAAATGATCTCAAGAGAATCCGTACAATTAGCGGTAAGGATTACATTTTCTACATTTAAATACCTGGCAAATGCTAGTTTAAATTTTTGATGATATTCACCATTCATAAACACCCCTTTATTCACAACTTTTTGTAAAACTGACATCAAATCCTGATTTTGATTATTCAACTTTATGAATGGAATATAATCGTAAGTCATCTTGTGAATTTTAAGAATAGTTTAAAGATATAGTAATTTTTATTTGCATTAAAAGACATGCTTTTCCAACTTTAAATCTGTTTTCAAATGAATGAGCGATTAATTTTACTAAATTGGTTAAATATCATTAGCAGTTCCAAATATTGGAATTATTTATTATAAATACGGTATAAATGAAGAAAGTAGCAATAATGACCTCCGGAGGTGATGCACCAGGAATGAATGCATGTTTAAGAGCGGCAGTACGAGGGGCCATCTATCATGGGATAGAGATTTACGGCATATATAGAGGTTATGACGGCATGATTGAAGGAGATATTGTAAAGATGAATTCTCATTCAGTAAGTAACATTATTCAAAAAGGAGGAACTATTCTTAAATCAGCAAGAAGTGAAGAGTTCAAAACCAAAGAAGGCCGTAAAAAAGCATATGATCAATTGACTAAATTAGGTATAGAAGGACTAATTACAATTGGTGGAGATGGCACCTTTACAGGAGCTAAAATTTTCTATGATGAATATCAAATTCCAACCGTAGGCGCTCCCGGAACTATAGATAATGATCTCTATGGTACTGATTATACTATTGGTTTCGATACAGCAGTTAATACTGCTTTAGGTGCAATTGATAAAATAAGAGATACTGCTGACTCTCATAATAGGCTATTCTTTATCGAAGTTATGGGGCGTGATTCTGGCTATATTGCTATCAGGTCGGGAATTGGCGGAGGAGCTGAATTAGTAATGGTTCCTGAAACTTCAACTAGCATAAAAGAGGTTATAAGCACTCTTCAAGAAGGCTGGGCTAGACATAAAACCTCATCTATTGTTGTGGTAGCAGAAGGAGATGAAGAAGGAAATGCCATGGAAATAGCTGAGAAGGTTAAAAAGAAAATTGCTCAGAAAGATATAAAAGTTTCAATTTTAGGCCATATACAAAGAGGTGGCTCTCCTAGTGCTCAAGATAGGATATTGGCTAGCCGTTTAGGATTAGGTGCAATAGAAGGCTTAATGAAGGGAAAGAAAAATGTTATGGCTGGCATAATAAATGACAAGTTAGTCTATACTTCATTTGAAGATAGTATTACTAAAAACAAACCCCTTAATCAGGAATTAATTCATATGGTAAAAGTGTTGAGCGTCTAAAATATTTCGAATAGGGAAATGGAATTAAAAACCACAATTGAAATAAAACCAACTGAGGAAAAAATACATCCTCATGATAGAATTACTTCCATAGGAAGTTGTTTTGCAGATCATATCGGAAGTCGATTTGAGGAAATGAAAATGGATATATTAAGTAATCCATATGGAATTATTTATAATCCCATTTCTCAAATGAGACTAATCAAAGCAGCTCTAAATGATGAGGATCTTAGAGAAGATCATATCATTGAAAACAGAGACATTTACAATCATTTAGATGCACATTCTATCTTCGGTAAGAAAAATCTTATAGAGCTCAAAGAGGGCATTAGAGAAGCTTCAGCAAAGCTAAAAGATTATTTAGAAAGTTCGAAAGTATTGATCTTAACCTTTGGAACAGCTTGGGTTTATAGATATGAGAAAACTCAGGAAATTATAGCTAACTGCCATAAGTTACCATCTCAAAATTTCAATAAGGAATTATTGGAGTTGGATGAAATTATCAGCGAAGTGAATGCCACGTTAAAACTCTTAAAAGAAAAAAATCCTGATTTAAGAATAATATTAACGGTTAGCCCAGTGCGGCATATTAAAGATGGTATACCAGAAAATATGTTAAGTAAATCCATCTTAAGATTAGCTGCTCATAAAATCAAAAAATCTTTAGAAAAGACCTATTATTTTCCATCTTTTGAATTAATGTTGGATGATTTAAGAGACTATAGGTTTTATGCTGAAGATATGATTCACCCTAACAATGTAGCTCGGAATTTTATTTGGCAACGGTTTAGAGAGACTTTCTTTTCAGAACCTTTGTTTGCGTATTGTGATAAATGGCAGTCGATAAAAAATGACTTAAACCACAGAGTGATGAACCCAGGATCAGAAGAGCATATTCAGTTTTTGGAAGCACTTCAAAAGAAATTAAATAGATTTTCAGTAATGGGAAATGTAGAAGCTGAAATTGAACATGTTGAAAAAGAATTAGAGAATGCCAAAACCCAATAAGCTTATCCACGAAACGAGCCCGTATCTATTACAACATGCCTACAATCCGGTTGAATGGCAGGCATGGAATGAAGAAGCTTTAAATCGAGCTAGAGCGGAAGATAAACCTATTTTATTAAGTATTGGCTATGCTGCTTGTCACTGGTGCCACGTAATGGAGCATGAAAGTTTTGAAGATAATGAGGTAGCTAATGTGATGAATGAAAACTATATCTGTATTAAGCTAGATAGAGAAGAAAGGCCCGATATAGACCAGATTTACATGGATGCCATTCAAAATATGGGGTTAAATGGCGGCTGGCCTCTGAATGTATTTCTAATGCCTGATCAAAAACCTTTTTATGGTGGTACTTATTTTCCTAAGCATAAATGGCTTGAGATATTAGATAAAGTAGCCATAGCCTTTCAAAATAGTAGAAAGCAGTTAGCTGAATCGGCAGATAAATTCTCGAAAGCACTAAATGTATCTGAAGTAGAAAAGCTAAACCTCGGTATAAATAAAGATCATAATTTTGATAATAGCGTGTTGATTCAGGCCTATCAAAAGCTTAGTGAAAGCTTTGATTGGGATAATGGAGGTACCTTAGGAGCTCCTAAATTTCCAATGCCAGTTATATGGCAATTTTTAACTCAATATGCTTTTCACAGCAAAAACCCTGAAGCTAAAAAAGCATTGGAATTAACATTAGAATCAATGGCTGATGGAGGAATCTATGATCAGATTGGTGGTGGTTTTGCTCGCTATTCTGTTGATGCGGAATGGTTTGCTCCTCATTTTGAGAAAATGTTATATGACAACGGGCAATTGATAAGTTTATATGCAGATGCTTATAGGTTCACTAAAAACCCATATTTCAAAGAAGTATTTGAAGACAGTATAAAATTCATGGTAAGAGAACTGATGGATCCTAATTGCAGATTCTATTCCGCTCTCGATGCCGATTCTGAAGGTGTTGAAGGGAAGTTCTATACCTGGACTTATAATGAGCTTAAAAATCATATAAATGAAAATGAAGAGCCTGTTTTAAAATTTCTCAATGTTGAAAAAGAAGGTAATTGGGAGAATGGAGTTAATATTCTTTTTCGACATACTTCCATTGAGTCTTTTTGCAAAGCTGAAAACTTGGACAGTTCTAACTTTAAAGAAACCTTCAATAGCGTTAAAGATAAATTATTAGATCAAAGAGAGGAAAGAATAAGACCAGCATTAGATGATAAAATTCTAACTGGATGGAATGCTTTACAACTTAAAGGACTCTGTGATGCCTATAAAGCTCACAAGGACGAAAAGTACAAAGCAATTGCACTCGACAACTTTGTTTTCTTAAGTGAATTCGTATGGGATGGAACTTTGCTTTATAGAAGCTTTAAAAATGATCAAGCGAAAATTAAAGCGTATTTAGAAGACTATGCCCTAACTATACAGGCTCTAATTTCTTTATTTGAAATCACATCGGATTTAAAGGTTCTCAATTTTGCTGAAAAGCTGGCAAACTATACGATTGAAAATTTTTATGATGAAAAGGAAAAATTATTCTTCTACACAGATAAAAATAGTGAAACTTTAATAGCCAGAAAAAAAGAGATTTTTGATAATGTAATTCCATCTTCTAATTCAATCATGATTCAAAATCTGCATTGGTTAGGGATTCTGAAAGGAAATTCTGCATTTACAGACATTTCGAATGAGATGTTAAAACAAACTCAACATCTAATAGCCCGAGAACCAAAATTCTTGTCAAATTGGGCTTCTGCTTTTATTTTAAAATCATACCCATGTTATGATGTAGTGATTGTGGGTAAAGATGCTAAAAAAATTCAAAGGGAATTGTGGCAACACTATTTACCTAATGCATTTTGCATGGCTATAGAGGAAGAAAATAATGATGAGTTGGTTTGGAAAGGTAAAGAAATTATTAATACTAAAACAAGTATATATGTTTGCGAAAATAATGCTTGTCAATATCCCGTTTTTACTTCCGAAGATGCTATAGCTTTACTAAGTAAATGAGTCAACTTAGCTTGAATACGGTTGAGGAAGATAGTTTAGAAAAAACTTTCTTTGTACAAGTATTATTACCAATACCTGTACCAAAAACTTTTACATATAGAGTAGCGAGAAATAGCGAAAATCAGATTCAAGTTGGAGTTAGAGTAATTGTCCCTTTTGGAAAAAAGAAAATCATAAGCGGAATTATTACTGATGTTCATCATAATGCCCCTGAAGATTATGAGGCAAAATATGTTTTAGAAGTACTCGATGATTATCCTATCATCAGCAATCAACAATTAAAGCTTTTTGGATGGATTGCTCAATATTATATGGCAACTGAAGGAGAAGTTTTAAATGTAGGCTTGCCATCAGGGCTAAAATTAAGTAGTGAATCAAAAATCCAATTAAACCCTGCTTTTAACAAAGAAGACTCCCCTCATATTTTCAGTGAAATAGAGAGTGTGGTAATTAATGTATTGGAAAAAGAAGGCCTACTCTCCTATCAGCAATTGCTTGAAATAACAAATACAAAGCAAATCAGCTATTTAATTAAAGAATTGCTTAATAAACAGGTCATCATTTTAATAGAGCAAATACAAGAACGTTACAAACCCAAAACTGAAAAGAGACTAAGGTTAAAAAAAGAATGGCTAGAAGAAGCCAAACTTAATTCTCTTATGCAGGAATTGGATAAAAAACCTAAGCAATTAGATGTTCTTTTAAAATACCTTCAATCTGTCCCTATTTTCAATGAAATAGATAAAAATGAGGAAGGCATCCCAAAAAGTCTTTTAAAAGAAGAAAGCTTTTCAATTTCTTCCATTAATACATTAATAAAAAATAAAATATTTGAAGAATTTGAAATCATCGTTTCAAGATTAGATTACCTAAACAGACAAGAATTTATTGATCATGAGATTACGTTAAGTGAAGCACAAGAAAAATGTAGATCAGAGATCAATGATATATTTAACAAAAAGGATGTGGCGCTTCTTCATGGTATTACGGGCAGTGGTAAAACTGAAATTTATCTTTCCCTTATTAAAGAAGTAATTGAAAGTGGATCGCAAGCTTTATTTTTATTGCCCGAAATAGCGATCACCACCCAAATGATCCAAAGGGTGAGAAAAATTTTTGGTGATCAAGTGGGTATTTATCATTCTAAATTCTCTGATGCAGAGCGCGTGGAAGTATGGAAAGGTGTAGCAGAAGGAAAGATTAATTTTGTAATTGGTGTTCGCTCATCCATTTTACTTCCATTCAACAATCTATCATTGCTTGTAGTAGATGAGGAGCATGAAAGCAGTTATAAGCAGTTTGATCCTGCCCCACGGTATCATGCACGTGATACCGCTGTAGTTTTAGCTAAAATTCATCAGGCTAAACTTATTTTAGGTTCTGCAACACCTTCCTATGAAAGCTATTATAATGCTTTAAATGGCAAATATGGCTTAACGCAGTTAACTGAAAGATTTGGTGAGGGAAAAATGCCGGAAATTCAGGTAATTGATATGAAAAAACAAAAGGCTAAAAAGTTGGTGAAAGATGACTTTAGCCATGTATTTTTAACTGCTCTTGAGGAAGAAATTAGTAAAGGTAATCAAGCCATTATATTTCAAAACAGAAGAGGTTATGCACCCTATTTACAATGCGAAACCTGCGGATGGATAGCAGAGTGTGAAAATTGCTCGGTGAGTCTAACCTATCATATGCATCAACATGAGCTTAAATGCCATTATTGTGGTTATAAACAAAAAAGCCCTAATGCTTGCTTAAACTGTGAATCTAGTGCATTGGTTATGAAAGGCTTTGGTACTGAAAAAATAGAAGATGATCTAAAACTGCAACTATCTGATGTTAAAATCCAAAGAATGGATAGAGATACTACCAAAAAGAAATATTCCTATAATCAAATCATAGAAGCCTTTGAAAGTGGTGAAACTCAAATTTTGATAGGTACGCAAATGGTCACAAAAGGGCTGGATTTTGAAAAGGTGAGTTTGGTTGGAATTGTAGATGCAGATAGAATGATGTATTATCCTGATTTTAGAGCCCATGAACGTGCATTTCAGATGATGCTTCAAGTTAGTGGAAGAGCTGGAAGAACTAATAAAGATGGAAAAGTTTTAATTCAAAGCTTTCAGCATAAACATCCTCTTTTTGATTATCTATTAAAATATGATTATGAGGGTTTTTATCAACTACAGTTAAATGAAAGACAAGCTTTCTTCTACCCACCTTTCTGTAGATTAATTAAAATCATTTTAAAGGGATCGGAATCTCAGAATGTTTATCAATCTGCTACAATGCTCTATGAATCCTTGGTAATTCAGCTAGGAAATCAAAGAGTGTTAGCTCCACACGAACCACTTATTTCTAAAATTAGAAATATTTATCATATGGAAATATGGATCAAATTAGAAAAAGGATATCCCTTAGAATCAACAAAAGAGGGGATAAAATCTATTGTTGAAAAACTTAATGAAAATGCACATTTCAGAAAGATTAGAGTTATTTATGATGTAGATCCTCAATAAAAAAGGTCTGTTTATGAACAGACCTTGTAATTAAAGTTTTAAAGATTATTTTTTCTTTTTATCGTATAGTTTTTTAGCGCCAAATGCAGCACCAGCAGCAATTAAGTATTCTATACCTGTAATGGGTACAGGATTACTATCTGGTGGTGGCGGTGGTGGGCCAGGCTGTGCAATTGCAGCATAAATCCCAACAAATAAAACCATGAAAACGATTGATAATACTATTTTATAATTCATTTGTATTCCCTATTCAAATGCAGTTATTCTTACTGCTTAATTATTCTTTTCGTGATACTCCCTTTATCGGATTCAAACTGCATTAAATAAGTACCATTTGAATATTTAGTCATATCCAATTCAGTTTGAGATTTTTCTAATTTAAAACTATCAATAAACTTACCTTCAAGGGTGAAAATAGTAATATTTACTGAATTAATAGTATTTAAATCAATAAAGATTTTTTCACTTACTGGATTCGGGTAAAGATTGATTGAATTTTCCAGCAATTCATTAGCTTTTAAAATTTCCTGATCGAAAGTATAAACATCACTTGTAGCAGAACAATTAACTTGCGTTACTACTACCTCATAATCACCTTTTTCTGAAACTACTATCAATTTGTTGGTTTCATCCTCTAATGATTCTCCATTCAGGTACCATTGATAGGAATCTCCTTCTATTGAGCTTTCTAAAACATTATTGAAAGCTAAAATACCTGGTTTAGAAATATTAGTCACTTCAACTGTGAAGTTTATTGAATTTACTTCACAGCTATTTGTTGTAGAACCCGTTAAGGTATAAGTAGTTGTTTCCTCTGGAGATATAGATATTCTAGCTTCATTTGTTTCAGCTAATAATTCATCACCTAAAAATAACTGATAATTATCCATGTCCACATTAGCCGACAAATCAATGGTTAAGGTTTCATTTAAACATATACTGTAATCATCAACTTGATCAATAATAGCAGATTCAACATAATTTACCGAAGCTACCTGATTTGCATTTAAGGATGTACAATTTTGTCCTTCAATTAAAATATCGAATTGATTCAAGCCTGTAGTTAAACTAGTGACAGGTACTTCAATGATTAATTCACCATCTTGGGAAGCTTGCTTTGAAACAATGGCTTCTTCTCCTGATACAAAGGTATAGGTTTTACCGTTCTGTGCGTTATTAATTATGACAGATGCCACTCCACTACCACAGCTATTCGCATTGGTGATATCTAGATCTGGAACAATTTCTTCCTCAACATTAATGATTACTTTATCACTAAATTCGAACTCTGAACAGCTACCATAGGAAGCTTTCATTGTAAATTCATTAGATCCTGAACTCAATTCTGTTTTATCAATTATTATAGATTGATTCGTACCATCTCCTTCAATATTGGTTATTAATGATCCATTTTGAAACACACTATAAGTAACACCTGATTGACCAGTGAAATCTATGGAAGCAGAATTATCAATACAAATATCATTTGATTCAAAAGCAATATTCTCATCAATTACTAAATCTTGATATTTAATTTCTAATGTTGATTGTAAAGTACCGCTTTGACAAGCATCCTTTTCAGCAGCTATCGTAAATTCATTAAGACCTGAGTTAAGATCTTTAACTGAAATAAAGCCATCGTAAATACCACCTGTCCCATTTACTGATTGCAGTGTATCTTGCCCATCAAGAATATAATAATTAGCTCCTAATTGAGTCTTAATACTGAAAGAAGCTTGATTATCATAACTACAAATTGAAGAACCACTTACTTCTTGATTTAAAATCAATTCATCATAAACTTGAACTTGAGCGTTTCCAACATTGGTAGTATCACAACCACTTACAAAGGCTTGAATTGTAAAATCATTAATTGAACTTGCTAATAATTCAGTTGATATGTCAACATTTGCATCAGCACCGTTTCCTTCAACAGAAGCTACAACTTCATCCCCTTTTGAAATCAAATAGTTTACAAAGGATTCAGTATTTTGTAGTACAATGGTAGCATTTTGCTGAGGACAAACATCATCACTAACAGTTGATATTTGTGACGGTTGATTAGAATTTAATATAATTTCAAATCTATCAGAACCTTTTGAAGCTACCTCATCCGCTACCTGAAAGTTATAGACTAAATTATCGGTAATAATGCTTTCAGTAGCAAGAAAGTTATCTTTTAAAATCAATTCTTGAGTACTTACAGTACTAATTCCAGTGAAATCTAATGCATAGTCATCTCCTACTACCATTTGTTCCAAGTTCAGTTTTATTGATCTGCTACAATTTGAAGAATTGGTTACCGGAGCTAATCTATTTACTTTAACCATTTCATTATCTTCTGTTAAAGTAGAAATTGTCTCATATGTATTTAATAACCTAACTGCATCGTATTTCGGTTCGTAATTGTCTGTCGCATTCTGATTAAATGAAACAATAGTTATATCATCATAATCAGGTGTCTTTAAGATAATCTCAAATCTTTCTTGAGGTAAAGTTCTATAGTAAGTAGGTGTTGTACCCGTTACTTTGGATGCCTCTGTTGTACTTAAACTAACACCATTGCTAATGGCTCTTACAAAGAATCCTTGACCTTGCCCTATTAATTGCTGAGTTAAACCATCCAAAGCAATATAATTCCCAGAACCAGGGTTATATAAATATGCAGTTCCACCAGCTATATTTGAGGCATCCCATTGGGACCAATCAGTTGCCGCTGGATAAGGATTAGAAACCATATGCCAACCTGCATCTGCCGATGCTCCTCTAGATAGGGTGGTGGAGAAATTACCTGAGAAAACAGCACCATTACCTTCTATGATTCCAGACGAAGGTTCTCCTGCATAATTAAATATATAATATCCTTCTCCATTCGTAAACGATTCTCCGTTTCCAGAAGCGGGAAAACCAGTATACCCATCATCAAAAACACCAGCCCCTGCCGCTGCCTCATTATACGCATAAATAGAATACGTACATCCTGCGGTTGGACAAGCACTAGAACCGGTAAAAGGGCCCGTAATAGATATTTCTTCCTGGATATCAGCAACAGTAACTCCAGTGGCAGGAAAGCCCACAATATGATAACCTCTTCCATCTCCTCCAACTGTGTAAATTGCTCTTTGGATATTGATATTACCTGATATACTTGAACCACTTGGTACCTCACCTATAAAAGCATCTTTAGAAGGAGTTGATAATAATGTCATCACACCTGAACCTCCTCCATCTAGGTCAAAAGTTGTGCTTGCCCCAATTGTAATACCATCTTCAATATTTACTCCTCCAGTATTATTATTGTTTATAGCTCCATTTGCATTTAATGTATGGATATTAAAAGCAGAACCGCCCGCAATATTGCCATCTGTTAAATTAATAATTCCATCATTATCATTGAAAGTACCATTAACAGTAAAATCACCGTTAATATTTAAGGAAGCTGGTGCATTTAAAGTGCCATCAACCCGAATGCTAGCAAAATTAGGAACTGATCCAGATATAGTGGTTGTACCCCCAAAGACAACAGTACCAGAATTACCATCAAACAAACCATTATTGGTAAAATTACCATTGATTTGTAAATCAGCAGCTGCATTTGCAGTTACATCTCCACTCGCTCCTATTGTTAAATCATTTATAGTAATTGGATTAGCACCACCTAAAATTGAAGTTCCATTAAGTGTCAATAAACCTCCTGAACTATTTAAAGTGCCATTATTCGTTATATCACCATTAACATTTAAGTTTGAAGTAGGGTTAAATACTCCATTAACTGTAATATTACCAAAAGTTGGAGCTGTACCACCCGATAAATTTGTAGTCCCATCAAAGGTAACAGTAGCACTAGTCAAGGTTGAAGCTGCATTAGATACAAAGTCTCCATTTAATGAAATTATGTTAGCACCTGCATCGAATGCTCCATTTGATAATGTAAGTACACCATTTACATCAAAATCACTAGCAACTGTTAAGGTAGATGTTCCTGTTTTTGTCAAATCGTTAATAGCCGTGGGATGTAATTCAGGTCCTGAGGTCATCAAACTACTATTATTATATAGCAAACTGTAAGTTCCTGTTGGAATAAGGGCATTAGTTAGTGATCCTGAAGCTCTTCTTTCAACAAATCCGCCATCCGCTATGCTTATGGCTGTTCCATCAAGCGTACCAGAATATAAGTTCAAGTTAGATAAGGTAAAACCTGAAGCACCCGTATTAAGAGTAGCTAAAGCTCTATTTAAAGTAATTGTATTAATATCACCTGAAAATGATAAGCTAGTTGGTAATGTCCCAGCACCATTCACGATCAAGGAAGAAGCAGAATTGGATATTAAGCTGCCACCCGCTTGAGAATAATTACTATTAATCGTTAATTGATTCCCATTAAGTAATAAGTCTCCATCTGTTTGAGTTAAATCACCTAAAACCGTTAAATCTCCTCCTAGTATAATTGTACCAGATGAAGTTCTATTGATAGTGAAATTTCTTAATTCTTGAGTACCTACAAATCCTAAGGTTCCAAATGCTCCTGTACCACCGATGGTTAAATCAGAAAGAGCTCCCCCGGATATACCTCCATTTGTAGTGACTACATTACCATTAAGTGTTAATAAATTTCCATCGCCAATATTAAGGGTTCCTTCTGTGAGTGTTAAAGTTCGGCCTGAAGCAATGGTTACATCTGAATTCATGTTTACTCCGCCTCCTGTGTTATTAACAATTAAATTTACTCCTGAGGATGGAAAGCCATTACCCAGAGCTTGAGTTGCTGTTCCATTGTATTCGATTGTAGAACCCGAATTGAAAGTTCTAGTTCCTGAGACTCTGATATTTCCCGAAGTTGTTCCAGTTTGTATTGCACCGTTAGCAGCAACAGACCCTACAGTTAGTTTTCCACCTGTATTAGTAGTCAAACTTACTGCACCGCTTAAATAACTACCATCTGGTATTATTACATTTGAATTACTTCCAATAATAAAATCAAAATTACCAAAATCAATTACTCCGCTAATATTTTGATTACCCGAACCAATAAAATTAATTAATCCATTACTTGCAGATTGATTTGAAATAGTACTTGAAGATATGGTTAGATCGCCATTAATATTATATGTCACTGTAGAAGATCCACCATAGCCAATATTAACAGATGCATTATTATAAAGAACATTTCCAGATATATCAAAATTTATATCTCCATCGAAACTATGATCTATAAATGCACCATTTTCAAAAATCAAATCCCCACCTATAACTAAATTACCAATATTTGCACTATTAAATCCTAAATATGCAGTACCACCACTTACTCTAAAATCTCCTCCAACATTCATTGTGTAGTCAGTCACCGATGATAAATAAACGCCCCAAAAAGCGTTATCCAACATTGTAAAATCACCATTTACCGTGGTCAATGCCCCTTCTAAATCAACAAATGCTCCTTGAGAAGAGCAGTCCCATCTGAAATTACCGAAAGACTGTCCTAATCCTGATGGTTTAACATTTACGACTCCAGTAATTTCAACTGTTGAAGAAATGTTCCATGTGGATGTTGGGATAGTTCCAGCATCTTGATTATGTCGATAAATACTATTGGCACCAAATAATAAAGAAGATGTAGCTGCATTAGAGATTGAAGCTCCCGAGTTTTGAATTAACGTACCTAAAACCCTTATTAACCCAAGTCTTGGTGGTGGAGGGCTAACAATCCTTTGAATTGTCAATGTTCCATTGTTTTGAAGTATTCCTCCAGATTCTATTGTTAAGTCATCTCCAGGACCAGCAGCTGCTGTGAATACATTGCCTGAATTTATTGTAATTTGGCCACCAGACTTAATATATGTTTGATCTGTTGTAACAGAAGCTGATATTGTAATTATATGAGAGTTCAAAATAGATATAACACCATCAGCACTTGTAGGCGTATTAGCTGTATTATCCCAACTAGAGCCCGTCCACTCTTCCCAAGTATCGCTATCATTCCAATTTCCTGATTGGCGAGTTTGGAAATCTCCTACACTTTGAGAAAACGATATTGAAGTAAGCCCAACAAAAAACAATATAGAAAATAAAAATTTCTTCATAATTAATTCTTTAAAATCCGCCAATCTAAAATAACCCTAATCAATTAGCTTCATTTATTCTAATTAACAAAAATAAGAACTTAATTATACAATAGGTAAGGAACAGTCCTCTAAATATTACATTTGATCGAAAAATACTTTAAAACAGCATATTTTCCTTTCCTATACCTGTTTAGACATACGAATTTGTAGAATGGTTGGATTAAAATAATTATGAATTAAGAATTAATAATTAGTAACTAATTGCATTAAATACGCTACTGCTCAACACCAAACATCATACTTACCACTACACAACCCTCTTCTAAATTTTAACTAGCTCTCCTTCCTTTTCTCAAATTATATTTTCAATAGATTGGATGCTTCAATAGGTCAGACGAAAGTCAGACCGGATTTGCAATAGCTACTAAACAAATATTAGAATGACTGGACGAATAATTCAAATGGTACTTTTTAAGCACTAATAATCAGATGTTAGTAATTGACATCGCAAACTAACTTCAATCTCCCAGCTCCTAACTAACTACTCCTCTCCTTTCCCCTTTGCTCAAATTTTCAGATATTAGCATTTCAAAATTTCTGACTACAAAAACGACTTTTTAATATGACGTATAAAGCGAATAATCCAGCTTTAAAAAGCTGGGTGGAAGTACCAAAAGACTCAGATTTCCCTATTCAAAACCTACCTTATGGTATATTTTCTACTGCTGAAAAATCAGCGCGCGCAGGTGTAGCAATAGGAAATCATATTTTGGACTTAACTGAAATTCAATCCGCGCAATTATTCAATGATCTGAATTTACCAGACAGAATTTTTGACAAAGCAGTGTTGAATGATTTCATGGATTTAGGTAAAAAAATCACCATTTCTGTAAGAGAGAGAATTTCAGAGCTTCTTCAAGTTGATAATCAAGAACTTCAATCGAATGACCAACTAAAAGCTAAGGCCTTAGTTCCAATGGAAAAAGCCACTATGCATTTACCTATTCAGGTTGGCGATTATACAGATTTTTATTCATCAGAATCACATGCGACTAATGTAGGTACTATGTTTCGTGATCCTGATAATGCATTATTACCGAACTGGAAACACATCCCGGTAGGTTATCATGGCAGAGCCTCTTCTATTGTGATTTCAGGTACTCCTTTACACAGACCAAAAGGTCAAACGATTGCTCAAGATGCAGAAAAACCAGATTTTGGGCCGGCTAAATTAGTTGATTTCGAATTGGAAATGGCATTTATCACATGTGGTGAAAATGAATTAGGAGATTCAATTTCTACAGAAGAGGCAGAAGAGCATATATTTGGCTTTACCTTATTTAATGATTGGTCTGCAAGAGATATTCAAAAATGGGAATATGTACCACTAGGCCCATTTCTTGCGAAGAATTTTGGTTCTTCTATGTCACCTTGGATTGTTACGATGGAAGCATTAGAACCCTTTAGAATAGCAGGTCCAAAACAAGAACCTGAAGTTCTACCCTACTTAAAATTTACAGGAGATTACCATTTTGACATTGACCTTCAAGTAGGAATCAAACCGAAAGATTCAGAAGAAAAAGTAGTAACGAATTCCAACTTTAAATACATGTACTGGAATGTAGTACAACAATTAGCCCATCAAACGGTGAATGGTTGTAATATCAATACTGGTGATGTTTACGCTTCAGGTACTATCAGCGGAAATGATCCTTCCTCTTATGGTTCTATGCTTGAAATTAGTTGGAGAGGAACAAAACCTGTTGAAATGCCTGATGGATCAGTACGTAAATTCATCAATGATCATGACACTGTGATTATGCGAGGCCATGGAGAAAAGAATGGTGTAAGAATTGGTTTTGGTGAAGTTAGAACTGAATTACTTCCTGCGAAGTAATTTTTACACCCCTATAATCCCCTCAAGGGGATAGAAATCCAGTTCAAAACAATGTCATTTTAACAACCCTGCCCCCTTGAGGGGGCTGTGGGGGTGTTACTATCATTACAAAAAGCTTTTATGATTGGAAAAGCTTTTTTATTCATTATCCCTCAATAAAAATTATTGAATTGCTTAATTTTGCGATTCATTTTATATAAAAAATTAGAATAAAATAATTCATATATGTCACTGGCAACAAAATACAACCCTTCTGATATAGAAGACAAATGGTATAAACACTGGATGGAACAAAAATTCTTTGCTTCAAAACCAGATCCGAAAAAAGAGCCTTACACCATTGTTATTCCACCGCCAAATGTCACTGGTGTATTACATATGGGGCATATGATGAATAACACGATTCAGGATGTTTTGATTCGAAGAGCCAGGATGCAAGGAAAAGAAGCATGTTGGGTGCCGGGTATGGACCATGCTTCTATTGCCACCGAAGCTAAAGTAGTAAAGATGTTGAAAGAGAAGGGCATCAATAAAAATGAAATCACAAGAGATGAATTCATGAAACATGCCTGGGAATGGAAAGAAAAATATGGTGGTATTATCCTACAACAGCTCAAAAAGCTAGGTGCCTCTTGTGACTGGGATCGTGAGCGATTCACCATGGAAGAAGATATGTCAGCGGCTGTAATTGAGGTTTTTGTTGATCTTTACAAAAAGGGATACATCTACAGAGGAACCAGAATGGTAAACTGGGATCCTGAAGGAAAAACTGCCTTAGCCGATGATGAAGTAAACTTTAAAGAGGTAAATGGTAAGCTTTACCACATCCGGTATCAAATTGAAGGTAGTGATGATTATTTGGTTATCGCCACTACTCGACCAGAAACAATTATGGCGGATGCTGCCATCTGTATCAACCCAAATGATGATAGATTCCATCATCTGAAAGGTAAAAAAGCAATCATTCCATTAATTAATAAAGCCATTCCAATTGTGGAAGATGATTATGTTGATATGGAATTTGGAACAGGTTGCTTAAAAGTTACCCCTGCTCATGATATTAATGATCACGAAATTGGTTTACGCCATAATTTAGAAGTAATTGACATTATTGATGATAATGGTAAGCTAAATGAAAAAGCTCAAATCCTAGTTGGCGAAGATCGTTTTGTAGCCAGGAAGAAAATTGCCAAGCTTTTAAAAGAAGTTGATCAATTAGAGAAAGAAGAAGATTATACCAATAATGTTGGTCATTCTGAAAGAACAGATGCAGTTATTGAGCCGAAACTCTCTACACAATGGTTTGTGAAAATGGAGGAATTGGTAAAGCCTGCCTATGAGAATGTGATGAATGATAACATCAAACTAATTCCACCTAAGTTTAAAAACACCTACAAACATTGGATGGAAAATGTAAGAGATTGGTGTATCTCACGTCAGTTATGGTGGGGACAAAGAATACCAGCTTATTTTCTTCCGGATGGTGATTTTGTAGTGGCAGAAAATGCTGATAAAGCTTTACAATTAGCGAAAGAGAAATCAGGCAATCAAGACTTAAAAATCGAAGATTTAAAACAAGATGAGGATGTTTTAGATACTTGGTTTAGCTCTTGGCTGTGGCCAATCTCTGTTTTTGACGGTTTCAAAGATCCCGATAATGAAGATTTCAATTACTATTACCCTACCAATGATTTGGTAACGGGTCCTGATATTCTGTTTTTCTGGGTAGCCCGTATGATCATAGCCGGCTATGAATTTAAGGGAGAACTACCTTTCAAAAATGTGTACCTGACTGGAATTGTTAGAGATGAAAAAGGCAGAAAAATGTCTAAGCAATTAGGCAATTCTCCTGATGCCTTAGCCTTGATTGATAAGCATGGTGCTGATGGCGTTAGAGTTGGGTTATTGCTTTCTGCGGCTGCCGGAAATGATTTATTATTTGAAGAAAAGCTTTGCGAACAAGGATGGAATTTCGGTAATAAAATATGGAATGCCTTTAGATTAATTGAAGGATTAGAAGTTACCGAAAAGGATACTCCAATTGAAGCCATGAAAGCAATCGATTGGTTTGAAGCTCGATTCCAGGATGCTTTAAGAGAAATCAATGATCATTTTAGCAAATTCAGAATTTCTGATGCTTTAATGACTACCTATAAATTGATCTGGGATGATTTCTGTTCTTACTATCTAGAAATCGTAAAACCACCATATGGAGAAGCTATAGATAAAAATTCTTATGAGGCTACGATCAAATTCTTCGAAGATATCTTAACTATACTTCATCCATTTATGCCTTTCCTTACGGAGGAGATTTGGCATCAAATTACTGAAAGAGATGCTAAGGATTGTGTAATTGTGAATCACTGGCCAATAGAAAAGGATTATGACAAGTCTATATTAGGAGATTTGAAATTAACATTTGAATTAGTTTCACAGATTAGAAATATAAGAGCTTCGAAAGGTATTTCTCCAAAAGACGCTTTAAAGTTATTTGTGAAGACTAATGACGAAATGATTTATCAAGAGTATATCTCTGTTATTAACAAACTAGCAAATATTGAATCACTAGAGTTCACCAATACTAAAATTGATCAAGCTGTTAGTTTCTTTATTGGATCAGATGAGTGTTTCGTTCCTATGGAAGGTGCCATTGATGTTGAAAAAGAGAAGGAAGAAATTCAAAAAGAGCTTGATTACACTAAAGGTTTCCTTAAAAGTGTACAAAAGAAGCTTGAAAATGAAAGATTTGTGAGTAATGCCCCAGAAAAAGTGGTTGAAATGGAGAAGAAAAAACAAGCAGATGCTGAAGCCAGAATAAAAACCCTTGAGGAAAGCCTTGCCAATTTAGGTTGATAAAATATCTATCTCACTTTAAAGCATCCGTATTTAAGCGGATGCTTTTATTTTTATCTCTTTCAAAATTATCAGATTATTAAAACTATACTTTAAATAGTAACGTATCATTATAAAGTTTTACATTTGTATCAATGAGGAGAATTTTAGGCATATTTTTAATTACTGTATCGGTAAATATTTTACTGCTACACAGCTTTGTGCCTCATCATCATAGTGAAAATGGCTTTAATCTTAATGAGATTCTCAGAAATGAACCTGTAAAATCTCCAATCGATTTACTCAAAATTGGCTTTCACCTTAATTTAGGAGCTAATCACCTTGACAATTATCAAAATAACAATTCGGCACTAGCCAAACATGCGAGCCAACAAAGTCTGTCAAGTAATGATTTATTTTTATTAGTTCCTACAATCATTGATTTCGATTTTTCACAAATTGAAAATGATAATTCAATACAACTTCTGATTGAAGATAAAATTATTCAATCTATATTCAAAAGTAGTTTCTCTTATAGAGGCCCCCCTTCCCTTATTTAAGAATTCGTTCACATTTATTTATTTATTTCTTAAATAATCAAATAACATTTCATGTTTCAAAAAATTATTTCTTTCTCCATAAAGAACAAATTGATCGTGTTCTTTGGAGTAATCGCTTTAATTGGTGGCGGTATATATTCAATGAATCAGCTTTCTGTAAATGCAGTCCCTGATATTACCAATAATCAAGTGCAAGTAGTCACGGTAAGTCCTTCACTATCAGCACAAGAAGTAGAACAATTCATTACCTATCCCATTGAAATTTCAATGGCCAATATTCCGATGATTGAAGAAATCCGATCGATCTCGAAATATGGATTATCGGTAGTGACCATCGTATTTGAAGAGCATGTACCTTTACTGGATACAAGACAATATGTTCAGGAACAAATCAATATTGTAAGTGGTGAAATCCCTTCAAAATTGGGAGCTCCTGAATTAATGCCCATCACAACTGGTTTGGGTGAAATCTACCAATATACATTAGAGGTGGATGATGAACATAAAGGGCAGTACTCTCCTATGGAGCTCCGGACAATCCAAGACTGGATTGTGAAAAGACAACTATCCGGAATTAAGGGAATTGTAGAAGTAAGTTCTTTTGGTGGATTTCTTAAGCAATATGAAGTTGCAATTAATCCTTCATTAATGGCGCAACAAGGGGTTACTTTTCAAGAAGTAACGTCTGCCCTTCAACTTAACAATGAGAATTCTGGAGGAAGTTATATAGAAAAAAATCAAAACGCCTATTACGTAAGAACAGAGGGCATGATGGTAGACCTGGATGATATCCGTAATACCTTGGTTAAAGATGACCCGAAATCACCAGTTCTTATAAAAGATATTGGAACTGTTCAGTTCGGAAATGCAAAACGTTTTGGTGCCATGACTAAAGATGGAGAAGGCGAAGCGGTTGGAGGCATCACCTTAATGCTGAAGGGTGCAAATTCATCAAAAACATTAGAAGCAGTAAATGCTAGAGTGGCTGAAGTCCAAAAATCGTTACCAGAAGGGGTGAAAATCAGGCCTTATCTTGACAGATCAGATTTAGTTGGAAGAGCTATTAACACTGTTAAAACCAATTTATTGGAAGGTGGTATAATCGTAATATTTGTTTTGATATTGTTGCTAGGTAATTTCAGAGCAGGTCTGATTGTAGCCTCCATTATACCGCTCTCATTACTATTTGCTTTCATTATGATGAACATCTTTGATGTTTCAGCTAACCTCATGTCATTAGGAGCTATAGATTTTGGTATAGTAGTAGATGGTGCTGTTATTATTGTTGAAAGTATTCTTCACATTCTCTTTACTGTCCATATTGGCAAGCAGTTAAGTCAATCTGAAATGGATGAAGTAGTAATTAATGCATCGCAGAAAATTTACAAATCTGCCGCTTTTGGGGTACTGATTATTTTAGTAGTCTTCCTACCTATTTTAAGTTTAACAGGAATTGAAGGTAAAACTTTCAGACCTATGGCACAAACGGTGAGCTTTGCCATTATTGGTGCGATGATTTTGTCCATGACCTATGTACCTATGATGACTGCCTTATTCTTGAAAAAGAAAATCAAAGAGCAAGTCACCTTTGCAGATAAGATCATATTAAAACTAAAAGCAGCTTATAAACCTGTACTAAACACTTCATTAAAAAACCCAAAAATGACTGTTGCTTTATCTGCAATATTATTAGGAGGTTCCATTTTCATCTTCACCAAAATGGGTTCGGAATTTATCCCGCAATTAGGAGAGGGTGATTTAGCCATGCAAATGACTTTACCACCGGGGAGTTCACTTGAGCAGAGTATTGCCACCAGTACCAAAGCTGAACAAATCCTATTAGATAATTTCCCGGAAGTAGAGTCTGTGGTCTCAAAAATTGGTACGGCTGAAGTCCCGACTGACCCGATGTCAATCGAATTAGCAGATATTATGATCATTTTGAAGCCAAAGGATGAATGGGTGAATGGTGAAAATCGTTTTGATTTGATCGAAAAGATGGAAGAGAAACTCGCAGTAATACCTACTGCTGTATTTGAATTCACGCAACCTATTCAACTTCGCTTTAATGAATTAATTACAGGAGCAAAATCAGATATTGCTATCAAAATATATGGCGAAGACTTACAGAAATTGGCAGATTATGGCGCACAAGCTTCCGCTATCATAAAAGAAGTACCGGGTGCAGCTGATGTGAAAGTAGAGCAAACTGAAGGTTTAGCACAATGGGTTATCTCATACAATAGAAGGAAAGCCGCTCAATATGGCGTTTCTATTGAAGAATTAAACAGTATTGTAAGAGCCTCATATGCTGGTGAAAATGCAGGATTTGTTTTTGAAGGAGAAAGAAAGTTTGAATTAGTAGTGAGATTGAGTGAATCTTTCAGAAATTCCATAAACCTAGATCAGCTTACTATTAAAAGCAAAGATGGCACAATTATTCCTTTATCAGAGGTGGCTTCATGGGAATATCAAGAAGGTCCACTACAGATCTCCAGAGATGATACTCGCAGAAGAGTAGTAGTAGGTGTGAATGTTAGAGACCGTGATATTGCGGGACTTGTAGCAGATATTGAGAGTAAATTAGATGAAAATCTCAAAATGGATCCGGGCTATTCTATTAAGTATGGAGGTCAGTTTGAAACTCTAGAAAAGGCAAGTAAACGTTTATCTATAGCCGTTCCGGTAGCTTTAGCTCTGATTTTCATACTCTTATACTTTGCTTTTGGTAAAATTAAATATGCGCTTTTAATCTATGTTGCCGTACCCCTATCAGCCATTGGCGGAGTCTTAGCTTTATGGTTACGCGACATGCCATTTAGTATTTCTGCCGGAGTAGGTTTCATCGCTCTTTTCGGTGTAGCCGTATTAAACGGAATTGTATTAATCAGTCATTTGAATGACTTAAAAGCAGAAGAAAAAGAAATGGACTTGATCAAACTCATTAAAAAAGGAAGTGCTGATCGTTTAAGACCTGTTGTCATGACTGCACTAGTAGCTTCTTTAGGTTTCTTACCTATGGCTGTTTCAACTTCAAGCGGAGCAGAGGTTCAAAAACCATTGGCTACAGTAGTAATTGGAGGATTAATTACAGCTACTTTTTTAACGCTAGTCGTGCTGCCTGCTTTATATTATTTAATCAATAAAGTAAAAATGAGTGGTAAGATTATACCTATCATAATCCTATGCTTGCTGAGTATTTCAGGACTGAATCATGAGTTACAAGCACAGGATAAAAATGATCCTCAAGTTTTAGAAAGTATGATCACTAATGCTATGGAAAAAAATCCTCATGTGATCAATGCACAACTAAAAATAGAACAGGCTAAAAGTTTTAAAACCCAAGCTTTTCAAATTCCTTCCACCAATATAAATTATCAAAGAGGTCAGTTAGACGGTCCTTTAATTGATAATAGTTGGACGATTCAACAATCTATTGGAAATGTACCTGCTAATTTTAGAAGATCCGAAATGGCGGATCATCAAATCGAACTAGCAAACAAAGAATATCATCTAGCTAAAAAACAAGTAGCTGCTGATATCAGAAAAGCTTGGAATAACTGGACATATAGTAAAAGACAAGTACGGTTTTTAGAGGATCAATCGGATCTTTTACAGAAAAGCATGAAACAAGCTAAAGAAATGATTGAAGAAGGTGAGAGTGGAAAGCTGGAAATCCTCAGTATATCGGGTCAATTAATGAGTATTGAAAATGAATTAATAAAAGGAAAAAAGCTTTTAAACGAAAATACTAAAAATTTGAAACAGCTTTGTTTTTGTAATGAGCTACCTGATTCCATCAGTCAATATAGCAGATATGAATGGAGTAATTCTCTTGATTCATTGACTCTTGATCCTGCCTTTACTCTCAGAAATAAACAGCAGATGAAAACGATTAGTAGTTCAATCAAAGTAAGTAAAGCACAGTATTTTCCTGAAGCCTATGTAGGATACGTGAATCAAAGTTTGAATAATATAACTGGATTTCAAAGCTTCCAGATTGGATTAAGTATACCAATCTTCTACAATAATGTGAAAGGAAACATTCAAGAATTAAAAATTGAAAAAGAAATACAAAAATCGACAATCGATTGGCAGAATTATGAGAGAAGTCAACGATTGATTATTGCAAAAAAAGATTATCAGAATTATGAACGACTCTTGTCTAAAAGTTCTGCTATGATTGATCAATTAGAAAATCTTGAATCATCCTCATCTGAGGCTTTAAGAATTGGAGAGTTAAACTTTTACGAATTCGTACAAAATTTAAATGCTCTTTACAACATTCAAAAAACCAATTTAGAACTCAAAAAAGAGATCGCCAACATTTCAATTGAATTACAATATTTAACAGAAACAAAATGAAAATCAATTATATAATATTATCGATGCTGTTAGTCATGTCGGCTTGTAGCGAAGAAACACAGCTTAATTCAGAAGAAGCCGCTCAAGAAGAAGTTGCTATCAGTTTAAGCAATGAACAGTTAGCCAATAGCTCATTGAAAATTGCACAGTTGAAAAAAGCTCCATTGGATAAAAAACTCACTGTCTTTGGTGAGCTTGCTGTAGCACCAGAGGATATTGCTAACGTACATATTGTGCAGCGTGCATTTATTAACGGTACTAGTATTTTACCAGGTGATAAAGTGAAAAAAGGGCAATCTTTAGCCACTATCTCTCATCCAGATATATTGACACTTCAAAGTGAATATCTAGCTTCCATAAATACTTTAAAACAGTTGCAGGCTGATTTTGAAAGAAAGAAAAGCTTGGTAGAAAATAAAGCGATCTCATTAAAAAGCTATCAGCAAACTGAAGCAAAATATTATGAGATGAAGGTGAATACTGATGCTAAGAAAAGTATGTTGCAAAAACTAGGAGTTAATATTAGCTCATTAGTAAAAGGAAACCTTCAGGAAAACTTGCACATAAGAGCTCCTTTTAGCGGTTTCGTAACAGCGGTTTATGTTAAAAGAGGAATGCTTGCTGAACCTAATATGGACTTATTTGAGATCGTTAATCTTGATGAAATGCATCTTGAATTTTTGGTTTACCCGAAAGACATACATCTCTTAAAAGAAGAGCAAAGAGTCAGTTTTAAATTACCAGAAAGCCATAAGTCTTACGAAAGCAAATTACATTTAATCAATAAAAAGTTAACAGGTAATGCCGTCTTAGCACATGCTGACATTCCAGAACAAGTAAATATCCCATTAGGCGCTCAGCTAGAAGTGACTGTACATTCTCAAACTGATAGTTTACTACTAATGCCTAAAAAAGGAATTTTAAGACAAGGAAACCATATCTATATTTTTGAAGCATTAGCTGATAATCAATTTAATAAAGTTGAAATTCAAATGGTGGCGGAAAATGAAGAGTATATTGGAATAGATCCTAACAGCTTAAATGCAAATAAAAATTACGTAATTGAAGGAGCTTACTATTTAAGCACGGAATAAAATAATTAAAGGATAGACCCATCAAATTAGGTCTATCCTTTACTTACTTTGACTGGAACCAAAAATGTCCAAGCTACAATTCTACTTTTCTTGTTGCCATGCACCATCTCAATCGTTTCCATATCCTTAGCACCCGCCTGCTTTATGGCTTCATATATTTTCTTAAGATTGAATTCTTTGGAAACTAAAGTAGTAAACCATCGAACCGAATGAGAAAAGTATTTACTTTGTACCACCATATTGGTAATAAATTTCAATTCTCCTCCTTCATACCAAAGTTCATTCGACTTACCTCCAAAATTTAAAATAGGTTTCTTTTCCCCTTTGTATTGCTTAAGGTTCTTCAGTTTTCTAATAGTCCCTTTTTCGGCTTCCTCCGCTGAAGCGTGAAATGGAGGATTGCAGATGCTTACATCATAAAATTCATGTTTTTTTATAATGCCTTTGAAAATATCTTTAGATTTTTGCTGAACTCGTAATTCAATTGCCTCCTTTAAGGATGCATTATTATTGATAATGTTTTGTGCAGAATTCAAGGCTTTGAATTCAAACTCTGATCCAACGAACTTCCATCCAAATTCCTTATGTCCTATAATTGGATAAATGCAGCTTGCTCCTGTACCAATATCCAAGCAATTAACCATATCTCCTTTAATCTTTACACCATTCCTCTTTTTTTGTAAAAATGAATTAATATGAAATAAATAATCCGCTCTACCCGGTATAGGAGGACAAAGGTAACCATCCGGTATATCCCAATATTTTAAGTCATAATGCTTTAATAATAGTGCTTTATTCAAAGCCTTCACTGCTTTGGGATCAGCAAAATCCAAAGTCTGATTTCCGTACTGATTAACAAATACAAAAGGCTTCAATTCCGGAAGTACTTCCGATAAATTTTCTAATTCGTATCTGGTATTGAAAGGGTTTTGGGGGTGTAAGCTGGACTTTTGTGGAGTAGGCATTTTAAAAAATTAGAATTCAAGTGTAAAGGTAAGGTAATAAATAGAGATTGAGGATTTTAGATATAAGATTAAAGAATTCTCAAAACCATTTGCTTTTTCTAACAATTGATAATATCCTGAAATTATGAAATTTTTGTATATTGATTACTGTTTAGAGTGTAAAGTTAAAATTCTATGGAAACTCAATTTATAACCGATGATAAAGGTAAAAAGCAATCTGTGATTCTCCCTATTGCAGAATATGAAAAATTAATGGAAGATCTGGAAGAGTTGGAAGACATAAAACTATACGATAAAGTAAAAGCTAGCAATGAAGAATATGTTCCTTTTGAGGAATTTCTAAAGAATAGAAAAGAGAAAATGAATGAGTAAATCAGAGATTAAAAAGATTTTCAAAATAATTAAAAAAATTTAAAAGCCAATCAGACATCTCTCCATTTTTAGATGAAATAACAAAAAAGTAGAAGCTGCTCATGCAGCCCAAAATGAAAAATAAAAGGGTTAATTAAAAGTAAACTTTCTGGTAGCTTTCAAAATATAAAATATAAAATAAGAATTTACTATTCTGCTGATAAAGTCTAGTCCTAATATCACCCCAATTTCTTCAGAAGGTAATTTATGTAAAGGGTTAATTAAGTAAAAGTAATACCCAACGGAGTTTCCAATCTCGTACCATGAATTATTCCATGGCCAGATAAATTCCATACTATTATAGCCACTAATAATCATAAAAGTAAAAATAAATGTATGTAGAAATAACAACCAAATTAATGGTCTAAAATAGTCCAAACCAAAATTACTGAACCACTTATTAGTTTTTAATAAAAAGCGATCATAGCCATTGAGACTTTTATCTTGTGATCCTATTAATAAATTTGAGTTCATCTCATTCTGGTAAAACTGAAGGCTAGAAAATCTATCACCATTATTTTGACTAATCACCTTCAACTGACGATACTGTTCAGCTAATGATTTTTCCTTAATCAAATCAAACCCACTGTTTTCAAACTTATTATGAGAAAATAAATTTTTAAAAAACCTCAAAGGAGTGATAACAAAAGATTTGAAATTGAATTTAGATTTTAAAAAATAAGTTTCAGGCCATTTTATAGCTTGAAAAACTCCGCCATTTAATGTAGATCCACTAAATGACAATTCTTTCAGTTTGAAAAAATCAAGATTATTTAAATTTAGCTTTGTAAAATCTAAATTTTGAAAATAAGCTTCATTGACAAACTTTGAATTTGTAACATTCCCACGTTCAATTATTTTAACAAAATTCAACCTAAAAAAATTTACTTGAATCTTATCTAGATTCAAATTTTCAACTTCAGAATTGTAAATATCGAATTTCTGTGATTGCACCTCACCATTTTTACCTTTAAAAGTTAACCAAGTAAAGAAACAATCATAAGCCACTAAACTATCAATTTGTGATTCTGAGATTTCAATATTGCCTGAATCAACTGATGACATTACGAACTCCTTAACTAATGTCCCTCTTCCTAGGATTTTCACAACCAAATCCATAGTTCCATTTAAAGAAATGGAATTAAAATTGCATGAAAATATTTTAAGAAATTGCTCTTTGTATACAGAGGTAAAATCTAAAATTGAACAGCTAATATTGTTAAAATCAAATTTACAACCTTCATAACAATTAAAGATATCTATTTTATGGATTTCTGTTCTACTACCGCTAAAGCTGAATTCTGAATTTTTACAATGATAAATTTCTAAATCTTTAATGATTTTACAATTGTGAAATTTTACCTTTTTAAGTTTACTTTTAGAATTATTAAATATATCAATCGATAATTTTTTTAAAAAAGTACAATTCTTAAAAACTATATGAGTATTACTTTCATTATCTTGAAAATCTGCAATAGTCAAAAACTCTTCACCCTGGATTATTTCATTTTCAATTCTTATCCCTCCGTCTGTAAAACCTTTAATAAATAAATTATAGATCACTTACTTGTAATTATACAATGAAAATTTAATTATTGAAATTAGTAGTTGTAATATATAAAATTTAAAAACAAGACAGTTAATACCTAAACCAAAAAAGCACGGCTTTCACCATGCTTTTCTTTTATCTATAATCTAGGTTCCAGAATCTATAATCTAAACCTACATATTTCTACGGTATTGGCCACCGACCTCGAACATTGCGTTCGTAATCTGACCTAACGAACAAAATTTAGTAGCCTCCATTAATTCAGAGAATAAGTTTTTATTCTTTATAGCAGCATCCTGCAATTTATTTAGACTTTCTTGAGCTTCATTCTCAAATCTATCATTCAATAAACGAAGTGTTTCAATTTGATATTCTTTCTCTTCTTTTGTGGCTCTAATTACTTCACCAGGAGTTACAGTTGGTGATCCTTTTGAATTTAAGAAGGTATTGACTCCTATGATAGGATATTCACCCGTATGCTTTAAAGTTTCGTAATACAAGCTCTCTTCCTGAATCTTTCCACGCTGATACATAGTTTCCATTGCACCAAGCACCCCTCCTCTTTCGGTAATTCTATCAAATTCAGTTAATACCGCTTCTTCAACCAAATCAGTTAATTCTTCAATGATGAATGACCCCTGAATCGGATTCTCATTCTTAGCCAATCCTAATTCTTTATTAATAATCAGCTGAATTGCCATAGCTCTACGAACTGAGTTCTCTGTAGGCGTTGTAATCGCTTCATCATAAGCATTGGTATGCAATGAATTACAGTTGTCATATATGGCATATAAAGCCTGAAGAGTCGTTCTTATATCATTAAAATCAATTTCCTGAGCGTGTAAGGATCTACCAGAAGTTTGGATGTGATATTTTAACATCTGCGCTCTAGCATTTGCTCCGTACTTTTGTTTTAAAGCTTTAGACCAAATTCTTCTCGCAACCCGACCGATAACAGCATATTCAGGATCAATACCATTAGAAAAGAAGAATGATAGGTTTGGACCAAATTTATTGATATCCATCCCCCTACTTAAATAATATTCTACATAGGTGAATCCATTCGCCAAGGTAAAGGCTAATTGAGTAATTGGATTCGCTCCTGCTTCTGCAATATGATAACCTGAAATAGAAACAGAGTAGAAATTACGTACCTGATTTTCAATGAAATACTCTTGCACATCACCCATTAGACGTAAAGCAAATTCTGTAGAAAAAATACAGGTATTTTGCGCCTGATCTTCTTTCAAGATATCTGCTTGAACAGTACCTCGAACAACCGCCATGGTTTCTGCTTTAATTTTTGCATAGGTGTCTTTTGGCAAGACCTGATCACCTGTAACACCTAACAACATTAAACCTAAGCCATTATGCCCTTCAGGCAAGTCTCCTCTATATTGAGGTCTTTCTGCTCCTTTTTCTTTGAAGATTTTGTCAATTTTTTTATTGACTTCATCTTCCATTCCATTTTCCTTAATATACTTTTCACATTGCTGATCAATGGCAGCATTCATGAAAAAGCCTAACAACATAGGTGCAGGACCATTAATAGTCATGGAAACCGAAGTCATGGCATCAGCTAGATCAAAGCCTGAATAAAGCTTTTTAGCATCATCCAAACAGCAGATGCTTACCCCTGAATTACCAATTTTACCGTAAATATCAGGTCTGTAATCCGGATCATTACCGTATAGCGTTACTGAATCGAAGGCAGTCGAAAGACGTTTAGCCGGCATGTCCATACTTACATAATGGAAACGCTTATTCGTTCTTTCAGGCCCACCTTCACCTGCAAACATACGCGTTGGGTCCTCTCCTTCTCTTTTAAAAGGATAAATTCCTGCCGTGTATGGAAATTCACCGGGTACATTTTCTTGTAAATTCCAGCGTAAAAGATCACCCCAACTCTTATATTTTGGTAGTGATACTTTTGGAATCTGCGAATGAGATAATGATTCGGTATGAGTTTGAATCTTAATCTCTTTATCCCTTACCTTAAATGAATAAATTGGGTCTTTATACTTTTGAACCTTATCGCCCCATTCTTCAATTAATAATTTATTCTTAGGATCGAAATTTAATTCTTCCTTCGCGTAAGCTTCCTCCAAACCTTTGATCAAGCGATCTTTATCTTCAAGATCTGATTCTTTTAACGTATCAATTGACTTTCTATAACCGTATAATTTATCGGCTACAGCAGCCTGCTCTTCCACCCATTGATCGTAACCTCTGTTATTTTCAGAAATCTCAGACAAATAACGAGTTCTATTTGGTGGAATGATGAATACCTTTTCAGACATCTCATCTGTAATTTCAAAAGTAGATTTTAAATCAGCACCTGATTTTTCTACTACTTTATCCATCAATGTTTTGTATAAGGAATTAGTCCCGGGATCGTTAAACTGAGAAGCAATTGTACCATAAACTGGCATATCATCTACTTTTGCATCCCATAGCCCATGGTTTCTTTGGTATTGTTTCTTTACATCCCTCAATGCATCTAAAGCCCCACGCTTATCGAATTTGTTTAAAGCGATGATATCCGCGAAATCCAGCATATCAATTTTTTCCAATTGAGTTGCTGCTCCATATTCAGGAGTCATCACATACAAAGAGGCATCAGAATGATCTAATATTTGAGTATCAGACTGACCAATCCCAGAAGTCTCCAAAATAATTAAATCAAATTGAGCGGCTTTTAATATAGACACCGCATCTTTCACGTATTTGGAAATAGAAAGATTACTCTGACGAGTCGCTAATGAACGCATGTACACTCTTTCGTGATTAATCGCATTCATTCTAATTCTATCTCCTAATAAAGCACCACCTGTCTTACGCTTTGAAGGATCAACTGAGATGATCCCTATATTTTTATCTTTAAAATCAATTAAAAACCTTCTTACCAATTCATCTACCAATGAGGATTTACCGGCTCCACCAGTACCCGTTATTCCTAAAACTGGTACAGAAAGGTCCTTCGCTTTTTCTCGTATTTTTTCTAGTTCAGCATTGGAAGCATCCGGAAAGTTTTCAGCAGCAGATATTAATCTGGCAATTGCCTTCACATCCTTTTTATCGATTCTTCCTACTTCACCATTTAAATTCTCCCCTGTTGGGTAATCACTTTGTTTTACTAAATCATTGATCATCCCTTGCAATCCCATCTCACGACCGTCATCAGGAGAATAAATTCTGGCAATTCCATAATCATGAAGCTCTTTAATCTCTTCAGGAAGGATAACTCCTCCTCCACCTCCAAAGATTTTTATATGGCTTGCTCCCTTTTCCTTTAATAAGTCATACATGTATTTGAAATACTCAGTATGTCCACCTTGGTATGATGTCATTGCGATAGCTTGAGCATCTTCCTGTATAGCCGTGTTCACAACTTCTTCTACCGATCGGTCATGACCTAAATGAATTACTTCACAGCCAGTAGATTGTATGATTCTACGCATTACGTTGATGGCAGCATCGTGACCATCAAAAAGTGAGGCAGCCGTTACAATACGGACATTATTTTTAGGTTTATAAGGAGCTTCAGTTTTATATGCAGACATATTTTTAGTCGTTTATTTCCAAGTACGAAATTACAATAATTAAGCTAAAGATTAAAGCTATTACCGAACATTCGTTAGGTATGAATAATCCAAAAATTATATTTTAAACTACCTATAAAAGGCTTAGTTAATGATAGGTAAATTATAAGCTTACCAAGCTTTTATTTGCTATAAAAATCATAACACAGCCCTCTATTAACAAATGATAATATCTGTGAATCAGAATATTGCTTAATTTTATAAGCTATAAAATCAAATTATAAACATCGAACAAATCATTCTGTTATTTAATTATGAGATATTTAATTATTACGAGTCTATTATTTATTTACAGCAATCTTTCAATGGCACAAATAAAACAAATTGAAGACTTTAAATGGGAAAATAGAGTATTGGTGATTTATTCAAATGAATATTCCACTTCTCTATTAGATTCACAATCAGAAGAAATAAAAAGTGATTTAGAAGAATTTAAGGTAAGAGATTTAATAGTTTTAATATTAGAAGACGAAATAGTTAAGTCCCTAAACCTTAAAAAGGAGCAATACTTGAATTATGAACAGATTTTGGAAAGATTGAATGTTAATTCAGAAGATGGTTATCAAAATATATTAATAGGTAAAGATGGGGGAATTAAAATGAGAAAAGACCAGCCTATCAAAAATGAAAAGCTATTTGCTACTATTGACGCTATGCCGATGAGAAAAAGAGAAATGAAAGATAAAAATTAAATAATATACAAAATACCGGTCAGGTTATTTAAACCTGACCGGTATAGAACCACCTACTCTAATCTTTCTTTTAAATCCAGTTTATGCTTTCTAGCAGTATCCTTGGCAATGTCATAACCAGCATCTGCATGTCTTATCACTCCCATTCCTGGGTCATTATGTAAAACTCTCTTTAATCTCTTTTCTGCATCATCAGTACCATCCGCTACGATTACCATTCCGGCATGGATAGAATACCCCATACCCACACCACCACCATGATGCAACGAAACCCAACTAGCACCTCCCGCAGTATTGACTAATGCATTTAATAATGGCCAGTCAGCTACAGCATCTGAGCCATCCAACATGGCTTCTGTTTCTCTGTTTGGAGAAGCGACTGATCCAGTATCTAAATGATCACGTCCAATTACAATAGGAGCCTTAACTTTTCCTTCTTTCACCAATTTATTGAATGCTAAGCCAGCCTTTTGTCTTTCTCCTTGTCCTAACCAACAGATTCTTGAGGGTAATCCCTGAAAAGAAATTCTTTCTTGAGCCATATCCATCCAACGCATTAAAGATTCATTTTCAGGAAATAATTCTTTAATAACTCTGTCTGTTTCTGCTATGTCAGCCGGATCACCCGATAAGGCAGCCCATCTGAAAGGCCCTTTCCCTTCACAGAACAGTGGACGAATGTAAGCCGGAACAAATCCTGGGAAATCAAATGCATTTTTTAGGCCTTTTTCAAAAGCTCTAGCTCTTAAGTTATTACCATAATCAAAAGTGATAGATCCTGATTTTTGAAGTTCAAGCATCAGTTCTACATGTCTGTACATTGACTCATAAGATAATTCCTCATATTTATCAGGATTTTGCTCTCTTAGAACATTTGATTCTTCTAAACTTATTTGGTGTGGTATATATCCAATTAAAGGATCATGAGCTGATGTTTGATCAGTCAAAACATTGGGCGTAATTCCCCTTTCGATTAATCTTTCTAATAAATGCACTGCATTACATGGAACTCCAATTGAAACTCTTTCTTGATTCTTCTTCGCCTCCAATGCTCTATCAATTGCAGCATCCATATCTTCAATTGACTCATCTAAATATTTTGTAGAAAGCCTTTTATCAATTCTCCACTGTTCCACTTCAGCTACTAAACAAACTCCATCATTCATGGTAACGGCAAGAGGTTGAGCTCCTCCCATTCCACCCAATCCGGCAGTTACGGTTAAGGTTCCTTTAAGGCTACCATTGAAATCTTTATTGGCTATTGCTGCAAATGTTTCATAAGTCCCTTGCACAATACCCTGCGAACCAATATAAATCCAGCTACCAGCCGTCATCTGACCGTACATCATCAATCCTTTTTTCTCTAACTCATCAAAATGCTTCCAATTTGCCCAATTAGGCACTAGTTGAGAATTAGAAATCAATACTTTAGGAGCATCTTTATGGGTAGGTAAAATCCCGACAGGCTTTCCTGATTGAACGATTAAAGTTTCATCCTCCTCTAAATCTTTAAGTGCTTTAATGATCAAATCTAAAGATTCGAAATTTCTTGCTGCCTTACCTCTACCCCCGTAAACAATTAAATCTTCAGGTCTTTCGGCCACCTCAGGGTCTAGATTATTTAACAACATACGCAATGCTGCTTCTTGTACCCACCCTTTACAGTTGAGTTTGCTGCCGGTAGGTGTTTTGTAAGTTTCCGGATTGTATTTTTTAGTCGTTTCCATAACTTTTAGTTCTGTTCAATCTTTCCAAATGTGAAATAGCTATAAATTCAACAAAAAGGCAAGTTTATTATATTTTACTATCCTCTAGGGCTTCTGGATATCTATCTGCAAAGTTTACTTCTTTCCCATCTCTTTGTTGAAAAATCAATGATCTATTAAGCTGAGATAAGTCCGAAACTCCTGAAGCCATAAACAGATCTAAGAAATCTTTAATAGTTTCCCCATGGTAATTTTTCACCCTTTTCCATTTATCTTCAACCACTAATCCTCTCATCCGTGAAGCATTATTGGTTGCAACTCCTGTAGGACAGGTATTCTTATGACATTCCAAGGCTTGAATACACCCTAAGGCTAGCATCATACCTCTTGCTGAATTACATATATCGGCACCAAGGCAAAGTGCTTTAAAAATATCAAAACCATCAATGATTTTGCCTGAGGTAATGACTTTTATCTCATTTCTAAGATTGTATCTCCTTAAGGTATCCACCACGAAAACCAAGGCATTTTCCCAAGGCATTCCTACATGATCAGAAAATATTATTGGTGCCGCACCGGTACCTCCTTCTGCACCATCCACGGTTATGAAATCAGGGTAAATATTGGTTTCTTTTATTGCATCACATATAGATTCAAATTCATTCTTTCTGCCAATGCAAATTTTAAACCCAATAGGTTTTCCGTCTGAAAGCTCTCGAAGTTTACCAATAAAAGCCATCATTTCGGTGTATGAGGAAAATGCTGTGTGACCAGGAGGAGACAAAACATCTGTATGGGGCTCCACTCCTCTAATTCTTGCAATTTCCTTTGAGTTTTTTTGTGCTGGTAATATCCCTCCATGTCCAGGCTTAGCACCCTGAGATAATTTTAATTCAATCATTTTCACTTCATCTCTCAGAGCAGTTTCTTTAAACTTTTCCTCTGAAAAGTTCCCTTCTTTATCTCTGCAGCCAAAATATGCAGTACCTACTTGATAAACAATATCACCACCCATAAGGTGATAATTAGAAACGCTACCCTCACCTGTATTATGATAAAAACCTCCAGCTTTAGCACCTTTGTTAAGAGCCATAATAGCATTTTTACTTAATGAGCCGTAGCTCATTGCAGAAATATTAAATAAACTTGCTTCATATGGCTTAGAGCAATTTGCGCCCCCAATTTTAACACGTGGAGCATCTTCTAATCTTTTACTAGGGAAAATTGAATGAGTAGTCCACTCCATCTTTTCCCTTTGTAAATCATGTTCTGTTCCAAAAGGATGTGTATTATTTTGAAGTTTAGCTCTAGCATAAACATAACTTCTTTGGTTTCTGCTAAGTGGTTTACCGTCAACATCTGATTCAACAAAATATTGATGTATTTCTGGAGATATCTCTTCAAACAAATATCTAAAATGACCGATTATGGGGAAATTTCTCAAAATAGTATGCTTCTTTTGAGAAATATCATAAATCCCAACTATTAACATAACTGAGCCTACTACTAATAGACTGGGAATCGGGAAAAAGATGATCAGGTAGGTTACAATAAAAAAAGCAATTATTGCAAAGATAAATTTTATTACTCTATGCATTTGATCTTGATTAAAAAATGAAATGTCTGAAAAGACAACTAAAATTTAATTTAAAGAATATAATAAAGTAATAAAATTGTGTAGGGAATAGTTTTCTATAATTTAAAAAAGTACTCTAGGATTAATTAAAAATCATCTCGAGATACCTCTAATTCAACATAAGCTACATCGCATATTGCACCGATAGGGGGCTGCTTTTTATTTACTCTTACTAATACTTTTATGGCTGAGTCATTCTCTATTAAAATCTTTTTACCAATATGAAAAGCTAAGGTCTCCAGTAATTTCAGAGGTTTTTTCATAACCTCCTCGGTGGTTTTATATAGGGTTTCATAGTTTAAGGTGCTCTCTAAATTATCATCCATTTTTTCAAACTTGGTATCCACTACCAAGTCAACCGAATAATGATTCCCTAATTTGTTTTCCTCAACATAATAGCCATGATAGCCATAAAAAGTCATTCCTGACAATGCAACTTTCCCCTTCATAAAAAATACTGATTTTAATCGGCTGTTATTTCATCAAAGAAGGAAGTATCTTCTCCCCCACTTTCTTCATTTTTATTTTGTTGTTTTGGCTCTTCTGAATGATTAGCTTTTTCAGCCTTAGGTACTTTTGCTGCTTCATGTTTTATAGAAGGTCTTTTAACTTCTTCCAATTCATATTCATCAGCATTTTGTATTTTCTTTACCGCCTTTCTGGCTCTTTTAAGATGAGTTTCAATATCAACATGCTGCATTCTGTCTTCAATCTTCTTCACTTTATCATTCAATCCAGTGCTAAGGTTTCTCAATTCTTCAATCACATTATCTCTGTGATTTTCTAGTTGTTTGAAGCCATCGGCAACCTCTTTTAATTCATCTTCTGTATCTTCTAATATTGCCTGTGCTTTATGGTTAGCATCTTCCACAATATCTTTTGCTCTTTGTTGAGCGTCTGACAACAATTTATCTGCTTTAATTTGGGTTTCCTTTAAATGAAGTTCCGCTGTTCTGTTGGCTTGGGTAATTACGTTGGCTCCGGTGTCTTCTGCCGTTTTCAAAGTTTTGTATAATGAGCTCTCCACTTGTCTCAACTTTTCTACTTCCTTTTCTGCTGCTTCCAATTTAAGTTTTAACTCCTTTTGAATGTCCATTTCCCTCTCCCACTCTTGAGATAGAGAAGCTAAAAATGCTTTGACATCATCTTTATCATAGCCTCTAAAGCCTTTTTCAAATTCTTTTTGTCTTATTTCTAAAGGAGTAATCTTCATTTTACTATCTGTTGATTATTGTAATAACGCATAAAACCAGCTAATGTCTTAATGCTAAGAAAAGTATTTCACTTTTTCAAGATATAAATATAACGGGATAATTTTGATTAATTCATCTGTATATCCCAAATTGATATGGTGTGATCATCACTAACACTTACCAGTTGATCATTATAATCCGTCCAATATAATTTATTAACGGATGTTGCATGACCTGCATGCCTAGCTTTATCAATAACTTTCAAGAGCTTAAATGACTGTGCATCCCAAATTTTTATACTTTTATCCATACTACAGGTAGAAAAGTACTTACCATCTGACCGGAAACTAATATTATTGATTGCATACATATGGGCGACTATTGATTCAACCAAAATATAATCAGATTGCGCATCCCATATTTTTAGATGTGCATCACGACCAGCGCTTAACAATAACTTTCCATCCCTAGAATACTGAATTGTAAATACTGAATTATCATGGGCTTTTATTTCCTTTTTTAAGCGCCAATCAGTAGAAGATAAAACCTTAATCGTATTATCACTTAAGCCTAAGGCTACTTCTTTTTGATTAGGATGAACAGCAATGGTTCTAATGCTTTTATCCGAAATTTGAAGCTTTGCAATGGTAGATAAATCCTTCAAATCAGATAATATTAACTGACCATCACCACAGGCGCTCAGAATAATATTATCAATTACTTTAATATCAAATATAGCTTCATCAGTTATTTTAGAAGATTTTACCTCTTGTTTATTCTCAACATCTATTAAATGAATACCTTCATAATTATGGCCTACCAACAAATGATTGGTATTTCTCAGATAATGTAAAGCGTATACAGAATTATTGACTTTTGCTACCATTTGACCTAATTCTGGATCTTTTAAATCCCATAAAGCCACAATCCCATCTCCGCCAGCAGAGAAAAATTGATTATTTTGGGCTGCTGGTTCCACTACATATAGGCAATCTTTATGTCCTGTTAGGCTTTGTACTTTTTCTACATTAATTTTAGGCATACTGTAAAGTTACGAGATGGCATTAGAATATATAAAACAAATAAACGATAAAGTTCACCTAGCTGTTTGGAAAATTGAGGAAGATATAGACTTCTATCAAAGAAACATTGTTTTAAGCCCAACTGATGTTAATATTCTTGCTGAGACTACTCACCCTGAAAAAAGATTAGAATTCTTAGCTGGTAGAATGTTATGTAAAACGGTATTACATTCATTAAAAATAACTGATCAGCCTATATATAGAAATGAATTCGGGAAACCTGTAATACCTGATTCAGAGTATAATATTTCACTTTCTCACACTGAAAATTATATAGCTGCTGCCGTAGGATTTAAAATAGAAGTGGGTATTGATATTGAAAAACCAAAGGCCAAAATGGCAAAAATTGCCCCAAGACTTTATACTGATGAGGAAATGGAATATTGTAATGCTGACTTGGTGAAATATTCCAAAATGTGGTCTGCCAAGGAAGTATTGTATAAGCTGTTTATGAAACGTGAATTAAATTTTAAAGACCACTTAAAAGTAAAACCACTCAAAAAAGACTGGACTCTAATGAGTGGTTCTATTAATAAAGATGATTTCTTTAAAGAATACGAATTAGCTTTTTACAAATTGGAGGAGTATTTTATTTGCTTAAATGTGAACTAAAGCCCTAAAGCATCGAAATCAATTCCACCGGAAACTTCTATTAGCAATTCTTTAATTTCATCAGCTTTTTGATGATCATCCAATTTCTCATATGCCATGATAAGGTTACGTAACACACGCTTTATGATATCTTCATTTGAGCATGGTTCGTAATAAATTGGCTTTGGCGTTAAGTTTAAATTTGCCAAATAATTATCAATATCTTTTTTTGAGAAAATTAGCCCTCTATTAAATGCATTTATGTAAAACTGAGTTTCTTCAGATTTATAGGTTACAATAAACAGATTTGGCAAATTTACCCCATAAATAGGCATCCCTAACTTTTCAGCAACAAGCATATATATGACTGATAGAGATATCGGGTTACCTTTTTTACTCTCTAATACTGACTTTAAAAAAGAGTTATTTGGTGAATGGAAATTTTTTGTGTTCGCTCGGAATTTTAATTTCGAAAACAAAGCACTATTTATAATTTTCACCTGATCATAAGGATGAAGATCTTCCTTCAGCTCCACCCATATATCATAATATATTTGTTCTACTTCTTTATTTAATTCATTTAAATCAGTATCAGGATATTGATACAAGGAAATTAGCCACATGCCTTCAAGCAAGCTTTCTGCACCACCTTCTTTCCAATCCCTTAGCTTTTCCTTCAGCTGAGAAAATTGAAGATTATGAATCATATCTTCAATTTTCCTTTGTACATTAGGATCAAAGCTATTTTCCCATTGCTCTTCCAGATATGGGATAATATCGCTTCCAAGAGACATTATCTTTCCTTCAACATGAGAGCTTATCTCCTGATCATCGTCTTCTAAAAGAGATACTAAAGCTTTGAATTCTTTCTTATCTAAATCCAATATTTATCTAATTTAGGTTTGGATTACTCCTACATTAAATGGTTTTTCTATTGGCGCATGATCTGCTGCCTCAATCCCCATTGAAATTACTTTCCTAGTTTCTAATGGATCAATAATACCATCCACCCATAATCGAGAGGCTGCATAATATGGAGAAAGTTCTTCATTATACTTATCGGTAATTTCCTTCAGCATTTTCTCCTTATCCTCTTCTGATATTTCCTCTCCTTTTGCTTTAAGGGTAGCTACTTTTATTTGCAATAAGGTTTTTGCTGCAGCCGCTCCACTCATTACTGCAATTTGGGCTGTAGGCCATGCATAGATTAGTCGAGGATCATAAGCCTTTCCACACATTGCATAATTACCTGCTCCGTATGAATTACCAATCACAATAGTAAATTTAGGTACTACCGAGTTGGCCATAGCATTTACCATTTTAGCCCCATCCTTAATAATACCACCATGCTCAGATTTACTTCCAATCATAAAGCCGCTTACATCTTGAAGGAATACAAGTGGAATTTTTCGTTGATTACAATTCATGATAAACCTTGCAGCTTTATCAGCAGAGTCGGAATAAATTACTCCCCCCATCTGCATTTCCCCTTTCTTAGTTTTTACAACTTTTCTTTGGTTTGCTACTATTCCAACTGCCCATCCATCAATTCTTGCTGTTCCGCAAATGATAGATTTACCGTATAAGGCTTTGTATTCATCAAACTCTGAATTATCAACCAGTCTTTCTATTATATCTCTAGTATCGTAAGGTTTTACTCGATCATTCGGTAGTAAACCATAGATTTCTTTCTCATCTTTTTTAGGTGCTGCTGGTTCTTCTCTGTTAAAACCAGCTTTTTCAAAGCTACCTATTTTATTAAAAATCCTTTTAATATCGTCTAAGCAATCCTGATCAGTTTCATGCTTATTATCCGTAACACCTGAGATTTCGCAATGTGTAGTAGCTCCACCTAATGTTTCATTATCAATATCTTCACCTATAGCAGCTTTTACTAAATATGAACCTGCTAAGAATATAGATCCTGTTTTATTTACAATCATAGCTTCATCCGCCATAATCGGTAAATAAGCGCCTCCTGCTACACAGCTACCCATGATAGCAGCTACTTGAATAATTCCCATTGAAGACATTTTTGCATTATTTCTAAATTGTCTTCCAAAATGTTCTTTATCAGGGAAAATTTCATTTTGCATTGGCAGGAATACACCAGCACTATCTACTAAATAAATGATAGGCAATCTATTCTCCATCGCTACTTCCTGAGCGCGTAAATTTTTCTTTGCTGTCATGGGAAACCATGCCCCAGCCTTAACGGTAGCATCATTAGCTACAATAACCACCTGTCTACCTTCTACATATCCAATTCCCGTAACTACACCAGCAGAAGGGCAACCGCCTACCTCTTCATACATACCATCTGCAGCAAATGCTCCGATTTCTAAAAATTCAGAACCATCATCTACTAAATAATCAATACGTTCTCTTGCTGTTAATTTTCCTTTTTTGTGTTGGGATTCAATCTTTTTTTCTCCCCCACCTAAATATACTTTTTCAAGCTTGTGCTTTAACTTATCTACCTCTTGTTTATTGAGGTCCTCGTTCTTATTAAATTCAATATCCATTTAGTCGTTTCCTGATATGATTAATAATTAATTAAGTATTCAATTATTTCTTCTTGTCTTTACTACCAAATAATGAGAAGTGTACATACTTCTTAGGCTGATCCTTCATATCAATCAATAAGGCATCTAAATCAACTAATGTCTGATTTAGATTAAGATATAAAGAATCATCATTTAGTAATTTATCAACCGTGCCTTCACCATCCTGCATTGAAGCCACTGTAGAATTGATTGTGATTAATGTAGAATCTAATCTATTCACAACTTTAGCTAATTCTAAAGAATTAACAGAATCGGCAATACCATTTGTTTTATTAAGTAATGCTTTTAGTCCAGTTCTTTCATCAGCCAAAGCAGCAGATATTTTTTTAAAATCATCGATCATCGCTCCTATCTTAGCTTGCTTTTCTGAAATCTCTGCTAAATTTCTGGTGGTAGTTTCCACATGAAGCATAATATTTTGTATTTTACTCTCGTTACGATCGATGTTTGCGAGTATTCCATTTAAATGTTGGCCAACAGAGTCTAAAGTCTTTAATACTGGATAGGCTTGTTGTTGAATTTGTTCAGTTAATGCGGGTTCTACATCTCCTTTCACTTCGCTTCCTTCCGCTATAGGTTCAACCACATTATTCCTTTTCAACACTATAGTTTGAGATCCTAGAATGTCTGTTGCTAACATAGCAACCGATTCATCTCCTAAAGTGATATCCTCCCTTACCTCAAAATAAACTTTCAATTTATTTTCCTGCTCTTGAAGAATTTCAATTCTACTTACTCTCCCCACTGAAAGTCCGCTTAATAACACAGGATTAGATACTGTTAAACCATTCACTTGGTCATAAACAGCATAATATTCATTTTTAGGATCAAAAAAATCTATTCCTTTAAGGTAATTAAAACCAAAATAGAATATTACAATTGATGTAATTGCCAAGACGGCAACTTTAATTTCTTTAGCTATTTTCAAAGTTGTATAAGTTTTTAGTTCATTGATTCAATTTCTACTTTGTAATCTCGGATGGCACGGAAAATACCCGATGCTATATACGTCTTTCCTAAGTCATCGTTCAAATATCTTTCCTCTTTAGGATTACTTAAGAAGCCAGTTTCAATCAGTACACTCGGCATTGAGCTTTTAAATAAAACCACAAATCCGGCTTGTTTAACACCCCTACTGTGTCTTCCTACTCTCTTATCGAACTGATATTCTACTTTTTCGGCAAGATTCAAACTATTAGCTAAATAAGCATTTTGGTATAAAGAAAATAATATGTGAGAAGCTGGATCATTCGGATCAAAACCCTCATACTTTTCTTCGTAGTTATCCTCCATAAGAATAACAGCATTTTCTCTTTTTGCTACATTCAAGTTTGTTTCTGACTTATGAAGTCCCATTATCCAGGTTTCTGTGCCGTGAACTTTTTCGCTATAGTCAACTGCATTACAATGAATAGATACAAACAGGTCGGCACCATTTTTGTTCGCGATATTCGAGCGTTCGTCAAGTTCAACAAAATTATCATCTTTTCTAGTATAAATGACTTCAACATCAGGCAAATATTCTTTAATGATTTCACCTAGCTCCAAAGCAATATCTAAAGCAATATCTTTTTCTTTTGACATTACGCCTCGTGTTCCACTATCTTTGCCCCCATGTCCAGCATCAATCACAACCTTATTTACTTTATATGAAGGTTTATTAAGATTTGTGAATGAGCCAAGGACCATCAAAATAGTAAGTGTAGAAAGGATGGTAATATTTTTCACAATCTTTCGGTTGTTTAATTTGAATAGTATAATTTTACACAAAGATTGCAAAAATTCATCAAATCGGAAAAATCCACGAAATAATTTGAGGCGGTATATTTTAAGTATTTTCATATTCATTGTTCCTTATTTTGGTTTTGCTCAAGACGCGGATTCTTTAGTACAGAAAACCGATTCCTTGATTAACACATCCCTCGATATTGATAGTCTTAAAACTTTAACAGACTCTACAGCTACTATAATTTCTGATAGTACAAAAGCTGAAGCTGATACTGTTAAAAACAAGAAAAAAGGGGACATCGCAACCACAGTCAATTACAATGCCAAGGATTCTTTAAACTTTAACTTGAAAACTCAAGACATTATTATGTATAAAGAGGCCCATGTAGATTATGGAGAAATTGAACTAGATGCTGATAAGATAAAAGTTAATTACAATACCAAGGTACTAGATGCCAGTGGATTAAAAGATACTTCCGGTAATATTAGCGGTAAACCAATATTCTCGGATAGAGGCCAAGTTTATCAAACAGATGAAATTAGATATAATTTCGACACCAAAAAAGCCATTATTAAGGGTGTAGTAACCCAGCAAGGGGAAGCCTTCATGCATTCAAACTGGACGAAAAAGAACGAAAAGGATGAACTATTCAGTGACCACGCTCTCTATACTACTTGTAATTTAGATCATCCTCATTTTGGTATCTCAGCAAATAAATTAAAATTAATTCCTGGAGATAAAATACTTGCTGGCCCTTTTAACCTAGAAATCACAGAACTTCCCACGCCTTTATTATTTCCATTTGGTATGTTTCCGATGCCCAATAATAAGACCTCTGGTATTTTATTCCCCACTTACGGTGAAGAAAATAGAAGAGGATTTTTCTTAAGAGATGGAGGTTATTATTGGGCTATCAGTGAATATATTGATTTAGCTTTAAGAGGTGAAATTTATTCAAAAGGAAGTTATGGTTTATCTTTAGCTTCAAATTATAAAAAGAGATACAGTTATAGCGGAAACATTAACATCCGTTTTAATCAGCAGCAAATTGGGGAATCTGAAGTAGATTCAGCAGTTTCAAAAGATTTCTGGATACAATGGTCACATCGACCTGAATCAAAAGGGACAGGAAGATTCTCTGCTTCAGTGAATGGTGGAACCTCAAGCTATAACCAAAACAACCCAACTTCAAACTACCAGCAGCAAGTAAACGCGAACTTTAACTCCAATATTTCTTATTCTAACGTTATTGCAGGAACGCCTTTCAATTATGCGATAAGTGCAAGACACAATCAAAATATTAGAACTAATGAAATTGACATTCTATTACCAGAAGTAGCTTTGAACATGAACAGGCAGTATCCATTTAAAAAGGTTAATCTGGATGGTTTTGACTGGCTACAGAAAATGAATTATTCATACAATTTTACAAGTACAAATAGAATAACAAATAATATTGGAAGAGTTAGCCTGGAAGCTACAGAAGATAGTATTGCAGACTTTAGTCCAGAAAATTTACCTTTCTTATTAGAAAGAGCTAATAATGGAGGTAGGCATAGAGTACCAGTTTCTACTTCTTTTAATTTATTTAAGTTCATTACGGCAAGTCCTAACTTTAATTATGATGAGGTATGGTATCTAAGAGAATTAAATCACAGATACAGTGATTCTTTAAAAACTGTAGTAATTGATACCTTAAATACTTTTAGTAGAGCTGGCTCTTACAATGCTGGCATTGGTTTTACTACTAGATTATATGGTACAATTTACCCTAAGAATGGACCAGTGAAAGCAGTTCGCCACATTATGACTCCAACTGTAAACTTCAACTGGCGTCCCGATTTTGGTGAGGAACAATATGGTATTTACAAGGAAGTTCAGACTGACTCTCTTGGAAACACTAGAATCTTTTCAAAATATGATGGATTTGTTTACGGTAGTCCTGGTAGAGGGAAATCGGGAACAATAGGTATTTCCTTAGCTAATACCATTGAAATGAAAGTTAAAAAGGCTAGTGATACTTCTGACACTCCTACTAAAGTGAAAATTTTTGACAACCTTTCTTTTTCCACCAGTTATAATATAATAGCTGATTCATTTAGATTGGCACCCATCTCTATAAATGCTAGAACAAACCTTTTTAACAATAAATTAGATGTTAACATACAAACTGGCATAAATCCATATGTTATAGTATTGGATAGTATCATAACAAATGAAAGGGGTGAGTCCGAGGTTTTTCAACGTGAAATTGATCAATATGCTTGGGAAGGTGGCCAAGGAATAGGACGATTAACCACAGCAAATATTGCATTATCAACTAACCTGAACCCTAAGGGTAAGAAAAGCGATGATGAAAACCGAAATAATTTAGAAGACAAAGCTAGGCAAGCTGGTGCCACTGAAGATCAGGTGCAGGCATTATCCAATAATCCTCAAATGTATGTTGATTTCGATGTTCCATGGAACTTAAGAGTACGATATAATATCAGATGGAGCAAAGACGGCTATGAAGAAGCTACAGTGCAACAAACCATGAATTTCAGCGGGGACATTAATTTCACAGAAAACTGGAAAGTTGGTTTCACTTCGGGTTATGATTTTGAGCAAAAAGACTTCACACAAACTTCCATCAATATCTTCAGAAATCTACACTGTTGGCAAATTAATGCAAATTGGGTACCATTTGGAAGATTCCAATCTTTCAGTGTAGATATTGGAGTAAAGGCTTCAATTTTACAGGATTTGAAATTAAACAGAAGAAGAAGCTGGTGGGATAATTAATCCACTGATGAAAACCGATACTAAATACTAGTATTCTATAGTCTGTAAATGATACTCTAAAAGATTTTCAGTGCATCTATCTAATATATCAAATACGTTTTGAAAACCTTCCTCGCCACCATAATAAGGGTCTGGCACATCTATACCTTTCAGATCATCTTCAGTTTCAAATTCTCTCATTAACTGAACCTTTCTAAGATGCTCCTCGGAAGTTGCTTGGCCAATCACTTTCATCTTATTAGAATTATCCATGACCAAAATATGGTCGAATTTATTGAAGTCAGAGTATTCGAATTGCCTTGCCCTATGATTTAATTCTAAATCATTTTTTAGTGCATTTTCGCGAGTTCTTTCATCCGGTAGCTCACCAATATGGTAGTCAGCAGTCCCACAGGAATCAATTTTAAAGTGCTCGTTTAAATTTAATTTTGCAATTTTCTTCACAATCAAACCCTCAGCTAATGGAGATCGGCAAATGTTCCCTAAGCACACAAAAAGTATTTTCTTCATTTTTGCAAAATAGTTTTAAATTCTAAATTAATAAATGAGATGAATAATATAAACCTTTTATTAACAAAAGCTTGTTTTGCTTCATAAGCGATACGTTTTATAAGCGCTACCTTTTCTTTTCTCTCCTTAATTAGTTTAAACGCTTTTCTACATATAATAAGTGTTGAATTTAACTGCTTATTATCTTTTTGATATTGTTTGGCAGACATAGAATTATTAAGAATTCTTTTATTTACCAATATTTTATCCGTATAACTAAATGGATATTTTCTGGATAGGCGCAGCATAATATCAAAATCTTCATAGGCTAAACTTTCATCATAACCTCCTATTTCTTTTAGGTATTTTGCATTGTACATCATGGAAGGAGAACATATATAATAACGCTCTAAAATAGCGGCAAAGCAATCTCCTTCTGGTACTATTTCCTTTGATCTTTTAATATCATCAACTTCAAAATGTGATTTTATGTATTCACCATTCTGATCAATATAATTAGCATTTGTAAAGTTTACTGCCACATTTCTATTAGCTTTTAGATTCTTAACTCCCTCTTCTACCCTATGAGGCAAAAGAACATCATCTGCTGCTAAGTCAATTATATAATCCGATTCACACTCTTTCAATGCAATATTAAAAGCTTTACAATTTCCATGATTTTCATTTAAAAAGATAGACTTAATCTCTCTTCTTTGATTCTTTAGAAATGATTTAATGACTTCCACACTCTTATCCGTAGAAGCATCATCCACAATGATTAATTCAGTTGGATAAGTCTGATTTAAAACGGATTGCATAGCCTCCACTACATATTCTTCCTGATTATAACATAAGCAAATTACAGTGACCTTAGTTGCTGACATTTTTTAAATCATTTACACTAATTGCAGAAATTGATATGGAATAAATAATAAATCTGCAGATGTGAGCTATAACAATGGAATCAATTCCATTTCCAAGTTTTAATAAAATTACAATAATAAAGACAATCGTGCTTAATATTTCTGCAAAAATGTAGGAATAGGTATTTACTCTGGCTAAAAGATATATAGCAAAAGGGAATGATAATATAGCCAAAAAATCTCCTACTAACTGAAGCCGAAATAAATAATTTGCCTGACTATACTCTCTATTATACAATAGAGTTAATAATTGATCAGAAAAAAGGAATAAAATGATGATTAGCATTAAAGATAACACCAGGTATATTAAGAAATGCTTCCGTAATATTGTACTTTTTATGGTATCAGATGAAATTGCTTTTGAAATACTGGGATAAAAAGTTAAAAACAAAAAGCTAATAATCAATCCTCTATATGCTTCTGATAAACGAACCACCGCTTGCCAAAGACCCGATTCATTTTGACCAAATTCTTGTACTGCATATTCTCTGACAAAATAATCAACCCATTTACTACTTATTAAAACAGTAAACCCAATTATGAGAAATTGCTTAAAATGGTTTTTAATTTTATTATCAAGTTCAAAGTTTATATTAAAATGGTTCTTAATAGGCAGATAAAGTATTAGAGTAAAAATTGCTTGAATTATTAACCAAAAGAGTAAAAATTCATTTAACTCAAACTCATATAATAAAACAATTAAAAAGAAGAGAAGCCATTGAAATGAAATAATACTAAGAAATATTTTCAGCTTCTTCTCAACTACATAAATGGCTGATAGAATTAAACCAAGGCTGAAAAGTATTATTGAAATAACTATCAGAACCCATTGTGAAAATGAAAAACTAAATAAGCTTTCGTTAAAAATATATTTTAAAAATAGAATGAAGGCTGTACCACTCAATAATATCAATAATAAATGAAGTGAGGCCCCTATTATTTTAGACTTTTCAAAATCCTTTTTAGGGAAAGCATTAATTAAACCATTTACAATTACATCCTGAACAGGTTGAGTGAAAATTGATATTAAATTTTGAAAGTGGCTGATTAAGGTAGTTCCTACTGGCCCATATGCAACAGCAACAAGTTTTTGAACTCCAAAACCCACTGCACTTCTGATTATGATCAATATTGCACTAAATACCGCATGTTGATATTTTGTAATTGTTTTTAACATTCAACATTATATTTTCGGTAGCATTTCCCTCCTATTTTTAACTTATAGGATAGCAATTCTTTATTTATACCTTTATTAGAGAGCATAGAAGTACCCATATCGATAAAAAGAATTTTATTTTCAAAAGCCCAATTATAGACTGCATTCCAAAGTAATAAGCTGGGTTCCTTAGCATCATATTTAGGATTTGTAATTAAGGAATATACATATAAAAACTCAGAATGAATTTTAACAAAAAAGACTGTACCCACTACTTTATCACTATTTATTAAATGAAATGCCTGGTAATTATGAGGGAATTTAAGCTTCAGATTTCTCATCACTTCAGATCTAATAAAATTTTGGTGACCCTTCTCTATCCTCCAACTCAGGTTTAATTCATAAGTCTCTTTCCAATCATTTTTACGAACTAATTCAGTTTTAAAGGATCTATCTTTTAATAATGAATTTAACTTCCTACTTTTTCTAGCGTTTACAATTGCCCTTGAAAAATCAGCCTTATCAACTGATAAAACTGTTCCTATATCAACTGACTGTATATTCGATTTAAAAAATTCATACTCATCCATTAAAGATTTCAAAAATGCGAAATAGACTTTTTGATTATAATTTGATTTCAAATAGCCTTTAACAACTTCAAATTGAATGAGAAAACTAGAAGTTCGTGAAATAAAAGGTTTAAAATAAGGAGCACTGAAAGGAGTTCTTATTTCGTTTGAAGACTTATAAAAACACCAATAGGACAGTATATTTCCATTATCATCTTTAACTAACACTGGCAAAATTTCTTCTTTTCTTAAATGAAATAGCCAATACTCTTTTTTAGTAAAAAGCATCAGATCCATTTCAGCTTCCTCTTTTTGAGAAGGGAATTGCTCAGAAATTTGATAGTTTTGCCACATAAGTGTAAAAATACTTTTTAAACTATAATTAATAATAGCTTTTCAACTAATTTGAGCTTTGAGTAAAATTTAAAGCCTTTAAAAATATTTAAGTAAAGAAAATAATGAAGGATTCTTTCTATACAATTTCAAAGGGTGGTGAAGGATTATATAAAGAAAAAGGAAGTAAATTTATTGGCTTGGCCTTTAGAGTTCGTGATGAAGATGAAGTAAAAGAAAGATTAGAAGAAGTTAAAAAGCAATATTATGATGGAAGACATCATTGCTATGCTTATATACTTTCAAAAGATAAATTTAGAGCAAATGATGATGGAGAACCCAATCATTCCGCTGGTGACCCTATTTTAGGCCAAATAAAATCCAAGAACTTAACCCAAGTATTAGTAGTAGTTGTTCGATACTTTGGAGGTACAAAACTGGGAGTTCCAGGCTTAATCAATGCCTATAAAACTGCCGCATTTGAAGCATTAGAATCATCTAATTTGACCGAGGTTACAATTGAAGAATTATTTGATATTAACTACGGCTATGAAATCACCAACGAAGTTATGAGGCTATTAAATGAATTTGAAGCCGATATAAAAACTCAGGAGTTTACTGAAGAATGTTCTGCTAATATTGGTATCAAACAATCGCTGAAAGATAGGTTTGAGGAAGAAGCCCTTAAGATTGATGGACTCAAATTTGATTATTTGAATTCTTAATTCTCAATATTTAATTCCTAATCTTTTATAAATAAAATGCATTAACCAAGCTGGCCCTATTAAAAGAAACTGTAAATCTTTTAAGAAGGATGGCTTTTTACCTTCTATTTTATGCCCCCAAAATTGGCCAACCCAGGCTAAAAAGAAAACTATTAAAGCGATTCCCCATAATGGTAAAAAATTGAATTGATCTGCCCATCTTGCAACCGCAATGCACAAAATGGCAAAGGCCAACATACCAAAGGAAATTGGAATAGATAGAGTGATATAATAAATCAATACTAGAACGAGTACAACTACTGCCCAATTGTTGTAATATCCTTCTCCAAGAACGTAAGTAAGACTATCATTTGGAATGGAATAAAGCAATGCTACCACACTCCAAAATATAAGCGGCACGCAAATCCAATGAACTTTCTTATTTGTAGCATTTTTATGGCTTGCCCCATATTCTTCTAGTAGTGAATCTATCTTTCTCATACGACCAAAATAGAGATTTTTATTTTATGAATCAATATTAAAATTATTGTAAAAATTCTTAACACTTTTTTTAAAAAATATATAAAATTATTAGAGTTATTAAAAAAGCTTAATACATTTGCAGTGAATGAATACAAACAGCACAAATATCTACATCTCAAAAAATGCAACTCATGCATTTCATGCTGTTCACGTATTCCATCATTCCTCTTTGTAAGAGGAATATTCACACTATATTGCCATAAGCAGGATTCTGCGCATCATTTTATTTAATAGAAATTAAATAAACAATTCTAATCAAATTCTCTTTTTATTAAATTATCGAAATCAGAAATTAAAAATGAATACTTTAAAAATAGCTATACAAAAATCAGGTAGATTAAGTGAAGATTCACTAAAACTAATCAAAGAATGTGGTATCAAATTCAGTAATGGAAAAGGTAAATTAAAAGCAGTTGCAGATAACTTTCCGTTAGAATTTCTATTTCTCAGAGATGATGATATCCCTGGCTATGTGGAAGATGGAGTAGCTGACTTAGGTATTGTTGGTGAAAATGTATTAGTGGAATATGAAAAAGATGTTGAGCTTGTAAAAAAATTAGGCTTCTCAAAATGTAGATTATCAATTGGAGTAGACAGAAATTGGGATTATAAAGACATTTCTGAATTAGATGGTAAAAGTATCGCAACCTCCTACCCTAAAATCCTTGAAAATTTCCTTAAAGGAAAAAATATCAAGGCAGAAATTCATGAAATCAGTGGTTCTGTTGAAATTGCTCCTAGCATAGGATTGGCGGATGCGGTATGTGATATTGTAAGTTCAGGAAGTACTTTACTTAGCAATGGCCTAAAAGAAGCGGATGTAATTATGCGATCTGAAGCTGTTTTAATCTCTGGAAAAAAGTTATCTTCTGAACAGAAAGAAATTTTAAATCAGTTAATATTTAGAATCGAAGCAGTTCAAGCAGGTAAAAACAATAAATATATTTTATTAAACGCTCCTAATGATTCTATTGATGAAATCATAAGCCTACTGCCAGGTATGAAAAGCCCTACCGTGTTGCCATTAGCAATGGAAGGCTGGAGTTCATTACACTCAGTAGTGAAAGAAGATGAATTTTGGGATGTTATAGAAAAATTAAAAGCTGCTGGTGCGCAAGGAATATTAGTTGCCCCAATAGAAAAAATGATTCTATAATATATAATTGAACCTAAATATTTAATTACACTGAACAGTTGTACAACTGAAAGTAATCAGTATTTCAGAAAGAATTAGCAAAAGGATATGAAAGAATATATTAATCCCAAAAAGGAGAATTGGGAAGAACTATTAAAAAGACCAACTGAATCGCTGCATGATATAAGGAAAATAGTGCAGCCGATAATGGATGAGGTAAAGAAAAACGGTGACAGTAGCGTAAAAAACTATACGGAAAAATTTGATGGTATATCGATAAATGATCTTTTAGTAACAAAAGAAGAAATAGAAGCTGCAAGCAAAAAAGTAGATCAGAAGCTTAAAGATGCGATTAAAGTAGCACACGAGAATATCACTAGATTTCATAAGGCACAGAAAATAACTGATTTAAGGATAGAAACCATGCCTGGCGTTCTTTGTGAGAGAAAATCAGTGGCTATACCAAAAGTAGGTTTATACATACCTGGCGGAACGGCTCCTTTGTTTAGCACAGTATTGATGTTAGCGGTTCCTGCAAAAATTGCGGGCTGCAAGGAAATTGTTCTTTGTAGTCCTCCAGATAAAGAAGGAAACATTCATCCGGCAATTCTATTTACAGCGGAATTAGCAGGTATCACCAAAATTTATAAAGTAGGCGGTGCTCAAGCCATAGCAGCCATGACCTATGGTACAGAAAGTATTCCTAAAGTGGATAAGATTTTTGGCCCTGGAAATCAATATGTAACTGCAGCAAAACAATTGGCCAGCTTAGATGGCGCTGCTATTGATATGCCTGCTGGGCCTTCAGAAGTTTTAGTTTATGCGGATGAAGATGCTAATCCAGCATTTATTGCGGCTGACTTATTATCTCAAGCGGAACATGGAGTGGATAGTCAGGTGATTTTTGTTACTACAGATCAAGACATTATCCCAACTTTACAAAAGGAGATTTATCATCAGTTAAGTGAGTTACCACGCTGGGAAATAGCTGATAGATGTCTACAAAATAGTGCCGTTTTTATTTTAAAAGAAGAAAAAGAATGCATTGACTTGATAAATATTTATGCTCCTGAACATTTAATTTTATTAACTAAAAACGCAAGAGAGATAGCTGATAAAATTGAAAATGCGGGCTCTATCTTTATTGGTTACTATACACCAGAATCAGCAGGTGATTATGCTTCTGGTACAAACCATACTTTACCAACAAACGGTGCTGCAAGAGCCTACAGTGGAGTTTCTTTAGACAGTTTTATCAAGAATATAACCTATCAAGAAATTACAGCTGAAGGATTACAAAAACTTGGCCCCTATGTGGAAGAAATGGCGGAAGCTGAATCTCTAAGAGCGCATAAAAATGCAGTAACTGTGCGTCTTAATAGTATTAAAAACTAATCATAATCTATAGATTAAAATTATGAATTGGAAAAAACTTGTTTTACCCCATATTTTAAAATTACAAGCTTACTCTTCTGCCAGAGATGAGTTTTCAGGTGATGCGAAAGTATTTTTGGATGCAAATGAAAATCCGTTTGATGAGGAACAAAACAATTGGAATCGATATCCTGATCCTTTACAGAAAAATTTAAAAGCTGAGCTTGAAAAAATAAAAGGTATAGCAGCTGAAAATATGTTTTTGGGCAATGGTAGTGATGAAGCTATTGACTTACTTTTTAGAATCTTTTGTAAAGCAGGTGAATCTAATGTTATTACATGCCCTCCAACATATGGAATGTATAAGGTATCCTCTGCGATACATAATGTTGAGAATGTCGAAGTGCCTCTGACACCTGAATTTCAATTGGATGTTAAAAACATTTTGGATGCTGTAAACGAAAGTACCAAATTATTATTCATTTGCACACCGAATAACCCTACGGGAAATAGTTTAAGAAAAGATAGTATTTTAGAAATACTTGAAACGTATCCAGGTATTGTAATTATAGATGAGGCATATATTGATTTCTCGAAAGAAGAATCTTGGATTAAAGAATTAGATCAATATCCTAATTTAGTAATCCTACAAACTTTAAGTAAAGCTTGGGGATTAGCTTCTGCCCGCTTAGGAATTGCTTATGCTAATACAGAATTAATAAAGTTGCTAAACAAGGTGAAAGCTCCATACAATATTAGTGGACCAAGTCAAAAAGTTGTATTGGAAGCTTTACAAAATCCGGAAATATTTAAGAAACAGCTTAAGATCATATTAAGTGAAAGAGACAGATTGCAAGTGGCTTTACAGGATTTACCTTCAGTTAAAAAAGTATATGAAAGTGATGCTAATTTCCTCTTAGTAAAAATAAATCAGGCAAAAGATCTTTACCAAAAATTGATAGAAAAAGAAATTGTAGTTCGGGATCGTTCTAACGTTCAATTATGTGATGATTGTTTAAGGATAACAGTAGGTACAGAGGAAGAAAACAACCTTCTCATCAGAAATTTACAGCTCCTTTTGATCGATTAAACATTTCAACTTCAAAAGTGAAGCCATACTAATACTGTCTGTGATTTCACCATCTAATACCATTTCAAAAGCTTCTGATAAGGGAAGCTTTTTTACTTTTATGTCCTCAGTTTCTTCAAATTGAACCTCACCTTGAGTTAAACCCTTTGCCAAATACACTACCCCTCTCTCATCTGAGACTGAATTAGAAGTGTGAATTTTCATAAATTCATTCCAATCTTTAGCTGAAAGACCCGTCTCCTCCTTCAATTCTCTTTTTGCAGCCTCTAAAACGTCCTCATTTTCAGGACAACCTCCTTCTGGAATTTCCCAACTATATTGATCTAAAGGATATCTATATTGGCCAACTAAATAAGTATTATCGTTTTCATCAATTGGAATCACACCCACTGCAATATTCTTAAAATGAACTTTACCGTAAATGCCTTCCTTGCCGCTTGGATTAATCACGTCATGTTCCTCAACTTTTATCCAAGGATTGTCATATTTTAGTGTGGATTTAACTAGTTTCCATGGATTTAACCCCATTAATTTTTAATTTTGAAGTTTAATTTTTGTTTTGATTTATCTTATTAAAGTCAAATCAAATAAGATTATCCTTTAAAACATATTAATTATCGAAATCATTTTAAGTATTATTAAATAATCTTTAGCTTTTAAAGATTATTTAAACAATTTGTAAGTCAGATATTTAGCTTGTAAGATTTGAGCACTAAAAGAACCATATTACTTCTGATAATAAGCTTAGCATTTTTTGCTCTTGAAGATATCTATGCTCAAAAAAACATGGATGACTCTGCTAGCTATTTTATAAATATAGCAAATGAAAATTGGCATAATGATTTAGCCCTCTCACATAATGCCGCTCAACAAGCATTTGAATTAATTCCTAGAATTGAAGACATTAAAATTAAAGCTGATGCTTACGTGCAATATGGAATATCTTTCTATACCAAATTAGAATATGATAGTGCCCTTTCTTACTACCAAAAAGCAGTTAATTTATTAAAAGCTAATAAATATGATTATTCTCAATATGTACCTTATTTAGCTGCGGTATTAGCTAAAAAAGGACATTTCAAAGATGTATTTGATTTAATCGAAAAGGAGCAATATTCATTAAATGAAAATGAAACAGCTTTTTATGAATTTCTATTAATTAAACTTAGTGCAGCAATAAAAATTGGCTATACTGACCACGCCTTAAAACTTATAAACCAATTACAGCAAAATGGAAATATAGCAACCGAAAAATTATTAAACAGGTTTAAAAGTCTTCAAGGACAATATTATCAGTTAATTGCGTCATACAAAAAATCAGACTCAATATTCAATAAGCTAGCTTTTTACTATAAAAGTACCGATAACAAAATGGATTTAGCTGAAACCTATCTTTTTCTAGCTAAGAATGCCATGGAAGTTAGTAATTATAAAGAGAGCTCAAAATTCTTAATTAAAGCACAATCTATTTATGAAGAATTAAATTATGAGTATGGTATTGCACTAATAAATCTTGAAACTGGAACGCTACTTTCATGGATGCAAAGATATAATGAGGCAAGTGATTATATCTTTAAAGCTTTAAAAGTATTTGACAATAATCAGAATCTTAATGAACTTCAAATAGCCTATTATGAATTAGGATGGATTTTCTATTCCCTTGAATTAGAAAAAAGAGCGAAAAAGTATTTAGATCAAGCCCTAGAAATTGCTCGTGAGATTCAAAATTATCGTTTTCTAGGGAGTCAGCATAACGCCTACGGATCATTATATACTGATTTAGAAATTTTTGACTCTGCTATCTTTCATTTTGATTCTGCTATTTATTATGAAGAACTAACGAAAAATATTAAGCAAATTTCAGCTGCTAAGTTTAATAAAGCTGTAGTACTTGAAAAAATTGGGCAAGATTATAAGGCAATTAAGCTATACAGAGAAAGCTATAAAGTAGATTCTACACTAAGAAATTATGCGGGGCTAATTGAAGGGGAATGGGTGTTAGGTGAATATTTTATGAAAAAAGATCAAAATGATTCTGCTTTATACTATTTTAATTTGGGTGAGAAACATGCTATTAATCTGGGAGAGAAATACTTTTTGTTAAAAATTTATGAAGCAAAGGCTAACTTATATTCTAAAACAAATAATTTTAAATTATCTACAGACTATTTTCAAAAGGCATTAAAAACACAGAAAGAACTTTCAGAAGAAACCAAAACATTAGAATTAGCTACTTTAGAAACCTCATACGACTTAAAAAATAAAGAAAAAGAGCTAACACTATTAAATCTACAAAAAGAGAATAATGAAAAAACTATTGCATTAAAAAATAGAACTATTGCTTCTCAAAGAAATACTTTGATTGTTTTAGCAGTTGGATTTATACTTCTATTAGTGATTAGTTATATCATTTTCCGTTACCTAAAAATCAGAACGAAAACTAACCATAAACTGCGTGAGCTGAATAATGAAATTCAAGAAAAGCAGGAAGAAATCATGGCGCAATCTGAAGAGTTGCAGGAAGCTAATCAGTATGTTACCGAGCTAAATGAGAAACTTGAAAACCGAGTAAAGGATAGAACCCTGGCACTTGAAAACGCCCTTTCTGAATTAGATCATTTCTTCTACAGAGCTTCCCATGATTTTAGAGGTCCACTTACTACCTTAATGGGATTGGTGGGTATCTCAAAAGGTTATGATTTACCAGAAGAAGGAAGAACCTTATTTAATCAGGTTAACATTACTGTTCAAAAACTAGATGGTCTGGTTAAAAAACTCCAAGCTGTGAGTTTTTTAGGAGACTTTGAAAATTTAAAAGCTCCTACTTCAATAAATCTGAAAGACCAAATTCATAAAATAACGGATGAAGTCGTAAAAAGAAAGTCATTTGATCGTACTGATTATCAATATGATGTAAAAGTTTACGCTACAGATGATAAAGTCATTTTCTATCCAGTTTTATTAGAAATATGTTTGAGTAATCTGGTTGAAAACAGCTTGATTTTTAATTACACAAAAAGTATTAAAATACGAATTAGTGCGGAAGTAAAAAATGAAGAGCTAATTCTTAGTGTTGCAGATAATGGAATTGGGATTTCAGAGGACATGAAGCATGAAATTTTCAATATGTTCAAAAGAACATCACAAATCTCTTCTGGTAATGGCCTGGGGCTTTACATAGTAAAAAAAGCAACGGAAATACTAAATGGAGATATCAAATTAAAAAGTAAACAAAAAGAAGGTAGTACTTTCACTATTACATTCCCTTTATCAGGTATTACTGAAATAGCAAAAAAATATCAGGATAAAGTATATTCATCTAGTTAAAATCAATTCCCTTACAACTTCATAACTTAATCACCGTAACTAATAACTTCTTAATTAGTGCACCATTTATTCTTGTTTAAAATAAATAATTCCACTTTAAACTTATGAATGCGGTAATTAATCTTTATTTTTAGAATTGACTTAATCAAAATTCTTACAGCATGATTGAATTAGCAAGTATTTTAGTGTTAGGAGTTTTTGCTCAATGGCTAGCTTGGAAAATAAAACAGCCAGCAATTCTCCCACTAATTATTATCGGTCTTTTGGTGGGGCCGGTATCTACTTTCTTTACGCCAGATGGTGTTAAATTAATCGATGGAGATAATATTTTCTCTGGAGATCTTTTATTCTCTTTTGTATCCTTATCAGTAGGTGTTATTCTATTTGAAGGTGGCTTAACCTTAAATTTAAAGGAAGTAAGAACGGTCGCTAGTACTGTAAGAAACTTGTTGATTGTTGGGGTATTAGTGACTTTTGTAGGGGGAACAATAGCTGCTGTGGCAATTTTAGACTTAAGTCTTTCAATGGCCTTACTTTTTGGAGGGCTAATCATTGTATCAGGGCCAACCGTAGTTTTGCCAATTTTGAGGAACGTAAGGCCAAATGCAAAAATAAATACCATTTTAAAATGGGAAGGGATTTTAATTGATCCATTAGGCGCATTAATAGCCGTTTTGGTATATGAATTCATAAAAAGCTCTTCAAATGGAGAGTATTATACTGTTGAAGCACTTAAGGATTTCTTTATCACTATTTCAGTCGGCTTCTTTATTGGTGGGTTTGGTGCAGTTCTTATCTGGTACATAATTAGTAAAAATAAAATCCCAGATTATTTAAGAAATGTTATTACACTAGGTACTGTTATTCTAGTATTCTCCCTTTCAGATATGTTACAAAAAGAAGCGGGTTTATTAGCAACTACCATAATGGGAATAGTATTGGCAAACCTAAAACTTGATGATTTTAAAAAAATACTTTCATTTAAAGAAGATATAAGTTTAATACTTGTAACTGTTCTTTTTATTTTACTCTCTAGTAGAATAAATATTGATCAAATAGAGCAACTGGGAACCAGAAGTTTGGTATTATTTGCAGTTGTGATATTTGTCTTGCGTCCATTAGGCGTATGGCTCAGTTCAATAGGTTCTACTCTTCGCTGGCAGGAAAAACTATTTGTATCATGGATAGGCCCCAGGGGAATAGTAGCTGCAGCCGTTGCTTCACTATTTTCTCTAGACTTAATTAGTACTTCCGCCACAAGCTCCACTATTAAAACTGAAGCAGAACTGTTACTTCCATTGGTATTTTTGGTGATCGTTGGAACTGTAATTATTCAAGGTACAAGTGCAAAATACGTTGGAAAGTGGTTAGGCGTATTAAGAAAAGAACCTCAAGGAGTTTTATTTGTTGGGGCAAATGAAATTGCTAAAAAGTTAGCCTTGTTCCTTAAAAAAGAAGGCTTCTATGTTTTGTTAGCAGATACTGCCAAACACAATGTTAATGAAGCTAGAAAATTAAATTTACCAGTATATGAAGGGAATATTTTATCAGAAGAGATCTTTGAAGAAATTGATTTATCCCAAATAGGTAAAATGATGGCTGTAACCAGTAATTCAGGCATTAATTCTTTGGCTTTAAACTGGTTCGATAATGAATTAGGACTAGAAAATACCTATAGAATTGTGAGTAAAGAAGAAGCTGAAAATGAAAATCTACCGTTACCTAAAAATGTGTTATTCAAATCTCGATTAGATTACCTAAGCTTAAATCATTTACTTAGACAAAATAGTGAAATTTCAGAAGTGAAATTTTATGGTGAGGCAGAATATGAAGAATTCTTAGAAGAAAAGGGAAAAACCATAATTCCACTATTCATTATTACCTCAGAAAAGAAACTACATATAATTTCTGGTTACCCTGAAGAAGTAGGGAAAGATGATCGACTTATATTCTTAAAAAATAAGAATTACAATATGACTAGTAATAAAAACGATTAATAGTTTTTCGATTAATAGGCCAATAACACACATATAAATAGCTTTTAAGGCTTTGGAAACTAATTAATTAGTTCTATATTTATTGAAATCAAATAGGGAACAAATGCAAACATTAACAAGAGCCGAAGAAGAAATCATGCATAAGCTTTGGGAGCTTAAAAAAGCTTATGTAAAAGAAGTTTTAGAAACTTTACCTTCTCCAAAACCAGCCTACAATACCGTAAGTACTATCATTAGAATATTAGAGAAAAAAGGAGTAGTTGGGCACGAAAAGACTGGTAAAAGTTATTTATATTATCCTATCTTAAAGAAAGATGAATATAAAAAACAAAGCTTAAAAAAATTAATATCTGGATATTTCGAAGGATCATTTGCGAATATGGCATCATTTTTTGCTAAAGAAGAAAATTTAAGCAAGGAGGAATTAGATGAAGTACTTCAACATATCAAAGAACAAAAATAGTGGATAGCATTATTTACATTTTAAAAGCACATCTATTATTTATTATTCTTGGAAGTTTTTTTCACTTTTTCCTTAGAAAAGAAAAAAACTTCCACTTTAATAGATTTTACCTTTTAGGAGCATATTTCATTAGTATTATTGCTCCTTTTCTAGAATTTAATTTTTTTAATACCGTAATCATTATAGATACCTCTATTGTTGAAAACAGCATTAATGATTCGAAAATAATACAAGAAAGCGTTGGGAATACTGGAAATAGCTTAAACCTTTATCAGATTCTGAAATATTTCTATTTAACTCTCTGTATAGGTTCTGTATCTATTTTCATAATAAGATTTATTAAAAGTTATTCTCAATTTAATCTAGTAATTAGAAACTCAAAATTTGACTACAGATCAAAAGTTTATTGGGTAGAAAAAGATATTCCAGCACTTACATTTATTACCAAAACACTTTTACCACTTAAGCTACAAAATAATCAAGAGAAAGATATCATAATTAAACATGAAGAATCACATCGGAAAGGACTTCATTTTATTGATATATTTTGTATAGAATTGTGCTCATCAATTTTAATTCTTAATCCATTAAATCGATTGATCAAACGGTATGTAGTTGAAAATCATGAATACATAGCTGACCATTACGCAAGCAAAGCAACAGAAAAGAATAATTATGTGAATTTATTAATAAGAGAGACTGTAAATAACAATTCATTCAAACTAGCTAGCTTTTTCGCTAAACCTAGCATATTGAATAGATTAGATATGCTAAAAAACAATAATACTTCAAGTAATAAGACAATAGTAGCTGCTCTCCTATTCTTTATCACTTCATTTATTTTTTCATGTAACTTCAATCAAAACGAAGAAATAGTTTTAGCAAAGGATATTAATACTGCTACTGTTGAAGAAGCAATCCAAATTACTGATAAAATTTTCAACGTAGTTGAGAAACAAGCTGCACCTAAAAATGGAATTCAAGAGTTCTATAATCAGCTATCAGAAGAAATGGAAGGACTTTACCCTGAAGAAGCCATTGAAAACAAAATAGAAGGTGTAGTGTATTTACAATTCATTATTGAAAAAGATGGAAGCTTTTCTAATATTCAAGCCGTAAAAGGAATTGGCTATGGTTGTGATGAATTAGCCATTGAAGTGCTGAAAAAACAAGGCAAGTGGAATCCTGCTAAGCAAAATGGAAAAGCTGTAAGATCTAGAAGAGTTATCCCCATAAGATTTCAAATTAATTCATAATGAAATTCTTTTTTACTTTTATACTGATCATTTCAATTTTCAACATTCAAGAACCTGAAGTCAAAAACCAAAAATTAGTCCTTCAGGCTGCATTAAACATAGAAGAATTTCAGGAGCATTTTAATAATTCACCACGATATGTGCGTTCTAATGATAGAAAAGAAGTTTTCATGTTGGATTTCCCGGAATTATTGAATGATGAAATAGAATTAACAATACGTGACAAAACCATAAAGTTTATATCAGAAAATGAAATAGATGAACCTGCCAGAAAGTACTTTATTGAAGTAGATGAATTCAGATTAAATAATAAAAAGGCTTCTATCCAATTATCGTATCAGAATGCGAAAATGTATCATGAAACTAAGGAAAAACTAATTTTAGAAGTAAAATTAAATCTTAAAAATTCTGAAGACTGGGTGATACAGAAGTATGAATTAGAAAAAGTAAGTACTAATACTTCCGATTAAGAATTTCAGCATAAACTATTGCCTTTTTCGCACTTTCAGGATCAGATAAACCTTCTCTTATTTCTCGAGCGAAATTATTATCATCAGATTTATCCTCAAACTCAGCGAATCGATTTGATCGTATTTCAACTTCTTCTATATCAACTAACTCATCTATACTTTTAAGTTTTTCTCCTTTTTTGTATAGTTCTTTTAAAGTTTCATCAGCATTTCTATAATCTTTAGCACTCACTTCTTGATCCATAGGCCGTTCTTCAACCTGGTCAGAAAGCGGTTTTATTTCATCACCATCTCTTAAAATGGTTTCCTCTTCATTGGTTGATTGTTCTTCTTGATTTTGACCAGACAATTCAGCTAATATTTCCTCAAAAGTTTTAGGTCTGTTTTCTTTAGCTTGATCAGATGAAGGAGATTTCTGTACCTCTTTTCTTGTAACAGGCTTTTCCTTCTTTCCCTTTCCTTTAAAAAGAAAATAAAGAATTGACAGCACTATATATATGAGAATCTTATAATCATCCATAAAATAAAATTACTAAACTAATTTTGAATTTAGTATGAAATTCAAATAATTAATGGATAATTATAACTTAAAACCTATCAACAATACATCATCAGTTTGACTGTATCCGTATTTCCATTCATCGAACTCTTTATTGAGAAGGAACTTCTGATCATTCATTTCTTTAACTGAAACTTCCCTTAAAAGCTTTTTCAAACGACCTACCAAATATTTCTTATCATTCGGTCCGCCAAATTGATCTTGATAACCATCAGAATACATATAATAGGTATATGCTGAATTGAAAGGTATTTCATGAGTAGTAAAACTTTCATCATTTTGAATTTTACGCTTACCTCCAATAGAAATCTTATCACCTTTAACTACATTAATTTCTTGCTTATCATCAATATAAACTAATGGATTTTTAGCACCAGCAAATTGGATGGTTTTATTTTTTTCATCAATAACGGCTATGGCAGCATCCATACCGTCTTGGTTTTCTGTTTCCGACTGCTTTAGGTAATTACAAACTCCTTCATGTAGTTTATTTAATATTTCAGCAGGATCAGTTATTCCTTCTTGTAATACAACCTGATTCATATTAGTATCTCCTACTAATGACATAAAAGCTCCAGGAACCCCATGCCCTGTACAATCTATGGCCGCAATTATTTTTTTACCATTGATCTCGGCAGCCCAGTAAAAGTCACCTGATACAATATCTCGTGGAAGAAATAATATAAAAGAGTTAGGCAACATCCCTTTCACATAAGCATCTGTAGGAAGCATTGCAGATTGTATTCTCTGAGCATATCGAATACTTCCAATTATATCTCTATTCTGCTTTTCAATATATTCCTTTTGAGACTGCATTGCATCCCTTTGTGAAAGAATTTCTTCCTTCTGCATTTTTAGCTCTTCATTTTGCTCAGAAATTTGATCACTTTTAAATCTTAATTCCTTTTGAGCTTTAATCAAACTCTGATTTCTTTCTTGTAATTCAAAATGAGCCTCCTGTAAAGCTACTCTATGCATGAAGTTATTTTTCATGATATAGTACCTAAATGCAGCCATAGAAAAAGCAGCTATTCCTACTACTATTAATATATTAACTCCTTTCATTAGAAAATAATCTAATACGCTAGCCTCACAAAAATAAGTGTGAACTAAAACTTGAATCAGAAATACTGCAAAGAAGTTTATAACAAAATAGAAAGGTCTTAGAATCACCAAAACAGCACTAGTAATAAATACTGTAACCATTGAAATCATATAAGTCATCCAATCATTACAATCTACCATATAGGCTGCTGATGTAAACAAGCATAAAGCTATTACCTCAAATAGTAACTCATGACTAAACTTAAATTTTTGATGAAGCAGGAACACTAAACCTACCACCACTGAAGGGCCATATCGAAAGGCATACCAGATGTTAATATCTGTCTTTTCAATGGATAATTCAGGAATTGTACTTAGTGGAAATAAAAATATAACCAATAGCGCTCCCCAGCGAGCATAAACATGACCAATTCGTTTATACTCCGCTTCCCACTTCTCATTCAAGTTTATACCAAAACTATCTGCTAGATTTAAATTCATCTATATTATTAAAAAGTTTTATGCGAGATTAACAGCTTTATATCAAAAATAAAAATAGTTTATCGAAAATGAGGATAAACGTGATCTTTCATAAGAGATTGCACTTTTCTACGTAACCATCGCCTTCTTATATGCTTTATCTGTTCATCATAATCTTGCTTTATATTAATTTTATATGCAGGTGTATCTACTTGATTAGCTTCATTCACCCAAACAGAATGAATTGTAAAAGCAAACTGTAGCTCCTCGTGATCTAGCTTAGCGACAGGACCTTTACTTAAATAAGAAGCATCAAAAATCCATATTTCAGAGAAGTAAGATTTACTTTGATGTACATTTTGCTCCTCTCCTATTACGGTACATAAAATATAACCATTCAAAGATTCCGGAATATCACTATTTGGAGATTTACTAGGTACAAATTGTAATGACCACATATAGGTGTTTTTAGGAAAACTGTAATGATCTGTAGCTTTCATCGAATCAGTTTCTACTGTTTCTAAAACGAAGGGAGCACCCTTTTTAGTGAACTCGATCATTTGTTCTGCTGAATATGTCCTATTCCTATTTGGGTCTTTGTATAATCTATACATAAAATCTGTAAGTAACTGATCATTAAGACCATAAGCCTGCCAGAAAATATGCTTTATTTCACCTACATTTCTATCTGGTGAAAGCATATCTTTGTAAGTATATAATCCTACTCCCCATGTGTGTGGACCTGGATCTTTCTCTCCTGGTTTTCCTTCCAAATGCAAAAATCTAGTTTGATCTTCTAAATTATCTCGATTTTTCACATCGATCACAATCTTTCCGATTTTACCAATATCCATTTCACCCACTGCAAGCATCCCCACTTTTTGAGGATCAATTGGACTTCCATTTATTTTACATTCATCATAATATCTAACCCATTCTGCTGGACAAGCGCTACAATTATGAGCAGCATGAAGAGTTAATATGCCATTTGGATTGTCGTAATTAGCTGAAAAATGAACTGTCTCAAGTGGTAAAACAACCTTATGTGCTTTTACTTCTTTTACATTAGGTTGTAAATCTTTTCGATGAACAATATAAAGGGTAGAATAATCATTTTGAGCTCCATCTAACAACTCTCTCAAAAATGAATCAATTCTTTCATTATTAGGGAAAGGGTTATTGAGCATTACATCTAGTGTAAACTTAAAATTGGTATCTGCTAAAAGAACATAATCCTTACTAAAACCTAGTTGATGCATATTATGCTCAATGTCTATATTTGAGCCATCCTCATTAACTATTTTATACGATACCGGTGTTTTTTCTCCTTTCCACTTCACTAAATAGACCGCATTTTCATTAGAAAAATGTCTTCCAATCAATTTCCAGTAAAAGGCTTTTACCTTATCCCAAAAAGACTTTTTTTCCTTCTCAGCTGCTTCATGATAAAAGAAATCATTTACCTCTTTAACAACTTGTTCTTTATCCTCTATCTTTTCCCATCTGCTAATTCTTTCTTCTAATCTAGCCTCAAGTTCTTCCTCACTACTGAATAATAGATGAAATATTTCAGTAGCACTTAATAAATTTCGAGTGGTTTTAGTGAAATTAACACTAAAGACCTCCTGCGTCTCTGGATCATAAACAGGATGCGCAGAAGTTAGCACCATAGGAAAAGGATTATTTAAAAATGGTGGAGTTCCTGCTCTCCAGAATTTGTTCTCTCCAATAGGTGTAATTAAATCAATACTTTCGGGATCAAACTCAAATGGCCTACCTGCATCGAAAGTAGCCAATAATCTCGCCTGCGGATCACCGGGTGTTCTGAATGGAGTGATGGCTGTATTGAGCTGGTTTCTAGTACCCAATTTCATAGACATCCTTGCCAGCCCCCTATTCTTAAATGCAATATCAGCATAAGGATTATTAGGATTTAATATTGGACTTGAAGCTATATCAGCATAATAACAAGGAGTTTTCAATATCCTTGTTTTTAATTTGATTTTACCTTCTTCTGTAAAGTCAAAGCGATACATATACCCATCACCATTTATAACAGGTGATCCAAATTCTTGATTAAATTCACCATTTGGCAATTTTCGTTCATAAGGTAAGCCACCGCTATTAACGGTTCCTGCTCCCGAGTTAATAAATACGAATCCCGATAAATCCTTAGGGATCTCACCTTCTTTAACTTTTAATTCTACATCTAGTGGTTCGCGTGTTGAGGTGAGCAAATTAGGATGACTCATAGTTTTGGTTTTTAATAATTGATGTTTAGAAACACATAAATAATAAAATTTCAATTAATAATTGAGTGATTTAAATATTATTTACAAATTCATTTATTGTCTATAACAACAAATACATCTCTATTTTAAGCGATGCTTATAAATTCAATTTTTTAAGGATATCCTTAAAATTGATTACTCACTTCTCATAATAAATTATAAATTTGTTATCCGCTTTTTTTGCGCAAAGTATTTGAGATTGAAATATGCAGCTAACCAAACTTGAAATAAAAGGATTTAAGAGTTTTGGTGACCGTATGGTCATTAATTTTGATAAAGGAATTACCGGAATTGTAGGTCCTAACGGATGTGGTAAATCCAATGTAGTTGATGCAATTAGATGGGTACTTGGTGAGCAAAAATCACGTATGTTACGATCCGATAAAATGGAAAACGTGATTTTTAACGGTACCAAAAAACGTAAGCAAAGTAACTTAGCTGAAGTTTCTCTCACTTTTAGCAATACAAAAAACCTTTTACCTACAGAATATTCGAATGTAACCATCACCAGAAGATATTATAGAACTGGTGAAAGTGAATATCTTTTAAATGGGGTTAGTTGTAGGCTTAAAGATATTACGAACCTATTTATGGATACCGGAATTAGTTCAAATAGCTATGCTATAATTGAGTTAAAAATGGTTGATAACATACTGACTGATCAAGATAATTCAAGAAGAGGCTTATTTGAAGAAGCAGCAGGTATTAGCAAATTCAAAATAAGAAAGAAAGAAACGCTTAAGAAGCTAAATGATACGGATGCAGATTTAGAAAGGGTTGAAGATTTATTATTCGAAATCGAGAAGAATCTAAAATCACTAGAAAAACAGGCCAAACAAGCTGAAAAATATTATCAATATAAAGCTGATTATAAAGAAAAAAGTATCCTATTAGCGAAAAAAACGGTTGCTGACAAGCGAGATGTATTCTTAAATCTTACTAAACAGCTTGAAGCTGAGAATGATAAAAAATTAAGCTTCAATAGGCAATTAGCTGAACAGGAAGCAACATTAGAAAAAGGTAAATCAGAATTATTACAGAAAGAAAAATTATTAGCCAGCAGACAAAAGGCCTTAAATGAGCACGTGAATAAAATCCGTCAGTACGAAAGTGAAAAGAAAATCAAAAATGAAAGACTTCGCTTTCTTCAGGATAAAAGTGACAGCTTAAAACATCAAATTGAGCAAGATAAACAAAGTAATGAACGTGCTGCATTCAGTATTAAAAGTTTAGAACAAGAAAAAACATCCGCTGAAAAAATATTCTTTGAAACTGAGCAAAGAGTAGAAGTTTTAAAGGCAGAATATGAAGAGCAGAAAAATAAAACTTCTGCTATCAGGGAAGAAGTAAACACGCTTAATCAACAACAAAAAACCTTACAAAACGAGGTTTATCAACTAAACAAATCTTTAGAGATAAAGGAGATTCAGCTTTCTTCAGTTAAGCAAGAATTAGAAAAAAGTAGTACAGATACTACAGAACAATCTGCAAGTTTAGAAGAATTTGATGCTAAGCTTGAAGAGCTTTCTAAATTATTGAAAGAGAAAAATGAATATCTAAGTAATCTCAAAAACAAGGAAAATCACCTTAATCAGCAGATTGAGGATCATAAAAACACAATCGAACTAATCCGTGAAGAATTAACACAATCATCGCGTAAGCTCGATGCCAGAGAAAACGAATACAATCTAACCAAGTCCTTGGTTGATAATTTAGAAGGATTTCCAGAGGCTATAAAATTCCTTAAGAAAAGTTCTAAGTGGGGAAAAAATGCTCCTCTCCTATCAGATGTTCTTACTTGTTCTGAAGACTATAGAATTACGATTGAAAATTTCTTAGAGCCTTATATGAACTACTATATAGTGGAAACTGAGGCTCAAGCATTCGAGGCGGTAAATCTACTAAGTGATGCTAGTAAGGGAAAAGCGCATTTCTTTATACTGGACAATTTTGAAAAGTTTAAACCTTCTGACACCAAACTTTATGACCAGGCTGTAGCCGCTACCGAAATTGTAGAGTATGATGCAAAATACAAAAAGCTAATTCGCTTTATCCTTGACAATGTATATGTAGTAAATGGAGATTATCAAGCCATCCCTGATGACAAAGAGAGTATTTTCATAACCCAAAGCGGTAAGGTAACCAAAAGAAAATTCAGCATGTCAGGAGGTTCAGTTGGCTTATTTGAAGGTAAAAGAATTGGTAGAGCTAAAAATCTGGAGAAGCTACAAGTTGAAATCAAAGATCTTAATAAAAAGATTAGCCAGATAAAAGAAAGCCTAGAAAGTAGACAAAATGATCTAGATAATTTAAAAGATCACACTTACAGAGAAAACATTGAAGTACTTCAAACTGAGATTAATGAGGTGAATTCTGAATATGTTTCTGTGAGAACTAAACAGGAACAATTTGCTCAAATGCTAAATAATGCTGCCAATAAGAGGGAAGGCATGGAGCAACAAAGAGAAACATTAATTGAAGAAATTGATCAAATTAAACCAGAAGCTAGCGAGAAATCAGAAAAACTTAAAGAGATTGAAGAGCGATTAAGCATAATAAGTGAAGATCTTGGAGTTCAAGATGAAATACTAAGCCAAAAATCTTCCGCTTTTAATCAAGAAAATATTGAATTTCACCAGCAGCAAAACAGAGTTCAAAGCTTAGAACAAGAAATCGGTTATAAGAACACCGCTTTCGATAGTAGTAAAGAAAGGCTTGAAAAAAATCAGGCTGAATTAAAAGAAAATGAAGAGGCCATTAAAGGGCTTATTGACACTGCTGAAACGAATGATGATGAGTTACTCGGCATGTATGAGGAAAAAGAACAAATTGAGCTGGCGGTAAATGAAATAGAAAAGGAATATTATAATGCTCGAGGTCAAATAGATGAGATAGAAAAGCAAAGCCGTAATATTCAAAGAAATAAGGAACAGGTTGATGAATTTGTAATGCAATTACAAAACAACCTAAATGAAACTAAATTAGATCTTAGTAGCATCAAAGAAAGGCTTTCAGTTGAGTTCGATATCGATTTGGATAAAATGATGGCTTCAGAAGAGGATGAAGAAGAACAGAATTCTGATGAGTCTGTAGAAGATTTGAGAGCCGCTGTCAATAAACTGAAAGAGAGAATGGACCGTATTGGTCCAATCAACCCTATGGCCATGGAAGCTTATGAAGAAATCAAAGAACGTAATGATTTCATTCTAAGCCAAAGAGAGGATCTACGAAATGCGAAGGATTCTTTATTAAACACTATCACTGAAATTGATGAAGTCGCTAGAACAAACTTTATTGAGGCCTATGAAAAGATAAAAGAAAACTTCCAAAAAGTATTTAGAACCTTATTCACACATGAGGATGAATGCGATCTTCAATTGTCTGATCCTGACAATCCATTAGAATCTAAAATTGAGATTATGGCAAAGCCTAAGGGTAAAAGACCCTTAACCATAAATCAGCTTTCAGGGGGCGAGAAGACTTTAACTGCAACATCTTTACTATTTGCCATCTACTTATTGAAACCTGCTCCATTCTGTATTTTTGATGAGGTAGATGCTCCTTTAGATGATGCAAATATTGACAAGTTCAATAATATCATCAGAGAGTTCTCAAAAGAATCTCAGTTCATTATTGTAACCCATAATAAAAGAACGATGTCTAGCACAGACGTTATTTATGGAGTTACTATGGTTGAATTGGGTATTTCAAGAGTAGTTCCTGTTGATTTAAGGGAATTAGAAGATTCATTGGAAGAATAATATGAACAAAATCTTTTTAATTAGAATAGGAATTACTGCACTAGTATTTTGGTTACTTGATGCCAGTATTATGTATTTGATTGAAGATAATAGCTTTATTTCACAAATACAGGAATCGTTTTTCAAAGCTATTTTATTCTCCATAATCTTTGGATTAATTATGAGAAAGAAATGGATGAAAAAATAAGGTGGTAATTATTTAACTCTAGTCAAATAAAAAAGGCTAGCTTTTAACAAATTGTAAAAGCTAGCCTTTTATTATATAAACCTATTTTAGGTTTTAAATTACTTTGAAATTCTCTCGATCAAGTCAGCTGCTCTGTTAGAGTAACCCGCTTCATTATCATACCATCCAACAACTTTTGCTAATTTACCAGAAACAGAAGTTAAAGCTGAATCGAAGATACATGAATGAGGATTACCCACAATATCAATTGATACAATTGGATCCTCTGTATATTCTAAAACCCCTTTCATACTACCTTCAGCAGCACTTTTCATAGCTGCATTAACTTCTTCAGCAGTAGCTTCTTTCTTCAATTCTAAAGTGAAGTCAGTTAATGAACCATCAGGAATTGGAACTCTCATTGCAATACCGTCTAATTTACCTTGTAAGTGAGGCAAAACTAAACCTACCGCCTTTGCAGCACCTGTAGAAGTAGGAACAATCGAATAAGCTGCAGCTCTAGCTCTTCTTAAATCTTTATGAGGAGCATCTTGCAATCTTTGATCAGCTGTGTAAGCGTGAACAGTAGTAATGTATCCTTTTTCAATACCAAAAGTATCATCTAATACTTTAGCCATTGGAGCCAAACAGTTAGTAGTACATGATGCATTTGACATGATAGTTTCATCTCCTGTCATGGTATCATCATTAACTCCTAATACAACAGTTGGGATATTACCTTTCGCTGGAGCAGAAATCACTACTTTTTTAGCTCCTGCTTTTAAGTGCTTGCTTGCATTTTCTTCATCTACGAAAAGACCAGTAGACTCTAATACAATCTCAACACCAACTTTTCCCCAAGGAAGATTAGCAGGATCTCTCTCTGCAGAAACTTGGATAGATTTACCATTTACGATTAATGAGTTGGCATCATAAGAAACTTCACCAGGGAATTTTCCATGAACAGAATCATATTTCAATAAATGAGCTAAAGTTTTAGTATCTGTAAGATCGTTGATCGCTACTACTTCAACATTATTTTTTTGCAGTAGAGCTCTGAAAGTTAATCTTCCAATACGCCCAAAACCGTTAATTCCAACTTTTACGTTTGACATGTTGATATAATTATTTAGTTACAATAAATTTAAAACAAATATAAACCTAGTTGTTAGTATTATCAAATTAGAAGCTCAAAGGTTTAGCTCAGAAAATATTTTTATATTTTTTTTGAGCTATGGTTTGTAATTAAAAATGCAGCTTCTATATTTGCATCTCCATTTACAAATGGCCCGTTCGTCTAGGGGTTAGGACGTCAGGTTTTCATCCTGGAAACAGGGGTTCGATTCCCCTACGGGCTACATTTATAATGTTTTAAAAAGTAAAACATTTAGCAAAATTTCAGAAAAAATTTAATTCTTTTCATAGTAGAATCAAATAACTATGGCCCGTTCGTCTAGGGGTTAGGACGTCAGGTTTTCATCCTGGAAACAGGGGTTCGATTCCCCTACGGGCTACAATAAAAAAGCTACCTTTTTGGTAGCTTTTTTTGTTTGTGCCAATTCTTAATTTTATCAAGTCAAATTATATAAAACCTAATTATAAGGTTTCTAACATTTCCTCTACAGCATTATAAACCTTTTCAATTTCTTCTTTTTTGATTATGTAAGGTGGTAAAATGTATAATACATTCCCTAGGGGTCTCAATAATATATCTCTTTCTAAAAAAAATGGATAAAGCTTATGACGCACCTCATTCACATAGGATGTATCTGACTCTGTCTTTAACTCCATTGCAAAGATCGTCCCCAATACTCGCGCATTCTGAACTTTAGGATGCTGAGAAATCTTATGGTAAAATTCAGTCTGCCACTCCCCTATTTCTTGAATTTTGCTTTGAGTATCTTCATTCACTAACAAATCAAAACTCGCAATAGAAGCAGCACATGCAATAGGATTTGCAGTAAAGCTGTGTCCATGAAAAAATGTTTTCATGATATCTGTGCTCTTATAAGCTTCCATTATTGCTTCAGTACATGAAGTTACCCCTAATGCCATGGTGCCACCTGTTAAACCTTTTGACAAGCAAAGAATATCAGGTTTATGATTTAAGTAATCAGATGCGAAGTTTTTACCTGTTCTACCAAAACCAGTAAAAACCTCATCTGCAATACAAATGACATCTACTTTTTGTGCCATTTCTATCAGTTGATCTAAAAATGAAGCATCATACATTTTCATTCCTGCTGATCCCAAAACCAATGGCTCAAAAATGAATGCTGCTACTTCTCCTAAATGCAATATTTTTTCAAACTTATTAAGCAGCTCTGTATGATTTTCTTCAGTAGGCATAGGTAAGAACTCCACTTCAAATAAATAAGGTGAAAAAGGAGCTGAAAAAGGCCCTCTATCTCCTACTGACATGGCGCCAAATGTATCACCATGATAAGCACCCTCAAATGCAATTACTTTTTTACGTTTCTTTTCACCTTTATTATACCAATATTGAAAAGCCATTTTCAAGGCTACCTCATTGGCAGTACTTCCGTTATCAGAATAGAATATCTTAGATTGGTTTTTGGGTAAAATAGATAATAATTTTTCAGCCAGTTCTATGGCCGGGCTATGCGTGAAACCCGCGAAAATAACATGCTCTAAGTTACTAGCCTGTTTAGCCACTGCTTCGGCTATTTTAGGATGGCTATGTCCATGCAAATTAACCCACCAACTAGAAATAGCATCCATTATTTTCCGGCCGTCTGGAGTATGCAAATACATTCCCTCTGCCTTCTCTACCATTATATGTTCAAAGCCATTTAAAAGCTGTGTAAATGGATGCCAGATACTATTTTGATCTCTCTCTAACCAATTCATAAATTGTTTTTTAATTCACTTGCATACTTTCTTACTACCTCCTTATTTATTTCTTTCTCTTGTTTAATCCTTAAAAGACATTGATACCCGCTATGATGCAAAATAATTCTTTCACTTGAAGGATTAGAAGGGCCATTAAATACGATACCTTTTACTTTAATATTTCGTCTTTTTAGTTCGCTTACAGTGAGCAAGGTATGATTTATACTTCCTAAATATAAATTAGCCACTAAAATCACAGGCATATCCCATTGCTTGGGTAAGTCAATTACAAACTCAGAATTATTGATCGGTACCAGTGCACCTCCGGCTCCCTCTACCACTAAATTCGGATTGTTCGTTTTGGGTAGATCAAAATCTTCAGCTCTTAATTCTACATTATCTATTTCTGCTGCATAGTGTGGTGAGGCTGGAGTATTCAATACATATTTTTCAGGAATTAAATCTGTAACTAAATTTGATAAGTGAGCTGCCACAAAATCAGTATCCCTAGGAAAACCCGCTTGAATTGGCTTCCAATAATCTGCTTCCAGTGCTTCACAAAGAATGGTGCTAAATAATGTTTTACCACTGTCAGTTCCAATGGCGGTAATAAAATAGTTCATTTAAAATATTGATTGATATGGTGACACAAATTTCTTACTTCATCTTCGGAATTGAAAGCATGTAAACAAATCCGAACTCTTTCTTTTCCTTTTACCACAGTAGGGCTTAAAATTGGGCGTACATTAAAACCATTTTCATTTAAATAATTAGAAAATTGAATAGCATCATTATTGTTTTTAAAAATTACGCCTTGTATTGGGTGATTACTATTGAGTTTCGAAATATCTTGATTCAGAATTTCATGGTATAAACTAATATTTTTCTGAAGTTTATCCCATAACTCAGGATGATTCTGCCTATAATTTAAGGCGGCCTCAATCGTTTTGACGTTAGAATAAGGTAAGGCCGTAGTATAAATAAATTGTCTGCTATAATTAATTAAATACTCTCTTAAGATTTTACTACCCACAACTGCAGCACCATGAGCTCCAACTGCTTTACCAAAAGTATAAATCCTTGCAAATATTTTATCTTGAATACCTAATTGACAACAATATCCAAAACCAGAGTCACCATGCAATGCCGTAGAATGTGCCTCATCTACTATAATATAGGCATCATAGCGATTAGCTAATTCAACTATTTCTAACAATGGGGATTCATCTCCATCCATTGAATAAACTGATTCAACTACAATAAATATATTCCCCCCTTGCTTATGGAATTTATTGAGTTTCTGTTCTAGATCACTTAAATCATTATGCTTAAAGCTGAAATGCTGAGCTCTACTTAATCTCACTCCCTCCTTAATGCAAACATGTGATAACTCATCTATCAGTACTACATCCCCTTTTTGCGGAATTGAAGATAATACGCCAAGATTAGCTACATATCCAGAATTAAAAATTAATGATGATTCACCTTTGAAAAATTCAGCTAAAAAAGATTCTAAATCCTCGTGATATTGCTTATTGCCATTTAATAGTCTTGAACCTGAAGCTCCATTTTCTACAAACTCTTCTATAGGTTGATGTATTTCTGAAACCTGAGCTAAGCCTAGATAATCATTCGAACTAAAATCTATTTGTTTGGGATCAGCAATTTTCAAGGTTCTAAAACTCCCATTTTGCTTTCTTTTTTGCAATTGGCTCTCTAAAACATCCTCTACCTTCATCCTTTATATATAAGATTTAATCGATGCAAATATAACATTTATACTGATTAACGTTATTGTACTTAGAAACTCAAATGATAATAAAACATGAAAAAGATTTTACTTTTATTCGCTCTATTTTTTACTGGAATTACAGTATCAAATGCACAAATTTTTACAATAGGTCCTAAAGTTGGATTAAGTAACACGACCCTGAGTATTGAAAAAAATGTAGATGATTATACAGCAGGAGAAGCAAGATACAGTTATCACGCTGGTGTTTTTGCTAGAATTAAAATTACAGGCTTTTACATCCAACCAGAAATTTATTTTAATTCAGTTCGTGGTGAATATCGTCAACCATTTCTCCCGGTAGGAGAAGGAATAAATTTCAACCAAAACAAAATAGATATGCCTGTTTTATTTGGTTGGAAATTTGGACCCGTGAGAATTAATGCTGGTCCAGTTGCAAGTTTTAATCTCGATGATTTGGAAGATTTTGAAGACGCAGCTGTAGAAGATTATAAATCAGCGGTATTTGCCTATCAAGCAGGGGTCGGTCTAGATATTTCAAAACTTATTGTTGATCTAAGATATGAAGGTAACTTATCTAATCAAGCCACACTAGGTGCTGATGGTAATGTGAAAGTAAATCAAATTATGCTGAGTGTAGGGTATAAATTATTGTAGAATATATTTCAAATAAAAAAGGCTGGAAATCCAGCCTTTTCTATTTTATATACCATCTGTAGATTCTAATTCAACATCAGAATATCGTAACTCTAAAATATCATTCAAAACGAAGTGCCCCTTCTCTCCTTGCCTACTCATTAAATGTAAACTTTCATCACTCAATTGGTAATGATAATGGATTTCAAAGTCCTCTTTGAAAGAATAGGATTGCTTCTTTAGCGAATTAAAATCCACATCAAAAAGTGTAGCATGAATATTCATTTTATCCTCTGATGAGGATACCAATATAATTCCTTCCTCCGTTTGAAATATCCCTTCATATTTTCCATTGATGTCAATTTCTTTTATAACATAATCTGTACTATCAGGATTAAATTTCACCACAGTTAGGAAATTCGGCCATATAGCATCTCCTAACCCATCTCCTTGATATAAGGCTAACTGAAGATTACTATTTCTTAAAGCAGTTAATTCAAGAGGCTTTTCTTGAGTATCAATTTCTATGTCATTTTTTATTTTTCCGTTTTCATCTGCCACCACTATGTGGTTAATGAAATCTAATGAATCAACATGACTTTCATACAATAAGAAATTTAAATCACCTCCACCTGCAACTGAAATATCATTAATTTGCTGCCAGGCTTTATTGGATTGATATAATGAAGGAACAGCATTATACCATCTAACTTTTGTATCATTTTTAGCAGCATAAAATGCTTGAGGAACACTATCCTGATTAAAATAATATCCTCCAAAATATTCCAGCTCGTTTACATTAGTAACTGAGTGATTGATATACGCTATATTTTTAGGAAGTGAATCATATTCATTTTCTGGATTTTGCCATTCAAATTTCAGCCTTCTAAAGGTTGGGATTTCCTGAGCAAAGGGTTTTTCAAACTGCTCCACAATTTGAGTTTTCAATCTATTAGCAGTTTCTCCCCTTATCTTTAATAATTCACCAGATTCAGATTTAAAATATTCTTTAAACCCCTCAACTCCTCCATAATATTGTTGGTAGAAGTCTTTGTTTTTATTAAGATCACTCAAGGCAATTTGCTCATTGTAACTTTCTAAAGCATTTTCCAATTGGATAGTCTGCTGAAAAACTCGATTTATGGTGTATAATTTAACTTGCAAAGATATCTCTTCAGCAGTATCGTAGACTGCTAAACTCTTTTGTTCATTAATCAAATCCAGCTTATCATCTTTATATTGGAAAAGATTAGCCACTGGTGAATTCAAATCATACTTTCTAATCCTGTAAATTGATTTCCTTTCTATAGGATCGATATCAATTGAATCATTTGGCTGCCAATTTTCCATCTGATCAAAACTATCATCAAGCTTATCTTCAATTTGAGTAATATCTTTTCTCAATTGATCAATCTCAGTATCAATTACATTTTTTACCTCATTCACCCAAGAAGTATAATCCCACAATTTAATATTGTTCACCAAAAAGTCTGTTTGGATCACCAATCCGTCTAAACGGTATGTTTTAATTTGATTAAATGACAACTGCTGATCGAGTTCAAAGGGAGGATATTTGCTAGCTGCATCTTTATAGGCTTTGAAATAGTACAGCGTTGAATCATAACTGTTTTTCACCAAATCAAATCGAGCTTTTAGATCTTCATCAAAAAGGAGATAAATATCCTTGAGTGAATTGTAGTCCCCGTTTATTCGGACAAAGTTTTTCGCTGCCAAATCATATTGCTCTACCATCTTCATGAAATTATCATAAATAGGTGGCATATGCACTAAGAATGAATCAGCTTCTTTATAGCCTTGCTCAAAAACAGATTGAACCGCCTCAAATTCTAACACTGGTTTCCCATTTCTTTTGAATTCATTAGTAAAGTTTGGATAATACCATTCATTTCTTCTCACTTCTCTATCATCAATCAAATCTCTAGATCGACCAAATAATAGTTTGGCTCTTTCTGCATTAGCAATAGCTGATTCATAATCCGAAATAGGATGAGCATTTTTGTAGCGTTCTTGAAATATTAAAGCTAACTGAATATTAGTTGCAGGATGTTCATTATTAGTTTTGAAAAAATCATATAAAAGTGGAAATACCAAATCTATGCTATCTCCTAAGAAATAAGGATTGATATCATCATCATAATCAAGCTCTAATTGAGCATAATTTATTTTAGGCAGTAAGATGAATAACGATATGATAAATAGTAACTTCTTCATGTTCTTAATCATTTTGCGCCAATTGAATGTCTAATATTTTTAATTCTACTCTTCGATTCTTGGCTCTATTTTCCTCAGAATCGTTAGGCACCACAGGCTTGGATTCTCCGTAACCCTGTGAAATTAATCTATCTTCCTCAATGCCATTACTCGTGATATAACTGATTACACTATTGGCCCGTTGTTTAGATAGTCGTACATTATAAGCAGCCGCCCCAATATCATCGGTGTGTGCAGCAATCTCAATTTTCATTGTGGGATAAGATTTCATCAGTTTTATAACCCTATCTAGCTCTTCAAAACTACTTTCAAATAAATCTGATGAATTTGATTCAAAATAGATATCCTTTAAGGTCAGGTTAGCATCCTTAGCTAAAGGTTGCAGTTTTAATTCAACTCCTTTACTATCTTCTTTAATCTCACCAGTGCTTTCATCAATGGTTTGCAATTTACCTTGATTCGAAATCTCAATTTCAGTAGAGTTAAAGGCATAACCTCTATCACTTGAAGCCTCCACCATATAACGGTCTCCCACCCTCAAATTAATGGTTTGATTTCCAGAAATCACAATCTCTTCATTTCTTGTCTTATTGCGAATTATCAAGGTAGAAGATGAAACAGACCCTCCACTCAATAAATCATTTACATTAATAGGAACTCCAATTTTCTCAGGGATTAACTCAATATCCTCTTCATAAACACGGTATAAAATCAAACCCGTCAAGTCAATTGAAAAACTTTTAGATTTAAAATTTTCACTTTCTACTTCCACAGTATAGGCATTACCAATAGGTAGGTCTACTCTAGTTTTCCAGTTTTGACCATCTGATTCTACAATATCTACCGTTCGACCGGATGTATTTTTAACTGTGATAGTAGACTTTAAGGGATCATACAACTCAATATCATAAATATTCACATTAAGGTGGGCAGTAGTGAATAAATCAATATTCTGCTCATATTCCTGATAACTCTCTATATCTCTCAAATCATAATAATAAAGAGCGCTGCTGTAGTCCTCTTTCCTTACTTCTAAATTATAGGCTCTTCCAGCAGATAATACAATAGAATAAAAACCATCTGATGGGTTATTATCAAAACTGGTAATGATTTCAGATGTATTGGCATCTGTAATCCTGATTGATGCTGATAAACCCTCTTTACTGTCAGCATCTCGAATAACACCTTGAAGGGTGACATTTTGAAACTGTCTAAATTCCTGAGGAATTTCAACACTATATATATCATTACGCTTTGAGAAGTACATTAAATCTCCAGAAGCAGAGATGGAAGAAAATAAATCATCATCCGTGGTATTTACATATTCCAGAGGTACTGGCTTAATCCAATCCCCATCTTCATTGAGTCTGGTCTGATACAAATCAAAGCCTCCAATACCACCTTCCCTTAATGAAGCAAATATTAAAGTTCTGTTATCTGCCATGATTTTAGGAGCTTTTTCGCATCCTAAATTGACAGGATACGGTAAAACTTCTGGTTCAGACCAACCAGAATCAGTTTTTTGAGAAGCATAAATCTCATAGCAAAATTCATTTATGCCTTCTGGGATGTTTTTACTATTTCGAGTGAAATAAAGTGTTTTTCCATCTGTTGAAATAGTTGGAAAACCATCAAAGCTTGAAGAATTTATTTCAGGCCCCATATTTTCTGGCTCAGTCCAATTGTCACCTACCCTTTCAGAAAAATAAATATCTTCCGCTCCAAAACCTCCATCAAATGAAGCATGAAAATATATTCTATTTCCATCGTAGCTAAAGTTAGGACCACTAATTACATCATTTGAGTCCGCAGCCATATTAACACTATCAATGGGAACTTCATCAATCCATTTACCCTCTTCAAATCTGGTTAAATAAAGATTCCAGAGTCCGTTTTGATTAGACTCGAATATCATAATCCGACCGTTCGCACTAATACTAGGTGCATATTCTGTAAACTCATCGGAGCTGATTTCAGCTACAATAGTCTTAGGATATATTGAATCTAATACTTGTTCTATCGAATCCTTTTTGGATTGTGAATAAGCAATAGATGCGCTAAACACCAATGCGATTATTAAAAAAATTTTATTATAATAGTTCATAGAAATACTTATTCTCCAATTATAGTAAATGCTGCCCAATAATAGGGTTGTGGAAATTGTTCCTTAATTTTCATTTGTGCTTTCCTGAAGGCTGAAAATTTATCATCCCCTTCTGTCCAATGTTTGTAAAATTCAGTCATTAAAAGTTGAGTGGTATAATCATTGACAGTCCATAAACTCATGATTAGATTGTCTGCTCCTGCTACCAAAAATGCACGTTGAAGTCCATAAACTCCTTCTCCATTTTTTACATCTCCTAAACCTGTTTCACAAGCAGATAACACTACTAATTCGGTATCATCAAGGTTAAGATTCATAGTTTCATAAGCGGTAAGAAGTCCGTCTTCAAAACTATTTTCATAAGGTAAGCCCCCAGCAAGACCGATTGAAGCACCTGAAAGCAATATACCAGATCTTAATAATGGATTTTCTTCTTTGCCTTGATTTTCTACTCCTGATATCTTTTTATCAGCATCATAAGTCTTGAAGAAGCCATGGGTAGCAATATGCAATATATTAGGAGCTGAGATGCTATCTATCAAAATTTCATTTGCATCTTTTTCTAAATATTTCCTCACTTGCCAATTGCTTGACCTTGTCATAGAATCAATGGCATTAATTTCTTTTTTGGTACCTGGGAGTCTTGGAATACCACCACTGAAATTTCTCATTAAACCTACCCTTTCGGCTGTTAAATTCATCTCGTCTTCTGATCTTCCCAAAGAAAAATCAGGTGATCCAATTAGCACTAAACTTGGTCTATTACTTCTTAAATCTAAATCATCAGCAATCATCACTGAATCTGAATTTACACCAGCAGAATCAATTGCTAGATCAGTTTTAGGTATTGGGATTTCATTTTGCTTTATCAAATCTCGAGAACTTGTAATAATTCTGATATTCTCTTTTTCAAGAAGATATTGATCTAAGTTCTCGCTGTAAAGTGTATTGATATTAATCTTATTATAAATTCCATCAGGACTGATAAATAACTTATCTAAATTCTCAGGAATTTTTTCGTCTACCCATTCCCAAAGATTTTCATAGGATATTTTATCCATCAATTTAAACTTGATCAAATTCTGATAGGCATTAAAATATTTTTGTTCAATTCTTCTGCCCTCCTGTAGAATTGCAATTTCAGGTTCCGTCATATCGGAAGTCAAAATCAAACCTGCATATATAATGGAATCATTTCTTAAACTCTTCTTAACTCTTACGAGCTCGACCACACCAGTATTTGGTGCTAAGCTCGCTTTCAATTTTTGCCAGTTTATACTATCCGATCCAAAACCTGCATTGAATAAATTAGACTTCAAACTCAATTCTTTTTCCATATTATTAATGGAAACCTCCAATTCATCTAAATCAATATTTTGTTCATCTAATTCATCTTTTGTGTAAGAGTAATATTGGATTGCTTTTTCTTTCTTAGATTGCCATTGTTTGAATAATGAAATCAGCTCCTCATCTCCACTATTTAAGATCTTATTTCTCATCTTAGCCGAAGCATTCAATAACATTGCTTTGGTAGACAATTGCAGGTCAAATAAATCTTCTTTCAGCTTAGGGATTTTAGTGTAGTTTTCAAGTGCAAAATCTTTATATGCTTCAAAAACTGGATTTACCTTATGGTAAAAGGCAGATTTTTCACTTTCACTCATGGAAGGAAAATATTCTTTGAAAAGAAATAAGTAGCTATCAACAGCAGTTGAAAATAAATTATAGGCTGAGTCTATATCATTTTCTACTTGCTTTAAAATACCCCAACCATATAGGGTAAAGATATAGTCTGGATGATTATCTCCTAATACTTCTTTTCTTAAATCTGTAACTCTAGCAAATAAAGAATCTGCTTTATCAAATTGATCCTGCTTTTGGTATAAAACAGCAAGATTATATTGAGTACTAGCATAAACAGGATTTTCTTTACCATATACTTTTTCATCAATTACTAATGATTTTTCATAGAAGTCTTCTGCCTTATTAAAATCTTCATTGCTCAAATATAAGGAGGCTAAATTGTGTAAGGTAGTAGCATATTTAGGATGGTTGACTCCGTAGATTATCGAATCCATCTCTAGAGCCTCATTCAGCAAGGGAAGGGCTTCTTTAACATTACCCTCACTTTGATAAATAGAAGATAGATTTTCTATAGAGGTAACATAAGATGGATGAAGCTTACCAAGTTTTTTGATATAAATTTCGATGGCCTTTTGAAGATTATTTTTTGCCTCCCTTAAATTCCCTGTGCTTTGATAATATAAACCCATACCCGATAAGGCATCAGCATAAGCAGCACTTTGCTCTCCAAAAATTAGCTTTGATAAATCTAAGGACTGCCTAAAGTAGCGCTCTGCTTTTGGATAATCAGCTTCAGCCAATTTCACTAAAGCTAATTTTGAATTCACATTCAATAATGCGGGATGCTCACTTCCCAAACTTGCTGTATAAGTTTTTTCAGCTAATTGATATAAAGAATCTGCTACTCTGTATAGAGATCTACTTTGAGCAACAGCTCCTAAATTTTCGTAGGTTCTCGCTATGTTTTCATGTTCCTCCTCAAAAATAGACCTGAAGATCTTTCCAGCATCTTCAAAATATGAAGCTGCTAAATCGTATTCACTATCTTCCAATCTTAAAGAACCTAAGTTATTTAAGGTATTGGCATATTCTACCGTTTGCTTACCCAGGGTTTCTTCAATTTGCTTCAAATTTTGAGTAAAGTACGAAGCAGCTTTTTCAATATTGGTTCTATTCTGCTCTAAAACCCCTAAGCTATTTCTAGTTTGTATCTGGATTTCTGTTTTGAATTTATCATTGCCTTCAAATTGAGCAAGAGCCTTATTCAGATATAATTCAGCTGAATCAAAATCAGCTAATTCAAGATAAAGATCTCCAGTATTTTTATAAGCTAGCGCTTTCTCCTCCTGCCTTCCAGCTATATTTTTAAGTATGTCAGCCTCTAAAGCTAGCAGTAAATTTAAAGCAGAATCTAATTGACCCATAGATTTAAATACCAAGGCTTTTTGAGCTAATATTTTTACGGATTGAAGACTGTCCTCTATTGTCTGTATCTCCAGTGAGTCATTAGCAATGGTATAAAGGTTTAATGCAGTTTCATAATCACCATTATTATAAGCAATAGCGGCACTATTTAATTGACTCTGTAAATCATCACCACTTAAAGCCAGTAAGGATTCTCCTTTTTTAGTTTGTCCAGTTTTTTGATATAAAACTCCTAGATTATTCTTTGCACTGACATATAAATCTTTTTCAGTTTCTCCATCCTTTTCTAATTGGGTAATCAATATATCATAAAATGATATTGCTCTATCATTCTGACTACTTTCTTGATAAATTAAAGCTCTTTGGTAGGCTGAGATTTTCCAGAGATCAGAGTTTTGCAAGTTATTATCCTGAGTGATCCCGATTACCTTATCATAGTAATTAGCGGCTTGATCTAACTGACCCTTTTCTTGTAATAATGAAGCAACATAATAAAGGGCATTCAAATATTGCGTTCCGGCTTGAGCTGTAAATTGAACAAGTTCAGGTAAGGCTTTTTGAAAATACTCTAATGCTTTATCATCTTGATTTTGATATAGTAGTGAAGCATAATCATAAGTTGCTAAAGCTTGATTAAGAGAACTCGGATCTTCCTTATTTAGCAATTCCATATAATCCTTTGAGAATTGAATTGCTTCGTCAGTATTTCCGAGTTGAATATTAAGTTGAGCTAAAAAATTAAGAAGCTGAATATAAAATTGTGTTTGTTGATCAAAGGTAACTTCATTCATCAACTCTAATTCTCTTCTAGCCAACTCTAATCCATATTCATAATCCTGAGTTTGAAAAGACAATTTCACCCCTAAGTGTAATGTGAGCACATAGGCTTGGTGTACCTCACCATAGGTTTTTTTAGCTTGTTGGAGTGCCTTTTCTAATAAAGAATTAGCCAATTCAAGCTTATTCTCATTTTGAGCTTGCTGTAGTGCAGAAAATGAATCTTCCCATGAGCTTTGGGCATAGCTTTGCGTTGAGATAATAGCAGAAAAGCCAAAGATTAATAGAATTACAAAAATGGAGTTTTTCATACATGCGCAAGATGAGGAAATCACAAGAAATTTGAAAAAATTTCATCGAAATACCTACATTTAGGTATTTGCATACTAAATATAGTAACTATTAGTGATGGATTTTGCATGACTTACTAATTAATTAATTGAATTTCAATCACCTAGTTTATGATGAACATCAAAAACATACTACTTACCATACTGATTTATTCTACAATTTATTTTACAACATCAGCCCAAAAAGTATTCACAAAAGCAGATAGCTTAAAGGGAGGTTTAACTGAAGAAAGACTATGGTGGGATTTAAATTATTATCATTTAAGCACAAAAGTACATCCTGATCAAAAAAAAATAAAAGGGTCAAATTTAATTCGATACAGAGTTCTAAAATCTCATGACGTGATGCAAATTGATTTACAAGCTCCAATGCAGATAGACAGCGTGGTTCAAAATGGGAAAAAACTAGCTTATCAATCAACAGGAGCAGCTCATTTTATTGAATTACATGACCCACAACCAAAAGATAGCTATCAAGATTTAGTTGTATATTTTTCAGGTAAACCAAGGAAAGCAAAAAATGCACCTTGGGATGGCGGATTTTCCTGGAAAAAGGATAAAAATAATCAACATTTTATTGCTACCTCAAATCAAGGAATAGGTGCTAGTATTTGGTGGCCATGCAAAGAGCATCCCTATGATGAACCCGATAGCATGCTGATTAGTGTAAATGTTCCAAAACCTTTAATAGATGTTTCAAATGGTCGTCTGAGAGAAGTTGAAGATTTAGGTAATAGTAGAACTTACCATTGGTTTGTGAATAATCCTATCAATAACTATGGGGTAAATTTAAATATTGGTGATTATGTAAATTTTGAAGAAGAGTACAATGGCGAAAAAGGTGTTTTGGACTGCAGCTACTGGGTATTAAGCTATAATCTGGCAAAAGCCAAAAAGCAGTTTAAAGAGGTGCCTCGAATGCTTGAGGCCTTTGAATATTGGTTCGGGCCTTATCCCTTTTATGAAGATAGCTACAAACTAGTTGAAGCTCCTTATTTAGGAATGGAGCATCAGAGTTCAGTAACCTATGGGAATGAATTTAAAAATGGCTACAGAGGAAGAGATTTAAGCCAAACGGGCTGGGGATTAAAATTTGATTTTATTATCATTCATGAATCGGGACATGAGTGGTTTGCTAATAACATAACCCATAATGATGTAGCGGATATGTGGATTCATGAAGGGTTTACCCATTATTCAGAAAATTTATTTTTAGACTATCATTTCGATTCATTAGCTGCCAATGCTTATGTGCAAGGGGTAAGATCTTCCATATCTAATGATAGACCCATAATAGGGCAATATGGTGTGTCTCATGAAGGTTCTGGAGATATGTATTATAAAGGAGCCAATATGCTTCATACCATCCGCCAATTGTTTGATGACGATAAGAAATGGCGTAATACATTAAGAGGTTTAAATGAGGTATTCTACCATCAAACGGTAAGCACACAGCAAATTGAAGACTATATCGAAAAGGCTTATGGCGATACTTTGAGCTTTGTATTTGACCAATATTTAAGAACTACACTAATTCCTACTTTTACCTACAGAATACTGGACAACAAGCTCCTTTATAAATGGGAAAATACAGTTGAAGATTTTAAAATGCCTCTTCGCATTTTTATCAATGGAGAAGAAGAATGGCTGGTTCCTAATTCCAAAAGCTATGAAACATTAGAAAATCTCCCTGAAAACACAGATATTATGGTTGATCCAAATTTCTACATTTCAACTTTTAATCTAACGGAATAGCTTAATACTTTCTAATTAATAAAACGCCTAAAACCAGGAATATAACGCCAAGTATTCTTTGCCAATTAATTTCTTTTATTGAAAAACCTAATAAGCCAAAGTGGTCTAAAATTAATGATATAATCATTTGACCTCCAACTATTAATGAGAATGTTAGGGCTGTCCCTAGGCGTGGTGCAATAATAATTACGGAAGCCACATAGAAAGCTCCTAAAATCCCTGCTGTCCAAAATAATGGAGAAACGGTTTGAGTAGCACTAATGCTCGAGAAATTAAAACGAACGGCTAATAAATATAAAAATAAAGCTGTTGTCCCTATTAAAAAGGAAGCAAATGCTGCAAAAACAGGCTGTTGTACTGCTTTACCTATTTGTATATTAAAACCAGCCTGTATAGGTAAAATAGCGCCCGCTAAAAACACCAACATCATTAATATTAAATTTGATTTTTGCATCTGATTGTAATCTGAGGATTTTAAATCAATACATGGTATTAGGATTGGCTGACTCTGATGGTATCTTTTGAATACTATCCCAGTGTTCAACTATTTTCTCTTTTTCATCAAATCTGAAAAAGTCCATAGTAATATATTCTCCATCTCCAGCCCAAACTTGATGGGTGTGAAGTGCCACCAAATCATCTTCCGCTACGGCTCTAGCAAAATCAATTTGTTTATTAGGAAACTTCACTTGCATTTTTTCAAAATATCTAATAAACCCATCAGTACCATTTTCTACCAAAGGATTATGTTGAATATATTGATCCCCCACGTATAATTCTACAGCTTTTGCTGGTTTTCCTGTAAATGCCATTTCATAAAATGCAATGGCATTGTTCTTAATAGCTGCAAGTCTTGCTATATTATCTTTCATAATCCAGTAAACCTGCTTCAATCTCTGCTCTTCTTTCCTCCTGCCAGTCTGGTAATTTTAGTGAGCTTCCTAATTCCTTATTCGATTCATCCACCATAAAACCAGGTCCTTCGGTAGCAATTTCGAATAATACTCCTCCTGGTATTCTGAAATAAATAGATTGGAAATATTTTCTGTCTTTTACTTCAGTAACTTTTAAGTTAAGTTCATTTTCAAGATAATCTTTGATTTTGAGCGATTCATCAATACTCTCTACTCTATGAGCCACATGATGCACAGTTCCTAAACCATTTTTACCTTCTGGTAAGCCTTTAGCATCCATAACAACCAAAGAATTACCGGCACCTCCAATTGAAGAATTCAACAAAGTAAAATCACCTTCCTTTTGGGTAGATTCATATCCAAATACTTCTAAAAACTTTAAAGTCTCCTCTACATTCTCAATAGCTAATACAACATGATGAATTCCTATAATATTTTGGCCAGTAGGTACTTCATCCGATTTCCAAACGGGGCTTCTTTCATCTTCTCCATCTTCAATAATTGCTAAATTCAATCCTGATGGGTCTTTAAAGGTTAATTTCTTTTTTCCGAATAAATTGGCCTTTGAAACGTCTACATTATGTTTCTTTAACCTATCTTCCCAATATTGTAAACTATTAGCAGGTGCAGAAAAAACGGTTTCAAATACTTGTCCTGATCCAATAATTCCATCTCTTACGCCCTGATCTTTATAAGGAAAAGTTGTAAAAATAGTAGAAGGTGAACCGATTTCATTACCATAATAAAAATGGTAAACCTTCTCATTATCAAAGTTTACAGTTTCCTTCACTAATCTTTGACCCAATAATTTTGTATAAAAATCGTAATCTTCTTGAGCATCATTAACCGTAGCGGTAATATGATGTAATCCTTTTATTATTCCTTTAAAGTTCATTCTGATTTATTTTAATGATGCCAACATTTCATTTACTTTCTTAATTTCATCATCATTTATGATATGATCCATTCCTGGGTATATTCTTTTATCAACATTAGCACCCATAGAGCTTAGCACCTCATCTGATTCGTGAAGTCTTGATTCCGGAATATGATGATCTATATCGCTACATCCTATCAAAACTTCCGTACCCTTAAAATCACCTTTATAATGATTCATTTGAATTTGTGGACCGATTAACCCTCCACTAAGAATGGCTATACCTGCATATTTTTCTGCGTTTCGGGTAGCATATTCCAATGTTAAACATGCACCTTGCGAGAAACCTAAAAGAAAAATATTTTCAGTATCAATACCTTGCTCATTTAAATACTTGATTATAGTACCGTAATTTTCAAGAGCGGAATCAAGCCATGGTTGGTTCTCTTCCCAATCCTTCATAAAGCCTGTAGGATACCATGTGTTATTAGTAGCAATAGGGTAAACTATGGCAGTTTGATCTGCTAAATTTAAGCTCTTTACTAATTGCTGCATTTTGGAAGCATCATCTCCTCTGCCATGAGTCATAATGATCGCATGTTTTGCTTCATTTACAGCTGTACCTTCAAAAATGGTGTTTTCAAATAAATGTAATGTATTTGACATTCTAAATTAATTAATACAACAACAATATATGTATATACAACTAATTTAAAAGATGAAGGTTTAGTTTTTATCAAACTAAACCTTCAAATCAGAAAATTATAGTGGAAAATAATTAGCCTTCAAGACTCCCTTCATATGCATGGTGCAGCATATCAACTAATTTTGATTTCTCTAATGGCGCTACATTTTCGTAAGGTTTCGCCAAAACAGTTTCTACTGCTTTTTCGATATCATCAATTTTAAACCCAATACTTTTTAAATCTGTTGGTCCGCCTGCATTACCTGACAATTCTTGTAATTTATGGGCTGGGTTATGACCCAATACTTGTCTAAAATCAGTTTTAATTTCATCGGATAAGGAATCCCACTGATATTTAAGTACAAAAGACTGAAGTACTGTATGAACATAAGAATGTTCTAATTTAAAGCTACCCCCTAAAACATGAGCCATTTTATGGTGTAATGACATACTCACTTCACATAAGCACTTACCGGCTAGATAAGCTCCAAATTGAATATCGGTATTAGCTTCTTCCGTTAGTTGCTTTTCTTTTGCTAATATCTCTAATCCCTTTTTTATATATTCAACTCCTAATAATGCATGATGACGAGTTACAGGATTTCCATTTGGAGCGTAAATAGCCTCCATTAAATGAGCCATAGCATTCATACCACTAGTGACAGCTAAACTCAAGGGTAAACTGGATGTCAGATCAGGATCATACACGACTACTTTCGGCATAACTTTCATAGATTTTCCGGTTGTTTTGCCCTCCTCTGTACTAATGCCCCAAATATTAGTTTGCTCTGAACCGGAATAAGTTGTAGGTACTGCAATAATAGGAATATCAGTTTCTAAGGCTAAAGCTTTAGCAAGCCCAACAGCAGAACCTCCCCCAAAGGCCAATAGTACATCTGGTTTTTCTCCCTTTAGCTTAATCATCGCCTTATCCACTAATGACTGGGGTACATGCTGAATGATCTCTGGAAAATAATATAGGTTTTCTTCACCAATCTCTTTTGCTACTTTCTTAATATGAGGTTCCCAACGTTCCTCTCCCATCGCCATTACTTTGGAGTAATCTTTTAAGATATTAGGTAATTCATCGGTTTTACCTTTTCCAAAATAAACTTGATTAGGATATGATGTATACGTAAAATTCATAATCTATAATTTATGTATTGCGTTTTCTATTTGAACTACTGTACTTTTCAAATGTGGTAAAAACTTCTCCTGCATTTCGTCTTTACTTACTCTGCTGGCATGTCCACTTATGTTTAATGCGGCAATGGTTTTTCCACTTTTATCATTAATCGGACAAGCTATCGACCGCACGCCAATTTCTAATTCCTGATCTGCAATTGCCCAACCTCTATTTCTTACTACTTTGATTCTTTCAAAAAGTTTATCAGGATCTGTAATCGTATTCTCTGTTAACTTTTCAATTTTTAGACTGTGAAGGTATTGAAGTAAATCCTCATCCTCCAGCCTTGATAACAGTACTCTTCCCATTGAGGTAGCATAAACTGGCAAGCGGGTTCCAATTCCTAAAGCTAGGGTCATAATTCTATTAGTTTGAACTCTCGCCACATATACTATATCATTCTGGTCAAGCACCGACATAGAACAAGATTCATTTACCTGATCTGCTAATTGCCTCAAAAAAGGCTTTGCAATTTCATGGTATGGCAAGCCAGATAAATAAGAATAACCAAGGGTAAGAATTTTTGGACTTAAACTGAATTTTTTACCGTCTTCACATTGAACATAACCTAAATACTGTAAGGTTAACAAAATTCTACGTGCATTAGCACGCGTTAAATCTACTTTTTTAGCGACTTCAGTTAAGGTCATGCTTTGATTCTCTGCATCAAATGATGCAATTACGTTTAATCCCTTTTCCAGAGACTGAACAAAATCAGATTTTTTGATAGATTCCATCTTACAAATGTGCAGATTTAAAGTGAAATTGACCGAATTAACTTGACGGTAAAATACTGGCTATACCATCTTGAATAAGTATTTTGACCTTAACTTATTTCTTCACCAATTTAAAATCATATTCAACATCGTAGAAAGATGATTTAAAACCGTATTTATCCATATCCTCTTTACTTTCATTTAAAGGAAAATCTAGAATTAAGGACTCTTTTACACCAAACACAGCATCAGAATCTAAATATTCATCTCCTTCTACAAAAATATGAGTAATTAAAGTTTGATAGCCCTCAGCTTCAATCCAGAAATGAATATGAGCAGGACGCATTGGATGTCTGCCTGAAGCTCTCAGTACTTCACCTACTGGACCATCAGTTGGAACTGGGTATGGAGAAGGCTTAATTGATTTAAACCAAAATTCCCCTGATTCATCTGTAGTGAAAATCCCTCTTAAATTCATCTCAGGTTGAGAACTATCTTGAATATCATAAAAACCATCATCATTAGATTGCCAAACATCTATTGTAGCCCCTTTCAATGGCTTTCCTTCTGGATCTAAAATTTTACCTCTAAATAAAGCCGGTTCACCTGTTTCTACTTCTTTACCTCTCGCAATATTATCTCCCATTTCCATATTCATGGCTGGTGCATGAAATGGCCCTGTTACTGTAGTTTCAGTGGCGTCTTGCTGAGTTCTGTGATTGATAGCATCTACTAGCATTGACACGCCTAAAACATCAGATAACAAAATAAACTCTTGGCGTTTATCATCACATTTTTGACCCGTTCTAGTTAAAAAGTCTATTGCTTTAAACCATTCTTCTTCTGTAGGCTCTAAATCTTTGATAAAAGCATGTAGGTGCTTTACCAATTTAGTTAGGATTTCTTGACTTCTAGGATCATCGCTATTGATCTTCTGCAATACGATATCGGTAAGGTTTTCTTCAGTTAAGTTTCTCATTTGACGTCTATTTTTTTTATAAACAATTATTTCAAACTTTTGTTTTATTATTAAACTTATGTTCTTTATATAAACATTTAGAAAAAACGCTATGGAAAAAGCTAGATACGAAACGGATGTACTTATTGTGGGAAGCGGCCCAGCAGGATCTACCACTTCAGCTCTTTTAAGTAAATATGGGATTAAAAATATGGTGGTTACAAAATATGGTTGGCTAGCCAATTCCCCTAGAGCCCATATTACAAATCAAAGGACTATGGAGGTATTCCGAGACCTTGGAATTGAAGAAGAGGTAATTGAAAAAGCAGTTCCACAAGAATTAATGGGGAATAATGTGTTTTGTACTAGTTTGGCTGGCGAGGAGTTAGGTAGATTATATTCTTGGGGAAACCACCCAAATAGAATGGCAGATTATACTTTAGCCAGTCCTACCAAAATATGTGATATACCACAAAACTTAGCGGAACCCATCATAGTGGGTGCTGCAGCAAGAACAGGCTCAAAATTTAAATTCGACACAGAATATCTAAGTCATGTGCAAGATGACAATGGAGTTACCGTCACTTGCAGAGATAGGCTAGCAGATGAAGAATTTACAGTAAGAGCTAAATATCTAGTAGGTGCTGATGGAGGTAATAGTAAAGTAGCAGAAAACTTAGGTCTTCCTTACGAGGGTGAAATGGGAGTTGGTGGAAGCATGAATATTGTTTTCAAAATGGACTTAAGCAAATATGTTGCTCATCGTCCAAGTGTTTTATACTGGGTGCTTCAGCCGGGTTCTAATGTAGGCGGAATTGGAATGGGATTGGTTAGAATGGTAAGACCTTGGAACGAATGGCTAATAGTATGGGGGTATGACATCAACGATGGTCCACCAGAAGTAAATGATGATTTAGCAAAAGAAATTGCTTTCAAGCTAGTTGGCGATGATAGTATTCCTATAGAAATAACACAAACTTCAACCTGGACGGTAAATCATTGTTATGCCAAAAAAATATCTGAAGGAAGAGTATTTTGCATGGGTGATGCTATCCACAGACACCCACCTTCAAATGGTTTAGGTTCTAACACTTCAATACAAGATGCTTTTAATCTTAGCTGGAAGCTTGCTAAAGTAATCAAAGGTGAGGCTAATGAATCGCTATTAGAAAGTTATCAAGATGAAAGAGGGCCAATAGCAAAGCAAATAGTAGATAGAGCGAATAAAAGTATTGAAGAGTTTGGTCCGATATTCCAATCATTAGGTTTGGGTGAAGATATTAAACCTGAACAGATGAGGGCAAATATGGAGAAGTTAAAGGATAATAATCCAACTTCTGAAAAGCAAAGAGAAGATTTAAGAAAGGCTATTGCATTGAAATCCTATGAATTCAACTGCCATGGCGTAGAAATGAATCAAAGATATAACTCAAATGCTACCATAGCTGATGGTAGTCATGAAGAAGAATTTAAAAGAGATAAAGAATTGTATTACCAAGCCTCCACAAGACCGGGAGCACATTTACCCCATGTTTGGTTAGGTAAGAACGGGCATAAGGTTTCTACCTTAGATGTATCAGGAAAAGGAGAATTCACATTATTTACAAGTATTGGAGGTGAAAAATGGATTGAAGCTGCCAAAGAGCTTAGTAAATCTCTTGGTATCAATATCAATACTGTTCAGATTGGCCCAGACAGAGATTATACTGATTTGTATGGCGCATGGGCAGAAGTCAGAGATATTAAAGATTCTGGCTGTTTATTAATTAGGCCAGATTATCACATAGCATTTAGAGCAAAGGAAGTAAGTCAAAATGCAGAAAGTGATTTAAAAAATGCATTTGAAAAAATTTTAGGGAAATAAGATGAAAAATGTTCCAATTATTACTGCTCAAGAAGCAGCCAAAAAAGTAAAATCAAATGACACCATTTTATGTGGTGGATTTGGTATGACAGGAGCACCGGTGAATTTACTGCATGCTCTGGCAGAAACGGATACCAAGCAATTAACCTATATTGGTAATAATGTAGGAGAACCAGGTTTAGGGGGAGATAGATTGCTTACCAATGGTCAGCTCAAAAAAATGATTGGTTCTTATTTTACAAGTAACCCCAATGCAGTAAAATGGGCTCAAGATGGTAAGGTTGATTATGCATTGTTGCCACAGGGAACATTAGGAGAAGCTATCAGGGCCGGTGGAATGGGTATCGGAGGATTTTTCACTCCTACCGCGGCTGGAACTGTTTTGGCAAAGGAGCTTGAAACAAAAGTCCTGAATGGAGTGGAACAAGTATTTGTGAATTCCATTAGAGGAAATGTTGCTTTTATTCGTGCTTGGAAAGCTGATAAAGCCGGGAATCTGACTTATAGAATGACAGAACAGAATTTTAATCCTGCCATGGCAACAGCTGCAGATTTGGTAATTGCAGAAGTAGAAGATATTGTAGAAGTAGGTGAACTTGACCCTAATCATATTCATACTCAGGCTTGCTTTGTGGACTTTTTGGTTGAATCAAAGCTAAAAGAGGAAAACTTAGGATCCTCGGCATCTGTTGGAAGCAAAAAAGCAGGTGAAACCAGAATGAATATTGCGCGAAGAGCATTAAAAGAGATCAGCAAAGGAGATATAGTGAATTTGGGAATCGGAATTCCTACGCTTGTGGCTGATCTTATTAAAGCTGAAGATGAAATTGTGCTACATACCGAAAATGGAATGTTGGGTGTAGGTCCAGAGCCTTCTGATGGTTCAGGAGCAATGGTCAATCCTGTAAATGCCGGTAAAATTCCGGTTACTGCTATTAAGGGTGCTAGCTATTTTGACACCTCCACCTCTTTTGGGATGATTAGAGGAAAACATGTTGATGTGGCAATAATGGGAGGCTTAGAAGTGGATGAAAAAGGGAACTTAGCTAACTGGGCTGTTCCAGGCAAACCTTTACTAGGAGTTGGTGGCGCCATGGATTTAGCATCTGGAGCTAAAAAATTAATCATTACCATGAGTCATCTTAATAAAGATGGAAGTCCTAAGCTTGTTAAAGAATGTGATTTACCAGTAACCGCTATGCAAGCAGTTGATATTGTTATTACTGATAAGGCTGTCTTTAGAATAGGAAATGAAGGATTTGAATTAATTGAATTAATGCCGGGTGAAACTGTAGAAAGTATAGAGAAGAGTACTGGAGCTCCTTTTAAAAATAGCTTATAAAAAAAAAGCTACTGCTTATAAATAATTAGCAGTAGCTTTAATTTCTTCTTCTGAAACTTCATGAGGTCTTTTTTCAAATATTTTCAATTCAACCTTAGCATTTAGTCTATTGAATTCATTTGCTGTTTCTTTAGTTCTTGAAACAGGTACCCATTCATCTATTTCTGAAGTAGTAATATATACCGGAGTTTCTTCAAAATCTCCTTTGAATTTCCAATCTATTTCATCCTGTCCTATATAACCTCCTGTAAAAATAATGATCGATTTATATCGATTAGGATGTAAAAGTGCATATTGAGCCATCAAACAAGCTCCTTGAGAAAAGCCCATCAATATGATGTTTTCATCTGAATATCCTAAATCATTTAATTCTTTATGGTAATGTTCAACCGTCTCTAAGGAATAATCAAGATCTGGTAGATTTTCATTTAAATCGGCCATAAAGCCTTTAGGATACCAGGCTTTTTCAGATGCTGTGGGTAAAATTACAGGTATATTTTCCCAACCCATTTTCTTTAAAATATCTTGCATGAAAGCGGGTGTTTGATTTCTTCCATGAAGGCATAAAATAGCATATCCCGAAGCGTCTTGCTTCGGGATATTTAATTTTACTGGAGATTCTTCTAAATGGAAATTCATTATTTATCTCTTAAGTAATGAGGTACTTGAATTGGCTCCAATGGTTTAGTCAATTCTTCTCTTCTATCTTCGAAGAATGGAGGTAAAAGTAACTCATGACCTAATAAATCTTCTGGCTCATCAACTGCAAATCCTATATCAGAAGTAGCAAATTCAAATAGTTGACCACCTGGAGTTCTAGTATAGATAGAATGGAAATAATTTCTATCCTTAATTTCAGTCACATCCGTATAACCAGTACCTTCAATATATGCTTTTAATTCAGCACTTTGCTCATCGTTTGCAGTAGCAAAAGCAATGTGGTGAGGAATTCCAACACCGAATGTCCAGCTTCCTTGCGGTAAATCTGGCTGATGGTGTAATTCAATTACTCTTCTTGCTCCACCGTCTTTGATATGATAACGGTGATAATCACCTTCCTGCCCTACTTTATTGAAACCTAAGGTTTCGGTTAAATATTTATCCATCATCTCTACCTCTCTAACAGATAGTACTGCACTGTGGATACCTTTAATACCATTCTCTTTAGAAATCTCATCTGTTGACCACGCATTACGGTTGTCGTTGGCATCTCCGAAAACACCAATACCAACGCCAGATGGATCTTCAAAATGAATCATTTTTTGACCAAAGCGTTCTAAGATTCCAGAGTTTTTTACATTGTGCTTGTCTAAATGCTGTTTCCAAAAAGGAAGGGCATCAGGGTGAACTGAAAAACCAGAAACTTCAATTTGACCAGAACCTTTTTTACCGTAAACACCTGCTTTTTTAAATGGGAAAGTAGTCCAAACAGATCCTACTTCAGCATCAGCATTTGCATAATATAAATGATAAACACTTGCTGAGCCATCAAATAATACTGTTTGCTTAATCATTCGCATCCCCATTACCTGAGTTACGAAATCAATGTCTTCTTGAGCGCTACCAACACTTACAGTTAAGTGGTGTAGTCCCGTGATATATTCGTTCGGATTCATAGTAGTAAAATTTTAATTTGTTTAGGTGAAATTAACCATAGAAGTTAGAGGTTGTTCTGTATTTCAAACAAATGTTTACTATATGAACTTAAATCTTAATTTAGTTTAAGATTGAGCCAATTTGCGTTTCAACTTACTTAAAAACTCAGGTGTGATGCCCATATAGGACGCAATGTATTTTTGAGGAACTATCAATTCTAAACGAGGATGAATTTTCACAAACTCCAGATACTTTTCTTCAGCGGTATAGGAAATATTTCTAATAATTCTTTTTTGATGGCTTATCAAGGCATTTTGATATAGAATTCGAAAATACTTTTCAAAAACAGGGCACTTTTGAATTAATTGCTCAAAATTTTCTTTACTCAATAAATACACCTCAGAAGGCATTATCGCTTTTACAGAATAACTGGATTCATGGCTATTAAAAATAGCATCTAAATCACCAGTCCACCACATGTCTTGGCCAAACTGTATAGCATGCTTATGATCATGTTTATCTTTAAAATAAGTCATGAGACATCCCGACTTTATTAAAATAAAATATAAAGACGAATCCCCTTGCCTTACTATAAGCTCATTCTTTTTAACAGATTTGAATTCGACTAGATCAAAAAAGCAGTTGATGTCATCAGTGGTTACTGGTACTTTAGATTGGAAATGACTAATAATTTCTTCTTTCTGCATATTTACTAATGGATTAAAATTAAAAAATCTTTAATCAAAGAATTTAATCCTATTTGATTGATAGCTTAATATACAAGAGAAATTTTACAAAATGGTTTAAAAATAACTCATAAAATAGCAGAACTGGCTTTCACCAGTTCCGCATTTCATCACAACTAGAAACAAAACTCACCTTCTTCAATGACTTTATCAGCTATCATTCTACCTGACTCTTTAAGGTTGAAAGTATTAAATTTGGTAAACCTTTTGAGTGCCATAAGCAGCATCTTAGCGTCATCACCATCCGCAAAAGACAAAATAGCTTTTTGTCCAGCAGATTTTATTTCTTCTACAGCATCGTATAATTGTAATTTTGAAATCTCTAGTTCAACCAGCGCTGCTTCTTCTCCTAATAAGTCTTTTTTATTCTGACTTCTTAACCAGCAAGACTCCACAACATATAATTGAATGAGCATATCAGCTACATTCATTAATATTTCTTGCTCATCTTTCAATTTCACCATCAACTTCTGAGCAGCACTACCCGCAATTGCTAAAATAGCTTTCTTCAAGTTTTGGATTGTAGAAAAAGCTTTTGCCCATTCATCCGTTTCATTATCTGAGCTAAAGCTAGGTACGGAAGTTAATTCAGACTGTATCTCCTGGGCAGCACTCATGAGATCAAGCTCGCCTTTCATTGCCTTTTTCAACAGCATATCCACTATGAGCATTCTGTTAATTTCATTCGTTCCCTCAAATATCCTACTGATCCTGGCATCTCTGTATAATCGAGCCATTGGGGCTTCTTCAGAAAACCCCATTCCGCCATATACCTGTAGGCCTTCATCTACTACAAAATCTTGAACTTCTGTTCCGAATACTTTAATGATAGCACATTCAATTCCAAAAGCAGAAACTGATTTAGGTTTTGCTTGCTCTTTTGAAACACCAGTTGATATTAATTCAGCTTCTTTCTGATCTATATAATCACCAGTTCTATAGGCTGCAGCTTCCAATGCATAGGTTTTGGTAACCATCTGGGCAATCTTATGCTTAATAGCGCCAAATTCACTAATAGACTTTCCGAATTGTTTTCTTTGCTTCGCGTATTCAACCGCATGACGAATTGCCTTTTTTGAAACCCCTACTCCACCAATACCTAATTTTATTCTGCCTGTGCTTAATACATTCAATGCAATTTTAAAACCTTCGCCTCTTTTCCCTAGCATATTATCTTCAGGTACAGCTACATCATTTAAAAATACCTGTCTGGTAGATGATGCTCTGATTCCCATCTTATCTTCCTCATCTCCTAAGCTTAAGCCTTCAAATGATTTTTCAACCACAAATGCAGATAGATCTTTATCATCTTCTACTTTTGCAAAAACAATAAATATATCCGCTATACCCGCATTGGTAATCCACATTTTTTGGCCATTCAGCACATACGCTTTTTTGCTCGAATCATAAACTGCTTTTGTCTTGCCGGAATTAGCATCAGATCCTGCATCTGGTTCAGTTAAACAGTAACATCCTTTCCATTTGCCAGAAATCAAATTGGGAATATATTTAGCTTTTTGATCTTCATTTCCATACAATAGAATGGGGGCAATTCCGATACTGGTTTGTACACCGAATGCTGGGGAAAACTCTGTGCATTTTGCTACCTCTTCTATTACTTTCAAAGTAGTGTTAAAGCTCACCTCAATACCACCATAATTTTCTGGAACACCCAAACTTAGCAGACCTAATTCACCTGCTTTTTCTAATAAATTGATCGTCTGGCTTAAGTCCTTCTTTTTCTCCAATTCATCAGCCAATGGCATTGCTTCTTGCTCTACAAAATCTTTAGCAGAGGTAATCATCATATTTTGTTCCTCCGTAAAATCAGTATTCACAAAAATTCTTTTCGGGGATTGATTGATTAAAAAAGAACCACCCGTGATAGTTGGTTGAAATTTTTCTTGAGTTTCCATAGTTCTATTTAAGTTTTATAAGTTTTCCATATTGAAAATTCTCAGCAAGATGTGGGTAATGAGCCGCTAATTCGCTCATGAACAATTCATAAGGAATATCTTCAAAGTGGCCGTATTGATGTGTATATTCCATGAATTTACCACCCCCCTTATCATATTCCTGGAAGATTGAATCATCATCTAGCTGAAAAGCTAAAGGCTCAACATTCAGCATATGACATAGGGATTCATTAAAAACAGGAGTCAATTTAAGCCAGCGATCGTTCCAGAATATTTCGGCATAACCATGAAAAACCAATGTGTTGGTTTGCAAAATTTCTTCCAGCTTAGCCGTTCCTATATGATTTCTAACATTAGCAAAACCCAAACGGGCAGGCACACCCAAAATGCGGGCACCCGCAACAAACAAACAGCTTTTCTCTACACAGTATCCATAATCTCTATTTACCAAATGGCTGGCACGCATTGCTTCTTTTGAAAAATCTAAAGTGTATGGATCATATTTGAAGCCATCGCGAACTGCATAATAAAGCGCATTTAATTTATATTCTAAATGTTCATGCCCTTTCGTTTTTTCAATTACAAAATCCTGAACATCTGGATGGTCTGAATTTGTAAAATAACCAGGCTTAAGATATCTATCTGTTATTTTTTCTTGCATTTATTAATTAATTAGGCATTATTGCCTAACAAATATAGAGAATAAAACCATCAATTAGGCATGATTGCCTAATTATTTTTATTAGTTCTATTTTTATAGATTTGCCTTGAATAAATCAGCATGAAAACCAAAGATAAAATCCTAGATAAAGCTTTAGAATTATTTAACGAGCATGGCATATCCGCTATATCCAGTAAAACTATAGCGGAAGAAATGGGAATCAGCTATGGGAATTTATGCTATCATTTCCCTAAGAAGGATGACATCATTCTTCAGCTTTATTTAAACATGCAGGAAAGAATTGATGCTCAGTTTAAAAACATTAAAGAAGAGGTGATCAATCTTGAATTTATGTTGAGCAGGCTAAAAGTACTTTTCGAAGAAATCTATAAGTATAAATTCATCTACTTGGGAATTACCAAAGTCATGCGTCATTTCGATCATATTAAAAAACATGCTCAGCAACAATTTGAACAGCGCTGGAAAATATTAGACATGATCTCTGACTTCCTGATAGCTAATGGCTATATGAAACCTTTTAAAGATAGCCGACAAAAAAACATGCTGATTCATTCATTATTGATGATTAGCAATTCATGGATATCGGATGCTGAGACTTTTTATAGCGGTAAAGAGGAGGATAAGGTTGATTATTATATGCAGCTTTTCTTTAATTTAGTGCGCCCCACTTTGACAGAAAAAGGGAAAGAAGGATTTCATAAGGTAGTTAAAAACAGTTCAAATTAATTTAGAAACATTAGCAATTATAAGTTCTCTTATTTTGCAACTTTGAGGGAAGTATTTATTCCATTATTTTTCACAACCAAAGCTTTGCCTTGATACTATATTTATGGAAAACTTAGACTATTGGCCACTCTTTATTGTATTCATGATTGCCTGGATAGTTCCCATGCTGCTTTCGTGGTTTGAAGTCTCAAAAGTCCCTTCTGTTATAGTAGAAATCATTGTAGGAGTAGCCTGTGGCCCTTTTGTTCTCAATATAATCTCTGATACCCCTATAGTAAGCTTTTTAGCTGATACTGGTTTCTTATTCTTGATTTTCCTTTCCGGTTTAGAAATAGATATGCAAAAGATCATCTCTTCTTTTCCAAAAGGTAAAGTAACGCTTTCTAATTTACTCAAAAATTCATTTTTACTTGCCGTATTCATTTATTTTGGCTCCTTGATTTTGTCTCTTCCCTTTGCCTGGTTCATTAGCCTATTTATGGAAATAGACATTTTCTTTTTTGCTTTATTATTACCCACTGTCGCATTAAGTATAACGGTTCCCATCTTAAAAGCAGATGGAGAATTAAGCAGAAAGTTTGGACAGGTCATGCTGATGGAAGGAGCCATTGCCACAGTGATGAGTATCATCATTATATCAGTTTATTCAGGAGTATTAGAAAACGGATTTGAAGTAGAGCTTTTATTATTCATCCTCATATTTTTTGCTTTTACCCTAGTTTATATCATAGGAAAGCAAATTAGCAGAAAGAGAAGGTTTCAGATTATACTCTACAAATTGGAGCATGCTGCAAGCCAAATTCGGATACGCGGAACAGTAGCCCTGCTCATGTTCTTTGTATTAATTGCCCATCTCATCAATACCGAACTCATTATGGGGGCCTTTTTTGCGGGAGCCTTACTCAGTCTTTTTGTGGAGAAAAAACGCTCTTCCTTACTGTTCAAATTAGACGGTATGAGCTATGGCTTTTTCATTCCCATCTTTTTCATCATGGTGGGAGTAAATCTCGATTTATCCTCATTAAGTCAGTTTGAAGAATCTATTCCCTTTATCATCACCCTGCTTTTAGGTTTTGCCATTACCCAAATTCTTCCTGCCCTTATTATGTGGAAAGTATTTGGTCTGAAAAAAGCGCTAGCGGGTGGGGTTTTACTTTGTGCAAGAATGGGCCTTACTATTGCGGCTGCTCAAATTGGTTTAAATCTTGGGGTGATTAATTCAGCAGAAAACGCAGGAATTGTCATTTCTTCGATTTTGATTAGTCTAATTTCTCCGCTGCTCTACAAAATTTTAAATAAATCAGAAGTTGAAGAACACTATGAAATTTACATATTGGGAGGACTTAGAGCCAGTATCATTTTAGCCGAGCGACTCAAAATGCATGGGATTTCTGCTTTAAGTATAGTACAGAAAAAGGATTTAATCCCAGAATATGAAAGAAAGCATCTTAATTTCAATTATGTAGAGCAAATTTCTGAAGAAGTAATTTCGGGTTTAAATATTAGAACAGGGGATTTGGTGATTGTATTAACTGAATCTAAGTTGTTAAACCAAGAGTTAACGACCTTCATAAAAGAGAAACTTCACCACAGTAAGATTATTGCACGAAAGCAATCTGCTAACCGCAAATTAATAGGACCCAATTCGAATATTAAATTTATTGATCACGATGAAGTATTGGCTAGCCATGTGGAATCTTTGATTGTAAGCCCTGATTCTATTTCCTCTTTATCCGAGAGCTTTGAAAATTATAGATTGGAGGAAATACAGATTAAAAGAAAGGAAATTCATAAAAAGAAAGTAAAAGAATTAGCACTCCCTCCTACTGGCTCATTAGTGATTCAAAAGCGTGATGGAGAAGTTTTTATTCCGCATGGTGATACAAAATTATTATTAGGAGATTTCATAACGGTTATTGGAAATCAGAATGCTTTGGCAGAATTTCGAAAAACCTTTGTCGGAAATACATAATAAGATTGTTCTCAATCAGAACATTTAAATCTACTGATGAGGTTCATTTGAATACAGGCAGCGCGTGAAAAACAGTTTTAAGCCACTGTATCGTCCTAAAACAACTTTGCGGCTCATAGATTTAATCGGTTTATAAATTCATAGTTTATAGAATTAATTCCTGAAACTGGACCTCTACCTCTATATCAATAAAATCCCAAATCATATGGTAGGTAATTCTACCTATTTCAGCAAAACCAGTATTTCTACGCTAAAAAATATCCACTCATTATCAGACATTTATAATGTAATCGTAAAAAAACTTCGATTAGACCGCTAGCTAGTATTAATACCATCGAAGTATAAAGGCGTAATCCGAAAAGCCCATATTAAATAGAGTAGGAAAATTAATAATAAAAACATGTCAGAACAAACAAATAAACTAGGCGCATTTTCACCATATTCAAGTGAAATAAGTAAAGCAAGTAAATCAGCTTTTGATGAAGCCATGAAAGGGCTTGTAGGTGTTAGATATGCACCAGTAGCAGTGTCTCATCAAGTTGTATCGGGTACTAATTACCATTTCTTCTGTAATACCGAATCTGCAACAAGACAACCCGTAATTGGAGCAGCGATTGTCAGTATTTATAAGCCATTAGAAGGCTCTGCTATTATTAACAACATCAAAGAAATCAACTAAACTTTAAAGTTATGCAATCAATTCCAATTAAAGTTAAAAACGTTACTGTCTATATGTATTTCAATCCATTGGAACCGTTGTCAGCCGTAATATTAACAAATGCGACTGGTACTTATTCCATTGGCACTTTAGGGCTCAATTCCTTTTACAATTTAGCGCTAGAAAATGAGGGCAAAGTCACAAACCCGTTAAATGTTCATGCTAAGTACTATGCAACATTTGAGACAGAGTCAGGACATAAAGGTACTACTCCTTGGATGTATTGCCTAAATAATTCATCGAAGCCCGACTTTGGTAGAACTATTAGTATGGTGCCTTCAGACACAAATGATATTGGTGTAAATTTAGCAGATGAGTCAGGTTTTATAACACTTGGCGAATTAACTGATATTACTGTTTCACAAGTTTTTCCTTCCCCAGGTATTGGTCAACGTACATTGATCACTAATGGGACAGGAAATATTATTGCCACAAGATTTGGCACTCCACACGAAATGGGTGTACAGGTTAATGATGGTAACTGGTTAGATTCAATTTTAGTAGGATCTAAGAATATTATAATTTCAGCTAAGACCAAAAAAGGGGATATATTTTCTCAAACTGGCTATACTGCCATTAAAGGAGAAAAGCCAGCGATTTTCTTAAAGCAGTTCTTTTAGAAGATTCGAAATTAGCGAAATATAATTTCTTACCCTTTATATATTAGAGCTCCGAAAATTTCAGTGGAATTTTCGGGGCTTTATCTTTTACAAATTTATTTCTTTGCACTTGATTTAAATTTTAATTAAAAGTTTCATAAGCTAGAAACTTGAATCTCCCAACCCTCCGAAGCAATTAATAAGATAACACTTTAAGTGCAAACAAATTTAATAAAAGCCGATTCTACATTGCTGATTTTAGTCCTTCTGAAGAAGATTTCTCTGGACTACAGGAGGATGTAATAATGGATTACTCGGAAAAGCTGGTAAAAATGGGGAGGTTATTGAATTAACAGAGGTACTAAATAAAGATATAAATGACCTCCATCATGCCCATTATCTCCCTCTTTTCCTGGTGAATCAACTGCTACTCCGGGAGTAACTAGTCCATCTGCTCCCGAAGTGTCTAGCTCAGCACCTGTACCTAAAACCAAGATATCTGTAGATACAGCAAGCTTATTTGCTTTTACAGATCCTGATAAAGTGATTTGCTCAGCAAAAAGTGCTAAATTCAATCCAGCATATGCATTGAGATCTATCGTATGATTATCTTCTGCAGATACAATTACATCTAAATCTCCTATTTTTATCTTTCGAATGATTTGTTGGTTACCAGCAAGTTGAGAATAGGCTTTAATATCCTCTCTAGGCAATTGATTTGAGTTTTTTTTCATCGTATCAGGCATAGGTCAAGTTTTAATTCTGTATAGGTCGTTCTTTTGATCTGTGATTATTGTGGCTGCACAATTGCTCACATTGCTATTGAACTATTCAATAGGTTGATCATTACAAATAGACAGAATTATATCAAGGTATTTTAGAGTAGAAAATACCTAATTGACTGGCACGTATTTATACCTGATAATGGAATTATGAAATGGGGTGAATATTATGGGCTATTGCATAAACGACTAGTCCAACGGTATTCTTCGCTCCAACTTTTTCTAATATTCTTTGACGATGACCTTCAACCGTTCTTTTACTAATGAACAATTGATCTGCAATTTCTTGATTGGTGTATTCTTGACAAATTAATTTTAATACATCAATTTCTCTACTCGATAACTCTTGTTCAGCCTCTAAAGTGGGTTGTTTTGGTTTACTTATCATAAAATCTACAAGCATATCCTGATCCTTCTTCGTAAAATATACCCCCTTTTCATATACTGATTCTACAACTTGCAAAAGCTCAATCTTATTTGAGTTTTTAGGGATAAAAGCTGAAACTCCTAACTTAATCATATGCCCGAGCACATTACTTTTGTAATGAGATGAGAGTATAATGATTTTCAAATCAGGATATTTCGCTCTCAAAACTTCAACTAAATCAAAACCATCCATTGGCTTCATTTGAACATCGATCAGGGCAATATCAGGAAAATCTGATTTTTGAATTCCTTCCATCTCGTATAGAAAATCTTCACCACTACTGGCTGTTTTAACAACTTTTATATTTTCTACATTTGAAAATAAAAGCGAGAGTCCTTCTAAAATTAAAGGCTCGTCATCTACTAATGCTAATTTTATTATTGTACTCACGGTTTTAAATAGGCTATAATTAATCTAGTCCCCTTAGCTGTTTTACTTTTCCACTTACTATATGCATCAATAGATTGAATTCTACCATCAATATTTTTAAGTCCCATCCCCTTTTGCAGCGTGTCATGATTAAACCCTATGCCGTTATCCGATAAAATCATTGCAAAAGAGGTCTCAGTATCTCTTAAATGGATTAGCATTTTTTTTGCATGAGCATGCTTAATAACATTAGTTAAAAACTCCTGGATGATACGATAGATTTTCACTTCAATTGAAATATCTTTTTTTTGGTAATCATGCTGGGCTATTAATTGAATTGATAGAGATGTATTAACCGAAGCAATTAAAGCTTCAATTTGAAAAATTAAGCCAAATTTCTCCAGATTAGCTGGATATAAAGTGTGCGATATGTTCCGAACCGCTTCAATTAGCGTTGGTATCTGTTGACTAACCACTTCCTTTGAACGATTGCTATTCCATGTATCTTCGTTATTAATCCAGAGTGAGAGAATATTGAGCTTGTTCCCCACATCATCATGCAGCATTTCAGCTATCCGTTTCCTTTCATTTTCCTGCACAATGGTATATTGCATGCTAATCTCTTTTTGATGCTCTAACTCTAATTGATGTTGCCTGGATTGTTCTCTCAAAATCTTTTGAATAAAGGCTCTATATACCGCAAAAAAAGTAATTATAATTATCGATAGTACGATAATCATAATTACTATATATAAGATCTTGACTTCCATTTTTTGAAACTGTAAAATGTATAGATGAAACTACCGTATAAAATAGAAGAAAGAATATTATTTATAATCCAAAGATTGATGCTGTGCTCAGTCAATTGATTAATTAACAAGAATAAAAATAAAGATACGCTATAGTACAGAAATAGGGCTCCGAAAATAAACCAACTCTGTTTGCTTCTTTCAACTTCCCTCATGTTTTTAACGAGTAGAATAGCCAGTAAACAGATAATAATTAAATGGGAAATAATCTTTGCATAACCGGTAGAAGCATCTTGATGAACAAACCATAAGATAGTGGTTTCAATAAAGATAAAACTAGCCACTATTCCTGTTACTAGTTTCCACATTTTTGTCGCTTTGAATTCTGTTAGGCATAAGCTCATTAATATCAAAAACTCTCCTGTGACGTAGATTGGATATAAATACTGTGTAGTCTTACTCTCCAATATATAAATTGAGAATATCGTAATACTCTCAATTCCTAAAATAAAACCCAGATAGATTATATGCCATTTTTTAAATTCATTATTCCGTATTACTTCATTGCTTACACCATACAAAAAAGCGGTAATCAATAAAGAATAAGAGAGAATGATAGAGCTTAAAATATAATTGTTCATCAACCTAAAAGCCCGAAATCTACACCGTCTTTGCAAAGGGGTGGGCAAGGGTGAGCCCAATCTTGCGAGTTCGTTAGCATTATTTCATCAACAGCCTGCGAACTAATAATCTGTGCAGATTTGGTTTGATTTTCTACAGCAATAAAAATTAATATGGGCAAAGCTTTTTGATAAATGGAAGAATGTTTAAAACCAAAGAAAGCAACCACTTCACCATCTTGGCCCGTTTCTCGTGATATATCTGAAAAAGGTACCGTAAAGGTTCTAAAGATATTCTTCCCATTTGATTTTTTAGACTGATAATAAAACCAATCTAAACATTCATTTTTCCATTTCTCTATGTCTTTTACAGAAGCTCTTTCCGTTATACTAGGTTCATTGTAAGTGGGAAAATCCTTTTCTTCACTATATTTTGTAATCTCTAGATTTTCAGAAAGCACGGTTTTCTTTCTAGTCGTAACAACATCAGTTTCAGTTATTACTATTTCTTTATTTAATCTTTTTAATTCTGAATATAAATAGGAAGTAAGTTCTTTTTCTGTCCCCTTTTTATCTAAAGGAACCACAATTAAAATTAGCTGATCTTCATGAACTCCTATATAGGTATGGAACTTACCGTTATCATTGTTCTCTTCAAGCCATTGACATTCTTTTTGATTAAAGCTGAAGGCAGCGGCTGGAGGTACTAAAGATTTGATTTCATTATAATGCGCTCTGGTCTTTTCCCACTTTTCGATGGCGAGAATACATTTTTCTTTTTCAAGCATGATCTTATTATTTGGTTTTGGCTATTTATATAAGTTAAGTAATTGTTTACATCTACTATTTTTCTCTTTATCAACTTTTAAACTTCACAAGGACATTACTTATCATTCAAAATTCGTTAGTGTTACTGTAATTTAACAGCTTCACCATTTTCAATACATCCAAAACCCTTTTCATTATTTTTGAAAAATAAATCTCAAAAAAAAAGCTAGTATTCATTTTGCCTATTCAAGCATAAGAAATAATAGCGTTAAAGGGCTTACTATCCTAATGAAACTATATAAACTCTTGTTATTGTGCTTATAATTCTTCTGGACCAGAACATGCACCAATACTATCGATAAAACAAAAAAATTGATGAATAGCAGGTTTTGGTCGTTGAAGAAATCAATAAGTAAATATAGCCGATTAATTATAAAAATCACCTTAAAATACAAGTATTAATCGGAGATCAGATATTTTTTTAGATTTAAAATGAAATTTGGGAAGAGCAATGCTTAATCTGATAATCATTGCCTACTTAGCAGAGAATTTTATTATTTATAGGCAGTACAATATTTTAAAATTAGAACATTTTTTACCTCCATTCAGAATGGTAGGGGAACAATAGTTTTAAGCCACATTTAAATTATGCGCATATCTATTTTGATGAAATAATTATGCGTGGTCAAAAATTTCAATCGCGCATATCCAATTTTTAGAGTCCGCATATATGCGGGTTGCAAAGTGGATACGCATATATGCGTGACTGAAACATAGTGCGCATATATGCGGGCTGCAAAATCAATGCGCATATTCTCACCTTTTGCTGAAATACTACTTTGAGTATTAGTTTTTACCACTAAAAATACTCTCAGTTGGATACCTTGTTATTTCATGGCCAATGAAAGTTCTATGTGGTTTATATTGAATAAGGGTATAGCATTACGCAGAGCATGGCGGGAACGTAGAGGGGAACCTCAAGTTTTTTATAAGTAATCATGTTTTCTATCTAAATAAATTTCTGCTTCTAATATTGGTTTGAGAGTAAGCAAAATATGTACAATAATACCGATAACAACAAAAACGCTTAATAGTGCATATGATTGGTCGATGAATACGTAGGTTAATGTCGGAATAATCAGACCAAAAGAAAGTAGTAAAATAACCGCTGAAATAAAATATTTAATTGTCATTGGTAAACTAGAATTTACAAGTCTTGTTAATTTAAATAGTCTCGGTATAACATGATACTGAAAATCAAGACTAACTTCTTTAAGCTTATTTCTTGCTAAATTTTCTATATTGTTTTCAGGATAAATCCGATTAATATTGTTAATAATTTCTTTTACATCATAGGATGATAAAAATGTTTCAGGAAAAATCTGTATTTCTGAACAGTTGTACCAGATTTGATTTGAATCTGTAAATATGATGAAATCCTTCATTTCATCATAAGAATAAATATAGTCTGGTGGAAATTCTGTATATAATAAACCAGAATTCAAAAATGATTCATCAGCCAGCATATGAAGTTGTAAAATCAACGAAACAACATTATAAGACATATCGTCTCTATAAAATGATTTAACCTTTGCATATTCTATTTCATCATCGTAATTCGGATAAAAATACTCTTTAAATGTTACATCATTTCTTATAGACATAGCATATTGATATGAATCGTAGAAAGGTTGCTCTTTTGACCAAAAAACATGATCCCGTGAAAGACTAAAGCAAATTTTTCTGAAGTAAGTTAATTTATTAGAAAGTTCGCGGATAGATCCTGTGTATTTCAACTTATCTTGTCTAATAGTTATAACTTTCGTTATTAGAAAACCAAGCACAAAAGATGCAATAATCCCGCTTGCTATATTCATATAATCATATGATTCCAAAAGTCTTTCATTGAAGCTTCGATCAGTTTGGATTTTGTATATCCCGACTCCTAATAATCCCAAAGTAAGGATTGCAGAGAGAACCATATTTCTCAAGAAAACATTATTCCAAAACATTGAAAAATTAGAGCTATTTTTGTGATTGTTTCTTTTGAAGTTGTGATAAAAATACGAAGGGACATTAAATAGCTTAACATGTCTGACTCGGTTTTGATTTGTATCTGCTTCTTTAGGAAGTTTGTATTCTACTGTTAAACGTGATATCGAAATATAATTACTAAATTTTGAGACATTCTCTTTCGCCCATTCCTTAAGGTGTTTTACGCAAGATTGATGAAGCTTTTCTAAGTCGTCATCCCAATTTATTTCTTCTGATGTTAGATCAACTCTTAAATAATTAATGCTTTCTCTGCTCTTACATTGTACTGAGCCTGACATCTCAATGGAGTCAAAATAGTAAACTGTAAATAATTCAATCTCTTCCCGGAGTATTTCTATATCAGTCAGCTTTTCTTTCATTTTTCGGTCGTTAATTCTTTTCCGCTGAAAGTTCCATATGGTTTTCCAGAAAATTCTCCTGTCTTGTAAAAATCTACTAATACTTTAATCGTTAGGTCAACATCTTTTTCATTTTCTATAATAATTTTACCATTATTCTTCTTAAGTTGACCTCCATACCGTTTGGCAATCTTTATCATCTTATTTAATGATTTTTCATTTAGGTTTTGATAATTGTTAATTTTTTTGAGTCTAACCAGCTTTCGATGAATGGCAGGCGTCTCTTTGATTTGCTTTTTTAAAATGTCTAATCCATCAAACATTTCTGTTTTAATTAATTCATCTGCTATTTTTTCAGCATGCTCTTTAAATTCTTCTGTTAAACCTGTTATCTGTTCGAACTGTGTCTTTTGAAAGATATAGAAAATATCTTCAAAATAAATACAGTCAATGCGTTCATCTAGATTTATCGTTTCACCTTTTAGTACTTCAAGTTTGTTACTTACTGTATTAAACTTCGTTCTAAATGTTCCAAATAATTTTTTGCTACTGTTAGCTTCTTCATCAATGGCTACTTTTCCCTTTAATATCTTGCGAAAAGAATAAATCCAATCGTGATTATCATCAAAAAACCCAACAGTGTAAGCCCATAATTCCTGTGATTTTACAATTTCTGTAAGGTTTTTTATTTTGGCAATTTTCGATTTATTTTTCAGTTTATTTTGGACTACATCAAGAAATGACATAGCCTTATTGGTACCATCATATGTGAATATTTGCTGAGTGCTATCAGTAATAGCTTCATATTCTGTAATCTCTAAATTCTTTTTAGCTACATACTCTAATTGTTTTATTGAAACATCGTATAAGTGAGATGCTATTTCCTTGTCAATATCAACTTGGTATATCTCAAAATCATACTTATCGAGCACTTTTGCTCTTTTTTTTAGATTTGGCTTTAACACACGAGTGATAAAATACAAATGCAGATTTTCATCATTTATATCTTCAAATTTGTCTAAAAATTGATCTATCATTTTTCATTTATTTTTATAGAATAGAACATTTTATTTCCAATAGAATAGAGTTTAATTGAGTCATCTTCCTGTAAGTCCTTTTCTTTTGAAATTAAAATGCCATTTCTGATTTTTTCTCCTTCCATATATTCAAATTCAAAAATTGAATATCTCAAGTTTAAAACTGGGTTTATTAGCAGCAATGATGAGTTTATGTAAACTCTATATATTATGAAAATTATAAAACATATGGAGACTAAATCAAGCCAATTATTAAAGCTCTGAAAAGCAAATGGAATAATATAAGTAGCTATATATCCAATAGATTCACTATTCTTATTCTCAATTTTAGAAATCTTTGTCGGAAAACCATTTTTAGAAGCTTTATGAATATTGCTTAATGTTATAATCGCTCCCAGGTATCCATAGGTACCAAGAACTAAAAGCAATATTGACAACCCAAACTTCTCCATGAATAAATTTAGCGAAGAGAATTCGCAACCTCCCCAATGTAAATACTCCGAATTATTATAGACTTGCTTAAAAATTATTAATACGAACAATGGTAAATAGGATGTAACGAACAGAGTAAACTGTGCCCTTCTTTTCAAGTTATTTGCTACCGTCTTATTCAATTATTTTTTGATTGATTGTGCTCTAATAAAAACCTTTAATAATGTTACTATTCTAAACTACCTGATATAATAGATACTTCTTAATTATATTAACTATGTATCATCTAACCCAAAAAAGAAAAGTAGAGTATTTGCAGGTTTTGGTTACAGATGAACTTGATATATAAATATAGGGGATTAATTATAAAATACATCGGGATAATACAGGAATTGGTCGAAATATATTAGAATTTCAGAAAGCTGACATTGACTTATCCTAAAATAGCTTTTTAGAAAAAAATAATACAAAAGCTATTCATCTTAGTAAAGTTAATTTGAGATGATACAGAAATCTATCATCACTTCAACTTCTCATTATTCTTATGACGATCGGCATCACGAATATTCTTTTTCTCAAGGTTTTTCTTTAAAGCAGCAGTCAGGTCTACTCCGGTTTGATTGGCTAAGCAGATCAATACCCATAAGACATCCGCCATTTCATCTCCCAGATCGTATTTTTTATCGCTTTCTTTAAAGGATTGCTCACCGTATTTTCTGGAAATAATTCTGGCTAGTTCACCCACTTCTTCAGTAAGAATGGCCATATTAGTGAGCTCGCTGAAATATTTTACACCCACCGTTTTAATCCATTCATCTACGGTTTTTTGAGCTTCTGAAATTGTAATATCCTCTTTCATCTTAAAGATCTGCCTTTAAATCAAACACTTTTGCACCTGCTGAATAGGTCTCTAACACCTTTGTGGTGCGTAATTCTTCATATGGAGCTACCATAATATCACGATCCAAAATCACGAAATCAGCAAATTTACCCGCTTCAATGCTTCCTTTTTCCTTTTCCTCAAATTGACCAAAAGCTGCCCATATCGTCATCCCTTTCAAGGCATCTTCTCGACTTAAAGCGTTTTCCATCTGGAAACCTTCTTCCGGCATATTTTGATCATCCTGCCTTGCTACCGCTGCATGAAAACCGTAAATGGGATTGATATCCTCAACCGGAAAGTCAGATCCTAACACTAATTTCCCCGTTTGCTCTAATAATTCCTGATATGCATAGGCATTTTTAACGCGCTCCTCTCCCAGCCTTTCATGTGCCCAGTCCATATCAGAGGTAGCATGGGTAGGTTGCACAGAAGGTAGAATATCATAATCTCCAAATTTGCTAAAATCATTTTCCGCTAAAACTTGTGCGTGTTCAATTCTCCATCTTCTATCATTTTTGCCTTTAAGGTATTTAGCATAAATATTAGTGATGGCTCTATTAGCTGAATCGCCTATACAATGGGTATTCATTTGAAAGTTTTTGGCAAAGATAAGTCTAGCTAAGCTGTCAAAAACCTGAGGCTCACTTCTTAAAAATCCATAATTATCTTCATCATCTGAATAAGGGCGGATTAAACAAGCCCCTCTGGAACCTAAAGCGCCATCTCCGTAAATCTTGAAGGCTCTTACATTTAAATAATCTGTTTTGTACTGTCCATTACTGAAGTAGTAATTCAAATTCTCAGCAGTAGGATTAATCATCGCATAAATACGCATGCTTAGCAGACTATCTTGATGCATTTCATCTAATAAGTCAATCTGCGATTTATCTAAACCTGCCTCGCCAAGTGAGGTGATACCCACTTCAAAACAATTGGCCTGAGCTTGTTGAATTAAACTCTTCTTTTGCTGTTTGCTCAATTCAGGCATTTTATCCGTCAGGAGCTTCATAGCATTATCAATTAGCACACCAGTGGGTTCCCCATTTTCTGTAATGATTTCACCCCCTGAAACTTTGGTCTGACCATTAATTCCAGCCAAATCAAGCCCTTTTTGATTGGTTAATAAGGCATGAGCATCTACTCTTTTGAGAATCACAATCTTTTCAGGAAATAGAATATCTAATGTATCCTTGGTAGGAAATTGCTTTCCTACCCAATTGTTTTGATCCCAACCTAATCCTAAAATTGAAGTCTCATTTGGATGTTCTTCTACATGTTTCTGAATTCTTTGAATCAGTTCGTTAAATGATTGGGTTCCGAATAAATCGACCTCTCTCAATCCTTTGGCATAGCGAATAAAATGAGAATGTCCATCAATTAAGCCCGGATAAACGGGAGAATTCAAAAGATCTATTTCCTCCTCGGCTGTATACTTATTTTGAATATCACGTGAACTTCCAACTGCCACAAATCTACCATCCTTTATGGCAAAAGCTTCCGCATTATCAAAATTGCTATTTACCGTATAAATGTTGCCATTAAAATAAATGGAATCTACTTTTTCTTTTTTAGAACAAGAGCTGAAAATAATTAGAGAGATAAAGAAAAGAAATAGGTTTTTCATGTGGGCAGAAGTCAGATTATAAGTTAATAAATAAGGAATCAAACAGCCATTATCAAAGCTGCTTGATTCACTTTTTATACTATCAATCGTTATCGAATAATGTTTCAGTAAATTTCAAATGCTTAACGGATTCACCAGAATCTTTCAATTCGATTAAGGCATCAATCCCGATTTGCAAATGATAATTCACATAATTACCGGTCACCTTTTGGTCACTTTCAGCAGTTTTCACGCCTTCCGGAGTCATTGGATTATCTGAAACTAATAATAAAGCTCCTCTCGGAATACTATTCACAAAACCTACAGAGAAGATCGTAGCCGTTTCCATATCAACCGCCATGGCTCTGATTCGTCTTAAATAATCTTTAAACTCATCATCATGTTCCCAAACTCTGCGATTTGTAGTAAATACGGTACCTGTATAATAATCCATCTCATGCTTTTTAATCATGGATGAAACGGCTCTTTGTAAACGGAAAGAAGGTAAAGCGGGCACTTCTGGTGGCATATAGTCGTTACTTGTACCTTCACCTCTGATTCCAGCAAGTGGTAATATCAAATCTCCTATTTTAGATTTCTTTTTTATACCCCCGCATTTTCCTAAAAACAAAACCGCTTTAGGCATAATTGCTGACAACAAATCCATTACTGTAGCCGCAACAGAACTTCCCATTCCGAAGTTAATGATCGTAATTCCTTCGGCTGTAGCAGTTTGCATGGGCTTATTTCTACCCTTAATTTCCACATCGTATTGTTTAGCAAACATTTCTACATAATTGATGAAATTGGTCAATAAAATATAATCACCAAATTCATCTAAGCCCGTTCCTGTGTAACGTGGCAACCAGTTGTCTACAATTTCCTTTTTTGTTTTCATTAATCAGCTTTATTTTATTATTTAAAAACCTGTCAGGTTTACTTCTAACTGAAATAAATCAGCTTTTATCAACATATTCTAATATTTCTATTTGAAAAACCTGACAGCTTTAACCAAACTATATTTTTTTATCTACAATTAAATTTAACTTGCCACAAAATTAAGGGAAAACTTATGCAAAAATTAAATCTTCCGCCATATGATGTGAACCTGCGTAAAATGGGCGGCAAGATACACATTTTTGACCCCATCAGGAAGAAGTTTTTGGTATTAACACCGGAAGAATGGGTAAGGCAACATTTTTTACAATTCCTTCTCCATCATAAAAATTATCCTGCTAGCTTAATTAAAATGGAATCAGGGCTAAAATATCATGAACGAAATAAAAGAACTGATTTAATTGCCTTTGATCGTAATATGGAGCCATTACTCTTAGTGGAATGTAAGGCGCCAGATGTTAAAATCACTAAAAAAACATTCACCCAAATCACGAATTACTACAGTCAGTTTCAAGCGAAATATATGATCGTAACCAATGGATTGGATCATTACTGCTTCAGACCTAATGAAAAAGAAATTGTATTTGAAGAGGAAATCCCAACTTTTAAAAGCGATAACTCCTAAGCTTTCAGAAGCTGCAAAAATGATTTTAAATCTTCATGGCTATCATTAAAATGTTGATTTCCAACTTTCAATAGTTGATTTACTCCCACTACATTCACAGTAAAAACAGAATAGTTTAAAGGGATTTCATTTAATTTCCATTCTATTTCTTCTATTTCAAACCCATGTCGCTTTATATTTTTCATGATAAATCGCCTAACAACACCATTTATACATCCTGTTTTCAAACTAGGAGTGAATAACTTTTTATGTGCAAAATCAAAGAAAAATAAATTTGCAGCGGATGCCTCGGCTAGTAGTCCTTCTGAGTTCAAAATTATAAGCTCATCTAAGGCTCTCTCCTTTTTCTCAATGCCTGCTAATACATATTCAATAGCAGAAATGCTTTTTAAAGCACTGAATTTAGAATACTGTAAGGCTACACTTTCTGAAAGTGCTACATTCTTGTAAAGTTTGATTTCTTTAATCTCAGTCGAATCAGCTGAAATTAAATAGTTGCATTCTGAACTAGTGGGTGTGTATAAACCACCGTTTTTCCGCCAAAAGTAAATCTTAACTCTAGCGGTTTTATTCGACAATTCATTTTGGAGCAGCAATTCATTTACCTGATTGAATAAAACTTCTTTACTGATAGAAAAATCAATTTTTAAAATTTTTAGTCCCTCTGAAATTCTTTCCCAATGCTCTTCATGGAATCTTATATTTCCACTTTCGCATAACAGAGTTTCAAAAATACCATCCCCATATTGAAATCCTCTATTGTTAAAATCGATTGATTCTGAAGAAGTTAATCTACCATTGTAGTTAATCATACTAATATCACCTTTAAAACTTCCTTAATCCATTCATCAATATTACTTTTGCCAGAGCAATTAATTGTCTAATATTGGGTTTTATTTTATAAAATGGCAGAAAGAAGCAGTATTTTTGATATGATTGGCCCTGTAATGATCGGACCATCCAGTTCTCATACCGCAGGAGTGGTGAGGATTGCTAGAGCCGCAATTAAAGTTTTAGGAGCAATTCCGAACGAAGCAACGGTAACTTTTTATAATTCATTTGCTAAAACTTATGAAGGCCACGGCAGTGATAAAGCCATTATTGCCGGTTTATTGAACTTAAAAACTGACGACAAAAGAATAAAAGAAGCATTTGAATTAGCAAAAGAAGCTGGCCTAACCTATACATTCAAATCAATAGGAAGTGCTGGAACCTATCATCCCAACACCATTAAATTAAACTTAAAAAAGGGAGATAAGTCAGTTGAAGTAATTGGAGAAAGCCTTGGAGGCGGTGTAATAAACATTTCCAAAGTAAATGGCTTTACCGCTAATATTTCAGCTACATTACACACTTTAATCATCACCGCAGATGATAGAGAAGGAAGTATTGCCTTTATCACAAGTATCCTTACCCATGATAAAGCCAATATTGCAACTATGAGTGTTACCAGAAAAGGCAAAAAAGATATTGCTTGCTTAGCTATTGAAATGGATACTGGTTTAAAAGAAATTTCGTTGGAATACCTTAAAAATCTGGATTGGGTACAAGATGTTATCTATATTCCAGACATTGACATGTAAACTATTAATTATAATTATGCTTAGAATATTTATTGTTAGCTTATTCTTAGCTTTTACTTTTCAAGTACAGGCTCAGGATAAATGGTCATTACAGAAATGTATTGATTACGCTTTAGAGAACAACCTGCAAGTAAAGCAATCCAATCTGGATGTAGAAAGTGCAGATATAAGCTTATTTGGTTCCAAAATGAGTAATTTACCGAGTGTGAATGGTAATTTGGGTTTGAATACCTCTACTGGTAGAACCATTGATCCATTTACCAATACCATTAACGATAGAGGTATTAATTCACAAACTGCAGGCATTAGCGCTAGTGTGCCTCTTTTTGATGGTTTCCAAAGATATAACAGCATTAAGAGAGATCAGTATGGACAATTAGCAGCTGAAAGTGATTTGAAAACCATACAAAATAATGTTTCGCTTAACGTTGTTACTTTTTATACGAACATTTTATTCAATAAAGAGCTTCTGGAAACTGCCAAATTAAGGTTAGAAACAACAGAGAGCCAAGAAAGTAGAATTGAAAAGCAAGTGGAGATTGGAGCTTTAGCTCAGGCAGATTTACTTCAAATCAGACAACAAAAAGCAAATGATGAATTAGAAGTAGTGAGAGCTGAAAACAATCTTAACCTTTCTTACTTACAACTTAAACAAGCCTTACAAATTCCTGCGAATCAAGATTTCGATATTGAAATTCCTGAATTACCTGAACCCAATACAGGAGAATTAATGGAATCATCCGCAAATGTTTATCAATATGCATTGCAGAATCAGCCTGTAATTAAAGCTGCTGAATATAGAAAAGAAAGCGCATTTAGAAGTATTGGTGTAGCACGAAGCAGGTATTATCCTTCTCTAAGTTTGAATGCTGGAATTTCAACCAACTATTCTGATGCCGCTCCAGCACAATTTCCGGTATTAGGTTCAGAAAACATTACGATTACTAGACCAATTGGGATAGTTGAAAATACTGGTCAGCTGGTAGTAACGCAAGATGAAATCCCTTCTGAATTCAGAGAGAATACCTATTGGAATCAGTTAGATTTTAACCAAAGAAGATTTGTTGGCTTAAGCTTGAATATTCCTATTTTCAATCAATTCCAGGTAAGAAATAGTGTTCAACAAGCCATTATAACTAAAAAAAGAAGCGATTATCAATTAACGGCTGCTAAAAATGATTTGCAGCAAACAATTGAACAAGCTTATTTAGATGTAAAAGCTGCTGCAAAATCATATTCAGCTTTAAATAATAGTTTTGAAGCCTCTGAACTTAGCTTCAAAAATGCTGAGCAAAGGCTAGAATTAGGCGCAATTGATGCAGTTCAGTTTACTCAAATTAAAAATGATTTCGAAAGAGTTAAATCTGACTTAATTCGAGCTAAATACGATTATATTTTCAAACTTAAAGTACTTGACTTTTATCAAGGTAAACCATTAAACTTTTAACCATGGCTAAGAAGAAATCATCTAAAAAGACATTATATATATTAATTGCAGCGGTAGTTGTATTAATAGTAGCTGCAATTATTGGTAAAAAATCAGGCGTAATTGGACAGCCACCTTCTACAAAAGTTGAAGTAGCTAAAGTAGAAAAAAGAACCATAATTGAAAAAGTAAATGCCAGTGGAACAGTTCAGCCTGTCGTGGAAGTAAAACTCAGCCCAGATGTAGCCGGTGAGATTATTGCATTAGCGGTTGAAGAAGGTGATCCTGTTAAAGAAGGAGATTTGCTTGTAGAGATCAGACCTGATAATTTTGAAAGTGCATTAGAAAGAGCGAAAGCAAATCTAAACCAACAAAAAGCATCTTTAGCGCAAGCAGAAGCTTCTTTGGAAAGAGCAAAAGCGCAGGAAACGCAAGCCAAGCAAACTTTCAACAGACAGAAAAAACTTTATGATGAGAAAGTAATTTCAACTGCTGATTACGAATCGGCATTGGCTAGCTATCAGGTAGCACAAAACGATAAAGTGGCTGCAGAGAAAAATGTACTAGCTGCTCGATATACAGTTAAAAGCAGTCAGGCGACTGTAAACGAAGCTGCGGAAAATTTAAGAAGAACCACTATTTACGCTCCAGTTGATGGTACAGTTTCTAAGTTAAGTGTTGAATTAGGTGAAAGAGTGGTAGGTACACAGCAAATGGCAGGTACTGAAATGATGAGAATTGCAAACTTAAACAACATGGAAGTGCGTGTTGATGTAAATGAAAACGATATCATCAGAATCAACATTGGAGACACTGCTAATATAGAAGTAGATTCTTATACCTATATGGAAAAAGAATTTAAAGGAGTCGTTACGGCTATTGCTAATACTGCTAATGACAAAGCTTCACAAGATGCCGTTACCGAATTTGAAGTGAAAGTGAAGATATTGAATTCTTCATATGAGGATTTAATTTCGGAAAATGGAGATTCTCCTTTCAGACCAGGGATGACGGCAAGTGTTGAAATTATGACAGAAACCAAAGAGAATATTTTGACTGTGCCATTAGCTTCAGTTACATTAAGATCTCCAGAAGTTGAGAAAGATTCGACAACAACTGAACAGACTAAAGAAGTTAAAAAAGAGCAAGAAGTTGTATTTGTGGTTCAAGATGACAATACGGTTAAAATGACTCAGGTTAAGACTGGAATCAGCGATTTTGAATTTATTCAGGTAAGTGGATTAGAAGAAGGAGAAGAAATCGTAAAAGGACCATTCTTAGCTATTTCTAAAACTTTAAAAGATGGAGATCTGATTGAGGTTAAAGAAGAAGGAAAGAAAAAAGAAAATGACTAATTTAAGTTTTGCATAAAGTAAAAGCAGTGTCAAAAGCACTGCTTTTTTTTTGATCAATTCAATTATTCATTTCCAAGGCCTTCTCTATTGTTAGAGACTTATCCCAGACCATTTTGATGTTAAATTCTTCCATGGCAATTCGGAAATATTCTTCCATTGTGGGTAAACCGACAGAATCTCTCCTTGCCTTTAAGTTATCTGGGTCAGCAATTGGCCAAACATAATTATTATCGCCATTATCATCTATATAACTGAAAGTTTGAGTTCCAAACAATTGAGGTTTATCATCATACATTAATTTACGATCTAGCACAGTAGGATAATCATCTGATTCTAAAACGCCAGCTTCGGCTTTAACTTTTACTAGATCAATATATCTATTTATAAAATCCTTATCACCATGATCAATAATTAAAAAAATTGTACGATGACTCTCTGCATTTAAATTATCGTCCCAACCACATTTTCCAATCAGTTTATCTAAATATTTCTGATTGTCTTCATCTATTTTATTCATTTTATTCGCAAGCCTAATTACTTTTAATATCCCTTTGCCTGTTTTGTTATGTTCCTGAACAGCAGGGATCACCTCTTTTCTTATGCTCTGTTCTGCTTCTTTTCTTTTTGCTAATTCCTCATTTATTGACGACAGATTACAATTTTTGACTTGCGATACAGAAGAAAAAGACCATATCAACCCAATTAATACCGCTAGGGTATTCAAAAACTTAAGTTTTCTCATGATTCAATTATTTGATTATTGCTATTTAGTAATTTATAACGGTCTTTTTTTAAAATGAGTGACTAACAGACTTATAAATCATTGTATCCCTACTATTAAGCCTGGAAAAAATTGGCCTATACTCAGTAAAGAAGTTTCTTGTTGATCCACAGAAGCTAACTCATAATTAATGGCCGCACCCAATTCTAGATATCTGTATTTGCTTATTTTAAATCCATAAATCAGTTCTGACCTTATTACTCTTGGACCTTTAAAAAGCTTGATATCCGCTGCTTTTTGTTGCCATAAAGATGTATTAAGTAATAAATACTTCTTTCTATTCTGGTCAGTCCACTCTTTTTCCAAACCATAGCCTAATCCCCATGATGGTAAACCTGAAATTGAAAAGTTATAACCAAATTGTAATAGATTTTGAAAGAATCTACTACCAGTAGACAAAGCAATATTAGATAAAAACATATCTGTAGCTCTTAAAGCTACATATCCGTCACTGGCATCGATATTAAGAAGCCCTAAAGGTACTCCGTTATTTTTTCCACTTATGTTGATCAGCCCAATTTGATTTCCATTATTTACTTTACTGAAATTGATTAATCCAATCTGCCAGGTATCACTAAATAAACTACTGAATTCATGACCAAAACCAGCTGTTCTGGCATAATTTAAAAGTCCCAATTGTAAACCGTTAGTTTGCCCATCTGAATAATTGAATAAGGGCGCAATCTGGAAACCTACCATTCCTATTTTAGAGGAATTGATTAAGCCTGCAATCTGCGCACCCTGTAAATTTCTTGCTTTATTAGTTAAAACACCTAATTGTAAACCTATAAAACCAGAATAGCTGCTATTAAATGAAGATATCTGTACTCCTACCCCATTTCCGTAAGTTCTGTTAGAAATTGTAGCGAGTTGAAAGCCTTTAAAAGTCTCATCAATTGATTCTTTTGGATTTAAACGATTATTAACTCCTGAAATATTGACAAAGCCTGCCAATTGAATACCCTGAAATTTTTCAAAATTATAATTTGAAATAAGTCCCAACTCAATACCGCTGACACTGCCCGTTATTCCTGAAGTCAGGTTCAATGATAATTTATAATGATTGGCCATTTCATCTATTTGATGATTACTAAAACCAGGGAAAGCAGAAATATGGATTTTAGATTGCCTAGAATAGGATTGTGAAAAAGATTGATATGGATTCGCTAAGATAAGTTCAAACGCTAAAAGCATGAAAAATATGTAGCTAATAGCTCTTTTTTCTGTTTTGATTATAATATTTTGCACATTTTAATGTTATAGTTGGAAGTAAACTTATAAAAAAACTAATCAACCGTCAATTTATTGTAAATGAATAAAATATTTATCACCCCCCTTACTTCTGTCCTTTTATTTTTTTCCATACAACAAAATTATTGTCAAGAAATAGAGATACTGGATACAACAGCAATTGAGCTTCAAAGTGGAGTTAAGGAAACGACCTCTAATACTCAGCATAAAAAAATTAATGGCGTAAATTATCTTTTTCGATTTAATGATTATCAAAGCAGTAATAATCCCTTGCAATTAGAAATTATAAACTTAGAAGAACAAAAAATAGAAAAAGTAATACAGTTTCCTTTATATGGAAATAATGCTTTCGAAGAGGTTGTAAATTTCTATGTTCATAATTTCGATTCAATATTTTTTCATAATGAAGCATTTCCCCTTACTTTTTACTTAACGGATACTTCCAAAAACCTAGTTAAAAAATGGGAAAGTACAGATATGACTTTAGGAGCTGGTTGGCATAGTAATGCCTCCCCATTTCTGATTGATAATAAGTTATACTTCTATAGTATTTCTACTCAATCTTTTTACCCAGATGATTTAGCTTTCTTTAATGTAAACCATTTAAGTTATCTCAAGCTTGAAAATGGAAAAATATCAGAAATAAAAAATCTAAAATACCCAAACGAAATCTTAGCAGCTCACCAAAATAATAAGTGGTATCCGTGGAGTCAAAATCCTTATTTTCATCATTATGGCAGCGCTATTTATGTAGGGTTTAATATGAGTAAAAAACTAATTAAGATTGAAAACAAACAAGAAAAAAATATCGAACTGGATATAGGATCAAGAAAGCTTGCAGAAGCTATTAGCATGGATGATAATGACTTCGTTTCAAATCAATTATATTTAATTGAGAGTCCACAATTAGGAGAAATAGTATATGACCCATATCGTAATAAATTGATTAGGCTATACAAAAAGGCAATATTGCTGGAGGCAAATGAAGACCGATCCAATGCATATTATAGATCCGACTTTACACTATTGTTTTTTGAGCCAGACGGAGAATTATCTGGTACAATATCGCTACCATCTAACAAGTTTAATCCATCCATTATAATCCCTACAAAGAGAGGCCTATTAATAAATACTGATAATCCCTTTAACCAAAATAACAATGAAGACTTCCTTGAATTTGCTCTTATTTCTCTTACTGATATTGAATAGTTTTTCGATAAAAGCTCAAAATGAAGAAAGTGAAGGTATTTTATTCTTTTGCAGAGCTAATGCAGGCATGAAAAATATAGTTCCTATGAATGACCAGGTTATTATAAGACCTGAAAAATCAGATTTTTTAGTATTAGCTAAACCTAATGGTTTAATATCGGACACCCTAGAATTAAAAAAGGAATGGGGATTTGTTATGAGTATTATTGCAACTTCTGACTCTACCTTTTCAGTAGCTTTAGGGAAGCATGGACTTAAAGTTCTTATATCGAATAATCAGTTTTCAATTCAGGAAGAAATTCCTTCTCATTTCTTAATTGATGAATATGAAACAGGGCTAAAAATACCAGTTAGAGATTATGTAATAGGAATGACCCCAAATAAAAATGCACCTAGAAAGCACAGTATTTATCAATTTGCATTAATACATAAAAAAGATTCACAGCTTTTAATCCTAAATGAACCACTACCCCTTGAATCAAGATACTATCAAGGCATGAGTAATTTAGCTGACTATTATGTTACTGACAATAATTTAATTATTAATCATTCGGAAGCCAACTCATTCATCGTACATGATTTTAAAAATAAAAAAACTACAATAAAGCAATTCCCTGCAATTGAAGACAAAAATAAAGAAGCATGGTATGCTATTGTTGATCGTTCCAATAGCGATATATTCTTTATAAGAAATAGGAAAAAAGAGATCAATGAGGTCTATTCCTATAATCTTGAGGCTAATGAACTCCAATACATAGCATCCACAAACCAACATATTTTGGGTGTCAATAAGTCAAGAGCTTTTTATCGAGAAATGGATGAGGAAGGTGATATCTGTTTCTATTTTATTGATTTAATGCAAAAAAAGGGCTCTAAATCAGAAATATTAAAACTTGATGAAATAACTGTTAAAGGAAATTAATTTTCATGAAGTAATACTATTGTTTCAATCTGACTATATATATCGTTAAATGCATCAATATTAATAATTATTGATAAATATATCTATATTATTATTTATCGATATTTTTATCGATATTTAACAAAGAAATATAGCATTTTAATGATAGCAATATTAACAGGCGACATTATCAATTCTACAGAGAAGGTTCCTTCAAATTGGTTGAAAGAACTGAAATCAGTTTTAAATCAATATGGCACTAGCCCTGAAAAATGGGAAATCTATAGAGGGGATAGCTTTCAATTAAAAATCTCCATTGGGGAAGCTATTTTAGCAGCTTTTCATATCAAAGCCACCATCAAACAAATTAAAAACAAAGATGTCAGAATTGCCATTGGAATTGGAAAGGAAGATTATGTATCTGAAAAAATATCAGAGTCGAATGGTATAGCCTATCAAAATTCAGGTGTATGCTTTGAAACTCTCAAAAAAAATACTCTTGCTATAAGATCAAATGATGCAAAATGGGATGAGCCACTCAATATCATGTTGGAATTAATGCTATTTACTGCAGATAAATGGACTGCAAGCCAAGCCGAGGTGATAAAAGCAAGTATAGAAAATCCTGATAAAAACCAAAACCAACTTGCAGAACTACTAGAAAAAACTCAAAGTACCATTAGCGTATCCCTCGATCGAAGTGGATTTGATAAGCTGCAAAAAATAATTGACTATTATAAGAAACAAACCCATTCGTTATGATTTCATTTCTTCTCAAAATCTTAGTTGCTCATGTATTAGGTGATTTCGTTTTTCAATCGGACCGATGGGTTCAACACAAAGAATCAAAGAAAGCAAAATCAAAATTTCTATATATACATATCATAATTCATACTATTTTAGTACTGATTTTATTGCAATTCAATGTAGACTATTGGTTGGCATTCCTCATTTTACCCATAAGTCATTTTGTAATTGACCTCTTCAAAATCTATCTTAGAAAAATCTTAAATTCTCGTTTATCATTTATAGTTGACCAATTAGCTCATTTAGCAGTGATTTTAGCTATTTGTGCTTATTACTACCCCAAAATGCTTTCTTTTGAATTTCAACTATCAGAAACTCTATTACTGTTTGTTTTAAGTATTCTATTACTTACCTATGGAATAGCTGTTTTTATTAAGATCATTATGTCTCAATGGGAGCTGCCAGAAGACTCTGACCAAGATTCCCTTTCCAAAGCTGGGAAATACATCGGTATTATTGAACGACTTTTTGTTTTTGCTTTTGTACTTATGGAAGAATGGCAAGCCATAGGATTTCTAATAGCAGCTAAATCTGTATTTCGATTTGGAGATTTATCAAGAGCAAAAGATCGTAAACTTACTGAATACATCTTAATAGGCACTTTATTAAGTTTTGGTTTTGCAATTTTAATAGGCCTTCTCTATCAAAACCTGTTAGATAACTTATAATTTCAAAAAATATCGCAGCAAGATGGCCATTCCTCTTATCTCAATTATTATGCCTGTTAAAAACACTGAACAGTTTCTTCCAGCCTGTTTGGATAGCATCATCAATCAATCGGAACAGGATTGGGAATTAATTGTGACAGATGATCACTCCACTGATAATAGTAGAGCTGTAGTCGAAAAATTTGTAGAAAAAGATACCCGAATCAAGCTAATAAGTTCCTCAGGAAACGGAATCATTTCTGCTCTGCAATCATCCTATGCTTTAGCAACAGGGGACATTATTCACAGAATGGATTCTGATGATATAATGCCCAAAAACAAGCTACAATTATTAAAAGAAGGGCTTCTTAAAGAAGGGCTAAACACCGTAGTTACAGGAAAAGTTGAATACTTTTCTGAAGAACCAATTTCTGAAGGCTACCTACAATACCAATACTGGTTGAACTCGCTTTGTGAAGATAATTCGCACTGGCAGCATCTTTACGAGGAATGTGTAGTTGCTTCACCTGCCTGGATGATGTTTAAACAAGATTTCGAAAAATGTGGTGGCTTTAACTCAAATTACTACCCTGAAGATTATGACTTGGTTTTCCGTTGGTATGCTGCAGGTTTTAAGATTTTTGCTTTAAGAGATTGTATCCATTTTTGGCGAGAGCATCCAAAAAGAACAAGTAGAACAGCTGCTTATTGCAATCAAGCTGCATTTTTTAAACTAAAGCTTATGTATTTCCTTAAGTTTGAACGGGATAGGAATAGACCATTTCTGATTTTTGGTGCAGGAACTAAAGGAAAAATCATGGCTAATTTTTTAATAGATCAAAAAGAAAAATTCTACTGGGTGAACTCTATTTCTAAATCTAAGCAAGAAAAAACAGCTTCAAAATATTCTGATTATACTTTAGGCATGGATCAGTTAGCTGAATTTATAGAACCACAAATCATCATCACTGTAGGAGAAGCAAAAAGTAAACAGCAAATCCAGGCATTCATGAAAAAGCACAATTGGGTAGAACACAAACACTACTTTTTCTTCAGATAGATTAACCTATAAAAAACATATTAAAAAGAGGTTCTTTCACTTCAAAAGATAAAAAATTCTGAACTTTCGCTTTTTCATTTAGGTTATTATACCTTTATTTGACATTACTTATCCAGAAAGACTGAGGGATTGGGCCCTTTGAAGTCTTAGCAACCCTTCCTTACAATAGGAAAAGGTGCTACTTCCCATCCAAACAAATAGTTTGGTAAAGATAAGAACAGCCACTCTTTAGGCACTTTCTGGATATGAAATTTAAATATTCAGAATGAGCAGATTTTCAAAAGACATACTTCAAGACCGAATTTTAGTGTTAGATGGTGCGATGGGCACTATGATTCAGCAGTATAAATTAACAGAAGCTGACTATCGCGGGGAACGATTTAAAGATTATCCTTCTGACTTAAAAGGCAATAATGACCTCCTCTCTATCACCCAGCCTGATATCATCAAGGGCATTCATAGAGCTTATTTAGATGCAGGCGCAGATATAATCGAAACCAATACTTTCAGTGGGACAAGCATCGCTATGGCCGACTATAACATGCAGGAGCTAGTTTGGGAGTTAAATGAGCAGTCCGCTAAATTAGCTAGAGAGGTAACAGAAGAATATTCAGATAAGCCTCGTTTTGTGGCAGGATCAATTGGGCCTACGAATCGAACTGCCTCTATATCGCCTGACGTAAACCGACCAGGGTTTAGAGCTACTTCCTTTGATGAATTAAGGCTCGCCTACAAAGAACAGGCAGAAGCCCTAGCTGCTGGAGGAGTTGATATATTTTTAGTCGAAACTGTATTCGATACGCTTAATTGTAAGGCTGCCTTAATGGCCATACAAGAATTAAAAGATGAGAAAGGTATCGATATTCCAGTAATGGTTTCCGGAACGATTACAGATGCCAGCGGTCGAACATTATCTGGTCAAACAGTGGAAGCATTTTGGAACAGTATCCGTCACTTCCCGCTTTTAAGTGTTGGTTTTAATTGTGCTTTAGGAGCTGATCAATTAAAAACTTATCTACAACAATTAGCGAGAATATCAGACGTAGCAATTTCTTGTCACCCAAATGCTGGACTACCAAATGAATTTGGGGAATACGATGAAAGTCCAGCTGAAATGAGCGGAATCATAAAAAGTTACTTCGATGAAGGTTTGGTGAATATTATCGGAGGCTGTTGTGGTACTCAACCTGAGCATATTAAAGCAATTGCTGATTATGCACAGAAATCAAAACCTCATGAAATAAGCACTTCTGATAAAATAATGAAGTTAAGCGGACTGGAACCTCTTTCAGTCACTCCTGAAATAAACTTTGTGAATATTGGTGAGCGAACCAATGTATCGGGGTCCAAGAAATTTGCCCGATTAATAAGAGAGGAAAAGTTTGAAGAAGCAGTTGATATCGCTCTAAACCAAGTGGAAGGTGGTGCCCAAATTATTGACATCAACATGGATGATGGTATGCTTGATGCAGAAAAAGTATTGCCTGAATTCGTAAATCTAATTGCTTCAGAACCGGATATTGCACGGCTTCCATTCATGATTGATTCATCGAAATGGGAAGTAATAGAAGCCGGGCTAAAGTGTTTACAAGGAAAAGGAATTGTAAACTCCATTAGCTTAAAAGAAGGGGAAGAAGATTTTATTAAAAAAGCCAAAAAGATAAAAGAATACGGAGCTGCAGTTGTAGTAATGGCCTTCGATGAAAAGGGACAAGCGGATACTTTTGATCGCAAAATTGAAGTCTGTAAGCGATGCTATGATTTACTGGTCAAGGAGGCTGATTTCCCAGCTGAAGACATCATCTTCGATCCCAATATTCTTACAATTGGTACCGGCATGGAGGAGCATGATAATTATGCGGTTGACTTTATTAATGCTGTAAAATGGATCAAAGAAAACCTACCCCATGCGAAAACAAGTGGTGGTGTTAGTAATATCTCATTTTCATTTAGAGGGAATAATGTAGTAAGAGAAGCCATGCATTCTGCTTTCCTTTACCACGCTATCAAAGCTGGTTTAGATATGGGAATTGTCAATCCAGGAATGCTGGAGGTTTATGATGAAATAGATAAAGAATTACTGCAATATGTTGAGGATTTATTATTCAATCGCAGAGTAGATGCTACAGAAAGGTTAATGGCTTATGCTGAAAACTTGAAGCCCGGAGAAAAAGCAGAAAAGGAAACTAAACAATGGCGAAATGAACCGGTGAATAAAAGGCTGGAACATGCATTAGTTAAAGGAATAACCGAATTCATAGTAGAGGATACTGAAGAAGCAAGACTGCAAGCAGATCGTCCTCTTGATGTAATAGAAGGTCCTTTAATGGATGGGATGAATGTAGTGGGAGACCTATTTGGCTCAGGAAAAATGTTCCTGCCTCAGGTTGTGAAAAGTGCCAGGGTGATGAAGAAAGCAGTAGCACACCTCCTACCCTACATCGAGGCTGAGAAGTCCTCCGCCCAGGGGGGCAAAGGCAAAATATTGATGGCTACAGTAAAAGGAGACGTTCATGATATCGGTAAAAATATAGTGGGAGTAGTCTTGGCCTGTAACAATTATGAAATCATTGATCTGGGCGTTATGGTTCCTTTGCAAAAGATTCTTGAAGAAGCTGAAAAGCAGCAAGTGGATATTATCGGACTTAGTGGTTTAATCACCCCTTCTTTAGATGAAATGATATATGTGGTGGAAGAAATGGAGAAAAGAGGATTGAAAACTCCTGTTATGATTGGCGGTGCTACCACCTCTCGAATTCACACCGCAGTTAAAATTAAGCCAAACTACAGTGGACCCGTAGTGCATGTAAATGATGCCTCACGCTCTGTTACGGTAGCTGGAAAGCTAATGGGTAAAGATAAAGAGGATTATTTCCAAGAAATTGCAAGCGAATATGCTGAAGCAAAGGCAGGACACAGTCGCAGAGGTGAAACCAAAAATTACATAAGTATTGAAGAAGCCAGAAATAATAAATTTCAGCTCGACTGGTCTAATTTTGAAAGTACTAAGCCAAATATCCTGGGTAATAAAGTGCTTTTGAACTACGATTTAGAGGAAATATCTCAATACATAGATTGGACTCCATTCTTTCATACCTGGGAGATGAAGGGTAGATACCCAAAAATATTGAATGATCCTGAAAAAGGAATTGAGGCACAAAAGTTATTTGATGACGCTCAAAAAATGCTAGCTGAAATTATAGAACAAAAATCCTTGCAAGCCAATGCCATATTTGGTTTATATCCTGCTCATACGAAAAATGATGACAGCATTGAGGTTTTTGCTGATGAAAAAAAGACGCAGAAACTGACTGAATTCCATACTTTAAGACAACAAAGCAAAAAAGGAGACAATAATTTCAATTATGCTTTTTCTGACTTCCTGGCTCCTGCTGAGCAGCCTATAACAGATTATATGGGATGTTTTGCGGTCACTACTGGAATTGGCCTGGAGAAATTGACAGAAAAATATGAAGCAGATCATGATGACTACAGCAGCATTATGGCCAAAGCTTTAGCAGATCGACTAGCAGAAGCATTTGCTGAACTTTTGCATAAAAAAGTGAGAAGAGAGTATTGGGGATATGCTCAAAATGAAAGTCTTGACAACGAAGGACTCATCAAAGAAGAATACAAAGGAATAAGACCTGCCCCAGGATACCCGGGATGTCCTGATCATACTGAAAAAATCACTTTGTTTAATTTATTAAATGTAGAAAAAGAAACGGGAATAAGTCTAACTGAAAACCTGGCCATGTGGCCCACTGCATCTGTCAGCGGCTTTTATTTTGCTCATCCTGAGAGTCGATACTTTGGATTGGGTAAAATAGGAAAAGACCAGGTAGAAGATATCGCCAAACGTAAAAATCAGGATTTCAAGGAAATCGAAAGATGGCTAAAACCCAATTTAAATTATTGAAAAGAAGCAAGAGCCTAGATATAAGAATATAGACTTTTGTCTAGAATCTAGACTCTTTTATCTAAAATCTCATTATGAAAGTAACCGAACATATAAATAACGCAAAAGAAACCGTATTCTCATTTGAAATATTACCTCCACTAAAAGGACAAAATATCAAGTCATTATTTGAGAATATAGAACCACTGATGGAGTTCAAACCTCCATTTATTGATGTTACCTATCACAGGGAAGAATACGTTTATCGAGATAAAGGAAATGGATTACTTGAAAAAAGGACTACCCGGAAAAGACCTGGTACTGTAGGTATTTGTGCTGCTATCAAAAACCGTTTTGATGTAGATACTGTCCCTCATATCATTTGTGGTGGTTTCAGTAAGGAAGAAACAGAAAATGCCTTAATTGATTTAGATTTCCTTGGAATTGATTCTTTGCTGGTATTAAGAGGTGACCCTATTAAGTCAGAGAATAAATTTATTCCTGATCCGAATGGTCATGCTTATGCAATTGAATTAATGGGACAGGTCGTGGACATGAACCATGGTAAATACATAGATGAAGAATTACAATCGGCAACTCCTACAGATTTCTGCATAGGCGTTGCAGGCTATCCGGAAAAACATTTTGAAGCGCCTAGCATGAAGTCTGATTTGAAAATACTGAAACAAAAGGTAGAAGGAGGAGCTGAATATGTGGTGACTCAAATGTTCTTTGATAATCAGAAATATTTTGATTTTGTAAAATTATGTAAGGCTGAAGGAATAAATGTACCTATAATTCCAGGTTTGAAACCCATCACTTCCCTGAAGCAAATGTCTGCTTTACCTAGATCCTTTTATTTGGACTTACCAGATGAGTTGGTAGATCAACTAGAAAACTGTAAAGATAATGCTGAAGCAAAAGAAGTGGGTATTAAATGGTGCATACAGCAATCTAAAGAATTGATTGAATTTGGTGCGCCTTGCTTGCATTATTATTCTATGGGAAAATCAGATCCTATCTATAGAATTGCAAAGGAGGTGTTTTAATAAAAAAGGCTTACCTATCGGTAAGCCTTTTCACATATTAATACAAAGCTGGATATTGTTCCGGATCAAATTCATTCATCATTTCATAAACCCTATCAAATACAGTTTCAACTTGAGGCTTACTGAAATAATCACCATCTGAAGCATAAGCTGGTCTATGTTCTTCAGCAGTTATAGTCATTGGTTGAGCATCTAGATATTTATAAGCTTTTTGCTCTTCAAGTACTTTCTGCATCATGAATCCAGTTGCACCACCTGGCACATCCTCATCAGCAAAAATTACTCTATTGGTTTTCTTTACTGATTCTACAATTTTATGATCAATATCAAATGGCAATAAGCTTTGAACATCAATCACTTCACACGATATACCTTGTTCTGCTAATTGTTCAGCAGCATCCATTACTACTCTGCACATTGAACCATAAGTAACGATCGTAACATCTTCACCTTCTCTGATCGTTTCCGGCTGACCAAGAGGTACAGTGAATTCTCCAACGTTTTCAGGTAATTCTTCTTTTAACCTGTATCCGTTTAGACATTCTATGATTAAAGCAGGATCATCAGATTGAAGCATGGTATTATAGAAACCAGCAGCTTGAGTCATATTACGAGGAACTAAAACATAAATTCCTCTAATAGAATTTAAGATCATGCCCATAGGAGAGCCTGAATGCCAAACACCTTCTAGTCTATGACCTCTCGTTCTTATGATTAATGGAGCTTTTTGTCCTCCTTTTGTTCTGTATTGAAGAGAAGCCAAATCATCAGACATGATCTGAATTGCATATAATAAATAGTCTAGATACTGAATTTCAGCTATAGGTCTTAATCCTCTTAAAGCAGCACCTATTCCTTGCCCCAGAATTGTACATTCTCTAATACCTGTATCCATAACTCTTAGCTCACCATGCTTTTCTTGCAAGCCAGCAAAAGCTTGGTTTACATCTCCAATTTTCCCTACATCTTCTCCAAAAGCAAATACTCTAGGATCACGAGCTAATGCAGCATCGAAACAAGCTTGCAATACTTCTCTACCATCGACCTTTTTAGGGTCATCGGAATACTCAGCATCAATTACTTCAACTTTTAAAGCAGACTCGTCAGATTCACTATATAAATGTGAACTGTATCTGTCATGACCCTCCTCCATTACGGCATTAAGCCAATTAAGCAATTTGTTTTTCGCTTCACCTTCATGATTAATAACTAATCTTAAAGATTTTTTAACAGCTTTAATATTATCTAACCTCAACGGGTTCATAGCCGACTTAAGCTCATCCGCAATCTCAGAAATCTTATTTTCAGCTGATTCTTCCGCTAATTCATTTAGTAGGCCTAATGCTTCTTTTTGTTGATCTTTAATTTCACCAATGAAAGCTTTCCAAGCCGCATCTTTTGCATCCTTTGCAGTTTGCTTCGCTTCATTTTCAATTTGATCAAGCTCCTCAGCAGTGGCTAATTTCTCTTTAATGATATACTTTCTGAATTGATTTAAGCAATCATATTCAGCTTCCCACTCTAATCTTTCTTTTGATTTATAGCGCTCATGAGAACCTGAAGTAGAGTGACCTTGAGGCTGAGTTAGTTCCAAAACATGAACCATTGAAGGCACGTGCTCTTCTCTAGAAATCTTGGATGCCTTTTGATAAGTTTCAACTAAGGCTTCGTAATCCCAACCTTTAACGGTTAATATTTCATAGCCCTTTTTATCCTTTGATCTTTGGAAACCCGATAAAACTTCAGAAATGCTTCCTTTTGTAGTGTGGAATTCCTGTGGCACACTTATACCATAATGATCATCCCAAACTGAAATTAACATCGGAATTTGTAAAACACCAGCAGCATTTATCGATTCATAAAACATTCCTTCAGAAGTAGAAGCATTACCAATGGTACCAAAAGCTACTTCATTACCCTCAATTGAATATTTTTCGAATTCCTTTTTGTATAAATCTTTATTTTCTCTGAATAATTTAGAAGCAAATGCCAAGCCGACTAATCTAGGCATTTGAGCAGCTGTAGGTGAAACATCAGAAGAGCTATTTTTACTATCCGTAAGATTAGTGTATTTACCTGCTTCATCTAACATTCTGGTAGCGAAATGACCATTCATTAATCTACCGGCTGAAGCTGGGTCAGCATTTACATCTGTGTGAGCATAAAGCTGAGCAAAATAAGCCTGAATGCTCAACTCCCCAGTAGCAAACATAAAGGTTTGGTCTCTATAATAACCAGAGCGAAAATCACCATTTTTAAAGGCTTTCGCCATGGCTAATTGCGCTAGCTCTTTACCATCACCGAAGATTCCGAATTTAGCCTTTCCCATGAAGACCTCTTTACGGCCCATTAAACTGGCATGTCTACTCTCCCATCCTAATCGGAAATCATTCAAAATTTCTTCTTTCGAAATACTAAATTTATTCTTCTTTTTGCTTTTGGTGGTTGTCATCAGCTTATCGTTTTATTGAAATATTATAGGCTCACTTTTTCAGTAAGCTCAACAAAAATAACCAAAATGATGAGGCTTTCAAATTGGTATTAACGAGAATTGCCTAACAACTGTTTGGATTAAGTAAGTCAGATTATATTAATGACTTTTATCATTCTGCCAAAATATTATTCCACCAAACAATACCCATGGAAAGGTATTCAAAATAAAATATTAATTTGATTTTAAAATTCTAAAATAAAGTGGATTAAAAAAGTAATAGGATCGAATGGAAATTCTATAGTTTGCTTTATATTTGCCCACAATAAAAATCATTAAAAATATTGTGATATGATCATTGGGGTACCAAAAGAAATCAAAAACAACGAGAATCGTGTCGCGTTGACACCTGCTGGAACGCAAGAGTTAGTGAAAAGAGGCCATGAAGTATACATTCAAACTACCGCTGGAGAAGGAAGTGGTTTTCTTGATGATGATTATGTAGCATCAGGTGCTCAAATTTTACCAGACATTCAGAGTACTTATGCTAAGGCTGATATGATAATGAAGGTAAAAGAGCCTATTGAAGAAGAATATGAATTGATTAAAGAAGATCAATTAGTATTCACTTACTTCCACTTTGCTGCCTACGAGGATTTGACTAAAGCAATGATCAAGAGTAAATCAATTTGTTTGGCATACGAAACAGTTGAAAGACCAGACAAAAGCTTACCTCTTTTGGTACCAATGTCAGAGGTAGCTGGAAGAATGGCAATACAAGAAGGTGCTAAATACTTAGAAAAACCTTTACAAGGAAGAGGAATTTTATTAGGTGGAGTTCCAGGTGTTAGACCTGCAAAGGTAATGATATTAGGGGGTGGAGTTGTAGGTACAAACGCTGCAAAAATGGCTGCTGGTATGGGAGCTGACGTAACTATTATGGATGTGAATCTTCAGAGATTACGTTATTTAGATGATGTAATGCCAGCAAACGTTAACACTTTCATGTCTAGTGAATATAACATTCGTGAAATGTTACATAGAGTGGACTTAATCGTAGGTGCAGTTTTAATTCCTGGTGGAAAAGCACCTCATTTGGTTACTCGTGATATGTTGAAAGAAATGCGTCCAGGTACAGTTTTAGTAGATGTTGCAGTTGATCAAGGAGGTTGTATCGAAACATGTAAACCTACTACTCACCAAGACCCAACTTACATCATTGATGATGTAGTTCACTATTGTGTAGCGAATATGCCAGGTGCAGTTCCTTATACTTCAACTTTAGCATTAACGAATGCCACTTTACCATATGCAATTGAATTAGCTGAAAAAGGATGGGTAAAAGCTTGTCAGGACAATAGAGAATTAGCATTAGGTTTAAATATCATCAAAGGTGATGTGGTTTATGATGCTGTTGCAGATGCATACGGTTATGATCATGTTCCTTTTGAAAAATATTTAGGAAACGTTTGGGATAAAATATAAAAACTCAAATCATATAAAATTACAAAACCTGTTTCAATTTGATTGAGACAGGTTTTTTTTGTTTCTACTCATCAGGTTATTAATTCAATAATTGTAATATATCAAGTATTCTTATTGAATTATTTCAACATCTCTTACTCACCGATAATAAACTGAAACTCATCGAACTATTTAGAAATTAAGTCAATTGTAATGCCCTTGAATGAATCAGTGTTACTAATTTTGTATTTAGTTAAAAAATTAAATTAAGTATGAGAGGAATCTTACTATTTTTAGCATTATCATTAATTGCATTTTTTCAACATTCAACCATACAAGCTCAAAACATTACAGAGTATCAGTTTGAGGTTAGCATTGAAACCTATCAGGAGATTACTGGAGGACAACTGATTTCAAATAGTACCAACTTAAACGATCAGTTTTTTGATGACATCAACATCGGATTCAATTTTAGTTATGGTAATAATACATTCAATAAGTTTGGTGTAAGCGCTAATGGTTATGTTGTACTAGGAACACTCGCTAATACTAGTTCAAATTCTCCAATTGCTGATCTAAATAATGCAATAAGTCCTTTAGGTGGAGATTTAAGATCTAAAAATGGCTCATCTATAAGAACAGAATTGCAAGGATCCTCTCCAAATAGAATTAGAATAATCCAATGGAGAAATTTCAGACATAACAATCGAAACGGAAACTTGAACTTCCAATTAAAATTATTTGAAGGTTCCGGTAAAATCGAATTCAGTTATGGAAATAATTCTATAGACTACAATGGATTTGGCGATTACTTCTCACTAGGATATGATGTTCAGGTAGGTTTAAGAGGTAATTCAAATACTGATTTTAATTCCAGACAACTAAATTGGAATTTATTCCAAGGAGAAAATTGGAATACAACTAACACAGAAAATGCTGTTAATAATAACAGCGTTGTAGACTTATGGTTTAATAGTGTTCCAAGTACTGATCTGAATTTCTCTTATTCCAGAAATGAATCTGACTTAGGCATCAACCTTTTTCCTAACGTAGCTGAATTGTGTGCAGAACAGGAATTTATATATTCCTTAGAAGTGGTAAATTCTTCTGCATCCGACAACTCTAACATTGAAGCAGAATTCAATCTTCCTTTAGGCCTTTCTTTCATTTCAGCTAGTGCCTCAAATGGAACTTATGATGAAAATACAGGAATCTACAGTATTCCAATTTTAGGAGCTAACGAAACCGCTGTTTTGGATATAATTGTATCAGTAGATGCTGGTATGGAAGGCAGTACGATTAATGCAATTGCTGAAATTCTTAGCGCAACAGCTTCTGATCCAAATCTATCTAACAACAATGCTTCAGTCGACTTGACGGTTGGTTCTAATTCTAGTCCGCAATTATCTACTATTCCTAATCAAACTGCTCCTTATAATGGCGTTTCTGCACCTATTGATTTTACTGTTTCAGATGCTGAAACTGCTGCTAATGATTTAATTATTTCAGTAAGTTCCTCTAATCAAACCCTTTTACCTAATGCTAATATAACAGTAGGAGGAAGCGGAGAAAACAGGGAATTAACATTACAACCTGCATTGAATCAGTTTGGAATTACTACCGTAACGGTTGAGCTTTCAGACGGGACATGTCCGATTATTAAAACTTTTGAGGTAGAAGTATTTCGCCAGATCTTTAACAATTTTGAAGCAGCAAAAATTGTGGTAGGGCAACCTGACTTTACTTCAGGATCAACAACGCCATCTGATATAGTAGCTCCTGGTTCCAACAGTTCAGCCGTGAGTGTAAAAGGTGTTTTAGCAGTAGGTTCTCAAACAACTAACCGTGTTTTAATATGGAATTCAGTGCCTACTTCAAATGGAGAACCTGCTGATGTGGTAGTAGGACAAACAAATTTCACCAATACAGGAAATGGGACAAGAAATAATAGATTATGGAGTCCGAACGGAGTTACTTTTAGTCCCGATGGTAACAAGCTAATTGTCACAGATTCTAGAAATAATAGAATATTAATCTGGAACAGTATACCCACTTCTAATAATGCACCAGCAGATGTTGTAGTGGGACAAAATAATTTCAACTCTCGTAATGCGCGTGCTACTCAAAACGGCTTAAATTTTCCTTCAGATGTTCAAGTAACCCCAAGTGGTAAAATGATTGTTACGGATAGAGGAAACAGTAGAGTTTTAATTTTCAATAAAATTCCTACTTCAAATTACGAAAATGCTGATGTTGTGATCGGCCAAACCAATTTCACTAATAATAATCCTGGCACAGCACCAGATAGACTCCGAATTCCTTGGAGTACTTCTATTTCACCCGATGGAAAACTTTTGATTGCTGACGATGAAAATCACAGAGTGCTAGTATTTAATTCTATCCCAACAACTAATGGGGCTTCTGCAGATGTAGTAATTGGACAGGATGATTTTAATTCTGGCAACCCTGGCATAGGAGCTAATAGATTTTCATTTCCAGGTGTAACAGTATCTCCTTCAGGAGTTATAGCTGTAGCAGATTTTAGCAATAACAGAGCTCTAATTTTCAATGAGATACCAACAACAAACGGAGTGGATGCTGATGTGGTTTTAGGTCAAAGAAATTTTAATGAGCGAGTTTCCTTTAATGATGGAAACGGTAACACAGGAACTCCTTCAGATAGGAATATGGATACACCTTACGGTATCAATTTCGATTTAAATGAACGTCTATACATAAACGGTAGAGGTATGAACCGAATGATGATTTTCGGGGAAACTCCTTCTCAAGTATCTGATTTATCAATTACTTTCTCTTCTAATTCAAATACACCTTGCGTCAATAGTTTGGTAACCTACAGTGTTGAAATCACAAATAATGGTCCAAATAACGCTACCAATGTGGTAGTAACTTCTGCCTTGCCTTCTGGCTTCACCCCTACTGGTTTCGATGCACAAAGAGGTACTTACAATCAAGAAAGCGGTTTCTGGAGAATTCCTTTCATAGGTGATGGTGAAACGATAACCTTAGAAATGCTTGGAACTGTAAATGCAGGAGAAAACAATAACATTATCACAGCATATGCCAGTGTGCGATCTTACAATCAAAATGATTCTGACTTTAGTAACAACGCTGGAAGTGTTGATATTGAAGTTTTGGATAATGATGCTCCTATTATTAGCGAAATTGATGATGTCATTCTAGATATCAATACTCCCTCTCCAAATATTAATTTCACAGTAGATGACGCCAATGTTGGTGCTAATAACGTAAATGTGGTAGCCAGCAGTTCAAATCAAAGCTTAGTACAAGATGCAAATATCAATGTGATAGGTGGTGGCTCCAATAGATTTTTACAAATCACCCCAGAAAATGATCAGTTCGGATTAGTGACGATCAGTGTAACAGTTGATGATGGCACATGTAGCACTACGGAAAGTTTCGAATTATTTGTAGGTAATGTTTGGTTAGGAAATACCACGGTTTGGGATGCAGTCAACAACTGGTCAGCAGGAGTTCCATCTGATGTAATTTCAGCAGTAATACCTGCCAACCCTTTAGGAGGTAATTTCCCAGTAATCAATAATGCTGCTGAAGTGAATAATTTAATTATAAATGATAATGCCAAAATCACCGTAAATGCAGGAAGGAATCTAGACGTTTATGGAAACTTAACTAATTTAGGTACTGAATATACTGGCAATGGCAGTGTTACAATGGTAGGTTTAAGCACTCAATGGATTATGGGAAGGATCAGTGGATTAATTATTAATAATGGAAGTGGCGTTAATTTAGAAAATGACCTTTCTACGCAAAGACCTTTAAATCTTCAAGCAGGGCAACTAAATGTAGGGAATAATAGCCTCACTATACGAAATCCTATTGCTGGAAATGCTAATAGCTTGATTATGGATGCTACTTCTACCTTAAATATTGAAGGAACTACTGCGGGTATTACAGTTCCCGCTTCTATTAATAACTTAAGAAAACTACAACTGAATAATGGTAGTGGCTTAACATTAAATGGAAATCTTCAGATTGCTGATACTTTAAGCTTATCAACAGGTACTTTTAACATAGGTAACAATACATTAGAATTAAATGGCTATAGTCAAATTCAAAACGGTCGTTTAGCATCTTTACCTAACGCTATTTTAAGAATTAACTCAGCAAATGATGCAGGTAAGATCATTTATAGCATCACACAAAACCAATTATCTAACTTGATTATAAATGTAACAAATGGTCAGTTTGAAATTGAAAATACCATAATTATCAATAATCAATTGGAGCTTATAGAAGGTAAGTTGATAAGCACTAATGGGCTTATTAATGTTTCTAATAATGCTCAAGAAGGCTTAAGCACATCTGCAAATTCATTTATTGCCGGAACATTACGAAGAGCAGTTACTGCAGGAATAAACTACACTCTACCTGTGGGTTCAATGGATTTTAAACAAGCAGTAAACATTTTCTTTAACTCCATGTCTTCAAGTACTAGCCTAGACGTATTTTTTAATGAAAGCTCTTCTGATCCATCATTTACAGATATAAGTGATTTAAATTTATCTGTAGATGGAAATCAGGTTGAACAACTATTGGACTATGGCTTCTGGACTTTAACTCCTACTAATACGACCGGTACTTACGTATATAATATTTCTGTTACTTCTCAAGGCCATGCTAATGGTAATGAGATTGGAAATCATATTCTTTTAAAACGTGAAGATGCTACTGCAGATTGGGAGATATTGGGAGATTATTCTTCCGAAAATGAAGGTGGAAGTTTTACAGATCCTATAACAGTTAGCCGTTCAAACCTTACTGGATTTAGTGACTTTGCAATTGGCTCATCAACCCAAGGTCCTTTACCAGTAGAATTAATTTCCTTTGAGGCAGTTCAAGAACAAAACGGAGTAAAACTTGAATGGTCAACTGCCTCTGAAAAAAATAACTCACATTTTGAAATTCAAAAATCTAATGATGGGAAAGAGTTCGAAACTCTAGGAATCGTTCAAGGAAACGGTAACTCCTCTAGTATTATTGAGTATGAGTTTATGGATTATTCAAATCATGGCAATGTTAGTTATTATCGCTTAAAACAATTAGATTTTGATGGGCAATTTGAGTTTTCTGATGTTGTTAAGGTTCAATTTTCAGCTCAACTCTTTAATATCAACATTCATCCCAATCCAGCTTCAAATTTAATATATATTAATTTTGATGAGGCAGTGGGAGCAACTACTATTCAATTCGTAAATACAAAAGGACAGATAGTAAAGAAAGAAACAGTTGAAGAGGCTAATCAATTAGAATTGAATATAGCTGACCTACCGGTAGGTTATTATCAACTATTGATATGGTCTAAAACGAAAAAGGGCCTAATTTCAAGCAATTATAAATTATTGAAAAATTAGATTTAAAGAGAATAGAGGATGTCTTATATTTAAGCAAGACATCCTCCATTATCAGCCTTATTCGGTTTTAAAATTATAAGATGCAGTGATTAAAATGATTTGAGTTTCTCTCTTTCTTTCAAATCTTTGCTCAAATCCAGGACCAAAATTCTCTCCTCTGAAGTTACGAGTATCAAATAAATCTCTGAAACTAGCGCTTAAGGTTAATTGCTTATCAAAGAAATATCTTTGTAAACTACCATCTATGTAATATCGGGCTAAGTCTCTCCCTTGAGCTTCAATCTCAGGAGCAAAATAATTTCCTGTAAACTGTAAATTAATATCTAATGGTAAACTAATATCAGTTGTAACTTTAGCATACCATGATAATCCTCTGTTGGTAAAACTATCGTCTAGATTTGTACCGTCAATACGAGATTCGAAAATAGAGTAACTAGCATTCAAATTCCACCAATTAGTTAGCTGTGTAGTATTGATGAATTCAAAACCATATAAATCTGCAGTATTTAAATTTTGAGGGCCTCTATAAGAAATTCCGTCTTCCACTCGCACAATCCAGTCCACCTGACCATTAATTCTTCTGTAAAAAGCATTGGAAGTTAAAGTAATAATACCATTCTGGTACATATGCCCCAATTCAAATGAATTGATGTACTCAGGTTGTAAGTTAGGCTCCCCTACCCTTACATTTAATGAATCAGCAAAATCTGGAAAAGGATTTAATCTCCATCCTCCAGGTCTATCTATTCTTCTTGAATAGGTAGCCTTCACAATATTCCCCTCATTCAATTGATAAGACATTTGAACACTTGGAAAAAAATTCAAATAGCGTTGGCTATTTACTAAATCTTCTGCAGCCACTAGAGAGGTATTAACATTTGATAATTCATTTTCTAAAATAGTTTGCTCAGCTCTTAAACCTAAGGCATAATTGAAATTAGATAGACTATCAGAGAAAATAGCATAGGCTGCATGAATTTGATCTTGATATACAAATCGGTTACTAATACTATCGTATGAATTTATTTCTCCAGTTGAGGGATTTTTTAATCCATACAAATAATCATTATCAAATCTTCTGAAAATTGATTTGTAGCCCGTTTCAACTAATCCACCAAAAGCAGGTGTAGCATAATCTAGCTGGATAACTGAAGTATTTCTGAATTCATCTGTTTCACTACCCTCAGTGCGATTTGGGCTCCCTTCTACTGATAAAGTATTATTGTAAATATCTATATTTTGATTTTCAAGCTGATCTCTAATTGAAATACTAGCTGAAGCTCTTAATGACTTTTCTTTATCCTTAAAATCTCTTTCATAAACAATTGCATTGTCATACGTATAGTTCTGCTCAGTTTCAGTATTATCTCTAACATAAGAAGTTAAAAACTCCTCTGTATCTAAATTCTGAACAAATGATCTACTTGATTGAAAATCATTTTCAGCTTCAGTATTGAATACCCCTTCTAAGCTTATCTTATTTTGTCCCCAAAAGTAATCTGCACCATAATTAACGGTATGTTCCGTATCCTCATTCCTACTGTCTTGTTCTTGTCTGAACAATTCATTTTGATCATTAAACGTACTTACTCTTTCAGTAAATCTACTTCCAACTCTTGGCCATTTCCTAAAACTGTATCCACCGTATACGGCATAATTTGTTGTTCTTCGAGATAAATTAACATTAGCATTGGTTCTCATGCGTGTCCCCATGGTTAATTCAGCTCTGGCTGTAGTTCCTAAATCTTTTCCCTTTTTCAGTTTTATGTTGATTACACCACCATCAGCAGAGGCATCATACTTTGCATTTGGATTATTTATGATTTCTACTGATTCTATAGCACTAGCTGGAATCTGTTCTAGATCAGAAGCTAAAGCCGAATTTCGACCATCAATCAATACATTAGTACTTCCACTACCTCTTAATGTTACAGATCCATCATCCGTAACATTTACGGATGGGGTATTTCTTAATATATCTAATAATGACCCTCCAATATTAGCTATAGTCTGATCTGGTTTTATCTCCATCCCCTCCATTGTTGTGAGAACAGGTCTTTTTACTTCATTTCCTTTTACAACAACCTCATCCATAATTTCTTCCTCAACAGATAAACCTATAGTTCCAACATCTACACCACCTGCCCCAACAGTTAATCTCGTTTTATAGTCTTGATAACCAACAAAGGATACCACCATTCTGTAAGTGCCTGCTTTTATATTTATTCTGAATTTACCGGCTGCATTGGTTGTAGCACCAGTTACAGGACTGTTAGAATCCCCTTCATAAAATGCTACTTGAGCAAACGGTATGACTTCATTTGACTCAGAGTCTGTAACTTGTCCTGATACGTAAGGACTCTCTGCAAAAGATTGAAATGTTGTTGTAATTAAGATTATTATAGTTATAAATTTTATATACTTCATTTTATAATTTAAATGTAGATACACATAATAAACAGAGTGATAACTCTTTAGTTTATATAAATATAAATTAATTCATATTTTTACATGGACGGAGAATTGCTAGCATTTTGAGAGAATTAGAGTGCAACTTCAGTTACAAGCCCAGAATGATTTACATTTTATATTGAAAAATGAAGTATATCTCTAATACCTTCTGGACTAAATTATACAGCAGACTTTTATCAGAAAAGATGAAAGAGCGTACCGAAAAAGCTATTATCATCATTGCTATTTTCGGTTTCTTTACTCACCTATCACTTATTATTTTAGCAAAACTGGAGTTATTTAATGCGCCATACTCCAATAATCTATTGGAAAACCCAATCGCATCTATCTATACTCCTTTCTCATTTATTTTGATCTATGAGGTCTATTTATTGGTTTATTTTTTACCAAAATCCATAACCATATATATTGGAAAGCAATATGAAATTATCTTATTAGTATTAATCAGGAGATTATTTAAAGATTTGGCTCAACTAGATTTAGATGTCAGCTGGTTCAGCAATAAAGAAGATTTACAATTCACTTATGATATAGCCGCAACCTTAATCATTTTTGCATTAATATTTATTTTTTACAATCTAAATGGAAAAAGAACCAGTATACAGAAAAGTAAGTCTGTTGAACTAGAGCAAACCCAAAAATTCATTCAAACTAAAAAAAGGTTCGCAGTAATATTAATCCCCATTTTATTCGGTTTAGCGGTTTATAGCTTTGGTGACTACTTTTATGATGTATTAGTTTCTGCCAATCATGATGTTGGCTCAATAAAAGACATCAATAAAATCTTCTTTGATGAATTTTTCACCATTCTAATTTTAAGTGATGTATTATTACTATTGATATCCTATACTCACACCTCCAGCTTTAGGTCGGTTATTAGGAATTCTGGTTTTGTAATTTCAACAATGCTGATTAAAATATCATTTAGTACTGAAGGCGTGATGAATAATATACTGATTGTATCTGCTATAACCTTCGGAGTATTAATTCTATGGATTCATAATTTCTATGAAAGAATAAATTTACCTCAAGAAACCTAATTATAACTCAGCCACGCATTTTAATTCAATGGCTATGGGTGTTGGTAATGCATTAATTTCTATGGTAGTTCTGCATGGTTGAATATCCTTAAAATATTCTGCATATACTTTATTGAAAATTTTAAAATCATCTTTCATATTGGTTAGAAAAACCTGGACATCCACCAAAGCTTCCCAACTACTTCCGCAGTCTTCCAATATCATACGCACATTTTCGAATACAGACCGACATTGCTTTTCAATATCATAAGATACAATTTCACCCTGCTGGTTTAATTCAACACCAGGGATATCCTTACTATCTTTCTTTCTAGGCCCTACACCTGAAAGAAATAATAAGTTACCCACTTTTCGAGCATGGGGATATAAGCCTACCGGTAATGGTGCACGGTCAGAATTTCTAATACTATCATCCATTATGCTGCTGTTTTATGAAGTTTTGTTTTAACATTAAGTGCCTGATTGATATGTCTTTTTGTATGGCGCATCATAATATACAATTGCTCACCAACATTAAATTTAAGCAATTTACTCAAAGGACTATAAGTGTGGACGTGCTGATGATCATAAGCACAGCCTTTTTTAGCCGTTTCAATTATCTCTTCTTGCAATTTTAGAAAATATTTAACGGTTTCTGTTCCATTTAATACTTTATTGTCTTTTATGGGCTTAAAGATTTTAGGGGCAGGCACTTTCCATTTGTATTTAGGATCCACTGCATATAAAAAGAGCTTACCTGTTATTGAAAATTTAATAGGATACTCTATTGTCTTTACTTCAGCCGTTTGAAGTCGCTTATTTATATCCTTATTGTAAATTGTATTTGCGATTATGATATGTTGTAAACATTCCGCTATCGACCATTTATCTGGTGCAGGTTTCCATATCAATTCTTCCTCGCTTAAGTTTTGAAACTCCTCTGTGGTAATAGTCTCAATTTCTTTCAGGTCTTTTATTACATCTTTTAGCCAAATCATATTTTCTATTCGGATATAATCTAAAAAGGTTCTTAGTAGTTAATAAATAGTTGTCAGTTTAAATTTTCCAAGAACCTCAGAATACGATCAGAATACCAGCCCCCAAACCCCATTTCTTTAATATTGTGCTGAAACCCCATCAGATGGCCTCCATCATATAAGGAGATTATAGCATCTTTACCAAATTTAGCGGCATATTTTCTAGCGTCTTCTGCTGTAGTTAGATCATCATTTTTACCGGCAAAAAGTAAGATAGGAATAGCAATTTTATTTCTTCTATCAAGGTAGGTTTGATCATCTATCGGAGAATAAGTTTGCTTCCCTTTTAAAGATTTCAATCTTTCAATATGATTTTCGGGATTCATAACAAAAGCATCAAAAATTAAGAAATCTACTGTATCTTTAATAGTTGGCCATGAATAGGTAGTGACCATGGTGCCCATTGACCAAGCCCAAATGCCAATATTTTTATTTTCAAACCTATTAGCAGCAAACTGAACAACAGTTTTTAGATCAATTGAAAATTCGGTTTGAAATAAATGATCAGACTTTATTTCAAAATCTGAGCTTTTCCCGAATCCTCTGTAATCAAATGTAATCACTGTATATCCTAAATTAGCCAATACAGAAGCATGATAAACAAAATAGGACATATTGCCAGCATCCGGATAAGCAAGAATCAAAACTTCATCTTTTTCATTTTCAGGATTAGGAGCATAAATCCAAGTATTTAAATCATTGCCATCTGGGGTATTAAGCACTAATTGTTCGTACTCCCAGCCAATTGAATCTGGCGTGAGTATATATTTTGGATCTGGGTCAATTGCCATTAGATTTAGTGGTAGTAAAAACAGTAGGATGAATTTTTTCATTTTTTTTCATTTTAGCTGATGAATGAATATCTTATTAATCATATATTTGGAAATGCCAGAAATCATTGACTTAAGTCAAGAAATATACGAAGGAATGCCTGTATTTAAGGATTTACCACAGGTAAAAATGGAAATTCATAATTCTCATGAAGAATGGGCTGGTATTAAAAACCCTGAGAAAAGAACCCCTGCAGTTCATAAACTAGAATTAGGTGAACATACAGGCACTCATGTAGATGCTATTAATCATATGGGAAAAGAATATGAAGGCCAATCCATTGACATCATGCCTTTATCCATGTTTTACACAGAAGGCATTTGTCTGGATTTTTCCCACAAAAACCTTAATGAACTAATAGAGATTGAAGATTTCAAAGCAGCTTACACCAAGGATAAAATTGAAATAAAGGAAAAAGACACCGTACTTATTTACACAGACCATTACAGGAAATATTTTAATACATCCGACTGGCCATTTGGACCAGGTATATCTTCAGATTGTGCTCGTTGGTTAGGTGCACAGAAAATCTCTGCTTTTGGTGTTGAAACAATGGCACCTGGAGTAAGAAAAGTCTCTAATAAAGAGGTACATCAAATCTGCGGAGAGTTAGGATTTACACATTATGAGAATATGGTCAATCTTCACCAATTAATTGGCAGAGGAAGATTTCGTTTTATTGCTTTCCCTTTAAAGATTAGGGGCGGAACAGGTTCTCCTGTTAGAGCCGTGGCTGTATTTGAATAAATTAAAATAATTGAAGCAATAAATAAGCGATGATCTTTAAATCATCGCTTTCCTATTTATTAACTATTCATGATTTCTTCTATCTCCTCAATTTCAATTGGAATGTTTGCCATCATATCATGATGACCATCTTTAGTAATCACTACATCATTTTCCAAACGAATACCTAATCCTTCATTTTGTATGTATATACCTGGCTCAATCGTGAATACCATTCCAGGTTCAAATTCTCTATAGATATTTCCTACATCATGTACATCTAAACCAATATGGTGTGAAGTTCCATGCATGAAGTATTTCTTGTAAGCAGGATTATTTGGATCCTGGTTCTTGATATCAGTTTTATCTAACAGACCAAGTCCCAATAATTCGCTCTCCATTAATTTCCCGACTTCTTTATGATACTCTGGAATTCTATTACCCGGTCTTAGAATCTTATAGCACTCCTTCATTACCCTCAAAACAGCATTATAAACATCTTTTTGTCTTTGCGTATATCTGCCATTTACAGGAATAGCTCTTGTCATATCTGCATTATAATTACCATATTCGGCTCCTACATCCATTAATAATAGCTCTCCATCTTTGCAAACATCTTTATTTTCAATATAGTGTAATACACAAGCATTAGCTCCAGAAGCAACTATTGGCGTATAAGCAAAGCCTTTAGATCCTTGCCTTACAAACTCATGTAAAACTTCCGCTTCCACTTCATATTCTTTCACTCCAGGCTTTACAAATTTCAAGGATCTTCTAAACGCATCCTCCGTAATTTTGCAAGCACGTTCCATCTGAGTTATCTCGAGTGGATCTTTAATAGCTCTTAGATCGTATAATATTGGAGCTGCCTTTCTGTATTGATGAGCAGGGTATCTTACCTGACACCACTTTATAAATCTCATATCACGAGTTTCCACTGGAGAAGCATTTCTTATATGTTCATTCGTATTGATAAAAACTTGCTCAGCTTCCGCCATTAACGTATTAAAAACAGTCTCGAATTGTGAAAGCCACATTACGGTTTGGATTCCAGAGGCAGCAGTAGCTTCTTCTTTGGTGTATTTATGTCCTTCCCAAACCGCAATATGCTCATTGGTTTCGGTAACAAACAATATCTCTCTCCAGCTATCATTATCAAAATCAGGGAATAAAACCAATTTAGTTTCTTCCTGATCAATTCCGCTCAAATAAAACAAATCACTATTTTGCCAGAAGGTCATAGTACCATCAGCATTTAAGGGCATCACATCATTAGCATTGAATACAGCTAATGAACGTGCTGGCATTTGCTTCATGAAGTTCTTGCGGTTTTTGATATAAAGAGACGAGTCTAAAGTTTTGTATCTCATAAAATTGCTTTTTATTGAAATTAATCGTTTATGCTTCGTAAATTTCAAATTTACAGTTTATTATCTCAATCAACATGCTTAAACAGGCTTTTTTCAAGAATATCTTCCTATTAATCCCTTTATTTCTGTTTTCAATTGAAATTTTCTCACAACAGAAATATTGGTTAGAATATAAGGCTGAATTAAAAGATGTTCCGGAAATAGAATTAGAAAAATTAAAAGCTGAGTTAAAAAATAAATATCAGGAAGATCTTAGTTTTCACTACGAGTCTAAATGGCATCCTGTTATTAGCATCGAGACTACCCATGAAATTGCCACCGAATTATCTGATTATGAATGGATTAATTCCATCACATCACAAATAGAATTGGTACCCACCTCTCTCATATCTACTAATAGTAGTGAGTTGTCCTATGCCTTGGAACAAATCCAAGCTCATTATCTTATGGACAGTATGAAACTTAGCGGCAAAGGCGTTAATATTGGAATTATAGATGGTGGTTTTATGGATGCAGATAAAGAACCATCCCTCCTTCATTTAGTTGAAAACGACCAAATAAAGTTTTTTAAAGATTTTCTTTTAGCTGGAAATAATAATCCATTTTACGGTAAACGTTTAGCACAAGATGACCACGGAACGCAAGTTTTAAAAATGATTGCCGGCTCAAATGATAATACCATCATTCGATACGGAATGGCTAAAAATGCGAGTATTTATCTTGCACGAACTGATCATGGAATACGAGAAAGAAGATTAGAAGAAGATTATTGGATTGAAGCAATTGAATTATTTCACGAAATGGATATCAAACTGGTGAATTCCTCTCTAGGCTATACAGATGGCTATGATAAAAGAAAGGAAAATCATTCCGTAAATGAAGTGAATGGTAAAAGTAGTATGATAACGAAAACCGCTCAGATGGCTGCAGAAAAAGGAATGCTGATTGTTAGTGCAGCAGGTAATGACGGTCATAATAAATGGAAAATCATATCCTTGCCATCTGATGCAAAAGATGTTTTAACAGTTGGAGCTACTCGTTTTGATGATTGGTCTAGAATATATTACTCATCTGTTGGCCCTGAAAAGCTGGAATATGTTAAACCTGATGTAGCTTGTTTTGCTGCTAATGGAACATCATTTTCAGCTCCAGTTATAACGGGTTTGGCTGCATGTATTTGGGAATACGATTCAACTTTAAGCAATTACGAAGTTATGGAAATCATCAAGAATAGTGCTCATTTAAATGAAGTACCTAATAACTATTTGGGGTATGGAGTCCCTAATGGTAAGAAGATACATAAAACCCTATTAAATAAAGGTTTAGACAATCTTAGTTCTAAATTGATTAAGGTAGAAGTTTCAGAAAATGATTATACCATTCAAATTCCTGATGGAATTAAAGAAATTGTGATATATCATAAAAGCTCTGATAAAAATGTGAAGGAAGAACTTACTGTTTCGATAGAATCAGAACAGAAATTTTTAATTATTGAGAAAGAAGCAGATATAAAATATTCTACAATTGTGGCACAAGATAGATGGCTGACAGAGATCATGTGGAAATAAAAAGCCCGATAAATCGGGCTTTACATAAAATAATTTTTTTCTCGTCTTAAAATAAGTTGAAACTTAAACCAAATCTGAATGGAGTTGCCTGTGTTGCAATAGGTTCTTCAGCATTATTTAATGGCCCTCTTCCAGGATTAAAAAGTTCTGAGAAATCATATTGGAAATAGGCACCAAAACCAGAAATTCCAACTTTTATATGAGCACCATAACGAAATTGATTTAACTCGAAATTTTCTTTTCGCTTAATTTTTTTTGTCTGCTCGTTTTGGTTGTAAACTATCTTTGTTTTACCATTAATTAAATACCCTATACTACCTCCTGCGGCAACGAAAAACCCACCATTATCCACCTTATCTTTATTCAAATAGTATCTAAATTCAATCGGAATGTTCACATAATTAGTCTCAAACTTAGACTTCTCAACTATACTATTTTCACCTACAATATCAGTCCCAATACTTTGTAAACGTACGTTTCTTAGTTCATCACTCCCTGACACTATGGCTAAAGTAGTGGAATCCCCATCAAATGCATATTTATCAAATGATAAGTTAATCCCTGCATTAAAGCTGAAATTGGAATTAGAAATTTGAATCGGATACATATATCCAATTTTAAAATCATTATTTCCAAAAGTGCGGAGATTTAATGCTTCAACATCATTATTGTATAACATATTTAAACCAAAGGATAAGGTAAGATCTCCTTTTAAATTAGGCCTTGGTCCAAATGTATTTTTTTCTTGCATGTTTTGTGCATGCATACTTATTACTGTAGTGAATAATATGATCGTAATTACGAATAGTTTTTTCATTAGTATTTTTTTGAATTTTACTTTCGAACGACAAAGATAGCGTTTTATGCAGAGGATAAATAAATAAATCCTTTTTCTTATAAGAAATTATTATTTACCTTTGCACACTCATTAGCAAACGTAGCGAATGAAAGCTTATTGCTCAATCTAATTTTGAACAATAAAATAATTTTTAAATGGCCTTGTAGCTCAACTGAATAGAGCACTTGATTACGGCTCAAGAGGTTCCAGGTTTGAATCCTGGCAAGGTCACTCTCATAATCAAAAAAGCCGCTTAAGAGATTAAGCGGCTTTTTTGTGTTCTTACTTTCCTTTGAACTCGGGTTTTCTTTTATCTAAAAAGGCCTGCTTTCCTTCTTTATAATCTTCTGAGGTACCTGCTATTTGCTGAGAATATTTTTCATACTCTAACATTTCATCCAATGATGAAGTAGCTGCTTTATTCAACATCTTTTTAATCATTCCTATAGATTTGGTAGGTGCTTTTGCAAAATAATCAGTGTAAGATTTCACTGCTTCATCTAACTCATCATCTTTTACCACCTTATTGACAATACCTAGTTCATAAGCCTCTTGCGCACTAACTTTTGTACCCATAGCACATAATTCAAAAGCTTTTTGATAACCTACCAAATTAGGCAAGAAGAAAGAAGAGCCTGAATCAGGTACTAAGCCAATGTTAATAAATACTTCGATCATTTTAGATGATTCAGCCGCTATAATCATATCTGAAGCTAGCGCCAAAGAACAACCAGCTCCTGCGGCTACTCCATTTAATCTAGCAATGATAGGCTTAGGAAGTTTTCTCATTGCTCTGATGATAGGGTTATATCTCTTTTCTAATGAGTTATAAAACATTCTATCATCTTCATCACGAGCTGATTTCAAATCTTGTCCTGAACAAAATGCTTTCCCTTCACCGGTAATAACCACTACCCTTACCGCATCGTCTTTACCAGCCTCTTTTAATGCTTTTTGAAATTCATAACTAATTCCATCATTAAAAGCATTATAAAAATCTGGTCTATTGAATGTGATGGTACAAACACCATCATTAAGTTCATATTTTAAAAACTCGTACATTATTTATATCTGTTTAATTTAGAATCAAAATTGTGAGAAAATTTACAAAAAAGCCAATCAGGAGACCATACCAGACTTGTTTAGAATCATGAGCTGCCAATTGTAATCGCGCACTTCCAACCAAACCGCACAACAAAAAGCAAGCTGCAACAGCATAATAAAAATTAGAAGGTTCAGATTGTAATAATAAAGCCAAATAAATCCCAGTTGCCCCTGATATTGCAATTGCGTGAGCACTAATTTTCCACCAAACCGTAATAATGGTCAGAATGACAATGCTAATCGTTATAGATAAAAGAATAGCGGTCACTAAATTGGGAAATCGAAATTTCTCCCAAAACAGATAGGTGGTAGCACCATAGAATATAGCATTAAAAAGAAATGGAAAGATACGTTCTTTCTTATCTTCCATATTCAAATTGCTAATATTTCGAGTAAATTTCAGTAACAATATACCCATTAAGGGAATTAAGAAAGTAGTCATGAAAACCATAGAAATAAACCTCCAGGCAATTTCATCAGACATATTTAAGGCATAAGGCAATAAAAATATTAAGCCCAAAAATATATAACTCGGAATGAGTAAGGGTTGAAAAACAATTGATATGAAATGCGCCCAGAACCTATTCACTATAATTCTTTTCTTAAACGTGCTACTGGAATATTTAACTGTTCTCTATATTTAGCTACGGTTCTTCTGGCAATTTTATAACCTTTACCTTTTAATAGTTTTTCTAATTTATCATCAGAAAGTGGCTTACTTTTATCCTCTTTATCTATAAATTCTTTCAATGTATTTTTCACTTCTCTTGAACTAACATCCTCACCAGATTCTGTAGCTATACCTTCAGAGAAGAAGAATTTTAATGGATATATACCAAATTCAGTCTGCACCGATTTACTATTAGCTACTCTAGAAACAGTGGAAATATCCATATCAATTTTTTCAGCAATATCCTTCAAAATCATAGGGCGAAGTTTACTTTCATCACCTTCTTTAAAGAATTCATATTGATATTCTAATATGGCCTGCATAGTATTCAACAAAGTGAATTGACGTTGTTTAATGGCATCAATAAACCATTTAGCTGCATCTAATTTTTGCTTTACGAAACCAACAGTTTCCTTCAGTTTTTTATCCTTTTTATCTCCTTTATCATAAGCTTTAAGCATTTCAGAATATGAAGGGCTCACCCGTAAATCAGGTGCATTTCTAGAATTTAATGTAATAACTAATTCACCATTTTGATTGGTCAATATAAAATCAGGCATTAAATACTGTGTTCTTACGGCACTTGATCCTGATCCACCAGGTTTTGGATTTAATCTTTTAATGGTATCAATAGCCTCTTTGAAAAGTTCCTCATCCTCAATATTTAGCTTTTTCACTATTTTTTCATAATGCTTCTTTGAGAATTCTTCAAAACATTCATCTATGATTTGATGGGCTAACTGAACGGTTTCAGATTGGTCAATTTTTCTTTCTAACTGCAGAAGTAAGCATTCCTGTAAATTTCTACAAGCAATCCCTGCAGGATCAAATTCTTGAATTTTGGCTAATACACTTTCAACTTCATCTTCATCAGTATTTACATTTTGTGAAAATGCTAAATCATTAACGATCGCACTAATATCTCTACGGATATAACCATCACTTTCTATGCTGCCGATTAGCTGCTTCCCAATTTTATATTGGTGTTCATCAAGCCCTAAAAAGCCCAATTGGGTCATCAATTGATCATTTAGAGTAGTACCCATTGCAATGGGCATTTCCTTTTCCTCTTCCTGATTATTGCCATCACCCTGCATTTTGTATCCCGCTTCGTCATCATGAAGATAATCTTCTATGTCAAAATCATCATTAGTATCCTCCTCATAATCTTCTTCAAAATTATCCTCTTCTGGCTCTTCTTTTCCTTCTTCTAAGGCTGGATTTATTTCTAATTCTTCTTCTATTCTCGTATCCAACTCAGCAGTAGGCACTTGCAACAGTTTTATAAACTGAATTTGCTGAGGAGACAAACGTTGTCCTAAAGATTGTGTGAGTACTAATTTTTGCATAAAAGGATTAAACTAAAAATTGTGCCAATTTTCTTTACCCAAATTTATTTTAAATTCTTGAAATCTTTGATAAAAAGCCAATAATATCGAATTTTGGCAGACTAAAATTTACAAAAAATAAACGTAATTATTTTATGACTGTTCCGGCAAGAATTAAAATCAAAGAACTATTAGCTAGTGAAGCTACTGAGCAACAAGCAAATGTGAAAGGATGGGTAAGAACAAAAAGAGGTGGAAAGCCTGTTTTTTTTATTGCGCTAAATGATGGTTCTACTATCAATAATATTCAGATTGTTGCCGACCCAGAGGTTATCTCTGAAGATATCATTAAAGATATTACGACAGGAGCCGCTTTAAATGTAGTAGGAAAAGTAGTAGCTTCTCAAGGAGCTGGCCAGTCAGTTGAAATACTTGCTGAGACTATTGAAGTATTAGGCAAGGCTGATCCTGAAAAGTATCCACTACAGCCTAAAAAGCATTCAATGGAGTTTATGAGAGAAAAGGCTCATTTAAGAATGCGTAGTAGCACCTTTAGCGCTATTTTTAGAATTCGTCATTCTTTAGCTTTTGCGATACATGAGTTTTTCCATAAAAAAGGATTCTATAATCTTCATACTCCAATCATAACAGCAAATGATGCTGAAGGTGCGGGTGAAACATTTCACGTAACCAATTTTGATTTGGACAAAATCCCTATGACTGATGATGGGAAAGTTGATTACAAACAAGATTTCTTCGGTAAGGAAACCAATCTAACTGTTTCAGGACAGCTAGAAGGTGAATTGAGTGCAATGGCATTAGGCGAAATTTATACTTTTGGTCCAACGTTTAGAGCTGAAAACTCTAATACCACCCGTCACTTAGCTGAGTTTTGGATGGTAGAGCCTGAAATGGCCTTCTATGACTTAAAAGACAATATGGCTTTAGCCGAAGAAATGTTAAAGTATGTGGTGAAATATGCTTTAGATAATTGTAAAGATGATTTAGCTTTCCTTGCTAAGAGAGCTGAAGATGAGGATAAACAAAAACCTCAGAATGAAAGGCAGGAAATGGGCTTAATAGAAAGACTAGAATTTATCTTAAATAATGATTTTGAGAAAGTAAGCTACACTGATGCTATTGAAATTCTTAGAAACAGTAAGCCTAACAAAAAGAAAAAATTCAACTACATTATTGAAGGCTGGGGCGCTGATTTGCAATCTGAGCATGAACGTTTCTTAGTTGAGAAACATTTCAAAAAACCAGTCATACTATTTGACTACCCTAAGGATATCAAAGCATTCTATATGCGTCAGAATGATGATGACAAAACTGTAGGTGCAATGGATATTTTGTTTCCTGGCATTGGTGAAATCGTAGGTGGATCTCAAAGAGAGGAAAGACTAGACAAGCTAACTCAAAGAATGAAAGAGATGAATATCCCAGAAGAAGAACTTTGGTGGTATTTAGATACTCGTAAATTCGGTACAGCTCCTCATAGCGGATTCGGACTAGGTTTTGAAAGGCTTATGCTTTTCGTGACAGGAATGGGAAATATTAGAGATGTAATTCCATTTCCAAGAACACCTGATAACGCTGAGTTTTGATGGGTGTTGGATGATGGATGTTGGATAATACATTTGTAAGCTTGAGTAGATTTATTTAGATTGAATGAATCAACCAAGCTTACAATTATGAGTTTTAAATTTGAAAAGCTTAGAATCTGGCAAATGTCAATGGATTTTGCTGAGGAAATTTATAAAATTTCTGAAGCGTTCCCTAAAACTGAAAATTATAATTTAACATCGCAAATCAGAAGAGCCGTTGATTCAATTGCGTTAAATATTGCAGAAGGTTCAATACTTCAATCTTTACCTGAAAACAAAAAATTTTTAGGATACTCAATCAGGTCATTAGCAGAGGTTGTGACTTGCCTATATAAAGCAGAAAAAAGACAATACATTGACATTAAATGCTTTAAAAATAACTATGATCAAGCTTACCTTTTAATGAATATGATGATAAGTTATCGTTCAAAAATCAAATAATACACATTAATCAACTCAGGGTAATGAGAATGTTTAAAAATCAAAGACTAAAATTCTTCAAACATCCATCACCCTTCACCCTGCAAACCACTTTTTAATCATGATCCTAACCAACATAAAGTCACTTTTTGGAATTAGAGAAGAAAATAAGTTATTAAGAGGTAATGAGCTAAGTACTCTTCCTTCTATTGAAAATGCTTATCTTAAAATAAAAGATGGCAAAATCTCAGCTTATGGGGATATGGATTCTTTAACTGTTGACTCCAATGATGAAATATATGATGTAAAAGGTCAATCTATTTTACCAGCATTCTGCGACTCTCATACTCATATAGTTTTTGCAGGAAGTAGAGAGTCAGAGTTTGTTGATAAAATTAAAGGCCTTAGTTATGCTGAAATTGCCGCGAAAGGGGGTGGAATTTTAAATTCAGCTAAGAAATTAGCTAAGACTTCTGAAGATGAATTATACGAGCAAGCCATGAAAAGAGTCATAGAAGTAATGCATTTAGGAACAGGTGCTTTAGAAATCAAAAGTGGGTATGGCTTAACGGTAGAGGCTGAATTGAAAATGCTCCGAGTAGTAAAAAGGATAAAAGAAAGTGTTGATATACCTATTAAATCTACCTTTTTAGGGGCACATGCCTTCCCAGTTGAGTACAAAGAGAATAAAGAAGCATATCTTAAAATCGTTACTGAAGAAATGCTCCCAGCTGTAGCAGAAGAAAATCTAGCGGACTATATAGATGTTTTCTGCGAAACAGGATTCTTCGATCAGGAAATGAGCGAAAAGGTATTAAATGCAGGTGCAAAATATGGTTTAAAAGGAAAAATTCATGCTAACCAGCTAAATAATAGCGGTGGTGTTCAATTAGGGATAAAAACTAATGCGCTTTCAGTCGATCACTTGGAAACATTAGGTAAAGAAGAAATTGAGCTACTAGGGTCTCATGATATTATTTCAACCCTACTTCCATCTGCCGCATTTTTCTTAAGAATGCAATATCCTCCTGCAAGAGAATTAATTAATGCAGGTGCTGCTGTTGCATTAGCGACAGATTATAACCCTGGCTCCTCTCCTAGTGGAAACATCCCTTTATTGATTGCATTATCATGTATTCAAATGAAAATGACTCCAGAAGAAGCAATTAATGCCGCAACCCTCAATGGAGCATTTGCTATGGAATCAGAAAAAGAAGTAGGATCAATTACCCGTGGAAAAAGAGCTAATCTAGTTCTCACTAAAGAAATTCCCTCATTAGCTTATTTACCTTATGCTTTTGGTTCTCAAAGTATTGACAAAGTAATGATTAACGGCTCATGGATATAGCAAATTTTAAATACCTAGATAAGGAAACACTCTTTACATTAACCCATAAAAGAGAGGGTGAAATTAAGATTGGAGAAAAAATTAGCTATGGTTCAGACTTTGAAAATAGTACTGCAAGATACGTAATTATAGGAATAGAAGAATCAATAGGTGTAAAAGGTAATTTAGGAAAATCAGGGACACACACTGCTTGGAATGCCTTTTTAGATGCTTTTGTCAATGTTCAAAATACTGTCAGACTAGCAGGAGAGCATATTCATATTTTAGGAAGCTTCCAATTTCAGGAAATCTTTCAAGAATGTGAGTCAACAGAAGACTATAGAGAAAAAGTTAGTTTGATAGATGATTCCATAAGTCCGCTAATTGAAAAAATCAGTCTAGCCGGAAAAAGAGTGATAATTATTGGCGGAAGTCATGCCAATGCGTATCCAATAATTAAAGGCGTAAGCCAAGCTAAAAATGCTCCAGTTTCTGTCATTAATATGGATGCACATGCTGATTTCAGGAAATTGGAAGGAAGACACAGTGGTAATCCTTTCAGCAGTGCTAGGCATGAGGGATTCCTTGGACCTTATCATATATTAGGTCTGCATGAAAATTATAATAGTCAGACAATGCTTGAAGAAATGAGCAAGCAAAAAGATATTCAATGGTATTTCTATGAAGATATTTATCTTAGAAATAAAATAAGTTTCGATAAAGCTTTACATCATTTTATAGAAAACACAAAAGGAATAGCGGGTATTGAACTTGATATGGATAGTGTTGAAAATGTTTTAAGTTCGGCCATGACACCAACTGGTTTTAGTGCATTGGAAGCACGTAAATATGCATACAATACTGCTTACCAATTAAAGCCAAGTTACTTCCATATCTGTGAAGCAGCAGCAAAATTAGACAACGGACTAGAAGACCCTCAAACCGGTAAATTACTCTCTTATTTAGTGACTGATTTCATAAAAGGCTTGATGGAGTAATTAATATTTTAAAATATCTCCCAACGTTTTCTTGATTTCTTGTATACAATCTGCAGAAACTTCACCGATCTTATTTATAAATCTTTCTTTTGACACAGACCTAATATGAAAAACTAATATCTCGGATTTTTCCTTTAATCTATTTTTCGCATCTGGTTTCAAAATAGGATTCCCTTTATACTCTTTTACCTTAGTAGTAAATGGACAAACAATCACCGTATTTAAATATTGATTAGCTAAATTACCGCTGACAATTACTACTGGTCTAAATCCAGCCTGTTCACTGCCCCTAACTGGATTTAAATCAACATTCCAAATTTCCGCCTGTCTCATGCTTTTTCAGAATCATTGAGTTGCTTCCAATAATCAGTCATACCTTCCTCTGCGATCTGCAATAGATCTGTATCTGTAGATGCTTGTTTGTATGATTTTGCATATTCTGCCTTTTCAATATTCTCCAAATAAACTTTTAAGGCTCTTTCAATAATCTTATTCTTGGGCAAATTAAGTTCTTTAGCTTTCTTAGCTAATAAATCTATAACATCTTTGGGAAGGGTAGTTGTAATATTCATGTATGAATCATATTTGTGTTATACAAATATAAAATAAAAATACTATTCATAAAGTTCGGTGATGTCTATCATCACTTATCAAAACTATCATTACCGATTAGTGACGGTTGGTTAAATCTTCCGTCTTCATCTCTATTTTCAAGATTTAACACTCCTCTTGGGCAAACTGATGAGCATACACCACATCCTACACAACTCGCACGCACAACATTTTGACCTCTCTGTGCATACCATCTAACATCAATTCCCATTTCACAATAGGTTGAGCAATTCCCACATGATATACATTGCCCTCCATTTGTTGTAATTCTAAATCGAGATTTAAAACGCTGTACTATTCCTAAATAAGCTGCTAAAGGACATCCAAAGCGGCACCAAACTCGATTCCCCATCAAAGGATAAAATCCCGTCCCGATAACACCAGAAAATACTGAACCAACCCCAAAGCCATAAACAGCTCTTATTTGATAACTGCTAATTCCTAGCACATTTGAGTTACCCGAAAAATACGTGTAAAGCACTGCTGCAGTCATCAATACAGCAAAAACCAAGACACTGTGAACCATCCAACGCTCAATTTTCCAAGCCCCTAAAGATTTATCTGATAATTGTCTATAAGGATCTCCCAAAGTCTCAGCAAGTCCACCACAGCCACAAACCCAGCTACAATACCATCTTTTCCCATACAAATAAGTAAATACAGGTACGCCAATAACAAACAAGGCAATTCCCCAACCTAGCATAAAAATACCGATAGTACCTGCCTCTATTTTCTCATTCAATTGATAATCAAAGAAAAAATCATAATCTAATGGCCACATATTTTTTAAATCCATATAGGGTTGATTCAAGCGAACCAAAATTTCAGGTATTACGAAAGCAAATGCTAATTGAAAGAACATGACAGAAACTGTTCTAACCATTTGATACGGGCTATGTCTGTATTTTAATATCATCCTAATACCCATTACCAATATGGCTAGGGTATATAAGAAACCATACATAAACCATTGACTTGCAGGATTCCCGCTTAACAATTCACTTACAGGATCTACTATGATAATCCAGCTGGTCATATATTCAGGAAACCAATAAAGAAATATGTAGAAGCCAATAAGGAAGCTCCCCAATAAAATACCAATCCACCCTCTATTTTTTAAAGAGCTGTGAAAAATACCATCATTTTTAATGCCTGCTGATTCTGTCCTTAACCGAGGTAGCAAATACAATAAAGCTCCTAAAATTGGAATTCCAATAGATAATAGCAGCCATAATAATGGGTTTTGAGCTATAATAGCTGAATGAGACTGCTTTACAATACTGAAAACTGTATTTTTAACATTATTATCACTGAATCCTTTCTGAGAAATAATAGAATTATTTACATCACTAATTACTTTCTCCAATTGAGATTTCATTTCAGTTTTTGAATCAAATTCTCTTCCACTCATCCATGAAGTATAATCCTGAAATTGCTTTAACTGCCATTGGGTAACTTCACTATCATTTTTCTCAAAAGATGATGCTATGGTTGATTCATCAAATGTATTTCCTTCATTGCGGTTTACAATCTCCTCAGCCAGAGATTTATTGATCTGATAATCTGATTGAATTTTTTGGTTAAGAATATCAAATATTGATTTCACATCATTTACAAATGAAAATTGACTTTGATATTCGTTTTGATAAATATCTAAATTAAAGCTTTCGACAATTTCATAGTTTGATTCTCCTAACTCTTGCTTTAATAATGACTGATCAAGCTGGAATTTACTTAAGAAGAATAAACTTAAGAAAGTAAAAAAACCAATTGTAAATACTATTAAACCTACTTTATGTATAATTTTCAAGCTCTTCATGATATATTAAAATAATCCTAATATTTTATTTCTTTTTACTTTCACAGCCTCTTCAGGATATCTGTTATTGTACATTTCAATCAATTCATTTTCATAGGTCTTGAAAAATTCGGGATCAAAATTGGCTGACTTTAAATTTTGAAACACTTTTTTCATCTCCCACTTTTCTTTGATCATCTTATCGCATATTTCATGGCGAAAACGAATCCCCATCACATTCACTCCTTTTAGGAATTTATTATCTTTATTAAAAACTAAGCGAATAGATTTTTCTCCATTAGGATGCTCCCAATAAAAATGCACTTCATTTTCATCATCAGGAAAATTTGGCACTTGTCCATAGGTTTGATATTCAATATCTAGGAATTTAGCTGAATTAAACCACACCCCTGGTTTGTAGGAAGTTTTAGTTCCTGTGATAGTCCTAGCCACAGTTTCACCATGCATACGTCCTGTATACCATACTTGTTCAATTGGCCTTCTATCTTCTGCAGGGGCATTTTCAAACTGGGCACAATCACCTATGGCATAAACTTGATCTTGATTGGTTTCAAAGAATTCGTTTACAATAATTCCTTTTTCTACCTTTAAATCAGATTTTCTTAAGAAATCAACATTTGGAGAAACACCAACCGTTAACCCAACAAATTGAGCCTCAATCTCTTCTCCATTTTGAAGCTTAACCGCAGTTGCACGTCCATTGCCATCATCTAGTATTTCAGAAATTTCAGACTCTAAAAGTAACTTAAATCCATGTTTTTGAATATGGCGATTTATCATATCCGATTCCTCAGGAGGTAAAACATTATTCCAAAAACTAGATTCTCTAACTATAAATGTTACTTCTATATCACGTGCATGGAGCATCTCCCCCATTTCTATACCGATAAGGCCACCACCTACAATTGCTGCTTTTTGAGTTGACTCAGACCACTTTTCCATTGATTCTAAATCTTGATAAGAATATAACCCTTGAACCGCATCTAAATCTTGCCCGGGCCATCCAAATTTATTAGGCTTAGAACCTAAGGCTAAAATCAAAACATCATATTTTATATTATCAGACTGCTTTAGGTATAGTTCCTTAGTTTTGAAATCAATGGATTCAACTTTATCCTTTAATAAATCGAGCTTATTTTTCTTCCAGAAGGAGTCTTCATAAGGCTTTGTATGCTCATACTTCATGTGCCCCATAAAAATATACATCAAAGCTGTTCTAGAGAAAAAATGATCGGTCTCTGCGGAAATGATGGTAATAGCATCATCACTTTTTTTTCTAATATGCCTTGCGGCTGTGATACCCGAAATACCATTTCCAATTATTACAATATTACGCATAAGCTATTTTCTAGGGCTCTGTTAGACGATTTTCAATTTTAAGCTTATTAAAACTAATCAATTGTCATTTCGAAGACAATAAAAAGCAATCCAAACTTAAAATGTTCTCGTTGTTGATGAAAAACTAATTAATTATGAAAAAAATAAATTTAACCTTTTTCGCCATCATTTTTTCGAGTATTAGCTTAATGGCTTACAGACAAGAGCTTAGAGATTTCAATCAGCAAGCAAATCAATTTCTTAAAAAATATGTAATGGACGGTAAAGTCGATTACAAAAATTTGAAAAATAACTTTGATGAAGTTGATCAACTATACAAATCATTAGCTACTATTAATATAAATACATTATCTGATAATGAAATCAAAGCATTATACATAAATGCTTATAACATTATAGTAATCAGACAAATTACAGAATATTACCCGCTTAAATCTGCATTAGATAAAAACGGCTTTTTTGATAAGGTGAAGCATAATGTTGGAGGAGAAATGCTGACACTGGATCAAATTGAAAAAGGTAAAGTGATTATTCCTTATGGAGATCCTAGAGTTCATTTTGCCTTTTCATGTGCAGCAATTGGTTGTCCTGAACTAGCAGATTTTGCATTTACAGCTGATAATTTAGATGCCCAATTAAATGAAAGAACCAGAAACTCCATCAATAATCCTGATTTTATAAAAGTTAATAATCAAGAAAATAAGGTTGAGATATCCATGATTTTCAAATGGTATGACAGAGATTTTAAAATGAAGGCTGAAAATGTAATGGCTTACATCAATAAATATAGAAATCAGAAAATACCATCTAACTATGATTATTCATTTTATGAATATGATTGGGGCTTAAATATTCAATAAAATGGTTTCCCCCAAGGAAATATAGTCCTTGGGGAATTTTTTTATTCATTTTCTTCAGGAGATAATTCTTCCTCCAGCTCAGATGATTCAGGAGAAATATCACCACTATAATTAAATACTTCTATAATAGGGCTTTCAATTACTTCAGGAACCTGAAAAGAAACTAGCATATTATTTAAGCTTAAATAAATTCTATCGTAAGCCTCTTTCACATTCTTAGCAGTCACAATCATTTGATTGGTAATTTTCTTTTCCTTTCCACTTTCTTCTGCAACATAATATACCACTTTACATTTATGCCAGATGTCAGCATCTTCATAGTGAAAAACATCTACTATTTTACTTTTGCTAATACCCGTAATCATGAATTCGCCTCTTACTCTCTCGCCCATCTCTTCGTAAATACGAGTTTCAGCCTCTGTAAAAGAAACCGCATCCACCAAATAAGGCTCAGTTACTGACTTCAACCTACCATTTTCATCTTCTTTTTGGTATTTCACCTTACACAAAAACCACTGCTTCATAATCTTATTATTCAAATTGGATTGCGAATATAAAGGAATTCAAAATCGAATGGAAATGGGTCATGAATTTGTTTTAACTTTGCCTAATGGAAAAAAGTAAAATTGTACTCCCCTGCCCCCCATATATAGCTCCTATCCTTAGGAAAGAAATAGAATCTCATGGTTACAAAATATCTCATGAAGGTCCGTTGGATGTTGCATTAGAAGGCACAAAAAACGATTGTATGTATCTTAATCTTCATTTAAGAACGGCAAATAAAGTTTTATTTCTGATCAAATCATTTAAGGCCAATAATCCTGATAAATTATACCAACAGCTTTATCAAGTGAAATGGGAAGACTATTTAAATGAAGAGGGTTACTTATGTATTACCTCATACGTTAACAATGAGAAAATATTAAATACACAATTTGCGAATGTTAGGGTAAAAGATGCCATTGTAGATCGTTTGAAAGATAAAACAGGGAAAAGACCAGATTCTGGTCCATTAAGAAATCAGATGGTAGTATTCTTGCACTGGCAAGAAGATCAGGTTTCTGTTTACTTAGATACTTCAGGTGAAACCATAGCAAAACATGGATACCGAAAAATTCCTGGAAAAGCCCCAATGATGGAATCATTAGCTGCAGCCACTATTTTAGCGTCAAGCTGGAGTCCTGAACAATCATTTGTAAATCCTATGTGTGGATCTGGTACACTAGCAATTGAGGCTGCTTGTATAGCCGCAAAAAAAGCTCCAGGACTTAACCGAGAAAAATTCGGCTTCCATTATTTAAAAGATTTTGACCTAAATGAATGGGATAATATGAAGCAGAAAGCCATAGAGAATGAAATCCCAGTAAAATCTGAAATAATTGCAGGGGACTATAGTCGAATAGCCATTCAAGCAGCAAAACAAAACGCTGAAGAAGCTGGAGTAGCTGAATATATTCAATTTGAAAAGAAAGATTTTAGGGACAGCACCATTCCAGAAAATAATGGTGTGGTTTTTCTGAATCCAGAATATGGGGAAAGATTAGGTGATGAGGCTGAATTAGCCAAGGTTTATAGCCAGATAGGTGATTTCTTTAAAAGAGATTGTAAAGGAAAAACAGGCTATATATTTACTGGAAACCTAAATTTAGCCAAGAAAATAGGGCTTCGAACCAAAAGAAGAATCCCTTTTATGAATGCAAAAATAGAATGTAGATTGCTAGAATATGAATTATATGCTGGAACTAAAAAAGATAAAAGTTCTAAATAATCTAGTATCTTTCGAAATTCATGAAGCTGAATAAAAAAGACATTGAAACAGTTGATAAGGTATTAAATTACTGGAAAACTGAAGGGAAAATATCAGAAGAAAAAGAAAAGGAGCTAAAGCAAAGCCTTGATAAAAAGTCATTTAATTGGCAATCTCTAGCTTATTATTCTTTTCTCTTTGCAATTGTTAGCCTATTAATAGCCGTAATAAGCATTTTTGCTGACAACGCTTTATTACAACTAATTGATTCTTTAATTGAAACTTCTTATTCAACCAAGTCAATCAGTTTCTTCCTAATAAGTATTGTATTCTTTTGGCTTGATACAAAGTTCAATGACAAGGTTAAAAACAAAAAATATAGCCGGTACATCTTTTCCTTTTTTGGTGCTATATTTTTAGCAATAGCTGCTGGCTTAACTTCCTATGTATTTAATTTAGAAGAAAATCCAGGTATTATAATTCTCTTACTTTCAATCTTGTATTTTATAATCGCTTCATTCAGAAAACAGGAGTTATTGTGGATTTTTGGAATTATTTCCTTTTTGATAGCCTATGGTGCTATTACTCATGATCTAGGCAAAACTGAATACCGATTTATAGGGATGAATTTCCCCATGCGATTTACAATTCTAGGATTAATTTTATTAGCAGTAAGTCCTTTAATTAAAAGATCTAACAGGTTGAAAAATTTTATTGAACCCACTTATTGGAGTGCATTATTAGTATTCTTCATTTCATTATGGTTTTTAACCATATTCGGAAATTATGATAGTTATGATAAATGGTTAGAAATAAGACAATATTACTTATGGTGGTATAGCTTAATCCTTCTTCTAGCAAGTTTTGCGGCTATCCTAATTGGTATTAAAAAGGAAGACTCCACATTAAAAAACATTGGAGTTTCCTTTATCTTTCTCAATCTCTACACACGTTATTTTGAGTATTTCTGGGATGAACTCCATAAAGCATTATTTTTCGGAATTATAGCTATTTCCTTTTGGTTTATAGGAAAGAAAGCTGAAAAAATATGGGATAAGGAATCTTAAATATAATTTCTCCTTTAGCTTATTTTTTCTTTAGGAATTTCCGGCATAGGAATATCAATTCTAAAGCATGCAGATTTATTTTTATCAAGCTGTATGCTTCCTCCTAATTTGGATACTGCTAAGCGAACACTGTATAAACCAAGCCCTAATCCTCTTTTATATTCTGTAGCGACAAAAAACATATTAAATATGCGGTCTCTAATATCAGGATTAATACCCAGTCCAAAATCTTCAAAAATGATTTGATAAGAATGATTCTTTTCATCTTTCTCAAATTGAATTAATACATTTGGTTTTTCTCCTCGTTTTGAAAATTTAATTGAATTATCAATCAAATTAGAAAATACAATCTTCAAATGCATCATATCTGTTAAGATATCTTCATCTTGAGCTTTCAATTCAATATCAATGAATTGTTGCCAGTCCTCATTATCAGGTAAATTTTCTTTCGCAGCACTAATTATTAACTGACGAAGATTATGATTTTTTATTTTTAATCCCTCTTGCTTAAGCTTATTGATTTTTTGAAGATTGAAAAGAATATTATTCATTCTTTCTGCCGTTATATTTATCTTTTCAAAATAAGAATGGGCTATTACTTTATCCTCTTCCTTTAATGCTAAATAGCATAAACCTAATATAGTTGAAACGGGACCTTTTAAATCATGAGCTGCTCTATAGAAAAAGGTATCAAATTCATGTTTGGCAATTTTCAAATCATCATTTGCTTCTCTTAATTCATGTGTTCTTTCACTTACTACTTCCTCGAGCTGAATATTATTTAGTTTAAGCTCATCGTTTTGCTTTTGAATAATAGCATTTTTACTAGCAATTTCCTCATTTTGCTTCGTAATTTCTTCCTTCTGTTTGATTACTAGGTTTTGGTTTTCTAATAATTTCCTATTAGCCAATTCCAACTCTGAAGTTCTTTCTTCAACTTTTGATTGTAGCCTAATCTGTGCAGCTTTAAGGTATTTAACTCTTAATTGAATGTAGATAAATATTAGAAACCCTAAACCAACTATAGCTACAATACGGAACCAGTTGGTAGCCCAAAAGGGAGGATCTACCTTAATGTAAAGTTCTTTAATATTAGAAGACCAAATCCCATCCCCATTACTGCCCTTAATTTTCAAATTATATTCTCCTGGAGGCAAATTTGTAAACGAGAAATGTCTTCTTTCATTATTCATGATCCAGTCCTTATTGAATCCTTCTAATTTATAAGCGTATTTCTTATCTCCCTGATTACTTAAATCGGTAGAAGCTACTTCGAAGGACAATATGTAATCACTATATTTAAGGAAAACCGTATCAGTATTAAAATCATTTATCGTTCTCTCGCCTTCCTCACTTATTATTCCTATAGATATTACATTAATTTCAGGAGAATAATTACTTCTTTTAATTTCATCAGGTTTAAAAACGTTAAGACCATTGAACCCCCCTGCAAATATTCTCCCATCCTCTAAGGTTGTTATAGAGCTTCTTACAAACTCTTCTCCTTGCAAACCATCAGAACTTGTATAATTAACAAAGCTTTCTGATTTAGTATCAAAAAGAGATATCCCACTATAAGTAGTAATCCATAAATTACCATTTAAATCTTCTGTAATTCCTGATATATTATTATCAACCAAGCCATCTTCTTCTGTGTAGGTTTTAAAATAAATACTATCTCCATTTTCAATCAATTTGGCAATACCTCCACCACCAGTACCAATCCAAATATTGTCATTTCTATCTTCTGAAATGGTTCTGATAACGTTATAATTTATGCTATAAGGATTATTTCGATCATATCGAAAATGCTTAAAGTCATCAGTTTTTGGTCTGTACAAATCAAGACCGTAATCTGTACCTAACCAGATTCTATTTTTTGAATCAATTAAAATTTTATGAACTCTATTATTAGATAATGAATTTGGATCATTTAAATCATGTAGGTAGCTTTTGAATTTCTTAGTTTCCTTATCAAAAATTGCTAGGCCACCATCTCCTAACAAACCAATCCATAGTTTTCCATCATCTGATTCCGATATAGTTTCAATAAAATTAGTAGGGATAGAAGTAGAATCTCCTTCAACATGCGTATATGAAATTAATTTACCAGTATCTCGATCATATCTGGATAATCCATAATTCCACATCCCAACCCATAAAATGTTATCTGAATCTTCATGTAGCAACCAAGCCCTGTCGTCAGGAAATTTAGAATCACTTTTGATAATTTGCTTAAATTCTAATCCGTCTTCCTTTTCAATTACTAAGTCAATACCAGCATCATTTGCTACATAAATATTTCCTCTAGTATCTTCATAAATATAATTTACTGCATTGGATGAAAGGCTATTGGGATCTTTAGCATCAGCCTGATATAAATCAAATTTCTTACTATTTAAATTGAAGGAAGAAACCCCACCACCATGTGTTCCTATCCAATAATTTGAAGATTCATCTTTAAAAATTTCAACAATGTCATTACTAGATATTGATTTCGGATTAAATTGGTTCTCCTTAAATTGGTATTTTACTTTACGATTATTATCAATAAGGAATAATCCATCTCCGAAAGTTCCTAACCATATACCTTGATTATCAGCAGCGTAAATCTTCCTTGAATAAACATTTCGATTACTGTCTTTTATTAAATCAATCTTAACAAAACGATCAGAATTAGCCTCTTTATAATGTAATCCACCAAGTTTTGTAGCCACCCAAAGGGTATTTTTGGAATCTAAAAATAAATCACGAATATCATCATCCAATAATCCATTATCTCCTTTCAAATAGAGCTTAGAACTGAATGTATCTAAATTAATTTTATGAAGACCATTCCGAGTACCTACCCATATTTCATTAATGGAGGCAGCTTTACTAATGCAATACACTACTGGATTATTTAATTGAGGTATTTTGCTTTTAGGAGATCCTTTATGTTCAAATTTTTCTGAAGGTAAATGAAAGCGGTTTAATCCATTCTTAGTTCCTAACCAATAAATAGAATCTGATTGCTTATATATTTGATATACTACATTATCACTTATTGAATAGGGATTATTAGGATCATTTATATAATGCTTAAAAATGGAATTTTTATCAAATTTATTAAGCCCGCCTCCATAAGTTCCAATCCATAAATTCCCTTTTTTATCTTCTACAATATCTTTAATATAATTATTACTGATACTAGAAGAGTCATCTAATACATATTCATAACTTACAAAGTTGTAACCATCATATCTGTTTAATCCATTTTGAGTTCCTAACCATAGAAATCCCTCTGAACCCTGATAAATAGCCTCTACAATATTCTGGGCAAGACCATCATTCACATTTAAATGATTAAAATCAGTATTTCCCAACTGTGTTTGAGCTATTACAGGGATAGCTAAAAATTGCACTATTAACAGATATAAAACCCTCATTTATTGAAACTTATTTTTCAAAATAGGATTAAATACTGTTAAAATCAATGATTTTCGATAAACTATAACTGAAGAGCTACAGACTAAATATAAAAATATTAAGATTTTACAAAGTAGAAGCTTTATCTAACACAAATTTGATCAATGAATCTATAGTTTTATCAGAGTTTTTAGAAAACTCATGACTAATTCTATTAGCTATGATAGCATTACAGCTTAAAACTTCATGTCCTAAAAGTCGGCCCATTGCATAATAGCCAGCTGTTTCCATTTCAAAATTAGTCAACCATAAATCACCATAATGGAACATAGATAAGCTTTCTACAATTTTAGGGAACTTGATAGGACTCCTTAATTGTCGGCCCTGAGGGGCGTAAAAGCCTGGGCATGTAATAGTATTCCCTATATTTATACCTTCAGAAAAATGCTTCAGAAGGTAAGAAGACCCTTCAACACAATAAGGTCTAAACGGTAGGCCCACTTCTAATTGAAGCGCTGATTCTACATTCGTTTCAGCTTCTGTTCTTTCTAATGGGTAAAATTGCATCAAGGTATCTAAACCTATGGCAAATTGTGAAGCTAATAAAGAATCAACCGGTAAGTCTTGCTGTAAACCACCGGAAGTACCAATTCTAATAATTTTTAATGACTTTTGTTTAGCTTTATCTTCCCTCTTTTTAAGATTAATATTGGCTAAAGCATCTAATTCTGTCATTAAAATCTCAACATTGTCGGTACCCATACCGGTCGACATGACTGTGAGTTTTCTACCTTTATAAGTACCAGTATGTGTGATAAACTCCCTTTTATTCATTTCAAAAGTGATTTTATCGAAATACTGACTGACTTTATGAACTCTAGAGGGATCTCCTACTGTAAGGATCACATCTGAAATATCCTGAGGCCTTAAACTTAAATGATAAACCGATCCGTCTTTATTTAGGATTAACTCTGACTCAGGATATTTCATATTATATTCTATAGTTTTGATTTCTCTAATTTACCTTGAAACCCTTTATATGGATCATATCCATTGGTTTTCTTCTGATAGTATCCTGTACCATCATACTCTCTCTTTTCTGGATGTTCTTTACATTCTGGAGAACATGCTCCTTCCATTTCCCAACCACATTTCTCACAAATTGGAACATGAACATTGCAAGTAGGATTAGCACAGTTCACCATGCGGTCAGATTTTGTACCGCAAACAAAGCATTCTGAAACAACCTTTGGGTTCACTTTATTCACATCAACAGAAAGTCTGTTATCGAATACATAACACTTACCCTCAAAATCCTCTCCTTCTGCTTCTAATCCATATTTAATGATCCCACCATGCAGTTGATGAACATTTTCAAATCCTTGTTCCAACAAAAATGCACTAGCCTTTTCACACTTAATGCCACCCGTACAATAAGTCACAATCTTTTTATTCTTGTACTGCTCTAGTTCATTTATTTTATCTGGAAAATCTCTAAAGTTGTCTATATCTAAAGTTATAGCATTCTTAAATTTTCCAAGCTCATGTTCATAATTTGAACGAACATCCAATATAACAATATCTTCCTCATTCTTAATCATCTCTCTGAATTTTTCAGGCTCTACATAAGCGCCTGTTTTTTTCCTAGGATTAATATGAGAAAGACTAGAATGTACAATTTCTGGTTTGTGACGTACATTTAATTTTTTGAAGGTATGGGAAGGATGAAAATCCTCTTTGAAATCAGTATCCGCAAAGCGAGGATCTGCTTTCACTCTCTTCATGTATTCATCTACATTTTCTATAGAACCTGAAACTGTACCATTTAAACCTTCTTTTGACACAATAATTCTACCTCTTAAGTCTAATTCAAGACACATCATATGATGCTGGTCTCTGAATTCATCGGGATTTTCTATTTCTGCATAGCAGTAATAAAGAATTACTTTGTACTTGTTTTCTGAATTTTCCATAATTTCCTCCTTAGTGTAAATAAGGTGATTTTATATTTGTTAATACTTAATTTTCAATTGTCTGAGCTGGGTTTCCAAATACGGTTTCTCCATCTTTCACATCTCTAATCACAACGGAACCTGCTCCTATATTGGCTTTTTTTCCAATTTTAACCCCAGATACAATGGTAACACCTGACCCAATAAAGGTTTCCTCTCCTACTTGAACACCACTATTGATTTGGGAACCTGCTCCTACTTGTACATAATCACCTAACTCTACATTATACTCTATTATAGCGCCAGAGTGAATTAAACAATGATTAGGAACTTTTGCTGATGCTCCAATTACGGCTCTTGCATTTATAAAATTACCATAGCCTAAGTGAGCTGAATCAGAAACAATTGCTTGTGCATGAATAGCATTAGCTGGCATTGTTTTTCTTCTGTCATTCAGCATTTTGGTAATTTTCTTTCGAGCTTTCATATTATCTTCAGCCACAAAAGCATCACATTTTTTACCAATATATTTTAAGAAGCCATCATCATCCGTTTCCCCAAGCACAGAGACATAATCAATCTCAGTTCCATGTATCTTTTTATCATCATCCAAAAAGCAATAAATTTCCACATTATTGCTTTTAAAAATTTCCGCAGCAGATGGTCCGATACCTTTTGCTCCTATTATTATTACTGGTTTTTTATCCATATTTGAATTTTAGAAATACAAAGTTAAGATTTCTACTTTCCTTGCGCAATATTGCTATTCTTATTTTAAATTAAGTTTATGTTTATTCAAAACCATTAATACTAAATACCATAAAAAGGGCATGTAAGCCACCTGGTACCTTACTAAACTTCCATAGTTGGGACTTGAAAGTGTGATTACTGTTGAAAGCGCGCTGCAGTATAGAATTATGGCAATTCCCCACCACTTTTCCTGTTCTGTAAATTTAACTCTAAAGGAAATAAATAAAGCTAAAATTGATAAAGTCGTAAATATTGTTTTTTCAACAATCCAGAATAATGAAAAAGTACTAAAAGCCTCCCAAAAATAAGGACCGAAAATCCCAGTAATCCAAGCTTTCGGAAGATTAAACAAAAAGAATAGAGCATCATTATTATTTGATGTAAAATCAATCAAAGCTTCTGAAGTATTCTCAACTATAGTATCGTGACTAATCCTCACCAGCTCAAAAAACCTCCCACTATTGAAGACAGGATGAAGAAATGCAAAAGACATCCCACAGACTATTATTGATACAAAATATAAAACGAGTTTTGAAGAGAATTTATGATTATTGAAAATGGCATTTTGACTAAATAAAAGGGTAATAAATACAATAGGAACTAGCGTAATAGGTACATAATATTTCACTTTCCACAGTATCCATAGACTAATTATAAGAGGTATTACATAATACCAATTTTTAAAATTTTGAGTCCATTTAACAATTGAAATACCAAAAACAAAAAGAAACATCATCATCATAGTTTCCTTCAATACACCTGAACTCCAAAAAGTAACTGAAGGAATAAAAAGGAATGCAAATGCAGCTACATATTTATTTACATGACTCAAGCCACTTATTGTTTTTACAAAATACCAACCTACTATAGCAGTAATGAAACTAAAATAAATACTGATTGTAAAATAATTAGACTGAGTAAGTGCACAGAAAAAGCTTAGAGTTCGGACAAAAAATAAAGTCCTAGGCTCTGATTGAGCTGAAAACTCAGCATGAGTAAGTGGTAAAGGATTTAATCCTATCCATTCTAAAAAGGATATTCGATCAGTTTTAAAATAATGAAATAAGGCCTGAGCTTGTTCAAAGAAATAAATGGTATCCCCCTTACCTCCATAGTAAGACCAATACAATAAGCCTACTAAAATCCCACAGCTAATTTTCAAAATTATAAAGGAATTAAAAATGAGCTTATCCTCTATTCGTTTAATATTTCGATTGAAACCGAATATTATGAGTGAAATAACTAAAAGATGAAAAAAAATTGCGCTCATGCCTTCAACAAAGATAAGCCAATAGTACAATCGAGGCATCTTTTCGGCTGACAATATTCATTATGTAATTGAATTGCTGCTTGTGAATCAAATGCTGAATTGAATTCCGTATTAATTACAGTGAATTTTTTCGTGATATAATTATTCTCTGCCTTTAGCTCTTTGAGAATACTTAAAGCTTTATCCATATACTTTTCTTCAACTATACTATTTGCATATAATGCTAAAAGTGGCGGAATTGTATTAATCACAACTATCTTTATTGAATTAGCACCCAATTGTTTATTTTTAGACGTACTTAATTTATCAAATTGGTAATGATTCATCCAATAATCCGAAACCCCCACTTTTAGTCTCTTTAGAAGAGTTTTTGCATTTGTTTCAATTACGAAAGCTTCAAATAAAGAGTCAAACAGATGGAATATTTGAGCTAATTGAGCTATTCTGATAGTCGGAAAATTTGCTGGTCTTAAGCGTAAAAATTTCCATTCTAGAAATTTCAACTCCTTCTGAAATACTTCAGCATGTTTATGTCTTAAAAAATGCCACTCATTTTTTAATTGATTGGGATATTCATCTCTAAAATCAAATTCCAAAAAACCTGCTGCACCAAACAATAAAGCTTCTAATTGAAAAACAGATGATCTATATTTTTTTATTATTTGATAGGGTAATAATTCAGCTAATCGCTCAAAAGGATATTGATTTACTTTAAACCCAAAAGCGGACAGTAACATAAAATATGAAGCTTGTTCCCAATCTTGAACCTCATTCTCAAACATACTCTTTGCCTTTTCAGATTTGTTAAGCAATCTTTCTACTAATGCTTTTTCAAACATTTGAGATTTTAAAATAGAATCCACCTTTGGCCATTGAGAAGCACATGGAATATGATCCTTAGATTTTTGTAATTGATTATACTTTTCAATTAAGTCTATATCTATTCTGTCTTTTAATTCCAGCGTAGGAATCAAACTTCCATCAGGATGATGAATGGCTAAGTCATTTTGCCAGACCACATGTAAAACAACGTTTTGATAAGATTCGTCATGTTGATGTTCGTGACGATTCCAATCTGATGATTTAATGTGTATTTCCACTGCTCCATTCCACTCAATATCATCAATCCTTATTTTCGCTTGCTTAAAATCTGGCCCTGAGTCAGTATGTGGAAAGCCAGTTTTTATAATCTTTAAGCTTAATTTTTGGGTGGTAAGCAGATTTTTATTATCAAATTTTTGATATCGCCATACATAATGCAGAAAATCTTCTTTCATAGGTTAGGTTTTGGTTGATAATTAAACATCAATATACTGAATAATTACTGCAAATAGGAAAACCTATACTTCACTATCATCAAATATTTATACTACTTTATTCCATTGTATATTGCAAAATCTTGATTTTAATGATTAATTGCGCACATGGTTTTAAATTATATCTGGATTGCTTTTTTCCTAATTGCCTTTGTTTTTGCTCTGTTTCAATGGCTCTTCTTGGGCGATATGGAAATATTTCCTGCTCTTACAAAGGCTACTTTCGATAATGCTAAGCTAGGGTTTGAAATATCCCTTTGGCTAACTGGCGTGATGTCATTGTGGTTGGGAATAATGAAAATTGGTGAAAAAGGAGGAATGGTTAATATTTTAGCCAAAATAACCACTCCACTTTTTTCAAAGTTATTTCCAGAAGTTCCAAAAGATCATCCCGCTATGGGAGCCATGCTAATGAACATCTCTGCCAATATGTTAGGCTTAGATAATGCTGCAACCCCTTTGGGATTAAAAGCCATGCATAGCTTGCAGGAATTAAATCCTAACAAAGAAGTTGCCAGTAATGCCCAGATCATGTTTTTGGTATTGAATACTTCCGGATTAACTATTATTCCCATAAGCATAATGGTTTATAGATCGCAACTGGGAGCAGCAGACCCTTCTGATGTTTTCATACCTATATTGCTAACTACATTTTTCTCAACATTAAGCGGATTAATTGCAGTTTCTATCGTTCAAAAAATTAATTTATTTCACAAAAATATTATCATTTCCTTAGGACTTTTAAGTACTATTATTGCTGCTATCATCTGGTATTTTAGCAGTCTAAGTCAATCAGAAATTGGGCCGATATCTTCGAATATTGCCAACCTAATTCTATTTTCAATTATCGTAGCATTTATAGTTTTGGCAGTTCGCAAAAAGGTTAATGTTTATGAATCATTTGTAGAAGGGGCAAAAGAAGGATTCAATTATGCCATTATGATTATTCCTTATTTAATTGCAATACTAGTTGGAATTGGAGTTTTTAGAGCTTCTGGAGCAATGTCATTATTAAAAGATGGTTTAGAAGCCGCTGTAGCCTTTGTTGGATTGAATACTGATTTCGTTCCGAGTATCCCAACCGCACTTATGAAGCCATTGAGTGGAAGTGGTGCTAGAGGTATGATGGTGGACGCTATGGAAGTGCATGGAGCTGATTCTTTCGTGGGACGATTGGTGAGTGTTATGCAAGGTTCAACTGAAACTACTTTTTATGTTTTAGCTGTTTATTTTGGAGCTGTTAATATTCGAAATTCACGCTACGCCTTAAGTTGTGGATTAATAGCGGATGCTGTAGGAATTATTGCTGCTATTTTGATTAGCTATATGTTTTTCTATTAATCTAAAAAACATTACGCTTAATAGTCTGTTTTGTGGATATGAGGAAAATTAAGGATCTAAAACCTGAAGAAATAGACCGAATAGTAGAAATGGGTTGGGAAGACAGAACCACTTTTGATGCGATATACAATCAATTTGGTATTTCTGAAAAGCAAACCATCAAAATAATGCGCAAAGAAATGAAGCCTTCAAGCTTTAGAATGTGGAGAAAAAGAGTTCAAGGTCGCAAAACAAAACATGAAGCTTTAAGAAAAGATGAGGTAAAAAGGTTTAAATCAACCCGTCAAAGAAATATCAGTTTAAATAAATATAAGTAAGCTAGTGTAATCTATCTTCTCTTATTTCTAAATTTTTCATGATTTCAGCCTCTGCTTCCAAAAGTTCTTCCCATCTTGCTCTTACCTGTTCTTTTGGTTGATATAATTCTGCAAGCTTAATAAAGTTCTTATAATGACTCGCTTCAGAAACCATTAATTCATAATAGAATTTCTTTAGCTCTTCATCCTGAATGTGGAGATGCAATTGTTTGAATCGCTCACAGCTTCTGGCTTCAATTAAAGCATTGATTAAAAGCTTTTCACTCAATTGGAAGGATCTGCTACCTCCTTTTACCTCCAATTTCATTAATTCACTTACATACTCGTCTTTTCTTTGAAATCCCAATTTAAAACCTCTTTTATCAAGTTGCTCTAATACTCTTTCAAAATGAGACCATTCTTCAGCTACTACAGGAGTCATTACCTTTACCATTTCTTCCATTTCTGGAAAGTTGGTGATTAAACTGATGCAAGAGGTGGCCGCTTTTTGCTCGCAATAGGCATGGTCAACTAAAATATCCTCAATATTTTTCTCAGCTATATTAACCCATCTTGGGTCAGTCGGTAATTCTAATCCTAATGTGAATTTCTCTTTTTCCATTATCTTTTAATCAAAGAATGACCAAGTTACCCCTAAATCTACAACTCTTTCTTGCCCGGTATAATAAGGAGTAGTGAAGTATCCCCCAGCAATTAAATCTTGATTTATATGTCTGAATTTAAAAAACAATTGAGCTGTGTTGATTCTCGCACTCACATAAAAGTCAAGTACTACATAACCTGGGACCTCGAAGTTATTTTGTAAGTAGAACTGCTGAGTAACAGGATCATAATCATCAGCAAAATATGCTGATTTATAATGCGCTTCAATCCCCAATCTAGCCTCTAATTTCTTTTCAAAAACTTTGTGATAATACAAATCAGATGTTAAAAAATGCTCTGGAATTCTAAACAAATCGGCATCAGTACCTTCCTTTAATGTATATATGTAGTCAAGATCAAGATTCATGACACCATATTTTACTTTAGCTTCCAAACCAGGCTGCAAAAGTGTAGCTGAATTATTTGACTGCTGGGGCATTGCCAAAGTATCAAAATACATATGATTACTGATGAGTTGTAAATCCAGTTTAGGCTGAATCCTTAAATAATCCCTCCATTTTACATCTAATTTCCCGCTGAGCTTTTGAACTTGTTCGCTTCTAAAATCATTTTGCCAATAGTCATGATTTCCAAAGTGCTGTTCATAAAAGAATGGGGAAGCAAATTGCATAGAAGTGGCACTTACCGAAAAGAAAGGGACTTTCAGAGAAGCCGCAATTTTATAATTACCACTTAATTCATATTCTGCATTAGCGGTCAAGTTCCAATTATCTCTTGGGGCAAATCGTGCATATCCCCCAGCATAATTTTCAACTGTAGGGTTAACCGTGTTTAAATATTTACCCGTAAACCTGATGTCTTTTCTCCTTGCATAGAAACGATAAAAAACATCTCCGATACTCCCTTTTAACCCAACCTCATTTTGGAAATATACAAATCTTGTTTGATCAACAGTAGAGTCTGTTCTTATTAAAAACTGATCAAAATAATTTACATCTGTTTCAGCAGAAGGACTACTATTATTAAAGATGTTCATTCTATTGGCTCGATCAAATTCATGATAAAACTGAAGCAATGAGTTTAGCTTATACTCTTGATAAAGGTGATACTGTTGTCTTAATTCGCCCCCCTCTGCATTTCTTAAATTGATGTCTTCATCATCATAATCAAATAATTGATTGTAAAGAATGGCTCCAGTACTATCTACTACAGCCGTAGTGTCTCTTATACCACCTGTTTCATTCACCTTATGGAAGGTTCTGGCGAAGTTAAATAATACATGATATTTACGATCTGGGGATCGATAATCGGTTTGAAAATCATAGGAATGTGATAATACATTTAAATCTCCTCTGCTTTGCAATGGACCAATTTGCTTATCGATTGTCCATCTTCTAAAACTAAAACCCACATTCCAATTTTCATTTACATTTCTTGAAAAATCAATACCAATGAATGCTCTGTAATTACCACCCAGCACTGACCTTAACTGAGTATAAGGTGATTTGGTATCAAAATACTTAAATTCCTCTGGCGTTTTCATGTAAGTGTCATAAACACTGAAACCACTTCTTTTGCCAATAACATCTGGTAGTTCATAGAAAACAGGACGCATTGCAGTACCTACTGTCCCTAAATTCTGATAATAATAATCATTGATATTAACAGGATCCCAATTATGAGTATTGGTTAAACTTGTATCTATGATTTGATATTGCTGAATATTATTTTTGATGTTCTCTTCTGTTGTAAATAGAGTAGTTTCTGCTCCATAAACATTTTTAGTGGAATCATCCGTAACTTGAGCACGAACATAGTTAGCGCCTAAGCATAAAATCGATATTAGGAATAAGATTTTTCTCAAAACAGACGCAAAATTAAGTAAACTCATGAATTTTTTAAGTTCTTCTAATAGAATCTTCAAGTAATTGCTGAAAAGATTTCTCATCTTCCAAAAACTGTACCACGATAGGGAGATAAAAAAGCATGGATTTGATTTCATTGGTAATTCCTTTGTGACTAATTAATCTTACCCAATCTTTTTCAGTTGTGAGAATATCAGCATTTTGATTCTTTGCTGATTCATAAATCTTTTGAATATCATTTTTAGAAAAATTATGGTGATCTGGAAAATCAAAATGTGTCATTATTTTGTATCCGGATTCTATTAAATGACTTTTAAATTTTCCAGAATGTGCAATTCCTGTAACTAGAATGATTTTTTCATCTACTTTTCGTTTATCAAAAGTATGCTTTACTTCTTGATAATCTACTTTTGTGAAAAACACCTTTTTATCAGTGTAACTCAATATTCTATTCTTGATTTCAGTTTTTTTATCATCAGTTAAATTATCAGGGCATTTAGTTATAATGATTGCATCTGCTCTCCTAACCCCTCGCCTCGACTCTCTAAGAGTGCCAGAAGGCAAGACAAAATCATCATAAAATGGATTATTATAATCGGACAGTAAAATTGAAAACTTAGGCTTTACGCTTCTATGTTGAAAGCCATCATCCATGATGATTGTCTCAACCTCAGAATTTTCAAGAATTATACTAGGAATTGCCAATACTCTATCCTCTCCAACCGATACCCTAATATCCTTTTTAAACTTCTCATAAATTTGAAACGGCTCATCTCCTAATGATGAAGCAGAATCTTCATCAGTTGCCAATCTGAATCCTTTGGTCTTTCTTCCATAGCCCCGTGATAAGGTGGCCACCTTGTTTGACTTTCCAGTGGAAATAAAATATCGTATCAGATATTCAACAAAGGGGGTTTTTCCAGTACCACCCATGGATAAGTTTCCAACTCCAATTACATTAGGTTCAAAATTAAAAACAGCTTTGTACTCTATGTCGTATAAATGGTTTCGGAATTGCATAATCCATTTATACAAAATACTAAAAGGAGCCATTAATAATTGCCAATACTTATTTTTGAAGACTTGCAAGGGCTGTAAAACTTTATAACTTTGACAGAATTGAAATAAAAACAAATATGAACAAAATAAAGGATATCGTCCAACATTTAGAAAGGATTGCGCCCCTCGCTTATCAAGAATCTTATGATAATGCAGGACTAATTGTGGGTGATGCTTCTAAGAATGTTAGCAATATCTTAATCACCTTAGATGTGACTGAGGAAGTTATTGATGAAGCCATTTCAAAAAATTGCGAACTTATAGTAGCTCATCACCCAATAATATTTAAAGGCCTTAAAAAACTTACCGGTGGTAATTATGTGGAACGTACTGTTATCAAAGCAATAAAGAATGATATTGCCATTTATGCTTCCCATACCAATTTAGATAATATTAAAAATGGTGTAAATGCTAAAATTGCTGAGAAATTAGGTTTGAAGAACTTAAAAATACTAAGCCCGAAGAAGGGGCAGCTAGCAAAATTAAGTGTATTTGTTCCTCAAGAAGAATCAGCAAACTTAAAGAAAGCCTTGCATAAGGCTGGAGCTGGTCAAATTGGAGAGTATGCTGATTGTGCATTTGAAAGCCAGGGAACGGGAAGTTTCTTACCTTCAGATAAGGCTAACCCTAGTATAGGTGAAAAAGGAAAATTAGAATCGGTTGAAGAAACTAAAATAGAAGTCATTTTTCCAATGCACATGAAAGGAAAGATATTAGGGGCAATGAAATCGGCCCACCCTTATGAAGAGGTGGCTTACTATTTACATCAATTAGAAAATACTTTTGATGATTTAGGCTCTGGAATGATAGGTGAAATTGATTCACCTATGCCAGCTAAAGAGTTTTTTGACTATTTAAAAGAAAAAATGGATTTGGAAGTCATAAAACATACAGCCGAAATTAACCGTAAAATTCAAAAAGTTGCACTTTGCGGAGGATCAGGTTCTTTTTTAATTTCACAAGCTAAAGCACTAAAAGCCGACATATACATTAGTTCAGATATTAAATATCATGAATTTTTTGATGCCGATGGAAGCCTTATTATAGCGGACATAGGGCATTATGAGAGCGAACGTTTTACAAATGAGATATTTTATGCAATATTGAAAGAAAATTTTGCTAATATTGCACTCCATTTAGGACAGACTGTCACGAATCCGATAAAATATTATTAACTGCATGGAAAGTACTGTAGCACAAAAGCTTGACGCCTTGAAAAAATTACAAGGTATCGATTCAAAACTTGACGATATTAAAAAAGTGAGGGGAGCATTACCTGACGAGGTAGCTGATTTAGAAGATGAAATTGCGGGTTATGAAACTCGTATCCAGAAATTTGACGATAATGTTCAAGCCATAAAAGATGAAATTGATGCTGCTAAACAAGGCATCAAAGAATCTGAAAAACTAATTGCTAAATATGGTGAGCAGCAAATGAACGTTAGAAATAACCGTGAATATGATGCTATTACTAAAGAAGTTGAATTACAGCAATTAGACATTCAGATTCACGAAAAAAAAATAAAAGAAGCGCAAGCTAAAATTGAGGAGAAAGAAAAAGGAATCGAAGAAACTAAGGCTTTACATGAGGATAGATTGAAAGATCTTGACGCTAAACGTTCTGAATTAGAAAATATCGAATCTGAAACAGAAGAAGAGGTTGCTAAACTTGAAAAAGATAGAGAAAAAGCCCTTAAAAAATTAGAAGATCGTTTGGCTGCTTCTTATGAAAGATTAAGAGGAAATGTTAGAAACGGTTTAGCTGTTGTACCTGTAAAAAGAGGTGCATGTGGTGGATGTTTCAATACGGTACCTCCTCAAAGACAAGCTGACATTCGAGATAGAAAGAAACTAATAGTATGTGAGCACTGTGGTAGAATCCTTACTGATGTTGAAGAGGAGATTGTGGAAGAGAAACCAAAAAAGAAACGTACTACCAGAAAAACTACTGCAAAGAAGAAATAAGCTTAAGAATATTTTTACTAAGAAAGCCTTTCAGACATCTGAAAGGCTTTTTTGTTAGATGGTAATAACTAATTCTTCTTTCTAAATATTCTTTGCCTTAGATCATAGTATTCAAATTTATCTTCATCAAGATAACTCAACATACTATCTAAGAAACCGATAATGAAAAAACCTCCAGGTTTTAAGGCATTGTAAATCTTTTCAATCACTTTTTCCTTAGCTGGCCCATCAAAATAAATCAAAACATTTCTGCAAAAAATAATATCATATTGATGAACTCCATAATCTTCCATTATTAAATTTGAGTTCTTAAACTTTACATTTTGAAGATATTTCTCTCTAAAGACAATTTCATCTTTATCTTCATCAAAATAGTCATGAATGTTAATGGATGAATCAAATTCCTTTAAATTGCGATCGTACTCAGGTAATTTTGCTTTAAGTATACTTCCACTTTCCGCTTGCGCTAAAGATCTTGATGATATATCCGTTGCAGTACTTTTTACTTTGTCAAGAAAGTTTAGCTGATCCCAAACTATTGCAGTTGTATAAATCTCTTCTCCTGACGAACAACCAGCATGCCATACGTTAATCCTGTATTGGTCTTTGAACTGACTTTTACATAATGATTTATATGTTTTCCAAAATTCTGGATCACGAAAGAGTGAAGTTAATCCAACCGAAACCTCATTAATGAATTCATGCACGAAATCCTTATCTTTTAGTGCTCTGCTCCATAAATCAAAGCTTGATTTGAAATTAAACTTCCGGTAAATCCTCTGTAATCTTCTTTTGAATGATTTAGGTTCATAGTTGAAAAAATCAATTCCATAGCGCTTCATGATGGCATCCTGAATGGAGCGCATTTCTTCATCAGTGATTTCTACTGCCGTTGTAATGGGTTCAGTTGACATTTTTCAATTGCACTTTATGATCTACCATTCCTGTGAAAAGAATGATTATCTTATCTAATTCTAAATCTAGATTTTGAACACCTGCTAGGCTCACTTTTGAGCCTACCCAATCCCCCTCCTTTGTTTTAAATTCTAAATTGGTTTCAACTTTCTTTCCATTTTCTAAATCAGTTAATACTGTTTTAGCGGTGATGCCTTTTTCAAAATTAAAATTCTCCTTAAAATTTACTGATTTCAAATTCATTCTACTATAACCTGAGGCTTCAAAAAATAAAGGATTCGCATTCTTTAAGCTGAAATCAGTATTAACCTCAAGAATTGGAATTACTCCTTTCATAGCAGAAACTGAACCATTCAATTCGTTTAATTTCTGCTTAGATTTAGTTGTAAACTGGGCCAATAGAAGCACTTTTTCCAGATTATTGGAATTATTATAAATTGGATTTATTGTACCTGAAAGCCATACCTCATGCCCTTGGCTATCAACCTGCTTGAACTCTCCAGAGAAGAACTTGCCATTTTGAAGGCTTTCCCACATCATTTGATATTGAGGCTTAAATCGATCTTTCTCAGGAAGTAAATCAAAATATGACTTACCTTTAATATCCTCAAATTTGAAACCAGTTATACTCAAGTAAATATCATTAGCCCTAACAATTTTACCCTTTTCATTAAATTCTAATGAGCCAATAGTTTTATCTATAGCTTCCATATGATTCAGCAATTCAACTTGCTGTCTTTCGTTATCTTTGGCTAGTTTCTTCTCCTGTGTAATATCAGTAGCAAATTTAACTATCTTGATCGCCTTACCGTTGATGTCAAATATTGGATTGAATACACCTTTTAGGATCACCTTTTCTCCAGATTTAGTATATCTTTCAAATTCTCCAGTTACAAATTCTCCTTTTGCAAGCTTCTCCCATAAATTCTTATAATTTGTAGATTCTGATGTAGATTTATCTACCATGATTTCATGGTGCTTTCCAATTAATTCCTGTCTATCATACCCAATAATATCAAGATAATTTTGATTCACTTCAAGTATAATACCATTGGTGTCAAACTCCATAACCGCGTTTGATCTTCCTATAGCCTCTAATTTATACTTTGCGTCTAATGCTGATTTTTTGGTATGTGTAATATCTGCTTGAATAGCAATATAGTTTTTCAATTCTGCATTTTCATCCTTAACAGGATTGATTGCCAATGAAACCCAATAACTATTTCCACTTTTATCATAATTCAAAATTTCCTCATATATCGGCTTTTGTTCCTTTAACAATTGACTAATTTTTCTTTTGGTATCCTGATTAGTTTCAGGCCCTTGCAAGAAATGTCCTGGCTTTTTACCTTTTATTTCTTCTAAAGTATAGCCCGTCATTTTTTCAAAACCAGAGTTCACATACTCAATGTAGCCATCTTTATCCGTTATGATTACCGAATTATCAGTATTATCAGCAACTAATGAAAGCCTTCTTTGCTCCTCCTCATTAGCTACTCTCTCAGTAATATCTTGAGCCAGCATTAATATTTTACTCAAGTTTCCGCTAAAATCTAAAACGGGGGAGTAAGAAGCCTCTATCCAAACTTTCTCTTTTTTAGAAGTTCTGGTTTCATATTCTACTATGTAATTATCACCGCTTCTCACTGCCTTCCAAATATCATTACATCGCTGCTGATCACGACAAATATTTTCATGCTTTTTATATTTCAAATCATCATCTGACCATTTCAAGAAATCTTTAAACTTTTGATTCGCACTTTTAAAATTACCCTCTACATCAATTTCAGCTTTTAATAAGGTGTTATTTATAGCATTGAAAACTCCATCTAACTCAAGTTGATTTCTAGACATCTCTTCTTGAGTAGCCTCCATTTCCTCCATATTTTGACGCATTTCCTCTTCATTTGCCTGAAGTTCAGCTGACATTTTTTGAGATTCCTCCAATAACTTTTGAGTATTTTCATTTACTTGAATGACAGATAAAGATGCTCCAATATTTTTAGCCAAATCTTGTAAAAATTTAATCTGGTAGTCTTCTAAAATTTTGAATGAAGCTATTTCCATTGCTCCTACCATTTTTTCATCATTCAGTAATGGAATGATGATGATATGGCGAGGTAATGCATGCCCTAATCCAGAAGTGATTTTAACATATTTTTCTGGCACATCCGTTATATAAATAAGGTCTTTTTCTTGTAGACATTGCCCAACAAGTCCTTGTCCCTTGTATATTTTCTTTTTTGCTAATTTTCTTCTTTCATAAGCGTAACATCCCACCATTTCCAAGTATTCTTCCTCTTCCTCCTCTTGAACTAAAAAGATCGCACCTTGATTAGCCTCTACATATTTTACCGTTTCACTTATGATTTGAAATCCGAAATCACGCATGTTTTCATTGTAGGTCCGTAATAATTCGGAGAATTTTGCTAAACCTTCAGCTTGCCACGTTCTGCGTTCTTCTTTAGTTCGATAGGTAGTCAATTCAGACTGTAGGTTAATAACAGCTTTTGTTAATTGGTTTTCTTCACTATCTACTAATTCAATTGACTTTCCATTTGCAATATCATTTATCCAATCTGTTGCCAATTTAATTTTTTGACGATTTGCTAAAATGTCTTTATAAAAATTCTGAGTCCATTTATTAGATGATTTGAACTCAAATTTAGAATCATCCACATCTAAGTTTGTACCTAAATCTGAAATCTGTTTTATGCCTTTTCTCTCTCTTATATAATTCATTACCATTACGATAAAGAAAAAGAAGGCTACGGCATAAATAGTAAGGTGATAGTATGGATTTATAATTTTTACTATTAGAGTAAGAAAAATACTTGCTACAAAGGCAATTAACATTCCTCCAAATCCTAATAATAAATACCAATGGTTTCTGTCAATTCGCATGAGTAAATTTCTTTTGGTTCATTGTAGATTGAAATTGCTTATCTAAAATCCAGATAAAATAGGGATTGATTTTACCGCAACTTTCAAATGAAAAATTGGCGGTAGAAAGAATTGCAAACATTTGGTGATTGTCTTCAATCTCATCATTCAACCAAGTTCGAGTTGCATCCTCTGGTAAAATGATTTTAGGAACATCACCATAAATTTTTAAATCTAGTTGGTTTGATAGTTCAGTAATAACAGCTGCAGAAACCATATTATCTACTTCTTTTAAAATTATCTCTTCAAAATCAGGATTATGCTGCAAGCTTTTCATTCTATTAATTAATAGTTCTGGAATAGCTTTTGAATCTCTCTCACTAAAAACTAAATAGCTTTTACCTTTTGCCTCCCCTATTATATCTGTAATCAAGATGGTAGGATTTTTAGTCTTCACTATTTTCTTTAATAAATCATCGGACTCACCAAAGAATATTTCGAAATTCTTAACTGAAACATCCTCTCCTGATAAATTCGAAAATGATTGACTTGCTTTCTCATATCCTTTGAAAAAAATGCTCTCCGCAATTGCTTTTATGTCTTTACTAATTTTTTCCATAAATACTAGGCTACAGCAGTAGCATTAACGTTAACAGAATGATTAAATAATTTTTGAATGATTTGTGGTATGTTAATAACCAAACAAACTTTTCCATTACCCAGAATGGTAACGCCACTTACATAGCGTACAAAATCTACTGGCTTTTTAAGCGGTTTTTCAACTATTTCTTTTTGCTGTAATAATTTATCTACTACTAAGCCTAATTTCTTCCCATTGTATTGCACTAAAACCACATTCCATTTTGCATCTGATTTTAAGGCATCAACTTTTGCGCCTGACTCATTTGGGAAAAATAAATCACTTAAAAATACAGTTTCAATGGTTTGATCTTGATGATTGATCATTAACCTATTTTGAATTTTATATATCTCTTTTCTTTGAAGTGACAGAACAGCATCGGTATAGGTTAATGGTACAGCATATTGACTGTGGCCAACCTCAAATAATAAGGTAGATTTAACAGCCATTGATGAAGGCAGTATTAATGAGAAAGTAGTTCCTTTACCCGCTTCAGTTTCTACTTTTATATTTCCACCAACTGAATCGATTGCTTTTTTCACCACGTCCATTCCTACACCACGACCAGAAATACTATTAACTGCATCATTGGTTGAAAAGCCAGGTTCAAAAATGAAAGAAATGATTTCTTCCTTTGACATTTTTTCTAAGGTTGTAGCGTCAACCCAGCCCTTATTTAATACTTTTTGTTTGATTTTATCTACATCAACTCCCTTTCCATCATCTTTTATATCAATGATTACGCCTTCGCTTTCATTGCGAGCTGATAAGGTTAATTTTCCTACTATTTCCTTTTTATGCGCTTTTCGATCCGTTTCTGATTCAATACCATGACCAATTGCGTTTCTTATGAGGTGAATTAAAGAGTCTGAAATAATTTGTAAAATATTTCTATCTATTTCAGTTTCACTTCCCTCAATAATTAAATCTACTTGCTTTTTCTCAGTTGAAGCAGCATCTCTTACTACTCTGTGAAATTTATTGAATAAAAAGCCAACTTGTACAAGTCTTACATCCATAACTGAATACTGCAAATCAGAGGATACTCTTTTTAAGCTATTAAATTCATTTCTTGAAACATTGGCTTCATGGGCTGTGATTAATCTATCCCTTTCGATGATTAATTCGCCTACTAAGTTTAATAAATTATCGAGCTTTTCAACGGGCACTTGTACCATGTCTGAAAAACTGATTTTCTTAGTTTCCTTTTCTTCTTGAATTACCTCAATTTCTTGCTCAAAGACTGGGTCTTTTTTACTTACTTCTTGCTTTTGATTAGCTTCAAAAGCTGATCGTAATTCTTCCAATTTTGCTTCCTCATTTTGCTGCTTTTCAACAGCTTTACTCTTTGTAGCTTTTGGCTTAGCGGTTGACTTCTTTGCTTTGGTTTTTTTTGCTGGTTTTTCTTTGTCCTCAACTTCTTTTACAGATGCTGTTTCTGCATAGGATTCTTGCTTTTTACTGTTTTCAACAATAACCTCAAGCTTACGCTGGATTCCTCTATAACGAACATTAAGGCTGTCATCAGAAAGAGATTGAACAAGTTCTTTTAGAGTATCAACCGCTTTGAATAAAGTAGAAAAAATTTCACTTTCTATATTAATATTGGCTTGTTTGATCTCCGAAAATAAATCCTCCAGCGCATGAGAAAATTTAGATATCAATTCAAACCCCATTCCAGCTGCATTACCTTTTAAGGTATGCGTAATTCTAAAGATTGAATCAATTGTTTTCTGATCCTTAGGTGATTTTTCTAATTGTGTAAGTAGTGTTTCCAACTCCTCCACGCTTGAATCAGCCTCTGAGATAAATAACTTTTTATATTCTTGTTCCTTATTTGACATAGCCATAATATTCTATAAACAGCTTACAATGTAACCTCCCAATTGATTCAAAGGCACCAATCGATCTGTAGCGCCAGAATCAAAAGCACTTTTTGGCATACCATATACAACTGAGGTATCTTCATCTTGAGCAATTGTAATCCCACCTTTTGCTTTTACTTTTTTCAAACCTTCAGTACCATCTCTTCCCATTCCTGTCAAAATGAGACCGATCATTTTATTTCCGTATATTTCAGATGCGGATTCCAAAAGACAATCAATTGAGGGATTATTGAATTCTGTATACACCTTATCCGTAAAATTCACTATAACAGCTCCAGAATGCGGGTTTTTTCTTAACCTCATATTAGCATGACCTGGTGCTATATATATGTAACCTGACTTAATTTCTTCACCTGACTCTGCAACTTTCACATGTAAATCGGATAGCGCATCTAATCTTTTAGCAAAAGAAGTGATAAAACTATCAGGCATATGCTGCGCAATAATGACTGGTAAAATCAGATTATTAGGCAGTTGCTTTAGTAAGGTTTCGATTGCTCCTGGGCCTCCAGTAGAAGCCCCAATTACAATAGCAGAATAAGCAGCCGAACCATTAAAAGCATGACTGTGATTATTCTTCTTAACTTTAATTTTCTTTATTTTCGATTCAGCCGCAGCCTTTACCAATTTTGTTAAAGGATAATTTTTTGCCTTTATTGAATTGGTTATATCATCTTTAGGCTTATCTAAGAAATCAAATGCCCCTTTTTGTAAAGCATCAAATACCAATCCGTCATTTTTTTCAAGAGAACTCAATAAAATAACAGGAGTTGGGCTTTCCTTCATCACCTTTTCAACCAAATAAACACCATCATAGTCTGGCATAATCATATCAGATATAATTACATCTGGTTCGAGTAATCTTGCTTTTTCTACTCCTTCCTTTCCATTTTTTGCAGTTCCTACCAATTCAATTGAAGGATCTGATTTTAAAATGTCAGAAAGTAGGATTCTCATCAGAGCAGAATCTTCTACGATTAGTGTCGATATGGTTTTGGCATTGGTCATTATTTAGAAAGTGCCTGAACCAATTGCTCAGATGTAAACGGCTTTACGATGTAATCTTCAGCTCCTAATCCCATACCTTCTTCAATCACTGAATCCTGCCCAACTGCACTGATCATAAATACCTTTGATGGTAGACCTTCATCTTTATAAACTTTTAGAATATCAGTGCCAATCATGTCTGGCAAAATATTATCTAAAGTGATAATGTCTGGTTGTAACTCAAAGGCTAAATCTATAGCTTCTTCGCCATTAGCTGCTTGGCCAACGATTTCATATCCACCTTCTTCAAGTGCGTCTTTTATAAGTGTTCGCATATAAAGCGAATCATCTACGATTAAAACTTTCTTTCCCATTTTACTATTCTTTAAATCGCGTATTTTAAATTTTGTGAGGAAACACTTAGGTTCCCATTTATTGTATTAAATCGAGCAGTTCTACTTTTACTACCGCCTGTATCTTGCCCTGCTAAGTAGATTTTATTGTCTAAAATCAACTTTTTCAGTGCTTTAACATTATTTTCTCCTGTTTTGAAGCCAGTATTAAATAGATTCGCTCCTCCTACTATTTTTGCCCTTAATGCATTTTTATTACCTCCTATTTTTTCTATTTCTTCAATAATCTTTTCAAAGGCTGTTTTTGCATTATAAGTCGTGTGCTTTTCTAATTCATCTGAAAGAACTACATGAGCCGCTCCTGATATTTTATTTACTCTATCGTAGATGAAAAGTCCAACACATGATCCTAATCCATAACACGCAATGTTGGTAGGCTCATTTGTGACAATCATGTCACCTAAATTCAATGCATGCTCAAACGGTTTCATGAACTTTATTATTTTTAAATACTGTATTTAATTCATTCTCTGACATAGTCTTGAAAACATCCAACATGATGATTAATCTGTCTTCCAGCTTTACTATACCCTTTATGTATGACTGCTCAGCTCCACCATCTTGTATAATGTTAGCTGAATCTTCTATATGAGATTTCTTAACATTTAATGTATTAGGTAGCTCTCTCACCAATACTCCCATTTTAATTTGATCACTTTCCACTACTAGTGTATAATTATTTGCATTGGAATCATTCTCTCCTTTCAATCCAAACTTCTCTTCTAAATCAACTACAGCAATAATATTCCCTCTGATATTGGCCACTCCCTTCACATAAGGAGGAGTTTGTGGCAAGCGAGTAATATGCGGAGTAGGTACAACTTCTTTGATTTGACCTATCTGCAATCCGTATTCTTCATCACCTAATCGAAATATAATTAGCTGAGATTTTTGCTCGTTTTCTTTTATCTTTTGTTCCTTTACAGCTTCCATATTATGCTTTAGTTAAAGTGAATTTTTTGATTCCTGCTTTCAACTCTTCAGCAATTTGACTTAGCTGATTACTAGCATCTGTTACTTCAACCATACCTGCATTCAACTCCTGAGATGAGCTTGCCACCTGTTGCGTTCCGGCAGCTGTTTCTTCAGCCACTACTACTATTTGTTCAATATTTTTCACAACTGCTTCAATCGCTTCCTTTTGACCATTTGAAGCTGTTAAAATCTCTTTTGAATGTTGGAAAGTTGTATCGCTTGAGCCTGCAATCTCAACAAATATATTTTCAGCATCTTTAGTAGCATTGCCGCCTTCCTTTACACTAGTCTGCATACTTTCTATTGCTTTGCTTGCTGAAACTGTATCTTTCTGAACATCACTGATTATTTTTTCAATATCAACGGCAGATTTTCTTGAATCCTCAGCTAATTTTCTAATCTCCTCAGCTACAACCGCAAAACCTCTACCTGCATCCCCAGCTCTTGCTGCTTCAATAGCTGCATTTAGTGCCAGTAAATTAGTTTGAGATGCGATATCCGTAATAACATTTAAAGTTCTAGCAATTTCTTCAGCTCTCTCAGTTAGAATGGCAATTGATTCAGAAGTTTTAGTTGCAGAGCTATCAATACCCGTCATATTCTGAACTAAATTCTTGATGATTTTTAGGCCTTCTTCGGATCGTTTTTGACCATCCTCAGCAGTTTTCTTAATGAAGTCTGCTTTCCCTTGCATTTCCTCAGAAGATTTTAATACACCCTCAACTAATTTCGAAGATTCATCTGTTCTTAATGCCTGATCTTGAGCGCCTTTAGCCATTTGTGAAATGGCTGAAGCTACTTCATTAGAACTATTTTTAATACCTTCACTTCTTTTCAATAAGTTGCCTGAAGATGTAGAGACTACCTCAGCTCCTTTATTAATGCTATTTAATACTTCATTTAAGTTATCTAAAGCATCATTTACTTCTGCTGCTACATCAGAATCATTTTCTACTCTTTGTGTAAGATCACCTTTAGCCATAGCTCTAATCACCTCAATTACAGCCGATTGCTCTTCCATTGCTTTTTGGATTTCTTCTTCTTTCAGCTTTTGTTCAGTAATATCATATCTTACCCCAATATATTTAGCTGGCTTTCCGTTTGGCCCCATTACTGGTGCAATGATGGCATCCACATAGTAAGGATCCCCATTTTTCTTTTTGTTCTTAATTTCACCCCTGAAGATTCTACCTCTACCAATAGTAGCCCACATTTCTTTAAATATTGATTTTGGTGAGTCTGGATGTCTAAACATACTGTGTGGCTGTCCCATACATTCTTCGCGAGTATATCCTGTGACCTCGCAAAGCTTATCGTTTACATAAATCACATTACCTTTCAAATCTGATTCAGAAACCAAACAAGCCACATTAATCTGATCCATTCTGGTTTGAAGCTCAGTTTTTATTTCTTGATATTCCTTAGCAGTTTCAACAGCATCTAGTTCAGCTCTTTTCTTTTCTGTAATATCAAATGCATATTTAATAACTTTTACAATTTTACCCTTATCATCTGGAATAGGTGTGTAAGATGCCTGTAACCAAAGCACATTTCCTTGCTTATCAAATCTTTTGAATTCTCCACTTTGTGCGTTTCCAGATGCTAGTGACTTCCAGAAATTTTTGTATTCAGCACTTTCTGCATAATCATGATCTACAAATATACTATGGTGCTCACCCTTAACTTCATTAAGTGAATAACCCACAGCTTCTAAAAATTGATCGTTTGCCCAAAGAATATTTCCTTTAGGATCGAATTCAATTGATGCAAATGAATTATTAACTGCTGCGATGTGATTCTCTAAATCTTGTCCATTTGACTGGGGTCTTAAAGATTCCCCTGATTTAGTCTTAATATTTTCTTCAAGTTTAGTGGCTGCTTTTACCATGACATTTAAGTTTTAATGATAATGTAAAAGTACAGTGGATAGAATTGTAATCAATCAATATTAATATGTATTTTACCATGGTTGGAATTACATATTTTTTAATAAGTATTTTTACCTATAGTATATCTCCCAGTTGATTAAACCTCGATTTCTAAGATTTTATCGAACCATAAAAATTAAATTTTGTATGGTAGAATTTAAGAATTTCACTATTATTATAATCCTAATATTTAATTGTATTTAATATATCAGTATGCGGAAAAGCATTTTAATAGTTGAAGATTCAACCATTGTAAGTATGCACTTAAAACAGGTGCTACTTAAAGCAAACTATGAAGTGCTCAATATTCTAACATCAGGAGAAGATGCAATTAAATTTATTAAAGATCATGATCCTTCCTTAGTAATAATGGATGTGATGATTGAAGGCAAATATGATGGGATTGAAACTTCCATTGAAATAAATAAAATTAAGGATGTTCCTGTTATTTATCTCACAGCCTTAAATGATAAAAAAACAATTGATAGGGCTAAATTAACTTTTCCTACAACCTTTCTAAGTAAACCATTTGCAGAATCTGAATTATTAAGCAATGTTGAGCTTAGTCTTTATAAGCATGAGGCTGATCTGCAAAAAAAGGAATCGCAAAAATTACTTTCAACCATTTTAGGCAATATAAAAAGCTGCTTGATTGTAATTGATTCAAACTTCAATATAAAATATGCTAATGAATTCATGACCCAACTATTGGGAATTGAACATGACGAAATCTTAAAATTAAAAATTGGGAATGATCTAAAAGTACTAGATCAAGATGAAGAACCATTATCAATTACTAAATTAAATGATCAGTTAAAAAATGAATTGATTAATCAAGATATTTTATTCCTGATCTTTAATGATAAAAAGTTACCCATTAATAATATTACACTCACAAATGCTAAATTCTATAATGAAGAAACAGAGCAGTTTTTAGTTGTTTTCAATGATGCAAGGGAAAGTTATGAGAAACTATTAAAAGAGAAAGCCGAGAAAAGTCTAAAATTGGCTGCTCAAATAGAGGGAGCTGAAAAAGAGAGAGTTAGAGTCAGTAGAGAATTACATGATGGCTTGGGTCAAATGCTTAATGTGATTAAAATGAATATAAAAACACTTATTGACAAAGCAGATGTAAAAAGTAAATTGATAGAATTAATTAACGCTTCAATTGAGGAATCTCATAAAATATCCGAAAATTTAATGCCTTCTAAACTCCAGATTTTTGATTTAAAAACTAGTCTGGAAAATTTATGCGAAGACTACAATTCACCCTCCTTGAATGTTCAATTTTCCAATAATTTAAATGAGGGTGATTTAGATGATAAAAAGATTAATCTTTTTCGAATTGTACAAGAAGCCTTAAATAATATTTACAAGCACGCTCAGGCTAAAAATGTGTCCATACAACTTTACCTTAGAGAAAAAGGTATTCACTTAACCATTGAAGATGATGGAATAGGCTTTGATGCAAATCAAATTAACTCTAAAGATAATTTGAATAAAAGTCATGGTTTATTAAATATGATTGACCGTGTAAAATCCATGGGAGGCGAAATTGATATTGATAGCAACGCAAAATTTGGAACCAATATCATTATTCACATTTAAAACTAAAATACTATGCTTAAAATATTACTTGCAGATGATCATCAATTAGTGCGTAATGGAATAAAAATGTTTTTAGAATCAGAAAAAGACTTTGAAGTGATCGCTGAGGCAAAAACGGGTTCTGAAGCCATTCAAAAAAACAAGGAGCTAAAACCAGATTTAGTATTATTAGATATCTCAATGCCTGATAAAAATGGCTTAGAAGCCGCACCGGAAATCCTAGATGCTGCTCATGAACCAAAAGTGATTATGCTCAGTATGTATCTGGATGAACAATATATCAATTCATGCATGGAGGCAGGTGTTAATGGATATATTCATAAAGGTGCTGATCAAGAAGAACTTATTGATGGGGTTAAAAAAGTAATGGAAGGCATTAGTTTTTACAGCAAGGATGTAAGAGATGTAATGGTCAATAATTATATCACCAGCCTCAAAAAGAAAAAGAAACAATTAGCTCAGCCTAAAATAAGCCTGACGAAAAGAGAATTAGAAGTTGTAAAACTCATTATGAAAGGATATACCAGTAACCAAATTGCTGAAGAATTATTCATTAGCAATAGAACAGTGGATACTCACCGAGCCAACTTAATGCAAAAGCTTGATGTTAAAAATTCAATTGAATTGATTAATAAGGTGACTGAAGAAAATCTTCTTGAATCAGATTAGGATACTAGACAACTCTTTTGGAATGTAATCGATATACTAGCTAACACTAAATGCTATAAAAGTCTTGAAAGAAGCAAAGAAAAAGCAAAATCTTATATTTATCTGCACAGGAAAAGATTGTAAAAAGAAAGACTGTGAAGTATTAAAATCCGATTTAAAAAAAACTATCAAGGACTCATCAATAAAAAACACTAGACTCATCAAGACTAAATGCATGGATTATTGCAAGCTTGGTCCAAACATAGCAATCAATAATTCTATATATCATGATTGTCATAGCAAAGACATCCCCACTTTATTAGAAAAACTTAGCGAATAATTCATAAGTAAAACCTATCCTCTAATAAATGAGTTATTCTTATCTATTTAAATGTAACTACATTAAATTTGCATTTTAATAAAATAGCGATGTCTAAAGAGCCATTATTTACAAAAGATTTTTTATTACACTGTTTTAGTTATTTATTAATGGCAGTTTCTTTCTATTTTCTCTTGCCTACCCTTCCTACTTTTGTAACGGATGTTTTGGGAGAAAATGCGGATAAAGTAGGCTATATAATTGGTATTTATGCCTTATCTGCACTGATAGTAAGACCCATAAGCGGATATGCTTTTGATAAATATGGCAGAAGAAATTTATTCTTAATTGCCATGTTTTGTTATGCCGTAATAATGGCTGCCTATGGTTTGGCTACTTCATTTTTTTTCCTGTTGTTTTTAAGATTATTAAATGGTGGTTTCTGGGGCTTTGTTACAACCGGAGGCGGAACTATCACCTCTGATTTAGTACCTAATAGTAGACGTGGAGAAGGTATTGGGATATTTGGATTATCAATGACCCTTAGTATGGCAATTGGGCCGCTAATAGGTTTAAAAATATTAGAATATACTTCTGACTATCAACTATTATTCTATACATCAGGAATTTTATGTTCAATTGCTGTAATCCTTTCATTCTTTGTTAATCACCCTAAAATTAGCAATAGAAAAAATAAGTTAAGCTTTGAAACCGTATTTGAACCTCGTGTTTTAAAAGTATCTATGATCATGTTAATGCTGGCTTTTCCTTTTGCGGGTATTATGTCATTTATTACACTTTTTGCGAAAGAATTATCAATTGAAAGTACAGGTTTATTTTTCTTGATTTATGCCATTGGTGTAAGCATTATTAGGCCTTTAACGGGTAAAATGATGGACAAAAAAGGGCCTGCTTTCGTAATGTTATTAAGTTTTATCGGTACTATTTCGGGGCTTATCTTACTATCTCAAAGCAAAGATGAAACTGCCTTCCTTATTGCAGGATTTGTATTAGGTTTGGGGAATGGAATAGTGATGCCGACCTTGCAAACGATGGTGATCAATATGGTTAAGCCTGAAAAAAGAGGAGTTGCTACTAGTACTTTTTTCTCTTCAATTGATTTAGGAATTGGTTTAGGAGCGTTTGCATTAGGAAATGTAGCTGAAATTTTTTCCCTATCTCAGATGTACCTATTTTGCGCTATTGCTATGGTGATTCCGGCAATTTTGTTTTTTAGTATCACACTATCAGATTATAAAGAAAAGTCTAAAATAAGCTTAGAAACTGCAAATGTTTGAATTATATTTTACCCCAGGCCCTACTGCATTATACTTTACAGCTGAAGAGCATATCAAAAAAGCCATAAAAACTGGAGTATGCAGTACCTCGCATAGAGGACAATGGTTTAAAGATATTTATAAAGAATGTCAACAAAACTTAAGAGAGTTAATGGACATTCCTGACGACTATCATATCCTGATTACTTCTTCCGCAAATGAAGCTTGGGAGCGCATAATTGAAAATTGTGTGGAAGAAGAAAGTTACCACATTAGTATGGGAGCTTTCTCACAGCGATTTGCTAAAATATCAACTCAATTGGGAAGGAAAGCTCATGAGCTTATTGTTGAAGAAGGTACAGTTCCAGCATTTGATGCAATTGATGTTCCTGATTCAGCAGAAATTATAACAATTTGCCTAAATGAATCTTCAACGGGAGCTAGTTTTCCTTTAGAAACCATAAATGCATTAAGAGAAAAATATCCTGATAAATTAATTGCCATTGATGGTGTATCTGGAGTTCCAGTTATTCCAATCAATTTTAAAAATATTGATACATTATACTTTTCTGTACAAAAAGCTTTCGGTTTGCCTGCAGGATTAGGGATTTGGATTGTAAATAATAGATGTCTTGAAAAGGCTAACAATATGGTTGAGAAAGGCAATGTTATCGGATCGTATCATAGGTTACCCGATATGGTTGAGAAAGCAAAAGTATATCAAACTGCAGAAACTCCTAATATATTAGGCATTTATACCTTATCAAAAGTGGCAAAAGATATGCTTGAGAAAGGGATTTTACCAATAAGAAGAGAAATAGATTATAAATCAGCTATTCTCAATCAAGTAATAGAATCACACCCACAAATGCATCCTTTTGTTGAAAATGATCTTCATAGGTCTAAAACTGTAAAAGTGGTGAAAACTGATTTTGAAAGTAAACAGCTTATAGAGTATTTGAAAAATAAAAAAATGCATATCGGAACAGGTTATGGTCCTTATAAAAATGAACAAGTAAGAATTGCTAACTTTCCAACACATTCGAAAGAACAGATGGAAATGTTGGTAGACTTGATTGAAGCTTTCAGGCTATAAACTTTTTTTATATATTTGGTTGAACCGTAAATATATCAACCAATGTACAAACTTCTCCTTCTAATTTTGCTTATAAGCTCGAGTGTGGGATTTAGTCAAAATGATTCTCCTTTAATAGAACGTAAAGGAAATCTTGTTCTTAATCGTTATTATATTCTAGGTGAAGAAGTATCTGAAAGGCAAGTTTTAAAGAAGATGAAGCCTTATGAAGCTGCTCATAAAAGAATGAAAGCATCTCGAAGATTAGCATTCACCTCAGAAATCATCGCGGCAATCGGTGCTGGAAGTTTCTTCCCATCCGTTATTGATCAAAGTCCTGAGATTACTATCCCATTACTTATCACAGGTGTCAGCTTAATCGCTATTGCAGTTCCAATAAAGAAAAAAGCTAATAGAAAAGCAGATGAAGCCATCGAATTGTATAATGGGCGCAAACTTATAGGAGAAAAAAGTAGTCGAACAGAACTAAATTTAGCAATCACTACTACAGGATTAGGGATTGAATTGAAGTTTTGATATTCTTTAATCTAATGGATGCAAGATTTACTATTTCAAATTTAAAACCCTAAAGTGAGTAAGACGTTTTAATATTTTGAACTATCCGAGCTTAGTATTCAATTCTTTATACCCTAATTACCCATTGCAATTCAAAAAAAATAGGACTAATAATTAAATCCTATTAGTCCTACTAAAATATTCTTACTGATATTTAGTATTCTACTTCAACTTCTTCTGCCTCTTTTAATTCTTCTTTCTCAGGTTTTTTAGTTTTTTGCATTTTATCATGAATGGTATTGTGCTTAGCTTTTAGTTTTTCCTTAGCTTCAGCCACTTTTTCTTCAGCCATTCTTATTTTATTTTTCTTCTCTTCAATTTCTTCATCGGAATATTTCCCTTCTTTCTCAGCTTTCATTAACCTTTCTTTTGCGGCAGCAATTTTCTCATCGGATCTTTTAATTGCGGCTTGTGCAGCCATCATATTTTCATGAGTATGCAACATTTTTTCTTTGGCTTCCGCTGATCTCATATGTCCGAATTCATCAGCTTTCATCTCTCCCTTCATTTTCCCATGCATTTTACCTTTATGACCATGAAATGCACTATCCTTATTTTTCCCTCTTGGCAGCGGCTTACCATCCATATGCTTGTCGGATTTATGCATTTCTTCATGCTCTTCATCCATCTGATCTTGGCTTTCAAGTTCCTTTTCTACCTCCTCACTAATTTCCTTAGAAGTTTTTTCCTTAGCCATTTCTTTTTTCTCTTTGGATTTTTCTTTTCCTTTTCCAGAATTACCCTGAGCCAATAGATTTTGAGAACTGAACAGAAATAAAACAAGACCGAAACAAATTGCTGATAATCTTAACTTAGTTTTCATGGTTTTTAATTTTATATATCTTCTAATAATTTATCAACTTCTTTCTCTGTTTCTTCTGCTTCCTTTTTTACTTCTTCTGATGACTCTTCAACTTCAGTAGCAATTTTTTCTTCTTGTTGCATCACTGCTTTTTCATCTTCTTTTGAATTTGATTCAGAACTTCCACAAGCGAAAAGGAATGACATTATGCCAATACATAACAATAATTTAATTGATTTCATGGTAAACTATTATTTTGGTTTATTTAATTTATACAGGATAATCTAAATAAAATTTTAGAATTCACAAAACTTTAATCCTTATATAAGGATACTTCCAAATCATCTTTACAATCTCGCATTAGTTTAGTTTGAGATTTCTTTAGAGTAGGATGTATTTCTTGTGGACAGATTTCATATAAAGGTATTAAGGTGAATTTTCTGTCTGGTATTCCTGGATGAGGGATTTTAATTTCAGATTCCTCTAGAATCAAATCATTGTAATACAGTATATCAATATCAATAAGTCTTTCTCCCCATTTTTCTTTTCTAACTCTCCCTAATTCAATCTCTAGCCTAAGAATTAATCTAAGAAGGATTTTGGGTTCTAGATCTGTTGCTATTTGAATGACTTGATTTAGAAAAGCTTGCTGATCGGTTTTACCCCATGCTGCTGTTTCATAAATAGAAGACTTTTTAGTAACCTTTACACCATTTTTCTCTAATAATTCTACTGCATTAGACAAAACTTTTGGTCTATCCCCAAGATTGCTTCCAAGTAATAAGTATATCCCTTCCATAATTTAGTTAAGCCATCAATAGAATTATTCTTTTAAATTACTTTAGTTTGTTCCTAATTTGTAATTCGTTGCAATATTAATTCAAATAGTATTGTAGAAAAATTTAATCGATTATCAATCTTTATTATTTTATATGAAAAGTTTCTTTAAAATTTTCTTTGCTAGCCTATTAGCACTTGCAGTATTCTTTTTTGGCTTTTTCTTTTTGTTTGCAGGAATAGCCTCTCAAGACAATGAAATAAAGGTATCTGAGAATTCATTCCTAGAATTGAATCTGAATAGACCAATAGTTGAAATGACTTCTGATGACCCATTTGCTGAATTAAGTCAAACCCTAGCAAATGAACCATCTCCTATTAGTTTGCAAGATATTTTGGAATCAATAGAACATGCTAAAACCGATGATAAAATAAAAGGAATCTATTTAGATGCTCCTTCTGTAATGGCGGGTTTTGCACAGGTAGAAGAAATCAGAAATGCTTTGATTGACTTTAAAGAATCAGGCAAACCTATTTTGGCTTATTCGGAAGTATTCTCTGAAACAGGTTATTATGTGGCATCTGTAGCGGATGATATTATTTTGAATCCTGCAGGTATGTTGGAAATGAATGGATTAGTTTCTGAAGTAACTTTCTTTAAAGGTACTTTTGAAAAACTAAACATTGAGCCTCAAATCTTCAGAGTAGGAACATTTAAAAGTGCGGTTGAACCTTTCATAAGAAAGGATATGAGTGAGGCTAGTAAAAAGCAGATCAGTGAATTATTAAATTCTGTTTACGGTGTATTCATTAAAAATATTGCTGAGGCTAGAGGTATTGATGCCACTGAATTAAGAGCGATTTCTGATGAATACAAAGTAAGAACCACTGAGGACGCTTTAAATTATAAGTTAGTAACAAAATTAGGTTACTATGACGAAGTTTTAGACAGAATGAGAGAAATAGCAGGATTAGAAGAGAGTGCTAGTATTCCAGTTATCTCAGCGAAAAAATACAGTAAATCATTTGTGGCTGATAAATATAACTCCAACAGAATAGCAGTAATTGTAGCAGAAGGTAATATAGTTTCAGGTAAAGGCGGAGAAGGATCTATTGGTTCTGACGTAATTGCTAAAGAAATTAGAAAGGCGAGATTAGATGATAAAATTAAAGCAATCGTATTAAGAATTAATAGCCCAGGTGGTAGCGCTTTAGCATCTGATGTAATGTGGAGAGAAGTAAAAATGGCTAAGAAAGTTAAGCCTATTATTGCTTCAATGTCAAGTGTGGCGGCTTCAGGAGGATATTATATGGCAATGGCTTGTGATACCATAGTGGCTCAACCCAATACTATTACCGGTTCTATAGGTATATTTTCAATTATACCTGACTTATCTAAATTTATGGATACCAAATTAGGAATCACCTTTGACAGAGTAAGTACTGGGCAATATTCAGATTTATATACAATTAGTAGAAGCTTGAATGATGCAGAAAAGCAAATCATTCAAAACATGGTGGAAAGAGGTTATGAAGATTTTACATCAAAAGCAGCTGAAGGAAGAAATATGGAAATTGATGACCTTTTGGCTGTTGCTTCAGGACGTGTTTGGTCAGGTATTGAAGCAAAGGACAACGGTTTGGTAGACGTTTTAGGCGGCTTTGATGAAGCCGTAAATATTGCTGCTCAATCTGCTGGTTTAGAAGAAGGGGATTATATGAAAGTTTATTACCCAGAGAAAAAACCATTTTTCCAGCAACTTTTAGAAGAAATGGGAACTTCAGCAAAGTTACTCCATAAAAAATACACCTATGGTGAAATGGCACAATATATTGATGAATTAGAATATGTGATGGAAAATAAAGGATTGCAAACAAGAATGCCGTTTGATTTGGAAATCAAATAAATTGCTCCTTTTTTTACATAAAATAAGTATCAGGTAGGCTGATTTAATTTAAAAAAACTAATATGACAGAGATTAGGAACGACTGGACGAAAGAAGAAATAGAAAAAATATATAATCAACCCATTTTAGAACTGATCTATCAAGCAGCTACTGTACATAGAGAGTTTAATGACCCTTCAGAAGTTCAAGTTTGTACATTATTGAGTGTAAAAACTGGTGGTTGTCCTGAGGATTGTGCCTATTGCCCACAAGCAGCACGTTATCACACTTATGTTAAAGTACATAAGTTATTACCTACAGAACAAGTATTAGAAAGTGCTAGAATTGCTAAAGAAAATGGCAGTACACGATTCTGCATGGGGGCTGCATGGAGAGAGGTAAGAGACAATCGAGATTTCGATAGAGTGTTAGATATGGTGAAAGGCATAAATGAGTTGGATATGGAAGTGTGCTGTACCCTTGGTATGCTTACCGAATCACAGGCTCAGAAATTAAAAGAGGCTGGGCTTTACGCTTATAACCATAATCTGGATACCTCTGAAGAGCATTATGATGACATCATCAGCACTAGAACTTATGATGATAGATTAGATACTATTGACAATGTGAGAAAAGCAAAAATCTCAGTTTGCTCAGGAGGTATTATTGGACTAGGCGAGCAGCATAAAGATAGAATTGGGATGATTCATACTTTAGCAACCATGGAAGAACACCCGGAATCAGTGCCTGTGAATGCCTTAGTACCGGTAGAAGGTACTCCATTAGAAAAGCAGCCTAGAGTTTCAGTTTGGGAAATGGTAAGAATGATTGCGACAGCCAGAATTACTATGCCAAAAGCAATGGTTAGACTTTCTGCGGGTAGGGTGAGAATGAACCAAGAGGAGCAAGCTTTATGCTTTATGGCAGGAGCTAATTCAATATTTGCGGGAGACAAATTATTAACCACTCCAAACCCTGAGGTAAATGAGGATGCTGAATTATTCCAGACTTTAAATCTAAAGCCTAGAAAAGCATTTAAAAATGGAGAACCTGCTGTTGAGTTTCAGCAAATTCCCGGTGTGAGTTAATCAAAAGAATTTATTTTATATTTAAGGGTAGCAAAAAAATTGCTACCCTTTTTTATTCTATACCAATTGAAAATTCGAAATGAAAAACATTTACTTATTTATCCTTATCGCAATTTTCACATCCTGTTCAACTCCTGAATCAGATACCAATGCAAAAACTCAGGAATCAACAGCTCCTTTCATGTGGGAGAACGCAACGGTCTATTTTTTATTAGCTGACCGCTTTAATAATGCAGATTCTACTAACGATATGAATTTCGGAAGAAAGCAAGATGGGGCTCCTTTGAGAAGTTTTATGGGCGGAGATATAAAAGGAATTTCACAAAAAATTAAAGAGGGGTATTTTAATGACTTGGGTGTAAATGCAATCTGGGTCAACCCTATGGTGGAACAAATTCATGGTGCTGTAGATGAAGGAACGGGGAAAAGCTATGGTTTCCATGGTTATTGGACAAAAGATTGGACCACACTAGATCCAAATTTTGGCACCATGAATGATTTAGCAGAATTAGTAAAAACTGCTCATGAGCATGATATTAGAATTTTATTAGATGTAGTGATGAACCATACCGGATCCGTCACCGATCAAGATCCATTATGGAAAGGCTGGGTAAGAACTGGTCCAAATTGTACTTATCAGGACTGGGAAAGTACAGTGAAATGTACATTGGTTGACAACCTACCTGATATTTTAACTGAATCTGAAGAGGAAGTTGAATTACCTCAGCATTTATTAGATAAATGGGAAGAGGAAGGCAGATTAGATAAAGAGTTAGCAGAATTAGATGAATTTTTCGAAAGAACCGGCTATCCAAGAGCACCGAAATATTATTTGATTAAATGGATAACGGACTACATTAGAGAGTTTGGTGTAGATGGCTTTAGAGTAGATACAGTAAAACATACTGAAGCAGGAATTTGGGGAGAATTATATGCTGAAGCGCTAAAGGCTTTAAGAAAATGGAAAGAAGATAACCCTGAAGAGAAATTAGATGATTTGGATTTCTATATGGTAGGGGAAATCTATAATTACTCAATTTATGATGGCTTAGAATTTACTTATGATGGAGATACTGCTATTAATTTCTTCGATGAAGGTTTTCATAGCATGATCAACTTCTCTTTAAAATGGGAACTGAAAGAAAAGCAGCCTGATGAAATATTCTCCAAATATTCTGAAATCCTAAATCAAGGTGAATTGAAAAATAAATCAGTTTTAAATTATCTTTCATCGCATGATGATGGCAGCCCTTACGATGCAGAGAGAAAAGAGGTATATAATACTGCTAATTACTTATTATTAACCCCTGGAGCATCTCAAATTTATTATGGAGATGAAACTGCTCGTTACCTTAATGCTAAAGCTGATGGAGATGCCAAATTAAGATCATTCATGAATTGGGGTGAATTGGGAGCTGATTCCAAAAGAGAAGGCTACAGTATTCAAGATATCCATAAGCATTGGCAAAAATTAGGCACATTTAGAAATAATCATCCTTCTGTAGGAGCAGGAATACATCAAAAAATTTCAGATAATCCTTACAGTTTTGTTAGAACACTTGAAAATGAAAATTACGATGATGCTGTTTATGTGGTGATGGAAGAAAATATTAAAGACATTGAAGCCCCTGCAATTTTTAAAGAGGGACAAGAAGTCCGTAACCATTATACATCTGAAAAATCAACTGTAATAGATGGAAGAATAAAATTTAAAGAAGACAGCCGATTATTGCTTTTAGAAGGAATGTAAAATAAAACCCTCAAGCTTTTAAAACGCTTGAGGGTCATTGATATAATTCTGACTTTACACTTATTGAACGCGAAGCTAAAATGTGTTTGCTACACTTCGCTGATGGAATACTAAAGTAGCGAAGCCAAACTAAATCAACAATTATTGAAAGAAAAAAGAAGAAAACCTTCCTGAGTGCTTGACCTAAATCTAAATGAAATTATCAGTTTGGCTTTGTGGCGATATAACTGTTGACTTTGCTAGAAGCATTAAGCAAATTCATTTTTAGCAAATGTTGGTAAGCGTCAATATTTTTTCTGTCTAATCGTGTTGGAATCGATAACAGTCAAATTATGTTCAAATGAAATAGCTTTTTTAGTAAGGAGCTCTTCTAAAATCTTTGCTGTCTCTAATGGATCAGTTGGCTGAGTCCTGATAAAAATGACACCTGCTTGCGGTTTGTATCCATGCTTGAATATTAATTCGCCATAATCGCTGTCATAAGTTATAATAATCCTGTTATCATCAATAGCAATCTGCATAACCTGTTCATCCGTAATACTAGGGTCGTCAACTCCAATCGCCTTAATGTCGTAACCTTTTGATTTGAGAAAGGTGATACTGGAGAATGGTACATTCTCATTAGCTAGATACTTCAAGTTGGTTGAATTTAAAAATTAGTGTATAAAAGTCCGTCCTTTAAGCATTCTTGGATGTAAGAAAAAACAGCTTGAAGTGATTCCTGATTCATTCGAGGATAATTTTCAAGAATTTGTTGTTCTGTCCATCCTTGAGCAAGGAGTCCAATGATATGCTCAACAGATACGCGAGTTCCTTTTACTGTAGGCTTCCCAAGTAGTACAGTTTCATCAGCTATTATGTGTTTTCTCCATTCCATATTCAAAGGTACGAAATTTCTTATTTCTTCGTTCGCCCATGCTTACCAACGCCTAGCTATGATGAGAGGGGCTAAGAAACTACTAAGGTAGCCATTCACACACAGCCACAGTAATTATTAGTTTACACATTGTGGCTGACTTCCCAAATGTCGCCAAACTTTCCTTACTGATGAAACCCCATTCATAGCATTTGTTGGCGGGTGGTAGTTATTTTGTTTCAACTCCCAACTTAAATTTCTTTTTTCGATAGTTCTTGAAAGAAAGTATGAAATCTGGGTTTGTAAATGATTCAGGTAATAGTTCTGCGGCAGCGTCAGGAAAACTACCTGCGTCCAAATAATTAACACGTTGATACATCTTAATTTGAATAGGGCTGTTAGGTGGCAAACTTTTCAGTTCAATATTGCCGGGATTATTTTGGTCGTTGTATCGGATGACGTCAGCAGTATTAACTGGAATTGGTAAGTTTAGATCATATATTGATTCCTTATCTATGTTTTCAATTATTAACGTCCCTTCGAAATCATACATTCTAGGATTAGTACCTTGAGTTCTCTTATGTCTATAAATATACATAAATGTAACTTTTGGTCTGTCCCCTTTGAAAAATTTATGCTTTATCCAGTTGTAGGCATCTCTAAGAAAAAAACCAATGACGGCAACAAGTAGTGTGTATAATAATTTTTCAAAATCTATATTCATAGCAATACAATTACCACCAACAACTGTATAAAACAAATAAGTGTGCTTTATATCTAATATTCCGTATATAAAGTAACTCAATTACTTTATACACACTATACTTTTTTACCATAGCCTCAGAAAATAATTTGAAATTGACTTTTAGGTTTTGGTAATGTATAGAACTGTAAATATATAGGATTTATATTTAAACACATATCTAAAACACAATAGTGAGTCAAAAGCTTGAGAAGGTGAATTTTTAACAGTTTTTTGATTATCTTAAATTATAATTCCAAATAATATTTTGTCCTGAGTTTATTTCTTAACTCCTGCCTTATTTTATTTTTTCCTGACTAAAAATACAGTTTCCTGATTTGGTGAACATATTCCCTGAGTAATTTTATACTATCCTGACTTATATTTTTCATTCCTGAACTTCAGGACGTATATTTAGAGCTTATCGCTTATTCAAATATCGACTGAAATAGCCTTTACGTTTCGCTTCTGTATTCCTAAAAAGGTATTTACCTGCTTGGGATACTTCATCTACTAATTCTTTTAAATAGGAATAGGTTTTATCCCTACAGACTTTAAGCTCAGCCTTCTCTTTTCTTTCCCTCTTAACTTTAGCTAACAGACTACTTAATTCTGAAGCTTCATTTTCTGCTTGATCTAATTTACTTCCCTCAAAACTTATGGCTTCCAATAAGGGTAAATTCGCTTTTCCCAGAATAGATAAATCGCTCAAATCCTGTATTAAATCTGAATTATGGCTGCCTTTAACTATTTTTTGCAAGTTTTTTAATAAGTCAGCTCGTTTGCGAAAGGCAAAGCGAAAAGCATTTTCCAGTTCATTTTTTAATTCCTCAGCTTTTTTACTTCTTTCATCCCATTCCTGTCTGTTAGGCCCTTTCTGATATCGATTATTAACCCATTGGGATTGCACATAACTCAAAGCCCCTATCCGGGCTTCAAACTCCTGGAAATCCTTTATTCCTATTTTGATTAATTTCCCCTGATCTGCTTTGCTCCATTGATATAAATTGTAGGCTTCCTGTAAAAAAACATCTACAGGCATATTGGGTGTTTTTATTTCAGCTGGTGATAGGCGCTCTATTTTGTCTTTTAAGGCTTCAAAGTTTTCTTTGGACATTCTTATATAGCTTGGTTGAAATTTAGGAATCAAAAAGTAATACCTCCAAAAATATATATCAAGAAATCCTGTTGCTTTTTATTAAATGGAACCATTTCGAGTAGGAAACCCGTTTGCTATACTGGTCTGTGAAATACTGAAAGTAGTAATTTATGCTTTCTCCACAAACTGATAAACTTTACTAATTGCAAAATCTTAGAATAATTAAGCACTATACTCGATCAAAGCAACATCTTTACTTGCCAGCTATGAAAAGCAAGCATAAATTACGGGCTATTTAGCAGACACTTTTCTACAAGGTGGTGCGCAAATGGGTTTTATATTATGTTAGCGATAGATTATTAGTAATACTTTGAGCAAAAATAGATCGATATTATGAAAATAGAAAAAACAGCGAATATGTATGAAAAATATGTGACATTTGATGTTTTCTTATTTTTTTTTTGATCCCTGTACTTCCTAAAAATCTCATGATGTCTTTTCCCTAAATAAGCATGAGTCAACCAAATAAAGAAAAGCAATGAGAATAGAAGTAACCAACTCTCAATAAAGACATAAACGAACCCTACTGTTACGGATATTAGAATAACAGAGAGGCTTAAAAACTTCAAATAGAGCAAAAGAGATATGAAAAGATTGGCAGCTGCTTTTTCTATTCCTAGATAACTAGGAGCGTATTCCTTTAAGAAAACATAAGTTTTAAAATAAAATAGTTCGAAAAAATCTTTTCCCATTCTCTACCTTTTTTGATTAATGTTTTATTGAACTGTTGAAAATAAGCAATTTATATATCTCTCTTTTCATTAATTCTTTCTATTTCTTTGTTCTATCTTTAGCTTGCGGAGTCAACGACTTCGTTATATGAGGAATTATCGCTAACGGTTTGTATATGGCTTGTGGCGGTTTCGAAGCACTTTCCTGTCCACCGAAACCAAAGCTGGCTACGGAGCGAAAACCTTGCTGGCAGTCGTTCACCCGCCATAAGCTATATGCGTTGTTGGCACTCGTTTTTATTTTTTTCTTAATCGTTTTCTAAAAAAGTACAGTATGAGAAAGTAGAAAAAAGGCATCAAAATCAGCTGAAGTCCTATTGCCACAATAAGAGGAAGTAAAAAAATAAATGGTTCATATTTCACATATCCAAGAAAAGCCAATATGGCCATCAAAACTGTTCCCCCAAATCCGAATATCAAAATCGATTTAAGGTACAAGAATGGGTAGCAGAAGTAAGTTGAGTCATCTTTGATTTTGCAAATAATAACTGGCGCTAACTCACTTCTGAAATGGTCTTCTATTCTGACTTGAAAGGAATACTCATTAAGTCTTCTTACTTGTAATTCATTTCCATTCTTAAGCCCATATTTCCCCCTGCCTTTGACTGGAATTTGTCGGATATGTCTTATTAATCGCTGATCTTGTTCTTTTAGTTCTTCTTTATTCTTTCGTTCGACTTTTGCAATATTTTCATATTCCTTCTCTACTTGGTTAATTATGGTCGAGTTGTAGTTTCGGTCTTTGAGCAAAGTGATAGCTGCATAACGTGCATCAAAAACAAATGAATTTGAATTCGATGCAATTCTTTCCAATTCCTTGTCTAATTTGGACTTGAATTTATCTATGAACTGATTATCTGCCATTTTTTAATGTGTTCCAACGGTTAATCTATGAATCGTAGCTTTAGATTGTGTGTTTGCCTTGCGCGGCTATGATTTCATACATAATGTTGGCAGTTCGTAATTTTAATAAAATTCGTATGTAGTTATGAAGTTAACGGTTTCATCACTTCTACTGCTTTTCCATAATTCTCCTTTTATTAATCCATTTTCATAGAAAGTAAAGGTTGTTTCTTCATCTCCAAGTTTTGGATTACCATTTTCATCATATGAGAGGGTTTTAGTTACTTTCCAGCTATTATCATTTTGAGAGAACCTAAGAACTTTGCTCAACCTCTCGTTGCTGCCATATTCATATTTCAAATGTTTGTTATTTCTTGGTACTCCAGAATCCTCAGTCTTTTCTTCAATTAATTTTCCTTTGTTATTGTATGAATAGATTGTTGTTCTATGAGATTCTGTTGGCGAAGTTGTGAAAATCTTCGTTTCCTTGATTTTATTTTCGTTTTTATCATATTCATAAGTCGCCTCATAATTTAGATAAATAACTCGACCGTTTGGTGTCTTTCCTATTTCTTTTATTAAGTCTCCTTTTTGGTTATATGTGTATTCAATCGAATTACTCGGGGTGTCATTTTCATCAAACCCTTCTTTGCCAAAAGTATAGTTCACTTCTTTTATTAGCCTATTAGATTCATCATAAGTATAGAATGATTTTTCATTAATCGGATCATCTCCAAGAGCATCTATGTATCCTGCATCTCTTTTGCCCAGATTAAGAATTTTCTGAATTTTTGTTTTCTCTATAAGATATCCCTTTGAACCATATTTATATGTTGTTGTGTGGTCATATGAAACTACATCCCAGAAGGTATAAACATATTTCTCAGTTAATTTCCCTTCCTCGTCAAATTCCTTTTTAAATAAAACTCTGCCTTCAGATTGAGTAGTGTCTTCACTTCTGTAATACATTGTTTTGATGCTCTTCAATTTTTCATTTTTTAGAACTTGCTCATAATTTTGAGTCGGTTCAGATTGCGAAAAGCAATTAAACCAGCAAAGAGATAAAACTCCAATGATTAAATTTTTCTTCATCTGTTTCTTTTTATGACTGCCAACGCCTGCATAAAACCCGTTTGCCGGAGCAGGCTATGAAATGGAAAACTAGCAATTTATGCGTTGTCAACCAAAGCAGGCTGACAGAAAGAGGTGACGTCCACCTAGGGTAGGTCATACTTAGTCCGACCGAAACAGCTGGCAGGTAGCTACTATAATATTTTCTTCGAGTCTGTTCTTAAGTCCTGATGTCCTCAAGTCCTGCAGCAGTTAGCAAGAACCTTAAATGCAAGCTTGGCCTTAATTGCCTCTTAAACTTACAATGTCTTGTCCCGCTACACTGAAGCCAGAACAAAGTGATAGCATAAATTGCGGGACACCTGCACAAAACTTAGCTATGAAATGAGTAAGCAAATGGGGTTTATGCTATGTTACTTGTTGTTGTTTTGTTTAGTGAAGTACTGATAAAACGTAACTAATAAATCAGTTATAATTGCAAGGGATGGAATTAACATCCATACTAAAGTCATTTTCCAAGTTCCATAATGGTAATAACTCATTACAAGAACTATAATTATTGGAATGATGTGGAATAAAAATAGCCCAAAGGATTTAATATTAATTTTAAGATTAACTCTTTGCTTAAATCTTTGAAATACAAGTGAGAAAAGCCAAAGTGTAGAGACAAAGAATAATACTAGATAAAGTTCTTCTAAGTCTGTTTTTAAAAAATAACTGTCTAATTCATTAATAATTAGAAATAGGATTAAAGAAACTATAAGAATCAGCCAACTTCTTTGCATGATTATGAATGGGAGAAAATGACAAGTAACGCATGGCTAAGAAACGTTGGGGAGTTTGAAACACTGCCCTTTCAGTTTAGCACTTAGCCAAGTCAAATATTTTTATAATTTACTTTACTTTTTTACATTATCAAAATTTTGGATTGGCGGACTGCCCAAAAGCTCTGGACTTCCGAATACCACCAAACCCCTATGTTTTCTTAGCCCATGTTAGCGGTATTATTTAACCTTATAAGTCTTATTCATTTCAATAAATCGGGCGGTCATAAGCTGTAGCAAATATTGACCTTCTAATTCTGTTTGATATTGGGCACTTTGATCAATTGAAAAAGATTGATTTTCATTAATCTTATGATTCATATGATAGATTGAATAGAGCTTTTTTCTCGTGCTAATTAATTTGACTTTCGTTAACCTATTGTTGAGTAGAATGTCAAGTTCTTCAAACCCGATTGGTGAGTGATTGAATCGAAAGCCCTTAGTTCCTTCTCCTGCATTTGAAAAAGTGAAATTCAACTTTGATTTATCTTCAAAAAGCATAATCAAAGAATCTCCTTTTGCTAACGTTATATCTTCATTTCTCGAAGTAAATGAGGCATAGACATAGCCATTATGATTCACTAATGATAATCCTAAATACTCATGTGCTAAAGTTGCTTGGTCAAGGTAAAGTTTGAAGTATTCAGATTCTTCAGATGCTACTTTTGTGATTTTTATCGTTTTTGCATCTGTAAATTCATCTTCTTGATAACTAACTTCAGTTTGTTCAAGCTTCGGTCTATTTTGTTCAAGGAGCTTCAAGTTTAACGCATTATCGTCCTCGATTTTGTGAACAAAAAGAAGTTCATCATTCAAACCAATTCTTGTTTCCTTTTTTATTAAGAAATTATCTATTCTTCCACCATATGGAAGATTCACATACAGAAGTCCACTGCCATGAATTTTTGAACCTAAAATGAATAGGGTTTGATTGGCTTTAAAATACTCTCCCTCATTAACCTTAATTTCCGAAAGTTCAAATTGATCAGTTTCTGGAATGTCTTTACTTAATAGTTTAGAGTAATTATTTTTATTTAGGCAAACCAATTCCTGACCTTCTTTTACCTTTAGTTTTTCAACAGGCTTTTCAGGAGTTTTTTTGCCTTTTGATTTGAATAATCCGAATATGCTCATTCTGAAAGTATGTTACCGCTAACGCTAAATGTATGAATCGTAGCTTTGGACTGTGCGTTTGCCTTGTGTGGCTATGATTTCATACATAATGTTGCCAGTAGTTATTTAATTTTCAATAGTTGTTTTCTGTCATCTGCTGCTACAATTAATTCCCCCGTTTCTGTTAATAGTTCAGGATGAGAAGTCTCGAGTTCCTCAGTTTGAACAATTTTACCACTGGTATCAATCCTACCAAGTCTACATGGTGTAGAACCTTTGTCAGTTTTATAAGCAACACCATTTTTTGACCAAGTGAACGTATGTACATAATCAGAGTCTATTGCTTTTTCAAAAGTAGATTCATCTAAAGATTTCATTACACGTACTGTGAAGATTTCAAAAACGTACTTTTTACAATACTCACTTGACGTAGTCCAGAAATAAGCAAATAGTTGATTATTTATCTTTTTAATTACAGTATCATTAAAGTTGTGGAGTTTCTTGAGCGGAATATCCAGTTCAATAAATTCCATATTTTTTCTATTCCTAGCAATTCTCAAAATTGTTGGAGTGTCTTTAGCAATGCTTCCAATTCCAGAAATAAAAATGTCCTTGTCTGTTAATTCTATGTCGAAGTTTTGTGATAAATGGGAGTGCTGATTGCTTACTGAATATTCGAACGTAGGTATTTCAAGTTGAGAGCTTTGAGCAATCCCAATAAATGAGTTTTTCCCTTTGTTTCCAGTTTGGCTGATATAATTCAATTCTCTAAGAGCAACCCAAGTTCGTTCTCCGTTATGAATTTTACTTTTAATTCCCTTAATATCTGACTTTTCCCATTTATCAATTAGCTCCAACTTAAAAGTACCTGACTTTTCTTTGAGTTCATACCACAGAGTGTTAAAACCTTGATATTTCTTACTTTCAAGTGGGAACGTTTCTGTCGTAATTACAGAAATCAGGATTTTTGAGTTTTCCTCATCAATATGAAATTCCTCATCCCACATTTGTATACCTGTAAAGTCATGTTCACTTATTTCTTGCAGTTGGTTGTCGAGTACGGTCAATGTTCTTCCCCCATAAATCCCGCTTATGACTAAAAAGTAGTTTTTGTATTTAACAGTATCCACTAAAAGATCTGGACTCATTTTGTGTTTTTTTTGAATTACTGGCAACGCTAAGCTAAAATGCGTTTGCCACATTTAGCTGACGAAGTACTAAAGTAGCAAAGCCAAACCGTAACTACAATTACAAAGCAGTAAAAGGAGAGAATCAATTTGTCTGCCTTCGCTTTGAATAAAACTAAATGATTGGCTTTGTGGCTATTTCCTAAGCACTTTGCTAGAAGCAGTAAGCAAATGCATTTTTAGCAGATGTTAGAGAGAGTCTTGTCCTATTTTTAGGGTCTGCGCAATATTGACGTATTTGCAAAACAGGCTGTCAAAATCCTCCTGATTGGACAGAAACATTAAACTGTATGTTAAATTGTTCGAAATTCCGAACATCCTTAAAACCTGTTCATTCCCGTATGTATAAATGTTATACTTATATTCTACGTCATTTATCATAGTCTTTCCTTGGGTGACCATGGAAAAATCGTCAAAGTCCCTTTCATATTCTTCTTGGTCCCAATAAGTCCCATTTTTATAGAACTCATTTAGCCTATAATTCATACTATTTTGTTCAATTGTCAACCCGAAAGACTCTATATAATTGTCAAGTTCAGTCGGTTTGACAGAAGCTAAACTCAAGTCGCCATAATTTTTATAAACAGCATATTCTGCAGGTAAATTAACTGAATACTCTAACAAACTGTCCTTAACAATTTGCTGTAATTCAACGTCTGGACAGCTACCATTTAATTGACTTTTATAATTGTCACCGTCTGTGCAGGCTATTAAGTTCAAAAAAAAGAAGAAGCAAATAATTCGTCTCATAAGTGATTGGTGCCGTGATAATTCTCTCTAACAATTGTGCAAACGCTATTATTGCGTTTATATATTATTGGCACTAATCTAACGGATTTATTATTGTATTCATATAGGTGCTTACAAAAGTTGTTTATATGCAACATTAGGTGATAAAATATCTATTATGTAAGTCATTACAATTCAAAAAATAAAGCTGAGCTTAAGGTTTTGGTTGTATTTGAACTGATGCAATAAATGTAATTAAAATCCTACAAGAATGAAAATGGTAGTCTATAACAAAAAAGACTGTATGCAAAACACGATTGCATATTTCTTAATTTGTGAAACACCCCCCTTTTAGCAGCCACAAACGAAAGGGCTATACTTAATGAATTACATAAAATAAAAAACCCGCAAGGAGTTTAAGCTTGCGGGTTTAAATATCTTAAGATCAAAAATTACTATTCTTTATGCATCCACTCTTTCTTGGCCATTAACTCTCCGTCTGTTTCCTCATTATCTGGATCATCTACACAGCAATCAACCGGACAAACGGCAGCACATTGTGGTTCTTCATGAAACCCAGTGCACTCTGTGCATTTCCCTGTTACGATATAGTAAAATTCATCTGAAATCGGTTCTTGCATTTCATCTGCATCTACCTCAGATCCATCTATTAACTTCGCTTTGCCTGATAAAGAAGTACCACCAGACCAATTCCATTCTACTCCACCTTCATATATAGCTGTATTAGGGCACTCTGGTTCGCATGCGCCACAATTAATACACTCGTCTGTTATCATTATTGCCATAACTGAAAAAATTTAAGCTTTTCGCTAATTTAGTTAGTATAACAACAAAATTACAAAGAATAAGTTTGAACGGACAATACTTAAGTAAAAATAAATTGAAGAAAGCACTAATTTAAACAGGTTCTACATTGTTTCTTATTGGCAAATCACGATGAGATGTGAAAAATCATCTTACGAAATAATTATATAAACCCCTAGAAAAAAGATGAAACCCAGATACAAAATCGGATGTAGTTTCCTTCTTAAGATGATATCATAGATAAAAATAGATATCCACAACCCTATCCAAATAGGAAATGCGAAAACCATAGGATTTAGATCTAAATTGCCACAAAAGCGACTTAGAATTGGTTCCATACAAAACAATAAACCTACAAAAATAAGATATTGGTGGAGTAGTTTATTATACCGCTTGAGATAAGCAAATATTAACATGACAGCAAATACCGGGACAAATATTCTATTGGCCTTCCCGAAGAATGGTAGTTCATTGAAATCAGGCCCCAAGTAAGCCAAATAGTTAATGCTTAGCAGCATTAGAATGGCGATAAAAAAGCCTACGATTCCTAACTTCTTGTGCTGTGCAATATTCATTTTCCGAACGTGATTAGTTTGGATGATCAGGATGATGGTCCAGGCAAACATGATTAAGCCATGGATAATCATGATCGGATCGCTATTACTTGGTTGCCCTACATCTGTTAGTAAATTATCTGAAAAGGCAATCACACTTAAGATAAAAATTGTGATGCTTAAGCCAAAGAAGTAGTTTTTAGTATAGAAATTCTTTTTCATATCAGGTTGGTTTAGTTTTAATCTTTTGTGGTCAGTCTTAAAAATCGAGCTGCATTGTTATAGAAAATGTCTGCTTTTTGCGCTAAGGAGAGAAAATAAGCTTCGTTAATAATGTCTATACTCCTTCCAATAAGCCCCGGCCAAGTCATTGAATCCGAGCCAAACATAATACGTTTACCATATCCTGCCGCTACAAGCTTTTTCAGATGATACTCATAAAAATAGGCCTTAGGATAAGTCCACATTATTCCACCCAAGTCAATATATAATTGTGGGTAGGTGTACATCATGGCAATCATCTCATCAATAAAGGGTTCTCCATAATGCATGACTGACATCCTGAGGGAAGGAAACTTGTTCAATACCTCTTCTAATTGAAGCGGATTTGAAAACTTTAGGCGGTACTTTGGAAAACCTAGATATGGCGCACCTGGAGGTCCTGACCCCAAATGAATGGCCACCGGAATATCGAGTTTAACTGCCAACTGCCAATATTTATCCATGCGAGGATCATTCGGAGCAATGCCGTGATATTGATTCCCGATTTCCCCAATTACTTCTATGTCAAAGGTTTTAATCAGTGCTTCAAGACTGTCAACATGCATTTCATCTGCAGGGAGGCTAAATTTTAAGCTGGGAATAAACCTATCTGGAGCAGCTTCAAGCCACTGAGGAAGAAAATCAATCTCACCGCTCAAAACACCCACAACATTATACCTTTCTAGCTGTTCTACAGTTTGCATAATCAATTCTTCATCAGTCTCAGGAGACCATAAAGGATCCTCACAATCAGGATTCTTAGATTTTTTCACCACTACATCAGCCCATTGATCTTTAGGGTCATAGTGCTGAATCATGCTAGATACTGGAACACAAAAAGCGGCTGGCGGTGGGCCATTATCTTCGGCATGGAATGCATGCAGATGAACATCTATTATGGGGCCTTTATAAGACACATTATGTTGAATTTCATTTTCTGTTTGTCCGCTGGCTACAGTTTTACTCAGAAGTAAAACAATGGCTAAAGCAGCATATATTCTTCTCATATTTTTCATGCTTTTACTATTTGATATTCATTATTCTAGCAGTGCCAAACAACTTTTGAATCAAACCGCAAATTCTTCCCTGGTTCCAATTCCGTCTTATTTATTAAGTCGCTCATAATGCTTTTAAAATGGGTCTTAGATAGTCTGCAAGCAATTGTAAAAGCCGACTTAATACAAGCATATTAAAAACGAAGAGAAGGATTCCAATCCAGCTTGCTTTGAATAAACGCCTATAAATCAAAAGATCGTAAACTACAATGAGTAATAGGGGAAGAAAGAAAATAATTAAAAATTCATTAAACATCTCTACACCAATAAACTTGTAAAATCGATTGATTCCTGCCCCACTAAGAATCACTATACTCATTAAATAATATCGTTTATGATGATGGGCGCGATATCGGTAAATGTAGCCAAGCAGAACATAAATCAGTCCTATTGTAAAGAGGCCAATTTCAAATCCTTGTATTGAAAACGGTACTTTTTCAAAAGAAATTGGATCTCGCAAAAGGACCGTGTAAATACTACTTATAAAAACCAAAATCATAATTGGAACCGAATAGCTGCCTAACTTCATGTGTGCATTTTTCCTACCTGCAGCAATCAGTATTACTTGTAAAAAAAACATTGCATACCAGATACCTCCCAAAAGCCCATGAACTATAACTCTAAAGGGCAAAACACCTTCAGCCGATAACCTATTCGCAGTTGAATAGCCAAAACCTAATAGTGCTGTAACTAAATAATAGCTTCCTACTATTGGGAAAAAATAGTGATCAATTCTTTTTGTTGGAATAATTCCTTTCATGGATTTATTTTTATCGTTTTTATACAGAAGTAAATAATTGGCAATTCCTCATTCATAGTTGTTCAAAGATCAATTAAATGTCAAATCTTCTGCTTTTCTTAAAGGCTGCCATTTTTTATAAGTCAATGATCGCCACAGCCATTCTGCAGGTCCGTATTTAAATTTGGATAGCCACCAATGGCTGAAAATGAATTGGATAATCATGATACTAAAGCCAATAATGGTGAATAAAATAGGCCCGACCGCTCCAAATAGACCAAATCCATAGCTCATAAACACCAAACCACTTAAAATACTTTGCATCAGATAGTTGGTTAGCGCCATCCTTCCATATGGAGCAAAGAAACTTAGCTTAGACTTAAATGCAGGCTTTTGAAAAAGTATGAGTAAACCAACCGCATAAAATATACCTAGTGCGGGCACACCAAAGGCGTACACCAAAGGCTGCACAATGCCACTAGGCTCCAACATATAGTAAGCATCGGTAGTCATCATTTGAGCCAAGATGATATTCGAAGGAATCCCAATTACTGCAGTCCATAGTAGAATCTTTTTATAAAAATCCTTCCGCTCTTCCCTATATTCAAACAATCTGCTTTTAGCTATGTAGAAGCCCAACAAAAACATAGCTAGCACTTTGAAAAAGCGGCCGGTAAAAATTAGGTCAGGATATCTTCCGAAGATTGTACCGCCAATATTATTAAAAAGAATATCACTGAAATTTCCTGTACTGTAAGCCAGAATCAATTGCTCAAAGAATGCCCTATCGCCTGAAAGATCAACTGGAGGTGCTCCTTGGGCATTCCACCAAAGAAAAGCGTATTGCAAAACAGGTAAACAAAGTAAAATCAGGGCAGACCTGAAAAGGAATTTAGCAGATTTCTTTCGAAATAATAGTAAAAGAAAGCCTGTTAGGGCATACATGCTCAGAATATCGCCTACAAAAAAGAGAAATGCATGCAAGAGTCCGAATAGAAATAATATCAGTAAACGTCTGCTATATCTCCCCATAAATGGCTCTTCCCTTTCTATAGATCGCTGCATTTGCAATGCAAACCCTATCCCAAAAAGCATTGAAAAGATGGAGTAAAATTTACCATCCGAAAAGAAATGAATCACCCACATTAGGGAATTACCAGCATCGGCAAATTGCAAGCCTGCCTGCATTTCCGGACTTAGAAACCAATAGCCGGAATGAAAGGCCATATTGGCAATCAAAACTCCACATAAGGCGAAGCCACGTAGTACATCTAAAAAAAGAAAGCGTTCGTTGGGTTGAGTAGGCTGCATAGTTTTTGAGTTTAATTTTATATCAATTATTAAGGTTTATTTTCCTAAGCTTGCGTTTCAACCGAATGGCAAAAAAAGTAGGGATAAGGGCAATGAAAAGACCGATTAGCAATCCTTTGATGGTAAACTTCATCGTCATATTAGTATCAATATCGTGTCGATGATTCCATAATTCAACGATTTTACCGTCTTGGAAACGGAAGACATTGATAATGGGAATAGTACCTGAACCGTACATGATTCGCCCTATAAGAGTTTCAGGCTGATAAGTGGCTTCCCATCGTGTAGCCACTAAATCGCCTTCTGCAATTTGATAATTAATCTTTGCATCCCACTTCCCATTCGCCCAAAACCGATCTGCGATAATCTTCTGCTCAATAGCTGGTTCGCTAACTCCTTTCCTTTCACCAATATCGTGTGCCACATAAGTATCTGCTACATAATCTTTATAATTATCCGTATTATTAGTAAACCAGAGGTCGTTATAAAATCCTGTCGCAAGTTTTTTATTTCGTTCTTCTAATTCTTTTTGATTAATGAGTCGAACTGTATCAGTTTGAGACTTAAGTGGAAATGACATTCCTATCATAAGGAATAAAAGCATTAAATTTTTCATGAGTCTTAAAGTTTAGTTTATTGCTTACTTTACTTGAGCAGAAGCTACCTCTCGATGTAGTCGCCAAATACCCTCTTTATCCTTTTTTAAAATTACCAGGTAAGTATTGGTGAGTAGTTCTTCTTCACCCTCTTCATCGGTATAATACACTTTGCTTGTTCCGTAATCATAGGCCACTGAATCACTAACAATAACAGTTTCTTTTGGGCTCATTAAAATGCGATCGTATGGAAAGGCCCCTCTCTCCTGCCCTAGTAGGTACATTTTTAACCAAGCCTCAGCACCAGGTCCGACATTCTCCATATCAGCTGTTGATAAGTTGGCAAGATCTTGATAGCGATGTTCTTTAATAGCCAACATGAACGCATCGCGTGTTTCTTTAATTTTAGCTAATTCTTCAACGGTATTCTGAGCAAAGCCGGTAAAGCAGTAGCTAATCAGCAATAGGGTCAATAAAGTTTTCATAGGTTTTTATTTTGTTTTGATGTACACAAGTTCATCAGTCCTTAAATAAAAGGCTATTAGATATGTCCCAAAAACTATAAGAAATGTAACAAATGCTCTTAAACTAATTTTAAGAGGGTTGTTTCTCAAATTGTGAAGGTGTTACGCCATACTTTTCCTTAAAGCATTGCGAGAAATAGGATAGGCTATTAAAACCAGCACTATAAGCAGCATCTGCCACGCTAATTCCATTCGTTGCAAGAAATTGCGCTGCCCGTTGAAGCCTTAAATCGCGAACAAATTCGCTAGCGGAGAAATTAGTAAGTGCTTTAAGTTTTCTATGTAATTGCATCCTGCTCATGCCCACTTCTTTTTGCAGTTTTTCAACTGTGAATTCAGCATCACCAATATGTTGTTCTACTATACTCAGGATTTTATGCAAAAAAGCCTCGTTAGGATCCTCAATCTCGACCTGTGAAGGAGTAATTGTAATAATTTTACTGTAAGTAGTTCGCAATTTTTCACGTTGCTTTATTAGATTTTCCATGCGAACCAGCAATTCCTCCGTGTTAAATGGTTTAGTTAAATAATCATCAGCTCCTGTTTTCAATCCATCAATTTTACTTATCAAATCAGCTTTGGCGGTAAGCATAATGATTGGAATATGGCTGGTTTTTTCTTCTGTCTTTAATTTTTCACAAAATTCTCGCCCGTCCATTTCCGGCATCATCCAATCAGAAATTATGATATCGGGTATTAATTCCATTGCCATTTTCAGCCCTTTTGATCCGTTAGGCGCTTGCTCCAATTGATAGAGCCCGCTTAAAAGTGCTACGATATGCGCTCTAAGATCAGGATTATCTTCTACGACAAGAGCAATTGGCAAATCCGATTGAACATCCGCTTGCATAGTATGTGCCTTACTTTCACTAGAATAAGAAGGCTTTCCATTCATTGGGACTTCTTTGATCAACTGCTCAGAAGCATAAGCATTGGCGGAAATCGGGATTTTTACTGTAAAAGTACTGCCTTGCCCAGGCGCACTTTCTATTGTAATACTTCCGTGGTGCAGTAAGACCAACTCTTTAGTAAGAGTTAAGCCTATTCCCGAACCTTCTTGATGTCTACTTTCAGTCTCTTGATGAAAACGATCAAATATTTTTTCTTGTTCTTCTGCCGAAATACCTAAGCCGGAATCTCTTACTGAGATTTGCATAAATGTATTTTCTTGCTTGACCTCTAGTTCCACCATCCCTCCTTCGGGCGTAAATTTGAATGCATTAGACAATAAATTATTCAGAATTTTCTGAAGATTATCCTGATCGAAATAGGCAGACTTCGGTGCATCCTTCAATTTGGTTTTAAATCTAATATTCTTTGAATCCGCAAATGATTCAAATGAAGCAATACAAGTCTTAAAAAATTCAGATGACTCATATTCAGATACCATCAACTTCAGTTTACCGGCCTCCAATTTTGAAAGGTCAAGTAACTGATTAGTCAGTTCCAACAATCTTTTACCATTTCTTTGTACTAGGAGCAAATCATTTCGGATCGCTAAATCTTGTTGACTTTTCAAGACTTTTTCAATTGGGTTTAGAATGAGGGTAAGTGGTGTTCTAAACTCATGAGATATGTTGGTAAAAAAGTTGGTTTTTAACTGATCAAGTTCCTGCAGCTTTTTATTTGCCTTTACTTTTACCTGCACTCTGTTATAAGTAACAGCTACCAAGATGGCTAAAATAAAGGCTATTATAATGACAAAATTTCGAAAGTTAGTTTGCTGCAAAACATTAAGATTTGCAATTTCATTTTCAGCACTTAAAAGGTCAATTTCCTGCTGCTTTTGCCGATTCTCAAATTGAGCTTCCATTTCCGCAATCTGCTCCGATTTCTGTTGATTGAGCAAACTGTCACTCAACTGTTTGTACAACTCATGATAATTTAATGCTTTTTCAAACTGCCCCTTACTTTTATAAAGGGTACTTAAGGTCAGCGCAATGTCATCTTTAATGGTTAGTAAGTCGTGATTGTCGGCAATTTCAACTGCCTGGAGCAAGGCTGCTTCACTTTCTACTTCTTTGCCCATGGCCAAATAAACTCTAGCTATGCCATGCAAACTGTTACACCAACCCGTAAAATGCTCTATTTCCTTTTGGATATCCAAGCTTTCCTGATAAGTCGACAAAGCTTTTATATATTCTTGTTGATCAAAATATACTGAGGCAACACTGGTTAATACTTCTGAATAATGTTGTCGCTCATCTATGGATTTATAAGAATTCATAGCCTTTTGATAGTAGTCTAATGCCTCCTCTAAGTTGCCATCTGCTTTTTCTAAAGAACCCAGATGTTGATAAATGAAAGCTAGTGCATACCAGTTTTTAGAAGCATTAGTCATTTCTTTTGCCTCTAGTAAATAAGATTTTGCTTTAGCTCCATCATTTAACTCAATATGTACTAAACCAATATTTACCAAAGCAACCTCTTTAATCGATGGAGGTCCAATATCTGCCGCTTTTTGATAATACTTCAATGCCGCCTGTAAATCTCCCTGGGCCAGACTTATATTGCCCATGTTATTATTTGCACTGGCGGCTGTACGAATATTTTTCGCAGCCAAAGCAATTTCTTCTGCCTTCTGGAATTCGATAATGGCTTCCTGCCATTTACTCAGTTGATTATAGGTATTTCCAATGCCAATATAGGCATCCAGCAAACCAAGCGTATAATTGACAGACTCCGAAAGCATCTTAGCTTTCTTGAAGTAATAAAAAGCAGAGTCGTTAGTGCTCCTCAAGCGGTAGATATAGCCTAAAGAATTGTAGGCTTCTATTTCTCCTTTTACAAAATTGATTTCCTTGCTCAATTCTATTGCATTTTTTGTAAAAAGAATTACTTCTGCAGGATCAGTATAGTATAAATCAGTATAAAAGAATTGGAGGTAAGTATTTACCTTATTTGAATCATTTCCCTGAGTTTTGAGCACTTGGCGAAGGGAATCTATAGCAGTTTGAGCCACAGAAAAGTAGATCAGAACCCCATTAAGGATAAATAAGAGTATAGTTTTTTTCACAAAATTGGTGATTACCCTTATGAAATTATAAATATTATTTGATTATTACAATATTAAAACATTGGAAATATGTAATGAATGCTGTCTCCTCTATTGTCATCTTCAGATCCAAATTACTTTGAATTGATGGGAACAAACAGAATTTTTGAAATTCTCATATTATGACCTTATTATTTCGTTAGAAAACGGAAAAAAAGAAGGCAAATCAAACTCATGCTATAACAAATGAGTATAATGAAGCAGATCCTCATTTTCTATGATAAAAAACTACTACCAACAGATTCTAAATTTTCTTAAAAGCCCTGATTTCCTTAAATCTATAATAGTCACTTTTGGTATCGTATTACCCTTAATAATTGGAATCCAAATTGATCAAATCTCCTATCTACTTAGCATTTCCATAGGTGTTTTTCTTACTTCAGGAAGTGATGTTCCCGGTAGCCGAAAACATAAAAGCATTGGAATTTTAATTGCTACATTAATTGCATTATTAACCACCATAGCCATTACCTATGTAGCTCCAAACCCTTATTTGTTGGTACCAACAATGTCACTTCTTATTTTCGGTATATCCTTTATTTCGGTTTATGGTTTTAGAGCTTCCTTAATTTCTTTTTCAGGCTTATTAGCTATCGTATTAAGCTTTGCACATCCGCAAGTTGGCCAAGAAATCTTAATTCAAGGATTATTCATTGCAATTGGAGGCTTTTGGTATTTATTTTTATCGGCTATATTTCATCCATTACTCCAAAAACGTCAAATCAATAAAGAACTTAGTTCATGCCTACAGTTTACAGCTCAATACATTCGAATCAGGGGAAATTTAGCTATAGGAGAAGGCAAGGCTGAAGAATTAAAAAAAGAACTATTTGAGCTGCAAACCACTATAAACGCCACTCACGAAACTCTGCGAGAACTTTTATTGACCGAAAGGCAGAGCTCTGGTTTTTCAAATTATAAGAGAAAACAATTATTGATCTTCATTGAATTAATTGACATTCTAGAACTCTCAATGGCAAACCCAGCTAATTATGAAAAAATAAATAGTCTATTTCTAGAAAAACCACAATATGTTCGCCCATTTATAGATTTAGTATTTCAATTATCAGATAGATTGGACCAAATGGCTATTGCGATGTTAGAAAACAAAAAACTCTCGCATAAAATAGACTTTAACATCCTGATCCAATTATGTGAAAAAACTATTCAAACTTATAAAAATGATATTGGATTACCAGAAGCTAGAGAGGGTGCTCTTTTGCTTAGAAATTTACTTGAATATGAAGAAAACCAAATTCAAAAAATTGATTCCATTGAAAGGGTATTTTATGATCTCGAAAACCAAAAAAATATTGGAATTAGAAGTAAAGAGGGAAAGCAGTTTATCACTCAGCAAGATTACGATCTAAATATACTAAGTGAGAATTTTAGTTTCAAGTCACCTATTTTAAAGCACAGCGCTCGTCTCACTATTGCTATGCTTTTAGCGTACACAATCGGGACTTTATTTTCACTACAAAATACTTATTGGATATTATTAACGATTGTGGTAATAATGAGGCCCGGTTATACCCTAACCAAAAAAAGATCAAAACATCGATTATACGGCACATTAATTGGAGCATCAATTGCAAGCCTCATAGTTTTAATCAATCAAAACACTTATTTATTTGCCTTTTTGGCAATTGTTTCACTAACTCTTGCGCTTAGCTTTATCCAAAAAAACTACAAAACCGCCTCCGTTTTTATTACAACCAGTATCGTTTTTATTTACACTCTCATAAACCCAGACGCATTTGAGGTTATACAATATAGAGTGGTAGATACAATAATAGGAGCAGCTATTGCATTTGGAGCCGGTACTTTACTATGGCCTACATGGGAATCAGAAAGTATACAAAACACCATATTAAAAGTATTAAGAGCTAATAGAAAATATCTCGCCCAAATTGATCGGTATTACCATGAAAACAGTGGCCTTACAGATTATAAACTAGCTAGAAAGGAAGCCTTTTTAGAAATGGGGAATTTAAATGCAGCATTTCAGCGATTAAGCCAAGAACCCAAATCCCAGCAACATCATGTGGGCAAAATAAATGAGATTGTTAGTATAAATCAAACACTCCTTGCTGCAATGGCCTCCTTAGGAACCTATTTAATTAATCATAAAGAGAATGAAGTTTCAAAAGACTTTGAATTTATAATTAAAACTATAGACCTCAACCTTAAACAGGCTATACAGCGCTTACTTAAAAAAGACCAAACAGGCTCTATTTCTGAAGACGAATTAGAGCTTGCACATCAGCATTTAGAAGAAAGATTTGAAAGCTTAGTATCTATTCGAAATCAGGAGTTAGCATTTGAGAAAACAAAGCCAATTGACCCCCAGTTAAGAAAAAGATTGCAGTCTACGCGCTTAATATCAGATCAAATGAAGTGGCTAGTTACTATATCAGGCAATATCAAGAAAGTAATCGAAAGCTTAGAATCGGACTTAGTGAAATAAAGGTCTAGATCCCGCTTATTTTCTGTACTTATCATTTAAGCCTTTCCCTTCTAAAATCAATGGTTTAATCTTATTTCAATTTAAGCCATATAATTATATTAAAATAAAATTACTTGAAGCTACTTCTTTCGGTATTTTATCTGTAGCCCATTTAAAAAGTTCCTTAAATATTGCTCTTGAAAAGGTCGATATTGTTTTTGCTTTGGATTTCTTAAAAAGGCAGTTATCTCATGTGGACTGATTGGTTTTTCAGCTAAATTAAAAATATCCACTATATCTTCTGTTTTTAAAGAAAGAGCTATTTTCAGCTTCTTTAAAATTTCATTATTCTCTAATACTTTTTCTGCTGTGGGTTGAACACCTTCCTTTTTACCTCTATTCTTATTGATTAAGCCATTTAAGAAAGTTGCTAATTGATCATCATGAATATCCTTATATTCTTCATGATCCTCTGCTTTTAACCAGTCGGTTACCAGTGATCGTGTCACCTTATAATCTGCCTGATCAAATATTGAAATCATTTCCTGATCACTGAAATCAAAAGTGAAGCGAAGTCTTTTTAAAATATCGTTATTGGTCATATCTAGCTAAAAATAAAAAAGGCTGTTTCAGTATAAAAAACTAAAACAGCCTGCAATTAAATATTATTAGTTATCTCCTAATTAAGATAAAGCTTTTTTCATGGTTTCACCTATATCAGCTGGTGACTGAACAACGTGGATTCCACATTCGTCCATAATCTTCATTTTTGCTTCAGCAGTATCATCTTTACCACCAATGATAGCGCCTGCGTGGCCCATTCTTCTTCCTGCTGGAGCAGTTTTACCAGCTATAAATCCAACTACAGGCTTTTTATTGCCATTTTCTTTGATCCATCTAGCTGCTTCTGCTTCATAGTTTCCGCCAATCTCACCTATCATCACAATAGCATCCGTTTCATCATCTTCCATCAACATTTTTACCGCCTCTTTAGTTGGGGTACCAATGATTGGATCACCACCAATACCGATAGCAGTAGAAATTCCTAATCCAGCTTTCACAATTTGATCCGCTGCTTCATAAGTTAAAGTACCTGATTTAGATACAATACCTACTCTTCCTTTTTTGAAAACAAAACCAGGCATAATACCAACTTTAGCCTCACCCGGAGTAATAACACCCGGACAGTTAGGGCCAATTAAAGTTAAATCCTTATCTTGAATATAGGTTTTTGCTTTCATCATGTCTTTTACTGGAATACCTTCAGTAATCGTAATGATTACTTTAATTCCAGCATCAGCAGCTTCCATAATTGCGTCAGCAGCAAATGCAGGTGGAACAAATATGATGGATACGTTTGCTCCTGCTTCTTTTACAGCATCTTCAACTGTATTAAAAACTGGTTTACCCAAATGTGTTTGTCCTCCTTTTCCTGGAGTAACCCCTCCTACCACATTAGTGCCATATTCTATCATTTGTTCAGCATGGAAAGTACCTTCTGAACCCGTGAAACCTTGTACAATTACTTTAGAATCTTTATTGACTAAAACGCTCATTATGCTCTGTTTAAAGTTTCTGCAAAAATAGAAGAAATGCCTTCATTCACAAAGTAATTTCATGCTTGTTTGATAAGAACTTTAATAAATGGAAAGTAAACAATATTTCATTTTATGAATTAGAATTAAAAAAAGACCAATTGATGACCAAAATGACAAAGAAGCGTGACCTACCTTCTAAAACATGTCCTGTTTGTAATCGACCTTTTGTATGGAGAAAGAAATGGGAAAAGAATTGGGAAAGCGTAAAATATTGTAGTAAAAAGTGTAGTAAAGAAGCAAAATTCTTAAAAAAGAATTAAATTTTAGAATAAAGACTGAAAGTTATTTGAATGAAGATTTTAAATATTCAACAAATTAGAGAAGCTGATCAATACACTATTGAAAATGAACCAATAAAAAGTATTGATCTAATGGAAAGAGCAAGCTACGAGCTTTTTACATGGATTACTGAAAGATTCAACAATGATTTTTCTGTTTATGTATTGGCAGGCTCAGGAAATAACGGAGGGGATGGATTAGTAGTAGCCAGATTACTTTCTGAAAGTGACTATAAAGTACAGGTTATACTTCCATTAGGTAAAAATGGTTCAGATGATTTTGAAGAAAACCTCAAAAGGCTTAAAAAAATTAATACAATATCATTTTTAGAAGAACTGCCCGAACAGATTAGTGAAAAATCGATAATAATAGATGCAATTTTTGGCTCCGGATTATCTCGACCTATTGAAGGAAGGCTTGCTGATTTAATTAAAAAGGTTAATAATTTTGAAGCGAATAAAATAGCCATTGATATGCCCTCTGGTCTATTTGCTGATAAAGCGAGTCCTTCCGAAATAATTTTTAAAGCAGATTACACATTGAGTTTCCAAGTTCCTAAACTAGCATTCATGATGGCTGAAAACCAGGAATACATTGGAGAATTCGAAATTTTGGACATTAAACTTGACAAAGAATATATTAATAACTGCTTAAGCGATTACTCAATTTACGAGGTAGATTCAGCAATTAAAAATAGGTTAAAATTAAAATCGATAGCCCATAAAGGTAACAGAGGAAGAGCTACCATAATTGCGGGTGGTTATGCAAGAATGGGAGCTGCAATACTAGCAGCAAGAGCTTGCCTTCACTCAGGAATTGGGCTGATTTCTGTTCAAACATGCCCACATTGCATTGATATCGTCCAAAACCAAATTCCAGAAGCCTTGATCCTTACAGATGAAAATGAATATGTATTAGGAAGTTATCTGGATTACAGCAAACAGGATGTTATTGTTTTCGGTCCTGCAATAGGATTTGCTCATAAAACATTAGTGCTTTTAGAGAATCTGTTAAAAGATTACCAAGGTCAACTTATATTAGATGCAGATGCAATTACACTACTTGCTGAAAATAGAGAGTTACTAAATCTATTACCAGAAGGAACCATTTTAACACCCCACCATGGTGAGTTTAAAAGGTTGGTTGGAAAATATTCCAATAATTTTGAAGCCATTATGCAACTAAAATCATTTTGTATGCATCATAAGGTTGTAGTTGTATTGAAAGGTAAATTTTCAGCTGTTTGTGATGCTGATGGCAAAATCAGTTTTAATCCAACTGGAAATGCAGGAATGGCTAAAGGAGGTAGTGGAGATTTGTTATGTGGAATTTTAGCAGCTATATATCCAAGAATAAAAAATAGTTATGAAACAGCAAAGTTGGCAGTATATTTGCACGGCCTAAGTGGTGATATAAGTAAAGAAGAAAAGGGTGAAAATTTTATGACCCCTAGCATAATGATTGAAAAGCTTCAAAATGCTTTTAAAAAGATAGAAAATTAATATTTACTATAACTTTAGTATATTTGAAACGTAATTAAATTTAATGAATAAGTTAAGATATATATTGTTGTTCACTTTCTTACTATCAGTTTTCTCAATGAACGCTGGTGAAACGAAAAATATTGTTGAATATAACAAGGATATTGTAACTATTCTTAAAGACGCTGAAGTTTACCCAAATCCTGCTGAAGATTTTGTATATCTTAAATTAGATGAGCAGAAAATCAACAAGTCAATTGAAATTCAAGTCATGAGTATCATAGGAACTAAAATGAATAGCTCAGCTGAAAAAATTGACGATGGCCTTTACAAAATCAACCTAAAAAATATTCCTAGCGGGCATTATTATGTAATGATTACCATAGATTCAAAAAAGAGCTTGAAAAAGTTCTTAAAGAAATAATTATATTTCTAAATCCAATTAATCATTTCTTACATATACACCCATTTGCATAAATTTACTTTTTTTATCGATGAATAATAAGTACTTTTCGATAAACTCTTTCATATGAAATTTAAGGCCCTTTTTTATTGGATTGTTGCCATTCTTGAAATTATCTCATTACAATTTGAGATAGATATTATACATCAAATTGCAAAACCTCTTCTTATGATCTCTCTATTAACCTATTTTTGGGATCAATCGGATAGTAGAAGGAATGAAAAATGGGTTAGTTATGTAACTCTGGCATTAGCTTTTAGTTGGATTGGAGATATTATGCTACTTTTTACGGTTAAGCATTTTCTCTTCTTTTTCGCTGGACTTTCAGCATTTTTAGCAGCTCATATTGTATATATTGTTGCTTATAAAAAGGCAACTTTTAAGGATTCATTTAGCTTCAGATGGTCTGCATTTCCATTTATTATCATTGCTTATTTAGGCTTAATGGCATACCTCATTTTACCCTATGTAGACAGCGTAATCCAAGTACCTATTGCCCTTTATGCTTTAATTATTGCAAGTATGGTGGTTGCTGCGTGGTATAGAAAAAATCAAACCACTAACGAAAGCTTTCAATTTGTTGTTTTGGGTGCTGCATTATTTACTATTTCAGATTCAATTTTAGCTATAAATCGTTTTTCACATACTATTCCTTATGCTGGTATTGCGGTAATGAGTACTTACATTGTTGCACAGTGGTTAATTGTGAATGGGCTATTGAAACATAAATCAGAAGTGTAAATCAAATATTAATTGTATTTTTATTATACTTTATATAATTATAAAAACTTTATCTTCAATTATTTAATATTTTTAATTCAAAAAGTTTGTATATCTCAAAAAGCTTTCTCTAAATTTGAAGCATTAATTCGAAAATAAATTTATAACGAAGAGGTAAGAGACAGGCTCGGTGACCCTCTGGCAACCTGATTCAAGGTGCCAAATCCTGCCCGAAAGGGAAATATAAATTATGAACAACTTAGAACAAATCGCATTAAGCGAACACTTCAGAAAAGCCAATTCGGCTCCACACAAAAATTCACAATTACTATCTAATAGATTTATATCTATTATCTCAAAGGCCAGCATGCGAATGCGAATGTGCTGTTGTTGCTAAAAGCAATTCTTTCATTTTGGATTAAATCAAAATTTAAAAGGATAATTATAACCTTTCTAATTTGAGCGTACCCGCTTAATAGATTTTAATCCTCTCAAATTCAACTTATTACAAATTCAATCCAGTCGAATCAAACTATATTTATCGCATTGGATCATTTTAGAACTATCATATAATCATTTATTCAATCTTTTAATTTTTATAATTATGTCAACTACACAAAAATTCGAAACACTACAATTACACGCAGGACAAGAAGCAGATCAAAGTACAAATGCAAGAGCAGTTCCTATTTACCAAACTTCTAGCTTTGTTTTTAACGATTCCGATCACGGAGCAAATCTTTTTGGTTTAAAAGAATTCGGAAATATTTACTCCAGAATAATGAACCCAACCAATGATGTATTTGAAAAAAGAATTGCTGCTCTTGAGGGAGGTGTAGCTGCAGTGGCTGTAGCCTCTGGACAGGCTGCACAATTTATAGCTCTAAATAACATCTTAGAATCTGGCGATAATTTCATAGCTACTAAATATTTATATGGTGGTACCTATAATCAATTTAAAGTTGCTTTTAAAAGATTAGGGATAGAAGCAAGATTTGCTGAATATGAAGAAATATCATCTTACGAGAAATTGATAGATGAAAATACTAAAGCAATTTATCTTGAAACAATAGGCAATCCTACCTTTAACATTCCTGATTTTGAAGCCATTTCAGCCCTAGCAAAAAAATATGATCTCCCCTTAATAGTAGATAATACATTTGGAGCTGGTGGTTACCTATTTAAACCATTAGAACATGGAGCAAACATAGTTGTTGAATCTGCTACTAAATGGATTGGCGGCCATGGTACTTCTATTGGTGGCGTAATCGTAGATGGTGGAAATTACAATTGGGGCAACGGTAAGTTCCCACAATTCTCAGAACCTTCAGAAGGTTATCACGGACTTAATTTTTGGGAAACTTTTGGTGAAAATAATCCTTTAGGCTTACCCAATATTGCTTTTTCTATACGGGCGAGAGTGGAAGGATTAAGGGATTATGGCCCTGCTTTGAGTCCATTCAATAGTTTCCTACTGCTTCAGGGTCTTGAAACTTTATCTCTCAGAGTTCAGAGAACTGTAGATAATGCTTTAAAACTAGCCTATTGGCTTGAGAAACACCCATTGGTGGAAAAAGTAAATTATCCAGGTTTAGAAAGTAGCAAATCATATCCATTAGCTAAAAAATATTTACACAATGGTTACGGAGGTGTTTTATCTTTCACTATTAAAGGTGATAAAGAAGAAACAAAAGGCTTTGTTGATAATCTTAAACTAGTAAGTCATTTAGCTAATGTTGGAGATGCAAAAACATTAATCATTCAACCCTCTGCAACAACTCATCAACAATTAACCGATGAAGAACAATTATCAGCAGGCATTACTCCTACATTATTAAGAGTTTCTGTAGGTATTGAGCATATAGATGACATTATAGCTGATTTTACTCAAGCTTTTCAAAAAATTCATGAATTAAGTTATGCCACAACATAAATTACCTGAAAAGTTTGTTCTGCAAAATGGTGAAATTTTACACCAGGCAAGCCTACATTATGAAATAGAAGGTGAAATTTCTAACCAAAAAGAAATAATATGGATTTGTCATGCCTTCACAGGAAGTGCCACTGTTAAATCATGGTGGCCTTCTTTATATTTTGAAAATGGCGGCTTTATTGATCCAAAAAGACACACTGTAATTTGTGCCAACATATTGGGTTCATGCTACGGAAGCACTGGCCCAGAGTCAATAAATCCAGATACAAATAAAAAATACGGAGATGAATTTCCAGAAATTTCCAATAGAGATGTTATAAAAGCATTTATTGATTTAAGAAAATCCTTAAATATTACAAATATTGACATTTTAATTGGTGGTTCATTAGGTGGGCAGCAAGCATTAGAATGGAGCCTGATAGAACCTGAAATTATTCAAAATCAGGCTTTGATTGCATCAAATGCAAAACACTCTTCTTGGGGAATAGCATTTAATGAATTGCAACGGCAAGCCATTTCATTGGGAGCCAACAATTCGATTTCAAAAAATGAGGCAATAGCAATTGCAAGGAAAATTGCTATGCTAAGTTACCGATCTTATGATGATTTTGAACTTAATCAAAAAGGTAAAAATGAACAGGATGATTGGAATATAGTCTCCTATTTAAATTATCAGGGCGAGAAGTTTAAGGGAAGATTTAGTACCGACAGCTATTTTATTCTATCAAAAATGATGGATAATCATAATATAGCATCAGCTAGAAATGGAAGTTTGGAACAAATACTTTCATTAGTAAAAACCAATACGCTTTGTATTGGAATTGATAGCGATAACTTATTCCCTTTAAAAGAACAGGGGCTTATGGCGCATCATATACCCAATGCAAAATTAGAGATTATCAACTCAAAAAAAGGGCATGATGCCTTTTTAATAGAAGGCAACAAAATATCTCGACTCATTGAAAAAAATTTTAAAAAGAATTACTATGAAAAAGCTTAAAGCGGGATTAATAGGATTTGGAGTTGTAGGAACTGGCGTATTCCAAGCTCTTAAAAAATATGAAGATTATGGAGTAGAAATTACAAGAATAGCCGTAAAAAATATCGACAAGAATAGAACCATAGAATTTTCAAAAGAGCTGTTAACTCAAAATGTAAATGAAATAGTTGAGGACAGCGAAATTGACCTTATTATAGAACTTATTAACGATCCTGAAGAAGCATTTGAAATTGTTACTCAAGCATTTCAAAATGGAAAATCAGTGGTAAGTGCAAATAAGAAAATGGTTGCCCTATATTTAGAAGAACTATTCAATATAAGTAAAAAAAATAATGTAAAATTCTTTTACGAAGCCGCTGTTTGTGGCAGTATACCGATAATTAGAACTATTGATCAGCATTTCCAATCAGATAAGATAAAATCGATTGAAACCATAGCAAATGGAACTTGTAATTTCATTTTATCCAAAATGGTTGACGATGGCCAATCATATGATAATGCCTTAAATAAAGCACAAGAACTTGGTTTTGCAGAGTCAGACCCATACTCTGATGTAAGCGGTGAAGACACTCGCTTTAAATTATCCATAATGATTTATCATGCCTTTGGCCAATATATCCATCCTGAAAATATTCCTATGCAGGGCATAACTTCATTAGACAATAATATTATTGAATATGCAAAAAAACACCAACTCAAAATAAAATTGATAGGCGAGGCATTATTAGCTAATAACAAAATAGAAGCTAAAATAGAGCCGAAGCTTATCTCTAAAAAACATGACTTCTACAATATTGAAAATGAATACAATGGCGTCATTATAAATTCAGAATTTTCAGGTGAGCAATTTTTAAAAGGTAAAGGAGCAGGAAGTTATCCTACAACACTAGCCGTGTTATCCAACCTTAAAGATATTCGCTATAATTTGGCTTCCACACGTTTTAAGAATAATGAGAGGTTTGGTAAAAGCAATAGTTTAACTGACAAGGTCTATTTTGTATCAGGTTCTAAAGAAATCGAAAATTCAGAGGGTTTTGATATTTTAGAGGAATTCTCAAATCATAAAATCATTAAAACAAATTTTCAAATTCTGAATAAACTAAAATTAAAAGACGAAAAATTTTATTGGGCTGAAATAAATGAAGAATTATATGATGATTTTACAAAAGTTGAGTCATTACTTTAGGGATAACATCTTTTTTAAACTAATTTGGGGGTGTTAAAAATTTATATAAATGAAAATTGCAGTACTTTCAAGAAACCCAAATTTATATTCTACTAGAAGATTATTAGAAGCCATTGAACAAAAAGGTCATGAAGCGATAAGGCTTGACCATATGCATTGTGATATCATCATGGATGAAGCCGGACCCTCTATTTATTACCATGGTAAAAAGCTGGAAAAAATAGATGCTATAATTCCAAGAATTGGGGCTTCTGTTACTTTTTATGGTACCGCGGTTGTTCGCCAATTTGAAATGATGAAAACTTTTAGTGCGGTTGATTCATTAGCCATTACTCGATCAAGAGATAAACTGAGAAGTTTACAGATTCTCTCAAGATCTGGATTAAATATGCCGAGAACAGCTTTTACTAATCGTTCTGAAAATGCTGGCGAATATATTCTAGAGCACTTAGGAAAAGCCCCTGTTGTATTAAAGTTATTAGAGGGAACTCAAGGCTTAGGTGTAGTTCTTGCTGAAACTAGGAAAGCTGCCGAATCCGTAATTGAAGCTTTTGAAGGATTAAAAGCTCGGGTAATCATGCAGGAATTCATCAAAGAAGCAGGTGGCGCAGACATTCGTGTTTTTGTGGTGGATGGAGAAGTAGTGGGCGCAATGAAAAGACAAGGAAAAGAAGGAGAATTCCGTTCTAATCTTCATAGAGGTGGATCTGCAAATGTTATAAAATTAAGTCGAGCAGAAAAAGCTGCGGCTCTTAAAGCGGCAAAAGCTATGGGATTAGCCATTGCTGGCGTTGATATGCTTCAATCATCAAGAGGGCCATTAATTCTAGAAGTGAATTCTTCTCCAGGATTAGAAGGAATAGAAAAAGCAACAGGAATTGATATTGCTGGAAAAATTATCGAGTATATAGAAAGAGGAAAAGATAAAAAACGATTACCGAAGGATAATGTAAAAGCATAAAATAAGACACTAGATTTTAGAAGCTAGATTCTAGAGAATGAATTGCTGATTTAACTTCATGAAATAAAAAAGAGGGTCTGCTTTAAATATTTATAAGCAGACCCTCTTTTTGTTTATGAATAATGTCTAGAATCTAGATTCTAAACTCTAATATCTATTAAGCTACCCTAAGATTTTTGTATTTAGATTTCTCAAATTTAGAGGCCGCATATTTCTTGTCAATTACTAAATCAGTTCCTGATGATTCTCCATCAAATTCAAACATGGCATCTGTCATGATTACCTCACAAATTGATCTTAATCCTCTTGCACCTAATTTGAATTCTACAGCTTTATCTACAATATAATCTAAAGCAGACTCCTCAAAAACCAACTTAATACCTTCCATATCAAAAAGCTTGGTATACTGTTTTACCAATGCGTTTTTCGGATTCGTTAAAATCGATTTTAAAGTATCTTTACTTAAAGGATCAAGATGAGTTAAAACAGGTAACCTACCTATCAATTCTGGTATTAAACCAAAATTTTTCAAATCCTGAGCCGTGATATATTGTAATAGATTATCCTTATCTATTTCTTCATCATTTGAATCTGATTTAGCAAAACCTAATGGAGTTGTGTTTAACCTTGAAGCAATACTTCTACTGATTCCATCGAAAGCCCCTCCACAAATGAATAATATATTTTCAGTATCAACATTAATCATTTTCTGATCAGGATGCTTTCTTCCTCCTTGAGGTGGAACATTTACTGAAGTTCCTTCCAAAAGTTTTAGCATCGCTTGCTGTACCCCTTCCCCACTCACATCTCTTGTAATAGAAGGGTTATCAGATTTTCTAGCTATTTTATCAATCTCATCAATGTAAACAATTCCTCTTTGAGCAGCTTCAACATTGTAATCAGCAGATTGTAATAGTCTAGTCAAAATACTTTCGACATCTTCACCTACGTAACCTGCTTCAGTTAAAACTGTAGCATCAGCAATACAGAAAGGCACTTGTAAAATTTTAGCTAATGTTTTCGCTAAATAAGTTTTACCAGTACCCGTCTCTCCTACCATAATAATGTTTGACTTTTCAATGGTCACATCATCTTTAGTAGATTTCTGCATCAATCTTTTATAATGATTGTATACTGCAACTGATATTACTTTTTTTGCTTCATCTTGTCCAACCACATATTGGTCCAGATGTTCTTTCATCTCAATCGGACGAATAAGATTGAACTTTGGATCTTTAGATGAAGACTTAGTTTTAACCTCTTCTTGTAGAATTTGCTGAGCCTGAGCGATACACTTATCACAGATATGTGCATGAATCCCAGAGATCATCAAATCGACATCTTTCTTGTTACGTCCACAAAAAGAACAGCTTACCTGTGTTTTGTCTTCTGCCATTATTTTCTCACTAATACTTCGTCAATCAAACCGTATTCCTTAGCCTCTTCAGCTCTCATCCAGAAATCTCTATCAGAATCTTTTTCTATTTGTTTGTAGGTTTTACCACTATGTTGAGCCAGAATATTGTACAAGTCTTCTTTAACTGATAATGTTTGTTTCAAAGAAATCTCCATATCAGAAGCTTGTCCTTGCATACCACTCATCGGTTGGTGAATCATAATTCTTGCATGAGGTAAAGCAGATCTTTTCTTTTCTGCACCCCCAGCTAATAATACAGCACCCATACTAGCAGCTAATCCAGTACAAATTGTTCCTACATCTGGCGAGATGTAATGCATGGTATCATAGATACCTAAACCAGCATAAACAGAACCACCTGGACTATTGATGTAAAGGCTAATATCTTTTTTAGCATCTACAGATTGCAAAAATAATAACTGAGCGGTAATTACATTAGCTATATTATCATCAACTTGCATTCCTAAAAAGATGATACGGTCCATTATTAGACGAGAAAAAACATCAATCTCTCTAAAATTGGTTGGTCTTTCTTCAATTACAGCACGAGTCATATTCTCTACTTGCTGCACATATGAATCCACCATGCTACCTGATAAACCTTCACCTTTTACGGCAAATTTCCTAAATTCCTCTTTATTAATCATTTAAGTATTTGGTTATAAGTACAAATTTAAAAAAAAAGTCCTTTAATGAAAGGACTTTTAAATTAACGATAAAAATAGCTTTTAGTTCTTATCAACAGCTTTTTTGAAGCCGTCTAAATCTACTTTCTTATCTTTGATAGTAATTTTGTCCTTTACAAAGTCCAAAACTCTTTTATTCAATAATTCTTCGTATACTTTTCTGTAGTTTTCACCATTCTCGCCTTGAAGATAATTCTGAGCAAAGCTCTCCATATTCTCTCCTAATTGGTCAGACATACCATAAGCTCCAAATTGCTCAGCAATCATTTTCTTAGTATAGTCCATAACATCGGTATGCTCTACTTTGATATCATCTTTGTTTGCTTCAGCAATTTTATTTTTGATAAGATTCCATCTTAAATCTTTTGTATAAAGATCATACTCCTTATCAATTTGCTCTTGCGTTACTTTACCTTCGTTACTTACTAACAACCAGTTTTTCAAGAAATCATCAGGTAATTCAAATTTAGTTTTCTCAACTAATGTATCTACTAAATCTCTGTTCAGTAGATTTTCGGTTTCTCTATCGTAGTTTTCAGAAATAGTTTCTTTTACTTTTTCATCAAACTCTTTCTTATCTTTCACTGCATCCTTACCGAACACTTTATCAAATAATTCCTGATTAATTTCAGCCGGCTTGGTTCTTTTAATATCAGAAACAGTTAAAGTGTATTCACCGCTTGCTGCATTTGCATCGGTTTCATTTTGACCTAAAAGTCTAGATTTAGCTTCTGCAGAAGTAATAGTTTTTTCAATATCAAACTTAACCTCATCACCTTTCTTTAAGCCTACAAATTTCTTTTGAGCTTTTTTCTCAATATCCTCAATAGGAAGAACAACTCTTTCTTGAACTTCACCATCTGCAGTGCTTAATTTACCTTCTAAAGTATCTTCTGCTTTGCTTTCATCTACTGACTCAGTATCACCATGTTGCTTAGTTAAGTTATCCATGGTTTCTTTCATTACTTTATCAGTAACTTCAATGTTATGCTTCTCGATTTTAAATTTGTCATCTAATTTGATGTCAAACTCATCTACCAAGCCTAATGTATATTCAAACTCAAATTCTTTTTGGTTATCCCAATCAATTTTAGCAGCATCCTCCTGATTAGGCATTGGCTCACCTAAAATTTTTAAATCATTTTCTTTGATGTAATCAGATAATGATTTTGATAACAAACTGTTGATTTCTTCAACCAAAATGCTTTTACCATACAACTTCTTGATATAAGATGCAGGCACCTTTCCAGGACGAAATCCTTTTATGTTAGCATTTTTCCTGTACTCTTTGATTTTTTGTTCAACATTAGGTTGATAATCAGCTTCATTTAATATAATTTTAATTGAAGCGTTGGTGTTGTCCTTTTTGTTGAGTGTAATGTCCAAAACAATTAAATTTTATAGTGTTATCAATATACAAAAAAACCCTTCCTTCCTGTACTTTGTTACTGGAACTAAGGGTTTGTGTAGTGTGCGGATGGAGGGACTCGAACCCCCATGCCGTGAGGCGCTAGATCCTAAGTCTAGTGCGTCTACCAATTTCGCCACATCCGCATTCATAAATTTGAAGTGCAAATGTAGTGAAATATTTTTTCACTGCAAGTCGCAGATGTGTTTTTTTATATGTTATTTTGAAGATCATTTTTTACCGCTTATATGCAGAACATAGATTTAGAAGAAGAACGTAAGTTAATTCTCAGAGAATACCGTAAATTATTAAGGAAATCAAAGCCTTTTTTAAAGGACGGGGATGCTAAATTAATTAAGAAAGCTTTCACAACCTCCATGGAAGCTCATAAAGATATGAGGCGAAAATCAGGTGAGCCTTATATTCTTCACCCTATAGCTGTGGCAACAATTTGCGTTGAAGAGATCGGCTTAGGGACTACTTCTATTATTTCAGCTCTATTACATGATGTTGTAGAAGATACTGACTGGGAACTGGAAGATATTGAAAGAGAATTTGGTCCAAAGGTTGCCCCTATTATTGATGGGCTCACAAAAATATCTGGCGTTTTTGATTATGGAACTTCTCAACAAGCAGAAAATTTTAGAAAAATGCTGCTTACCCTTTCCGAAGATGTTAGGGTAATCCTGATAAAATTAGCCGATAGGTTACATAATATGAGAACCTTGGATAGCATGCCAAGAAACAAACAGCTCAAAATTGCTTCCGAAACCATCTTTTTATATGCTCCTTTAGCCCATAGACTGGGTTTATATGCTATTAAATCAGAATTAGAAGATCTTCATCTAAAATATACTGAGTCAGAGGTATATAGAGATATAGCAAACAAAATCAACAATACTAAATCTGCCAGAAAAAGATTTATTAAGCATTTTATAGCACCAATTGAAGGAGAGCTCAGTAAACTTAAATGGGATTATTACATAAAAGGGAGGCCAAAATCCATTTATTCCATCTGGAATAAAATGAAAAAACAAAATATCCCCTTTGAACAGGTATATGATTTATTTGCGATTAGAATTATTATTGATGCATCTGTGGAACATGAAAAAGCAGCTTGCTGGGAAGTTTATTCAATCGTAACCGATTTTTACAAACCGAATCCTGATCGCCTACGAGATTGGATATCCACTCCAAAAGCTAATGGTTACGAATCTTTACACACTACAGTGATGAGTGATAATGGCCAGTGGGTAGAAGTACAAATTCGTACTAGCCGAATGGATGAAATTGCAGAAAAAGGCTACGCTGCCCATTGGAAGTATAAAGATTATTATTCTAAACCTGAAGAAACAAGATTGGAACAATGGATTGCCCGAGTGAGAGAGATGTTAGAATCTAATGACACAAATGCAATAGAGTTCTTGGACGATTTCAGGTCTAACTTATTCTCTGATGAAGTATTTGTTTTTACACCCAAAGGGGAATTAAAAACTTTACCTAATGGAGCTACAGCTTTAGATTTTGCTTTTGATATCCATACAGAAATTGGAGCTAAATGCTTAGGCGCTAAAGTGAATAACAGATTAGTTCCTTTAAACTATGAACTTAAAAATGGAGATCAAGTAGAAATTCTCACTTCTAACAAACAAAAACCAAGTGAAGATTGGCTCAGATTTGCAGTAAGTTCAAAAGCAAAAGCAAAAATTAAGGACGTTCTAAAGGAAGATAAAAAATCCGCTGCTATAGAAGGTAAAGAAATTGTTTACCGAAAGCTAAAGCAGATGAAAATAGCTCCTTCGGATGAAGTGATTAATAAAATCAGAGCTTATTTTGATGAAAAAACACCATTAGACCTCTATTATGGAATTGCTACAGGCAAGCATGACCCTAAAAACATCAAGAAGTTCCAGGATGAGGAACAAGAAAGGGCTAGAAAAAACAATAAAAGGATTCGCTCATCCGCTGACGCTAAATCTTTTGAGCAGGCATTAAAGAAAGCTAAAGGAGAAGACATGCTTCTCATTGGAGAAGATATGGATGTAGTGGATTATGTGATCGCCAAATGCTGCAATCCTATTCCTGGAGACGAAGTATTTGGCTTTGTAACGGTGAATGAAGGTATTAAAATCCACAGAACATCCTGCCCAAATGCACCTGAATTGTTATCTAATCATGGTAACAGAGTGGTTAAAGCTAGGTGGACTTCTCAACAAGAAATTGCATTTTTAGCTGGATTACAAATTATTGGAACTGATAGAGTTGGATTAATTAGTGATGTAACTCAAATTATCTCCAGTGAATTAGAAGTAAATATGCAATCCATTTCGGTTGATACTAAAGACGGTATTTTCGAAGGTAAAATTCATTTATTTGTGCAGAGCACCAAGCATTTAGATCAATTGATTGAAAAAATGAAGGCTGTACGTGGGATAGTGAAGGTGAACCGCTATGATTAATTGTAGATTTCCTATATTTGCCAATCATGAAGGGAGATGAATAAATTATGGCATTGAACGAGAAGGTTTACAAAGAAGTAAAGCAAATATTTACGGCATATTTAGAAAATAAAGGTTTGAGGAAAACCCCAGAAAGATATGCTATACTAGAGGAAATATATACCCGTACTGGTCATTTTGATGTAGAATCACTTTACATCAGTATGAAAAATAAGAATTATAGAGTTAGCCGTGCTACCGTCTACAATACGCTTGATTTATTAGTCGAATGCGATCTTGTAAGTAAACATCAGTTTGGGAGAAATCTGGCACAATACGAAAAGTCTTACGGCTATAAACAACATGATCATGTTATTTGTGCTGAATGTCATAAAGTAGTTGAATTCTGTGATCCAAGAATTCAAAATATTAAAACTATGGTGGGTGATCTTTTGAATTTTAAAATCATGCACCATTCTTTAAATCTTTACGGAATTTGTGGTGATTGCCAAGCAAAACTAAATGCAGAGGATCAAAAATAATTTATTAATAAATATACAAAATGGATTTCAAACAGGAAGTAATTGATAATATTCTAAATCTTGAAATATCAGGTGATTTGATTGGTGAAAATAACGGACCAGGACTGGTTGAATTAATCAATGATCATATCAATAAAGGAATCAAAAAATGTATCATTGATATCTCAAATGTCAGATACATGAATAGTAGTGGAATTGGTGTACTGATTACTATTTTAACTAAGTTAAGAAATAAAGAAGGTGAAGTTGTGTTGTTAAATCCATCAGAGCAGGTGAAAAAACTATTATTGATCACTAAACTCAATAATATCTTTACCATTTATGACTCTAAGGAAGAGGCTTTGAAGAGCTTAATTGACTAATAGAACAATTCTTAAATAAATATCAAATCATATTAATCAAGGCTTTAGACTAAAGCCGCATAATTTAAAAAAATTAGAAAATGAAAATGGATGTTTTGCTGGGTTTGCAATGGGGAGATGAAGGAAAAGGAAAAGTAGTAGATGTATTAGCACCCAACTACGATACGGTAGCTCGATTTCAAGGAGGACCGAATGCTGGCCATACTTTAGAATTTGATGGTATTAAACATGTTTTGCATCAAATTCCAAGTGGGATTTTTCGAGAAACCATCAAAAATGTAATCGGGAACGGTGTTGTGTTAGATCCAGTGATTTTTAAAAATGAAATTGATAAACTAGATCCATTCAATATTAATTTTAAAGAGAATCTTTACATTTCTAATAAAACTCAATTAATACTTCCTACTCATCGATTATTAGATGCGGCCTACGAAAAATCTAAAGGCAACGAAAAAATAGGATCTACTTTAAAGGGTATTGGCCCAACCTATCAGGATAAAATCGCTCGTCTTGGGTTAAGAGTGGGTGATATTTTTTATGATAATTTCAAAGAGAAATATCAGAAGCTTGTTGATTCACACAAAACCATCTTAGAGTTTTATAAATTTGATTACGAATTAGAGGAAGCTGAGAAAATATTTTTTGACGCTATTGAGTATTTAAAAACATTTAACGTAAGCTCAACCGAATATTTAATCAATAACGAATTAAAAGCTGGGAAATCAGTTTTAGCTGAGGGTGCTCAAGGATCGTTATTAGATGTTGATTTTGGTAGCTATCCATACGTTACTAGCTCAAATACGATGACTGCTGGAGTATGTACAGGTTTAGGCGTTGCGCCAAACAGCATTCAAAAAGTCTATGGTATTTTTAAAGCGTATTGTACTAGAGTAGGCGGTGGCCCCTTCCCTACTGAGCTTTTTGATGAAGATGGCAAAGAACTACAAAAAATAGGTAATGAATTTGGTGCTACCACTGGAAGACCAAGAAGATGTGGTTGGTTAGATATCCCTGCATTAAAATATGTGGTAATGATTAACGGGGTTACCGAATTATTTATGATGAAAGCTGATGTGCTTTCAGGTTTTGAAAAAATAAAAGTCTGCACTAAGTATGAATTAGAAGATGGCACTATTACTGAAGAATTTCCATATGATATAGTTGATTCTGAAGTAAAACCTATTTATGAGGAATTAGAAGGCTGGAATTGTAGCTTAGATGATATTTCTTCTTTTGATGACATGCCACAAGCATTAAAAGATTATATCAAATATATTGAGGAGAAGATGGGTGTACCAATTAATTTAGTTTCTGTAGGCCCGGATAGGACACAAACAATATTAAGGTAAGTCTTGCAAAAAGATTTAGAAAAGGAAGCTGAGTGATTGGCTTCCTTTTTTTTTAATACATCAGATATTACAACTCACTATCCAAGCTTTCTCCTTCAAATTGAGAATCTAAACTGATCGCATTTAAGCCTCGATCTTGGAGATATTTTGTAAAAACATTTGCATAGCCATGGGTAGAATAAACAGTTTCTGCTTCTGACAATTTAACTGCTTGCAATAAACCTTTCCAATCAGCATGATCGGAAAGTACAAATCCTCTGTCGGCTGCTTTTCTTCGTCTAGTTCCTCTCAGCATCATCCAACCAGAAGCTATTCCTGTACTGTAAGGAGCTAATTTTTTCATCCATGGAGTGCCAATTGAAGCAGGTGTTGCAATTATCAAATTCCCTTGGTAATCTTTCTTATTAATTTCATTGGTAATTTTAATGGTTTCGGGTAATTGTAAGCCTGTTTTCCTCAAAGCTTCGGTGGCATTCTCAACAGCTCCGTGGGTATATATTTTACCCAATGAAGCATCAACATTTTTCATGATTCTTTGAGCTTTACCTAATGCATAAGCAAATATTACTGAGGTTTTCCCCTTTTCTTGATTTACTTTCCACCAGTTGTTGATATCATTAAAAATATCTTTCTGATCCCTCCATTGATAAATAGGCAATCCAAAAGTGGTTTCAGTTACAAACTCATGACATTTTACTGGTTCAAATGGTGTTGATAAACCATCGTCTTCCAATTTATAATCGCCAGATATAACCGCTACTTTATCCCTATATTCCAATCTGATTTGTGCTGAACCTGGAATATGACCAGCAGGATGAAAGCTTAGCTTAACTCCATTAAAATTTATGACTTGATTGTAATCTACCGTTTCAATTTTAATATTATCACCAAGCCTTTGACGCATAACATATTCAGAATCATGATGCGCTAAATAATATTGATGCCCATATCGAGAATGATCTGCATGAGCATGTGTAATCACTGCATTTTTAACTGGATACCAAGGATCTATATAAAAATCTCCCCTAGGACAATATATGCCTTTCGAAGTGAAATCAAGTAACGAATTCATTTGAATTCAACTCTAATCCTTAACTCTTTGTTTGGTTAACTTTTGAAATGATTCGTGCTAATTCATTTAGTTCATCAGAAGTTAAAACACCAAAAAATTGATCCATTTTGTCTTTAATTACAGGCTCAATTTCCTTTAAGGCTTTAATTCCTTCAGCATTTATTGATATAGAAGAATTTCTCTTATCAGAAGATAATCTTTCCCTATTTATTAATTTCTTTTCAACTAGTCTTTGGACAATTCTTGAAATATCAGGAACATTTTCTCTCAGATGACTTTTTACTTTGTTCAAATTCATTGAATCATCAGAATTCTCATCTAGTATTTTTAAAACCTCATATTGCTGACGAGTAATTCCATAGGATTTCATTTCCCTGGAAATTTCATATGACATCTTTTGTTGGCAGCTTAATAAGGTTGAAAATGTTTGGCTAATTAATGGATTGATTTTTCCGCTTGCTTTCCCACTCATTATTCTTTGGTTCGATTAACTTAAATTAATACTCGATTAATGCATTAAAAATAAGGATAAGTTACGGATTTAATAAAAATAAGTTCAATAAATTTTAATTACCGAATACTACTGCAGATAATACTTTACATTTCATTTCGGTTTCATGCCACTCTTTGTCTGGCTTTGAGTCTTCAGTAATCCCAGCACCAGCATAAAAAGTTACTTTTTCATTATCGATCTGGCAGCATCTTAAATTCACAAAAAGATGACTCATTTCATTTAAATGAATTGGTCCAAGAAACCCACTAAAATACGCTCTGTCATGCTTTTCCTTTTCCAATATAAATTTCAACGAAGTATCTTTAGGCATACCGCATACTGCTGACGTAGGATGTAAAAGCTTCAACATTACGGAACCCAACTCTGGAAAATGAACTGATTTGGTATCTACCTTAAATGTGGTTTTTAAATGTAAAAGATTACCGGCCTGAACGGTCTTCGGTCCCAATTCATCAAAATCTCTCAACCTGATTTTTTTAAAGCAGTTGATTATGTAACGCGAAACATAAGCTTGCTCTTCAATTTCTTTTTGGGTCCAGGTAGTTTCTGCTATACTTTTATCTTCAATAGCTTGGGTTCCCGCTAAAGCCATTGTTTTAAAATAATCGCCTTTCTTTTCCTCTATTAAGGTTTCAGGGCTAGCACCAAACCATAAACCAGTATTTTCTGAAAAAGTCAAACTAACGAATGCATTAGGATATTTGTGAGCTGCCTTCAAAAATGCCTTACCTAAATCAATAGAATTATTATATTCTATATTCTTAGTCTTTGCTGGGACAACTTTATAGAATGTATTGTTCTTTATTTCTTTAATAGCATTTTCGACCATTGATATGTAGCCTTCAGAAGAAATAGAATCTGAAATACCATTATGTTGGAGCAATGAAAAATTAAACTTCTCAGAATTTTCAAATATCTCCTTTACTAAACTCTCATCAGGAGTATTATTCCATTTAATTTCGGATTTTGAATGATTTTGATGATTTGACTGAATGTTAATTTCTGCTAAAATTTCAGCATTAAAATGAACTATACTTTTTTCACCTTCCTGAAAAGGATGTAGCAAAAATCCAGTGGATAAATCATCTAAATTAAAGTCTTCTACTATAGAACCACCTTCCAAATCACATATTATTTGCAATCTAGAATCATTAGGCAGTCTGTAAATCGCAACAGCTGCATTATTCTTTTGAGCAAAAGCTAGAAACTGATCAATAGCAGTTTCAGTATTAATTTTTATACTTTCTATTTCTTTAGTAAAATTGTCCAACGCTACTTTTTAACTACTGCCATTGTAATACGACTTATGCATATCATTTGTTCACGCTCATTGGTGATTTCTATCTGCCAAACCTGAGTTGTTTTACCCACATGAACAGGAGTTGTCTTGCCATATACCCATCCCTCTTTAATCCCTCTTATGTGATTTGCGTTAATATCTAAACCTACGCAATAATACTTTTCTTGATCTACCATAAGCATAGCAGCTACACTACCGAGGGTTTCCGCCAAAACAACCGAAGCCCCACCATGAAGTAAACCATAAGGCTGATGGGTACGGTGATCAACTGGCATTTTAGCAATCAGATAGTTATCCCCTACCTCAGTAAAACTCATGCCTAATACTTCTGAAATTGTATTTTTACCTAATTTATTTAACTCCTCAACAGAAGGTTTATGAAGAAATTTTCTATCCATAGCAATTTCGCTTCTTTGATTTTGTAATTTCGAGCCGAAAATTACGGATACATATTCAATTTTAAACAATAAAACTTAAAATTGATTTCTCTTTCTTAATAAGATATGGTTAAAGATTTATATATAGTTCGCCACGGTCAGACAGATTATAACTTAAAAGGCATAGTGCAAGGTAGCGGTGTTGATGCTTCTTTAAATGAAAATGGAAGAAGACAAGCTGAGGAATTCTTTAAAGCCTACGGTGATTTCCCGTTTGATAAATTATACATTTCACAGCTAAAAAGAACAGAAGAATCAACTCGAAAATTTATTGAAAAAGGGTTAGAATTCGAAAAGCTTGAAGGGCTAAATGAAATCAGTTGGGGAACCAGAGAAGGCCAACCTTTTACGCCAGAGGAAAACAAATATTACCACAGCATTTTAGAAAAATGGAGTCAAGGTGAAACTTCACTACCTGTTGAAGGTGGAGAATCACCTGATCAGGTAGCTATGAGGCAGTTAGAGGCCATAAATTACATCATGCAAAAACAGGATGAAAAGAAGGTTTTGATTTGCATGCACGGTCGAGCTATGAGAATATTATTGGCTCAATTATTCAATTACCCTTTGTCAAACATGGATATTTTTGAACACTCAAATCTTGCTCTTTATCATATTAGGCATACTGCTAGTATGTTCCAATTGATTAAATACAATGATAAATCGTATTTAAATCATTAAAAGATTAATAAGCCTATTATAAATATTACAGCCCCAAATAATAAAGCGAAAAAGCTGTAAGGTAATATGTCTTTTGCTTTCAGTTGCGTAATTCCTAATAAGGGTAAGGCCCAAAAGGGTTGCAACATATTGGTTATTTGATCACCATAAGCTAAAGCCATGATAATTTTGTAGATAGGAATATTTAATGCATTTGCTGCTTCTACCACAATAGGCCCTTGCACCGCCCATTGGCCTCCTCCAGATGGGACAAAAAAGTTTACCAAGCCAGCACTAAAGAAAGTTAAAATAGGGAAACTTGTCGCTGTTGAGATGGAGACGAAGAAATCAGAAATTAGAATCACTAAACCTGAGTATTTCATAATTCCCATAATTCCGGAGTATATAGGAAATTGAATAACAATTCCACTTACGCCCGTGATTCCAGAATTAACTGCTCTCATAAACTTTGCTAAGCTTCCATGTAATAAGATACCAAAACTTAATAATAGAAAATTGATGAAATTTAAATCCACTATTGATTCATTTGTATTCCATTTATCAAAAGCATAGAAAGAGGCACTTAATACCATTATACCCGATAATAAATAGGCAATCCATGCCTTATTTTCACTAGCTGAATTATCTATTTGAGCTTCTTCCTTATTGGAAGGTTTTAGCAGCTTACTATAATCAGTATTTGAACTAAAAATTCGGCCTAAAAAATAAAAAAGACCTGGTATGAAAATCAATAGCACGATGCTAATCACAATATTCATGCTAGAAAATAGAGTCTCAGATATACTTATAACTCCAATTTTATCGACTAAAAAATGCCCCATCTCTGCCACTTTTAATGGAGCAGAAGCCGATAATCCACCATGCCAGACCATCATGCCAGAATAGCCCGCAGCACCTAAGATTCCATAATTGAAATTTTTATTTTCTGCATTAAAGTTCTCTCCAATTTTTCGGCTTAAAATTGCTCCAAAAATTAAGCATAGACCCCAATTTAAAAAACTCATGACTATGGTAAAAAAACTTATTAAAAAAGCTGCTTGAGAAGTATTAGAAGGTACGGATGCTATTTTTTTTATGATATTAGAAAAGAAAGGAGTTAAAGCAAGCGTATGACCCAGCAATAAAATCAAAACCATTTGCATGGTAAAGGCAAGTAACTCCCAAAAGCCTTTTTGCCAAAAGCCTAATATATTTTGTGATTGCTGAAATAGATTTTCTCCCTCTTCTCCCGTGAAAATCAAAGCAAGAAAAAAAGTAATAGCACTTAATAAAAGAGCGATGACAAAAGGTGATGGTAAGAAGCGATCAACTAGCTTAATATATTGCTTTGAGAATGACATTTCGAGTTTTTCTCGAAAATACATTTCTAGAATATAAGGAACAAATCCAGTAAATAATTTGAACTAGTTTTATGCTAAAGTCATAGAAAATTATAATTCAGTTAAAAACTTAAGTGTATCAACTCCATCAGCATAATCCCAGAGTTCTGGTAATTGGGCATTTCCAGGTTTTATTTCCCCTTCTTTCTCAACAACACATTGAATTTGCTCTTGATTTGAATCTAACTTCTTCTGCAAGTCCGCTTGATCCTTATAAAATTCATAAAAAATCACGGAGATCGGGGACACTAAAGACTCATCCTCTTTCATCAAAAAGAAACCTGAATCTAAATGAGGCTCTTCGTTAACTAAATAAATAGATTTGTTATAATCATAATTATTCACCCATTTATGATGATCAGCCACCCATTTATATTCATCAAGTGCCTTTATGAAAGGAGAAAAATCATAACCTTCTGGTGCGAAAATTTTGCTTACATTTCGGCATCCTAAACCGTAATACTGGAAGATATCTTTTCCAAAAGATTGGATTTCTTCTTCAGTTTCTTCTCCAGTTAAAACCGCAACTGATGATCTGTTTTTACGAATGATATTAGGATATTTACCAAAATACTGCTCAAAATAACGAGCAGAATTATTACTCCCGGTAGCAATTACAGCATCAAAACCACCAATTGTATCTTGAGTTAACTCAATTTTTGAATCAAAAGCCGGTTCTAAATCAATCAGCAATGAAGTAATCTCTTTAATAAGAAAAGGATCCTGTGAACTTATTTTAGCAATGACTTTATGGCCTGCAATCAAAACGGATAAAAAATCATGAAATCCAACTAGTGGAATATTACCTGCCATGATAATGGCTACTTTTTTATCTGAGGTATCAGCTAAATCATATTCTTGAGTCCAGCGATCTAAACTCTCACTTTGCAACATTTCAGATATGGCCTCAATGGCATGCTTTACATTCTCACGAGTAAACCAATTGTTATGAGCTGTAGCACGAAAATACCATTCATCCAGTTCCGCTTCACTTAAAGCTCTCAGCTTATCTCCTAATGTTTTAAATGCATTAACTCTTTGTTGCAGATTCATTGTAACCGCTTTTTAAATTGAAATGCAAAATTAGTTGATTTCAAGTAGAAAGGAAAGTATATAAGTAAAGTAGAATTTTATAAATGGGAAGTATGCTCCAAATGTGTTTTTAAATAAATTACTGATCGTATATTAACTACTCTACAGGTTTATCTAACAGATGAAAATCTATAAATTCTCTTACACAACCTTTTCCCCCTTTAGTATTCAAAACTAAATCAACAGTCTCTTTCACTTTCAGCACAGCATCTGAAGGACAGGCCGCAAAACCCACTGCTTTCATCACTGCTAAATCGTTGATATCATCACCAATAATGGCAACCTCTGATAATTTAAGATTCATTTTTTGACACCAGGCAGATAAAACTTCAATTTTTGGATCACCACCCACATAGACATTTTTGATATTCAGCATCTCCGCTCTAGCTTTAACCATTTTTACTTTTACAGCAGATGAGATTATCCCAGTTTGAATTCCAAATTTGGGAAGTGCTTTAATAGCCATGCCATCCTTTGCATTGTACTTTTTAAACTGATCTCCACTTTCTGAAAAATACATTCCAGTATCAGTCATCACACCATCAACATCTAAAATCAATAACTTAATGTTTTTTAGTTTTGATTTATCTACAAACATTGGGCGAGTTAACATATTGGTGAAATTCAGATCATGTTCAGAACAGAAAAGCTTTAATTCTGCCAATTTCAGTTCATCAATTCTTTTTACCTTATAATAATCCAATAATTGATCTAGTGATTTCCCTTCCTTGGATAAAAATGACTCAATGTTTTTCGATAGTAAATCCATTTTCAGTTTTTTGATGGCTCACAAAAATAGTAATTCTAATTTACTCCGCTTTATGAAATAATAATGCTTCAATAAGTCAACTAGCTTCCAGATTCCAATTTTCTAGTATTTGCTCGGTAGAAATGTCTCCTATGAACAATTTATATTGTCTTATTAACTGAGCTTTATACATTTCACTACCGGGGATAAACTCCAAATTATGCTCGAGGCAATACTTTTGGAGATGATTTGTTTTATTGTCCTTCTCCGGCATATTATGACTAAATACCATTTTGCAATGCGTGATTAATTCTTTAAAACCCTCTGCTTTCAAAAAATCAGCTTGCGATGATATAGGGGTAGCATCCACTAAAAGATCATATGGCCCTCTAAAGTCATCATCTTCTATTCCCAAATCTCTCTTTTTACTATTTACTTTTTCCTGATTTCTTCCTGTGATTACAGCTTTTATCCCTAATTCTTTCAAAACATGATAAGCCACTCCAGATACTCCTCCATTTCCATAAATCACAGCAGTTTTAATGGTGTGATTAGAATTATTTATTCCTTTAGAAAGAGCTGCTTTTAAACCCTCGGCATCTGTATTATAGCCCAATAATTTACCCCCTTGATTGACTATAGTATTTACAGCTAATGTTTTTTTTGCAATGGGTTCTACTTCATCCAAAAAAGGTATAATTGTAGATTTCAGACCATCCTTTCCAGTTACTGCACCTCCTCTTGAAATGGGTGATTTTAATAATTCAGCATATTGATCTGGAGTGATTGGATCAGAAAAAGTAAAATAAACCATATCTAAACCAAATTTCTGCAAAGCAGAATTATGTTTTTGGATGGAATTAGCACTTCCTGAAGTAGAGAAAATAAATTTAGTATTAGGATTTATTTTGACTGAAAAAGAATCTATATCTGACATTTTTAATTCATTAAATTATGCTTTTAAAGCAGATAATGCTTTAACGAAATTATCAATAAAGAAATGCTTTTTATCTTCTGTTAACAAATCAATGGATAAGTACGGATTCAAATCCTCCAATTCGACCAATAATAAACTTCCATCCTTTAATTTACATGCATCTACTCTTTGAATGCCGCATTTCATATTATTCCATTCAATAAACTTGCTAGCAAAATCCAACTCTAAAGATTGAGGTTCATAAGGCATTAATTCCCATCTTTTATGTTTGTCAGGAGCATACAAAGCATACTGAAATTCATTATTAATGAAATAAAAAGAAAGCTCATATTCAAAATCTATATAGGGCTGAATAATTTTACCATTAAGATTTTCATTGGCTATCTCCTCCTTTCTGAGAGATTGCATCCCAATAGAATCTGCACCGTTTTTAAGTTTGATAATATATTGATCAGACTCAGGGAGACGATCTAAATCTTCAATCTTTTCAACAGTAGGAATAACAGGATAATTTTGAGCATACAAATCCAAAAGATACTGTTTCCCTTTCATATCTGCCTTTCCATCAAATGAATTGAATGTTAGCTTATTTTTAACTTGTATACTATTTACAAAATGATCAAAATATTCTTGATAATAAACAACAGGTCCTGTATTTCTAAAAACGATTAAGTCAGCTTTATCAATATGATCAATTGCTTGCTGAGGATGTCCTATTAAAATATTAAAATAATCTTTCAACTGAGAAGTTATGTAAAGATCCTCTTCGTAATAATTTCTACCTTGTGCTTTATAATATAAATCGGTTAGATAAAGAATATCTAATTTTTGCATGGAAAATTAATTAATGAGATTAATTGCCAGAAATAAAAAGAGCCTGACAGCTTACGCTATCACGCTCAAAGATACTAATGGAATAAGGTTTTATTGCAATGCTCCTTTAATAACTTTTAAATCATTTAGAGCTTGATTTTGATTTATCTTTCCAGATTTCAAATCTTTCAAAGTTTTCCCCTTTACTTGTAATTCCAAGGTTTCAGGTATTCCACAATCTGTACATTTCGTTATCCCAACTTTAAAAATTAATTGCTCATCATCAGCTAAGCTATTGACATTTTTACCATATTCTAAAATATTATCTATCAACTCTTCCTCAAATTGCGGATATAAACTTTTGATAAGCTCATCTCGCTCTTCTTGTATTAAGTCTTCCCTATCCTGAGTAGGTACATTCCAAAAATCACTTCCAGATCTGATGGAAGAAACCATATCCATATAAAAGATCACTCCAAGTCCTTCTATCTGATCATAAGGCATTCTTGAATTAAGATAATAAGTATCAGATAAGTCTTTAGCATATAACCTTCTCATAATAGTTTGAAGCAAAGTTAAATCCTTAGCAAGTGGTTTTACTTCTGCTTTCTGATTTATCACGATTCTACTTTTCGCCTCCTCTCTGTCAATCTTACCTTTTTGAAAAGCTCTTAGATCAGATACTTTTGCCTCGATAGACAATCTATTTGATTTTACTGCCTCAACACCTTGAGCGTTGCGGTAGAATCTCATATCCTGACCCTTTTCCATAACTAAAATTTTATCCGAATCTTTAAGCTGACTAATCAATTGTCCGTAATCGAGTAAAAATTCAATCACCTGTTCTTTATTTTCAGCAATTTTTTCATTTCTCATGCTGTCCATTTGCAAAATTTTCACTTGAGCTCTCTCCATTGCAATTTCAGCTCTTCTTTCTAATTCAGCTTGCCTTTCCGCTAATTCAGCTCTTCTTTCGGCTCTTTCCGCTTCTATTTCGGCCCTTGTTTCTTCATCTAATTCTTCATCTTCAATATCAATTCGTATATCTTCGATGACCTCGAAACTTCTGGCTATTGCGTTAGAGAAATCTGGCATAGGTGGCATTTCAGGGGCTATTGTAAATGCAAAGGCTCTATTTCTTGGCATCGTTAAAATCACTCCATAATCTTCTATGTACTGAGCTTGTTCTTCATTATTATTACCCCAATTAGCAGATCTATTATCATTTACCAAGCTATTCAAAACCGTTTGAGCAACTTTCAAATCCTTATTCATTTTAGCTTTGTCAATATCTTGAGCGAAGCTGATCATGCCCATAAGGAATAGTGCTACTATTAAACTATATCTTTTCATCTCTATTTTATTTAAATTTTTAATTCTTTATTTAATAAGCCTCCTCAGCTGATTGATTACTTGCCAGAGCATTGATCATTTGACCGGTCTCAATTTTAAATAGATCTTTATCTGACTCCATCAATTCCATTTTAGCAAACAAATAATCCATATCTTCCTGTCTTTGCTCTTGAACATATTCAGCAAAATCAGACAATAGTTGCTCAGTATATACTTGTTGTTGTTCGTTACTTTCTTTCCAATAGGTTTCCATCAACTGCAAGTTATTTTGTTGCAATGAGGTTAAGTAATTATCAATAATTGCTTTGTTCTGATTACTTTGCTTAGCTAAATAGCTTTTTAGCTCTTGCTTATCTTCCACTCGCTTTTCTTCCAGTTTCTGTTCATAATTAGCCAATACCTGGCCCATCATTTTCTGAACTTCCTGCTGATTTAATTGATTTTGATCAGTTGAATTTTGGTTAAATGCTATTCTAAAGTCATTATCCTGACTTGAAATTTCGAGTCCTGTAAATTTTGCAGCTAACATTAAAATCAAGAAGGAGGCTGCAATTGAAATAAACCATTTATACCCATTTTGACTATTTTTTGGTGGCTCGGTTTTGTATACATTAAAAAATGGAGGTGCACTTACCTTTTCATCCTCCCAGCTCCCCATAATATTTTGAGTACTTTGAAAAGCCTCCAATTCTTCTTTTAAGTCTGGGTTTTGACTTAATTCGTTTTCAAAAGCTGTTTTATCTTTAGGACCAAGCTCATCATAGAGATAATCCATTATCATCGCTTTCCAATCTTCAGTTTTCATATTTTAATGTATTTTCTGTAATATTCTCTTTTGCTAATAGTTTTCTCATGTGTGAGAAAGCATAATAAAGTCTAGACTTTACGGTATTTTCAGAAACATTTAAAGCCTCTGCTATTTCTCTAAATTTCAAGCCCTCATATTCTTTCATAATCAAAACCTCTCTTTGGTCTTTACTTAATTGCTGTAAGCATTTATTTAAAATGCCACCTAATTCACTTCTTAAATAAGTCTGTTCTGGATTATGATCTCTGGGTTTTGACACTTCCCAAACTGGGCTTGTATCCTCTTCCTTTTTAGGTAAAAGCTGGTCAAAACTTAACCATCTGTGTCTTTTACCTTTTCTGCTTTCTTGCCTGCAAATATTTGTAGCTATTGTATAAATCCATGATTTAAACTTGCTACATTCTTTCAATTGACCAATTTTATGATGCATGGTAATGAAAGTTTGCTGAGCGGCTTCAGCAGCTAAATCGGATTCTCCAAAGTATTTAAAAGCATAATTATAAATACGCGGATACCATTCTCTCACCACTTCGCCTTGCGCATAGGTGTCTCCACTTTGGGCTTGTGATATTAAATCTTCATTTTGCACCGCATACATTTTAATATATTCAAGTTATGACTTATTTAATTCTTGGATGCGGCTGCTCTCTGAAAAGTTTTAAAGGATGTGAAATATTTTTATTTTTTTAAAACATTAAATCAAGGTGTTGATTATTAAGCATAACATTTAGGTATAAAACAAAAAAGGTGAGCCTAAGCCCACCTTTTTTTCACTAATCAATCAAAAAAAACTAAAACACTATTTAAAGTCGTTTACCGCATCACTTAAGTCATAAACCTTAGCTTCTGGTAATAATCTTTTTACTATACTAAATCCTGCTGCTGATCTGTACCCTCCAGCACAATGTACAATGATTGGCTTTTCGGTATCAATATCCGCAGCTTTTTCTCTTAATTCTGGTAAAGGAATATTTGTAGCTGATTCAAAAAACTTACCGTCCGCTACCTCAGATTTATTTCTAATATCTATGATAGTGTAAGCATCCGGATTGTTTTTGAAATCCTCCACATTTACAAGCGGATCTGTTACTTCCTCACCTTTTGGATTAATTACTCCTGCTACTAAGTTATTTTCATATCCAATCTTAGCTGCTCTGTAAATTGCAAATTCTAAATCATCCTTATTATCTGCAACCAGATAGTAATCTTCATCTGGACCTACTATTGAACCTAACCATGTTTCAAACTTATCAGACTCCTGATTTTGTATATTAATGGCCCCTTTTATATGACCTTTTTTAAATTCTTCTTTTGCTCTGGTATCAATTATTAAAGCTGAACTCGGAATTTCAAATCCTTCTTTAACCTCTGCATTTTTAACGGCTTCTTCTAATGAAGCTGCTCCTTTTCTATTTACTTCCACACTGTTAGGGAAGTATTTAGGAATGAAGGATTGTCCTTCTAAAAAAGCATCTACAAACTTATCTTTTTCTTTAATTTGAAACGCCCAGTTATTTTCTTTCTCTTTTGCGATAGTACTACTTAAATCGCTACTCATATTTTTACCGCAAAGTGAACCAGGACCGTGAGCAGGATATACAATAGTATCATCAGCTAGATCAGCAAACACATCGTTTACTGTATCATACATCATTCCAGCTAATTCTTTTTTACTTACTTGAATGTTACCAGCACCTTCTCTTAAATCGGGACGACCAACATCTCCTACAAATAATGAATCACCAGTAAATACAGCTTTTTGTTCACCATTTTCATCCAATAATAAATATGAATTATGATCTGGAGAGTGACCTGGAGTAAATAGTGCTCTGAAAGTAACTTTACCTATTTTAACTTCTTCTCCATGACCTAATGGTGAAAAATCGTAACTCACTCCTACTTTCTCATTCACGTATATTTTAGCACCGAATTTGTTATGTAATTCTAAATGGCTACTGATAAAATCTGCATGAGGATGAGTTTCAAAAACTGCTACAATTTTACCATTATGATCATTAGCAAAATCTATATATTCTTGAATATCTCTTGATGGGTCTACTAAAGCTACTTGCCCTTCACTTTCTATTGCGAAAGAACCTTGTGCTAAAGCGTCATCATAAAAATGCTTAATATTCATATCTTCAATTTTTCTTTTTGATTCAGTATTGTTTACGGCAAGTAGCATAATAGGATAGTAACATTGGTTACATAGTAGTTACAGAATCTATGAAACAAAAAAAGAGCTCAGAAGAGCTCTTTTTATTAAACAACATTAGAATCCAATCACATGAATAGTTCTTTTATAATCATGACAGAACCCATGATTAAAACGAACCATCCAAAGCCTTTTTTCAGTTTTTGACCATCTATTAAATTCGATAGATAAGAACCGATAAATATACCAGAACCAGCAATTACTGTAAATATTGCTAAAAATACCCAGTCAATTTCTCCACCAGATTGAATATCACCAATGAAACCAATTAAAGATTTAGCAGCAATAATTAATAATGACGTACCTACTGCTTCTTTCATTGGTAACTTAGCCAATACTACTAGTGCAGGAATAATTAAGAATCCTCCACCTGCACCAACTAAACCTGTCAATGCTCCTACTACGATTCCTTCTACAATAATTAATGGGTAATTAAATTTTTGAACGGTTTCTCCTGCTTCCTCCTCAGCCTCTTCTGCTACTTTTTTCTTTCCTTTAATCATAGAGTATGATGCTGCAATCATTAAAATCGCAAAAATCACCATAATCCCAATTGATCTTGTGATTTCTAATCCTCCAATGTAAAACCATGATTCTGGTAAAGCTGGTACTAGAAGTAAACGCGTTAAATAAACTGAAATGAAAGCTGGAATTGTAAATACTATACCTGTTTTATAATTTACTAATCCTTTTTTAGCATAATTTAATCCCCCTACTAAAGAACTAAAACCTACAATGAATAATGAATAGGCAGTGGCTGTAACAGGATTAATTCCAAGTAAATAAACTAATACAGGTACAGTAAGGATAGAACCTCCTCCACCGATTAAGCCTAAAGAGATGCCAATTATAGCCGCACTTAAAAAACCAATTATTTCTATTAATGTCATATTGTCTATCTGTTAATTTTAAGACAAAAGTAGATAGTACAATATCTATCAGGCGTAACAAATGTTACTATATTAAATAAACAACCGACTTCACATTTAATCAAAGGTTCTAAGCTAAATCCACTGATTATACTATTTCAAGAACCTCTATTAATATGTTTTTTCAATTTAGCTTTCAGTACTTCTTGAGAAGAAATTTCCCATCTTTCAACAATAATCCCTTTTGGATCAACCAATAAATAAGTTGGATATGATTGAATCTTATATTGAAGTAGCAACTCTTTTTTATCACCCTCAATCGTCCATATCACTGGCCAGTTTATTGATAAATTATTCTTCTCAGCTAAAGAGGTCCATCTATCTATAGCACTATCTTCATTAAGTGTAATAAATTGCACTTCACTAAATTCTTCCTTCACTTCAATTAAATAGGGAAAAGCCTTCCAACAGGGTCCACACCATGAAGCGGCTATATCTATCAATAGATATTGACCACGAAAATCTTTAGTGCTAATAGAATTCCCTTCTTTGTCAAACCCAGTAAAATCAATAATTTCAGCTTTCAGCTCGATTTTTCTCTTTTCTAAACTATTTATATATGCATTGAAATTAGGTATTTCTGAACGCCTTGCTATTGGAATAAGCTGATAAAGCTCTTTAAATTGAGCTTTTGTGAAATCCATAAATCTGTAATACCGATCTATGTAATTTAAGGCAACTATTGAATTTAAGTTTGAAATGAAAACCTCTTTGAATTTGGGATATGGATCTTTATAATCAAACTTTTCAAAAATTTTATGACTTTCTGATCCACTTACTATTAATTCTTTACTAAAAATATTCTGTTCAAAAAACACTTCAACCTCACCCCCATCGTACCAAAATGTATATGATCTATTGTTTGGTGTAATAAGCGCTCCAAATTCGGGTTCAGAAACTGTTAATGAAAATACATATTCCTTTTGATCCGGGCTAAAAGCATAAGTTTCATTCTGAAGGATTAGCAAATATTCTTTGGATAGCCCCTTATTACTTCTAATAGTCAAATTTACTTGCTCCTGTGAGAATCCAAGCGAAATTGAGATGAAAAAGAACAACAAGGTTATATAAGAATTCATAGTTTTTCTTATAAAAATAAAAGAGTAAAAGCTAAAAACAAACTAAAATTACCGTTTATTTTGAAATGGAATTAAAGCCATAATTATAGCATGTTCATAGTATTGTGTTCTATCTATTAATCCATTGGTTAAAATTCCGACTGCTCCATCTTTTTGCTTTGAATTACTTCTTTTAAAGTAAATATCATCCGCTTCGCCTAATTCAATACCATTGTTTACCATTTCTGCAATTGGTTCAGGTAGATAAAACACTGCAGTTTGCGCTTGACTATTCTTCGTTTTAGATAAGATAACTATCCAAGCAAAAGCTTGCATACCGAATTCATCATTATGAATCCCTCCCTCAATGCCTACCCAATAATCAGCATTAGGCTTATTATCTCTTGCATTTTGAGCTCTATTTTTTGCTCCTAGTAATGTTTCCTTATGATCCATGGGTTGATCTCTTACATTGGAAGGAACGTTAATACCTTCAAATGAAAAATCATCATCTATCATTTTTTGGAAAGCTATTTTAGTAGCTTCAATTTTTACTGGATTTTGAGAAGCAATTATTATTTTCATTTATTTTGATTTTAAAATGGCCGAATATAAGAAAAGCCGAACTTTTCAGCTCGGCTTTTCTAAAAACAATAACCACTAATTGATTACTGATAGATTAAATCAAATCTATCTAACTTCATTATTTTGTCCCATGATGCGACAAAGTCATTCACAAATTTCTCTTTTGAATCAGACTGTGCATACACCTCAGCTAAAGCTCTTAATTCAGAATGTGAACCGAATACTAAGTCTGCTCTAGTTGCTGTATATTTTTGCTCTCCAGTTTCTCTGTCTTTTCCAATGAACTGTTCTTTTGTATCATCTGTAGCATCCCACTCAGTGCTCATGCTCAAAAGATTCACAAAGAAATCATTCGTTAATTTTGTTTTATCGTCAGTGAAAACACCATGCTCTGAACCATCATAATTAGCTCCTAATGTTCTCATACCTCCAATTAATACCGTCATTTCTGGTGGAGTTAATCTTAACAATTGAGCCTTGTCAATTAATAACTCCTCAGTAGAAACACTGTATCTAGTTTTTAGATAATTTCTAAATCCATCTGCCATTGGCTCTAATAAATTCATTGAAGCCACATCAACATCTTCTTGTCTGGCATCCATACGGCCAGGAGTAAAAGGTACTTCAACATCATATCCAGCATTAGCAGCAGCTTTCTCAATACCGGCAGCACCTGCTAATACAATAAGATCAGCCATAGATACTTTCTTAGCACCTGAAGTTTTGTGAAATTCTCCCTGAATATTTCTTAAAGTACCTAATACTTTTTGTAATTGCTCTGGGTTATTAACTTCCCAATCTTTCATTGGTGCTAATTGGATATGTGCACCATTTGCGCCACCTCTCCTATCTGAATGTCTGTAAGTTGAAGCAGATGCCCAAGCAGTAGTAACCATTTCACTGATACTTAATCCAGAATTAAGGATATCATTTTTCAAGCTAGCAATATCTGAAGCATTAATTAAAGGATGATTAACTTCTGGAACAGGATCTTGCCAGATGAAATCTTCTTCAGGAGCTTCAGGTCCTAAATAAGTAGAATTAGGTCCCATATCTCTATGGGTTAATTTAAACCAAGCTTTAGCAAACGCTTTATTAAATAAATCAGGGTTTTCTAAAAACTCACGAGAGATCTTTGCAAAACCTGAATCATATCTTAAAGATAAGTCAGTTGTAAACATTGCTGGCTTATGCTTTTTATTTGGGTCATGCGCATCGGGCACCATCACTTTAGGATCTTTAGCCACCCACTGATGAGCGCCTGCCGGGCTCTTAGTTAGCTCCCATTCATTTTCAAATAAACTTGTTAAATAGCTATGACTCCACTTTGCAGGAGTATCAGTCCATGTTACTTCTAAACCTGAAGTTATAGCATCTTTACCTTTACCTGATTTGTAAGAACTTTTCCATCCGAAACCTTGCTCCTCCATATCTGCTGCAGCGGGTGCTTCACCCACATTATCAGCTGGACCAGCTCCATGGGCTTTTCCTAATGTGTGACCTCCTGCAATTAGAGCAACAGTCTCTTCATCATTCATACCCATTCTTCCAAATGTTTGTCTGATATCGTATGCAGCCAATACTGGATCAGGATTTCCGTTTGGTCCTTCTGGGTTTACATAAATTAACCCCATTTGTACAGCTGCTAGAGGATCTTCCAATTCTCTATCTCCAGAATAACGTTCTTTATCACTTAACCATTTCTCTTCAGATCCCCAATAAACATCTAATTCAGGCTCGTAAACGTCTTCTCTACCACCAGCAAACCCGATGGTTTCAAATCCCATATCCTCTAGGGCAACATTACCTGTTAAGATCATTAAATCTGCCCAAGAAATTTTGTTACCATATTTTTGCTTGATAGGCCATAATAATCTTCTTGCCTTATCTAAATTAGCATTATCAGGCCAGCTGTTAATAGGAGCAAATCTCTGTTGACCAGATCTTGATCCACCTCTACCATCTCCAGTTCGGTAAGTACCTGCACTGTGCCATGCCATACGAATCATAAAAGGTCCATAATGACCATAATCTGCAGGCCACCAATCTTTAGAATCTTTAAGTACTTTAGCAATGTCTTGCTTCAACGCATAGTAATCTAAGCTTTGAAAAGCTTCTTTGTAATCAAAATCCTTATTCATAGGATCCGACAACTCAGAATTTTGCCTTAAAATTGATAAATCTAATCTATTTGGCCACCAATCAGTTAATTGGCTCGCCTTCATTGCAGATTCACTCTTCTTAGTAGCACCAGAATAAGCATCTGCTTCTGCAGTCTTCTCACCTTCATTTTTACATGCTGTAAACATGCTCATGACGAATAATAATACTATTGGAATTATTCTTTTCATTACTTTATGGTTTAAAAAATTTGATTCTATACAAAAATACACTATAAAATTAGTGTTCCAACAATCGATTAAGACGATTTTCTATATATAGTTATAGATAAAATCAATAACTATGCTCGTCAATTTTAACTTTGCCACGGAATGTCCAGAAAACAAAGCCTGTGTATATCGCAACTAAGGGTACAGCAATCATTGCAATGGTAAGCATTATACCTAATGATTTTTCAGAGGCAGAAGCATTATAAAGTGTTAAACTATAAGCAGGGTCAATAGTAGAATGAAGCATAGAAGGAAAAAGCCCTACTGCTCCAATTACTAATAATGCTGAAATCACTCCAGTAGAAGAAATAAAAGCATATCCATAATTCCTTTTGCTTACCTGACGAGGAATATTAGCCATTAATAATACTAGAACCACAGGCAAGAAAAACATCCATTCTTGTTCTTTAATTTGATCAGTTAAATGGGGTACGTATAGTAATGTGTAAAAGCTTAACAGTAACGCTGCTAAAATAAAAAATACAGTACTATTTTTTATTATTAAACCTAATTGGTCATAAAGCTTACCTTCAGTTTTCATTCCCAAATAAAGAGCTCCATGAAGCATAAATAAACCTAAAGTGGTCACACCAGTTAATAGAGAAAATGGATTGATAAAATTAAAATCAGTTTTATGAGTGAACTCTCCTGTTTCATCAATTGGCAGACCCTGCAGTACATTCCCTAATACCATACCTAAAGCAAGTGCCATAATAATGCTGGCAACTGAAAAAGCGATATCCCAAGTTTGCTGCCACCACACCATCGGTTCTTTCCCTCTGAATTCGATTGACACTGCTCTAAAGATAATCATGACCAAAAACAACATCAGCGGGATATATAAACCTGAAAAAAGTGTAGCGTAAACAGGAGGAAAAGCTGCAAATAAGACTCCTCCTGTAATTACAAGCCAAACTTCATTTCCATCCCAAACGGGGCCAATTGCATTTATTGCAATTTTTCTATTTTCCCTATTTCCTAAGAAGAGATGAATAGCTCCAACACCAATATCAAAACCATCCAGGATCGCATAACCCGTTACCACTGCTCCCAACAGCAAAAACCACCAAATATTATATTCAAGTCCGATAAAAGTATCCATATTTTTAGCTTATTAAAATTAAGATTGATTGATAATTTGATTAGTTGAAATCAGGTACACTAGCAGTTTGATGCGGCCTTTGGTCTTCCATTTTCTCATCATACGGTCCGTGCTGAATTTTCTTATTAAGTAGATATATAAATAATAGAAAGAGCAATAAGTAAACGAAGAAAAATAAAATTAATGAGAATAAAACCTGATTAGCAGTAACTGCTTGAGATAAGGCATCAGAAGTTTTCAATAATCCATAAACCACCCAAGGCTGTCTTCCCATTTCAGCGGCAAACCACCCTACCTGATTAGCAATCTGGGGTAAAAACACTGCCCAAACGAATACCCACATAAGCCATCTAAATTGAAATAATTTTCCTCTCCACCACAAGAAGCCTGCAAATAAACTTAAGCCAATTAGTAACATACCAATAGCTACCATAAGGTGATAAAATTGAAAAACTGCGTTCACCTGAGTAGGAATTTCATCTTCAGGAAAAGCATCGAGACCTTTGACTGGGGTAGTAAAATCCTGATGGATTAGAAACGTTAGACCTTTTGGTATTTTAATGCCTACAACTTCTTTAGATTTGTGATCTACCCAACCGAATAAATATAAATCTGCCACCTCACTTTTAGGATAATGACCTTCAAATGCAGCAAGTTTTGCAGGTTGATTTTCTGCAACACCATCAGCTGAATTATGCCCAGTAAATAATTGTGCTAAAGAAGAAATCATTGCTACAACCAATGCGATTTTAAAAGCTGGTTTTGCTATTTCAAGGAATTTTCCTTTTAAAATGTAATATGCATTTACTGAGAGTACTAAAAACGCTCCGGCAAGAAAGGCTCCTATAATAACATGAGAAAGTCTATCTACTGATGATGGATTAAATACCATTGCCCAGAAATCAGTAATTTCTGCCTTTTGGTTTAAACCCTCTCCCACTATTTTAAAACCAGCAGGGGTTTGTTGCCAACTATTGGCTACCACTATCCAAACAGCTGAAAACATAGAACCAAAAGCAACTCCAATAGTAGAAATAAAATGAACAACGGGTGAAACTCTATTCCATCCAAAAAGCAATACCCCAAGAAATCCTGATTCTAGTGCAAAAGCAAATAAACCCTCAGCAGCTAAAGCAGAACCAAATATATCTCCGACATAGCGTGAATAGGTTGCCCAATTCGTTCCGAATTCAAACTCCATTACAATTCCAGTAGCTACTCCAATTCCGAATATGAGAGCAAAAATCTTAACCCAAAAACGGGTCATTTTATGATATAACTCTTTTTTTGTTTTCAAGTACATCCCTTCCATAATGATTAATATTACTCCTAATCCAATGCTTAAAGGTGGATAGATGTAATGGAAGGCCACTGTAAAGGCAAACTGTATTCTTGCTAAGATTTCAGTATCCATAATTGATAGTTTTTATTTATTGTTAAGGTTTAGTTGCAATTAAGCGGATAATATCAGCTTTTCCTTCATGATATTTTCCTTCTGTTAAATGTGTTTCTGTAATTTCCAGCAATTCTATATTTAAATCTTTAAAATCTTCTTTAAGGATTTCTTTTGTATATAACATCTCTACATTTTTGGGTCCTCCAGAATTATTATTGATTTGATCTGGATTAAAAGCTTCCAATATTATTTTCCCTCCAGGCTTCAACCATTTTATGGCTTTTTGATGAGCAAGCTTTCTTAATTCTTCAGGAAAATGAGCGTAAATGAGAGCCACTACATTAGCTGAATTTTCCGGATACTCCTTTTCATGAATATCTGCAGTTTCATAATGAGGAGACACATTCATCTCTTTTGCAAGTTTATTTGCTTTAGCTTTTGCTGATGAGCTAAAATCAAATGCATTCACTTGCCAACCTAAAAGTGCAGCAAAAACTGCGTTTCTACCTTCACCATCGCATGGAAGAATAATCTTACCTGCTTCCATTTTTTTTAAATTGTCACGGAGAAATTCATTGGGCTCAGTTCCGTAAACAAACGTATCCTGAGCATATCTTTCATTCCAAAATTCTTTCATAAATTTTAGTTATTTTGTCGATTTTTACAAAATAAAAAAGCCAGAAAACTACTGGCTTTTTTTATTTATTTTTTGGGCACAGCACAACTGCCACTACCACATCCTTGATTCAACAAAGCTAGAAAAGTGAATAATCCTCCCACTATTAATGCCATGAAATCCCATTCCAGATAAGCTGTTACTAATAAATACATACCTATAAGCAATCTTAGCCATCGCATAAAAGTCCAGGGAGTATTCCAAATCGCTTTAATCATATTAATTTTCTATTTAGTGAAGTCCACGCACCACCGTTAAAAACGTTTTCATAACCATTCGCTTTTAATATACTTTTAGCTCTGCTACTCCTCATTCCTGATGCACAACAAGTGATTATTGTTTTTTCTTTATCTCTTAATTGAGAAATATTAGAAGCCAAAGTCTCTACAGGAATGTTTTTAGCATTCTTTATATGACCTTGTTTAAACTCCCCTTTTGTTCTAACATCCAGAATGATAGCCCCTTCTTCAGCTAATGTTTTAAAATCAGCTTTAGGACCTAAACCGAATAATTTTCTTAAAAAACTCATAATGCCATTGCATAATTTTCAGCCGCAAACCATGAACCTCCGTTGTGGCAATCTATACCTTTGGATTGTAAAATGCTTTGTGCCATTCCACTTCTATTTCCTGATGCACAGCATAATACTATTTCTCCATCGATCCTGCTAATTTCCTCAGCTTTATCTTCTATCTCATTTAAGGGAATATTTATTGCTCCTTGAGCATGTCCCATTACAAATTCTCCTTCTGACCTTACGTCAATAATTGTTATATTTGAATTTTTCATTTATTTCTAATTTTTGTAAAACTATGATGCAAGTAACGCACATTCAAATATTAGGATAGTAACAGTTGTTACATTCATTTAAGATATAATAAAGAAAAAGAAGATGAAAAGTTCTATTTAAATCAACTCAATACTGTCTATTAGTAATTCAAATTTTTCATTCCTCTTATTTGCAATCAAAAAGGTTACCTCTGAAACAGATGAATGATTGAAGTTAGGCATATTAAGTCTTCTACCTCTAAAAACAGGATACATACTGCTTAGTGGAATATCGATAATATCCCAATTGTTTGTCGTTTGAAAAGTAAATGTATAAGAATAATAATCATTTGAATTTGCCTTTATTCTGAACTGGTAATTTTTACCATCACCTTTCAATTTAATTTTAACTTTTGTAAAATCTGTTAACTCGATTTTAGGAAATCGGTATCTGACAGATGAAAACCCACCATTGTTCTCTAAGGAAACATCTCCCTTAAAAACTGCATACCCTTCTTCATTAATTCTGATAGAACCAGCGGAAACACCACCCATAACTTTATCATCTACCACATACCAATTAGATAAATCAGAATTCTTATTAAAGTTAAATATTGTCATCTTACTGATTTGAAAGGGGACTAAAAATACTAATACAAAATAAAATAATTTCACCATACATGATATTAGTTAGTCATTTATAATGCATAACTAACAAAAGCTAGGGTGGTTTAAATATTGAAATCAAATGTAGAATTAAGTTCTATTTTAGTGTTGTTACATTTGCTAAAGTATTTTTTACTGTATATTTGCAATTAAATAATCAAACAGATTTTTAGATGCTTCAAAGAATACAAACTATATTTTTACTGATAGTTGCGTTAGCAATGCTAGTTTTCCTTTTTTCACCTTTATGGCAAAAAGTGGATACTGAAACCGGTGCTACCTATACGATTACTGCTTTTGCATTAGAAACTTCCAATATTCCAGAACAAGGAGAAGAACAAGAATTTATGCCATATGCTGTTGCTGGAATTTTAGGACTTTTAGGTTCATTAGTTGCTTTCATTGCCATTGGAATGTATAAAAATAGAATGAGACAGATTATGCTCTCAACTCTGAATTCAATCTTAATCGGTACGGCTTTAGGTTTATCTGCATATTGGACTACACAAGCAGAAGGCAATGTATTACCAGGTATAGCTGGAGCTTATAATTACGGGCTTTTTCTCCCAGCCATAGCGCTAGTATTCAATTCATTAGCTGTTCGTTTTATCAGAAAAGATGAAAGGCTTGTAAGATCTATGGATAGGTTGAGATAATAAGGAGCTATAAAGAAAAATATATAAAATGCTTCTCTATTTAGAGAGGCATTTTTTTTGATTGTGAATTAACAATAATGCTATTTTTTCATAGTTGACATTTTCCAATTCAAAATTTATGACAAGCTGACAGCAAATGATCATAAAAATTCAAATGGAATAACTATTGAGGTTTGCGAGTTTGTAATCAAAACAGTAAACAAAATGCAAGAGAAAGGTAGTATTTCGATTCATTCGGAAAATATTTTCCCGATAATAAAGAAGTTTTTATACTCTGATCATGAGGTATTCCTACGTGAGTTAGTTTCAAATGCAGTAGATGCTACTCAAAAAATTAAAAGCCTAGGTACTTTAGGCGAATATGAGGGTGATTTAGGTGATCTTAGCATCGAAATCAAGATAGATAAAAAGAAAAAGACTTTGCATGTCATCGATAAAGGTATCGGTATGACAGGTGAAGAAATCAAAAAATATATTAACCAGATTGCCTTTTCTGGTGCCACCGAATTCGTAGAAAAATATAAAGAAAAAGGTGAAGGATCTGGAATAATAGGTCACTTCGGTTTAGGTTTCTATTCTGCTTTTATGGTGGCAGATACAGTAGAAATTATATCCTTATCAAGAGAAAAGGACTCTAAACCAGCTCATTGGACTTGTGATGGAAGTACTGAATTTGAATTAAAAGAGGGTGACAAGAAAGAAAGAGGGACTGAAATCATCCTACACATTAATGATGATTCAAAAGAGTTTTTAGAAGAATACAGAATCAATGAAATTCTTACCAAGTATTGTAAATTCTTACCAATCCCAATCATATTTGGAGAAACAGAAGAAACAGTAAAAGAAGGGGAAGGAGATGATGCCAAAGAGAAAAAGGTAAAGAAACCAAAGGTAATCAACAATACTACTCCAATCTGGACAAAAGCACCTGCAGACTTAACGGATCAGGAATACAAAGACTTTTACAAAGAATTATATCCATTCAGTGAAGATCCTTTATTCTGGATTCATCTAAATGTTGATTATCCGTTCAACTTAACAGGAGTTTTATACTTCCCTAAAATCAAGAATGACTTTGATATTCAGAAGAATAAAATTCAGCTATATTCTCGTCAAGTATTTATTACTGATGAAGTAAAAGATGTTGTTCCTGAATTCTTGATGTTAATGCATGGAGTTATCGACTCTCCTGACATTCCTCTTAACGTTTCTAGAAGCTACTTACAAGCAGATAGTAATGTAAAGAAAATCAATAATCACATCACCAAAAAAGTAGCGGATAAATTAGCTGAACTTTACAAAAATGATAGAAAATCATTTGAAGAGAAGTGGGAAAGCATTGGCTTATTTGTGAAGTATGGAATGATGAGTGATGACAAATTCTATGACAAAGCGAAGAAATTCTGCTTATTACAAAGCATTGAACAGGATAAATATTTCACTTTAGATGAATATAAAGAAAGCATTGCTGGTAATCAGACCGATAAAGATGGGAATGTGACTATACTTTATGCTTCAAATCCTGATAAGCAACATGCATACATTAACTCAGCACAGAAAAAAGGCTATGATGTTGTTTTATTAGATAGCCCAATTGATGCCCATTTCATCAATCAATTAGAACAAAAACTAGAGAAAACAAATATCAAGCGTGTGGATGCTGATATTGTAGACAAGTTAATTGACAAGGATGAAAAAGCAGAAAGCGTTCTTTCTGAAGATGAAAAAGAAAAGCTTAAAAAGATTTTTGAAGAAGCCATCAATAATCAATTGATGACGGTTGCAGTAGAAGCATTATCGCCTGATGAATTACCAGTATCACTGACAATGCCAGAATTTATGAGAAGAATGAAAGATATGCAGCAAACTGGAGGTGGAATGCCTTTCATGGGTGGAATGCCAGATCAGTATAATTTAACTGTGAATGCAAATCATAAGATGGCTTCCAAAATATTGAAAGCTGAAAAAGAAGAGGAGCAAAAAAATATTGCAAAGCAGAACTATGATTTAGCGCTATTATCGCAAAACATGTTAAATGGTAAAGACTTGACTGACTTTATTAACCGTAGCGTTGAAATGATGGAAAAATAATTAGGAATTCGTAATTGAAAAATTAATAATTATTAGAGACAGCCCGGAATTTTCAATAACTTCGGGCTGTTTTCGTTAATGGCTATATGAAGAAATTCTTACTCATATCAATTTTTTTCATCTCATTATCCACTATACTAATCGCGCAGGATAAAAAAGAAGAAGCTTCACAGGATACTATCCCAACTCCAGCTGACACCATCAAAAAAACTTTCCAATTTTTAGATGGAGCTCCTGTTACCATAGACTTAAGCACGGAACAAGAAGAGGAAGAAGACAAAGAAGAAAAGAAAGAAGAAAAACCAAAAAGAAACTTCTATTATGATAAGAAAACTCGAAAGAGCTATACGCTTTCAGGTTATGGAAATAATGTAACTCGTGAACTCTTTAATTACTTAAAAAAAGAATTTGTGGAACCCGACCCATATGTCCGAGATTTCTATTGGTATGATTTTCAAAGAAAAGAAATCAGAAGTACTAAAAACGCAGACCCGAAATTTGCTGGAATTTTACATGGACCATACCAAAAATTAAAGGATGAGGTAGTAATTGAAAAAGGGATGTTCTGGAATGGGCTAAAACACGGCAGATGGATGCGCTATGACAATAACGGGATCTTATTAGATAAATTAACCTATTTTAAGGGTTGGCCTATTGACTCTAAAATCACCTATTATGATGAGGAAAAGCGAGAACGGGTAAAAGAAGTAATTCCTATTGAACATGGTGAAAAAGAGGGGACCTATCTTTACTTTCATGAAAATGGTCAAGTAGCTGTACAAGGTGAGTACAGATTTGATGAAAAAGTAGGCTTATGGGTTGAATATTATGATTTAAGAAGAAGAAGGAAAAAAACCATTCAATACGGTCGTGATCCTTTCGATAAAAACTTTGAGCCCTACATTAACCAAGAATGGAATTCCGCAGGTAAATTAGTGTATGATCGTGATCAATGGAAACGTAAATATGCCTCAAAATGATAAAAAATTTACTATTAGTAGGTTTAGGTGGAGCATTAGGTAGTATTGCTCGTTATGGTACAGCTTTAATTTCTCAAAAGTATTTATCTATAATTTTACCATTCGGTACTTTAATAGCCAATATTTTAGGTTCATTTTTAATAGGGATTTTCCTTGCCTATGAATTAGAAAACCCATCATTAAACTTTAAACTATTACTTATCGCAGGCTTTTGCGGAGGTTACACAACATTTTCAACCTTTACTTTTGAAAATTTAAGCTACCTACAAAATGGTCAATTTGGTATGTTTCTTTTATACGGAATTGGAAGTATAATAATAGGTTTATTAGCAGTTTATTTTGGGTTTATGGTTGTTAAATGGAATTGAATTTTTTTCTTTTAGTGATAAGGATCGGGATTGTAATTTACTTCATATACTTTTGATCTATAAATGGTAATCATTCTCTCACTTCCCCACCATATTCGATCATTTAACCGTATATTTTTCAATAATACCTCTTCCCCATTTGGTAAAGTTCCTATCATGTTTTCCGCAGGAACTTGGTGCTTTCTCATTAGATTCAAAAAATCTTCCTTACTCTGCTTATCAATACTATAATTAGTCATTCTTTCTAAAGCAGAAGAATAAATAAGTACTACCCTTCCTTCTACAAAACTATAATATTTCGGAAAAAGCGAATCAATATCTTTTCTATCGAAGGTATTAACTTCTGGATATAACATATATTGAAAAACAGTATCAGAATTTGGATTGAAGTTATAATTCGGAAATGTATTAACCCTGATGTAACCAAAGCCTTGATTGAATAGTGAATCACGGCTATTCATATAATCAAGCAGTAAATCAATCTCTTTTACAAGTATTGAATCATTTAGTTCAATTTGCTGAATTTTAATAGAACAGCAATTAGATTTATTTTGGCTGTAAAGATTTCTATTACAGTTCAGTAGAAATATAACAATTAATAAAATCTTAAAGAAAAGATTATCAAACCAGCCTTTATAAAAATCAATCAGGTGTATTCTCTCTTTAATCTTCATTGATCAAAGGTTTAATCCTTTCTAATTCTGCTTTAGCTTTCTCATTATCAGGATATATGGATATTACTTTCTCATAAGCTTTAACTGCTTCTGAATAATTCTCCATTTCTGTCAAAAGCTCTGCATAACTATTATGAGTATACCATACTGAGGAGTGATAATAGGTATTGAGTTGAAAAATAAGTAAGGCTTCTTTATTTTTTCCCCCAGCTTTTAATACCTTACCCAAGGTATTCAACTCTGCAGATCTACCTACTTTATAATAAGCTGTATTATAAATATTTTGGATATCTTCGTAAACCTCATCCAAAGTCATTTTATCAAAAAGATCAAGAAAATAAGTAGCTCCTTTATAATTAGGTGCTGACGGATATCCCAATGCTATCTGAGCAACATCGGTTAATAAATCTGTACTTGGCGATTCTACTATTCTACCAATTTCATTTCCATCTTCTTTAAAAATAAAGGTAGGTACACGGTGAATATTTAAGCCCTTTTCTTCTCCATTAGGTCCTTGTTTGTATTTTTCATCAGAACTATGAAGAGCAATGAATCTCAGTTGATCCCTTTCTAAACCTAATTCATCCCAAAGTTTAAGAAATTGAGGTACCCACTCCTGGCTATCTCCACACCAAGTTCCTAAATAAATGTCTACTTCTTTGTTCTGTAGTTTTTTATTCCATTCTAACTCTTTTTGCTCTAATGAGAATTTCTCATAGCCTTTGTTAAACCAAGTTGAATAAGTAGTATCCTCTTGTAATTGATGAACTGGAAATTCCCCCCAAATATGTTTATCTCCATCATCGTTAGTGTAAAATTCTACCCCCTGAGCTAGAGACAGAGAAATAGAAAGTAAATAAAAAGTGGTTAAAATTGATAGTGCTTTCTTCATCATAGTTCTTTTAGAATAATTTTTATGCAAATTAACTACTAAGGTATATTACCAACTACGATTTGTGTTAAATAGTGTTAACAACTCAAAATAATTTTATGTTGAATGAACATTATCTTAAAATATAAAGCTTCCCGTATCCTTTTGTAAATGCTTTATCACCCGCTGTTGCTCTCTGTTCCATAAAAGCTCCATCTTTACGTACTAATACTCGGTAGAGATAAACACCATTTGCTAATCGATCACCAAATTCATCTTTTCCATCCCAAGCATAATCAGTTATATTATTTCCGATATGAATAGGCCCGATTTCATCTTGTAATATTTCTCTTACTACCCTACCTGTTACCGTTAAAATTTGAATTTTAATTTCTTGAGGTAAGTCGCTACCTGTTAAGGTAAAAACAAAGCGTGTGCTGGTAGAAAATGGATTAGGATAAGGATAAAAATTTGTGATAGTAGATGCATTAACTACTTCGAAGCGTACCTTGTAAGGCTCTTCTCCTGCTGTATTCTCACTAGCATCAGTTGCTCGAACTCTTAATTGATAATTTCCATCTTCTAAAGGATTGGGTTGGTAATTTATGGTAAAAGCATTTTCTTCTGATGCTGGAATCCATTCAACATTAGGGCTTGAAAAGTTAATTCTCTGTGGCAAGCATCCTTCACACTGTTCTAGTAATTCCATTTCAATTCCAGTAGTATCCTTTTTCTGAATGAGTTGATTTTCATCTTTTAATTCAATTTGAATAAATGGTTGAGGTGATACTATATCACCATCTAGAATACTAATTCCATCAAAAGTAACTTCAATCAATGGTGGAAGTGAATCTTTCTGCACCATGAATAATCGATTATAATTAAGCAGATTATTACTAAATCTTTTCTCACTATATGAGTTATTATCATTCAGTTTCAAGATTAAATCATTCTCACCTACTTTTGCTTCAGAATTAATACCTAGGCTAAATGTGGTATCTGATTCGCTGAGTAAAGCAGGAAACTGTATCTTTTCATTGAAAGTCTGTCTACTTTCACGGTTAAATATCTCACGATTTAAAATTATAGGGTCATCAAAATCATTAGGAGTAACATTGAATAATTGAAATGAAGCATTATATACTTCTCCTTCAGCCAATTCTGCTCTCATTTCTTCTGTATCTTGAGTTGGTAAAATTAGAATATCAGGTACTTCAGTATGTGTCACTTCCCAATTAGTGAGTTCAGCAGGTGTTAAATTTGTAGGGTCAGAAAAATTAATTCTCAATCTTAATTGAGGATATAATTCTGCATTTATATTCGATATATTAAGCGGTAGGTTCACATCCGAGAATAATAATGCTTGATTGGATAAAGTATCAATTCCAAATACATCAATTCTAATTATATCAGATGCTTCAACATTAATAAAATTAGCATCTAATAGATCCCAAGATTTTGCTGGACCTATAATTCTAGAAACTATACTTCCTGATTCAAAACGCGCATTTATTATATCATCCAAGTTAATAGTTTGTTGTTTAGTTGAAGTAGTACTATTGGCATCAGCCAAAACTTCAATCCCATTACCCTCTCCTGCACCTTTTCTTCCCAATAATATATAAGGCTCTCCATTTTGTAAATTATCTATTGCTGATGAAGAAGCACCTAAGTTCAATAATTCTGTTCTATTATTAGCTCGTAACACATTCCATGCTACACTATCATAAGAACTAATCAATACAAAGTCGTCTTCAGCTAATTCATCAAAATATTTCTTAAAATACTCTTCCGGTTGTGCTAATTGTTCATTTCTAATTTGATTAATGACTTGTGGTCTAATCCCACATGATAAGGGATCTAACACATCAAAACTTCCATTCGATAGGATTACATAAGGCACGCCAGTTGATTTATCAAATGCTACTAAATTAAGTGTATTTATAGCACAAGGCCCCAACTGACTACCAAAAGTGGCATATTCATTCCCATTGATTTTAATACTGATATTATCTGTTTGACTATTAGCAGGAGCTACAACACTTAAGTCAAAGTTATTTTCTTCAAAGCTCCATGTATTTGAAATGGTAATCCCTTCAATATTATTTTTTGAAATCTGATTAATAGAATTCTGACGCCAACCTTGAGCTAAATTTGAATTGTAAACAAAGTTTGAATTCGACCATTCATCTAATTCACCTGCTTGAGGGTTTGCAAATTTGCTTCTCCAGTAATAATTCTGATCCTCTACAGCCAATAAATATACCTGCCATTCTGCTATTACTCTCGCATTTATGGTTTGAGATTGTAAGTATGGACTATTGAAAGTAGGAACAGTATCTAATTGAAATAAAAAATCTCGTACAGGCGACTTTAAATCAATTGATTGTGTTTTTAAGGTAATATTTTGATTATTTATTATTCCATCATTGTAGGGATATAAATTAAGTGTTGTACCTAAGGAAATGAAGAATTCAATCTGAGCTGTATTATTATTTTCGTTGAGTTCATCTACTTTGCCAGCAGGATCAATTATAACTTCAAATATATTTTGTCCAAAACTTTCTGGCCTATTATTTATTACTTTAATCTGAACCGTATCCTGATAATAAACTGGTGCCACATATTGTGTGTCTTGAACAATTATTTCTCCATTAGGCAAATTTCTTTTCACTAAAATAGCTAAGGAATCTTCAACTGTTATGCCATAATTATTAATGATCACATCTATCCCAAATTCAGAAGTTAAGGCATCAATTTCATTCCCATCAAAAGAAACTACCTCCAATGATTCATCCGTTATTTCATAATCAGGCTTTTCAGCAGGAAATAGTTTAAATGCGGGATCTCCCATCAAATTCATCTGTTGTGCCTGAGAGATATACAGAGGCGAAGGATTGGCACCAAATATATCCAAGTATGAATTTGTTATTGCTTTATGAACGATTCCTATGGGTTCATTAATTAAAACCGAATCGTTATATGCCTTTGCAAAAAATATATCGCTGTAGCGTTTCAATTCATTTGAGAACCCTAAATAGGAATGAGCAATCATCCCTAAAGCACCCTTATTTGCTGTGTTGATCCAATTTTCGCCAAATACATCTGCATTTTTAGCGATTTGATAAATAGCCCCTGCATCACAACCATTAATTAGAATAAAGGGGTATTTCCCTTGATTTTCATAACCCAAATTTTCGTTCGAAACAAGTCCAATATCGATGTCTGCAGTATTGGGACTAGAATGACCAAAGAAAGTAATCAAATTAACTCCTTTATTAATTTCTTCAGATACATTTATAAACTCCACAACTTGGGTAGTTTCCTTGGTTAGGTTAGAATAATCTCCTCCGATATAAGGCCTTATTTCAGCGCTAGCAAAGTCGTTGATATAATTGATATATCGATTCACTTCAGTAAAAGAAACCCCACCACTAAGATTTAGGAAATGTTTCCTTCTCAAATCATCAAATTCCTGAGATTCCATATCCTTTATCTTATCTAAATAATTAGCTACAATTTGGCTATTATGTGCATTTAAACGGCCGAAGGATATAGATGCTCTGGCATTATCTATTAAATCAAACCCATATAAATTGTCGGAACCAGGTGAACCTGCGGGTGGAACAAAATCATTGTATAAATCATCAGTTATTTCATTTCTTCTGTAATAATTATGATACCAATTGGTTCCTTTCCCAATTATAAAAACCATTTTAGCTTTGGTATTTTGAACTAAATATTCAGTAAATCTATAAACAGCTAGAGGTGAGATTTCCCCATAATTGAACTGGTTATATAATCGATTTATATCAACTGTAAGTGTATCATATCCTCCACCAGTAGTTGAAGCCCTGTAAGCAGAATATGCAGCTACAGGATTGCTATACTCTCCGCTAGGCCTCATTAATTGAGGATGACTAATTATTACATAATCAGGGTTTAAATTAGCCAAATTTCTAAAACTAACTTTCTCAATTTTAGGACTTAAGAAATTCTGATTTTGAATGTATAGCTTTGCGCCATTTAATGTATTTTGGACTACAGTATTGATTTCAGAACCGTTTCGATTGGTTAACAATAGCTCTGGTTCATTATAAATATCCACTCTGTAAAGTCGTGCACTACTATTGGTATTTGTAAAGCTCACATAAGATTCAGAATTAGGATTTGGATTTAGACTAAACTGAATACCCGATTCATTTTCTAAATCTGCATTTCTTTGATAATCTAATTTACTATAGGATAAAGAAATTCTATCTGCTCCCTCAGCTTGAGGTATAGCGCGAACTACCATTGTTCCATCAGTATTGATATCCTCCCACTGCAATTCAGCATTTAATAATTGGTATTGATATTCCTCAAAATTGACTACCCCAATTGATCGAAGATTACCAGTATTAGGTCCTACTAATATTTCTGTTTGATGTAAACGCATATTTCGGCCTTGTATTAATACCTCAAGTTCAGGTAAAGCTGCTGATCTATTCTCTTTAACAATATTGGAGAGTGTAAAATCTGTTGAAGCCGTAAAAGCTGATCCAGTCCATCCCTCACCTAAATCAAAGGAAGATTTATAAACATCATCTTGGGGGCTATAACGTTGACCTCTGTCTCCATTTTGAGTATATAGTTGCAATTTTGATTGTAATATTGATTCTTCAGCTGCTAAACTGCTTGTATTATTAACAATACTTCTTTCTATCATTCTCTTACCTGCTGTACCGTCTAACCGCCATGTTAAAAAATAAGCGGTGGTATCAGAAAATAGATTATAATATTGATGAGCCTGATCTGATGGATTTTGATATAATGGTGTGTCTGAAACCCCATCATTGGATTTTCCCAAAAATTGAATTACATCCCCTTGATCAATTCGTCCATCATTTTGTCCTGTAATTCTAATTGCTACCTCCTCTCCACGATGATACATTCTTATGGCTCTTGCATCAATAGTTGCTAAAGGAATTCCGACCTCTAATAAATCATTATAAGTTAATTGGTAAGGCGAATTACTTGCTGTTGAGATTTTATAATAAGTTTGATTATAATTAATCCATGACTGAGGATTTTGAGCAAGTAGTTGAGTAAACTGAAATAAAAACGATATAATAAATACTACCCTATTCCTTCGCATTCCAATTCAATTTTAAAGTGAAGACGTGAGAATAAAGAGATTCAGAACTATTTCCTAAATCAGTGAAAGCATAATCAACTTGTAGTATTCTATATTTAAATCCCAATCCAATATTTGCTTGACCGTTCCATCTCTCTGAACCATTGAAATTTTTAATCTTTTGGAGATTATTTCCTCCAAATCTTAGAAAAGCCATATTGTCATATGCAATTTCAATTCCTCCTTTAGGATCAATAGAGAAATTTTCTTCACTAACATAAGTATTTCGAGCACCATCAAAGGTTACATCAAAATTAAACTCTCCCATTATAGAGAATTTATAAGGTAGCTCTTGCGTATAGGCAGTACCAAATATTACACGAGGTACTGCCAATTCAGTAGTGTTTTCAGGAATTGTATTATTCGTTTGAGTATAGATATCTTCAATCAGAGTTATATTATGGTACCAACTAGTAAAGGTTCCTGTAATATCACGCCCTACTAAAGCAAAATCAAAATTATTCCATTTATAATGCGCTGCTAAGTCAAAGCCAAATCCCCAGGCTGTAGCAAATTCACCGACAGTTCTGTGAATTATTTTCATATTAGCACCTGCTGAAAGCCCTTCCAAAAAATCTAATTCTCTGGCATAAGAAAATTGAAAAGCATAATCAGCAGCAGAGAAGAATCGTATATTGTCATAATTTAAGGCTCCATTTGCATCATAGATAAACCGAGTATCTGGTATATCATCAACTCCAAATCTAATGATTGAAAACCCCATGTTACTTTTTTCATCAATGTTTGTCGCAAAAGCGGCATAATCATATGCCGCAATTCCTGCGAAATATTCTGCATGCATTAAATCTAAAGCATAATCACTTTCTAATGATGATAACTTTGCAGGATTCCAATAACCAGCTGATGCTCCCTGTACTGAGGCTATGGTGGCTCCACCTAACGCAAAAGCTCTAGCTCCAACACCAATAGATAAAAACTCATTCGCATATTTTGGTTTTGAAATCTGCGCAGACAATTCAAGAGATGAGGTTAATAATAAAAATAGTAAAATGAGATTACGCATTAAATATTGGGTTCTTTAATTTTCAAAAATAAGAATTATAGTTATAAGTTGATATTCATATCTGAATTTCTAATGCTAGATTTCAACTTAAATCTAGCAATTCAAGGCATTTTATATTGTTCACTTTCGAACAATTATCGGAAGAAATTGACCTTTCACGAACAAATCCTCAACATTAGATTTCCTGCTTTAATTCAATAAAAAAATAAATAACACCATTTTATTTGATGTATAGGCACTTTTTAATCAAAATAGTGCAAAGCATTTCACTAGTTAAATTAATATGGTACACATCTTGGCATAGGATAAGAGACAATGGCATTGGGTCCATAATTAATTAATCAATAAATGATAATTCTATGTTAGCAGAAAAGATAAAAACACAATTAAGGACTGGGGTTCTGGAATATTGTGTGATGCAGATTTTAAGAAGAGGTGAAATTTACGCCTCCGATATCATTGACGAATTACTTGAAGAAGATTTAATTAAAGTTGAAGGTATCATATACCCTTTATTAATGAAATTGAAGCAAGAAGATTTAGTTCAATATGAATGGTCACAGACGCAAAGTGGTCTGCCTAAAAAATATTATCAATTAACTGAGAGCGGACAAAATACAATTAAAGCATTGGATGAAACTTGGATTGAGATTAATAAATCAGCCAAAAGAATCAAGAAAAAAACAGATGATGAACTTAAATCTGAAAAAGAGGAAAATTAATTGGCTAATAATTTCTCAAAATCATTAATCAAAAAATCTTAATTTTAAAGCAATGAAAAAGAATATAAGTATAAATATAGGAGGCATAATTTTCCACATAGAAGAAGATGGCTTTGACAAGCTGAAAAACTATCTGGATGCCATCAATCGTTATTTTTCAGATTTTAAGGACAGTCAGGAAATCATTAGCGATATTGAAAATCGTATTGCTGAAATTTTCTTAGCTAAACTTAAGGAAGACAAGCAAGTAATTGAGCTTGAAGATGTAGAAGCTTTAATGATTACGTTAGGTAGCATTGAAGATTTCAAAAAAGCTGAAGAAACGGATGAAGCTTTTGAAGAAAACACTACTGAAAGCTATGAAAGCCAAGCAAGTGAAGGAGAAAGAAAGTTATACAGAGACACTAAAAGATATATTTTTGGAGGTGTTGCAGCAGGTATAGCGAATTACTTTAGTATTGACGTTTTATGGATACGATTATTATTCATAGTAGGGTTCTTAGGACTTATTCCTTTCCAACCTACCTCTGCCATAATCTTTATCGGTTACATTTTAATGTGGATTTTCTTACCCGCAAATCCTAATCTTAAAGAGGATGACAAGGTAAAAAAGCTATATAGAAGTGAAGAAAACAGAGTAATTGGCGGTGTAGCAAAAGGATTAGCAGCTTATTTTGGAACTGATGTTGCTATCATTAGAATACTATTTGTATTACTCTTAATTCCAGGAGGAGCAGGCTTAATTATTTACTTAGTCTTATGGTTTATTACTCCTTCTGCGAAAACAGTAACTGAGAAAATGCAGATGGAAGGAACCCCCATTACCTTAAGTAATATTGAAAAGAATATTAAATCGAGCTTAAAGGTTGAAGATGGTGAAGAGTCATTATTAGTTAAAATCTTATTATTTCCTTTCAGGTTAATAGCAATTATTTTAACTGGTTTAGCAAAAATACTAGGCCCTTTAGTTAACTTCTTAGTAGAAGCTGCAAGAATCGTATTGGGTATTGTATTAACAATGGTGGGTTTATCATCTGCGGTTACCTCGATTGTTTTGCTTATTATCAGCCAAGGCTTATTGATAGATGCCTCAATTTTTAATTTCTTTGATATTCCGCCTCAACTGATTGCCAATACCTTTTCTGCAGAATTAATTATTGTTGTATTCTTATTATCCTTAATCCCAGCATTATTCCTAGCGGTTGCAGGTATTAGTGTGATGGCTAGAAAATGGTTAATGAACAGAACTGTCGCATTCTCTTTGATCGCTATTTGGTTTGTAAGCTTAATAACAGGCGCATTTTTAATACCAGCGCAAGTTATGGAGTTTAAATCTGATGGAGAAGTAGTAATAACAGAGGAGTATAATCTAAATAATAAGGTAGCTGTTCTTAAATTAAATGAAGTAGGTTATGAAGATTATGATGTTACTGATCTAAAAATCAGAGGATATGAAGGCGATGTTTATAAATTAGAAAAACGATTTAAAGCACAAGGCAGCACCAGAGTTGAAGCTAGTGAGAATGCGGAAAAGGTAAGCCACAATGTAGAGTTGAAAAGTGACAGTATTTTATGGTTCGATTCGAATATTCAGTTTCAAGAAGATGCGCCATTCAGAGGACAAAGGTTAGATATGACGTTATATGTACCTTATGGACAAGAGTTTGAGATGGGTAGAAAAATGAGACATATCCTAAAAAATACAATTTATATTAATGGGTATAGTGTAAGTCAAATCCCCAATAACAGATGGACATTTGAAGAAAATGGAGACTTAAAATGTTTGACTTGTACTGATAAAAAAGAAACGAAAAGATCATATTACGAATCAGATGATGATTTTAGATCTAATACCGATTTGTTCTTCGGTCCATCATTAGAATTTGATGATGATGCTTATACTAGAACCTATGAAATCTCAGATTTCGATGAAATATCGGCAAATACAGGAATCATGATTGAAGTAATTCAATCGAATGACTATGGTTTACAAGTGGTTACTGATGACACGGATGATTTGGAAGACTTCCGGTTTGAAGTTCAAAATAACAGATTGAAAGTTTATTTTGATAGAGAGGAAGTAGAATGGAAATTCTTTTCAAAAGATTGGGACTGGGATTCACAGTTCCCTAAAGTGAAGTGTATTATCAGAATGCCAGAATTAAATAATTTAGAAGTAACATCTGGAGCTACTGCTAATGTTCAGAAAATGGAAGGTAGCAAACTTACTTTAGATATTGGAAGTGGTGCTAGATTATATGCTGATCTGGACTATAATGAAATCAACATGGATTTATCTAGTGCTGGAAGATCACGATTAAAAGGAGTAGCTAACTACTTCAACTTAGATATTAGCAGTGCAGCAAAATTGGAGGCCTATGGATTAAAAGTAAAAAGAGCTGATATTGAAGCTTCAAGTGCTGCTAAAGCCGAAGTTTACGTTACTGATTATTTAAATGCAGAAGCTAGTAGTGCTTCAAAAATTACTTATCAAGGAAGACCTCGCTTAGACCGTGAGAGCAATAGCGCAGGACGAATTTCTGCAGATTAATAAAATTGAACTCATGTCAGCAATTCAGTCTGACATGAGTTTGTTTTTTCACTCCTCCACCCTTAGCTCATAATATTTTCAAAATAATCATTCATTTCATACAAGTTTTACTTTTAAATTGATAGTTTGCTAGTGTTAAATGCTACATAAGTAGATCAATATGGACGTAAGAGTAAAATTTTTGGGTGGCGCACAATCCGTAACAGGATCAAAATTTCTGTTAGAAATAGATGATTTTAAAGTATTAGTTGATTGTGGACTTTTTCAAGGCTTAAAAACCCTTCGATTGCGAAATTGGGATGATTTCCCCATTAATGTAGAAGAAGTAGATGCAATTGTTCTCACACATGCACATTTAGATCATTCTGGCTACGTTCCAAGAATGATTAAACAAGGATACAATAAAAAAGTATATTGTACAGATGCAACAGCTGACCTTCTTGAAATTATGTGGTTAGATTCAGCCAAACTTCAGGAAGAGGAAGCAGAGTACGCTAAGAAAAAAGGCTTTTCTAAGCACAAAAACCCATTAGCCTTGTATGATCAAAAAGATGCTGAAGCGGCATTAAAGACCTTGGTTCCCCAAAAGATCGAAAGACCCTTCGACCTTAATGATAAGGTTCAAATTATATTTTATCCAGCAGGACATATTTTAGGTGCTGCATCAGTAAAAATTATTTTGAAAGGTGAAAACCAAGAAAAGACTCTTCTTTTCAGTGGAGATCTCGGAAGAGATTCTGACCCCATATTAAATCCTCCTACTCATTTCAAAAATGCAGATGTATTATTTATGGAATCCACTTATGGAGACCGAATAAATGAAGTTTCTAAAGTTCAGGATGAGTTAAAACAGAATATTTTATATCATTTAAATGATGGTGTCATTTTGATCCCTGCATTTACAGTAGGTCGAACTCAAAATCTATTATTTTACTTGTATGAGTTAATGAGAACCGGCCAGATTCCGCATATCCCAGTTTACATTGACAGTCCAATGGCGATCAGCGTGACCAATCTCTATGAAAAATATAGTGATCGCCATAAGTTAAAGGATAAAGAGATCTTTAATTTTAAAAACTTTCATTATGTACAGGAACATCAGCAATCCAAACTACTTAATGAATTAAAAAATAGAGCCATTATTATTTCCGCTAGTGGAATGCTTACTGGGGGTAGAATTCTTCACCATTTGTTTAATCGCTTAGGCAATGAAAATGATTTATTACTAATGGTTGGATTTCAGGCAGTAGGCACTAGAGGTAGAGATATTTTAGAGGGTAAGGAAAGCGTGAAAATTTACGGAGAAGAAAAATCCATCAAATGTCATTACACAAAAATAGATGGTTTATCAGCCCATGCTGATCAACTGGAATTAATCAGATGGTATGAATCATTTACAAATGCATTAAAATTTACCTTTATCGTCCATGGTGAATTGGAAGCTATGAAGCATTTGAAAAATGAGCTTGAACAAAGTGGTCATAAAAATATTTTCATTCCCGATTATCTAGAATCTTTTGAATTATTCACTGGCATTTAGTAAGTAAAATTTCTTTGCCATTTTTTTCTAAATTAACGGTTTTTATGACATAAATCATTATTCAAAATGATTCTCATCATTGTATTGAAGAAAGGTTACCAAAGTTACTAACTGACTGATTTACAGCTCGTAAAATTGTATAAACTAAATTTTTATTGAGCTATGAAAGTCGAACAAATTTACACCGGATGTCTAGCACATGCAGCCTACTATATAGAAAACAATGGAGAAGCTGCAATCTTTGATCCTTTAAGAGAAGTGCAACCTTATATTGACAGAGCAAATAAGGATAAAGCAAAAATTAAATACGTATTTGAAACTCATTTTCATGCAGATTTTGTGAGTGGTCACTTAGATTTGGCAAAGAAAACTGGAGCTAAAATTGTTTATGGTCCTACCGCAAAACCAGAATTTGAAGCAATTGTAGCAGCCGACAATGATTTATTTACTGTAGGTAATTATAAAGTAAAAGTATTACATACTCCAGGTCATACAATGGAAAGTACTACTTATCTATTAATTGATGAAAAAGGTAGAGATCACGGTATCATTACTGGTGACACCTTATTTATTGGCGATGTAGGTAGACCTGATTTAGCACAGCATGTAATAGAAGATTTAACTGAAGAAAAACTTGCTGGATTATTATATGATTCTCTTCATAATAAAATCTTACCATTGGACGATAAGTTGATAGTTTATCCTAATCATGGAGCAGGAAGTGCTTGCGGTAAAATGATGAGTAAAGAAACAACAGACACATTAGGTCATCAGAAAGAAACAAATTATGCCCTACAATCGATGAGCAAGGAAGAGTTTATAGAAAAACTATTGACTGGCCTGACCGCTCCTCCAGGCTATTTTCCAAAAAATGTTTTGATGAATATCAAAGGATATGAAAGCATTGATACGGTAATGGAAAAAGCTAAACATCCTCTCAGCCCAGGGGCTTTTGAAGCAGCTGCAAATGAAACCGGAGCATTAGTTTTGGACACAAGAGATGCTGAAGAATTTGCAAAAGGCTTTATACCTAACAGCATAAATATAGGTTTAGATGGAAACTTTGCTATGTGGGTAGGTGAAATGATTCCTGATATCAAACAAAAAATTCTTTTAGTGACGGAAGAAGGCAAAGAAGAGGAAGCCATGATCAGATTATCTAGAGTGGGATATGACAATACTATTGGCTATTTAGACAGAGGCTTTAACAATTGGAAGTACGCACATAAAGAAATAGATACTATTCATAGAATTGATGCTAAAGATTTAGCAGGAAGAATGAATAATTCACCGATTATTTTTGATGTAAGAAAGAAAAGTGAATTTGATTCAGAACATATAATTGGAGCTGAAAACATCCCTTTAAATCAAATTAATCAGCATTTAGCAGAAATCCCTAAAGATCAAGAATTTATTTTGCATTGTGAAGGAGGATATAGAAGTATGCTTGCGGCCTCTATACTGAAAGCAAGAGGTTATGATAATTTTGAAGATGTAAGGGGAGGCTTTAAAGCTATTAAGGAAACAGAAATACCTGTATCTGAATATATATGCCCAACTACACTTTTATAAGTTTAATTCTATTCTAATCAGAAAGGCCATGTATATAAACATGGCCTCTTTTATAACCCTAAAGCATTTTTTAGTTTTGGGTAACCTGTTTTACTGACTGGAATTTGCTCACCTGATTTTAAAATCACGATATAACTATCCTTTTTATAATGCTCAATTTTAGTGATTTCAGCTACCTTTACAATATAAGAGCGATGAACTCGAACAAAGACTTTATGATCAAGACTATTCTCAAAATAGCTTAAGGTCTTATTCTTTAAAAACTTCCCGTCATTAGTGTTAATATTTACATAGTCATCATTAGCCTCCAAAAATATTAACTCCTCAACAGGAATGATTTTAATATCATTTTTTTCCTTTAGCACTATTCGATTAAGGAATTCTTTCTGGAGTAGATTTTCATCCTCTATCAGCTTAGAAATATTTTTTGCGTGATTCGCTTCTTTATACTTATTTAATGCAGAATCAAAACGGTCTTGTGAAAATGGTTTTAATAAATAATCAACAGCATGAACTTCAAAGGCTTTTAAAGCATACTCATCAAAGGCTGTAGTGAAAATTACTGAAGGAACTTCATCTAGTAATTCAAGCATCTCAAAACCATTAATTTTTGGCATTTGAACATCCAAAAATATTAAATCTGGATTATACTCATGAATGGCTTTTATTCCTTCAAAACCATTATTACAGGTTTTTACTATTTCAAAATCAGTATGCTTTTGTAGATATTCCTCTACAAGGCTAACTGCAAGTGGTTCATCATCAATAATTATGGTTCTTTTCATTTTTGTTGAGGGATAGTTAAATCTACCATAAAGGTCTGATCTTGATCTGTAATTTTTAATAAATCATATCTGCCAAAAATAAGGAAAAGCCTTCTATTAACTGCATCAAGTCCAAATCCACTTCCTTTTGCCTGTCCAACTTTTGAATCATATGGATTTGTAATCCTTACTCTTAAATTATTTTGATATTGATCAAATAAAACATTGATTTCAACATCATTTTCTAGAGTATACAAACTATGCTTAATAGCATTTTCTAATATAGGCTGAATCAATAAATGAGGAAGTTTCATTTCCATAAGCTCATCATTGAATTGAAACTTTATTGCTAACCTATGACCAAAGCGGACATTTTCTATATCAGTGAATAATTTTAAAAATTTCAATTCCTCTTCCGCAGTAATCCAATTATTGGCTTCTTTCTTAATTGTGTTTCGCAAAAAGTCAGAAAGCTGTAAAGTCATTTCTCGCGCCTTTTCTGGTTTTTGATTAATTAAGGCACTAATAGAATTCAAACTATTGAATAAAAAATGAGGCTGTAATTGCTGTTTTAGCTGATATAATTCTGATTCTTTCGCTAATTGCTGAATCTTATTTTCTCTTTCTTCAATCTCTTTCTGTTCTTTTATTTTAGCATTTATGTTAATTAAAACTGTGTAAAAAACTAAAATTATAGAAATTATAAAGGCTCTTAAAACAAATACTTGATCCAAAAAATCCTGATTTATTTCTGAAGAAATAGCAAATTTTTGAAGTATGAAATCTCCCAAAAACAATATAGCAATAGAAATTACAAGTGGAATAATGTAAACTAATATGCGGTTTTTAGCTGTAGGTATATAGTTCTTAAATACATTTTCTAAAATGATAAATGCTGAAAAAAGCAATAAACTGAATATGGAATTATCAATTAAAGATGCCCATAAACTTTGCCCATAATACATGAAAAGTAACGTGCAAAGTGACAATAATAATAGAAATATGATAATTAGTTTAAGCCATGCATTATTCCGCTGATGAAGAAAACTAATTATCATAATTTATTTAATAAGATTTAAATTGGAGTCCGCCAAAACTAACTGAGCCCTTAATATAAAGTGTTTTTTTATCACTTTCATTAATAGAAGGAAACGCTCTTTTATCTTCTATGCCAGAAAAGACATTACTTACATCTGCTTGAACTTCCCAATGAGGTGGAATAATTAATTTTAAACCTCCAAAAATAACTTCAACATCTAAGACCGCTTTATCCTTTATTTCAGCCTTCGACAAGTCAATATCTGCACCTCCAAAAGCTGTAGTAATTTTACCACCTTTAAAGTCTTTAGTTATTAACCTTCTTTGTAATCCTGCAAATACTGATTCAGCTTTGATATAATCACTATTCACTATTTGAGGATCTGATGATTCAAAGCTTTTTTTTTCCTCATCAGAGAATTCATCCGAAGAACCTTTAGATCGCCTATTCAAAATCAAATACAGACCAACTGCTATTATCCCAATTGGTAATATAAATTCATAATATTCATCGGGTATCCAATTTTCTCTTCTGAGATAAAAGAAGGTCCCAAAGAGGATTAGAAATACACCAAATAAATTCTTTCCCTCATGCCGTATTAGTAAAAATACACCAAAGCCAATCATGATAAACGGCCAACTAAAGACCCAGCTAAAGCTAATAACATCAAGTCTATCTAATAATAAAACACTACCAATGAAGAGTAGAATAAAACCAAAGGAGAAGTTATTCTTTCCTGAATACCGATTTCTATTTTCCATCTATATTAAGATTTAAGTTCGATACAATAATAGAGTAAATGATTACTTATTGTAAATCATTCTAGGCTGTAGCATGAAAAAACTAGGTGAACAGCGGAATTCATCCGGTGAAATTGCCACAAAAAAAAGAGCATCAGATTATCTAATGCTCTTTTGTTGAATTTAAATATGCTTATCAATCTTTATCCCAGCCTTCTGGTCGTTTCCATCTAACCGGTGCTTCCGGTTCTGCCTTCATATTAAACTCTTCCGTTTCCAATAGTTTTAATGCTTGCTCCACTGCTTTTTCTAATTGTGCATCTCTACCTTCTAATGCCATTTTAGGGTCGTCAATCACTTCAACATCTGGAGCTATACCTTCGCCTTCTACTGCCCATTCTCCATCAGTATCATAAAAACCTCCTCTTGGCGCTACCATTCTACCTCCATCAATAAATCGAGGTGTATCCCATGTCCCTACTAATCCTCCCCATGTGCGAGTTCCAACCAATGGACCAATGTCTTTTTTCTTAAACATATAAGGAAGTAAATCACCACCTGAGCCTGCTCTTTCATTAATAATCATCACCTTAGGTCCCCAAATACCTGCAATTGGTGAAGTCCACGGACGATTATCTCCTGCTTTACTATTAAAATAACCAATAGGTTCTCTAGTTAAGATATCAATCATATAATCTGCAGCAGAACCTCCTCCATTATTTCTTTCATCTAAGACTACTCCTTTTTTGTCTTGCTGAGCAAAATAATATCTGTTAAAACTAGTAAATCCAGGACCGCTCGTATTTGGAATATATACATACGCCAGTTTCCCATTTGACATTTCATCTACTTTTCTTCTATTCCCCTCAACCCAATCAATATATCTTAATCTATATTCACTAGATACTGGTTTCACATATACTCTCCTAGCTCCAGACATTGAAGCATTATCATTTACCATTAAAGAAACCACTCTACCAGAAGTCTGAGCAAAAAGATCATAAATATTATCATTTGCTGTTAACCTTCTACCGTTCACTTCCACTATATAATCTCCTACATTAATATTTTGACCTGTCAACCCGAGAGGCGATTCTATATCAGGATTCCAATGCTCTCCATCATATATTTTTTTTATGCGATAATATCCATTTGCTATTTCATAATCAGCTCCAAGCAGGCCAACAGGTATTCTGTCTAAATCTGGCATATCTCCACCTGAAACATAGGAATGACCAATAGCAACTTCACCACTCAAAATATCAACTAAATAATTTAAATCTGTTCTATGATTCACATATTTCACCCATGGTTGATACCAACTATATACCTTATCCCAAGGTGCACCATGTACATTATCTACATACAGGAAGTCACGCATAAATCTCCATCCTTCTTTGAAAATTTGTGCATATTCTGCCTTAGGATTAACTTTCATGGACGCAGATACTGAAATTTTATCATCTGGTTTAGCTTTTCCTTTGGTTGAAGTAATACTCCAGCTACCATTTTGCTGAAATAAGGTATGCTGACCATCTTTTGATAATACCATCTGGCTTATTCCCTCAGCAAAATCATCCGCTTTTTCCTTTTTCACATCATAGCTATGTACTTTCAAACCTCTTTGATTAGGAATAGACTCCGCTATATATAAGCTGTGAGCCTGAGCAGATTTAATAAATTGATAATTACGAGCATCTAATTTTAAGGCGACAACTCTTTCTTGAATAGTATTAAAATCTATTTGAATGGCTTTTGATTCATCCTTGTCTTCTTTATCATCCTTTTCATCTGTTGAAGCTTTAGCATCCTCTTCATCGCTTTCAGGAAGATTAGGTGCTGTCCCATTTGTGGAAAGTACTACAGCATAAAGGCTTCTTGTAATAGATGGGTCATAAGAACTCATATCTAACCAGCCAGAATTTAGACCGTAATCTGTGCTTGCTAAGAAATAAAGATAATCTCCAGATTGATCCCATACAGGTGAGGTTGCATCTGCTAAAGGATCCGAAACCTGTGTTGCTTTACCAGTTTGAATATCATAAATAAAAATCGCTTTAAAATGACTATCCTGCTGCTTTTCATAAGCAATGTACCTACTGTCAGGAGACCAATTAGGATTCATTGTCCTATTAGGATGAGCATATCCATCTGTATCTACTTTCTTAACAGCTCCATTTTCTATATTGATATACCATAAGTTATAATCGGTATCGGTATAACTAATATGCTTTCCATCCGGAGACCAGTCTGGTGTGAAATAGAAAGTAGGATTCTTTAAAGGATACGATTTCTTATTCTCTCCAAATTGAGAAGCTACTACCAATTGATATTCTCCGCTTTCATCTGAAAACCATGCGATTTTATCTCCTTTTGGCGACCAAATAGGAAATCTATCAGCAATACCACTGCTTTGTGTGATGTTTCTCCAACTCCCCTCCTCTTTAGGAAATGTAAAAATATCACCTCTATATTCGAATATCGCTCTCTTTCCATTAGGCGATAAATTCGGATTTGTAACATTATTCGCATTTACATCTTCCCATCTTTCACGGCTGAAATTTAAATCTCCTGCTACATTGATTTCCAACTGTTTTGTGCTTTTATCAGCAGTATTAAGTAAATGAAGATATCCACCTTGTTCGTACACAATCTGATCTCCAAAAGCATCTAAACTTTTAATATCAAATTTCTTATGAAATGTAATTTGTTCTTCTTCCTGAGAGGAAATATCAAAACTCCAAATATTACTAACGTAATCTCTTTCAGATAGATAATACACTTTATTTCCTACCCAAACTGGATCTAAATGTCTTTCTTTATCTTTTTGGGGGGTTCGTACTAATTCTTTTGATTCCAAATTCAGAATCCAAATAGGCATTGCCTGGCCACCACGATAATTCCTCCACTCTGGATCCCAAGAAGTTATTGGAGTATAGGCTAAATGCTTTCCATCAGCTGATACTTCTCCATATGCAGCTCTTATATCAATTAAGGGTTGAGGAAAGCTACCTTCTGCTTTTACTGTATATAACTGTGATGTTTTAGTAGGATGCGCCTGTCTTCCAGTTCTAAATATTATGTCCCCTTCTGGTGACCAGCCTTGAACATAATCAGAATCAGGGTGGAAAGTTAGTCTTTTAGGAGAACCCCCCTCAGCAGGCATCACATATACATCAGTATTACCATCATATTGGGCGCTAAATGCAATCCACTTTCCATCATCAGAAAAATGAGGGGATGATTCATAACCTTCATTGGTGGTTAATCTGATGGCATCCCCACCTGATATGGGAGCTTTCCAAAGATCATTGGCGTAAACATATACTACATGTTCGTTGGAAATAGTGGGTTGCCTTAACAACATTGTACCTTGGCTAAAGCCATGATAGGTAATTAAAGCTAGCGCTAGAATTAATGTAAGTTTCTTCATAGTGAGAAATTTTAATTTTGATATCAATCTAATTAATTCATATCAAAATATATATTAGAATTACATGAATGACTTATAAAGATTAAAACCGGAGAATAAAAATCCGTCCTAAATCACCTTGATGATAAAAGTTAATAAAAAAAAATTGTGTCAATACAATATTCAAAATAGGCCTATAAACCAAATAAGAAAGCTTTTTGAACGATTACATTTAATTATCATGTAAAAAAACACTAAATTTCTAAAAATTATCAACTACCCACGCAACCGATCATAACTTACTTGCATCTTCTAGATGTAACCAGCAATAATGAAAGTGTTTATCAACAAATCTAAAACGGAAGAAGACTTAATAGCAGGCTGTATTAAGCAGAAAGCAAGTGCTCAGAAAGCCTTGTTTGATAAATATTCCGGAAGGATGCTAAGCCTTTGCAGAAGGTATGTAAAAGACATGCTTGAAGCTGAAGGTGTGATGATCACAGCTTTCACCAAAATATTTGAGAGAATAAATCAATATACAGGTGAAGGCAATTTTGAAGGCTGGATGAAACGCATCATGGTAAATGAATCGCTACAGTATTTGAGAAAGCATAAAAATATGCAACTCAATATGGATATAGAAGAAGCGCATCATTTACCGAATTATGACGCAATGGAAGATCATTTGCAAACTGAAGATTTAATGCAAATGATATCGGAACTACCGGTTGGGTATAGAACAGTTTTTAACCTCTATGCCATTGAAGGTTATTCTCATAAGGAGATAGCTGAACAATTAAATATTAATGAAAATACATCGAAATCTCAGTTAAGCCGAGCAAGAACATTTTTACAAAAGCGCTTAGCAGAGATGGAACAAGAAATAGCAATAGGTCATGGAAACTCATAAGATAGATCAATTATTTAAGCAAAAACTAGAGCGTCATAGCGATAGAGTATCAGCTGATGCTTTTGCTAAAATACAGGCGAATTTAAAGGGGAATAAACAAAAAAAAGGATTCCCATGGATGATAGCAGCTAGTGTAAGTATACTGTTAGTTCTTTCTTTTGGAATAGTGTACAACTATAACTCTCAACAAAATAAAAACTTTGCTAAGCTTGATTTAAATAAATCAGCAATTAATCTAGCTCAAGTTGATAAGGTAGAGGTTCCGGAATTGCAGAAAACCACATCTACCAATACAGTTGAAGTGATAGGTAATTCTAGTAAAGTAAACAAAAGTCAACCTAAGCTGGAAAAGCTTGAGCTGAAAAAAGAAGAATTTATCAGAATGGCTTCTATTGAAAAAATTGAGTCCACTAATGCTGACATCAGTACAGATTTAATACCTGAGTTGAGATTATCTCCAATTAAGCATGAAAATAAAGTAATAGTTGAAATCAATTATCAATACGCAGAAAACAATAATCAGAATATAATAAGCAAGAGTAATAATAAACTTAAATCGCTGGCCAGTGAATTCAGTTTAGCAGACTTGAGAAATGCAAAAAGCGAATTATTTGCCTCAGCATTTCAACTCAATAAAAAACAAAGTAATTAACAAAGAAACAGAACAGTCATGAAAAATATTATAAAAATTTCGTTAATCGTTTGTTTAGGTCTTTTAAATGTAATGGCCTACGGACAAAGCTTTAATGCACAAAATAAGCAGCAAAAGTTAAGTTTAGATCAAGCCTCAATTGACACTGATTTCATAAATGAAGGCGTATTTACTGTAAAGATTTTTAAATCAACATCTAGAGCTGAATTAGATGAATTTAAAGAAGAAGCCGATAAAAGAAATATTGATTTAAAGTATACAAACCTAGAGATTATATCAGGGGAAATTGAGGCGATAACTATTGAAGTAGACTGTAATGATGGTTTTTCTGGCACCGCTTCCACTACAGATATTCCTGACTCAGGTATAGGATTCATAAGAGATTACAGAGAAAATGCAGAAGTACCTTTTGCAATTGGTAGAATCTTTGATCAATCCAAAAATGGAAGCATGAATTATTCATCTGATGATAATGATGATGATGAGTTTGATACCGCTTTTAACAAAGAGAAGTCTGTTAAAAAACGTAAATCATTTTTTGGCTACGATAATGATATAGAATTCTCAATAGGACTTAATAATTACCTGAATAATAATAACCAATTTCCTGATAATGATAACAAAGAGTATAGCCTAGATCCAATTACCTCTTGGACTTATGGAATTCATTCTAATCATGTATTCAGAACAGGAGATTATGTTAGGTTTAAGTTTCAGTTTGGCTTACAATGGAACAATTTCGCGCTATCTGACAACAGATATCAAATCACAAAAGGGGGTGAAAAAGTTGATCTTGTAGATACTGAAGTAACAAGGCCAGACATAAGCCCAGAGAGAAGCAAACTGAATATTACATATTTGAATTTGAACTTCATCCCGATGTTTCATCTCGGAAAAAGTAGTGATGCTTTTAGATTCGGAGCTGGTCCTTTTGGGAGTTATAGAATAGGGAGTAAATCAAAATTTAAATATAATGACAATGGTAAGGATGTAGTAAAAAATAACTTCTACATTAACAACTGGAAATATGGAGTTAAGGCTCAAATTGGATGGAAAGGAATCGATTTGTTTGCTACTTATGATCTAAGCCCTATATTTATAGAAGACAGAGGGCCTGAAGCTGATTATCCGCTAAGAGCAATCTCATTTGGAGTTATATTCTAAGAAGAAACTAAATTTAAATTTTAAAAACAGCGTGGGATTATCTGCGCTGTTTTTTTTGTTTTTTTTTAAATATAGGTAAAGCTACAAAGAATGATTTAAGCCTTTCATCTTCAAAAAAGAATACTTAATCAAATACATAAAACTAAATTGACATATATTGATGAAATTTCTCTAAACTTAGAATCGAAATTGTATAATTTCACATCTAAAAAAACAAAATATATGTCAACAGAAATCATAAACATCAGTAAACAGGAAGGAAATAATCACCTTTACTTAACGGATAATGAAGGGCACTCAGGTAAAGACAACATCACCACCAATGTAAAACCTGGCGATACTGTTACATGGAAGTTAGTTCCCAATGGAGGAATAGACCAAATCACGGGAATTACTGCAAAGCAGAATAGTCAAGATATTTTTTCAGCAGATCCTGCACCTGTAAATCCTAATGATCCTGCGTCAGATTGGAAAGGTACTGTTAGCAAAAATGCAAAAGGAAATGAATCTTATTCTATCGCTTACAAAATTGGGAATGAGTCATTTGTGGACGATCCTGAACTGGAAGTGGAAGACGATGGCTAATTTTCCATTTACTATTGTCAACAAGAAAGCTTATCTTTTAATAGGCTTTCTTTTTTTTCTAACCATCTTCTTGGGTTTCAATACCAAAGTGCAGATAGTCTACAACAACTATTGCAAAATGGGGAGTTTGAAAATGACTCTATCCAATTGGAAATTTTTGAGGAATTATTTAAAAACGCAACACTTTCACCAGAAGTAAGACTTAAGTACGCAAAAGCAGCATATGACAAAGCCGCTACCTTAGAAAATAGCAGGTGGTTATTTAAAACCAATCTCCAGCTGGGCCATATATATAAGAAAACAGGTGATTTGGAAAAATCCTTCTCACATTATATACAGGGATTACGAGAAGCTGAAAAACAAAGAGACAACAAAAGAATTGCATTAATATATAGTTCTCTTGGCACTTTGTACCGAGTTAGTGAAGACTATGACAAAGCAATTAAGCATTACAAATTAGGAATAAATTATTTAAGGAAAGGCAAAACAAAAAGCGACTCAACTAATTTGGCTAAAAGCCTGATGAACACAGGAGAGTTTTATAGAATCCTCGGAAAATATGATTCAGCCAATTTATATTTTGAAGAATCTGCCATAATTTTCCAGCAAATTGATTATTTGATGGGTACTGCCTATACTATTGGCAATATGGGCTTGGTGCATGCTCAAAAAGGTGAACATCAAATAGCTAAAATAAAGATGGACTCAGCATCGGCAATCTTGGAGAAATTGGAGGATTTTTACCCTATTGCAGTTTACGATACCTACCTTGCTGATATCTACAAAGAAAACAATGATTTAGAACGTGCAATAGAATATGCAAAGCACAGTCTAAAAATAGCTGAAGAACATTCATTAAAAGAGCAAATTCGTGATGCTAACCTGAAATTATCTGAATTATATGGTGCCCAAAATGATTTCCGAAAAGCATATTTTCATCAAAGTCAGTACCTAATTTACCGAGACAGCATCAATAGTGAAGAAAAAATACGGGAAATAGCAGATTTAAGAACTGAATATGAAGTCAACAAACGAGAAGCTGAGATTGCTCTATTAAAAAGCGAGAAAAGAACGCAATATATCATTTTCATCTCTATGGCAGTTATAATAGTATTATTAGGCTTAGTCAGCTTTTTATATTATCGTAACAGCAGAAAAAGGCATACACTCAATTTAATCTTAAAGGAAAGAAAGGAAGAAGCGGAAGCTCAAAGAGATCAACTGGAAGCCATAAATGAAACAAGGGAAAAGTTTTTATCCATTATTGCCCATGACTTAATGGGACCTGTGAATTCTTTCAAGGGCTTATCTACCATCATGAAAATGAGTATAGATAATCAGGACCTCAAAGATTTGAATGACATCCATAAAGTATTTGATAAATCCATCAGTAATTTATCGTCCCTACTTTCAAATTTGTTGGATTGGTCAGTTACGCAGCAAGGAAATATTCCCTATCACCCTGAGAAGATAGAACTAAAACTTATAGTTAATGAGTTAGAAGATTTATTTTTTAATATGGCTGAAGGTAAACAGATAAAACTACGTACCACTGTTCCTGATCAAGCCTATTTGTGGGCTGATGTCAATAGTGTTAAAACTATATTACGAAACTTGGTTAGTAATGCATTAAAATTCACGGATAATAAAGGACAGGTAAATGTAATGGCAGAGGAACAGAATAAATTTGTTCGTATAAAAGTTCAAGATAGTGGGATTGGTATGCCAAAACATAAAGTCGATCTGTTGCTGAATGAAGATAACTTTCAAATCAGTCAGGGAACAAAAGGTGAAAAAGGCGTTGGGTTAGGCCTACAACTAGTGAAAGAGTTTGTTAAAATTAATAAGGGAAAAATAGAAATTGAAAGTGAAATTGATAAAGGAACTACTTTTCACATTTACTTACCGAAATATGAAAAGTAGTCCAATTTTTTAGATTCACTCTATTTCCATCGCTAAGGCTTCCCATTGATTAGTCAACTCTTCCAACTCTTTACTTACTTTATCAAAGTTTTGGTTTACCTCAAATAATTTATCAGGATTACCATAAACTGAAGGTTTTGCTAATTCTTCTTCTAAATTACTCTTTTTAACTTCTAGCTTTTCAATTTGAATTTCAATTTTGCCTAATTCTTTCTGTTTAGCCTTGTATTCAGCGTCTTCTGGGTTATGTCTCGGTTTGCTTTGCTTTTGTTTTTTCTCTTCTTTCTTTAACTCTTGTTCAAAAGCTTTTTCCTCTGCTTTAGCAGCCTCTCTTTTGGCAAACCAATCTTGAAATTCTTCATAAGTACCAGGATATTCCTTGATTTGATAATCTTCTATCCACCAAATCTTATTGGCTACATTAGAAACAAAATATCTGTTGTGAGATACGGTTATAAAAGAACCTTCATATTGCTGTAGTGCCTGAATCAATATGTTCTCAGATTGCATATCCAAGTGGTTAGTGGGCTCATCCAATAGCAAGAAATTTGCGTCTGAAATCATGGTTTTGGATAATGCAACACGAGACTTCTCACCTCCCGATAATACTTTTATTTTCTTAAACACTTCTTCATCTCTGAAAAGAAAACAACCCAGTAGATTTCGTAATTCCATTTCAGTTCTATCACTCCCTGCTTGCTTCAATTCATCTAAAATCTCATTTTGTATGTTTAATGATTCAAGCTGATGCTGCGCAAAAAATCCAAACTCTACATTATAGCCTTCCTCTCGCTTACCTTCAATTTTTTCTTCCCCAGCGATAATCCGTAGTAAAGTAGATTTACCTTTACCATTAGCCCCAATCAAGGCTATCTTATCGCCTCTTTCAATATGAGCATCAGCATGTTCTAATATTTTTATATCACCGTATGATTTAGAAATATCTTGCAGTCTCACAATGTGACGACCCGACTTATTATTGATTTTAAAGCTAAAATTAATGGTAGCATTATTATCCACAACAGCCTCTACTTTATCCATTCTGTCTAAAGCTTTTACCCTAGACTGTACTTGCTTTGCTTTTGTAGCTTTTGACCTAAATCGACTAATAAATTGCTCAGTCTGCTTTATTTTTTGCTGTTGATTTTCATAAGCATTTTGCTGCAATTCAGCTCTTAATGCTTTTTCTTCCTGATAGAAACTATAATTACCTGAATATAAATTCAATTGTTGCTGATCAACCTCAACCGTAATGTCAATCGTTCTATTTAGGAATTCTCTATCGTGCGAAACTATAATATATGCCCCTTCATATGATTTTAAATAATTTTCAATCCATTGGATTGAGGGCAGATCAAGGTGGTTAGTAGGCTCATCTAGCATTAATAATGAAGGCTTCTCCAGTAATAGTTTAGCTAGCATAACTCTCATTCTCCATCCACCTGAAAATGTCTTCAGCGGACGGCTCAAATCTTCAGTTTTAAAACCAATCCCTTCCAATATCTCCTCAGCCTTAGCTTGTAAGCTGTAGCCTTCCATCATCTCAAACTGTTCTTGTGCTTTCGTTAATTTATCAACTAAGTCATCAGAATAATCTTCTTCCATTTTCTTCAAAATGCCGTCAATCTTATCCTGCAACTTTAAAGCTTCTTTAAATGCTTGCATGGCAACATGCAAAATACTTTCATCAGATTGAAAGGATAGTAAATCTTGATTAAGGAAACCGATTGTACAATCTTTACTCATTTGTACTTCTCCTTTATCAGGTGTTATATCCCCATTGATAATTTTAAGAAGTGTAGATTTACCTTGACCATTAAGACCAATTAAACCAATCTTATCTTTGGGTTTGATGTGTAAAGATGCATTATTGAATAATGCTCTATCCCCTATGTAATAATCTAAATTGTTAATCGAAAGCATACTGCAAAATTAGATCAGTTTTTCACAGTATAAAATCCTTACAGTAAATACTTCTATAATATTTAAGCCCTATACAAATAAAAACTGCATTTGCCTTATCAGACAAATGCAGTTAAAAATAAAAATTGAATACCCCTATCTACTTAATCATCAGTCTTACTTTCTTTCTAATATTGGCTTGTTTAACATCTATTATGTAAATACCTGAGTTTAATTCCTTATTAATAGGAATTGCTTTGATTAAATCTGACGGAGAATGAATAGCTTGATAATGTCTTCTACCTTGCAAATCAAAGATCGTAACTTGAATATTTTGTTCTGCGTGGAAGCCAGATAATCTTAATCTAATATTATTAGCGCTTGTAGGATTAGGAACTGCTGATAAATCAGTTTCCTGAATTCTACTAATTTCAAGCACATCAGAATATTCGAAATTACCATCAAAATCTACTTGTCTTAATCTATAGTATGTTTTTCCTGCTAAAGGAGAATAATCAATAAAACCATAATCAATTAATTCCTTAGAGTCACCACTTCCATTTACTACTCCAAGTACATCAAACTGCTTTCCATCAAAAGATCTTTGAACTTCAAAGAAATCATTATTATGTTCTGAAGCAGTTTGCCAATTTAACTCTACTCTATTGGGTTTATTATCTGCTATAAAGTAAGTAAATTCAACTGGTAATGGGTTTGCTGCATCAGTTGAGCCCATAATGAAAATCTTTTCACTGAAGGACTGAGAAGAAGCTGATCTAACAATACCTGCACTTTGGGTTCCAAGTCCATTCGGAAAAGTACCTCCCAAATTATCCCATTCGCTTGTTGTAGTATTATATACCATTACAGTTAACTGCCCTCTATCAGCTGATCCAGCAGCAACATCTGTTTCAATTCCCCATGATAACTCAACACTTGATACAGTACCACCTGTAGAATTATCGGATATTACATAATATTCTCCTTGCTGTAGTGTTTGAATAGTAGGATCCGAAGTGCTCATATCGTCCACTTCAGCTCTATCTGTGACAACATTTCCTTCAAAGAACTGAGCCTCCCAAGTATAACCAGCATTTACCCCATTAATTCTAGCGGGTCTCCAACGATCAACACTACCTATTGGGAAGGTAAAGCTTTCTCCTGCAGCTAAAGGCTTAATTACTTTACCCGTTATGTAAGAATTACTACTACCTCTAGCAGGAGATACGGTTGCAGCTGAGCCTAATATAACATCATTTCCATTTGAAATGATTTTACCATCGGTTAAAGACAATGAACTTGTTACTTCAATATTCCCTTGAAGTGAAAAGTTTTGAGATCCACTTCTATTATTAAATTCTATACTATAAAGTGAGTTAGAACCAGTTAAATCCCCTATTATATTCTGCTCAAATGAATCACTATTTAAAATCAGCCTCGAAGATTGTGAATTAACATTTCCTGAAATAAACTCAAAATTCTCTCTCAATGCTATAAAACTAGATCCACTACCCATATTAAAATTTCCACCGTTAACATAAATATCTCCTAGTATTCCTATACCGCCTGCTGATGCAACATTAAATTGTCCTCCGATCAATGAAATATCACGATCAATAAATAATCGTGAGCTACCTCCACTTCCAGTAGATACTACTCCTGAATTAACAATAAGATTATTTCGTACTGTTAAACGTCTATTTGAAGATAAATTAACATTTGATCCATCAACAACCATATCTTCACAAATTGTCACATTATTATTTGGGAAATTTCTAACACCAGTTACTCCATTTCCATTATCATCACTAAGTACCAATCTTCTAAGAGATGAAATTCCTGCTAAAATTGAATAATCTCCATCACCAGCATATTCTAAACCACCACCTGAGCAAGAAAAGAAAGTTCCATAGTCAGCCGTAGGTAATGGCGCATTACTGCTATTACTAGTAATTTTGAGATTACCTGTACCCTCTAGAATACCTAATCTGTGACCGTCCGTATCATCAATATTTAAGGTAGCGCCATTTTCTATTATAGTTTTATATAAACGAACATTATCAGTATTAAATGTAACTTCTGTACCGCTACTTACTATTAATACAGCTCCTGAAGGTGCTACACCATCTGTCGGTAAATTCTCAACGTAAGTATTTGTATTGGTAACATCACCCAATATAGCTTGGGTTGTGTAGGTAGCGACATTATCTGGAATAGCTTGATCTATACCTGCAAAATAATCTCCACTAATATTATTACTATTTACTGCGTTAAACTTTAAGCTTGCAGGAAATAAAATCTGATTTGCCGTTTCATCAACCTCTGTTTCAGAAAACTTATTGATCTCATTTGTTGGATTGTCAAAGGCTAATATTGCTGCAGCTATATAGTCTGCCTCAGTAAAACCACCCTCTGCAACTACTACATCAGACTGATCATAAGAAAAATTCACATCTGCAGAGAAGTTTGTTAAACCTGTAGATCTAAGAGTCCAATAATACTGCAATACATTATTGATATCACCAGAAGCGAAGAAATTATCACCATCATTCACCACTGGGTGGAATTCATTTGCAGGTCTTACCGCAATTGAACCTAGACTTGTGCCTGAATTACCTGTACCAAAATCTATTTCTACAGGAGTATAATCATCTTCACCCACAGGATATATGAATACCCCATTCGTTCCTGGGGAAAATACTTTTGATAATCCGTTATCTGTAAATGAACTATTGGTACGCACCATATTAGTTACTGAGAAAGAACTATTGGTAGTAATATCAGCATTCTGCCCTATTACAACTGATGAACTTCCGATATTAAAAATACCTCCATTCATTTCAAGATCTCCATTAATAGTAAAGTTATAACCATTTCCTTCAGGAATAATTACTCCCGATGGATTCGATATGGTTACAACTCCTAAATCTGTAACCCCAGCTGTTAAGCGTTGTAATTGCTGTTGTGTAGCTCCAGAAAATACTAATGCTCCACCTGCAGCACTAGATATTTCTCCCTCTATCACTGCATTGCTTTTCAAATCAATGATATTTCCATTATCATTAATTACTCCGCTTTCATGACTGAATAAACCGTTCACAACTATTGGATTTCCTACTAAATTAAGAGTCCCCTCTGCATTTTTTGTGAATTCAAAAAATGTTACAGGATTGGCTCCACTAATATTTTGGCTAATACTTGATAAAAACTGAGTATTGTTTCCTGAAGCTGTAAAAGTACCATTATTAATAAGATCACTATTTAACAATAAATCTATTCCGTTGGCATTAAATGAAGCTCCATTTTGAATATCTAAGTCACCATTAAGTTCTAAGGCATTTACATTAGTAATAACAGTTGGATTATTGACGCCTTCAATTGTTAGACCTGCTAAAGGCACGTTAGCGTTTATCCCTATATTTCCTTGTCCTGTGTCGTTCGCACGAATTATTATAGGTCTGCTAATACTAAAATCTGTTGGTAGTATCCTAATCGCAGCTACAGTTGGCGCACCAGTATTTTGTCTTCTAACTATGAGATCACCTGCAGTATAAGTAAACTCACTACCCTCATTTCTAATTTCGAAAACACTTCTATCTGCTTCTGGAGCAGCATTTACTCCTACTTCTACGATACCTCCAGTTTGTCTATATTTTAATACCCCTGCAGTAGTACCAAGACCTCCACGGATTTGTGAACCCACTAATAGTGACCCATCAGAAACCTCAATTAAAGCATTTCCAGATGCAGAATACTCAATAAAATTATTACCGTTTCCTGCGCCAGTCATATCTAGAGTACCACCATCAATGATTAAAGCACCATCTAATATAATTCCCGAATCATCTCCTCCTACATTAGCTAAGCCCTGAGTGATTTGTAAACTGGCAGTAGCTGGAATTACAAAACTATCTCCACCAGTAGTTAGGTCGATATCAATAGCATTGTCATTTAATATCAATGTTCCGTTTTGTAGTTCTAAAGCTTTATCAGTACCATCGGACAGCCCATTGAGAGAAAAATCATCATTAAATCTAAATATACTCGACTGATTTGTTCCCTTATTTGCAATGACCCTGAAAAGTTCCGGTTCAGTAAAATTAGGATTAAAATTATTAAAAGAGCCACTTACATCGCCAGCTAATTCTAATACTATGTTGTTTTCAGTTAATGAATTATAAAAGTCAATAATTCCTCCTCTATTATTGTTATTAGAACTTTGATAAAGATTTATATCACGATTTACAATGAGTCGATGTCTAGTCCCATTAGAATTCCCAGGTAGAACAGCCAAATAATTATCACCAGATTGGCCTCCAGTAACATCACCAATATTTATACTCCCACCTACCGAAACAGTATGAGCATTTGACCCATTAGGAAAATACATACTAGCATAACCGAAATCCATTCCAATTTGCAAGTTACCTGCAATCTCAATATTACCTCCAACTAATAATGCAGGTTTATTTGCTATCTGTAATTCAGAGTTTACTATGATATCATTATTGAAGGTAATTACACGCTGCAAACCATTTCCTGTCCCCGTTCCATACGGTAAGTTTGCTGCGTTATTAGAGCCTGCACTAGTAATTCTGAGAATTGGAAATGTGGATGGAAAAGTTGGCATAATCGCTGCATTTCCCTCACCACCTGTTCCCTCATGGGAATAATTCCATATACTATTAGGTTCAGAAACAAACAAACCAAAATCTGTAGCATCTTCTACGAATGTTGGAATATCAGCTGTAGAATTAAAAAATATTTGAAACTCACCTTCTCCTTCAACGTCTCCAAGCCTATGGTTAAAAATCCCAGCATCGAAATTTAATCGTGCAGTTGCAAAGGAAGGTGTTGGTGAAGGATCTTCCTCAAATATAATTTTTGCAACTTCTAGTCTGACATTAGCTCGGGTTCTTAACCTAGCACCATCAACCCTAGATCTACCTAGAATAGCAATATCTCCTGGTCCTGGCTCAGCGTTACCTGCTGAAGGTCCATCCACTGAGACTAATGACCAAGCATTATTTTGTGTCCAATTCTGATCTTGCTGTGCTCCCCCTAATTTTCTTGAATAATAAATAGTAGGTGCCCCTACAAATCTACCAGATTCTCCTGCTGTATATGAAGCATTTTCTAGAGGGAAGCCTGAATCAGGATTTGGTCCGTTAAAGGTAATAGTATTATTTACTACATCAACACCTTCAAATTCTGCATCTCCATCGTCTTCATAATTTCTAGTAAATGGAATTTGTTCTAGCACTTTTCCGGCTACGAATGTGCCTTCATTTGCAGATCCATCTAAATCCTCATCATAGTATATCATACTATATTCAACATTAGGCGGTGTATTGAACCCTTCACTGTCTATTTTCCAATAGTAGGATAATATATCACCACCTGTCCCATCGGTAGTGGATAATACCCTATCAACTGGACGGATTGTAATGTATCCTGCATCTGCCAAGCCTGTTACCTCTACAGTAACTGGTGTATATTTTGAATTATTCCTTAACAATCTTGTTGCATCGGTCCCAATGCCTAAAGGGAAAGTATAGGTACCATTGGCTGTCACTAAAAGGGAAAGTCCACCATCTGAAGCATTTCCACTGGTAATGATCATATCAGCGGGTGAAAAAATACCATTTTCAGTACCACCGGAAACAGCACCATCCTGATTTACATCAAAATCTGCTGTACCATTCAAATTATTATCCAGTATATTTATTGTGAGATTATTACTTTGAAGATTAAATCTACCGTGTCTATAATCAAGATAATCAATTTGCAAATCAGAATTTAAAGTAAAAATTTCATCATCGCTATTAAGCTTAATAGCGCCAAACCTAGAAGTATCGGCAGTAATCAATACTGTAGCTGGTCCACCGTCATCTCTGAATTTGATAATATCATTTCTTCCATTAGGATCAGCATCATTAATAGCCAGTGGATTAAAAACGCAAATCTCATCATAATTCAATAATGTATCGGCATACATTCTTATACTATGCGTACCTTGATCAACAGTACCACTCAATACTTTAAAGAAGTCACCATCTATTCTAAATAAATTATTATTGTTGCCATCTCTATTGGTCTTTCCTGACTCAAAAGAAAGAGTTTTACCTGATGGTCTATCTACTAAAACATTCCAAAAACGTTGCTCATCCCCTGTTCCACCAGTTCTATTTAAAAAAGTTAATGTGGCATTATCAGTTCCAATAAAGGAAGTAGTATTTCGCTTACCTCCAGCAAATTCATAATCCCCACCTGCTTCAATGGTAAAATCACTTCCTATTGTGACATCATTTCCATTATGATCAAAATTAATATCTTGTTCAATCGTGAAATTATTTAATACAATTAATTCAGGATTAGTAATGGTATTACCTCCAGATGTTGAAGTTATTAAATCCACTTCATCCGCATCGCCAGCTTGATCCCTTGCTACTTCAAAATCCCAGAAAGGAACTCTGGTAGATACTATGGCACTAGTGCCATTTCTATTTTCAACTCTTACTGTTCCTCCTGTTACTGAGAAATTTCCAGGACCACTGTTGATAAATATAGCCTCTCCTCTATTTCCATATACTGTTAAAGTACCACCAGACATATTGAATACGGCATCTTCGGTATCTAAACTAAATAAACTGTATGTACCGCTGGTTTCGCCTGGCTGTCCTTCGTTGGCCCTCACCAAAACATCTCCTCCTGATTGTGTATAAGAGTAAATTCCATTTCCACCACCTGCAGACCTAAATTGAGAAACATTTACAGTTCCGCCTTCGATAAGAACTTCTCCTGCATCAGCATTCCAAAAAATAAAGCCAGCACTTGCTCTAGTACCAAAAAAACCATCTGTTATTCTGAATTTACCATACAAAGAAAGTGCTTGGTTACTTCCTCCTCCGTTTACACCGATTGCTCCTGCAGGCACTTGACCGGCATTGTCAGCAGTAGAATAAACTTCAACATTAGGCCCATCGATCCATAACCCAGCAGTAGCACCAATGGCATAGTCACCATTTCCTCCATTTCTATTGCCCTCAGAAAGGGTTGGTATGATAATATCACCTGAAAGATGCAATGTACCTCTATAAATCCAAAGTGCTTTTCTAATTTCTGGATTTTCAGCTGTAAAGCCTCCACCACTATTTCTTCCGACATCATTAGGACCAAAAAGAGAAAAGTTAGCTGAATTATCAGAATTAATCTCAATTTCAAAGGTCTCATCTGTGCCCTTATCAACTACTAGATTGTAAAAATCAGTTGTACCAAATAAAGAAGCCGTATTATTCGTAGCTCCTTCAAACCGAACCGTAGCGGCACCAGTAGTGGTAAATTCATTATAAACTGGACTTGCTTGATTGGTAAACCTAACATTACCTTGATTTAAGAAATCTCCTTTAATAATTACTTGGTGATAAATATTATGGTAATTACCTGAAGATGGCATGTTATTAGCATTAATAGAAAATGTTCCTGTTGTATTCCCTGTCCCTACGCTTATAGCTCCATTTGTATCTACGAATAATGTACCGTTTACTTCGAGGGTTTTAATAGTGGTAGATAAATTGTCATTAATCTGTAAATCACCAGACATTATTGTAAGATCGCCATTGCTCACTAAATCAGCCATTAACACTAAGTCATCAGTATTATTGTCTAAATTTATAATTACGTCATTAAAAACTCTATTTTCATTCACCGTCAATCCCGTTCCGTAATACTCAACTGTTCCTCCAATAAAATTATCCGCAAAATCAGTTGTATTTCCTTGAGGGAAATTACCTATCCCAGCAGCTCCGGCTAATCTTATACGACCGTTTCCTCTAATATTCGTGAAATTATGCCCTGAGGTATTAGCAATATCTAAGGTTCCTATTACCTCTATATCTGTAACATTTCTATTATCATTAATCAATGTTACCGTAGTAGCATTATTAATCACGACATTATCAGTAGCGTCAGGAATTTCATTTCCTGGATTATTCGGAAGTGGTGTAGCTGAACCATCTAGAGTCCAAATATTTGGATCATTCCAATCTCCTGATAGTCTCGAATACCATGTTTGATTGGGTTGTCCTGCTACAGGGCTATCCGTATTATTGGTTGTTCCTAAAGTGTAAATACCATCAAGCAAGTCAGCATCGCTAACAATAAATTCAATTCTTCCGGCATTCAGCGACTTATCAACAGCCGCGATGGGAACAATATCAAAAGTTCCTGCATTTTCTCTTAAAAGAACATAATTATCTACATCTCCAGCAGGAAAAAGACCTCCTGGAATCCCTTCTGAAATATTAAAACCTATGGTAGCATTAAGAGTCCCGGTTTTATCAAGATACCAAGTTTTAGCCCACCTTTCCTGAACTGTTGCTCCTAAATTAGAAGTAGATACTGCATTTGCAGAGTTATCATCTCCGAACAATACAAATTCACCATTTGCATCTAATGTTCCATCTCCAGTCAAATAAAAGCCATTATTACTATTTGTGAGTATTTGGTCACCTGATTGCTGACCAATTCCTGTTACATTAAAATCATAATTACCATTAGCTGGTGTGTCTCCAGCATAAAATTCATTATCATCTAATGTAATGTCATATTTAGAAGCCAAATAGTTTTGTACGAGTACTTGTTGAGCTTCATTTAGAGCATCTGAATATATAATTAATTCGGCAATTTCAATATCGCTAAATTCACCTACTGCTTCAAATCTACCTATGGCCGCATCCACAAAAGCACTTAATTGTGCATTATTATTTCTAGTACCAATTAATCGACCATTCTGGTAAAGCGCACGCTGAGCCGTGCCCAGGCTGCTGTTTAACCTAAATCCAAAAATACCAAAGTTAGGAGTGGTTGCATTAGCTGTACTACCGTCACCCCCAGTATATCCAGCATTATGGTCATTACCCCAATGATGTGAATGTAGAGCTCCGGTATTAAAATATGGGTGTAAATTTTGATTAGTAGCGCCTACAGAACCTCCCATAATTACCTCTCTTCCATTGGATTTTCGAGTTCCGACTAGTAAAATTGTATAGTCTGTTCCAACTAAAAGATTACCATCAAATGGAAGAAAATCATCCGTACCGTCAAAACTAACTGCTGAGAAATCATAGTTAGCATCAGAAGCATTTTTAAAAGTAGGTCTTGATGTTCCGGATTGGCTTAAATTATTTGAGTTACCAGATTTATCATTCCAATTACTTACAGGATCATTGTTATTCAATCCTAAATCTCCTGCCTCTAACCAATAAATTGTTTCAGGTTGTCCGTTACTTCCATCGGCATTACCAATTCCCGCAGGACCAGATTGTCCAAATATATTACTGGTAATTGAGCAAATAAAAATGAGAGCAAGTAGATAGAATTTTTTCATATCAGTTCTTTAATTAATAGCATTATCATTAGTTATATAAATTTAAAAACATACAACCAATAACTTAATCAAGCAAAAATACAGTACTTTTTTCTATATTTATATGATTTTACAGTTAAATGTTACGTTTAATCGTTCAGAAGTACGAAAAAACCGATGAAGCAAGTGTTTTTAGCTAATTATCCTCGTTTATTCGTTCATTCACTGCCCTAATTGACTAAAAATTAGGTTATTATTTAATCTTCCAATCAAATCCCAAAAAGAAATTTCTACCTGTCATACTACCATAATTGTAGGCTGCATCAAAAAACTCTCCAAAGCCTAAAGGTGCCGTTTGATCTTGAGTGCCACTTAGGGGGGATAAGCTTTGTGTATTATCAAAGACATTACGCACTCCAGCGAACACCTCTAAATTCTTAAAATTCTTTCTTAATTTAATATTATGGAGGGTGAAATCAGGAGAAAAAGTATCTCTTATGCTTACAATTTCCCCTGCAGGATTGACTTCATATACTTCTGGTAAGGCAGTTGGCCCGTTCCAATTGAAACTATAATTAAGCTTTATATTGAAAGGAAAGCTATATTCTAATGAACCGACAGCGGACCAATCTCTTGAATAAATAATCGGAACTTCCTCTAACGATCCACTTTCATTTTCTTCTGCTTGACGTGCATTTTGCCACTGTGCCCCTGCGTTAAAAAATAAATCTGAGCCTATTTGATGATTAATATTTAAGCTAAGCCCCCTTGTAAAAGCATAGGCCTCAGAATTTTCATAAATAATAAATCCGGGCGTATCGTAATCAGGAATAATTTTATTGGTGAAATACGTATAGAATCCATCGAATTCAATATTACCTTGCTGATTACCAATAGTATAAACCTGCTGATATCCTAATCCTACATTAAACGATCTTTCAGGATTTAGCTCTTCTTGAATTAGTAGTTCCCTTTGACCTGAAACAAAAGCATGATCTTCTGTGAAAAGATTGACCACTCTAAAACCTGTGCCACTGTTGAATCTCAAATTTGCCCAATCACTTAATTGGTATTGAACATTTAATCTTGGTGAGAAAATTAATCCATGTAAATTATAATAATCTAATCGAGCTCCTGAAAGTATTCTCCATTCATTTGAAATACTCCATTCATCTTGCACGAAAACACCAGGAATAATTTGAATGCTCGGTTCGTTACTGCCTTCATCTTGGGTTGCAGCAGAATTATCATCATAATAACTAATTCTTTGACTGAAACCGGCTAATACATTATGATTCCCAATTGTATGTTCTGATATCAAATTGACAAATGCTTGATGTTGTTCAGCCTGATAAAATGTATCTCCATAATAACTATCTTGCCAATGCTGGCTAGCGGAGAACTGTAGTTCAAATGGAGATTGCCCAAACTTTTTATTCCCAAAAAGCTCCCATCTGTTGGTGTAAATACTTTCCCCATAAACCTGATCACTACCTCTTAGTTGTCTGTAATTTCGATCTTGAACAAATTCTCGTACACCATTTCTTCTGTCCTCAAAAAAGTACTTCCCTCCAATAGAAAATTGCTTTTCTTCATTTTCAGAAAAATTAAATACAGAAAATCGATCTCTCAATAATAAGTCGGAAAATAAATCCCCATTTTCGTCTATAAATTGATTCGCTACATCCCAATGAACACCAGAAAAATGCTTCCAATTTTCACCTTTATATTGACCAATGAAATTACCTTTCCATTCACCAAATTGAGAGTAACTGGAGTTTAAATTAAAACTACTCTCCTCTGCATGGGGCGTAATAATATTAATCACACCAGCCATAGCCTCTGATCCATAAAGAGTAGAACCGGGACCTCTTACCACTTCTACTTTCTCCATCATATCAGTTGGAATACTATTTAATCCATAAACCGTAGCCAAATTGCCGTAAATGGGTATACCATTTATTAGTAATGAGGTATAAGCACCTTCCAAACCATTTATACTGATTTCGTTAGTATAACATACCCCACAAGCTACGTTTTCTTGAATCCCATTGACCATAGAAATATTTTCCATTAGGTTTCCTGAACCCTGTGAAAAATCATTAAGAAAATCTGCTTTAAAGACTTCCACTTTTACTGGTGAATTCCGTAAACTCCTTGCTTGCATTTGCCCGCTCACTACTACTTCATTTAAGCCTAATTTATCAGGAATAAGTTTTATTTGATTTGTTTTGGTTAAATCTAACTCAGGAATTCGTAATTTATATTTTTGATAACCCAGATGCGAAATTGTTATTTCAGTTGATCCTGACTTTAATTCAAGTAATAAAAATCCTTTATCATTTGCAGTAGCACCATATTGCAATACCTCATCATATGCTGTTGCAAAGGGTAGTAGTGAATTGTTTTCATCTAAAATCTCAAGCTTTAAAGTCTGTGCAAAAGAGACTGAAACAGCCCCTAAAAAGCTCATAACGAATAAAATAGAGTAAAATAAATAATTCATCAATTATTTTTTAGGTTAATCTAAAATTATTTTAATACAAATATATAATTAATAATTAGAAGACTAAATTTAAATAAAAAGGTTTCCCGAAATTGAATAATTTTTGAATATTCAATTTTTATTAACTTGCATGAAATCTAATAGCAATGAGAACTATATTATCATTTATTCTAGTAATTCAATCAGTGCTAGTGATTGCTCAGGAAGACAGCATATCGATTACTACCGATAGACCTGGATTTTCAGAGTATTCAGCTACTATCCCTAGAGGTTACTTTCAAATAGAGGGTGGATTTTCCTTTGAAAATAGTACTGTAAATCCCACAGACCGATTACAATTAATTAACTGGAATAACACCTTAATAAAATATGGTTTGACTAATGGATGGGAGTTACGACTAGGCCAAACGTATCAAAGCGAACGATTATTAGAAGCAGGCACTAGTCCACAATTTATTTGGAGAAGTTTCTCAGGTCCTGTAGTGATAGGGACTAAATTCAACTTATTAAATGAAGCAGGCTTAACCCCACAAACTGCTTTGGTGGTGGAATATGGTTTTAATACATTCGCTCCTGAAACATTCCTTAACAATAGTTTTTACAGAATACAACTCTCTTCAAAATACACATTAAATGATGCTTGGTATGTAATGGCAAATTTAGGCTATGACAAAGGATTTAATGATTTCGGAAGGTTACGATATACTTTAAATTCAGGCTATAGTATTAATGAGAAATTGAGCGTGTTTGCTGAAATTTATGGTTTTAAATCAGAGGTATTAACGCCTCTTAATTATTTTGATGGAGGCTTTACTTATTTAATAAATCCTAAACTTCAATTTGATCTTTCAGCTGGTTTTGATTTAATTCAGCAGCTCAATACTGTTGAATACCAGCAAAGCTTTATAGCAATGGGATTAAGTTATTTATTTAAAGTACAAAAATGAGTTTAAAAGCATTTTACGATAAAGAAAATAGTTTTGAAGCCGGTTGCGATGAAGTAGGCAGAGGATGTTTGGCTGGACCCGTTGTCGCATCTGCCGTTATCTTACCTAAAAACTTTACTCATCCTTATCTCACTGATTCAAAACAATTAAATGCTACTAAAAGAGCCGAATTAGTGGATTTAATTAAGGAAGAAAGTATAGCTTGGGCAATTGGTGAGTGCAGTCCTGAAGAAATTGACCAGCTTAATATTTTGAAAGCTTCCTTTTGGGCCATGCATAAAGCTCTGGATCAACTCAAAACTCAACCCGACTTTTTATTAATAGATGGAAATCGATTTACGCCCTACAAAGAAATTCCTCATCTTTGTGCTATTAAAGGTGATAGTAAATTCTTCAGCATTGCTGCAGCTTCAATTTTAGCAAAAGAATACAGGGATAATTTAATGCGAGAACTTGCTGAGCAGTATCCTCACTATGGTTGGGAAAGAAATGTAGGATATCCAACAAAAGAGCACAGGACAGGGATTCAACAATTTGGAATCACTGAACATCACAGAAAATCATTCCAGCTATTGCCAAGACAATTAGAAATATTCAATAAATAAACTTAATCGAATGAAGGCAAAGAAATTTATAGTAGGATGTGTGCAGGCTACTCCATCCATTTTTAATAAAGAAAAAACATTAGATATAATTTTTCATTGGATTAAGAAAGCCGCTGAGCAGGATGTAAAATTATTAGTGTTCCCCGAGAGTTTTATCCCTGTTTATCCTGCAGGTTTAGGGTTTGGAACTGTGGTAGGCAGCAGAACAGAAGAAGGCAGAGATTTATTTAAAGAATACTGGAACAATAGCATTGAAGCTGAGGGAAAAGAATCCAAAAAAATTGCTGAGTGGGCTAAGGAATTTGGTATGTTTATTTCTATTGGAGTCACTGAAAAAGATACTGTTAGCAAATCTCTTTACTGTACAATTTTATACTATTCACCAAAAGGTGAATTAATGGGGAAACATAGAAAATTAAAGCCTACTGCTGCGGAGCGCTTAATTTGGGGAGAAGGCGATGGGTCAACTCTCACTACATTTAATACTGAGTTGGGTAAAATTGGCGGATTAATTTGCTGGGAAAACTATATGCCTTTAGCCAGAATGTCAATGTATCAAAAAGGTGTTGAAATCTACCTTGCCCCTACTGCTGATTCCAGAGATAGCTGGAATAGCAGTATGATTCATATTGCTTGTGAAGGCCGTTGTTATGTAATCGGAGCAAATCAACTGATTCGAAAAACTGATTATCCTGAACACTTACAGAAGCAATTAGCTGAAGATAGACCTGAAATATTATCAAGAGGCGGAAGTGTAATCGTATCTCCTTTGGGAAAAGTTTTAGCCGGCCCCTTATATAATGAAGAAGGTTTATTGACAGCTGAAGTTGATCATGATGAAATTATAAGAGCTAAAATGGATTTCGATGTAATTGGACATTATGCTAGAAATGATGTTTTTGAATACGCAGCAAAAGATCAACCAGAAATCAAGAATCAAAACTAAATATCTTTTCAGATTTAATATTCTTAATAAATTCCTCATTTTTGCACACCCAAATTTTGATGTGAATGTTTAGAGGAGCAATATTAGTATTTTTAGGTGCCTGTAGCTTTGGAGTACTCACTACCTTAGTAAAGATTTCTTATTCCGAAGGCTTTACTTTGGCTGAAGTAACTGGAGCACAAGTATTTTTTGGAGCAATTATACTGTGGCTAATACTTGCAGGAAGAGCACTTTTTCAGCAAATCAAGTTCAAATTCACATGGAGGAATAGTTGGAAAGTATTGATTACTGGTATCAGTACAGGTTTAGTAAGTTTATGTTATTATAAATCCATTCAAGAACTACCTGCTTCAATAGGGATTTTATTATTGATGCAATTTACGTGGATTAGTCTTTTGCTAGAGATTATTATTCATAAGAAATTCCCAACTGCTACTCAGTGGATATCAGTAATTTTCATTTTGCTAGGAACCTATTTAGCAGGTAATGTTTATGATTTTACTAACATCCCCTTTAGTTTGGAAGGCATAGGTTATGGTTTTCTAGCTGGCTTTTTCTATGCAGTATTTATTTGGGCAAACGGCAGAGTGGGTAATGCACTAATTCCAGTGCAGAAAAGCGCAATGATGATAACGGGCTCTTGTATCTTTATATTTATAATTTTTCCTCCTGAATTTTTATGGAATGGAAGTTTGAGTGAAGGACTTTGGTCATGGGGGTTGATTTTCGCATTATTCGGGACGGTAATTCCACCCCTATTCTTTGCTTATGGAATTCCACAAACCGGGGTTGGTTTGAGTAGCATCTTGAGCTCTGCTGAGTTACCCGTTGCTGTTTTCTTCTCTAGCTGGCTTCTCGCAGAAGAAGTAACTCCATTACAATGGGCAGGAGTAGCAATTATTATGCTTGCTATTATTATTCCTAATCTAAGAAAAGCAATAAGAGAGAAAAGTCTATAAAAAAAGCCAGCTTAATAGCTGGCTTAAGATTTATCTGCCCCATTCTGAAGGATTTTCTCTCCATTCACTTAGGGTTTCAAGTTCATCCGGCTGAATTAATTTTTTTGCCAATGCTTCATCTAACAAATGAGTATAATCACTTAAACAAACCAATTTTATCTCTGCCTTTTTAAAATTCTCATGAGCCACATCAAAACCGTATGTGAAAATTGCTGCCATACCTAGTACTTCTGCTCCTGCAGCTTTAATAGCTTCTGCGGCTTTTATTGAGCTCCCTCCTGTTGAAACTAAGTCCTCCACCATCACTATCTTTTGTCCCTTTTCTATTTTACCTTCCACGAGATTCTCCATTCCATGACCTTTCGGCTTAGAACGAACATACATAAAAGGTAAATCTAATGATTCAGCTACTAGGGCTCCTTGTGGAATACCCGCTGTTGCAACACCTGCAATACCTTGGGCATCAGGATAGGTAGATCTGATTACGTCTGCTAGATAATGCTTAATGATTGTTCGAGTTTCTGGAAATGATAATGCTAAACGATTGTCACAGTAAATTGGTGAGTTCCAACCTGATGCCCACTTAAATGGTTCATTGGGACGGATCTTTATAGCTCCAACATCTAATAATTCTAAGGAAATGGCTCTGGCAACTTCTGGTTTAGCAATCGTGATCATGAGAAAATTTTATTTATATAGTTATGCGAATTTAATATATTTATTCGCAAGGCTGAAACAAAAATCACTCATTAGATTATTTTATCAAGCTTTACTCGATAAATTATTGTACTGTTACGACCGACTTAAGATTTTGCTTTATTAATTTATATAATTCAGAATTAGACGGCTTAGGTGCATAGGCATCTATTATTTGGCTATTTTCATCAATCAAAATGTAATGAGGAATACCATAAAGCCTCAATTCTTTATAAACTTTCTTTCTATCTTTAGCTAGCAAATGTAAACCAGCGGATTTATGCTTGATCAGAAAGTCATTCCAATCAGCTTTAACTTTATCAACTGAAAGATAGACAAACTCAATATTATCATCTTGAAAATGCTTCTCTAGTTTTTTTGAATATGGAATTTCCATTATACATGGTTTACACCACGTTGCCCAAATATCTAAATAAACTAGTTTTCCTTTCAAATCATGTAGCGAAACCAAGGTTGAATCTTTGATTATACCTGATAAATTAGGAATTAGAGTTCCAGGATTAAGGGTTTCTGCTTCTGATTTTAGCTCCTTTAACGAAGTTATAAAATTTGAATTTTCAAACTCAATTTGAAAATTTTCCAGAGCTGAAATATTGACACTATCTAAGCCAGAGGATAAAATTTTTAAGTATATAGATTGAGCAATTAGCCATTCTCTCATCTTTGGATCAACATTAGCCGCTTTTATTACTCCAATTGCTTTCAGCAGTTGATTATCGGGTTCTGAAATATTGTTTCTTGATATCTGAGGATAGATAACAGAATTAATATATAAATCTAAAAAAGCACTTGCATCAATATTATTATTGCCAAATTCAAGATCTGAAATTTTATAATCATCACTACTTAATAAATATTGGGTTTCCTCATTCAATTCAGATTTCAAATCATAATTTACCGTTGCGTAAAAAAGCTTTTGGAGTGCCATTTTTGTCTCAAAATAGCTAACTAATACTCTTTTAAAATTTTCATTATTAAAATCATTAATTACACTATTAAAAGATTTTTCTATGAAACTATTTCTTTTTTTAAAAGCGTTAAAATCCAATTTTAAAAAATCATATCCATAATTATTATCAAAGATAGTTTGCAACTTTCTAAAATAAGATTGAAATAATTCGGCATCGCTTTTTGGTTTCTGCTTATCATTAGTCAAAAATGAAAATCTTATTTTAAATCCAGGTTCCAAATAAATATTATAAAGTGAATCATTTACTTCTAAATTGGCATATGTTGATGATTTAATATCTAAAATTATATCAGTATTTTCATTAATTGATTTTGGAATTTGAATCTGTTTCTGTGATAACAAATCAAAATAATAAATCTTGACACTATCAATATTCACATCCTTATCAAAAATAATTGTGGTTTCATCATTCTCCTTTTCAGTACATGAAGAAATGCTTAATAATAAAACTAACAACAAGAAAAAAAGTGCAGGTCTGATCATCTATATAATTTTTAACTCAAAGTATATATAAAGTAATACTTCATTAAATATTGTATTAAATCTCTAAATCCTATGTTATAAAGTAACGGTCCCATATTTACTAATTCTTAACTTTCCTTCATCATCTAATAGCCGAATTATGGAAATAACCTCTTCCTTTGAATGGTCTTTGATGTTTTCAGCAATTTGATCAATTGTCATTTCACCATTTTCAAGTAACTGAATCACAAGATTTTCTAAATTGCTATTTTGAACTTTATCTTTCTTTTTACTCAGGCAGACATCACAAACCCCGCAGTTCTGATCATTATATTCACCAAAATATTGAAGTAATTTCAAGGTTCTACAAACCAATTCATTTTCAGTATAATTTTTTACTGCCATTAACTTAGCCCATTTACTCTGTTTGCGTTCTTCTAACCTCTTTTTGTTAATAGGTAATTTATTAGCATCTAAGCGTGCTTGCAGAAATGTTAGCTGTGGTGAATCTGATTTAGGAGTATAATCCACAACCCCTTCTTTATTCAGATAATTTAATTGCTTTACCACCTCATAGGGGCTCATCTCAGCCATTTTGGCTACTTGTAATTCATTTATGAAAATAACTTGCTGATAAAGCTCCCCTCCATAAATTCTCAAAACCGTTTTAATAAGCTTTTCAAATTTTGCATTAGCAATTTCATAAGCATAGAGATCCTTGTAATCCATATTGATGTGCAAAGCTGAAGGTCTGTAAAACTGTTCATTCAACTGAATAAAGCCTTCTTCCTCCAGAATTTTTAAAGCATTAAACACTTTATAAACCTCATATTGATAGTGCTGACAAAAATCTAAAATTTCAAAGGTATAATTTTGCATCTCACCAGACCCAATAGCGATTTTAAAGTAATTAGCCAGCGATTGATATAATTTTTTAAGGAATTCCAGATCCGGATGAGCCAGTTCAAAACGCTCTTCCATTTCTTTAAAATCCTGCTCATGATATAGCGCAACTGCATAGGCTGGTTTTTCATCTCTTCCTGCCCTACCTGCTTCTTGATAATAAGATTCTAAATTATCTGGCAACTCCCAATGAATAACGGTCCGTACATCTGCCTTATCGATCCCCATTCCAAAAGCATTAGTGGCTACAATTATTCTTGTCCTATTATTTAACCATGCATCTTGTTTGGCATTTCTGTCTGCTTGGGATAATCCTGCATGATAGTAGTCTGCTGCAAAGCCATTCTTTTGTAAGGATTGAGCGATTTCTTTTGTCCGTCTTCTATTTCTGGCATATACAACTGAACTTCCTGGGATTTTGCTTAATATTTCAAATAGCTTAGACTCTTTATTATCAACATTCCGAACTGAATAGGATAAGTTATCACGAGCAAAGCTTTTTTGGAATACATTAGCCTTACTAAAATTAAGCTTATCCTGAATGTCTATTTTAACTTCTTCAGTTGCAGTGGCTGTTAGCGCTATACAGGTTAAATCTGGATAAACTTCTCTGAAGTTACTAATCTCTAAATAGGGAGGACGGAAGTCATATCCCCACTGAGAAATACAATGCGCCTCATCTATTGCGAGAAGATTGAGGTTCATCTTTTTAACTCGTTCAGCAAATAATTCAGTTTTAAGTCTTTCAGGAGAGATATAGAGAAACTTATAAGCGCCATGAGCCGCATTGTCCAATAATATATCTATCTCTCGATAGGTCATTCCAGAATAAATTGCTGCAGCAGGAATATTTCTTTTCTTCAATTGCTCAACCTGATCCTTCATTAAAGCAATCAAAGGAGAAATCACCAGGCATAAACCTTCCGACATAAGAGCAGGGACTTGAAAGCAAATAGACTTCCCTCCTCCGGTGGGTAATAATGCCAAAGTATCTGAACCTGAATGAACCGATTCAATGATATCCTCCTGCATGGGCCTGAAAGCTTCGTAGCCCCAGTATTTCTGAAGAATATCAATGGCATTAGATTTTTGCATATTAGAACTTATACGATTTCACACCCTAATACTGCATAATTATAGATTTTATCTGAAATAATAATGTGAAGTATTATTTATTTTAATGGCTATTTAACTAATCCTTTTAAGTACAAATTAAATTCTAAAGCGGTTGTGCTTTGAAAATCATCGTGTTCCAAATCTTCCTTAATATGTTCATCAAATTCCATTTTAGTTTTCTCGATTTTACCTTCAGGATGAATAATTAATTCTAAACCCGTAAAATTGATAGGGTTTACCTGCACCAAAATGGTATAATCATCAAACACCCTTTTGTAATATTCATGAACAACTGCACTACTTTTCATATATCAGAAAATTAAAAGGTAGGCTAAAAACCTACCTATTTATTTTAAACTACTACGTTAACAATCTTTTTAGGAACGATAATCATTTTCTTGATAGGCTTCCCATCAATCCATTTTTGAACCTTAGGATTCTCAAGCACTGCCTTTTCAATTTCTTCTTTTGGAGTTTCTAAAGCGAAAGTCATATTGTCTCTATGCTTCCCATTAACTGAAACTGGATAAGTATGCTCATCTTCTTTTACAAAATCAGGATTAAATTGTGGCCAGCCCGCTTCAGAAACACTACCTTCATTCCCTAATAAATGCCATAATTCTTCACAAATATGTGGTGCATATGGTGCAATAATTCTAACCAAATCACTTAAAACTGCCCTATTATTTGATTTTAAATCAGTAAGCGTATTGACACATATCATGAAAGTAGAAACTGATGTATTAAAAGAGAAATTCTCAATATCATATTCCGCTTTCTGAATAGCTTGGTGTAATGCTTTTAATTCCTGTTTGCTAGGTTCAGAATCATTCACTTTGAAATTACCCTCTGCATCATGGAATAATCTCCAGAATTTCTTTAAGAATTTATGAGTTCCATCAATACCATTTGTATTCCAAGGCTTGAATTGCTCTAATGGTCCTAAGAACATTTCATACAAACGAAGAGTATCCGCTCCATACTTCTCAATCACATCATCCGGATTCACTACATTGTATTTGGATTTGGACATTTTCTCAACCTCAGCACCACAGATGTATTTACCATCTTCTAATATGAATTCAGCATTTTCATTTTCAGGTCTCCACTTCTTAAATGCTTCAATATCTAATACATCATTGTCTACAATATTCACATCAACATGAAGTGCTTGAGTTTTATATAGGTCTTTTAAGCCATGAGAAACAAATTTATTCTCGCCTTCAACTCTATATATAAAATTAGATCTCCCCTGGATCATTCCCTGATTAATCATTTTTTGGAAAGGTTCATCAACACTTAGGAAACCTAAATCATAAAGAAATTTAGTCCAGAAACGCGAGTATAATAAATGACCCGTAGCATGCTCAGAACCCCCAATATATAAGTCTACATTCTGCCAGTATTTTTGCTTATTTTCATCCACAAAGTGATCTTTGTTGTTAGCATCCATATAGCGGAACATGTACCAGCTTGAACCAGCCCAACCTGGCATAGTACTCTTTTCTAATTCAAAACCATCCTCAGTTTTCCAGTTATTGGCTCTTGCCAATGGTGGCTCACCATCTTCAGTTGGTAAATATTTATCCACCTCAGGTAATTCTAAAGGCAATTGATCTTCTTCTAATAAATATGGAATTCCATTTTTGAAATATACTGGAACGGGCTCCCCCCAATAGCGCTGACGACTAAAAATAGCATCACGCATACGGTAATTTATTTTAGCATACCCAATACCTTTATCGCGCATATAATCGATAGCTTTCATTTGCGCATCTTTAATGCTTAAGCCCGTTAAGAAATCTGAATTGATTATTTTATCATGTTCATCAACTACCTCAACAATTGGAAGCTCAAAATGCTCTGCAAATGCTTTGTCTCTATCATCATCAGATGGTACAGCCATCACTGCTCCAGTACCGTAACCAGCTAATACATAATCTCCGATCCAAACTGGTATTTTTTCATTAGTGAAAGGATGAATAGCATAGGCCCCCGTAAAAGCTCCGGAAACTCTTTTCACCTCCGTCATTCTCTCACGCTCTGATCTGTTTTTAGCCACATTTACGTATTCTTCAACTTCTTTTCTCTGTTCATCAGTTGTTATCTTTTCAACTAGATCATGTTCTGGTGCCAAAACCATGAAGGTGACACCGTAGATAGTATCTATTCTTGTGGTGAAAACTTCAATCTTTTCATCACTATCTTCTAACCGAAATGCTAATTGAGCCCCAACTGATTTACCAATCCAGTTTCTTTGCATTTCTTTAACGGGTTCCGGCCAATCTAAATCCTCAAGTCCTCGCAATAATCGGTCAGCAAAAGCAGAAATTCTCATGCTCCACTGCATCATCTTTTTACGCTCTACTGGATGTCCACCTCTTTCACTAAATCCATCTTTAACCTCATCATTTGAAAGCACTGTACCTAAAGCCGGACACCAGTTCACCACTGCTTCTGAAAGATAAGCTATTCGGTATTTTAGTAATATCTCTTGTTTCTTTTCATCTGAAAAATTAAACCAATCTTCAGCAGAGAAACTTTCCACATCTTCGTCACAAGCAGCTTTTACTAACTGGTTCCCTGTTTTTTCAAAGTGCTCTTCAAGTACCAATATATGTCTAGCCTTATCATCCACTAAATCATACCAGCTATTGAAAAGCTGCATAAATATCCACTGAGTCCATTTATAGAAAGACGGGTCACTAGTTCTTACTTCTCTATCCCAATCGTATGCAAAACCTATATTTTTTAATTGCTCAATATATCGTTTAATGTTTTGCTCAGTGGTAACAGCAGGATGTTGACCCGTTTGAATAGCATATTGTTCAGCAGGAAGTCCGAAAGAATCGAAGCCCATTGGATGTAATACATTGAAACCTTGCTGCTTTTTGTATCTGGCTACAATATCTGAAGCAATATAACCTAAAGGATGGCCAACATGTAAACCTGCTCCTGATGGGTAAGGAAACATATCCAAAGTATAATATTTAGGCTTAGAAAAATCATCTGCTGCCTTAAATACTTTATTCTCTTCCCAGTAGGTTTGCCATTTTTTCTCGGTTTCTCTGAACTGATATTCTGACATAATTTGATTTATATTTTAATCTGATTGAAGAATCACAAAATTATTTAAGCTGCAAAATTACAGCTTTTGGATTGGGAAGGAATAAATTAAGTCAATCTTTTCAAAATCAAATAAAAAAAGGTGCTAAAAAGCACCTTTTCACATTAACCAACTAATCACTAAAACTAACTAAAAAACTTTTTTACTATCGGGTTGGAATCAATTACATGTTCCTTTTTATCAAATTCTTTTTGAGCATGTCCAAAATTTGAATTGAATTTTGAACCTAGAAGGAAAATCAAAATACCTACAATAACTCCTAATGTTAATAGTAAATTTCTTCCGATCTTTTTACTCTTTTCCATTTTGCTCTCTTTTGATAATATTCATTACAATGATTATGCCAAAGACAAAAAAGTTGCATGCTTTTTAATCTTTTTTATTAACGCAATAAAAAGTACCTTCGTATTTTAAAATTAAAAACTTATGAAAAAATCACTTTTAGCTATTATTGTAGTTATTTACGGCCTGTACAGTTGTACTGAACAAAAGAAAAATGAAACAGAAGTCAGTACAACTTCTGAAGAAATTGTTAACTCGGAAGAAGTTATCCAAAATTCAAATGAAGAAAGCTTTTTAGGAGAAGCCTTCAACACAGAAGACTTAACCTCTTTGAATAATTTAGTGAACCATATGAATGAAAGTGATTCATTAAATGCAACTGTTGAAATTACGGTTACTGAAGTTTGTCAAGCTAAAGGATGTTGGATGACTGCCAAATTACCAAATGGTGAATCCATGCGAATTACTTTCAAAGACTATGGTTTTTTCATGCCTAAGGATTTAGCAGGAAAAACTGTTAGAATGCATGGTGTAGCAAAAAGAGAAGAAACAGACGTAGCTACGTTAAAACACTTCGCTGAAGATGCTGGCAAATCAGAAGAGGAAATAGCCCAAATAACGGAAGCTAAATTAGATTATAAATTTGTAGCTTCAGGTGTGAATTTAATGCAGTAATATTCATTTTCGAATTACAAAATGAAAGCAGTTCAAATGAACTGCTTTTTTTATCTATACAACCCTCTGTCCTTTTTTCTCATAAAAATTCTCCTGAACCTAAAACCACTTAGAGTACTAAAACCACCCACCAAAGCAGCTACAAGACCTGTAATCAAAACCATATAAATACCATCATTCAAAGTAAAAATCTCTGCGATTTTATTTGAAAGTATGCCACTCGATTCAGTATGAATTAAAAAAGATTGTACTAACCACAATAGTCCTAAACCTATAAAGCCACTAAAAAATGTGCTTAGATTTTTCCCTGCTACAATGGCACCGGCAAAAAATGCACAAACTGCCATTGACCACCATGGGAAATACATTAAAGAAAAATGTGATGCTACAATAATAATTATCGTTCTAATGATAAATTTCATTTCTCTTGAGGAGTTAAAGTTTGGGTAAAAATAATGTTATGTAAATCTGAAGCAATAGTGTTATTATCTAATTCATAGTATTCACCATTGCTCCATTTTTCAATCAGATTGTCATAAAAAAAGCTACCAGGGTTTCCTGATTGGCCTCCAGGATATACTCCAAAAGCTTTTATTGGCTCTTCTAAAGAAACCACCATTCTCCAAGAAGGACCGTGTCTACCTGAGGTAGCATTTAAAATATGTCGATTACCCCCTATTTGTATACTATCAGTACTAAAAGGTGCCAATCTAGCTAAATGCTGTACAGTCGTATTTTTAAAATTACTCCAGGTTAAATTAGCTTCTGATGAAGCTTTCCAGTTTTCAACTGAATCTACTGCAAATTGAAAGCTTTGAAGATATAAGGCATTTACATCTTCTTTGACATCAGTATTTTTATTATCAATAAATGGATCATCAGCATGTTCTTTTAAGAGCTCTACCGTTACTGGTAATTCTGGTCTTCTTACCGTGGCTTCCAAACCATAAAATTCATCCCATAGATTTCTGTATAACTCATCCCACCAAATTTCAAAATAAGCAGGAGCCACTGCATCTTCATCAGCCATGAAATTCCAATTTGATAAGGCATCAAAAGCAGTCTTTTGGGGCTCGCTAAGACTCCCTCTATTTAGGCTATCCAACATAGTGGGTAATATCTCGGCTGCTAATAAAGAAAAATTATCATTTTGCAGACGCTTCATGTCTTCAACTGTGATGTTTTGTAACGTCTCCAATTTAGAATTTAACCTTCTATTTCTGTAATGCTCAAAGCCTCTATCATAGTGATAATAAGGGTATGTACTATCTACTGGGATTTGATTAGCTGAGCTTAAAAACCCTTGCTCTGGGTTTTTCATAAATGCATTATGCGATCGAGGGATAAAACCTGCCCAATCCATATCTGCTCTTGATCCATCCATAATGAATTTCCCTTGCTCCTCCCATCTTAAAGGAAATTTACCATTAATCCAAAGTGCGATATCACCATGAACATCAGCGTAAGCAAAATTTTGTGCAGGACAATCATAATGAGTTAAGGCCTCAACATAATCATCATAATTTTTAGCTCTGTTTAACTTATGAAAAGTTAGCTGTTCATTTGAAGGATCGTGTGCGGTCCATCTAAGTGCAAAGTTTGTTTTACTATTTCCAGGTCTGAAGGTTTCATCGTACACAATAGGACCATGATGAGTATAATAGATTGTGTCAATGTAGTTTTCAGCTCCTCTAATTTTAAATTCCTGAATTATCTTTTGAGTTTTTAGCCATTTTCCATTATAAAAATACTCTTTCTTTTCACTATCCTTAAAGGTAATATGATACCAATCTCTTACATCTCTTGTGGCATTGGTAACGCCCCACGAAACACTATCTGTAAACCCAATAATTACACCTAATGCACCTGGAAGAGTTGATCCAAAAACATTTACTGTTGGTGAATTCAAATGCATAACATACCAAATAGAAGGTAAATTTAAAGCCAAATGAGGGTCATTAGCCAACATTGGTTTTCCTGTAGAAGTTTTAGATCCACTCACTGTCCAATTGTTACTACCATTTTGAGGATCTGGCTGAGGAGCTTTATCATCAGGAAATACTAAAGGGAAATTTACTGAATCTGGTCTTTCAACAGATTTAGGTTCAAAATCCCAAACTTTGCTTTTTGGTATTACGGGATCAAAATCTTTGTATCGATCAGGAAATAGGAAATCAAATCGCTCCTTTCCTAACATTTTCAATAAGTAAGTATTTTCAGCATCGCTATCGCCACCAGCCAAATCATTCGCCATATATTTTAATAATAAACCTGATTTTAGCTTCGTCCATTTTTCAGGCTTATAGTCTAACAGTTTATATTCAACAGGTAAATCTTTATAGCTAAGGGAAGCAATATATTCATTAACACCCTTTGTGTAAGCATCTAATAAAGGGCCAATAATAGGATCTTCCTCCATCATTTTAACTGCTTTATTCGCTCCGTAAAGCAAACCATTTCTTCTTTGGTAGCGATCAAAATCCAATGCATCTTTTCCAATTATTTCTGAAATCCTTCCTCCTGCTGCATGCGTTTGAAATTCCATTTGCCAAAGCCGATTTTGAGCTGTTACAAAACCTTGTGCTGTATAAAGATCATGATCATTTTTAGCATAAATATGAGGCACCAAAATAGAATCATAATAAATGCTGACATCCTCCTTTAAACTTTCAATTGATGGAGATTCGTCAAATGGAATATTCGTATTTTCCGAATTAGCCCAGAACCCATTATAAGGATCCAGAAACTTTCCCATGGGTGGTACCTGCCCCCACTTATTGTTAAGGACTACTATTAAAACTAATGAAATAAGAAAAGAGAAAATAAATTTTATGAAATTCATAAGGTTTGAAGCTTAAAACAACATCCTAATGTATAAAAAATTGGATTTATAATGTAATGCTAACCTATAAATATTAAGGTATGCAATTAAAACTAATGTTGAAACATGAAAAAGTCAGGAATTAGCTAATATTTTCATGGAATAAGTCTATTGAAGTATTATCAGTAGAATACAATTAATGATTCATCTTCCATTTAAACTCATGTATCTTCTTATTTCCAAAATAAAAAAGTATTAATTACTTTAGTATATGAACCAAGCCTGGAATCGTTATGCTTTTGTGAGATTTGTAATTTTCATGACCTTAGGTATCATAGCAGGTGCATTTCTCCCCTATCTTATTACAGTAACCACTGTGATATTCCTTATCCTTTCACTTTTATATTATTTTCTATTTCTTAAAAGAGGCCTTAATTTTAATCACTCACAATCTATTGTAAATGCAATTATTGCATTTACACTTTGTTTTACTTTTGGTTTTATAAACTCCTATCAACAAGCAGAGAAGCACGAAAGAAACCATCTTTCAAAGATTGATACAAAAGAAATAAAAGCCTTCAAAGTTACGCTTATTAGCGCTGCTAAAGAAACTGACAAGACTTTTGGATATAAAAGCAAGCTAACTAAAGTAAAAATAGCGAATAGATGGATTGATATATCAGGCAAAGCTATACTGTATTTTCAAAAGGACAGTAGTTCAAAAACTTTAGAATATGGCGACATCCTTATTGTAAAGTCCCCTTTATCTGAATTAGAAGGACCAAAAAATCCATCAGAATTTAATTATAAAAGATTTTTAAGCTTTCAGCAGGTCTTTCATCAACAATACATCCCAAGTTCGCATTGGATAAGAAAAACTGCTAATTCAGCTAATATAATAACCTCCTATTCCATCAAAACCGCTTCTATTCTTGAAGAAAAGATGACAGGATACATCACTAATCCTCAAGCACTTGCAATTGCTAAAGCACTAAGTTTAGGCATTAAAGATGATCTTGATCAAGAGCTGAAAACTGCTTATGCAACAGCGGGAGCAATGCACGTTTTGGCCGTTAGTGGATTGCATGTTGGTATAATATATTTGATCATTTCATTCGCCTTAAAGAAATGGCGTAACCGAAAAGGCAAGAGGTTTTTGTTTGCTGCTATTAACATTCTAATCTTATGGGGCTATGCCTTTATAACTGGGCTCTCGCCCTCCGTTCAAAGGGCTGCTATGATGTTCACTTTTATCATTTTAGCGCAAGCCATGAAAAGGCAAACTAATATCTACAATACATTAGTCGCTTCTGCTTTTGCATTATTATGCATAAATCCATTTTTAATTTTTTCTGTAGGATTTCAATTAAGCTATTTAGCCGTTTTAGGAATTGTTTTCTTTCAACCAAAGATTTATAAACTCATGCAGTTTAAAAAAGCGATATGGGATAAAATTTGGGCTATTACTTGTGTATCCATTGCTGCTCAATTAGTGACCGCACCTCTTGGGTTATTGTATTTTCATCAATTCCCTACCTACTTTTTTTTGTCAAATTTAGTGGTAATACCAGCTTCTTTTATCATTCTAAATGGAACTATAATACTATTGGTTTTTTCATTTTGGGAAATTGCTGCTAAATGGATTGGCTTCTTTTTAGATCACTTTATTCAACTCATAAATTACCTTGTTTTCAGCTTAGATTACCTACCCCATAATACCATAGAAGGAGTCTATTTGTCGACTTTTGAAAGCTGGCTGATTTACGGTATTATATTATTACTAGCACTTTTCATAGCAGAAAAGAAATTGGCTTATTTTCAAACGATAGTAATTCCACTTATACTTTTGGTTGGCAGCATAACTTCAAGACAATATTATAATTTTACTGAGCAAAAAATTACGGTTTATGACACTTCGAAGGAACATGCGCTATCTGTTAAAAATGGATATAAACAATATTTAAAAATTGAAGAGGATCTAATACAAAATAAAAACAAACTGAGATTTCATATTTACCCTAGCCAATTAAAAGCAGGATTAGTTGATTTCAATCCTGAAAAATTCAATAATGATAATCAAAGCAAAATCTTTAAGGATTTTAAAGGTGTAAAGTTCACTGTTTGGAATAACAAAGTTGTTTCTCATTGGTATGAACCTGTAGACAAAACAATAAGATTATCAAAACCTATTGAAGTTGACTTATTAATTGTGAGTAATAATGCGCCTAAATCAGTTGATCAGTTGTTAGAACTATTTGATGCAAGGAAGATTGTGGTGGATGCTTCTAATAACTATTATAAGATTCAAAACTTTAAAACTAAATTTGAGGAAGAAAAGATAAACTATTATATCGTGCCAGAAAAAGGTGCTTTTGAATGGAAATTATAAACTATGGAATTTACGAAAATTGAAATTAAAGAAAGAATAGGTTTTATCACATTAAACCGACCAGACAAAAGGAATGCACTCAGTTACGAATTTGTTGGAGAGTTGAAACAAGCCTTTTCGGAACTAAAAGAAAATGATGATGCAAAAGTAATTGTATTACGAGCAGAAGGTAAAGCTTTTTGTGCCGGTGCAGATTTAGCCTACATTCAAGGACTGCAAAACAACACTTATGAGGAAAATTTGGAGGACTCCAACCATTTAAAAGAGCTTTTCTATCAAATATACACTTATCCAAAAGTTGTAATTGCTGAAATTCAAGGTCATGCATTAGCAGGAGGATGTGGTTTAGCAACCGTTTGTGATTTCTCCTACACTGTACCTCATGCGAAATTTGGTTATACAGAAGTTAAAATAGGTTTCATTCCAGCGATTGTAAAAGTATTTTTATTAAGAAAAATCGGAGAAGGTAAATCTAAAGAATTACTATTATCTGGAAGACTATATGAAGCAAATGATGCTAAAAATATGGGCTTAGTAAATGAGGTTGTGGAAGCCGATAAACTTTCAGAAACTGTTTATGATTTTGCACAAGAACTCATTCAAAACAATTCAGGTCAATCTATGGCCTACACCAAACAAATGATTGCAGAGGTGCAAGAAAAAGGACTTGAAGAAGGATTACAATATGCTGCTGAACAAAATGCTAAAGCTAGAGCTTCAGAAGATTGTAAAAAAGGAATTGCTGCATTCTTAAATAAAGAAACACCTAAATGGTAAACAATAAATAAAGCTCTCATTAAAATGGGAGCTTTTTACAATCCCATTACTATTCCAATTTGGTTGTTTTGGAAATAAACATGAGATAAAAAGTCTGAAATTTGGCTGCTTTTATTGGTATGAATGGTATGCAAGATCAAATCAAAGGCGAATAGAAAGCTACCTTGTAAAACTATTGATTTCCCATACCCTCTTAATCGCTCAGGCCGGCTCGTGGTATTTTTAGCTCTTTCTAACAAATAAAAGCCCCCTGCTATATAGGCTAAATCTAAACCCGCATTAAAAAGTAAAGTCTTTTGAAACGTAACTTGATCAGAAAGTAAATCAGAAGCATTTGATGGCATATCACCAGTAGCAGTAAAATAATATCCCGCACCCGCTATTCCTAAATTCACTAAATTCCACATTAAGTTCATCTCATGGAAATACGCATTTTGCCCAACCCCACTACTTCTTCCTATTGCTCCAGAAGCTATATTTACAAGAGCCCAACTTCCTAAGATTGCCATTCCTGTCTTTCTGATTTTCACATCATTTTGATAGGCCGAACTAATATCAAGATTTTGAGAAAAGGCATCAAAACTTACTAAAAAGAATACAATCGAGAGAGAAAACAAGAACTTACGCATATCTAAAAATTATAATGTTCTACGGCATGATAAAAGAGCCTAAATGAAAACAATATAAGTGCTACCCCTACTATTTTGTTTAAAACATTTAATCGCTTAGGCGTTACCCAGGTTCGGAGCCTATGAGAAAGAGCAACTTTTGAAAAATCTGTGATGATAAGAGTTCCTATAATTCCAGAGAAGAATACAATAACTTCAGTTTGAGTGTAACCATAGCTTTTAGTCACTAAAGTCATTACACCTAACCAGTATAACAAAACAAATGGATTGATCCCATTTAATATAAACCCTTTCGCAAATTGCTTAAAGAAATTTGTCTTTTGAGTATTCACTTCCTGACTTTCCAAATGAATAGTTTTCTTTCTCACACTCAATATACCTGAAATAAGAATGATTAATCCTCCTAATACTCCCATCCAAAAGGACACAACATCATTATTTTGAAAAAGCTTAACTCCAAAATACATTAAAAAAATGTAAGAAGTATCCGCCACCGCTATACCGATAGCCATATAAATACCTGCCTTAAATCCCTTAATAATGCTATTTTGAATAAGCGCAAAAAAAACTGGCCCTAACATTACGGCCAGTAATAATCCAAATAAGATTCCCTTAGAAATTACTGCTAACATATTAATTTACTCCAATCTCACTTAAATAATTATTCCAATCTGATTGTTTTTCCCCTTTCAACACTCTTGGAAATTTATTTTGTCCACCCACTTTTCCTTTTAATTCCATAAATTCAATAAATACTTTATTGGGTAAAACTTTTACGTTGATATCTTTTAATGCAGCAATTCGCTCAACTTTATAATCATCATTTACTTCCTTAAGCTTTGCATCTAGCTTTTCCTTCAATTCACCCTCATTAATATCTGGTGTATCGGTTCCAATATACCAATCGTGTCCAAAAAGGGAACCATGTTTTACACCTAAAACCGTAAACTCCTTCAAATCAAAATTCATTTCTTTAGCAACATCAAGAAGAGCATGATTCATATTATCTACCGATAAATGCTCACCGCAGAGACTTAAGAAATGCTTAGTTCTACCTGTAATTATAATTTCCGAATCTGGCTTTGAAACAAATTTAATAGTATCTCCTATTAAATAACGCCACGCACCAGAACAAGTAGAAATTAACAAAGCATATTCAATATTTTCCTCTACCTCATCAATCATTAAAGTTTCTGGATGATCTACAATATTACCATCATCATCAAAATTCTCTTCTACAAAAGGAACAAATTCATAGAATATACCATTATTCAAAACCAATTTCATGCTATCCACACCTTGATTGGCTTGAAAAGCTATAAATCCCTCTGAGGCTAAATAAGTTTCTATATAATTGATTTCTCTACCTAGCAACTTCTTAAAACCAGTTTTATATGGTTCAAATGCTACACCTCCGTGCACATAAATCTCAAAATTAGGCCAGATCTCATGTATGTTTTTCAGATTATAATGTTTGATTATCTTTTCAATCAAAATAGTAATCCAAGCGGGCACACCTGCTATGATAGTTATGTCCCAATCTTTAGCCTTCAAAGTCATTTGATCCAGCTTTTCTTCCCAATCTTTTTTCTTGGATATCTTTTTGCCTGGCTTATAAAATCGTTGAAACCAAAAGGGTAAATTTGAAGTTGTAATTCCACTTAAATCACCTTCCGCATAATTTCCATTATCCTGTAAATCAGTGCTTCCTCCTACCATTAGCGTTCCGCCTTCAAATACTGAAGAAGGCAAACCTTCATATCTGGACAAAGACAAAATTTGGCGAACACTCGTCTTCTGAATAGCTCTTACCATTTCAGATGATACTGGGATATGTTTTGAACTTGCACCTGAAGTACCTGAACTTAAAGCAAAATATTTAATGGTTCCTGGCCAGGTCACGTCCTTTTCTCCATCCAAACATTTATGCCACCAATTCTCAAACATCTTATTATAATCATGAACTGGGACATGACTTTTAAAATCTTCGTAAAAAGATTTATGCTCATGTTTTTTTAATGATTTTAAAATATTTGAGAAGTCATATGCTTTGCCAAATTGTGTATTTCTAGCAGCAATTATCAATTTTCTGAATTCAGTTTTTTGCAATTCAAATGGAGGAGTATAATCCTGATCCAAACTCTCTCGAATTCGTATCCCTTGTTTAATGAGGTTGCCTAGCAGTGTCATTTATTATTAGGTTGATATCAAAAAGTTAATTAATCATTAATGCTAACGCTTAAACTTTTAACTTTGAAATTAATTATTAAAAAGTAGTTCTTTAAGCAAATATATAACATTAGATATACATAAAAATAACTTTATCATATGATAAGATAAAGTTTATCTTAAAAAATCAATATATGAGTATAGCGGAAAACTTACAAGAAATCAAATCATCACTTGGCGATTGTAAACTGATTGCGGTTAGTAAAACAAAACCAAAAGAAGATTTAATGGAAGCTTATGAAGCGGGTCAAAGAGCCTTAGGTGAAAATAAAGTACAGGAACTTTGTGACAAGGCAGAAGACTTGCCAAAAGATATTGAATGGCACATGATTGGCCATTTACAAAGAAATAAGGTGAAGTACATAGCACCTTTTGTGCATTTAATTCATTCTGTAGATAGCGTTCGTCTATTAAAAGAAATAAATAAACAAGGCAAGAAGATTGATCGCGTTATACCCGTATTATTACAAATGCATATTGCGGAAGAGGAAAGTAAATTCGGTTTAGATGAAAAGGAGTTGGATGAATTACTATCCTCAGATGCATTTAAGGAAATGGAACATATAGAAGTAAAAGGCCTTATGGGTATGGCTACTTTCACTGATGATGAAGATAAAATTAGAAGAGAATTTAAAAGTCTGAAAAAGACATTTGATAAAATCTCCAAGCAGTATAATGATGATAAACTAAACCTACATGAACTTTCTATGGGTATGAGTGGTGATTATCAAATTGCAATTGAAGAAGGAAGCACTATGGTTAGAATTGGAAGTAAAATTTTTGGAGAACGGGGATAGGTTGGCAGGTTTTCAAGTTAGCAAGTTATCAGGTTTTCAGGTTGGCAAGTTATCAGCAGTAAAATGATTTGGTCCGCTCTATGGAAATAAATAGTTGAAAGAGGATGTTGGATGGTAATATTTAGCTCAGGACCACAGGTCAGACTGGAGAAATTTTAAGTGAATAATGTAAAAATAATTTGTTAAAAGTCAGAAGCTGGAAGCTCGAAGTTTTTTCAGCTATTTGATACTTAAAAATTATACCTTAATACTAAAATCTTAAAGAAAAACATGACAAGTAAAATAATCATCATCATTGGAAGTATATCAGGAGCAATATCTGTTATTTTGGGAGCATTTGGAGCTCATGCATTGAAAGATAGTTTAACAGCTTCAGGCAGATTAGATACCTACGAAACGGCTGTAAAATATCAAATGTATCATAGCCTAGCTCTAATACTTTTGGGTATGCTTATGCTTCAGTTTCAACATAAATTCTTGAATTATGCATCTTATTCTTTTTTAATAGGGATGGTCATTTTCTCAGGAAGTTTATACTTATTATGCGCAACTGGAATTACAAAGCTTGGTGCGATTACACCCATAGGAGGACTATTTTTAATTGCAGCCTGGGTATTAATGGCAATTGGAGTTGGTAAAACTGCCTTATAATTAACTAATTAAAGAAACTAGTTTTCTTCTTCAGGAAACTTAGTTTCTTTTAACTGATCGTTAAAATAAACTTCAGTCTTTATTAATTCACCCTCTTTATTGAAGTATTTCCAATCTTCTATTTTTTTATTTCCGGCATACTTTCCGCTTAAAGCTACATTTCCATTATCATAATATTTGAGGTATTCTCCATGCGCTTTACCAAATTTATAAATAGTGGTTTCTTTTTGCTCTCCATTCTCAAAATAAGAAATCTCTAAACCTGATTTTTTACCGACTTGATAATTCACCTCATACTTCAATCCTCCCTCATCATAATATTCTGCATACGCCCCATGTAGTCTGCCACTACTATAATTTTCTACCTTAATTAATTCCCCTTCTTTATTGTAATACTTCCATTCACCAAAAGGCTCATCAACCTTAAAATATTGTTCTGACTTTAATTCTCCATTATCCCAAAATTGCTCTACGTACTTTTGCTTTGCCTCATCAGAGTAAACCGATTTAGTGAGTAAGTTTCCTTCTGAATCATATTCTAAAAATTCACCACTTAAATTCCCGTTTTTATAATTTCTTTTGGCTTTAATTTCTCCACTAGGATAATAGGAAATATTTTCACCTTCTAATACTCCATTTTTGTATTGGCCTATTAGCAGTAGATTACCTTCTTTATCATAGTTTTTAAATTCACCTGACCTCACGCCACCTTTATTCTCAAAAACTGTTTCAAGCTGGCCGTTTGGATAGAAAGTTTTAAACGGTCCACTTAGCTTTCCATTTATATATTCTTCTTGAGTTTTCTTATTCCCATTAGGATAAAATCTTTCAGTTAAACCATTCGGTTCACCATTACTATATTTAATGCGTTGAGATAATGTCCCATCAGGAAAATATTCTAATACCTCCCCTTCAGGTTTCCCATTTACAAAATCACTTTCACTTTTTAGATTCCCAGTTGCATAATAAATCTTCAATTTACCATTTAGAGTATCTTCTTCGAATTGTGCTTCCTGTAATACTTTTCCTTCTTCATTATAAACTATGGTTTTTCCATACCTATTCCCCTCCTTAAACTCAGTAGTTCTCATCAACTCGCCTGTAGGATAGAACATTTTGAAGATGCCTTCTTCCTTACCATTATGAAATGAACCCTTTGCTAAAAGCTCACCACTTTCATAATATTTTTTATAATCACCCTCGATTTGGCTGCTATCATTATTAGCAATGAAATACACCTCCTTAGGCATACTTTCAGCGCTATCATAAAAATTAGTAATCTTCTGCAGTTCCTGAGCGCTTAGAATCTGTAAGCCGATAAATAAGAAAGCAATATTAAGTAGTAATACCCTCATGAAAATTTCAATGGATTGAATGAAAAACAGCTTGTAAATATAACTTACAAGCTGTTAGATTATTATAAAAGACCGAAGTCTTAATTTTACATTTTTTCGATAACGATAGCAGAAGCTCCTCCACCACCATTACAAATACCTGCTACACCAATTTTACCGTTTTTCTGGCTCATTACAGAGTGTAAGGTAGTCATGATTCTTGCACCGGAAGCACCTAATGGGTGTCCTAAAGCTACAGCACCACCAAATACATTCACTTTTTCAGGATCTAACCCTAATTCCATATTATTAGCGATTGCTACAGCAGAGAAGGCCTCATTGATTTCATAAAAATCAACTTCTTCTTTCGTAACGCCTGCTCTTTTCATGGCAATTGGAATAGCTAATGATGGAGCAGTAGTAAACCACATTGGATCTTGAGCTGCATCACCAAATCCTCTAATTTTTGCGATTGGTTTTACTCCTAATTCTTCCGCTTTTTCTTTACTCATTAATACTAATGCAGATGCACCATCATTAATAGTAGAAGCATTAGCTGCAGTTACAGTACCATCTTTAGCAAAGACAGGTCTTAAAGAAGGTATTTTCTCAAATTTTACATTTTTGTATTCCTCATCTTCAGTAATAACCAAGGGATCACCTTTTCTCTGAGGAACTTCTACAGGAACAATCTCTTCTTTGAAGCTTCCATCTTCCGTTGCTTTTGCTACTCTTTTATAAGAGCTGATCGCATAATCATCCTGCATTTCACGGCTGATCTTCATTTCTTTAGCTGTGTTATCAGCACAGTTCCCCATAGGGAATTGATTATATACTTCCCAAAGTCCATCCTTCAATAAACCATCAACTAACTCGCCATTACCATATTTATAACCATAACGAGCTTTAGGAATATAATATGGGATATTAGACATGCTTTCCATACCGCCTGCAACAATCGTGTCTGCATGACCTAACATGATGCTTTGCGCACCAAACATTACGGCCTTCATTCCTGAAGAGCAAACTTTATTTACAGTAGTACATGGAACATTATGACCAATACCTGCACCGATAGCAGCTTGTCTTGCCGGAGCCTGACCTAAATTAGCCGACACTACATTACCCATGAATACTTCATTCACTTCTTTAGCATCAACCTTTGCTTTTGATAAAGCTCCTTTAATAGCCGCAGAACCTAATTGTACAGCGGTTAGGCTAGATAAACTTCCTCCAAAACTTCCGATTGGTGTCCTAACAGCAGACACAATATATACTTCTTGCATTATTATTTTATTTTAGTCGTTCGAATGTAAAATTAATTAAAATATGCTTGTGATAAAACCGAATTGCCCATTACCAATCCGGCTTTCCGGAATCTTGTTTTTTTGTTGCTTTTTTTCTCAACTGCTGAAAATATTGAGATTCTTTATTTCTTAAAGCCTCCAAAATCATTTGCGCTTTTTCTTCTGAAATATTCATCTCTTTTAGCTTCTGTTTAGTAGCTGGATCCATCTTCTGATCGTCAGCATTTTCTTTCTGTTCTCCTTCTTTTTGTTGCTCTTGCTGCTGTTGCTGCTCTTTTTCCTGTTCTGATTTTTCATCTTCACTTTGCTCACCCTCTTGCTGCTGTTCAGCATTCTCTTTTTGCTGTTCTTCTTCGCTATTCTGATCTTCAGATTTATTCTCTTGATTCTCTTCGTTTTTCTGATTCTCCGAATTTTGATCTTCCTTGCTTTGCTGATCTTTATTTTCTTGATCCTTATTTTCTTGATCTTGCTGCTGATCGTTTTGATCCTTATTTTGATCTTGCTGATCCTGATTTTGTTGTTCTTGTTGCTGCATTTTCTTTTTTAGCAACTCATAATTATATCTCGCTTTTTGATTGCCAGGATCAGCACGTAATGCCTCCTTATAAAAAGAAAGCGCATTTTCATATTCCTTTTGCATTTCAGAAAGATTCCCCAATTGCAATAAAGCCTTCGACTTCAGTTCTTTATTATCAGAATCAGCTACTCTTCTATAAGCATCATATGAATTTACAGTATCCTTTAATTGGAAATAAGCGTGGGCTCTATTCAATTCCGCTTGAGGACTTTCGTAATTCAATGAATCTAACAAATAGGTATAATGTTCAATTACCTTTTCGTAATCACCGTTTTTTAAAGCTTCGGCAGCCCTCTCTTTCGCTGCATTTGCCTTTGCTATTTTCCCTACAGGATCAATAGCTAAAACACTTATGGAAAGCAAAAAAAATGATATTGTAAAGAATACACTTTTCATATTTTTATGATTTTAAGTGTGGTTACTAAATCTATCATTAACAAAATAATAGCAGCCAATAAGAAGTAGAAGTACTTATTAGCCGATACATCTACCGTTTTGGCATCTTTCAGTTCCCCTTCAATATTGTTGATGGTAGCAATCAATCTCCCCACCTCATTATCTTCCTGATTAATTTCAAAATACTCACCATCAGTTTCATCAGCAAGATTTCTCATAGAACGAGAATCTAATTTAGTGATGATATCTTTTCCGTTTTTATCCTTTCTGAATCCTCTAGAAGTTCTAATTTTACTCCCCTCTTCTGTTCCAACGCCTAAAGTAAACAAACGGATTCCAGATTCATTGATTTTATTTACTTCACTTTCGGTATCGTCTCCAAAATCTTCCCCATCACTAATAAGAATGATAATCTTCGATTTTTGTTTACTGGAGGGCGCTTCTTCTGAAGTTAATTTATCATGCGCCATATTTAATGCACCCCCAAAGTCTGTACTGCTCCCTGGTACTAGGCGAGTATTTAAAGTCTCGATAAATAAGTTCAATGCATTTTGATCATAAGTTAAAGGACATTGAACAAATGATTCAGAAGAAAAGATTAACAAGCCTATTCTGTCTGAACTAAAAGCATCTACAATATTTTTTAGCTCATATTTAATTTTCTCAAGTCTGGTAGGTGCCACATCATAGGCATCCATAGAAGCAGAAAGGTCAACAGCAATCATAATATCCTTCCCCACTGCTTTGATTTCTTTTTTATCATCGCCAAATGAAGGGCCTAATAAAGAGATAATTAATAAAGCAAACATTAACGACCTCAATAAAAACTTTGGTAGGATATTAGAATAAGCCTGTCCTACCCTTTTAGCAACCGTAAATACTCTAAAGGTATAGGCAAAATATAGAATCAGAAAAATGATGATAAAAATAATCTCCTCAAATCCGAGGGACGAAATCCAAGTCATAGATTTTTTAATTTTTACAAAAATATAAAAGCTAACTAAAAGGGCAACGTTGATTAGCAACTAAGAATTGAAAAACGAAATAAATTTAAGCATGTTATACAATTTTAAATAAAGAAAGAGAGCAATATAAAATGCTTTAAAAATTCATGTAATTTAAATTACTGGCAGCCAGCAAGATGAAAAACAGATTAAAAAAAAGTGAGATTTATTTTGATTCAGATTTGGAAGGGACGGAAAACTTCTTTTATATTTGCATCACTTTTCGGAAACGAGGAGGGGATTTGAGGTAACAATAACCCGGAGAGGTGGGTGAGTGGCTGAAACCACATGTTTGCTAAACATGCGTACGTGTTAAAGCGTACCGGGGGTTCGAATCCCCCTCTCTCCGCAGAAGTTCTTTTAAAGATTGTAGTGAGAAAGCTGAAATTACTTCTCTATTTTGATAAGTAGGGATGAGAACCCAAAAGGTTCGAAAGCGAAGCTTCACGAGGGAATGTGCGGCATGCCAGTGTGTATGAGTAATCCCCCTCTCTCCGCAGAAGTTCTTTAAATAGAATAAGAGATTAATGATAATCTCGGGGTGTAGCGTAGCCCGGTATCGCGCCTCGTTTGGGACGAGGAGGTCGTAGGTTCGAATCCTGCCACCCCGACAAGCCAGTAGAAAATTCTACTGGCTTTTTTTATGCCTTGAATTTAATTTTTTCAAGCCTGAATTAGGTCAGTTTTATTCACCGCCATCGTGTAAACCTATTGAACACACCACTATTATCCATATAACTATAAAACAAGCACCTTATTTCCCACACATCAGCCTTTCATCAAAAAATGATTGGCTGTGAAGCGCTATTAGTTGATATTTGTAATTCCTACACAAGTCAATGACTTTGTAAGGTTTTGGTTGAAATATAAGCGCTGGGTGGGGATCCAGCGCTTTTTTAATTTTTATTCCTTATTGGATAAATCTCCATTTTAACTCACCTTTCTCTCAATAAACTTTTATATTCAAATCCGCATCAGCCAAAACCTAACTCAATTAATAAAAGCCGGTTTTCTGTTTTGAGGATAAAGTAACCTTACTTACTTTATACGATTGTTACCAACAATTACTTAATATGCGAAACCTCATCATCTTATTATTTTTAGTGCCAGCTCTATCTTTTGGTCAGGACATGTCTAACAGCATCGGAGTAGTAACATTAAGTGAGGAGTATAATAATACCGACCATAGGATTGAATTTCTTAATGAAGACGGCTCAACTTGGGATACTTTCAATTGTTACGGACCTTGGGACGACCTTCCAGATCTACAAATATTAGCATTCAAACCAGACTACTTTGTCTTCAAAATAAAATGCCAGCGAGAAACGCCAACCCATTATATAGTCGTAGTAAACGAGGAAACTGGCTTAACTAAAAAACTAAAGAAATCAAATAAGATCAGATAATTAACTGGGAACAGTATGTAATCAATGTCTTTTCAGTAGATTTTGACCCAGATAAAATCAAGATTTACGACAAAATTAATGGAACTCCCATTTCAGAAACACCCCTTAAAGAATCGATTATAGTTCCAAAGGAAGTGAAAGGAGACTGGATGAAAGTAATATGGACATCGGGGGAGTACACCTATCCTTCTGATACATCGGAAATTAAGACTGGATGGGTTCAATGGACAAAGGATAATAAAATAATCGTATCACTATATCATCTATCTTAGGAATGTAGACCTAATAAATAAAGCTGGTAACATTCTGTCATAAATCATGGTTGGCAGTAGCTTATTGCTCCTTCTACTCTTGGTAGAAAGCCCTTCAATCCGTAGAATTGACTTATTAGTAAAAGGTAATTTAATAAGCTAATCCTGCAGATTGCCTCGGTATTTAACGCAAATTTTTATACTTTTAAAAGCCACGAATTTATACAGTGGTGTTGAAGTGAATTCACACCCCATGATAGATAATCAAATTAAAATTTACGGTTCTAGAATAGTAATAATTTCTAAGAAGTCTCCGAAAATAGTAAGATTTATCTTGACTTTGCTTTTGGTGATGTCATTTCTGATTCCATTTATTGCATTCTACGTTGCTATTGACTATAAAATTGGTTTTCAATTTGGAATCGTAATTGCCTTTTTAATTTTTTGGGGTATTGGTTTTTATATCCTTCGAGTAATTTTGTGGAACACTTATGGCAAAGAAGTCCTAACACTTAATGCGGATAAAGTGAGATATATAGCTGATTATAAATTTTTTAAAGACGGCTATCAAGAATTGGATACTAAAGATTTGAGGGTTGAAATTGTTTTAGATTCGAATTTACCTGAATCAAAAGGATATTTAAAAATACATAATAGAAATGATTCTATTGAAACTGTGTTGAAGTCAAAGAAAAATGATTTAGACATATTAAAACATGAGATAAATAAATGGTATAATAACATATAATAACCAATTGTAACACTGGCACAAGAGTGCCATTTGTCCCTTTAATTTTCAATCACTCTTAACTGCTACCTGGTACAGGTTATTTTCGTGGGGATTGGAAAGTCTTCCACTATTTATAAATTTAAACAAACGTGTGGCTGTATGCGAGAGGGAGAGGTTAGTGCTTTCTAATCCCACCCATCATTGCTGGTCATTGCAAGTAATTATGTTCACAATTCACGAGTACATTTTAATTGAGATAAGACCTAATAAGGTTAAAGTCACCAATTTAAAAACTAGAGAGTCTCTAGAATCTGGTGACAATTTGACTTTTAGCAATGAAAGACTCTTAATGACGGTTATGGATGAACCGCAATCAACTTTAAAAGATTTAATTAATCAATTAACACAATCAGATTTAATCCATTTCCGGAGAACTATTATTTTAAATCCCTATCACCCAAACATCTCTGAATTTAGTGAAGTAGAAAAACGATCTTTTAGAGACATGGCGGAATTTCTCGGTGCGAGAATTGTTCGGTTTAAATTCGGTAAGGAAATCTCAATTAAAAGGCTAGGTAGTAGATATCTTGATAAAGAAACTAGCCCATGATATAATTTGCTACAATAGAGTAGACTGCCTTGAGCTATAAGCCTATGGTTCACTTCATTTATGTTAACAAATGGTTCCACCTCAAGACCACAACGAAGGAAAACGCAATTTCCATCTAATATTGAAATAATATTGATTGTGACTATAAAATCAATTATTCTCAATTCTTATAAACCCCTACTATACGCAAAATAATAGCTATTAATAATCAAAGAGCTTTATTCGGTTCCAATAAAAATTTAAGTCTATTGAAAAGTTCTGAGTCTGCATATCAAATGGATAAATAAACGCCCCATCAAAATTTACGGGCTCTGCTATAGAGTTTAATGATCTTAAATATTGAATACCTAATCCTAGATGCCAAAACCTAACTTCTGCATTTAATAGGATACTATGATGAAAAGCTTTAATAGGATTTTCCTGAATGATTTCATTAGCAAAATAATAGGTTTTTTGGTTACTGGGTTGTGACCACCACCGGTCATCATAGCCCGTTCGATCCAGGCCTTCAGGGTTTTTATGATGCATATAATTTAATTGATAGCCTATACCCATTCTGTATTGTACTTTTCTATCTATCACTATAGAGGGAATAATATCCAGAAGATGTGATCTATAATGCGAAAAATAAGTTTTAGCATTTGGAATCATAAAAGGTCCATCACCAGGAGGATCATAATCCAATGGGGTTACCGTAAAATTATTATTATGGGTTTTTAAATTTAGCCTTAATACTAAAAAAGAATATTTCTTACTGCTCAATTCAAAAAATACGCCTCCCTGAATGTAATCAACACCATTGTCATTTAATCTGATATCCACACTTTGATACCTTCCACTTAAATTATTTTGGGCATTATAATCTTTAATTCCAGTAGTTAACCCAAAGTTAAGCTGAGCTTTGACAATTAATGGAGAGAGTAGAATGAAAATAAAAAAGAATGATCTTTTCATGCTTAGTCATTAAGGTTGAAAGTTTAAAAATAAATAATTTATCAACAAGCAAACAGAATATCCAAGTATAGTTTACGGCAAAGGTCAAAAAATACTTTTCCCACGATTTATATTTTTTCAAGAGTTATAAGTAGAATAATCCATTTTAGTAAAGTTGTAGTAGGACTATAATGTAAAACCGTAAAGTTATTTTAGGACGATACAATATGCGCACCTTTTTTAAGCACGCATATATGCGTACTTACTTTGACCCTCGCATATATGCGCACTCTAATTTTTACATATGCGTAAAAAGAATTTTTGATCACGCATAGATTTTTAATTAAAAAGCATATGCGCATAATTTTTTGAACTTCATTGAAGCATAAAGTACGTTCAGGTGCTCCTGGAGCAATCGTCCCGCTTGTGCCTTTAGTTTTGTAATACCATAACTCCTAATACCGAACTTCAAGACCCCTCTACCTTTTCTCTAAACAATCTCTTATATTCAAATCTCATTTCCTTAAATCGAGTTATTTTTTAGCAAGTATAAGAAACACTCTTAAATTGCATAGATGATTAATCAATTATGAAAACATTACAACACACTTTTCAGCTAAAACCTTACCTTAGAGGTTTTCATTTAATAGAAAGAGAAATTGATCAAAATATGCCTGAATTAAAAAATATTGAGGCTGGGATTGTTCATATCTTTATTCATCACACTTCTGCTGGACTTACCTTAAATGAAAATGCAGATCCTACGGTAAGAGGTGATTTCGAACGTCATTTCAATAAGATGGTGCCTGAAAACATGGACTATTACCAACACACTATTGAAGGCTCAGATGATATGCCTGCCCATATTAAAGCCTCCCTTCTTGGAAGCTCCGTAAGTTTGCCCCTAAGTAATGGAAAGCTGTTAACCGGTACCTGGCAAGGTGTTTATTTATGTGAACATAGAAACCATGCAGGAGGTAGAAAAATTACTATTACAGTGATGGGAGATTAACTTGCTATAAACTTATTGATTCACGATGGTTCTAAATGTCAAATTAATTCTTGGCATTTGCACCTTTTTAGTTGGCGGTAAACGATGCAACCAGTTCTTCTGACAACTCCCTCCCATCATTAATAAGCTACCATCCTCGAGGATCAACTCTAGCTTTTCCTTAGTTTCCTTATGCTTAAAAGCAAATTTTCGTTCTGCACCGAAACTGACTGAAGCTATGGCTCCATTATCCTTTAAATCTTTTTCTCCATCACTATGCCAAGCCATCCCCTCCTCTCCTGAATGATATAGATTCAATAAACATGAATTAAATGTTTCTCCTAATTGCTGTTCCACTTTACTTTTGATTTCCTGAAGTTCTGGAGTCCAAATTTTTGCAGTTTTCGTGACTTTGGAATAGGTATAAGAAAATGCTTGATCAGCATACCATGCAACTTTTCGTTTTGTAATGATCTCCTTACCAAAGATGATTGCCTTATCGTGTTCCCAGTCTATTTCATTCATTAAACTCTGAAAGTAAAACAATGCTTCATCCTGACTGAACAGTTGCCCATGATATTGCACAATACCTCCATGAGGAAGTATATTTTTATTAGGATCATAAGGATCAGAAAATAGCTTCATTTTACTTTTAATTTGAGAAAAATACTCTAAAATAGTCTTTTAACAATTCTTAATATCTATGTTAAAATATATTGTAAGCCTTTCATTTAATTGGATATGCTATTTATAACTTCTATTAAATTTTAACAGTTGCATGAAAAAATTATCTAGAAATTATTTATTTATAATAATAGTAAATTAATGTCTTCAAAATATTCTGAAACACAGATTGTTTGAAGAGGCCCAATTGATTAATTCTAAAATCTTATATAAATCAATTTTCATCCAAATCCATCAAATCATTCTTTTCAGCACTTGTCAAAGAAGTGTTTACTTCTTTAATTACAATATCTAGTTCTTGGGCTGATTCATCAATCTGATTTACCATTTCGTCAATATCATCAGTATTATTTAGTTTTAATAAATAAACTAACCCAAGTATTCGAGCCAAGGGACCTCTAACTTTATGGGCATTGAAATAAGCATAATCAAGCAGCTTTTCATTTTGTATCCGAAGCTGTAAGGTTCTCTTTTTAACCGTTTTTTCTAAAGAATCATTAATTGCTGTAATTTCTTCTTGTTGCTGTATAATCTCTTCATTTTGAGCCTCTAACATTTTGGTTCGCTCATGTACTAGGTACTCCAATTCTTCTTTTTTTTGATTTAAGATTCGGATATTTTCTGCCTGAAGGTTATTTTTTTCTATCCTTAATGAGTCTACCTTTTTAGAAAGGCCTACTGCCAAAAAAATCATTTCCAAAGCAATTCCTAAATCAAGAGAATGATTTAAAATAATTGATTCGGATATGATAATGCCGTAGTTTCTTAATAAATAAATAACGGCCCCCACAAAAAGAAAAGTAAAACTTAGCAAATAATATTTTGCAGGTTTATACTCTCTTTTTAACCATAACCAAATACTTAAACCTATAACAGTAGGTATAAATAGAGAGGCTATAAAATCAGTATATAAAAATGCTACTCTATTATATCCTAAAAAGGATATAATTACAGAAACAAACTGTAAAACAACCATAATTCTGATCACCCATAGCATTATTTTAGAATACTTCTTTAACTGAAGAAAATATATTGTGAATATCCCTACAGCGATGGATACTAGTGATCCGAAAATTGATGTAAAATCATTTAATACTCTCAAAAAAGGAAACCATACATAAAGCAAGCCATTAACTCTTAGTAAAGTGATGATTACAGTCAAACTATAGATAGAGTATAATAGATATATCTTATCTTTTAGCGAAATAAAAAAAATAAGGTATAATAAACCCAGCACCAGAACGGCCCCAGCTGATATATATCCTATCATTGCAGCTTTTGCAAAAAAGACGTTTTCATCTTCTTCCTGAACGACATTTATCTTTATAAACAATGGCTCAGAGCTTTCAAACCTAAATAACATTTCGCCCTTAAAGTCTTGTGGAATATCAAACATTAAAACTGATAGTTCAGATTTACCTGTTTTTCTATTTTGTTGATATTCAAATGAATCGTGTCGAATAATAGAATCTCCCATTAAAAGAAAAAAGTCTATATATCTTATTAGTGGATTGTCTAATGTTACTGATCCTCCCTCAGGCATATCAAGAGCTGACTTCATCCATATCACATTTGAAGTTAGGCCAAAGCTTTTTATTTTAGCTGTATCTTTAATTTGGAAATAATCTCCATTTAGTATTTCATCAACTGATAATCTTGCACTAGAATCTATCGCAATATCCCATTCTCTTTGCCAATTCGAAAGGCCCTGAAACGGAATAAATAATATTAAACAGATTATGAATCGATTCATGCAGCAGAAACTTGTAGATGGTTAGATAGTTTAGTTTGTGAATTAAGATACGAAAAAATCAATATAAATTTTAAAAGATTTTATTATTCAATTCAAATAGTTATACAGTCAAAAGGAAGTAGAATTTTACAAAAAATGAATTATACTGAAAGCCTGGTAAATGATTTAAGAGCAGTTCAATAATGAAATTCAAACCTATAAATAGAGTTACAGCAAATAATTGAACCACAAAAAAAAGGTTAAAATTCCGATATGATGATTAAAGCCTTTATTGTTAATTTATTAAATAGAAATAATTCTTACTTAATATAAAGTAAAACGAGAAACTACTGTTATTAAAAACAATAATTCAGGCTATTCTTTCATTTAAGAATTTAAACACAAAAAAGGGGCTCTAAGCCCCCTTTAATTTTTAATTAAAATGTAATTAATTCAACTGCTTTAATAAAACTTCTACTGATTTCTTCAATTGTGGATCCACATTTTTTGCTTTATAAGCAGGTGGATTATCGATAATAACATCAGGCACAGCAGGGCCATTCTCCATATTTTCTTCAGTCGCTTTAACATACCAGGCTCTAAAAGGCACTCGAATGTAAGAACCATCTTGTAAGCCTGCTCCGCCAGTAGAAATTACAGCTCCAAAAGTTGGAGTACCCACTAAGGTACCCAAATCAAGGGTTTTATAGGCATGTGAAAAGATTTCAGCATTGGAATAGGAATTTTGATTACATAAAGCGACAGATGGTTTAGTCCAAGAAGCAAGTGGAAGTCGCTCTCCAAAAGGATAATTCTCCTTAAAATTCTTATGTTCCTTCAAGCTTTGGGCTGCTCCTCTAGGAATGGTATAAGCATGTTGATCTACATTTAAAACCGCCATCAAATAATCAGTAGTCCATCCTCCACCATTATAGCGAACATCAATTACAATTCCATCTTTACCATAAGCCGCTGCTGTTAGCTCTCGCTCAAATCGCTCAAAAGAAGTCCAATTCATGCCTTGTATATGTAAATACCCTAGCTTACCCTCAGAATATTCGTCCACAAGCGCTCTTCTATTTTCCACCCATTCATCATAAAGCTCTGAGCGTAGTGAATTGCTGGGCCATATAATGACCTCTTTTTCCTCTCCGTTCCGCTCAATTGTTAATAGAGTACGTTCATTCGCTGTTCCTTCCAATAAAGCAAAGAAGTTTGTAGCATCCTCAACATTTTGCAGATTAACGGCTTTAATTATATCTCCTGTTTGTAATTTACTTTCATTTTTATCAGCAGGACTATTCATCACAATTCGACTAATTTTAAAGCCCCCATTTAAAACTTCCCCTTCTACTCCTAAGAGACCTGTTCTTTCACTTTGAGTTTCTTTCTGCTCATTTCTACCATAAAGCCCCATATGGGAGGCATTAAGTTGACCCAACATTAAATTGTAAAAGCTTTGAAAATCCTGCTTAGTAGAGGCCGATAAAGCAATCGGCTTATATTGTGCTTTTAAAGCATCCCAGTCTTGCCCATGAAATTCAGGATCATAAAATCTTGCTTCTAGTATTCTCCAGCCTTCTTCAAAAATTTGAGCCAGCTCTTCCTGATATCGAATTTTCATTTCAGCGCTTACTGGTAATTTTTCAATTTTATCAGATTTTATTTCAAGTTGTGAAATCAAGCCTCCTTTCATCATAAAGTAAAGCTTTCCCTGTATAGGAGTTTTGGCAATACCATAAGGTTCTGATGTACCAGTAATCATTTTCTTATCGCTACCATCCCATTTAATTTTGTATAGCGCTCTTTCAATTTCATAGTCTTTACGGCTTACTCCACTATTGATGTAGTATATAAATTCACCTTTTTCATCAAATGCAAAATCTGACTCTCCACCAGTGAAGCGAGTAATCTGTTGAAGACGAAGGTAAATCTTATCAAAATCAATATCGACATCAGCTACTTTCTCCTCCTTTTTCTCTTCCTTACTATCGCCTTCTTTTTTCTCCTTTTCTTTATCTTTTGCCTCCTTCTCATATCGTTTCCATTGCGCTTGTGATTTTTCCCAATCCTCCTTTTTCAGCCATGCAAACCATATATCACTATCCCCATTATTTCTTTCGGATACAAAACCTAATTTACTACCATCTTTGCTCCATATGGGATTATAATCTCTTTTGGGATGCATACTCACGTTAACAGCTTCTCTACTATTATCAGCGGCATGAATAAAAACCTCGCTATTGAAATTCAAATCAGATTTGCTGTATGCCAACCATTTGCTATCAGGCGACCAACTAATACCAGAAGGCTCATCCCATCCATCTAATAACACTTTTCCGTTACTTAAATTCCCTGATGCATCAATATCAAATACTTGCAATTTGCTCCCTCCTTGCAATAAGGCTAATTTCTTACCATCTGGACTCACTACGGGATTGGACTCTTCTTCCTCTGTTTTCGTTAAGCGATTTACTTTCCTTTTGAATGAATAGAATAGGTCCTTTTCTTGTTCATTCGTTGATTGAATACTGTAGAGATCATTTTGTCCTTCACGATCTGATATGAATAATAACACTTCATCATTTAACCAACTAATATCTCTTTCACGAGCAGGGCCATCCGTTAATCGAACCGATTTATCATCTTCTTTATCGTTCCTACTTACAAAAATTTCACCTCTATTAACAAATGCTATAAATTTTCCATTGGGAGAAATGGCAAATTCATCTACTCTATTTTTCATATTTTCCTTCACTACCGGGTCAAAACGGTAATCTGTAGCAATTTCAATATCGATGGTTGACTTTACTTTTGTTGGCAAGTCAAAAGTATAAGACTTTTCAGCAGTTTGATAGGCTATCTTACCCGCTGCCCGGCTGATAGAAAAAGATAAAATGCCAAAATCCTTTTCTGAGGTCAATTGCTCTGCTTCTCCTTCTAAAGATTGTTTATGAATATTATATCTTCCTGATTTTCCTGAAATATAGAGTAGTTCGTTATTACTTAACCATTGAGGTGCGAAATCATTATGGGCATCAGTAGTAATCTGTTGATATTCTCCTGAAGGCATATCATAAACCCAAACATCACGATTTGCAGGACCCTCATAAGCCTCTCTTTCAATTCGACAAGTGCCACGTACAAAGGCTACTTTCTTTCCATCAGGAGAAATTGAAGGTTCTAAACCTAAGGCATCCATAAATCGAGTCTCAGTGGTAGACGAATTCTTTAAAACAAATATTTCTGACTCTCTTTCTACCTGCTTATAATTTCTACTGGTTGTGAAAATAATATCCCCATTTGATGCTACACTATAAGGAATATCAGAAGCCGAATGATAGGTTAAACGGCTTGGCTCACCCCCTACAGCTGGAATGCTGAAAATATCTTCATTTCCAAAACGATCACTTGAAAAAACTATTTTTTTACCATCTGAAGTCCATATTGGATTTGATTCATAGGCCTGATGAATAGTGATCCTTGAAGATTTTTCACCATTGAAATCTGACACCCAGATATCCCCTTGATAGCTAAAGGCTAATTGTGTACCATCGGGAGAAATAGAAGGTTGCATTATAGGGGATTGCGCATTCAAAACAAAACTTCCAATAAAAGCAAAAAGGAAAAGTAAGTATTTCATATTTATGAGTTTATAATTTTAATATCAATATATGTAAGTCTTATAAAGAATTGAACAGTAATTAAATGACTGGGCATTTTCTTATTTAAACCTAACAAAAAAAGGAGTAACCAATATTACTCCTTTAACAATCTATTTTATAATCATTTGTTTTACCCCAATATAAAAGCACTCAATCTGAATGAAGACTATTGAAGACTCTCCTTCGCTTCATTTTCATTATTAAGATCAACAATGATCTCATTTTTTCTATTAAAAACTTCAAATGGCGCATTATAACCAAAGAAATAAAAATGATTAGAATATTGAATTCCTTCTTTGTCTAAGGCTTCCATCAACTTTTCTCTATATTTTTTTATCTTACGATCATTAGCCCAGCCTCCAAACTTAATGGCTGCTACTTTCCGATTGGGTTCCTGACGAAATTCAATTTTTGTATTGTTAGGCTGTGGTAAGTCTTCCTTGCTGTATTTTTTAGGAACCAAAAACATCATAGTCATGGAATCTTCTAATGACATGCTTACTGGAGAAGTCATGGCTATACTTTCATTCATCTTATTATCTCCAAAAATATAAGAAGCTAGAGTTCTAAAGCCCTTTCGTGACATATCTTTATACTGATTTCCTGAAAGCTTAACTGAAGTAAACAAACTTGAATCATATGTTCTGATTTCAAAATCTTCGAACTTTTGATTTACTTTATACTGATAAGTTTCAATATTATTTTGACTCTGCATCGCATAAAGTTGAACTATAACAAAAACCAAAATCAAGATACTTATAATAATTAACACAGCTTTCATAAATGAGTATTTTACTATTTAAACGACTTTTTGAGTAGCTTCGTTTAAACTGACTCCTCTTGAAACACTTAAATTTTTAATTATTTATTTCTTGAATTCATAGCTTGAAGGAAGTTTCACTAAATATACAGGGCTTTAACTTATACATTAAGAGTATAAAATTGCATTATTAAAATACAATTTGTTAAATTGATAAAATAATAATGTCACCCTTGCTTTTAATGAACAGATTTATTTGGACGCTTGCTTTCATTTTACTTTCTATTTCCTCCGTATATAGCCAAGTAGTGGTAGAGCAAGTTTGTTCTGCAAAAACTCAAGAAGTCATTTCAATTTCTGAAGAAAAAGATCAGGGTGGAAATTCAATCGCAGCCATTCAAGTTTTGGAGGATGAGTTAGAAACCAAATTATCTGATCAATGCAAAGCCCTCATTTATTTAAACTTAGGAAGTCTTTACCATAAGTATAATAAATTAGTACAAGCTGTAAAGTATTTGGATGAAGCCAATAAAATATTTGCAGCGTATGAAATGTATAATGAGCAAATAACAGCGATCAACCTCATCAGTGGTAGTTATTATATTTTAGGTGATCATGATATATCAGCAAAAAATACTTTAACCGCTATTAAAATAGCAAAAAAGCATCAGCTAAATGAGCGTTTAGATGTTCTCTATAACAATTTAGCAAGTTCTTATGGTGAATTACAATACAACGACTCTGCGATAAAATATGTACAGTATTCAATTGAATTAGCCAATGAGAATCAAAACACATCTACTCTATTACACGCTCTTTCAACTAAAGCTGAAACTCAACTTAGAAGCGGAGAGTATACTGAGGCTGAATTACAATTTGAAGAAGTAATTGAATTAGGTAGAAAAGAAAAAATACTATCATCATACTTAGAATCAAACTGTCTTTTTGGAATTGCAAAAGCTAAATTCCTAAATAATGATCCTATCAGCGCACGTGATTATGGAAGGAAAGCCTTCAGTTTAGCCATTGAAGACAATCATATTAAAATAGCTGAACTCAGTGCAAAACTATTGTATGAAATATGGGAAAAGCTAGATGATTCTGATAGTGCATATTATTATTTGACACAATATGTGATGGCTCAAGAAAAGATAAAGCCAAATGAAAACTTAAGTCAGCTAAACAGATTTAGAATGCGTAAAGCCGAACTTCAGATTCTGGAAAAAGAACAAGAAACTGAAAAGCAGAAATATTATACTATTTTAGGTACTATTTCAGCAGCCTTATTATTATTACTTTTTATAGTAATTTTTCTATTCTACAGAAACTCTAATAAGCTTAATCATCAGTTAAAAGAAAAAAATGATTTGATCCATAAAGCTAATTCTCAGTTAGCCAATCAGAGAGATGAATTAAATAATTTAAATAAAGTGAAAGATAGAGTCTTCTCTGCTGTAATTCATGATTTTAAAACTCCCATGAATACTTTGGAAAGCATGCTCAATATGCTGATAAAGAAATACATGACTCCTGATGAAGCCTCTGAAAATGCAAAAAAACTGTTGCTTAAATTGAAGAAATCAAGATTAGCTATTAACAGTACCATAGCTTGGATAAAAACTCAACTTGAAGGTTACACAGCACAAGAGCAAGAGATAGAATTAGGGAATTTTATATCTGAAATTAAGAGTTATCATAGCAGTGAATTACAGAAAAAACAGATAAGACTGAAAACTCAAATTGATAAAGATTTAAGGTTTATTTCTGATCGAGAACTATTATTTATTATCCTAAATAATCTAATTTCAAATGCAATTAAATTCTCTAATGATAAAAGTGAAATAAAAATTACTTCGCAAGAAGAAGGTGGTAGGCTCATTTTAAAAGTTGAAGACAAAGGCGTAGGAATGAAAAAAAACGAGCTAAATAGAATATTCTCTTTGGAGACCTTATCAAAAGAAGGAACTGCTGCCGAAACAGGTTCTGGTTTAGGTTTAAAAATTTCTAATGAATTAATAGCAAACCTAGGTGGTGAAATTACTGCCGAAAGCGATGAAGAAAGTGGTAGCACTTTTTATGTAAGAATAAAGCTAAAAAAAGTAGACACCTAAAATGATCACTTTATAGGCACAAGTAATAATGGAATTTTAGATTTTTTAATTATACCATTAGAAACACTTTCCATAAATGCTTTATATAAAAAATTATGTTCATGATGTCCTGCTATAATCATATCAGCTTTTAGTTTTTCAGCCTCCTTAATAATCATTTCAATAGTAGCTCCTTGAACTAATAAAGCCTCTGCTTCTACTCCCTTATCAACAAGTTTTTTAGTATACTTTTGCAAAAGCTCATGTTCCTCTCTCAGCTCTGAAGCTCTCATTTCTCTTATATATTGAGGACCTACTCCATAGCCTACAAAATCAGGCTCAGGAGCAGCAATATGCACTAACCATATTTTAGCTTTAAATGCAGCACCCATTTCATAAGCTTTATCAACTACTGCCTTTTCTTGTTCATTAAAGTCAACTGAAACTAATATATTTTTCATAGCTAAAACATTAAGTTGGTCCTATTTAATTATACGATTTCTAATCAGAAAAGATAAACAAACTAAAACCGATGCATAAAAAAAAACCGACTACTGTCGGCTTTCAATTCATTAATTTCTAATGTGGTTTAGCTTACCCATTCTTTCACATCATCAGGACTTACACTTGGTAGGTCCAGCTTCATTTTCTTTTTCAAACCTGAAATTTGATGATGTAGCTTAGTATGTTTTACTTCCTTCATTTCTTCCACGGTTTTATAACCTGCTTCCATTACTACTGGAGCCCATTCTTTAGGCACTCCCGCTTCTACAAAATCAGCCTCAGTAGCCACTTTAGCTTTCTTCTCTGGCTTCATTTGCGGAAAGAATAAAACATCTTGAATTGAATTGCTATTGGTCATGATCATACTTAATCTGTCAATACCAATACCTAAACCTGCTGTTGGTGGCATACCGTATTCTAATGCTCTAAGGAAGTCTTCATCCAACACCATGGCTTCATCATCTCCCCTTTTACCAAGCTCAAGTTGTTCTTCAAATCTTTGCCTTTGATCTATTGGGTCATTTAACTCAGAGAAAGCATTACATATTTCTTTTCCATTACAAATCGCCTCAAATCTCTCTACTAATCCTTCTTTAGTAGGATGTTTCTTAGCAAGCGGTGACATTTCAATTGGATAATCTGTAATAAAGGTTGGTTGAATGAGTTGACCTTCACACTTCTCACCAAATATCTCATCAATTAGTTTACCTTTCCCCATTGAATCATCAACCGGCACTTCTAGTTTCTGAGCTGTTTTACGAAGTTCATCTTCATTCATTTCGGATATATCAATCCCTGTAAAATGCTCAATTGCTTCATACATGGTATATCTTTTCCACGGGCGTTGGAAATTAATTACATTCTCTCCTACCTGTACTTCAGTAGTTCCGTGAATATCTAAAGCCACTTTTTCAACCATTTCTTCCACTAAGTTCATCATCCACTCATAATCTTTGTAAGCTACATAAAGCTCCACTTGAGTAAATTCTGGATTATGGAAACGAGACATTCCTTCGTTACGGAAGTCTTTTGCAAATTCAAACACACCATCATAGCCCCCAACAATTAATCTCTTAAGATATAATTCATTTGCAATCCTTAAATATAAGGTCATATCTAAAGTATTATGATGCGTTTTGAAAGGTCTAGCTGCAGCACCACCATATAAAGGCTGAAGAATTGGCGTTTCAACTTCCAGATAACCTTTGTCACCTAAGAAATTACGCATTGAATTCACCAGTTTAGTTCTCTTTTTGAAAGTTTCTCGAACCTCTGGGTTTACAATTAAATCCACATAACGCTGGCGGTATCTTTGCTCTGAATCTGTGAAAGCATCATATCTTTTCACATTTCCATCTTCATCTGTTGTTTCTTTTGTGATCGGTAAAGGACGAAGTGATTTTGTAAGAACAGTAAATTCCTTAACGTGAATTGAGGTCTCTCCTACCTGTGTTTTGAAAACATACCCTTTAATTCCGATTATATCTCCAATATCTAAAAGCTTTTTAAATACTGTATTATATAAAGTCTTGTCTTCATCAGGACAAATCTCATCTCTATTTACATAGATCTGGATTCTTCCTGTACTATCCTGAATTTCAGCAAAAGAAGCTTTACCCATTATTCTTCTACTCATCAAACGACCCGCGATGCTTACTTCCTGGTAATTTTTCTTTTCATCATCATATTGCTCTTTAATCTCTTTAGCAGTAACATTTATTGGGTATGATTCTGCCGGATAAGGATTAATACCAAGATTAGTAAGTTCCTCCCTACTTTTACGTCTTTCTATTTCCTGTTCGCTTAAATGCATCATTTTTACTAAATATATATTAGAATCGCTTGTTTAATATTTGAGTTTGCAAAGATAGCGGAAAGTATGAATTTTATCAGCTAAACCGCTAGATATTAGTATATAGAAAAAGCAGAAGAAATATAGTTTCTTCTGCTAAAATGTATTGAAATAACTCTTAATAAGTCATTCTGGTATATGTAATTGAACTCTTACTTATTCTTTCTCTCTTCTTTTCTTCTTTGCATTTCTTCTTTAAGTAGAGAGAACTCACGACTACTCTGCCCGGCAACAGAAGTATTTTCTTCCGCTCTTCTGAAAAGATAAGGCATTACTGATTTTACTGGTCCATAGGGAACATACTTGGCCACATTATAACCTTTATCAGCAAGGTTAAATGATATATTATCACTCATTCCATATAATTGAGCAAAGTGAACTCGCTGATCTCCTGGTTCAATACCATGCTTATTCATCATGTAAGCTAAAAAGTAATTACTGTATTGATTATGCGTTCCATTGAATACAGCAATTTCATTAAGATTTTCAACACAATACTCTAAAGCTGAATTGTAATCAATATCAGTTCTTTCTTTAGAAATTTGAATCGGGTTTGGGTAGCCCATTTCTTCGGCTCTGTCTGCTTCCTTCTCCATATAAGCACCTCTTACCAACTTTGCTCCTATAAAATATCCTCTTTCTTTAGCTCTTTTATGTGCTTTTTTAAGGTTGTCAAACATATCAGCTCTATACATCTGATAGGTGTTATAAATGATGGCTGAATCTTTATTGTATTTTTCCATCATTTCATAAACCAGTTCATCAATTGGATCTTGAAGCCAACTTTCCTCAGCATCAATTAACAATCTAACATTTTTATCATAAGCAGCCTTACATAATTTCTCAATTCGTTCTCTACTTCTTTTATCAATCTCCTTCTCCTTTTCAGTAAGTTCTTTTCCTGCTTGTATTTTTGTAAATATTTTCCCTAGTGCTACTCCTGATGGCTTAAAAACGCAGAAAGGAATATTATCATCATCAGCTGCTCTGTCAATTGTTCTTAGGATTTCATTCATTGTTTTATCGAATCCCTTTTCATTTTTAGCACCTTCAACTGAATAATCTAAGATAGTTCCGATTTTATGAGAGGCTAATTCGTCAATTGTACCTTGACTATCTTTAATGGTTACGCCACCACAAAACTGATCATAAACAGTCCAGTAAATGATTTTACTGATAGGGAGATGTAAAGCAAAACCGAGTTTAACAAAAAATTTACCAATTGCCACAAGCCAACCTTTATTCATCATAGCGAATAACAAATATGCCTTTTTCAACTGGCGATCTGACTTACTAGTGTACGCTATCGATACATCGTCAAATATTGGGTTAGTAGTTACTTCCATAAAATAATTTTAAGTCCGCAAATATAACAAAAACGATGTCACACGCTTTTTGTTAAATTGATTAACTTGCGACATTTTAGAAAAAATTTATGAAGATAAAAAATTGGTATTCTGATAAGAAACCCTGGATTATAACAGGGCCTTGTAGTGCAGAAACTGAGGATCAATTACTTGACACCGTTACACAATTGGTAGATAATGGATTTGATACTATAAGAGCTGGAGTATGGAAACCTAGAACTCGGCCAAATAGCTTTGAAGGAGTTGGGAAAATTGCTTTCCCTTGGATAAAAAAAGCAAAAGAAAAATTTCCTCATATTCAATTTGCAATAGAAGTAGCTTCAGCTGAACACGTTGAATTAGCACTTAAAAATGATATTGATATTTTATGGGTTGGGGCCAGAACCACCGTTAATCCCTTCAATGTTCAAGAAATAGCCGATGCTGTAAGAGGCGTTGAGGACAAACCAATTTTAATTAAAAATCCCATCAATCCTGATTTGGCATTATGGATGGGAGCATTAGAAAGATTTGATGCGGTAGGGATAAAAAAACTGGGTGCGATCCATCGTGGATTTTCTACATATCAAGAAAGTATTTATAGGAATATTCCTTTATGGCAAATCCCTATTGAATTAAAATCAAACTTTCCTGATTTACTATTAATTAATGACCCTAGTCATATTGCTGGGAAAAGAGAATTACTATTTGAAATTGCTCAAAAAGCGATGGATTTACAGTATGACGGATTAATTATAGAGTCTCACCGATCACCTAACGAAGCTTGGAGTGATGCTGCTCAGCAATTAACTCCTAAAGCATTGAAAGAGATGCTTGACTCTATAAAAATCAGAGAAAAGAGTTTCCCAAATAAAGATTTTAAAAACGAGTTAGAAGGGATTCGAGATCAAATAGATGAAACGGATAAAGAATTATTAGAAGTTCTATCAAGAAGACTTGAATTGGTTAAAAAGATTGGGCAATATAAAAAAGAGAAAAACGTAGCCATTTTCCAATTAGATCGATGGAATAAAATCATTGAAAACAGACCAGTATGGGCTAAAAAATTACATTTAGATGCAGATTTTATAAAATCAATCTATCAAGATATCCATGATGAATCTATAAGAATTCAGACAGAAATATATAATGAAGAATAAAAAGAAAGTATATACTTTAGGTCCCGAGGGGTCATTCCATCACCTTTCCTGCAAAGAATATTTAGGTGGAGAAAGCGAAATTGAATTCTGTAAAAGCTTCGGTGGAATTTTTGAAGCTGTAAAAGCAGGGAATCTGGGCTGGATTGCCATATATAATTCCAATACTGGTTTAATTGAGAATCATGAAAATGAGATTAACCGAAACTATAATCAATTGGATGAAATGGACTATGAAGTTCATTTATGTATTGCTGGGATAAAAAAGACCAACCTAAATGATATTGATAAAATTTACTCTCATGAAAAGGCGATTAGCCAGAGTAAAAGGTTTATTAACGAAAAACTTTCAGGTGCTGAGCTAATAAGTTGCTCAAGCACATCAGAAGCAGCACAGAAATTAGCAAATGAAAATATTGAAAAAGCAGGAGCTATTTGCCATGCAGAAACTGCGAAGTTTTATAATCTAGAGATATTAGCTCAGATACCTAATAAAAGAAAAAATGAAACTACATTTTCATTCTTTGCCTGAATGAAAATGTAGTAATTATATTATTCTGATTCTAAAATATCTTTTAAATTTCCTAAGCCGTATTCAAAATCTGCTCCTAGCATGGCATCAAAATCCATAGTCAGCAATAGTAAATTCATCGGATAATCCATACTCCCTTCAAATCCCCATATTACTTTTGTTTTTCCAGCTTCTATTTCTTCAACTGCCATATAGGCCATTTCAGTGGATTCAAATGGCTCAATAAATCTTAATTCTGTTTCTACTCTTTCCCCTTCTATAATTTTAGTAATTTCTTGCTCTCCTTTACCTACTTCTTCATTATCGCTATCCCAAGCTGAAACAAAACCAACCTGTCCGTCAGTACCTGAAAATGATTTTTTCATATTAGGATCAGCACTTGCCCACCTACTCCAATTATCCTGATTCTTTAAATACTTTATGTATTCGAAGACTTTATCTTTCGGTTCATTAACTATAATCTCTCTTTCAACTGCATAATCATTTTCAGCTACTGCAGCAATTAATAGTAAGGCTACAATAATTGCAACAACTGTAAATCCTATAATTTTTAAAACTTTCATGATAATGGCATTAAATTAAAACCTATACCAATGTAATTAATTATCGGTAAAATCTTATAATCTGCAGAAGATAATTACCACCAAATATAAAAGCTAACAAACGTTAGATAGATGAATTTTTCATCTATTATTATATTTTTTATAAAATTTTATTTTGTTTTAAGAAAATCGAATTATACATTTGAAGCATGAGAAATTTACAAGGACGATTTTATTTTTACTTTTATTATAGCCCGCTTCAGCGAGTTGGTCCTTGTCATGTTATGTAACTACTAATCTAAACTAAATCATACTACAAGCCCGGTTCGCAAGAGTCGGGCTTTTTTTATGCTCAAAATCTAAACTGAAAGAATATGAAAACACTTAAAATGAAAAATTGGGGCCTTGGCTTAGGCAAACACGTAATTATTGCCGGCCCTTGTTCTGTTGAAACTGAAAAACAAATTGATGATTTATGCAATAGCTTTGAGCGCGAACCTCAGATAGGAATGTTCCGTGCAGGCATATGGAAGCCAAGAACCCGACCTGGTAATTTTGAAGGACTTGGCCACCAAGCCTTACCCTGGCTTCAAAAGGTTAAAAATCGTTTAAACATACCCGTATGTGTTGAAGTAGCCAAAGCGGCTCATGTAGAATCAGCTTTAAAACATGGTATTGATGTTTTATGGATTGGAGCAAGAACTACTGTAAATCCTTTTTCTGTGCAAGAAATTGCTGACTCACTTCAAGGAGTTGACATACCTGTAATGGTTAAAAATCCAATAAATCCTGACTTAGCATTATGGATAGGAGCCTTAGAAAGAATGAATAAAGTGGGGATAAATAAACTAGCTGCTATTCATAGAGGCTTTGCAGATCCTTACGACAAAATATATCGCAATAAACCTAATTGGAATTTAGCGATGCAGCTTAAATTAGAATTACCCGATTTAGAAATCATTAATGACCCTAGTCATATTGCAGGAAAGTCTGAAATGATTTTTGATGTAGCACAAAGAGCATTGAATTTCGGAATGGATGGCTTGATGATAGAAACGCATCCTAATCCGGAGGCAGCTTGGTCAGATGCTCGACAGCAATTAAATCCTGAGCAATTATTAACCATTCTAAAAGAAATCTCTTTTAGAGAAAGAATTGATTTTGAAAATCAGATTCCTGAAAATTTAAAAGAAATGAGAGAATCTATCGATCATATTGACCAAAAACTAATAGATTTACTTTCAGATCGATTTCATTTGATTGATCAAGTAGGTGCATACAAAAAAGCTCACGATTTATCGGTTTTTCAAGGCGGCAGATGGCAAGATGTTTTGGACAGTAGAACGAAACTAGGTATAAAAAAAGATATGAGTGAAAAATTTATGAAGAGCTTACTCATTGCAATCCATGATGAATCAATCAAAAGGCAAGAAAAACAAATTGCAAACGAGGCTGTAGAGCCTTTAACTATTATATGAGTAAAGTATATTTTAAAAACATTGGTTTTATAAGTAGCATTTTATCTAAAACAGATTTTTCAAAACTCTTTGTTTTAGTAGATGAAAATACACATAAGCATTGTTACCCTTTAATAACTGAACATATAGGGAAACATAATATAATTCAAATAAACTCAGGTGAAAAAAATAAAACTCTAGAAAGTTGCACTCATATTTGGAATTCCCTGACTGAGGCACAAGCAGACCGGAGAAGTTTATTGATTAATCTTGGTGGTGGAGTAATTACAGATATGGGTGGATTTTGTGCCGGAACTTATAAAAGAGGTATAAAATTCATCAATATTCCTACTACACTTTTAGCACAAGTAGATGCAAGTGTAGGTGCTAAAACTGGAATAGATTTTAACGGTTTTAAAAACCACATTGGGCTATTCTGCAATGCAGAGGCTGTATTAATTGACTCTTTATTTCATGAATCATTAGATGAAAGGCAACTAAAATCTGGCTTTGCTGAAATGTTAAAACATGGATTAATTGCTGATTTTAAGCATTGGAATGAATGTTTAAATCAAGGTTATAAAACTGTAGATAATCAATTAATTAAAAAATCAGTTGATATTAAAAAGTCAGTGGTAGAGGCTGACCCGCAAGAAAAGGGATTAAGAAAAATATTAAATTTTGGTCACACCATAGGGCACGCTATTGAATCTCATTTATTAAGTTCTGAAAATGAATTACTACATGGCGAAGCCATTGGTAATGGAATGATAGCAGAGGCTTTTTTAAGCTTTAAAAAAGGATTCATTTCTTCTGAAGATTATAGGTTAATCAAAGGTGAACTGAGTAAGCTATATGATAAACCAAAAATAAAAAAAGCCTCTTTTGATGAATTAAAAGGGCTTTGTTTGCAGGATAAAAAAAATGATAATGGTAAACTCAATATGAGCTTATTAAAAACATTAGGCCAGGCTACTTACAATATAGAGATTGATGAAATTTTACTTGAAAGTGCCTTAAATGAAGTATTATAGTTTTACTTTTTTTCGAAATGTTCTAGCGCTATGTAAAGCAGAATCACTAATATCATTGAACCAATCGGTATTAATATTTTCCTGTGTTTCTTTTTTGAAGTTGCGTAATCTGTTTACTACGTTTTTCTTTACTTTTTTACCATTTTTACTGCTAAGAAAAGCTCCAGCAGCCACTACTGTTGCAGCTCCAGCTAGAAAAGAAAAAATTGATTTACTCGTTGCACTCATATAGTATAATTTTAAAGTTGATAAGAATTAAACGCTGAAGAAATAAAAACAGTTTAAATTATTTAAGATTATTTTGAATTATTTTATAAAAAGATATAATTATTCGTCCAGTCCGGACATATCATTGATAAATCCTCCTAGTTCGAAAAGCGAATCGAATCGCTTATTGATTATGAAAGCCCTATCGAATGATAAAATTAATATTTCTAATTTATCAAAAGCAAGAGACACTCAAACTCTAATAAAATTATTAAAGGAAAAAAATAATCTTAAAGAATTTGATGTTTTAGATGCAGGCACTGCTATGCGTTTTCTCACTGCCTATTTAGCAATATCTACTACACAAGAAGTGTGCATTACAGGAACAGAAAGAATGCAAAAAAGACCAATTAAAATTTTAGTAGAAGCATTACAAAAAAGTGGAGCCAGTATAGAATATATAAAAGAAGAAGGGTTCCCTCCCTTAAAAATCGAATCATTTAAAGAGCAAAAAACCAATCAAATTTCAATTCCAGGCAATATTAGTAGTCAATACATTTCTGCTTTACTTATGATTGCACCAAAATTAAAAAATGGGCTAGAAATAAGCATAAAAACACCAATTTTCAGCAAACCTTATATTGATATGACCTTGGGTTTAATGAAGCTAGCTGGAATTGAACATACTTTTAATGAGAATAAGATTTCAATTCAAGCTCAAGAATATCAAAATTCTAATATATCAGTGGAAACTGACTGGTCAGCGGCAAGCTATTGGTTTTCAATTATTGCATTATCTGATATAGGAAAGAAAGTGATATTAACCGGTTTAAAAGAAAAAAGCTTCCAAGGAGATAGTATCATAAAAGAAATTACAAAGGATTTTGGTGTAAAATATTCATTTGATGATACTCAACTAATTCTTGAAAAAGTATCGACCAATATTAAAGCTAATCTAACTATAGATTTTAAGAAGTTTCCTGACTTGGCTCAAACGATATTACCTTGTGCAGCAGCATTAGGTATTAATATGAAAATGACTGGCCTTGAAAGTCTAAAAATAAAGGAAACAGATAGAGTTGTTGCCTTAACCCAAGAATTAGCAAAATTTAGTGTAGAATTAAAAGAACTAAATGATTCACATTGGATGATGGATTCCAATAATTTCAAGTTTAGACAAGGCCTTGAAATTGCAACTTATGAAGACCATAGAATGGCTATGGGGTTTGCTCCATTAGCCATGCTTCATGACATTTCAATTTTGGATGTTGAGGTTGTAAATAAATCTTATCCCTCGTTTTGGGAAGATTTAAATCGTTTCGGATTCAATCTCACTGAGCAATAATTGAGCATAATTTGGAAGTTTTAGCATTCTACTTCCATACCAACTGAACATCTCCCCATCAACAATTTTAAAATTGGTATTTGGATATTGTTTTTTAAGTTCTGAAATATGCTCTTCCTTAAATGGAAAGGGTTCAGATGAAAGAAAAACTAATTCAGGTTTTTTATTGATAATATCATCCATTGAAATTTCAGGATAACGATGAATATCAATCACATTTTTGAAACCACATAATTCTAACATATTTGAAATGTAGTTAGCAGACCCTGCCCACATCCATGGATTTTTCCATATACAATAAGCTACTTTAGTTTGCTGATTAGGTATACTTAAGGAGTCAAATTCTTTTTTAATATATTCAACTAATCTATTAGACTCATCTTCTTTATCCGTTATTTTCCCTATTGAAAGCATCATTTCAATCGAAGAATCAAAATCATTTACTTCACTTACATATATGGGGCAAATATCAGCTAATTGATCAACATAATCTTTAGTATTTTCTTCCTTATTGGCTATGATTAAATCAGGTTTCAAATCCTTTATTTGATCAATATGTTGCTGTTTAGTGCCTCCTAATACAGCTTTTTCCTTTAACCAAGTTTTAGGATGTACACAAAATTTGGTAATCCCAACCACTTCTTTATCAAGATTAATATCACTTAAAAATTCTGTAATAGAAGGCACTAAAGATATTATTCTTTTCGGTCTAGTATTGAGTTCAATGGAATTGCCAATTTGATCTTGAAAAATAGCCATAAAAATATTTTGAATATGCTTGAAACAAAAAAAGCTTCATCCAGAAGGACGAAGCTTTTCATCAAATGTTTTTTCTATTTTTTTAAATAACAATACCCATATTAAGTAATTGAGATGATATTTTTAAATTACTATTATCAAAAGTAGCCTTATTAATCTCAAATTTTAACTTACCTCCTACTTCTCTAAAGTTAATTGAAGATCCTTTTTTTCCTAAACCTGATTTATCAGTAACAATAACTGTTGGTTTAGTATCGTATTTTGAAAGTATATCATCAAAGTCTTTACTCATTGAATCGGAAACATATACTAAATGAGCATTATTTATACTTGCCACATCGCTTACTTTCACAACGGAAGCAGTTTGTCCTTTAATACTTCTTTGATTATAAAGATTACTTAGTTGTGTGTAAACGTCATCATCCCCATAAACAGCAATCACAAACTCTCCTGACTTTGTATCATCTGGCCATTCTATGTACTTAATAAAATTAAAAATTAACATAGAATGCAGTTCATGAATAGGTCTTTGAGCCTTCACATTGAACGTATTGAAGCCCACTATCACAAAAAGTAATAGAGCTAATATTTTTGAAGTTCGTTTCATATCTCCTAGCATTTGTATTCTACAGTTCAATATTAACACATTTCATCATAAATTTATATTCATTCTAACGATAAAGATACCATTTCTATCGAAACATAAAATAAATTCAATTTATACTTAGTTAAGTTTCATTTAACACAAAAAACCCTAGACTAAAGATTGGAAACCTCAAGCTAGGGTAAAAAACTAAACTAAATCACTATGTTTATTAAATCAATATACCCATGCTGGATAATTGATTAGATATTTTTAGGTTATTAGCTTGAATTGAAGATTCATTAATCTCAAATCTAAGCTTACCATTTATTTCTTTAAAATTAATGCAGCTTCCTTCTTTTCCTAGCCCATTCTTATCAGTAATCATTAAAGTTGATTTTCCTGAAAATTTATTTTTAGCAGCATCAAAATCTCTACTTTTGTTGCTCGCTAAATAAAGTACGTGAGCATTTGTAACAGCATTAATATCATTTGCATTCACTACCTTAACAGTTTGACCTTTAACTGTTCTGTTAGAATAGAAAGCTTCGATTGTAGAGGCAACATTTTCATCTCCAACCACAGCTATTACAAAGTTTCCTGACTTTGCATCTGCTGGCCACTCTACATATTTAATGAAATTAAACATTAACATAGAATGGATCTCGTGCATTGGTCTATCTCCTGATTTAAGAGAAAACCCTACTGCCATTAGTGCAATTACGATTAGTACTTTACTGATTCTTTTCATCTTGTATTTATTGATAATTTACACTACAAAGATAAAAGGTTGATATTTATCAGTAAATCGAAAAAGCACGATAAGCTTTCAGAAGTAATATTTTTAGAAATTAAGACAAATTGTATTTAAAATCATGTTCATTTTTAAGGTTTACAACAAATGAATGTAATAAATCAATCACTGACTGAACATCCTTAGAGTGTACCATTTCAACTGTGGTATGCATGTACTTCAATGGAAGTGATACTAAAGCGGATGGAACGCCCTCATTACTATACGCAAATGCATCAGTATCAGTACCTGTAGCCCGACTAGCCGCTGATCTTTGGAAAGGAATTTTACCTTTTTCAGCTAATTCAATTAACATCTTTAACAGATTATTTTGAACTGCAGGCCCGTAAGTAAGTACTGGACCATTCCCAGATTTCTGATCCCCACTTTCAATCTTATTATAAAGAGGTGAATGCGTATCATGGCACACATCTGTAATCACTGCTACATCAGGCTTGATTTTATGAGCTATCATATGAGCGCCTTTTAATCCAACTTCCTCTTGTACAGCATTTACAATATACAGAGCGAATGGAATTTTATCTTTATTTTCATGAATCTTCCTTGCTACTTCGGCAATCATGAAACCACCAATTCTGTTATCTAATGCTCGGCCCACAATGTAATCTTTATCTTTTAGATACATTGCCTCATCATCGAATGTAATTACACAGCCTACATGGATTCCCATCTTCTCAACTTCTTCCTTATTAGCTGCGCCTACATCAATGAAGATATTTTTTAATTCCGGCTTGATATCATTCTCTTTGTTTCTAACATGAATTGCAGGCCAACCAAAAATACCTTTCACTATCCCTTTATCCGTATGAATATTAACACGTTTTGAAGGTGCAATTTGATGATCTGAACCACCATTTCTGATTACATAGATATAACCATCATCTGAAATATAATTTACAAACCAAGAAATTTCATCAGCATGAGCTTCTATTACTACTTTATAAGGAGCGTCTTTATTTATAATTGCAGCTACTGATCCGTAATTGTCTTGTATATAATCATCAGTGTAGGGCTTAATATAATCTAACCAAAGCTTTTGGCCATTAGTCTCAAAGCCTGTTGGTGCTGCATTATTTAAATATTTAAATAGAAAATCTTCTGCTATCTTATCCATAAATTATAATTTATTAAAACTATGCTAAGATAAGCGTTGAGAACTCATAAAGGTTACCAGAAATCTATTTTTTATGTATTAAGGACACTTATCTCCTTCCAGCAGCTAGAAATGGAAATAGAAAAATAGCACCAACAGCCGCAAAAGATAAATTAATAGCAAATCCTAAAATTCGGAATGGCAGTGTGATAAGCCATATAAACGGATAAAGAATTAATGCTATAATTGCAAGGGGCCAGCAAATCACTAATAAAATACACCAAAGTAGGAATTTAATCATATCTATATCTTTTTAAAATAGATATTCAACAGCCGTACCAAAATACTAAAGCATCATTTAAGGCATTAAAATGAACTTTTGGCTGGATTGGATAGAGGGAATTGTATAATAATCGGACAGTAGAATGTACAAATATGTACACTGATTCATTACAGTACAGAAACAAAAAAGCCCACTTTTGTGGGCCTTACTATATTTTGATTGTATCTGATGATTTTTAGTTCTTATAAATCTTTCCTTTTTTCATCACAAATTTAACATCCTCCATTGTATTAATATTTTCAGTTGGATCATCTTCTACTGCAATAATATCAGCCATTTTACCTTTAGCAATAGAACCATATTGATCATATACCTTTAATAGTTTAGCTGGAGTAACTGTAGCTGATACAATAGCCTCCATTGCAGGCATTCCTGCTTCTACCATATAACCAAACTCTTTCCCATTTTCCCCATGTTTAAATACACCGGCATCAGTACCAAAGGCAATGTTCACACCTTTCTTATAGGCCTTCGAAAATGTTTCTTGAATTTTAGGACCAATCGCCTTAGCTTTTGGCACTACCACTTCAGGATAATAGCCTTCAATTTCAGCTAATTCAGCTACACTTTTACCCGCTGTAATAGTAGGTACATAGTAAGCATCATATTCTTTCATCAACTCCATCGTTTCTTCAGACATTAAGGTACCATGTTCAATGGTTTTAATTCCAGCTCTAATGGCTCTTTGCATACCTTCATCTCCATGAGCGTGAGCGGCTGTGATCATACCATAATCATTAGCTGTTTCTACTATAGCTTTTAATTCATCTTCAAAAAACTGAGGATTTTGGCCATTTTTAGCCATACTTAATACGCCACCTGTAGCCGTAATCTTAATGACATCAGCTCCGTTTTTATATCGTTGTCTTACAGCCTTTCTAGCTTCTTCAGGGCTATTCACTACTCCCTCAGCAGGACCAGGATTCCCCATTAAATCACTTTTGTATCCATTGGTTGGATCAGCGTGACCACCTGTAGTAGCAATTGATTTTCCGGCTGAGTAAATAGTAGGCCCATCTACATAACCTTTGTTAATGGCATCTCTAAGACTCGAGTTTACTCCAGTTCCCCCCAAATCCCTTACAGAAGTAAAGCCAGCCATTAATGTTTTTTTAGCATAAACTACAGATTGAAATGCAATATCGGCTTCATTCAAAGTAAATCTCTTAATATAACCATCTTTAGCAGTTTCACTTTCAATATGAACATGCATATCGAATAATCCTGGCATAACTGTCTTTGACTTAAGATCAATGACTTCAACACCATCTTCAGCATTTTTATAGCCTTTTTCTAAACCGACAATTTTTTGTCCCTCCACTATTACGGTCATTTCTTCTAAGATCTTACCTTTTTCAACATCAATCAATTTACCACAATGCAAATAGCTTGTTTGAGCCAAAGAAGAAAAACTCAAATAAACCAAAGAGAATAATAGAATTAGCTTTTTCATATAGTATTTATTAGTTAATGGATATTTATTTCTTATAGAAAGTCCTCCGGGTAATTGATGTATAGCTCTAATTCCTCATCTTTCAATTCAGGCTCCTCATTCACATCTTTTGCGGTTACTATAGAATTTGTAATGCTTCCTACCAGTCCTCTGTCTAATCCCATCCTTTCTGCAATAACAGAACACATCTGAGCTTCTCTCTCATCTAGTTTATTATCGACCAGCATCATTTGGATATATTCATATAGAAAAACAATCTTTTCTTTTAAAGTATCCGGTTCTTCAAAGCTTATTTCAGAAGATTCATCAATAATTTTATCTACCTCCTTTTCAGTCACCCCATTTTTACGTCCTAGCGCATAAAGGTATCTTTTTTCTTCCTTTACAAAGTTATTATCAATTTTAGCTAACTGATATAAATGTATCAGATGAGAATGTATTTTTTCTTTAGTCAAGGCAAGTTGAAATTTCATTTTAACACACAATATAAAGCAAGATACAAAATGTTATAGGTATTTCCATTGAATTTAACTTATATTGAAGTCCATGAATATTTTGGCTCACATATATCTTTCAGGTGAATCTGATGAAATAAAAATCGGGAATTTTATAGGTGATTTTGTTAAAGCATCTGATATGGAGCGTTTTAATGAAGGGATCAATAGAGGTATAAAATTGCATTGGGCAATTGACGAATTCACTGATCATCACGCTGTTGTACAAAAAAGCAAAGATAGATTAAGACCTAAATATGGACATTATGCTGGAGTTATTATCGATATTTTTTATGATCATTTCTTAGCTAAAAATTGGAATGATTTTCACTCTACCCTTCTTAGAACATTTGTAGATGACACCTATAACATGTTTAATCAAAATTTAGACATCCTTCCTGAAAATGTTCAATATGTTTTGCCGTATATGATTAAAAATGATTGGTTATATAATTACCAATATTTTGATGGAATTGAAAAAGTGATGCAAGGGATGGCGAATCGATCGAATTTCAATTCTAAAATGGAACAGTCAATCGATGAACTGAAAAAATATCATAAGGAATTTGAGAAAGAGTTTCAGGAGTTTTTCCCAGAGCTTATTGACTTTTCCAAGACCTTCCTAGAAATGAAAATGAATCATTAGAAATAAAAAAAGCTGATGATAAAATCACCAGCTTGAAATAAATGCTATTAAGTACAACTACTGAATCACAATAGCTACTTTATTTAGCTTTTTGGCCACTAATGTATCAGTTTTAACACCTAAGTTATTATTATTCATTTTACCTTTCTCGGCATAAACGTGATAAACTGTAGGCTCTAAATCTTTGAAGGTTACTCTTCCTTTATCATCAGTCATCTGAGGCTCAGTAACTGGATTTTCTCCTTTTCTATAATCCTCATTACTACTATATAAAGTAACCCTTGCTCCTTCTTGAATATTACCTAAATCATCCTGAATTGTGATTCTAAGATTAGTCTTAAAAAATTGATCATTAATATCTTTAGGGGTAAATTGAAAAAACAAAAATGCTGATATTGTTAATAAACTTAATGTTAGTGTTAATTTTTTCATACTATTTTTTTTCCAGTTAACGTTCGATTTTTAGAATTGTTATTGAATCATTATAATCCTAGAATACCTATATCTTTTTTAAAACCAGATTTTATTTCAGATTCTAATTTACTAAAATGGCTTTTTGTAAAACCTGAACTTAATTCGCCCTCCTCAAAAAGAAATATCTGATCACAAATAGTGGTTAAGCTTGAGTAAATATGTGAGGAGACTAGTAATATCTTCCCTAATTCTTTTAGCTTTAAAAAAATATCTGATAGTATTAAATTACTCTGCATATCCACACCATTAAATGGCTCATCCAATAAGAATACTTCATTTTTCTGCATTAAAATGGCCAATAAAGCTAGTTTCTTCTTCATACCTGTAGAATAATGAGATGCATATTCATCTAAAGGAAGATCAAAGATGTTCTTTTTATCGAGATCATTATAATCTTGATTTCTAGCATTACACATTAATACAATATATTCGCGACCAGTCAATTTTGATAAAAAATCAGGCTCGGTAAGCAGGAGTCCTGTATTATTCTTCAAACTAGAGAAACTTGAAGTAATGGAACCATAATAATCCTCAATACCTGCTAAACATTTAAAAAATGTGGTTTTACCAGCACCGTTAGCTCCAACAATACCATAAATCTGTCCTCCATCAATACTAAGATTGATGTTTTTCAATATAGACTTCTTACCATACGATTTCGATAGATTCTCTATTTTAATCATCTAAATATTTAGCTAAACTCTTTACAGATTGAACATAAAAATACGGAATTAAAGCAATTAAGAGTGGAGGAAAATATACAGCCAATGCAACTAACATACTTTCTTTAACTCCAATTCTTTCTGGAAATGCAGAATATTTTAATAAAATTGCTCCTGATAGAAAAAGTGCTCCCAAAAAATAAAAAATCAGCATTAATAAAATTTTATCGCTAAAAAAGTAAAAGAATAATACTAATTCAGCACCATAAAGCACGAAATGTTGAACAAAAGCCAATTTAATTTTTTTCAATAGAAATAAATGTGATCTATGCTTGTATACCCATACATACCCGAGCAGATCTTGATGCATAAAATATCCAGCTGAAAGTATAAACTGTATAAAAATGACGAATAATGCTAGATGAAAATTAGCATACATAATAGATATAGCAACTAAGAAATACGAAGCTAATATTAGTGGGAAAGTTTTTCTAAAGCCTATGATAAACTCATAAGGGTACTTCCCGAATGGAGTTGGAACTACAATGTTAAATGAAAATCCTCTTTTATAAAAGGCAAGTAAAAAACTTAAAATGAAAAGAATTAGAGCCAACTGGGGGTATGAATAATAAAGTAAAAAAACTGCAAATGGAAGTGAAAGAATTAAACTCTCAATAAGCCTGATTTTATAGAATTTTTTAGGTGGAAAGCAAAATTCTAGAAACCCCAACCTTCTTTTTGAAGCTATTTTTGCTATCAAAAATATAGGTACTAAGATGTAAATAAAGTGAAGGTTATTATTCTCTGAAAGAGTATAATTTGAAAAGAATACAAATGCAATAAATATCAAGGCCCAACCTAAATACTTATTAATCCCTGCATCAGTTATGTACCTACTAAGGATTTTAAGCTGAATCTTAAAATAAACCTTCAAAATCAATTCCACTTATTAAATGACATAAAAAAAGCAATAAATATCTATTTATTGCTTTTTTCGAGATTACACAAAAAACTATGCTGTTTGCCCAATCAATTTTAAATGTCGAGTATGTGAACCCATTGCAGCTAACATGCTTGGAAATTCATTATAAGCAATGTTAAATTGTTCGCAGGTTTCTTTAACCAACTTATTGATAGCAGGGTAGTGAACATGGCTAATTCTTGGAAATAAGTGATGTTCTACCTGGAAATTCAATCCTCCTGTATACCAATTTAATATTTTGCTTTTAGTACCAAAGTTAGCGGTAGTTCTAATCTGATGAATAGCCCATTCGGTAGGGATAACTCTTTCACCTTCTACTGGTGCATCATGAAAATCAGTAGATTCTACAACGTGAGCTAATTGAAAAACTACTCCAATTGTCCAACCCGTCACCACTGAAACTGTTAAATATCCTAAAACAGTAGCTAAAACACCTTTCATTAAAATAGGTAATACAAAGAAGGTAGTGATGTATGCTAACTTTGTAGCCCAGAAAATGATATGCTCTTTAACGCTCATTTTAGCTAATTCCGTATTGGCTACTTTTCTTGTAAAATACTTTTTGAAATCCTGAAAGAAAACCCAGAATGCATAAGATGTTGCATACAACGGATAAGCATATACATGCTGAAACTTATGATACCATCTTTTCTTTTGGTGAGTAGATACTCTAATAAAAGGACCTATATTAATATCATCATCCATCCCTTCTATATTGGTAAATGAATGGTGATTCTTATTGTGTTTGTTTTTCCAGATGAAAACTACCCCGCCCATAAGGTTTAAGGTTAATCCCATCATGTAGTTAACATGCTTATTATTTGAGAAGCTCCCGTGAGCTCCATCATGCATCACGTTAAATCCGATAGCCGCTAAATTTAAACCAAATAAGCCGCATAGGACAAGTGATAACCATACAGGCATGCTGACAAAAACGATTAAACCATACAGTAACCCAAATGATGCCAATAAAATAGTCGCTTTTGTATAAAGCTTTCTATTACCCCAGGTTTTTAAGTCGTTTTGTTTGAAATAGGCGTCAACTTTCTTTTTCAATGTTGGAAAAAAGTTGTTGTCTGTGATTTTTGTTGCTGATACTTCTTGCATATTATAATTGTAAAGAACCTGCATAACGAGCAGGTGTTATGAATCGTTCATAAATTTAAAACTAATTAATCAGGACCCATAAATTTCAAGAACTATTTATGGTATTGTGGAAAAATAAATCATTTTGTTCAGTAATTTATTCTGAATATTATACAAAAGTTAAACATCTGCGGAATTTTCAATCGAATAACTCTGGTAAAAATACATTTCATTGTCTCACTAGCAAAAAAAAACCGATTTATGAGATAAATCGGTTTTAATTAATCTATTATAGTAATTATTTAGGATGTAGCACCTCCACAGCTAGAACCACTTCCAGCAGTACAACCAAAACAATGTTGATTTACTAATATCTCTCGAGATTCTAATTTATCAAGATCAAATTCACTGATATGTTGAAGGTTTTCATCCTTTAATTTCATTTCAAGCATTTGATTAAAATCGCAATCATACAAATATCCATCCCAACTTATCGATATTGTATTTCTACACATCACATTAGCGGCAGCCATCGGATTATAGCTATCAATTAGTTTCTGCATGTATTGCTCGTAATTCCCACTATTGATCAAATAATCTAAATATCTACTAATAGGGAGATTGGTAATGGCATACAATTCGTTAAAAATGATACCAAAAGCATCAAACAGCTTTTTCTTAAATTCCTTTTGTAATGATTCTTGACTTCCCGGCATAAAGGCTCCACTCGGATTATGCACTAAATGTAACATCAATCCTGTCCCCTCTTTACCATAACCTACTTCATTTAACATTTGCAATGCTTTAATAGATTTATCGAAAACTCCATCTCCTCTTTGAGAATCTGTTCTTAAGCGAGTGAAATGAGGCATCGAACAAACTACTTCTACTTTATGCTTAGCAAAAAACTCTGGTAAATCATTATATTTTGGGTTAGCCAGAAAAATGGTAAGATTGGACCTTACAATCACCTTCTTATTAATTTTAGATAATTCTTCCACAAACCATCTAAAATCAGGATTCATTTCTGGGGCACCTCCAGTTAAATCAACTGTGGAGATGTCTGTATCTTTAATAGCATCTATGCATTGCTGCATAGTTTCTCTTGTCATGATTTCTTTCCTATCAGGTCCAGCATCAACATGACAATGCCCACAGGTAAGATTACACATATAACCCACATTTACCTGAAAGATGTCAATCTTAGTAGGCTTTAAAGGGTCAAGGCCTGTTTCATTCAACTTGCTTTCAAAAGAAGTGAAGTATTCACCATTTTCTTTCGGTTGATTTAAGAAATCAAGTTGTTTCTTAGCATAGGATAATAAGTGTTGTCTTCTCTTAAGGGTAGCTAAAGTCATAAAATTACATTAAAAGTTCTTTGGTTTTATTCATCATTTGTACTCCATGTACGAGGGATGCTCCACCACGGATTGCAGAAGCTACATGAACTGCTTCCATCATTTGGCCTTCCGTAGCCCCTTTTTCTAGTGAACCAGAGGTATAAGCATCAATACAATAAGGACACTGCACTGCATGAGAAACTGCTAATGCAATCAACGCTTTTTCTCTTTCCGTAAGTTCACCTTCTTTAAATACTTCACCATAATAATCGAAGAACTTCTTTCCTAATTCGGGCGAAAACTCACTTATATTTCCAAATTTTCTTAAATCATCTGAATTGTAATAATTCTTATTGCTCATAATCTTAATAATATTTTTGAGTACTAATTTGTTTAAACTGATTGAATGTTTACTTACGGCATTTCTGATTTAGCAGATGCCTATTATTTTCATTTAAATCAATATCATAATTCAATTTTAATGACTAATATCATAATTATTAATCACTATCTGGCATTGAAGGCTAACTAATTCCAATAATGACTGTTAGATGACAAATCAATTCATCTGTTTCCACTAAATTAGTTTGAATGCTGAATAAATATAAGTTCTAAAATCCAGTTTGGATTCTATATCGTTCATAGAGAACAAATTTATATGATGACGAAAAAAACTGCCATACTATTATTGAACAGAAGTGCGCATGAAGAGGCCCAGGCAAAAGGCTTTCTTTCTAAGAAGAGTGCAACTAAGGCAGTAAAATTGATTCAGTATTTAAAAGACCAGACTCATCAAACTGCTCAAAGAATAAATCTCCCTGTTTTAAATTTTGATAGCAAAAAGCAGAAAGGCGAAAATTTTGGAGCTAGAATTACTCATGCAATTAAATCCTCTTTTGAAAAAGGATATGATAATCTAATCATTATCGGAATTGATAGTCCGGGCCTAAATTACAGACATATTCATAAAGCAAAGTCTATACTTGAGACTTCTGAAAAAACAATTTTAGGCCCATCTCATGATGGAGGCGTTTATTTAATTGGCATCAATAAAAGTAATTTTTGTGAAGCAGAGTTCTTAAACTTAGCTTGGCAAACAGAAGACTTACAACAAAGCTGGAAAAAAGTAGATTCAGATATAGAATGGCTAAATCCTTTAACTGATATAGACCAATTAGAGGATTTATTTGAATTTCTACCTAAATTTGACATTACATTAACTCAGTTCCATAAACTGATTTCTATAATTCTAAAGGTATTTAAACAAATTTATCTTCCCTTAAAAATAGATCTCTTAAGATCTATTTCTATTCTCTCATTTGGTTTTAGAGCTCCTCCTCAATTAGCTTAATTTCAGCTCTAAAAAACTTATTAATAAATATGAGAATCATTTTCTCATTTTAAACCAAAACTAAAATGAAAAGAATCTTATTGGTAGCGATATTATGCTGCCTGTACACTTCCTTGTTTGCTCAAGAAAAAATAGTAAGCGGTAGCGTTTTTGATCAAAATACAAAAGAACCAATCCCTGGAGTAAATATTTATTTAAAAAACAGTAATCAAGGGACTACCTCAAGTCTGGATGGCTCATTCTCATTAGCAATAAAGAATGACACCAAAACGATTGTATTCAGTTTCATAGGCTATGAGCAAAAGGAAATTAATATCAATAATTACAATGAGGACCTAACTATTTACTTAAAAGAAAATGCTTTAGAACTATCTGAGGTGGTAGTAACTGCACTAGGTTTTGAACGGCAGACTAAAAATCTGGGATATCCAGTCCAGAAATTAGATAACAAGCAAGTATCAAATGTAAACACCCCAAATTTCACGGATAATCTTGCAGGGAGAATTGCTGGTGTAACCGTAAGTAGCGGAGTAACTGGGGTAGGATCCACTTCAAAAATTAACATAAGAGGAGAAGCATCCTTCACGAATAACAATCCACTTTTCATTGTAGATGGCACTCCTATTAACAATAATACCATTGTTAATAATTCAACTGATTTAGCTGAAGGATTTCAAGAAATTGATTTCGGTAATGGAGCCATGGATATTAATCCTGATGATATTGAAAGTGTTAATGTATTGAAAGGACCAGCGGCTGCAGCCTTGTATGGAACAAGAGCTTCGAATGGTGTGATTATCATTACTACAAAATCTGGAAAGAACAGTGCTGGACTTGGCCTTAGCCTTAACAGTAGCTTCTTTTTGAAAGAAGCTTTTCAGCTGCCTCAATTTCAAAATGAATATGGACAGGGTAATTCTGGAGAATTCGCATTCGGAGATGGCCTAGGTGGCGGAGTAAATGATGTAATCTCATACAGTTGGGGACCAAAATTAAATAATGGATATATCACTCCTCAATTTGATAGCCCCGTGACTCTACCAAATGGGCAAGTGGTCAGAGGTGGAGATGTGGCCGTACACGGTGGAGCGCCTATTACTCCTACTGAAATGATTGCTTATCCTGACAATCTGAAAGATTTTTATCAGACGGGTTACACTTCCATTCAAAATATTGCGATCAGCAACAACATAGAAAATGGAAATTACAGACTCTCCTTTACAGACTTAAGAGATCAATCTATTATTCCTGGAGTGAACTTAGACCGTAAAACCCTAAGGGCTAATGTAGGATTTAATCCTACAGATAAACTGAAAGTCAATAGCCATATTCAATACAGTAACTCATCTAGTGATAATAGACCCTCAAATGGATATGGTTCAGAAAATGTAAACTACTCAATTGTTGCATGGGGACCTCGATCTTTGGATGTAAATGCTTTAAGAGATTATTGGCAACCTGGCCTAGAGGACATTCAGCAGTATTCCTTTAATTACACTTATTTTGACAATCCTTTTTTCACCTTGTATGAAAACACTAACTCCTTTAATAGAGATAGGATATTTGGAAATATTTCAGCTCAATATCAATTCAACTCTAAGCTGAGCTTGATGCTAAGAAGTGGTATGGATTATTCCGATGAATTAAGAAAATTTAAAAGGGCATTTAGTACCAATCGCTTTAAAAATGGAGCATATGCTGAGCATGATGTTTTTTACAGAGAAATAAATACTGATGCAATTATAAATTACAATGACAATTTCGGATTATTGGGACTTGATTTTTCAATAGGAACTAATCGACTTGATCAATTAGCCATTACACAGCAAGCTCAAGCTTTATCATTAGCACAAGCGGGTATTTTTAAATTATCGAATTCTGCAATACCAGTAGAAATTGATGATTTTGAAGCTCAAAAAAGAATCAACAGTGTTTTTGGAGTAGCAAAATTAAGTTGGTCAAATTATTTGTTTACTGAAATTACAGCTAGAAATGATTGGTCAAGCGCATTGGCAACACCAGAATCAGTTGAAAACACTTCATTTTTCTATCCCTCTATATCCACAAGCTTCATACCTTCTTATTTGTATGATTTGCCAAATTTAATTTCATTTTTACAGCTGAGAGGAAGCTGGGCTCAAGTAGGTAATGATACAAACCCATACCAAACAGCAGGGATTTACAATTCAACAACTCCCTACATGGGACAACCTGCATTTAGTAGTCAGAGTACAATCCCGAATTCAAATCTATTACCTGAAAGAAATACTTCTTTAGAATTCGGAACTGATATCCGCTTCTGGCAAGATAAATTGAGGTTTGATTTCACATATTACAATACCTTAACCGAAAATCAAATCATAGCCTTACCGGTACCGGTAAGCTCTGGTTATAATCAGCAAATTGTAAACGGAAGTAAAGTAAGAAGTCAAGGAATAGAAATCATAGCAGGATTACAAGCCTACAGAAGCACTGATTTCAATTGGAATACAATCTTCAATTTCAGTAGAAACGTTTCAATTGTTGAAGAATTACCTGATCAGGTAGACCGTTTAACACTCGCCTATTCTAGAATATATGATAGTGATAATCAAACCGTTTGGTATCAGGTTGAAGAAGGTGGCAGATTAGGTGATATGTATGGAACGGGTTATTTAAAAACAGACGATGGTCAATTTATTTTAGATGAAAATGGAAATTTCATCGCTGACAATACACTTCAAAAGCTAGGGAATTATAATCCTGATTTTATATTAGCCATTTCCAATGACTTTAATTACAAAAATTTTAATAGCAGTTTTCTTTTAGACTGGAGGCAAGGCGGAACTTTAGTTTCTAGAACTTTAGCTTTAGGTGGAGTTGGAGGTCAATTGATTGAAGCCGTAAACCGAGATCAAGATATTGTCGCTGAAGGAGTTGTAAATGTTGGGACTGAAGAGAATCCTGTGTATGAACCTAATACCACAGCCATTAGTCCAGAAAGTTATTACCGACAGTATTATGATAGAAATCATGAGGAGAATAATACTTATAATGCTAGTTATTTAAAGCTAAGACAACTCTCAATAGGATATGATTTCCCTCAATTCAAATCCTCTGAAGCTCAATTAAGCCTTTCCTTAGTAGGAAGAAATTTATGGGCTTGGAGTGAAATTCCACACTTCGATCCAGAACAATTAGCCATTCAAGGCAACAATTTTGTTAGTGGCGTGGAAGACATGTCGTATGCCAGCAGCAGAAGCTATGGCGTTAAAATATCCCTTAACTTTTAATCAAAGGCAAGATGAAAAATATTAAACTATATATCTTTTTCCCATTTTTTCTTTTAATAGGTGCTTGTACTGATGATTTTCAGGAAATCAATACTAATCCAAATGCTCCTGTTAATATTCAACCAGAATTATTATTGCGCCAAGTTATATATGACTACGGAGAACAAATGTCATATGAGGGTTTTGTTGCAGGGAATTTATTGGGGCAATACATGACTGCGATTGATTTCAATTTATTTGATAGACATGGTCTTAAAAATCCACAACTAGGTGGAAACCCATGGCCAATCATTTACCAAAATCTGTTGGACAATGAAGAAATAATTCGAATAGCACAAAATTCAGAGACATTTAAAGTTTATGAAGGCCCCGCCTTGATCATGAAAGCCTATATGACAGCTGCATTAACCGACATATTTGGAAATGTCCCTTATTCTGAAGCCTTAAATGGTCAAGAAGGAAATGTAACACCAAAGTTCGATGACCAACAAGAAATCTATTTAGGAGAAAATGGAATTCTTGATAATCTGGAGAGGGGAATTCAGTCCATCAAAAACTATGATGGCAATCTTACTTTAGGAGGAGATATTTTATTTGAGGGTAATTTAAATGCATGGATTCAATTTGCCAATTCACTTCGAATTAAAGCATTCATGAGAATTTCAGATCGGGTAAATATTAGTGAGGACCTACAAAGGATTTTTACAGAAGGAAATTTTATTAGTGATTACTCTATGAATGCAACTTTCGATTTCACTGATGGAAGACCTAATAATTTCAGAATGGCTACCTTAAGAGAAGGTGACTATAATCTTTTCATCATGTCTGAAACCATGCAAGAGATTTTAGAGAAATATGAAGACCCAAGAGCTGAAATACTATTTAGGCCTGCAGTAAATTCAGGCGAATTCAATGGTTTAAGAAACGGACCAGATGCTTCTCAAATATCCATTTCAGTTGCAGATTATTCTTTAAGTGGTAGTATATTCAGAACGAATACAAGTCAGTTGGATGCTAATTTCATGACCAGCTGGGAAACCCATTTTTTATTAGCCGAGGCAGCTTATAAAGACTACATCAGTGCAGATGCTAAAGCATTATATGAAACCGCAGTTTCACAAGCTTATGAATATTGGCACACCAATTTACCAAATGATATTTTCACTACTGGAAATACCGCTTTTGGTGAAAATGGAAATGATCCATTACAACAAATAATTGAACAAAAATGGTTAGCCAATATCATTAATGGCTATGAAGGTTGGATAGAATGGAAAAGAACGGGCTATCCAGAGCTAAAGACGGTTTCAGCCAGTTTGAATAATAATATAATTCCAGTTAGAATGCCTTACCCTAGCAATGAAGTCACATTAAATCAAGAACAGTTAGAAAAAACAAGTGGTAATCCATCTAATGATATTAATCAAAGAACATGGTGGGACATTGATTAGTACAAAATTCATATTCATTCATTAATACTATTAGTTTTGTGTTTATGCAAGATATTGAAATCTATCAATGGGGGCTGATTATCGTAAGCAGCCTCCTGTTTTTCTTTCTAGCTCCCTTTTCAAAAAAACCATCTGAATTTTTTAGTGCATTGTCTGTAAAAGGAAAGCAGCCCAATATCATTATGCTCACTAGCAGCTTGGTGATCTCTTGGATATTTGCTAAATCAATAACTAATGCTGCTAATTTAGGACTCGAATATGGAATGGTGGGCGGTATTGCGTATGCTACTTATTATTTATCCTTCATAGTTGCTGGAATAATAATATATAAACTCAGAACGAAAGGTAATTTTAATAGCATTCATCATTTCTTAAGGTCGAAATTTGGTTCTAATGCAGTTTTGATTTTTTCCGTATTAATTGCCATCCGTTTATTCAATGAAGTATGGTCAAACACCATGGTAATTGGCAGCTATTTTGGTGAAATGGGAAGCCAACCTTATTACCTTGCTATTATAGTTTTTACTGCGTTAACATTAGCCTATACATTAAAAGGGGGATTAAGAAGTTCACTTTTAACTGATGCTATTCAGATGGTGTTCTTTGGAATTTTACTGTTTGTTTTACTTAAGTTAATTATGACAGATGAATCTCAAAACATAAGCAACTATGTAGGAACAGGAGAATGGAATTTTGCTGGCGGTCTTGGTCTTTTGTTAGTTGCCTTTTTACAAATTTTCAGCTACCCTTTCCACGATTCTGTTATGACAGACCGAGGTTTTATTAGCCCACCCAAGCAAACTTTAAAAAGCTTTATTGCAGCTGCAATCATAGGTTTTGTATGTATTACTCTGTTTTCGTTAATAGGTATTTTTGCTCAATTTAAAGGTTTGAAAGGGCAAGCGGCTGTAGAAGTTGGTAAATATTTAGGTGTAGGAAGTATGCTTATGCTCAATTTTATCATGGTTACTTCAGCTGCATCAACTCTAGATTCTGCTTTTTCATCATTTTCAAAACTAAGCATTATTGATTTAAAACTTCAAAAGTTACCAACGGTTAAAATGGGAAGGATAGTTATGGTGATTTTAGCAGTTTTGGGTACAATTCCCATTTTCTTAAATCCAACAATTCTTTCTGCTACAACTATTAGTGGAACCATGGTTTTAGGTCTAGCTCCGATATTCTTATTATGGAATTTGAAAGCACCCAAATTATCATTTTTCTTAGCAATTTTTAGTGGAATACTAGTAGGTTTAATTCATGCATTCGATGCATTTCCTGAAATAATGATCTTAACTGAAGGTCCTTACGCTAATTTACTGTCAGCAAATATTTGGGGGAGTATTTTATGTTTTGTAGGATATATAATTCCCATACTCGTTTCAAATAATAAATCAAATCAAGCAGAAAGTATAAAAACGATATCATGAAAAATATAGGTGAAATAAAGGGTGAAATTATTGTTTTTGGTGGGGTTTACAGCAATCTACAAGCACTGGAAAGCTTAAAAGAATATGCAGATGCAAGAGACATTTCATCACAAAATATTTTTTGCACTGGTGATGTGGCTGGTTATTGTGCTCAACCCGAGGAATGTGTTCAGCTGGTTAAAGAATGGGGAATAAACTGTATAGCAGGTAATGTAGAATTGCAATTAGCATCTGGAGAAGATGATTGTGGATGTGATTTTGATGAAGGGAGCAGATGCGATGTATTTTCAAGACAATGGTATCCTTATGCTCAATCAAAGCTTTCAGAAGATTCTATTAATTGGATGAAAGAATTACCCGAACATATTTCATTCCATTATGGAGGTAAGAAAGTAGTGATGGTGCATGGCTCCTATACTGGCACTTCTGATTTTATTTTCAAATCTACTCCATGGGAGGAAAAAGAAAGGCAATTTAAAGCAACAAATGCTGATATCATTATAGCTGGGCATTGTGGATTACCTTTTACCGATCAGAAAGACAGTATGAAATGGGTGAATGCTGGAGTAATAGGAATGCCTGCAAATGATGGTCAAACTTCCGTTTGGTTTATTGAATTAAATGAAAAATATGATGTAACACCGCACCAAATGGAATATGATCATATAAAGACCAATAAATTAATGGTAGAAAACTCGCTTCCTGAAGCCTATGCCAAAACCTTGCTTAGTGGCATATGGGATAATTGTGAAATTTTACCTGAGGCAGAAACCAATTTGCAAGGCAAAATGATCCATTTCTAGTTAAGATGTTGGAAAAGCAAAGGTATTCTTATACTTTACAATTGTATAATATACATTTCGAACTATCATGCTTAAAATCAGCCTTAGAATCTTATTAGTTTTATTCATTGCACTTGTTTCTTTTTCCTTCTATTTATCTCCACGTCTAGGTGTTTTAATTCCGCTGGGTAAAGAAACAAGAGATCAAACTATGTATCATTTAGCATTTGATACGCTTAGTACGAATCAGTTCGACATTAAGTATGTTGACCATAGCGCTGATTCTTTCTATACAGTTTTAAGAAATAAATATCAATTAGACACATTAACAAAGGATGCTGAAACTGATTTTGATAAAATATTAGCGGTTCAAAGCTGGGTTCAGGGTAGGTGGGAACACGATTGTTGTAATACTCCAGAGCATAATAATGCGCTTTATATATTGGAACAAGCTGAAAAAGGAGAAAGATTTAGGTGTGTTGAATATAGCACTGTTGCAAGACAGTGTTTGGCTTCGCTTGGCTTTAAAGTCAGAGGACTCGGTTTAATGACCAAAGACATAAGTGAAATTCAATCAGGTGGTGGTCACGTTGTAAATGAAGTATATATAGCTGACCTAAAAAAATGGATGTATTTCGATCCTCAATTTGGTGTAATACCCATTGTAAATGGAGAGCCATTAAACGCTATTGAATTGCAATATAGAATTAAAAATAAGCTGGATTTTGATCTGATTAATCCAAACAAAACCACTACAAAAGAAGACTATATTAAATGGATAGGCCCTTACCTTTATTATTTCACCGTAAATTTAAATCAAGGGGGTATTGGTATTTGGGATCGAGTAGTAGGAAATAAAAAAAGTCTCACACTTTATTCAAAAGATGCGATACAACCTGCCTATTTTCAAAAAATATTCAGACTTAACACATCCTATTATACACATTCATTAAAAGATTTTTATCCTGAATTGTAAAGACCCTTTGAGTACAAAGTCAATACACCGATAATAAATCAAACCGAATTTTTGCAAGGGTTTTGGTATCTGTCATTACCTTCTTACAAATGCAATTCTGTAAGTATTTTTAAATTTTTCACTCATTTATGCCCGTGCTAAAAGCTGTCAGGTTTCTACAATTTAGAATTGCAAAATTATTATTTCCTCATCCATATAATTAAATGTAAACCTGACAGGTTTCCTTATTACAAAACATCATTCGCCAAATTAGCCAATTCAGACCGTTCCCCTTTTTCTAGTGTCACATGGGCATATAATTCGTGACCTTTCACTTTATCAATTAAATAACTCAGTCCGTTGGACTGTGAATCTAAATAAGGCGTATCAATTTGATTTACATCCCCCGTAAAAACGATCTTGGTGTTCTCCCCTGCCCTGGTGATAATCGTTTTCACCTCATGAGGAGTTAAATTTTGAGCTTCATCTACTATGAAGTAAATATTGGATAAACTCCTACCTCGAATGTAGGCTAAAGGTTGAATCATCAATTTCTCTTTATTAACCATGTCGGTAATATTCATAAACTCACGCTCATGCTCTTGGTACTGATTTTGAATATACTTCAAATTATCCCAAAGTGGTTCCATATACGGATTCAGCTTTGATTTCACATCACCAGGTAAATATCCAATGTCCTTATTTGACAAAGGAACAATGGGTCTTGCTAGGTAAATCTGTTTGAAATTTTTCCTTTGCTCTAAAGCAGAAGCTAAGGCAATTAAAGTTTTACCTGTTCCTGCTACTCCTTGTAAAGTCATCAATTTAATTTCAGGGTTCAGTAAAGCATGAATAGCAAAAGCTTGCTCCGCATTTTTAGGTTTAATCCCGTAAGCTGAGATTTTATCTACTTTATCAATCTGATCTGTAACAGAATTATAAAAGCCTAAGGCAGAACTCTTATTACTCTTCAAAATGTAAAAGGTGTTATTCATTGGTTTTTTCTTTCCCAAAACATCCTTAGGGTCGCAATGAAAAGTATCGTATAGTTGATTTATAGTATCTGAAGAAACTGTTTCTACTTGCTGTTTACCAGTATGTAAATCACTCACATCCTTTACTTTTCCAGTTTGATAATCTTCAGATCTTAAACCGCAACTTTTAGCTTTTAATCTTAAATTAATGTCCTTTGTGACTAAAATAACGGTTTTATCTTTTAGTTCTTCCTGCAATTGAACTGCACTACCTAAAATTTTATGGTCAGGTATATCTTCTAAAAATATTGGATTATCATTTTTAGATTCTTTTCTAGGCATTAATACTTTAAATACCCCTTTACTTTTTCCATTTAGCGGAATCCAATCACTTAAAGAACGACCATCGGCTAATTTATCAATCATTCGAATAAACTCGCGAGCTTCAAAATTTTTGGTATCGTTGCCTTTTTTAAATTGATCTAGCTCCTCCAAAACAGTAATTGGTATTGCTACATCATGCTCAGCAAAGTTCATAATTGAATCATGCGAGTAAATTATAACTGAAGTATCTAGAACAAATACTTTCTTTTCTTTCTTAGCCTTCGCCATATATTTTAAAGTTGAATAAATACACAATCAATTTATAAAATATTCAGAATCGACAACTATAAATAATAGCATTTCTTCAGAAAATATTTATAACTAACAGAATATCAATCTATAATAAAACATTTTAACTTTACTTAAATTATTAGTAAGGTGATTTGCATATCTTCTTGGTGATATGATAAAACCTATAAAATGGTAGAAATTGTACCCAAAAATAGAAGAGAACCGTATATCAAAATATCTACCTAACAATCGTAAGGAAAAACAAAGAATTCATTAATTTTGAACTAGGAAACGAAAAAAGATTAGAGCATGAGTGTTAAGACTGCCAAGAAGACTAAATCCAGTATATCGAAAGACATTTTAGAGAGAGCATATCGATTAATGCATACAGCCAAAAGGATGGCTGAGCTTTATGATGAAAACAAAGCAATTGCATCAAAATATGTTCATAGTACTTCTCGAGGACATGAGGCTATTCAATTAGCAGCCTCTATGCAGTTAAAGCCAATAGATTTTTTGGCTCCCTATTACAGAGATGAAAGTATTTTATTAGGTATTGGTATGGAGCCTTATGAATTAATGCTTCAACTTATGGCTAAAAAAGATGATCCATTTTCTGGTGGAAGAACCTATTACAACCACCCTTCTTTAAAAAGAGAAGGAATGCCAACCATCCCACATCAAAGTTCAGCCACTGGGATGCAAGTTATCCCAGCTACAGGTATGGCTCATGGTTTAAAATTTAAAGAAGAACACGGATTAGGAGCTGAAGGAGAAAAACCAGTAGTAGTTTGTTCATTGGGTGATGGTTCTGTTACAGAGGGTGAAGTAGCAGAAGCTTTTCAAATGGCCGTTCTGAAAAACCTCCCTATCATTTATCTAGTACAAGATAACGATTGGGGGATTTCCGCAACAGGAAAAGAAATGAGAGCTATGGATGCTTATGAATATGCAGCTGGATTTAAAGGCTTAAAGAGAATGCAAGCTAACGGATCTGATTTTGCTGATTCCTACACTAAAATGGCCGATGCTATCAAATATGTAAGAAATAGAAAAGGGCCCGTTTTACTTCATGCAAACTGTCCTTTATTAGGTCATCATACTTCTGGTGTAAGAAAAGAATGGTACAGAGGCGAGGAAGATTTAGAAATCCATGCAATGGGTGACCCTATTCCAAAATTCCATAGCTACTTGATGGATAATGGATATGATGAGAAGTTTCTAAAAGAACTCGAAGAAGAAGCGATACAAACTGCTAATGATGCCTTCCAAAAAGCGATTGATGCTGAAGATGTTGATCCTGCTGATGTTGAATTACATGAGTTTGCTGAAAGTCCAATCACCGAGGAAAAAGGAGAACGTAAACCTAAAGGTGCTGAAAAATCAGTGATGGTGGATGCCGCCTTGCATGCCATGGATGATATCTTGAAAAACAATCCTGAAGCTTTATTTTACGGACAGGATGTGGGCGGAACACTAGGTGGTGTATTCCGTGAGGCCGCTAACCTAGCTAAAAAGTATGGTGATGGTAGAGTATTTAATACTCCTATCCAAGAAGCCTATATTATAGGAAGTACTGCGGGTATGTCAGCTGTTGGAGCTAAACCAATTGTTGAAATCCAATTTGCAGATTACATCTGGCCAGGTATTAACCAGCTGGTAGAAGAGCTGTCTAAATCATGCTATTTATCGAATGGTAAATTCCCTATTCAATCCTTAATCAGAGTTCCTATTGGGGCTTATGGTGGTGGCGGTCCTTACCACAGTGGTTCTGTTGAATCAACACTTCTTACGATAAGAGGAATCAAAATTGTGTATCCTTCTAATGCTGCAGATATGAAAGGCTTGATGAAAGCTGCCTTTCATGATCCAAATCCCGTGGTAATGCTGGAGCATAAAGGTTTATACTGGTCGAAGGTACCTGGAACAGATGGTGCTAAAAACCATGAGCCTGATGAGGATTATATTGTTCCATTAGGAAAAGCTAGAATTGAACAGGAGGCTGATCAAGACATGATTGATAATGGGGAGAGTATGACTATTATCACCTATGGAATGGGAATCTATTGGGCTAAGGCAGCAGCTGAAAATTTTGAGGGACAGGTTGAAATCGTGGACTTAAGAACTTTAAATCCAATAGATTGGGAAACTGTGAAGGGAAGCGTTGAAAGACACGGAAGAGCTCTAGTACTAACCGAAGAACCCTTACTGAATTCTTTTGCTGAATCTTTAGCCGGAAGATTAAACCAGCATTGTTTTGAAAAATTAGATGCTCCAGTTAGAGCTTATGGCGCATTGAATTTACCAGCTATTGGTTTGAATGTAGAATGGGAAAAAGCTATGCTTCCAAATGCTGAGAAAGTGGCTGCTCAGATTGAGGAGATATTGGGGTATTAGATGAGGACTGAAGGGTGTTTGAATTTGGATTTTAGGTATTGGGTGTATTCTACATCGGATTGCTTATTATGACTAGCTCACTTGGAGCGTCATTCCTGCGGAGGCAGGAATCTTACTTAAATAAGCTTAATCCAAGATATTCTAATTTAATATTATCTCATGATGAATGTTAGTGTCAGATGAAAGTCAGACGCTAACATTTTTTTGTCTGACTGTCGTCTGACAATATTTTTCTATTACCATCTCATCACAATTAGCAATCCTTTCTGTACCAAACAAAAAAGCACTTACATTTCTGCAAGTGCTTCAATAAAAGAAATTTATACTCAATTTATTCTTGATCTTCATCGGCAGCTAGGCGTATAGATAAACCATCCATATCAGGATGTAATCGCAATTGACAAGCTAAACGACTATTAAATTCAGCATTAGGCAATATATCCAACTGATCCATTTCTTGATCTCCGGGCTCATTTAAAGCATCCATTCCCTCCTCTACTTTTACATGACAGGTAGCACATAATGCCATGCCTCCACAAGTAGCTAAAATTGGATATTCATTCGCTTTCAGGAATTCCATTAAACTTAAACCCATATCAGTAGGTGCTTCAAGTTCTTTTACTTCACCTGAATAATCCTGAACTTTAATTTTTATATCACTCATACTTAAAATTAACTAGACCTGTCAGGTTTTGAAAACCTGATAGGTCTTTTATTCTAATGTTATATTTAAAATGATTCGATACCGTTTACGGTAGTGTATTTAAAACTTAAGTGCTTATCTGGATAGATATGTTTAAATGCTGACTGAGCCATTAGAGCTGCTTCATGAAAGCCACAAAGGATTAGTTTTAATTTACCTTTATACGTATTGATATCTCCAATTGCATAAATACCAGGAACATTAGTTGAATAATCCTCAGTATTTACCTCTATTTGGTTTTTATGAATAGCTAAGCCCCAATCCGCTATAGGACCTAATTTCGGACTCAATCCAAATAATGGCACTAAGTAATCCGCTTCTAATTCCATTTCAGATTTATCTGCACCTTTAATCTTAACTGATTCTAGATGACCATTTCCTGATAAAGAAGCTAAATTACTTTTTAATAGTAGATTAATTTTACCTTCTTTGGCTAATTCAAATACTTTTTCAGCGGAATCAGGTGCACCTCTAAAAGTCTCATTTCTATGAACCAAAGTGATTTTTTTAGCAATTTTAGAAAGCTCAATAGTCCAATCTAAGGCAGAGTCACCTCCACCCGCTAAGATTACGTTTTTGTCTCTGAATTGCTCAGGATCTTTCACCATGTACGAAACACCTTTTCCTTCAAAGTCAGCTATTTCTTTCAAAGGTGGTTTACGTGGTTCAAAACAACCTAGTCCTCCCGCAATCACTACTGCTTTACAATCGATTTCAGTCCCGTCTGAGGTTTTCAAATAAAAGCCAGTTGCTGTTTTTTCAACTTGATCTAATCTTTCTCCTAATGTAAAAGTAGGATTGAAAGGTTCTATTTGATCCATCAGATTATCTACTAATTCTTGTGCTTTCACTTCAGGATAGCCTGGAATATCATAGATAGGTTTTTGAGGATAAATTTCAGAAAGCTGTCCTCCTACTTGTGGTAGTGCATCCACTAAATGACAACGTAACTTTAATAATCCAGCTTCAAATACAGCAAATAGGCCAACAGGGCCTGCTCCGATTATGCAAATGTCAGTTTGTACCATTGTTTTTTGTAAGTTATTAAAGGGTATAACTTAATTTCGGCTACAAAGTTCGTATAAAAATAGTTGTTTTACTAACTATCTTAAAAAATTATACCATTCCTGCTTTAATAAGTACCTCAAATGAATCTTCCATTGTTTCTTGCATGGGTCTAAATTGGATTTCTAATTCATTTTTAATTTTAGAATTATCAGCTTTAAATGGAATATTAAGATTATTTTTCAAGAACCTACGAGTAGTCGTTTTTGACATTAAAGGTCCAATAAGCATTAATAACCATTTTGGTAATGCCTTATTCGGAATGGGATAATCATCTCCATATTTTGGTTGTAAATTATTCGCTAATTCAAGAAAATTAGTATTGTGTGCAGAAGTTATATATCTACCTGAGGCCTTTGGTTTAAAGCCTGCTTGATAATGTGCGTCTGCAACATCTCTAACATCCACTAGACCAATCCCAACATTAGGAACTCCCTGTTTCAAGGTCCCGTCTCCTATTTGTTTTAATATGTTATAACTTTCCGAAGTAATAGATTGTGCATTTAATGCTGGCCCTAAAACTAAGGAAGGATTAATCGTTACTAGATCCCATTGATCTTGTTGCTCATTAATTTCCCAGGCTTTCTTTTCGGCTAGGACTTTTGAATAAGAATACGGTTGATGTTGGATAGATGCAGTGGTATTCCATACATCTTCGGTTAAAACTCCATTTGGTGCTTTTTTACAATCTATTGCATCTGTATAAATAGCGGCACAACTGCTGGTTACCACCACTCTTTTTACACTTTCTGTTTTATTAGCTTGTTCCAGCACATTTTCTGTTCCTTTTACTGCTGGATCAATCAAATCTTTTTGTGGGTTTTTAAATTTTGATGTAAATGGAGAAGCCGTATGATAAACTAATTCACAACCCTTCATAGCTTCAGCATAAGAGCCATCTTCTAATAAATCGGCTTTAAAATAATTTATCGATCCTTTTGAATCCTTGGCGATTTCGTCTAGATGTCTGATTTTCTCCTTATTATCAGGGTTTCTAACTGCAGCATGTACGGTTATACCTTCATCCAGTAATTTTTTAACTAACCATCCGGCAACATAGCCTGTAGCGCCTGTCACTAATACAGGTTTTGTTTTATCAATTTCAGTCATAGCAAAGTTTTATATGGCTGTAATTACGATGCTAGAAATATATAGTTTAGAATAAGAGAATTTTGAATTATAAAAAGCTTCGAATGGCAATAGTTTCAATGAAGTGAATTATTAATTCGATATTACCAGATTTGACAATAGATAAAATTAAACTTATCCAGTTTCTTTTGATATGATACAATCAGTTAATCAATTTGAAATGGGCAAGTCAGAAATATTATTTGTTCAAACAATAAGTAAATTGATAACATTACCAAGTTCGTTATTATCAGCAGAAGAAAAAGATAAGTTCCTGGGAAAAATCACCCAGTTCAAAATAAATGGAACAAATTTCGAATCAGCAAAATATTATGAAGAAGATCGATACCTACTAATAACTGGTAACCATATTGATTTTGTACTAATTGGGTTAAAGGATTATATAGCTAAACATCATCATTTTTATGATTACATGAATAAAAAAGGTAAAATTGGAGTAATTTATGATTATTCATCACCACCACCGTTTCAATTCAATCGAACATCTGAAGAGTCATATGATTCAATTATTAATGCCTTAATTAGCATAAAAACAGATGACTATTAAACTCAAAAATTAATTAATCAATAATCTGATAGTTTACAGCAGCCCATAGAGTTTTAGATTCTTGGTAGCTTTAATGAAAACTTACAAACTCAAGAATAGAATCTTTATGGAGATTTCTATATCTAATGTTCTTATCATGAAGAAAGATATGATTATGTATTTTATAGAGGATTAAGAGATATTATTCAATTTAGAAACTCTTGCCAGTCTCGTTAACTCTGAAGAATTACTTTCAAAATATGAGTAAATCTCTTCCTCATTATTTTTGATTAAATGACCCAAGGAAATCATTACATCTAATGGTTCTTTACAAGTGAATGAGGAAATTGTTCTGGAAATATGATCAACAAATGCAGCAATTTTCACTCCTTCTTTATTTTCAAAAGTAACCCATACTCCTCTCAACTCTGCATTGTCAATATGAAGAGATAAAGTTGGAGTTAACTGGATGGGTTGATGGTTTGTCATAGTTTTAGCTTACATCTTCAAATATAATAATTCAACTTAATTCTTTGACATAAAAGAACAGAGGTTGGTCGAAAAAAAAGCCTAACTCAATAGAGCTAGGCTTGCAATAATTTAAAACAAAATAGGTTAGTTCGCACATTCTACATCTTGAAGATCTTCATCCCAGCAATGGAAATCTGTATCCCCAAAATATTTCTCGCTTTTTACTCTACCGAATTTTAATTCTTGATTCCAATATATTTCAATCAAATCCCCTGATTCAGTATTTGAAATCTCAACAGAACGATCTAAATTATTTTCATCATCTATGGCATAGTTGATGTAACTCCCTAATAAGTCACCTTCCTTTTCAATAGTAAAATTAGCATTTGCTACAGTTTGAGCCTCATTTCTTGACCAATCAGCAGTTATCCATGCAGTTGGCTTTTGTGGGCTTTCATAGAGTGTCCAGGTACCGCTATTTCCATCTATATTAGACTGACCATCGAACCAAACAAAGTTTTCTACATTTAGTGACGTTGATGAAATTGAACCTACCCAATTCACATTAGCATCCACTACATCAGCTGTTAAACGGATTGAAAAATCATTTGCATTATTAGTAAATGAAGTTTCCCATACCCATACTCCACTATCAGTATCATATATTGGATTTTGACTTATGGTAGCTTTAAAAGCGGTTACTGGAATTGCTAATCCACCTGTTAATATTGCTGAATAAACCCCTACATTTAAAGCAGAATAAAACCAGTTCTCTATAGTTTGATTTCTTTGATTATTATCTGCTTTGAAATCATCGAAGTTAGGAGCCATTGAATATTCTGGTGGTAATACGGGCTTAGGATCTTGTTCAGCTTCATTATCTGAATTACAAGCTGTGAACAATATGCTTATACTAAGCATTAAACTCAATAATTTCTTCATAATTGTATTGTCTATTGTGTTATACAAAGATACCCAAAAGATCAATTTGGTTGGAACTGATGTAATAAATTAGATACGATTGTTAGAAACCTTCACTTTAAGAAAGGTTTTCATATATACTTTCCAATATACGCTTGAATTCTTTAAAGTCTTTTTCTGAAAGATTCTCCCAAGCCTTCATCCTTATGTTCTGTACTTCTGGTAAACATTCGTTTACCAATTTATTCCCATCATTTGTTAAAGCAATCATAAAGCTTCTTCTATCAGCTGGATGTGGTTTCCTCTCTATCAAACCTTTATCTTTTAAAAGATCTATAATTCGAGTCATGGTAGGATGATCTTTAAAAGTATTAGTTGCCAATTCCCTTTGGTTTACTTCACCTTTATCGTGCAATTGTTTTAAAACTGCCCATTGATCAATGGTAATAGTCCAGCCTAATTCTCGAAAGCGTTGCTTGGCGTATTGCTTTACCCTTTTTGCAGTTTTATCAAGTAAAAAGGAATAACGACTATATTTTTCAGCTTCTTGCATTCTTAATAGTTAGTATAGCAACTACAAAGATACAGAATGAAAAATTAAAACTACTGGTTTTGGAATTATGATATTGATTAATAATGGAGATAATTTATGAACCTATACTCATCTTCTTAGGCCTATTACTCAGCCTATTATCACTATTAGAGAACGCATTTCTAATTCTATTATAATCAAGAAAGTAACTTAACCGAATTGAAAGGCTATTCATTTGGGGATGACTGAATAGGTAATCAAAATTTTCATTAAAACTCTGACCACTTTCTTCAAGATAGCTGTCTAAAGCATTTCTATAAAGGATAGTAATTTGACTACCTGGTGCAAACCACCATGAAAAGTTTAAATCCAGATTCCAGGTATTAAAGGTAACATCATATATATTTTCTCTTTCTATTTCTTCCGATAGTGCCCCATCATTTTCCAAACTATATAATTTAGAGTATAAAGCAGATGAATAATAATGTCTGAATATGAGATTAAGTGAGATTTTATTATTAAAAATGTAATTACCTCCAATCGAATTTTCTAATGTCACTCTATCCCTTTGTCCAAATATGATCTCTTCCTCATCCATATCCACAAAACCTTGCTCTTTAAATGATTCATTTACGAATAGGCCATAACGTAAACTGAATTTATTCGAAAAACGATATCTTGGATTTAAACTACTCACCAATGTACTTCTTCCTTCCTCAAAGAAATTGTACCAATCTACAAAACCATCAAAAGCAAAAGCTTTCCTAAAATCTGTATTCATCCACACCCATTGATCATGATAACCCGGGAACTCTACATAACGACCATTAACTCTAGGTTCGTAAAAATCATTGTTTTCAAAAGGCCTAAGCTCAAAACCTCCTCCAAAATTAAAGAAGTCTTTCGTAGTGAAACTAGAATTAAAATTAAAGGTCACATGACTAAATAAATCTGGTTCTAGTCTTCTAAAATGGAAAAGGTTAAAGTTTAGAAACATATTATTCAGATTTCCTTTTGGCTGTAAATAACGATAGCCATAATACCCAATATATCTTACGTAATTAGTATTGGTAGAAAATCCCAAATCATTAATATTATAATCTAAGGTTCTTAAATCTATTTGACCAGACATTCGGTGCTCGCCACTTATTTTATTCGCCCTCGCCTGAATTTCGGTTCCAAAAACAGTTTCATTATTTTCAAATACCCAACTCCCTTCAGTGCTGGCGCTATAATTCCAAGTATTGGCTTTATTTGTATGATTAATATACAATCCTGTAGCATTCGCATCTCTAAAATCTCCCAACCTGGTGACATTGGTATTCACAACAGATACCGAACTATTATCTCCATATCTTTGATCCAAAACGGTTATATTATAATTAGTGTAGGGCTCAACTTTCTCCGATCTCAGCTCATTCGTTTCTATATTTCTGACACTTGCAAAAGCTTCGTTGGTAACGGCATTGAAAACGCCAATTCCCAATCCACTTTCTGTTCTGCCTGAAACTTTACTAGCATTGATTAAATCAACCTTATCGGGCTGAAATTCTAACTCTTCATTGTCACCTGCCTCAACTTCAGAAGAAGGTCTACCTCCAATACGCCTAGAATAGAATAAATCTCCTTTGGAGAATAGCTCGGTACCTTCCGTGAAAAATGGCCTTTGTTCAGCAAATTGTACTTCAAATGCGGATAAGTTTAATACATTATTGTCAAATCGTGCTTGACCAAAGTCAGGGATAAGAATCATATCAAGAGTAAATGCATCTGAAATTCCATATTTTAAATCTAAGCCCCCATTGAAATTATAATTGGTCTTGCCATCATAATTATTGGCATAAGCAGAAACATAGGGCTGGAAAGATAAGCGGGTAGGTGTATCAATATTTTTAATGCCGTGAATTTCTCCATCATATAAAGAAAATGCTCCTTTTTTATTATCGACATGGTTCCAACTGTATCGCGTTCGAGTTCTAAATACTTCCCTTTCCATATTTAAGCCCCATTCTTGAATTTGTTTCTTAGGAAATCTCAAAATAAAATACGGTATAAATACTTCTGCCACCCATCCCTCTTCAGTTATACTCACCTCACTATACCAAACTGCATCCCAAGAGTTATCTTCTTGTCCATTGGTCATTTTTGCATCATACTGAACGCCCGCAGCAGTTACTATAAATTGCATACTTTGCTGTCGGTCATTGTATCCGTTAAGAAGGATAAAAAAGAAGTCATCTGCACCTATATCATCTCTTTCCGTTAATTCAGTTGCAATTTTATGAGGCTCTGGATCCTTCATTTTTGCACCAAAATAGATGCCCAAATCATCATATATAATCTTTACTTCAGTGGAAAGACTATCGGGGATTGATCTTCCATTATTGGGGTTTCGTTCTACAAAATCAGCAGCAATTGGTGCTTCTTCCCAAGCTTCATCGTCTAATAATCCATCAATTTTTGGAGCATCAGTAACTCTAGGGATATTGATATTCTTTCTGAATATAGAATCTACCTCTTGAGAATAGCTACTAAAACTTAATAGAATTACGCTTAGTATTAGAAAATACTTCATAGTACTGGATATTTTAGTCCCGTTGATTGCTGCTAGAAATTATGCTACTGAGCCAGCTTATATAGAAGTGCTTCTAAATAGGTTGAATTAGTAGTTTGGTTTAGTGATGTTTTACAACCACAAATAGTTGCATTTATTGCAATCTTTTTCTGATGTTCAATTATTAAGCCAGTGGGAAAATCCCCATTTAAATGAAATTGATAGGATTACTTAACTAGTGGCTGTTCGGTTTAGGACAGATTCTGTCCGTTTTTGAATAGTTTGAAGTTAAATTATCTAGGAAAAATACTGCTAAAATTTATAATCGGCCTGAATCGAAATTAACTTATTTTTTTATAAAGATTTTTGAATCAATATCTAGAATTTCAAAATCTATTGAATCTATAAATGGAAGCACTGCATCATAAAATCCGATGATTAAAATCCCTCCTGGATTTAGACTATTATAGAATTTTTTAAATAATTTAATTTTAGAATTTACATCAAAATAAATCATTACATTCCTACAAAAGATAATATCAAATTTCTTAGTAAATTCATCACTAATAAGATTGTGGTGTTCCCAGGTAACATGTGAAATCAAACTTCTCTTTAATTTGAAGTGATTAGGAAGTGTCTCTGGCTCAGTAAACTTATCCAAATTTCGATTTAGCTTATACTCATTTAAATTCTTGTTATACTCTGCAAACTTCATTCTATGATATTCACCATCCTGAGCAATCTTCAATGATTTATTACTTATATCAGTTGCCCATGCCTTAGTATTATCTTGAATATTTAACTCTTGAAGCAGAATTCCCATTGAATATACCTCTTCTCCTGTTGAACATCCAGCATGCCAAATAGATAGAGGCTTTTCTTTTTTTGTATATTCTAAAAGCACTTTCTTTTCTAATGCCTTCCATAAACTAGAATCTCGAAACAAAGAAGTTAGACCAACACTAATTTCATCCATAAATGGATAAATAAACTCCTGTTCTCTTAAAATTTTCATCCAAAGTTCATGAATAGATTCTAAATTGAATACACTTAAAGTACGGGTCAACCTTCTTCTTAACGACTTCACTTCATAACAACTAAAATCTATTCCGTGTCTTTGTTGAATAGCATCAGTCAAAGAGTGAAGTTCTTCATCACTAATTTCTATATTTCCTCTAGTTTCATTCAATTTAATTAGATCTTTGAAGTATTAATAAAGCTCTCTCTTTATCGTTTACACCTATTTTTTGAATTGAAGAATTAAATGACTTTTTATTGCCATCCTGTAATTCTAAAAGTAACTCAATATTTTCAGGACTAGTTTTTTCCGCCTCTAGCTGTTTTTTTACTTTATCATGCACCCCATTTTTAATAAAGTCAGATAAGAGTGTTTTTCTCAACTCAAGTCTTTTTATTCCTAATTCTTTTAAGAATAAATCATTAGCTGTTTTAAACCTGAAGTCTGGATATACTTCTGCAATTGGGAAACAATTTTTAAATACAGCCACTATTTCCTGAAATTCAATAAGCTTTTCCTTGTCTTGGGTCGTAAATAATGAAATCACCATTACTTTATAAGGCTCATTATTTTCATTCAAAATAGGTGTGAAGTTTCCAGCCATCCATATTTCGTTTCCTTCAGCATTTACAATTCTAAATTCTCCGGAAAAAGTTCTACCTTCTAAGATACTATTCCACATAATTTCATATTGGATAGGATCATTACCGTGCTGGGGAATTAAATTTCTATATGGCTTACCAACTATTTGTTCATCTTTATATCCCGTAATGCTCATGAATACTTCATTAGCACTATTTACTCTCCCATCTAAATCCAACTCTACAGTTGATAAGGCTGATAATACAGCATTAATCTCCTTCTGCTTTGAATTCATTTGATTCTGAGTAGCTTCCAATTCTTCCATATTCTGTCTAAGCTCTTCCTCTTGTGCCCTCATTTCTTGAGTTAACTCTTGAGATTCCTTTAACATACGCTCAGTATTCGCCTGATTAGAAATAGATGTGAGATTAAAACCTATTCTTGCTGCAATTTTTTCTAGGTATTCAAAATCGTTTTTATCTAAATTTTGAAAAGATGCCACTTCCATCGCTCCGTATATCTTATCATCTGAAATAAACGGAATCAAACATATACTCCTTGGCAAAGCATCTCCTAAACCCGATTTAATTTGAATATAGTCCTCAGGTATCTCTGTAAAATAGAGTAATTCTTTATCGTAAAATAGCTGACCTAATAATCCCTGTCCTTTTCTTATTTTCTTTTTAAAGTATTTTCTGCGATCAAAGGCGTATGTTGCTGACAATTCAAAATAATCACCCTCCTCATCCGTTTTTTTAATGAAAAACTGACCCTGATTTAAATTCAAATAAGAAATTACGGTCTTTAAAATTTGAAAAGAATATTCTGATATATTGTTATCACTGTTTTTAATTGATGCAATTTGAGCAATACCTTCATTTATCCATGCATTTTCCTCTTCTGTCTTTCGGAGCTTCAATATTTTATTATGTGCCTTTTCTAAATCAAATTTTATTGCCTCAGAATTAATATTTTTGATTTCATTCAAGAATTGTTTCTCTCCTATATTATTTATTGCAGCAAAGGCATAGCTAACATTTGCCTTTAATTCTTGAAAATCCTTCATCTTTTTATCAAATTGATGAAGGACTTTATTTAACCAGTAAAAATCTCCACTCCACTTTTTAATAATTTTTGATACTCTTACAAAAGTGAAAAAATTAATAATCAAAAAAATTAAAGCTACAGATAAAGCCCCCAAAATTAAGTATCTCATCTCTATCTCTAAAAATGACATCACCAAACTAGCTCCTACAAGCAGTATGGATAAAATATTTAGAATTTTATTGGTCATAATTGTGGAGATTAAATTTATCCTTCTATTAACTTGTGTTCTTCAACACACCAAAAAAATAGACACTTAGCATTAGGCGATTCCTCAATTTGAAATTCAACTAAGTATAAAAACAGATTTTCTCTTGATTTAATAAAGTCTTTCTCAATGATTTCTTCTAGTGGCTTTAATTCTGGCATCACTAATTCTGGAACATCACCATAAATTTCTAATGAAAACCTATTGGAGAGTTGGGATATTAAAGCAGCAGAAATAATATTATCTACCTCTCTTAACATTTCATATGAGAAATCTATACTGACCTGGTTATTGTTATCAGTATTGGTTATGTATTTTCTAGCATGATTGTCAACAAGCCAATAACTTTTACCAAAAACATCACCTATTATTTCTGTTTTGAATAAGGTTAAATCTGAACCTAAAGAAAAACTACCTATAACTTCTCTAATCTTGTTTTTACAAAATGATCTTGCGTCAAGCATTTTAAGGTTAAAGGTCTTATTAGTAAATTTTTCTAAAGAATCTAACACATGTTTATGGCCATATTCAAAAACATTTGTTATCTGATTTTTTCTGCTTACCTCATGCATGCATATTATTTTTATTGTATTGACTTACTTTTTTTAAATAACTATTAGCTATACCTGGCACACTTAATACCAAGCAAACATTTCCATTCCCCATTATGGTTACTCCACTTAGAAAGGGATTATTTTCAACTGGCTTTAGTAATGGTTTTTCAATAATTTCTTTCTGTTGAAGTAAATGGTCTACTATAAAGCCCAGTCTTTTACCTTGAATCTTAACAATTATGATCTTTATTGAATCTTCATCATCATTATCTTTCAGTCTTGATTGGTTTTCAGCAGAATATTTGTAGTTAGAAAGTATTTCTGATAAGTGAACAAGAATAACCGTATTCCCCTGATTAACCGTAACCCATCCATTAAAAGCCTTCCTTATTTCCTTTTTTTGAATTGAAATTACTGATTCCGTATAGTTTAGAGGTATAGCGTATACTTGCTTATCTAACTCAAAAAGCAATGTTGATTTCACCGCCATTGAAGAAGGAAGATTTAAAGTAAATGTTGAACCTTTACCTACTTCAGAATCAATCTTTATAGTTCCGCCAATACTGTCTAATGATTGTTTTACTACATCCATCCCCACACCTCTGCCAGAAATATCATTTACTTGATCATTTGTAGAAAAACCAGGACGGAAAATTAACATCAGGATTTCCTCCTGACTCATATGATCAACATCTTGAGCTTTGATCAATCCTTTAGATAGCGCTTTTTCTTTTATCTTGGAAGGGTTTATTCCGGCTCCGTCATCAATAATTTCTAGAATAACATTATCAGACTCACTACTTGCCTTAATAATTAAGTTACCTTCAGCTGACTTATTGTTCTTAATTCTATCTTCTTCCTTTTCAATACCATGACCAATTGCATTTCTAACTAAATGGATCATAGAATCACTGATTACGTGAAGAATATTTCTGTCAATCTCAGTTTCAGCACCTTCTAATATTAGGTTTACTTTTTTACTTTCTTTATGTGCAATATCCCTAACGATTCGGTGAAATTTATTTAGTAAGAAACCAACCTGTACTAACCTTACATTCATAACCGAATATTGAAGATCTGATGATATACGGTTAAGTCTGGAAAAATCAGTATTGGAAATATTTGAATTCATAGCAATGAGCCTATCTCGCTCAATAATTAATTCCCCTACCAAATTCAGAAGATTGTCAAGTTTCCCTACTGGTACTTGCACCAAATCAGATAATCCTACCTTATTATTTAAAGCTTGAGTTTCATCATTATTTTCTCCATATAGTTCTTCTTTTGTATGGTCTTTATCGTTTGCGCTAGGTATATTTTCTTTTTTTGTTTCAGGCTCAACTGAATCTGGAACCTTAGATTCACCTGTAGCTGATTTATTAGCATTTCTTATAATTACTTCTAACTTAGTTTTTATTCCTTTATACCGAACTGTCTTTTCTTCCTTAATGGCTGAAATCAAATTCCCTAACACATCTGTACCCTTGAATATGGCAGAAAAAACATCATCGCTTAATTCAATTTTACGATCTCTGATTTCAGAAAACATATCCTCAAGCACATGAGCAAGATCTGCAATATCATTAAATCCCATTCCAGCAGCATTTCCTTTTAATGTATGGGTTATTCTAAAAAGAGATTGTATAAGTTCTTGGTCATTCGTTTTTTTTTCTAATTGCGTTAAAAACCTACTGATCTCTTCATAATTATCCATTGCTTCCGCCAGAAACAATTCTTTATATTCATTTTCTTTTTTCTGATTACTCATAAAGCACTAATTATAAAAGATGGGAAATCATTTAATTCTAATTGATAGCTTGCTGCTCCAGATTCAAATGCTTCTTTTGGCATTCCATAAACAATTGAACTATCTCGGTTCTGAGCGATGGTCAAACCCCCGTGTTTTTTTACTCTCATCAGAGATTCCGACCCGTCTTTTCCCATGCCAGTAAGAATGCAAGCAATTGTTTTTTCCTTATAAATTTCAGCAACAGACTCAAGTACCGAATCAATTGAAGGATAATTATAGGCTTGATATTTCTTATCCACTTTTCTAAATTCAACATAGCCATTACTTTTAACCACTTGTGAATTATATTCAGCAGGTGCTAAATAGATATAGTTTGACTCAATTCGAGTTCCAGATGTTGCAGCCACAACTTTTTTGCCTGTGCTCGCTTTTAAGCGCTCAGTAAAAGTTTCAATAAATCTTTGAGGCATATGCTGAATGATGATTACTGGTATCGCTAAATTTTTTGGTAGATTATTTAATAAAAATTCAACCGCACCTGGTCCTCCTGTAGAAGCTCCTACCACTAATATTTTGTAATTCAGTTCCTTCGAAAAACTATGCTCAAAAGTATTTTGCTTATTAAGGCCTATTTGGTCTGCTGAGAAATTGGTTTTAGAAGCTGTTTCAATAAAATGTATTAACTCAGGATAGCCTTTATCAATTTGATCTTCAGTAGGTTTGTCAATAAAATCAAAAGCTCCTTCATTTAAAGCTTCAAAAATTATTGGATTTGCTTTTTCCAAGGAACTCAGCAGTATCACTGGAATTTCAAGGCCTTTTTCTTTTGCCTTTTTAACGACATATAAGCCATCATATTCTGGCATTATCATATCCGTTAAAATTACGTCAGGCATTAGCTCTTCAGCTTTTTCTATTCCCACTAATCCATTGATAGCACTACCTACTAATTCAAGGTTTTTATTCTTTCTTATTATATCAGAAAGAATAATTCTCATTAAGCCAGAATCCTCAATTAACAATACTTTAACCTTTGAACTAGTACTCATTAAATCATAGTTCTTTTAGAGCGTTCACTAATTGATCACCAGTAAAAGGTTTTAAAATATAGGATAATGCACCTAGTTTTAATCCTTCCTGAATTACTGACTCTTGCCCTACAGCACTCACCATTACGACTTTTGAAGGTAATCCTTCATCTTTATACACCTTTAAAATATCAATACCTATCATATCTGGAAGTATATTATCCAAAGTGATAATATCAGGTTGAAGATCAAATGCTAAGTCTATTGCTTCTTCACCTGTTGAAGCCTGGCCGATAATTTTATACCCCCCACCTTCCAAAGCGTCTTTTATAACAGTACGCATATACATCGAATCATCTACTATTAATACATTCTTACTCATATTTTTAATTTTATTAAATTATATACCCTTTACTAGAGGAAGTTTGAATATGACACTCACCAGTAGTGGATACAAAATGAACCGTTCTAGCTACATTACCCCCTAAATCTTGTCCTGCTATGTAAACCTTATTATATAATAAAAGCTCGTTAATCGCTTCTATATTCCTTTTACCTATTTCAAATGATGAATTATAAAGATTAGCTCCTCCAACAACTTTAGCTCTTAAAGCCTTTAAATCAGATCCTAACTCTCCTAGTTGAGTAAACATCTTATATACTATTTCCTCAGCTGATAAAAAACCTGTGTTCACACATGTTTTTACTACTGGAATATGTGCCCCTGAGGTGATTTTTAATCTTCTATCTTGTAGAAAAAGTCCAATACAAGATCCTAATCCATAGCAAACCATTTCCGTAAAATCACAGCTGGTATAAAAATCACTTATGAAGAGCACTTTCTTTTTCATGCTATTTCTTTCTGCTTATTGAATAGTTGAGAAGCTTCCTGATCTGTGATCACATTAATTATATCAATTAAGACAATTAATCTATCCTCCATTTTTACTATACCACTGAAGTTTGTTTTCTCTGAAAATGATTCTCCAGTAAACACATCATCCTCAATAGTACTTACATTAATGCTAAGGGTATTCGGCACATCTTTCACAAGCAAGCCCATTTTATATTCATCACTTTCAATTACTAAAGTATAGCTTGATTCCATATTAGTGGCAGTAGCTTCTAATCCGAATTTTTGCGATAGATCAACAATCGCTATAACATTACCTCTAATATTTGCTACTCCTTTAACATAATCTGGAGTTTTAGGCATTTTTGTAATATTAGGGGTCAATACAACCTCTTTAATTTGATCTATATGAAGGCCATATTCTTCATCTCCTAATCGGAAAACTACAATCTGGATCTTATCTTCATTCTTTTCTATTGCTTCACTATTGCTCATAATTTTTATGATCAGTTTTTAAAAAATAATTATTCTATTCTACCTTCTTTAGCTTAAATTGCTGAACTCCTGCTTGAAGTTCTGCTGAAACTGATGACAGCTCATCTCCAGCTTTACTGATTTCCATCATACCACTATCCATTTGTTGACTTGAACTAGCTACCTGTTGACTTCCTGCTGCAGTTTCTTCAGACACTACCACTATTTGTTCTATATTTTTAACTACAGATTCTATAGAGATTTTTTGATCGGCAGTTGCCTCAAGTATTTGCTTAGAGAAAGCAAAAGTCTCATCATTAGAAGTTGCAATTTCCTGGAATATTTTCTCTGCTTCTGAAGTCGATTTATTTCCTTCATCTACACTGGTTTCCATTATTTCTATAGCCTTACCTGCTGATGTTGTATCTTTTTTCACATCTTCGATTATCTTATCGATTTCATCTGCAGACTTTCGTGAATCTTCAGCCAATTTTCGAATCTCTTCGGCAACTACTGCGAAGCCTCTTCCAGCATCACCAGCTCTAGCTGCCTCAATAGCAGCATTTAAGGCCAATAAATTGGTTTGACTTGCAATGTCAGTAATAACTTTTAAGGTACGTCCAATTTCTTCCGTTCTTCCAGTTAAAATAGATATAGATTCGGAAGTCATATTAGCTGACTTTCTAATACCGTCCATATTTTTCACCAAAACCTGAACCGTATTCATTCCTTTTTTAGAATTTTCCAATCCTTTTTCAGCTGCATTACTGATAAAACTTGCCTTTTTCTCAGTATCTAATGCACTCTTATGAACAGTACTTACTAATTTTGAAGATTCATCTGTTCTTTGAGCTTGATCTTGAGCACCTTTAGCCATTTGGGCTATAGCAGATGATACTTCAGTAGTATTCCTTTTCATATCATTGGTTTGTTTTTGTAACAAATCAGATGATTTGGATACAACATCTGCACCTTCAGAGATATTCAATAATACACTGTTAAGATTATCTAAGGCTGAATTAACCTCTCCTCCTACCCCTGATTCTATCGCAACTCTTTGGCTCAAATCACCTTTAGCAATAGCTCTTATCACCTCTATTACAGCCGATTGCTCTTCCATAGCTTTTTTAATCTCCTCTTCTTTCAGCTTCTGGTCGGTGATATCATATCTTACTCCAATGTATTTTAATGGCTTACCATTTGGGCCCATAACAGGCGCAATGATTGCATCTACATAATATGGGTCGCCATTCTTTTTCTTATTTTTAATTTCACCTCTGAAAATCCTACCTCTACCTATTGTAGCCCACATTTCTTTAAAGATAGATTTTGGTGAATCTGGATGTCTAAAAAGACTATGTGGTTGGCCTATACATTCCTCTCGAGTATAACCTGTAACTTCAAGTAACTTATCATTTACATAAGTGATGTTACCCTTTAAATCAGATTCAGAAACTAAACAAGCCACATTGATCTGATCCATTCTGGTTTGAAGTTCAATCTTAACCTCTTCGTATTCCTTGGCAGTTTCAATTGCCTCTTGTTCTACCTCTTTCTTTTTAGTAATATCAAAAGCATATTTTATTACTTTTGTGGTATTTTCATTTTCATCAGGTACTGGAGTATAAGAAGCTTGTAACCAAATTGCATTTTTATTTTTATCAAATCTTTGGAATTCACCACTTTGACGCTCGCCCGCAGCCAAAGATTTCCAAAAGGATCTATATTCATTACTTTCAGCATATTCTTCAGAAACAAAAATGCTATGATGTTCACCTTTAATTTCATTTAATTTATAGCCAACTGTAGCTAAAAATTGATCATTAGCATTTAATATATACCCTTTAGGATCAAACTCTATAGAAGCAAAAGCATTATTTACTGCGTTAATATGATTCTTTAAATCTTTGTCTTTCCCATTTGAATTATTAGATAAATTAGCTTCTCTATCACTTACTTTACCGTTTTCTGTGGTCTTGCTTTTGTCTTTTGTAGTAGGCATAACTTTGTTTTGTTTTAAATTTTTCCCTATTGCCATGATTAGTTAGCATTTAATTGATTAGTGCGTTTCAAATATTCTTTTATAAAATTGGTATAGTCAATTGCTCCAGCAGACTTGGGAGAATATGTAATTACACTTTCTCCAAATGAAGGGGCTTCTGATATTCGTACATTTGTTCTGATGACTTCTTCAAATACTGGTACTTGAAAATTTGTTTTTATATAATCATGGATTTCAGAGTTCAAGGATCTTCTCTTATCAACCATCATACATAGTATCCCAGCAACTTTTAACTGAGGATTGACACTTAATTTCATTTCCTGAATAGTATTTAAAATGAGTTCAATCCCTTTTACACTCAATACTTCCATTTGCGCAGGAATTATCACTTCATCAGAGGCATATAAAGCATTCAGAGTAAGAATTGATAAGGATGGAGGGCAGTCGATTAATATATAATCATATCCCTTTATATTTTTCAATAAATCAGATAAGAAGTCATGGTGTTTTTCATTCTTTGAAATAGAATATTCTAAATCCGCTAACTGTATATTAGAAGGCAGAATATCCAGAAATTCATTTGAAACAGTAACTTCCTTTAAGTCTGAATTCTCATAAAACAAATCAACTAATGTTGGTTTATGATTATCATCTATGCCAAAAGAATAACTTAAGTTAGCTTGAGGGTCCCAATCTACTAACAATACATTAAACCCTTCAATACTCAAGGCTACCCCCATATTAACCGCGGTAGTAGTTTTACCAGAACCTCCCTTGTGATTTACTATCGATATAATTTTCCTATTCTTCACTATTTCAAAGATATAGGGATATGTAACAAATATTACTCAGGCATTACTGCTAGTATATACTACTATTAATACGCAAAATCATATCAGTAAAAATACGTAGATATAAAACGTGAATAATGATAGTCTTATATTTGAAGGATTGAATCATAATTATGATACAAGAGAATTTTTTTTATTAATCAGTTTGCCCTTTTTAGAATTTGGGATCTCTACTTCTATACTAGTTCCTATGGTATATTCAGAATTAAGGGTGATTTTCCCATTAAGTTTAATTATGATTTCTTTGGTTTCAAACAGGCCTAAACCAGATCCTTTTGAACGATCACTTCCTCTATAAAACAAATCAAATACTTTGCTGACTGTATTTTTACTAATACCAATACCATTATCAAATAGCTTTATAATGGCTTTATCACATAAACAAAATACTTCTAAGTCTATGAAATTATAGGACTTGTTTTTATCATAGAAATCATAACAATTCTTTAGTAAATTATATAGAACTAACTTTACTCTATTTATATCATTGTAAAAAACATATTGATCAATTATAGAATGTTGGTATTTAATTTCATCATAATTCGGGTGGTTTGAAAATTCTAAATTGATCTGATCAAGTAGATTTTCAAAATCAATCTTCTCATCTTTAACTACTTCATTTGAGTTTTTTGAAATCCTACCTAAATTCTGTACTATATTATCTAACTTAAGAATACTCGATCTTATTAAAGAAATATATTCTGAATTCTCGGTTTTTGAATGGGGTAATTCTAATAAGTTTAGTAAACCTAATATGGAGCTAATTGGTGATCTTAGATCATGTGAAGCACTGTAAATAATTCGATCCATTTCAATTTTAGACTTTTCTAAAAGTGCTCTTTGGTGGTCAATCTCTTCTTTTTGTTTTTGCCCTAAACTTATATCTCTTATTAGCCAGTAGAGGTATCCATCTTTAACTAATATTGTAATACTTACAAAAATGTTTTGATAAGAGGAAGACTTTAAAAGGTATGTAAAATTATTAGGATACTTCTTATTGTTGAGTTTATATAATAAATCTTCCCAATCTTCAATATTGATAAATAAGTCCTTGATTTCAAAATCTAATTCATCTATCTCAAAAAGCTTTATTCCTACATCATTTATATATTTAATCGAGTAAGTCTCATCACTTATTATCAAGCATGCGGGATAAACACTTTCAACAAGCTGCAATAACTCTCTTAAATCAGATTTTGATAAACTTACTTTCATTCATATTCATTTGAATTACAAATTTCAAGATTTTATTCCCCCTAAGGAATACCAAAAAACACCCGCAAATGACTCCGTATTTTTACTGAGAAAGTTCTATAGTTTATTCTGACTTTGTAAAACGTATAAATAAAACTCCTATCATTGTTATTAGAATATGGAATCTATATGAAGGAAAAGTTTAATTTAAAGAAACTGTGTGAGGGTTTGACCCAAAAATTGGCAAAAAATTCCAGTAAAAAAAACATCATTAAACTTGCAATAGATGATAGAATTCAAAACGATTTTTATGGCAATCAGCAAGCTTGTGAAAAACTAATAAAATCTGGCTCCAATATTTTTGCGGAAAAACTGATTAATGGGATAATCAGAATTAATGTTTCTAAGTATACTGAAACTGGAAAAGAAACCACAATAAAAGTTAAGATCTTTGGAGAAGATAACATTCAAGATCAGGAAAGCATATCAAATTCAAGCTTAAGCTACTCAAATCAATTCTTATCAATCAAAAAAGAATTTGAAGATATCAGTTATATAACAATAACTAACGAAGGAGCAACCCTGATTTTTTATATAGAATTAGAAAAATCACCTAAAAAAAAATCAAATAATCAGCCTCAAAATTTAACAGGTAAAAAAGTTCTTATAGCAGAAGATAATGAAATAAATGCTATCGTTTTTTCAAGTTTTCTTGAAGAATGGGGATGCCAATGCAATTTCGCCATTAACGGGCTTGAAGCTCTTCAAATGGCTCAAGAAGGTGATTATGATTTCATCTTAATGGATATACACATGCCCGTATTAAATGGAATTCAAGCTACCGAAAAAATACGAGAGTTTAACAAAACTGTTCCTGTGATTGCATTAACTGCTTCAGACTTAGAACAGGATTATAACGGTGCACAGTTAGCTGGTATATCAGATTATTTGGTAAAACCGATAAGTAGTCAATTATTAAAAACTGTGATTTTAAGATGTATGTCAATTTCGGAAAAGTAAATTTTATGCATCTACTAATTAGAATATATGGTTAAATTATACTACTCCTTTCTTCTATATATAACACAATACATAAGTGAAGCCACAAGTTTTTTTTTACTCTTATTAGTTATTATTCTTTTTCTCCTTTATAATAATAAAAAAGAAAGATTAAAACTTGCCAATGAAAAATTGAATTCAAAACGCATAGAAGGTCAACTAGAGGCCTTGATGAAAAACCTACCTTATCATATATTAAGTATTGATTTAAGAGGAAAGGTAACATATGCTAATAAGCCTATGCTAAATAAGAAAAAAAATGAAATAATTGGCGAAAATATTTCCGAATTATTTGGAAATCAGTTTCTTCAAAAATATTTATATTATGTTAGAAATATTAACCAGATTACTCCTACTGAGGAAAAAACCTATGAGTATAACGGTGGGTTTTATACATGGAGATTGCTTCCTGTAAATTGGGCTGGAGAAGGAGAAGTTTTATTATTAGCACGAAATATTAATCGAAGGGTAACTCTTGAAAAAGCTCTAATAGAAAGCAATCTCAATTTTGAAGGATTTGTTCAAGCATTACCAGGAGTAGCCTATAGAAAAGAATTGACTAAAGGTAAAAATGAGAATTATACATTTATAAGTCATAGAGTTCTTGAACTAACAGGCTATTCAGAAGAAGATTTTTCAACCCATAAAGTTAACTGGAATACTTTAATTGATAAAGCGGATATAGACAGAGTAAAAACACTTGCGGCATCAATATCCCCTACAAAACCAGGGTTTTCGATAGAATACAAAATCAGAACTAGGAATGGAGGTGAAAAATGGCTATTAAATCAAGCCCATACTACCTTTTCAAACAATAAACCCATAAGAAGGGAAGGTGTGATTTTAGACATTACACATCAAAAAGAAAGTGAGAATGAAATACTTAAATTACATAAAGAACTTAAAGAATTAAAATTTGCCATCGACAATACCTCATTAGTAACTATTACAGACAAAACTGGAAGAATAAAATATGTAAATGATAAATTTATAGAGATTAGTGGTTATAGTAGAGAAGAGTCTATAGGGGAAAAACATAATTTGGTAAATGCATCTTATCATCCCCGAGAGTTTTGGGCTGATTTGTGGTGTACTATTAGCTCTGGTAAGGTATGGAGTGGAGAAATAAAAAACAGAGCAAAAAATGGAACTTATTATTGGGTACACACTTTTATTGTTCCTATTAAAGATGCTAACAATAAAATAAAAGAGTATTTGTCGATTAGAAATGATATAACTGACAAAAAAAATCAGGAAGAGGAAAACAAATTATTGTCGTTAGTAGCAAAAGAAACCTCCAATTATGTGATGATTACTGATTCAAAAGGCAAAATAGAATGGGTAAACCAAGCTTTTGAAAGAGGAACTGGTTATAAGTTAGAAGAAATCCAAAATAAAAAGCCCGGAGATTTTCTTCAAGGCGAAAAAACATCTGAAAAAACAATTCAAAAGATCCGAAATGGATTAAGAGAAGAGAAGAACTTCACTGCTGAGGTCCTAAACTACACAAAAGATAAAAAGCCTTATTGGGTAAGCATAAATTTTCAACCCATTTTTGATGAGAAGGGAAAGTTAATCAAGTACTTTTCTTTAATGAGGAATATCACTCTTCATAAAGAGTTAGTACAGAAACTAGAGACTGCAGTTAAAAAAGCTGAAAAATCAGATCAACTTAAAACAACCTTTTTAGCTAATATCTCTCATGAGGTTCGTACACCAATGAATGCGATTATTGGATTTTCTGAATTAATGAGTATGAAAACAGTTTCAGAAGAAAAAGTAAAATACTACTCTAACATTATAAATACTAGAAGTAAAGATCTATTATCTATATTTAATGATATGTTAGATACCTCAAAATTGGTATCTGGTCAGGCTCAACTTAATATTAGCACGGGATCAGTTGAAAATCTACTTAAAAACATTTTCACACTGCATAATAATTCTCATAAAAAACTGATCTCAAATCAAATAAAATTCAGTTTAAATATAGATGAAAACATATTTGGCCTGTCTGTAGATACGGATTTCATTAAGTTGAATCAAGTTATTGAGAACCTGATTACTAATGCTATTAAATTTACAGATAAAGGATCAATAGAATATGGTTGTAGAAAAACTAATGATGATCAACTCCTTTTTTATGTTTCTGATACGGGCATAGGAATAGATCAAAATCTAAACCCCTCTATTTTTGAGGCTTTTAGGCAAGTAGAAGATACACATATAAAACATGGGGGCTCTGGTCTTGGATTAGCAATTTGTAAAGGATATGTTAACCTAATGGGAGGTGAGATATGGTTTGAATCAAAAGATGTTGGAACCAACTTTTATTTTAGAATTCCTATTAATTATGCTTCTTCGTAAGGAAGAAACTTCTTTAAAACTGAAAATAATTCTTCTTCAATTACTGGTTTATTTAATGTAGCTGAAAATAATCCACCAAATGTCTCATCTTTGGTTAATGAAGCTGTAAATGCGATTAATGGAATATCCTTACCAATAGAAGTCGATTTTATTCTTTCAGCTGTTTCTGAACCTGAAAGGCCTGGCATCCTAAGATCAATTAAAACAATATCTGGTTTCATACTTTGCAATAATGGTAAGCTATCTATTCCATTATTACAGCTTTTCACGCTTACATTATGATCTTTTAAATAAGCTTTAATAAGTTCATTGTTAATCTCCACATCATCTATGACCAATATTTCACCTGATTTAAAAACTAATTGCTGATCTGAATTGGAATCAAATTGTAGAGCATCCTTTTCATAATAATACTCCTTAATAGGCATTTCAATTTTAAATATGCTCCCTTCACCTAATTTACTTTCAACCTCAATATTTCCGTTCATTAAGTCTAATAGCTTTTTAGTAATTGTTAAACCTAGTCCTGTCCCCCCAAATTCCTTTGAAATCATATCAGTCCCTTGATGAAAAGATTCAAATATTTTACTTAAACTATTTTCAGAAATTCCAATTCCAGTATCTGAAATATTAAAATATAAAACACCTTCATTTTGAATTAGTAGATTTTCATTAAAGCTAATTATTACATTAACATTCCCATTTTTTGTGAATTTCAAGGCATTCCCTATTAAATTAACAAGTATTTGCTGTAGTCTAATAGGATCAATATATATGAAATCAGGAATATTATTCTCAATTTGAAATTCTAATTTCACATTATTTTCTTTAGCTAATTCTGAAAACATCTGTTCAATTTTAAACAACATTTGCTTCAGCTCTAACATTTCAGAGTTTAAACTTAAATTTCCTGATTCAATTTTTGAGATATCTAAAAGATCATTTATCAAATTTAAAAGTGATTTACCACTATTTAGAATTATAGCTAATTGCTTTTTGTCTGAAGCATTAGTTGATCTATTAAATAATATTTCCGAAAATCCTAAAATAGCATTTAAAGGAGTTCTTATTTCATGGCTCATGCTTGCCAAAAACTCAGATTTAGCATTATTTGCTTTATCTGCTTTCAATTTTTCCTTTATCAAATTTAACTCTAATTGATATCGAGATAATGCATCAGAAACGATATTTGATATTACTTTTAAGTCATTAATATCCTCTAGATTCCAATAAAATTTTTTAGTATGACTTGCTAGCCCTATAACGCCTGCAGGTTTATTATTAATATCAAATTTTAAAAATAAGATTGATTTAATTCCCTGTAATTGCCATTCAGTTTTTTCCTTTATTGCTGATTCTGGTAAATCATCAACATCCAAAATGGTGAATACTTCCTTTTTCAATATTAAACTTGAAAACCAGGGAAAATCATTTAGACTTCTTTTTTGTACTCTATGCTGGAAATCAGCAACCCCCTCTATTCTTTGATCGAAGGTATTTGAAATAGTTCCTTCTTGATTATTTATTTGAAAAATAAAGCTTCTATCCGCTGAAAAATAATCAATACATTTTTTAAGAGTATCATTCATTAATTCAGATATCTCTCGAAGATTACTTTTTACAAAATTACTGGAAATGATAGCAACTAATTCTCGAAATTTATTCTGCTTTAGTATCTTTATAGAATCTCTTTTTCTTTTCGTTATATCCTGAATTGAACCAAAAAGTCTTTTTACTTTTCCTTGTACAAATTCAGGCTGAGCTGTAATTCTTACCCATTTCTCTAATCCTTTAGCCGTTACAATTTCTAATTCAGTATCGAAAGGTAAACCATTAATAATAGCATCATCAAATAATGATTTCGCTTTTAAATAACTGTTATCCTTCTTAAAGAATGAATAAACATTTTCTATTGTTATTTGAAAATTCAGAGCTACCTCATGAATATTTTTTGTAATACTAGACCAATAGATTTTATTAGTTTCATAGTTTATTTCCCAACTACCTATTTGTGCTACTTCATTAGTTTTATCTAAAATTTCTTTAGTTCTTAAGAATTCTATTTCGGATTCTTTTTTATCCGTTATATTCATAATGAACCCATCAATAATATATTTATCATTATATTTTTCATGAGTAAATTTCCCTCTTTCATATAACCAAACTATCTCATTATTTTTATTAAAAATCCTATACTCAATTTCCCAATAATTATTATTTGAGATAGATAATTCAATAATATCAAAAACCTTGTCTCGGTCTTGAGGATGTATCAAATCTTGAAATGAAATATTTTGATTCAAAAATTCATCATTACTAAATCCAGTGATTTCTTGAATACTTTCACTTAAAAAAAAAAAAGTTCTCCTATTATCAAATAACGCTTGATAGAATGTACCAGGAATATTGTGCATTAAAGATTTATAATCCTTCTTAGGATAATCAAAAGGATTAGTATCCTGGCCTGTAAGTTCAATATTTATTCTAACTCCTTGAATAATTAAAGGCTGTCCATTTATACCAAATTCAGTTACTTTACCTTTATCCAGCACCCAATTATAATCTCCATTTGAATGTTTGATTTTATAGGTAATATTGAATTTTGATTTGAAGCCACTTACTACTTTATTAAGTTCATCAATTACATTAAATAGTTGGTCTGGATGGATATAACTATGCCATGATTCTAAATTAAGCTGATTAATTTTATCTCCGCCAAATCCAATAGTGGATAACCAATTTTCATCTACCTCAAAATAGCCTTCCTCTATGTGAAATGTCCAAGTGGCTGCATCTATAATGTTCATTACATTATTACTAGAAAGATTCGAGATATTTTTCATTTAGATTTCATAAAATCATCAGATGAACCAATATATCTAATAAGATTATTATAAAACATCAAACAATTTAAATTTTATCTGTTTTAATTTCATTTTTCAATGAATCAATTAAATCTAATATATTTTTAACGATTTTATCTCTTAATATCGAAATTTCATTTTTTTGGAATAGATTTTCTTTAAAATCATTTAGTAAATTTAATAAATTAAAGCACGAAATATTTTTGAGAATAGGTTTTACACGATGGATTTCTTCACTTACTAATTCTAGATTGTAACTATCATTTAATATAACTTCAAAAATCCGTGTTAAATCTTGAACCAAAAGCTCTCTGATTTTATTAAGTTTTTCTTCATTATTTTTAAATGCATTTCTATAATAATCTAAATTATAAGATACTTTACCACTCGAAGCTGTTTTTTTTGCAGAACTGATGATTTTTTCTATCAAATGATCAAATTGAAAAGGTTTATGTATACAACCTTGCAATCCTGCACTTTCAATTTTACCAAGTAATTCTTTAGAAGAAGGTTCTGCTGTAAAAGCTAAAATTGGAGTATCTTTGTTTAAACCATTATTTTGATTTCTAATAATATTTGTTAAATCAAAACCACTAATTTCTGGTAATTGTAAATCCATCAAAATAAGATGAAATCTTTCTTTAGCAGTAATATCAAGAGCTTCATTACTATCTGCGGCTATATAGCATTCAGCACCATAATCAATTAAAAACTCTTCTATTAACATCTGGTTAGAAGGAACATCTTCAACATATAACACCTTATAGTCACCTAATACTTTATCATGTTGTTTATCATTACTTGTGTTTTGAATATTATGGTCTTGAGCTATTTGAAAAGGCAAATTAATGTAAAATACTGTACCCGTGTTTAGTTTACTTTTAAGACTAATATCCCCACCTAATAATTCAACAAGACCCTTAACGATCGATAGTCCTAAACCTGTACCTCCGTATTTTCTAGATATATGTTTTTCTGATTGTTGAAAAGGAGAGAAAAGAAACTTCAGCTGCTCCTCTGCTATTCCTATACCCGTGTCTCTAAATTCAAATTGAATATTGACTCTATTATCATAAAAATCATCAAGTTCACTTTTAACTTTTAATACAACCGATCCTTTCTCTGTGAATTTAATTGCATTGTGCATTAAATTATTCAAAATTTGATAAAGACGATTCACATCGCCATTTAACCATATAGAGGTAACATATTTTTCATTTATATTGAGTTCAATACCCTTTTCAAGTGCTTGCTCATTAAAAGATGCTTTTAACTGTGCTAAAACCTCTGATAAATTAAAAGTGGCTTCATCTAACACAACTTTCCGATTTTGTATTTTATTGAAGTCTAAAATATCATTTACCAAGTGCATTAAGTTATCACTTGATTTATTCAAGGTCTCTATTAAGTTTTTTTGGTCTTCCCTAGGTGATCTTTTTTGCAATAATTTTGAGAGCCCGATTACTGAATTCAATGGAGTTCTTATTTCATGGCTCATAACAGAGAGAAATTCCTCCTTAGCTGCAGCTGCTTCTTCAATTGCATTTTTAGAATTAAGTAAATCATTTTCTTTTTGTTTCTGCAAGGTAATATCTGAACTAAAAGAATAAAATCTATCAATATTTCCATTTGCATTGATTAGAGGTATTACTGTTTTTAATAACCAAAATTCATCTCCATTCTTATCTAGATTACAAATTTCACCCCTCCAAATAATTTTATTGTTTAATTTCTCCCATATCTGATCAAAAAAACTTTTATCATGTATTCCCGAGTTAAATAAACTCTTATATTTAATACAATGTGGTTTTCCTAAAATCTCATTTCTCTGGTATTTTGATAAGTTTAAAAACTGTTCATTTACAGAAATTATATTTCCATTTTTATCCGATTCAACTATTATAGCCGTTTGATTTAAAGCATCATTTTTTATAGATAACTCTTTATTTATATAGTTAAGATGTTCCGTTTGTGCTTCTAATTGTTCTAAAGCGGCTTCTAAATCATTGTTTAATGATTTATATTTCTCATTTGCATCTTTAAGTAGGGTGTTTGATTCAGCGAGTTTTTCCTCATATTCAACTTGAGATGTAATGTCTTTAGTTAAACCACGAATAGTAAAATTCCCTTTACTATCTATAAGGGACTTCAAGTTAGTTTCACACCAAATAAGTTTGCCAGATTTCGTTTTTAAACGCTTTTTTATTGAAAGTTGATTTTCAATTTCAGTAGATAATTTTTTAAATTCTTTTTCAAACTCAATTCTATCACCTTTTAATAAAAGTTCGGAAAACTTGGTGCTTAAAACTTCTCTTTCTGTAAAACCTAATAAGAATTCCAAAGCTGGTGAAGTATATTTAAATTCTCCTAATGAATTTAATAAAAAAATCCACTCTTGGCCGGATTCTGCAAGTAATTGATATTGTTCATCTTTAAATTCTAATTCTGATTTTAATTTGTGAGATTCAGTTATATCCTCAACCGTACCATACATTTCAACAGGATCCCCGTTACTATTTCTTAAAACATTACCTTTTTCCCGTACCCATTTCCTATCACCTGATTGGGTAATGATTGAATGTTCAATTTCATAACTTTCATTATCTTCTAAACATTTAGTAATAGCATCAATAACCACTTGCTTTTCATCAGTAGGAATAGTGCGTAAAAATCTATTGAAATCAGGTTGAAAAGTATTTTTATCTAACTCAAATATATTATAAACATTATCTGACCATGAAACTTCATTTGTTGAAATATTCCACATCCAAGTCCCCATATTACTAAACCTCTGGGCAATTCGAAACATTTCAGATAATTCACTATCCTTTTGTTCTATTGATACCATAGCACTTATATCCTGATTGATACCCGAAAGCCTTTGTAAGCGACCATCTTTGAAATGAGCATCTACTGTTGCTCGAATATACTTGATGGTATTAGAGGGGGTTATGATTCTGAAATTAAAATAACGATTAGGTTTTTCACCTTGTCCAGACCTTTGAAACAATTCATAAAATTGATGCCGATCATCGGCATGTACACGCTGTATGAAATCTTCGAATTCATAGGTTTTATCCGAGAAATTTAGTTCATAAAGATCATACATCCCTTCAGACCATTCAGCGACATTATTTACAACATCTAATGACCAGCTGCCTAAGTCAGCTAATTTTTCCGTTATACGCCACTTATGATTAATAAGCTTAAGCTGTTGTGCAATATTTTTGGTATTGATTTCATTTTCACCTATTACGATGCCATAATCAAACTCCTCGTTATCATAAACCAAATACACAGCAAAATTAATATGATAGGCATCATTAGATTTCTGCTTTGAGACAACAAAAGACCCTAAGTTATGATAAGTTTGTTTTTGCTGAAGCAAATCTGAAATTAATTGCTCCAGATCACAGGGAATTATCTTATATAACTGTTTTATACTTCTATTTTTAATACTTGAAGGGGAAAAGCCTGTAATCTTAATGAAGGATGAATTAAAGAGCTTAGTTGCCAAGTCCTTATCAAATACTAGCCAAATATTTTGACTATTTTTAGACAGTACTTCAAGCAGTTTAAAATCGTTATTGGCCATCATTAATCTGGATACTCTTAAAAATTTATCTTTTGCTCCACAATTTTCTTAATTAATTCGGTTGTGTTTTTAAGACCAAACTTATTTAATATATTGGCTCTGTGAGTTTCAATGGTTCTAGGGCTTACATCTAATTTATCAGCAATTTCTTTACTAGAATAACCATCTTGAAGAAATTGAATCACTTGCTTTTCTTTATTGGTAAGATAAAGCATCCCTTTCTGTGGTCTATTATACATACTATTTATTAGAAGTGAGGAAATTTCCAAAGAATAAAACTTTTCTCCTTTTACAACTTTTTTTATTCCTTTTATAAGCTCTTCTGGTTCAGCATCTTTATGAATATAACCATCAGCCCCTGCATCTAACGCATTAACTAAATAAAATTCTTCTTTATGAGAACTAAGAATGATAACCTTTAATTTAGGATTTACATTTTTAATGTACTTTACAACCTCAAGTCCACTTTCTTTAGGTAATGATATATCTACTAAAATAACATGACTTGATAATGATGGGATTAATGGTCTTAATGAGTCAAAATTTTGATGTTCACTTTCAACTTCAAAACTAGATTCATTTTTTAAAATAGCGATTACTCCTATTCTAAATAAAGTATGGTCATCAAGAATTATTATTTTATGCATAGTGTAAATAAAAGTATTATAGCGATAAAATTAAAAAATATAGAGTAATCGTAAAGTACGACAAATCAAAAACAAATCCTAAAAACGAAGTTCAAACATCTATTATATATCATGAATTTGTTTCAAACATGATTTAAATCATATTAATTTATCAATTTCTACTTCTTTAAAATACTATTATAAATACATTAATAACTTAAAGGATTTTCCAATCAATATTAATTCATCAAATTAATGACTAAATTGAAATACACTAAACCAACTGAATATGAAAGGACTACATTTTTTAAGTACGTTGCTTATAGCTTTATGCTTAGTAAGCTGCGAAAAAAAGCAACAAGCTGAAGATGAAAACGCATCATCTGAAATTGAAAAATACTCAATTGAAGAATTTTATAACAACATCAGTTATAGAGGTGGATACTTTTCTCATGATGAATCAAAATTATTGATTTCAAGTAATGCAACCGGTATTTACAATCTCTATGCGCTGCATACGGATGGATCAGGGATGGATACTTTATCCCAAAACATTGAAGAATCATGGTATGCCAATTCATACTTTCCAAATGACGATAGAATTCTTTTCTCAGCCGATAGAGGTGGAAATGAGATCAATCATATCTATTTATTAGACACGAATGGTGAAGTAACCGACTTAACTCCAACAGAAAACGAAAAGGCTTCATTTATGGGTTGGAGTAAAGACTTAAAACGCTTCAAATATACTTCTAATAAAAGAGATCCTAACTTTTTTGATATCTATGAAATGGATATTGAAAATTTCGACAGCAAAATGATATTTGAAAATAATGCTGGTGGATATCCATCTGTAATTTCTGATGATAATAATTTTGTGGCAATTGAAAAGCCTATCACTACCTCAATAAATGAATTAATGGTTGTGGAAGTTAGCAGTGGGAATAAGGTTATGGTGTCTCCGGTAAATCCAACAGCAAGTTATGGAGCACAAGAATTTAGCAAGGATAATCAATATTTATATTTCACAACAAATGATGAAAGTGAGTTTACCTATTTAAGCAAATTTAACATGACCGATAAATCTTATGAAAAGGTATATGAAGCTGATTGGGATATCTGGTATGCTAATTTTTCATGGAATGAAACCTACCAAGTAATGGGAATTAATGCGGATGCGCAAACAAAGGTTAGAATCACAAAAAATGGTGAAAAGGTAAGCCTGCCTGAAATTAAAGGTGGGGATATAAATGGAGTAGATATTTCCAGAAGTGAAAATAAAATGAGATTATCCGTTGGCAGTTCAAAAATGCCTACTAACATATATGTATATGATTTTAAGACACAATCGCTTCAAAAATTAACTGAATCTTTAAATCCTAACATGAATTCAGAAGATTTAGTAGCTGGAGATGTGGTCCGCTATCCTTCATTTGATGATCTTCAAATACCTGCTATTTTATATAAACCTCATCAAGCTACAGCAGAGAATAAAACGCCTGTTTTAGTACTAGTTCATGGGGGGCCTGGTGGGCAAACAAGATTAAATTATAGTCCTTTAGTTCAATACTTAGTGAATCATGGATATGGTGTAATTGGAGTAAATAACAGAGGAAGTAGTGGCTATGGAAAATCATTTAATCGAATGGATGATCAGAAACATGGTGAAGATGATTTGATGGACTGTATATATGCTAAAGATTATTTAGCAACCCTAGACTGGGCAGATACGAGCCGAGTAGGAATAATTGGTGGTTCATATGGGGGATATATGGTTATGGCTGCATTAGCCTTCCAACCAGAAGCTTTTGATGTTGGAGTCAATATTTTTGGTGTTACGAACTGGTTACGAACTTTAAAATCAATCCCAAGTTGGTGGGAAGCTCAAAGAACAGCCTTGTATGAAGAATTAGGTGATCCGTTTAGTGAAGATTCAGTACGGCTTAGAAGAATTTCACCTTTATTTCATGCGGGTAATATTACTAAGCCTGTAATGGTATTACAAGGAAGTAATGACCCTAGAGTTTTGCAGGTTGAGTCTGATGAAATGGTTGAAAATGTAAAAGCTAATGGAGTACCCGTAGAATATGTACTTTTTCCAGATGAGGGGCATGGATTTAGAAAGAAAGAAAATGAAATTAAAGGCTATGGAAAAATTAAGGATTTCCTTGATCAATATTTGAAATAAAGTTTAACTCAAATCATATCAAAATGAAAAATTTAATCTTAAGCCTTTTCATTATTGGTTTATTGATAAGCTGCAATCAAAAACCTTCTGAAAATGCTCAAAAAGTAAAATCTAATGATTATTTAGACTACTCTGAAAAGGATGATAAACTTTCTGGAGGGGTGAAAATGATTCCAGTTCAAACACCAGCAGGTGAATTCAATGTATGGACTAAGCGTGTTGGTAATAACCCTAAAATGAAAGTATTGCTTTTGCATGGCGGACCTGGCGCTACTCATGAATATTTTGAATGTGCAGATTCCTATCTTCCAAATGCTGAAATTGAATATTATTACTATGATCAACTAGAATCTTTTTACAGCGACAAACCCTCTGATAGTAGTTTATGGTCAGTTGATAGATTTGTGGATGAAGTAGAGCAAGTAAGAAAAGCTTTAGGCTTAAATAAAGATAACTTTTATTTATTAGGCCATTCTTGGGGTGGAATATTAGGAATCGAATATGCTTTAAAATATCAGGATAATTTGAAAGGTCTTATTATTTCAAATATGATGTCTTCCATTCCCGATTATATTAAATATGCTGATGAAGTACTAGGCCCACAGTTAGATTCTGAAGTATTGGCTGAGATTAAACAATTAGAAGCCGACAATGAGTTTACCAGTGAGCGATATGCTGAATTAACTTTTACTCATTTCTATCCAGAACATGTTTTAAGAATGCCGCTTGAGGAATGGCCTGACCCAGTCAATAGAGCTTTTGCTAATATAAATGGTGATATGTATATCACTATGCAAGGCCCTAGTGAATTTGGAGTAGTAGGTGACGCTAAATTGAAGAACTGGGATAGAAGCGAGGACTTATCAAAAATTACTGTTCCCACTCTAACAATTGGTGGTGCTTATGATACCATGGATCCAAAACATAAAGAATGGATGGCAAATGAAGTTCAAAATGGAAGGTATTTACACTGTCCTGAAGGTTCTCACTTTGCGATGTATGATGATCAGGAAACCTATTTTAATGGACTGATTAAGTTTATAAAAGACGTGGACTCTGGAAATATGTAAATAAAAAATCTCCTCAATGATGAATTGAGGAGATTTTCATTTTTTAATTTGTAATTTTTTTAAGGCTTTTACCAATTTGCTTTCCAACATCCTCCAGTTCTTTCCCTACTTTCTTCGCTTCTTTATCAGCTTCCTTACTTTTATCTTTTACGATTTTTTCGAGTTCCTTAATTTCTTTATTAAATTTCTGATCAAACTTTTTTAATTCAATGGTCATTTTTGACATCCATTTCTTGAAACTCATTGGAGCTTTCCCAGTTTTTATACTTTTATTCCCTTTGTCATAAGATGCCATCTGACCTCTAGCCACCTTTTCAGATTTACCTTCAACAGAAAGGCTAACTTCTCCTTCTTCAACTTCAACCTCCATATTTTCACTATCCGACTTTAGATTGAATTCAGTACCTAACACTTCAACTATTCCTAATTCACCTTGAACTGTAAACGGCTTATCAGATTCTACTATAGAAAAATAACACTCCCCTTTTATAGCTACTTTTCTTTCATTAAATGATTCAACATATTCTAATTCAGAATTCTGATTTAAAAAAACAATACTACCATCTGGTAGATCTACCGCTTTATATTCATCTTCAGTTATAATCGTTTGCTTTGAACAAGCTGAAACTAGAATGGTAAAAATTAAAAATGGAAATAAATACTTTATATTCATTAGATATTAATTTAATTGAAATGCAAATTTAACAAATAGCCAATAATCAGTTCAAATTAATTATCCACTAGACGTTACTTCGCTTTTAATACAATAGCAGTTCTATTCACGCAGTAAATTTTAATAAAATCCCCTCCCTCTTTTTTAAAACTATGATGCACTGTATTTGAATCTAAACGATTATGTCCACCAAATTTTTCATCATCACTATTCAACAAGTACGTATAATCCCCTGCCTTAGTCACCCAAAATTCATAATCAGGAACAGAATTATTAGGATGAAAATTAAATACAAATATTAAATTCGCTCTTTCAAATATTAAAACCTTATTAGTCTCATCTATATTTAAAAGTTTAGCAGGTGAAGCATTTAGTACATTTTCACTTTTTAATAAATGGAGCATATCACTCTCAAAATCATTTAGGTAGTGATACTTTAATTCTTTATTGTCGACAAGTGACCATTGCCTCCTAGCATATTTATAACTCCAGTCATTTCCTTGTCTCGGAAAATCCATCCATTCAGGATGCCCAAATTCATTACCAATAAAGTTTAGATATGCCTCTCCACCAGCTGCAGCTGTAACCATACGAATCATTTTATGTAAAGCTATGCCACGATCAATGATTAAATTATCATCTCCTTTGGCCATATGCCAGTACATTTCCTTATCCATTAACCAAAAGGCCAAGGTTTTATCACCCACCATAGCCTGATCGTGCGACTCAGCATATGCAACCGTTTTTTCTTTATATCTTCTATTACTTAATACATTCCATATTTCCTGCACATTCCACTCTTCATCTTTTTTATGCTTTAACCATTTAATCCAATTATCAGGAATTCCCATACCTAAACGATAATCAAAGCCTAGCCCTCCATTTTCGATAGGTTGGCACATTCCAGGCATACCGCTCATGTCTTCAGCTATTGTAATGGCTTTGGGTTTTATAGTATGCACTAGAGTATTAGCTAATTGCAAATAGCGAACTGCATCCCAATCTACACCATCCTTAAAATATTTATCATAATGATCAAAACTCACATGATCACCATGATGATGGTATAGCATGGAAGTCACTCCATCAAAACGAAATCCATCAAAATGAAACTCTTCTAACCAGTATCTCAAATTAGATAATAAGAACCTTGATACTTCCTCCTTCCCATAATTAAACAATTTAGAATCCCAACCTGTGTGATATCCCTTACCTCCTTCATGGAAATATTGATTGTTAGTGCCATCAAAATCATTTAAGCCTTCTGCAAAGTTCTTTACTGAATGCGAATGCACAACATCCATAATAACTGCAATACCCATTTTATGCGCAGTATTAACTAATGACTTTAAATCATCAGGCGTACCAAACCGAGATGAGGGCGCATAAAAATTGGCTACATGATAGCCAAAGGAACCATAGTAAGGATGCTCGGCCACAGCCATTAACTGAATGCAATTATATCCCAAGTCTTTAATTCTTGGTAAGATATTTTCTTGAAACTCTTCAAAAGTCCCCACCCCTTCTTTTTCTTGAGCCATTCCTGGGTGGCATTCATAAATAACTGGATTCTTAACGGCATCTAAATCAAAATCTTGATCAGACCATTTATACTCACTGGAAGGTTGCCAGATTCTGCCAGTAAAATCATAACTCTCCTGATCTTGAGTAGCATATTTAATAAAGGCAGGAATTCTGTCATGAATACCATTAGCAGAGGTTATTCTTACCTTAACTGCAGACAAGTGCTTAAGTCCAGAATCTTTTGAAATTTCAACTTCCCAAATACCACCCTCTTTTCTAATCATCTTATGAGAATCGCTATCCCAATTATTGAAGTCACCCACCAATGATAAAGCCTCTGCACCAGGTGCCCATTCTCTATAAATAAATCCATTTCTAATTTTATGAAATCCAAGTTGATCATCAAGGCTGGCATACTTTTTTAAGCCACCGTATTCCTTTTTAATTCTGTCAATCTCATCTTTATAATAATTAAACCTTGTTTGAATATCTGATTCATAAGGCTCTAACCAAGGGTCATCTTTTATTAATTGTAACATTCTGAAGGCTTTAGGCTTTCTCTAAAGTAGAAAAAGTTTATCGAATCTTACAGTAAATGAATTATTAAGTTATTGACTTATTAATTTATAGATAAGATTGTAGATTTGCAGCCATTAAAAACCATAACAATTTGGGCAATCAATTAGTATATAGCTGATATTTTTAAACTTAAAATCAATTAAAAAAGAAGGAATGCGAGTAATAACAAATATGCTAGCTCCGAAGGAGTATGAAAGCAAGAATGAATCGGGTAATATCTTAAATATTGATATGTATGATTCTAAGGATAAAGACTACTTTGCCCCTATGGAGAGTCTTTTAGCTGCTTTAGCATCTTGTGCATGCGTTGATTTGGTAGAAATGATTAAGAAAAGAAGAAAGGAATTAATCGATCTTCAAGTTGAAACCATAGGAAAAAGAAGAGAAGAACATCCAAAAGCATACGAAAGCATTCATATGATTTTTACAGCTACTTCAAATAATTTGAAAGAAAACGAATTACTTAAGTTGGTAGAGTTGGCAACAGGAAAGTATTGTTCCGTTTCAGGAACTTTGAATATAAAAGCTACTTACGAGGTAATTATCAAAACCCTATGACTTGATAAAGAGGTTTTCAAATGAAAGCCTCTTTATCAAGTCAATAATCCTGTTTTATAATCAATTTTTTGATATTCTTCTTTAGTAAGCTTCAATGCTTTTCTCGCATTTGGGAGTTCAGGTCTGAAAAATGAACTGTATAATAATAGCCCAGTAAATAATCCCATTAATCCATTATGATAGGTCATACCGAAAACAATCACTGTTATGATCTGATATATCGCTAAACCAACATATTTAACCATAGTAGCACTTCTATATTTCTTCATTTTGAACAAAAGATTTTCTCCTTTTGCAGCTTCCTTATAATTTCTAGCTGTTATATAATGAAGCGCTAAAATTTCTACTAAAGCTAAAACAGTTACTATTAATACCACTGTATCTTCAATACTGGGAGAAATACTTAATATTTTAGAACTACCATTTTCGGCTCTAAGAAATACAATTGCAAACATAAATAATGGTACAGCCAATAAGCTATAATAAGTCATCTGCAATGATTGGAAAAACTTCTCCCAATATTTAAAATCTTCTTTAGTACTCATGAAATTTATATCTCCTAAATTATTCGCTAGCAGAGTCTAACAATTTTACTGCTGATAAACCTAAATGATCTACTAAAATTTTCTTGTATTCTGTTGTGTTTTTATAACCTCCATTTGCATTGAAAAACTCTTCTATGATAGGCTGCCAATCACTTGATTTAGGCATTACAAATGCAAACTCTTCAGAACCTTCATCTCCTACCTGGTGTCTTTTTAAAGGTTTTCTTTCTTTTACTGCAGCTAAATAAAAAGCTAAATCCAAGTATGATAATGACTTTTTATCAGATAAAATTTTATCCAAAACCGCAGGACTTGAATTCACATAGCTAATCTTTAAGTCAGGATAGTAATCAGATTTTAAATTATTAATTCTTTTCTCATTTAAGGTTCCTTTAGCAGTATAAGCTGTAAACCCATTGAACTTTTGAGAAATCTCACTCATAGAGCCTAGAGTAGGCACACTACTATGGGTAACTAAAATCGCAAAGTTGGTAATAAATGAAGGGCTGAAAAGAATTTCACTCTTTCTTGCCTCAGTAACCGTGATATTTCCTAAACCAAAAACACCATTTTTAGCATTTTTAACACCATTATACATAGCACTGAAGCTACTTCCATTCCCAAGGAAACGTGCATTTAAATTGATGCCGTGATTTTGCTTTACATATTGAATGAAATCATTCATGATATCAACACATACTCCTGTTAGTTTACCACTTTGATCTTTATAGACAAAGCCAGGTGTTTCTACATAAGTAAAAGTAACGGTGCCATTTCCAGCTGCTTTTGCAGTAGCATAATTATCACCACTTAATCTTTGAGAAAAAACGCTAATATTAGAAAGTAAGAAAATAAATAAAAGGGTAATTTTTAATAGCTTCATAATAAATTAATTTGGGTGATTCTTTATTTAAATCAATCTGTAAATAAATAAATTAGTTACCAGTATTCAAATTTTCTTTAGCTAAAGCATAGTTAGGGGCTAGCTTTAATGCATTATTAAAATATTTTTTTGCAGATTCCTCATCTCCTTTAGCTTTTGCTATAGATCCTTGCATGTTAAAGATCACGGCTTTGAAGGGAACTTGTATTTCATTTCCATCAGAATTATTAACGTATACCTTGCTTCCATCTACTATCGGTTTTCCTAAAAGCAATTCAATATTTAGCATTGCATCATCATATTTTTTTAAAGCATATTGTTTTTGAATCACTTCATATAATACAAATGCATCATCTGTAATATTGTATAATCTTTGATACATTTTCAAGGATTGATCTACTGCTCCAAGCTTGTCTAAACTTTGCGCACTGATTTGCAACATCATTTGATTATTAGGATTTACAGATAATGCATCTCTTGAAGCCAAAGCCGCAGAAGCAAATTGATTAAATTCAAAATATATATAAGCTAAGGAATCAATATATGATGCATTATTGGGCTGAAGAGCCATTAAATCATAAATAGCATTTTTAGCAGATTGAAAATCGTTATAACGAACTGATCTGTTGTATTTAAATTTTGCTCTTTTTATATCCTCCTCATCTTGAGCTTTTGTTTCAAAGCTAAAAGCAAACATTGACAAGGTTAACAACAATAAGAATACTTGAGTAAATCTTTTCATTTTCATATCTAGTTAAATTTGAAGCGGCCAATTCTGTGCCAACTCTTTAAATATTAAATATTTATAGTTTAATTAGGTTTAATTTTCGACCAACATCTAGCATAAACTGATAAGCCTCTTCCCTATTATTTTGAATCTTGCCATCTAAAATGGCTTCTTTGATCTCACTTTTGATAATTCCAATTTCTTTGCAAGGAGATAATCCAAAGGCCTTCATGATATCTTCACCTGAAACAGGCGGCTGAAAATTACGAACCTGATCTTTTTCCTCAACCTCTTTCATCTTCTGTTCAACCTTATCAAAATTAGCCCTAAACTGCTTTACCTTATTCATGTTTTTAGAGGTAACATCAGCTCTGCATAGGGTCATCAAGTCCTCAATATCATCACCCGCTTCAAACAGCAACCTTCTTACTGCATTATCAGTAATATTATCTCTTACTAAAGGAATAGGTCTTAAATGAAGTAGTACTAACTTTTGTACGTACTTCATTTTTTCATTTAAGGGCAGTTTTAACCGCTTAAAAATTTTAGGCACCATTCTAGCTCCCCTATCTTCATGTCCGTGGAAGGTCCATCCTTGCTTAGGATTGAATCGTTTTGTCGCTGGTTTAGCGATATCATGCAGAATAGCTGCCCATCTTAACCATAGGTCTCCACCATATTCAGCAGTGTTATCTAAAACTTGTAAAGTATGATAAAAATTATCTTTGTGTTTAAAGCCATTTTTTTCCTCAACACCATGCAATTCTACCATCTCAGGAAAGAATTGCTCTAATAATTTTGAATGATAAAGTAATTTAAAGCCATATGAAGGCTTTTCTGCCATGATGATTTTATTCAATTCATCAATTATTCTTTCTGCAGAAATGATTTTTAATCGTTCTGCATTTTTTGTAATGCTATCAAAGGTTTTTGGAGCGATATCAAAATTAAGCCGAGCTGCAAAACGAACTGCTCTCATCATTCTTAATGGATCATCAGAAAAAGTAACATCCGGCTCTAATGGTGTTTTGATAAGCTTTTTCTTTAAATCTTTAACCCCATCAAATGGATCAATTAATGCACCGTAATTCTCCTCATTAAGGCTAATTGCTAATGCATTTATGGTAAAATCTCTTCTATTTTGATCATCTTCTAGGGTACCTTCTTCTACAATTGGCTTCCTACTATCCCTTTGATAGGATTCCTTTCTAGCTCCAACAAATTCTAATTCTAAATCATTATAAAGTATGCTAGCAGTACCAAAGTTTTTGAAAATTTGAATTTTTTTATTCGGTCCTATATTCGAAGCTATTTCTTTAGCTAATTCAATTCCGCTACCTACGCAAACAAAATCAATATCCTTTGATGCTCTTTTCAAAATAAGGTCTCGAACATAACCTCCAACAATGTAGACCTCCACACCTAAAGATTGGGCGCTTTTTTTAACTAGCTCAAAAACGGGATGTTGTGCAAGAAATGCAGAGAAATTCATTGTTACTACTTAGACTTTTATGATAGCTGAAAAGATCATCAAATAACTCAAAGATGCATCTTTTTAAGCGACCGTAAATTTAGTATAATTTGATGATAAGCGTATGAAATAAGAAAGTATTTTACTTTTAATTTATACTTTATCAGAATGAAGATTTAAATGAAAAATATAAAAAAAGAGGTCTGATTTTTAGAAATCGAGACCTCTTTTCATTATTGCATAGCAGATGAATTATTAATTCCTTCTATTTATTTCATCTCTAATTTTAGCAGCTTTTTCATAATCCTCACTCTGAATCATTTTTTCCAACAATTCATTCAGCTTATCCATTGACATATTTTTCAATTTATCAAAATCAGATTTTGATTGTGGTGTTGAAGTTGAAGGTGAGGAAGATTTCTCTACGGGTTTTTTCAACTCAGAAATATCATCTTCATCTTTATCATCTGATAAAACAATTCCTGCTTCTGACATTATTTTCTCATACGTATAAATTGGAGCATCGAATCGAATTCCAATTGCAATGGCATCAGAAGGTCTACTATCAATCTCAACTGTTTCCATACCATTATCACAAACGATTTTTGCAAAAAACACTCCCTCTTTTAAATCCGATATCACTATTTCTTTAACCGAGTAGTTAAAGCTGTGAGCAAATGATTTAAAAAGATCATGTGTCATAGGTCTGTTAGGTACAATCTTTTCTATTTCGATAGCAATAGCCTGAGCTTCAAACATACCAATGATAATTGGTAATCTTCTGCTACCTTCAGATTCCCCTAAAACCAATGCAAATGAACCAGATTGTGACTGGCTAGATGATAAACCTAATATTTCTAATTTGATTTTATCCACAAGTGAATTTTAGTTTTGTGCTGCTTTAATTGCTTCAGTTAATTTTGGCACTACCTCAAATGCATCTCCCACTATACCGTAATCAGCTGCTGAGAAGAATGGTGCTTCTTCGTCTTTGTTGATTACTAATATATATTTAGAAGAATTAACACCCGCTAAGTGCTGAATTGCACCTGAAATACCTACCGCAATATACAATTGGGGAGAAACTTTTACACCCGTTTGCCCTACGTGCTCATGGTGAGGTCTCCATCCGATATCAGAAACAGGCTTAGAACATCCTGTTGCGGCACCTAATGTTTTTGCTAAATCTTCAATCATACCCCAGTTTTCAGGACCTTTTAATCCTCTACCACCAGAAACAACTAATTCAGCTTCCGGTAATAAAATTTCACCAGTTTGCTTTTCTTGCGAGGTAATTTTAACACCGAAATCTGAATCCTCTAAAGTAGGCTCAAATGCCTCTACAGTAGCATCTCCACCATCCTGCTTCAATTCAACAGCATTCTTTTTGATACCAATAATTTTATACTCTGTAGTCATTTCTACATTTGCGAAAGCTTTACCTGTGTAAATACTTCTTTTAACCGTAAATCCGCCAGAAGTATCAGGTAAATCTGCAACATTTGATACAAAACCAGCTTTCAATTTTGCTGCAATTCTAGCTGCAACAGGATCGCCTAAAGATGATTTTGCTAATACTAAAGTTTTAGCTCCTTCTTTTTCCATGGCCTGAGCAATAACCTTAGCATAAGGCTGAATTAATCCTTTTTCTAATTTGTCATCCGCTACGTGCAATACTTTTGAAGCACCAGCCGATCCAGCTGATTTTAAAACTGACTCGTCTATCGGGCCAATTGCTATTGCTGTTACATCTTCTCCCATTGCTGCCGCATAGGATACAGCCTCTAATGATGATTTTTTAATTTCGCCTTCAGCGTGTTCTATAAATACTAATATTGACATTTCTTTAATATAATTTCGTTCAACAATGATTAAATGAAAAATGAAAGATTGCTTAAATTACTTTAGCTTCATTCTTCAACAATTTCACCAACTCTTCCACATTGTCGGCATCAATCATTTTAACTTCACCTTTTTCTGGTGGCATCTCGTATTTCTGTAATTTAACAGCTTCGGAAGCATCAGAAGGAGCTATAACCTCTAATTTTTTACTTCTTGCAGACATAATTCCTCTCATGTTAGGAATTTTCCATTCTGCAATTGGCTCTTGACAACCTGCGATAAAAGGCAAATCTAATTCTAAATATTCTTTACCTCCTTCGATTTCTCTAGCAAGCTTAGCAGTTTGTCCTTCTATATCTAATTTCATAACTGGAGAAATTGCAGGTAATCCTAACAATTCGCCTACCATGCCATGAACCATACCACCATTAAAATCGATAGACTCTCTACCCATCATAATTAAATCATAACCAGCATCTTTTGCATGATTAGCAATTTGTTCGGCCACGAAGAATGAATCAGATGGTTCAGCATCGATTCTAATAGCATCATCAGCACCAATAGCTAGGGCTTTTCTGATAGTTGGTTCAGTTTCTGAAGTTCCTACATTTAATACTGTAACAGTACCTCCTGTTGCCTCTTTTAATTCAACAGCTCTGGCTAAAGCATAGTCATCATAAGGGCCTATGATATACTGTACACCATCTGAATTAAATTTTGTATTATCATCAGTAAATGAAATTTTAGCCGTAGTATCCGGCACGTGCGTTATGCAAACTAATATTTTCATAAAATATGTAAGTTTTTAGTTCTGAATCTTAAACAATTTTATTTAAGATAATTTGAAGATTTATTATGTATAACTGATATTAAGGCTCGAAGTTAAGTATAATTGAAAAAAATAAAAATTGATTTTATTGAATGAATGAGGATAGAATAGCTCAGCTCTGTAAATTTCGTAAAGAATCACCTAATGATCCTTTTATTATTTATGCTTTAGCCACAGAATACAAAGAAGAAGCTCCTGAAAAAGCAAAAGAACTTTTTGATGAATTATTAAAAAAACATGAAGATTACATCGGCACCTATTATCATGCTGCAGCTTTATATGCTGAATTTTTCGATAGAGATACCGCAGATGAAATTTATCAAAAAGGAATTTCAGTAGCACAGAAAAATGGTGAACACCATGCTTTAAGGGAATTACAAAATGCTTACACAAATTTTCAGTTTGAGGAATAAAGAATTTAATGGATAACAGAAATATTAATAAATTAGAGCATTAACCTATTCTTATTTTTCTAAAGGATTACTTTATAAAATTCTCTTCCTACATACAATATGAATCTTTCATTATACTCTAGACAATCAAAACTTTTTTAATCAACACTTAGCAGATAAATAATGTCACATTGATTACAGATAATTATAAGAAGAAATTTAATCTTTGCCTGAAAAAGCCTCTTTCTCCATGAATGATATACAGCTAGGTTTAAAACAAAATTGGAAACAATTCACATTATTAGTTATTGTGAATGCTTTTGTAGGAGGCATGGTTGGAATGGAGAGAAGCATTTTTCCTCAGTTTGCAGAATTGGAATTTGGTGTAGCCTCAAAAACTGCGATTCTTTCATTCATCACAGCTTTTGGAATTAGTAAAGCCATTGCCAATTATTATACGGGCAGACTAGCAAATAAAATTGGAAGAAGAAATTTATTACTCATTGGCTGGCTCATAGCTATACCAGTCCCTTTTATACTTATTTATGCTCCAAACTGGGCAATTGTTATTTTCGCTAATATCCTATTAGGAATAAGCCAAGGATTAACCTGGAGCAGCACTGTGGTCATGAAAATTGACCTAGTTGGCGAAAAAGACCGGGGCTTCGCTATGGGGTTAAATGAGTTTGCAGGCTATTTTGCGGTAGGTATAGTAGCATTTTTCACTGGCTATATTGCGAATAGTTATGGAGTTACTCCCTATCCTTTTTACATAGGAATATTCTTGTCCATTGTAGGTTTTATATTAACACTTATTTGGGTGAAGGACACCCGTGACTTTGTTCACAAAGAAAGTGGGACAGACAAAACCACAGAACTTAAAAATATTTTCGTAGAAACAACTTTTAAAAACAAAACTCTGAGTTCAGTAACACAAGCAGGTTTAATAAATAATTTAAATGATGGTATGATATGGGGACTGCTACCTATGATCCTTTTGAATCTAAGTTTTAATAATGAAAATATTGGAGTTATAACCGCTATTTATCCTACTGTATGGGGAATTGGTCAACTATTTACAGGAAAAATGTCCGACCATTATTCAAAAAAAGGAATGCTATTCTGGGGAATGTTAATGCAAGGCATTGCTATTTTCTTTATTCCTTATAGTAGTTCATTTTCGATACTTGCTGGTTTATCAGCCATATTAGGATTAGGAACAGCCTTGGTTTACCCTACCTTTTTATCTACAATAGCTCAAGCCACAAGCCCTAAACAAAGAGCCGAAAGTGTTGGGACTTTTAGACTATGGAGAGACTTAGGTTATGCATTTGGTGCTATTATTTCTGGAATCACCGCAGATTTATTAGGGGTAGAATATGCTATCATTTTAATAGCTATCTTAACCATTATATCCTCACTTATCATTCAATTCAGAATGCCCTCTGCAATCAAACAAATCGAAAATAACTAAGACAGACAGGTTCAAGATAATCATTTGTTAGTTCAAAGCCTTTTATCTACATTTGCATTAGAATTATGGTTTCTACATCATCAATATGCTGTAGAATTAAAAGGGAATTCGGTGATCAATCTTTAAAAATTGAAAGTCCGAAACTGTCCCCGCAACTGTAAGTCCAATTTTTATTAAAGTACAATCCCCTTGCCACTGTGCCGATTTTCGGTATGGGAAGGCCGCTACTTTAAGGACGAGTCAGGAGACCTGCCATAGCTCAAATTGATTTCGACTTTCGGGTGAAAGGTCAGGAATGTACTAAAGCTTATAGCACACTTTTTTACATCTGATTTTGACCGTGGTCGCATTAAAAAAAATGATATGCGATTAGGTGTTTTATTAATTTTAGCCTGCATTACGAACGTATTGCAGGCACAGGAGAATGATAGTATTCCACTTTTGAATGAAATTTCCGTTAATGGTAATTTTGAAAAACAATTTTTAAGTGGGAATGCAATTATATTGCCTAAAATAGAAGCTACTTCATTTTACAATGGAAATAATATTAGTGAAGTATTAAAACAAAATAGTAGCATTTATTTTAAAGAATATGGCAATGGAATGCTTTCAACCATTGCTTTCCGTGGTACCAGTGCTAGCCAAACATCTGTTCTATGGAATAACTTCAACATCAATAACTATACTTTAGGACAAACTGATTTCTCCTTAATTCCTACTCAAGCAATTGAAGAGATTTCCATTATTCCGGGAAGTGGAAGCAGTATGGGAGGTAGTGGGGCATTTGGAGGTGCAGTATTATTAGAAAACAATTTAAGCTATAAAGCTGCCAACCAGATTAAAATTAATCAGGAAGTTGGAAGCTTTGGATTTTCAAATAGTTATATCAATGCTTCAGGAAGTAATGAAAAATGGGCCTATTCAACCCGAACTTATTTTACCAATGCAAAAAATGATTTTGAAATACTTCAAACTGGTGAACTTCAAGAGAACGCTGCCTATAGTAAATGGGGGATAAATCAGAGCATTGGTTACAAAATAAGAAATACAGAGAGCATAAAGTTATCAATTTGGTATAATGACAACTTCAGAGAAATTCAAGCTCCTATTGGATCAAGTAGGGACGTAAATGAACAAAGTGATCATAACTTACGGACGCACCTTAATTATGAAAAGAATTTAAAAAATGGTTTCCTAAATGTCGGAACAGGCTATTTTATTGATGAATTAGATTATCGACTGAATGATGCGATTTCTTATTATAAAGTAAATAGATGGGAGAGCTTTTCAGATTATAAAATTCATTTTTTGAATTCTCATGAGCTAAAAATATCAGCTCGATATAATCATATTGAAGCTTTTAATCAGAATTATGAAAACGGTCAGGCGCTTGAGCAACGTTACAGTTTAAAAGCATTGCTTTCAGGGCAAATTAATCCGAAAATCAATTATGCGCTTCATTTAAGGCAACAATATATTCCAAAACAAAATATTCCAATTTCACCTTATGCGGGAATTTCATCAAAAATTATTGATCAAAGTAAGCATCAATTAGAATTAAAACTGAATTCATCTTACAACTACAGAGTACCCACATTAAATGATCGATTTTGGAATGAGTCAGGTAACTCAAATCTAAAATCAGAAACAGCATGGAATAAAGAAGTTTCATTGAATTCTAATCATAAATTCACTGACCTAAAAGTAAAATCTACAATTACAGCTTTTCATAATTTAGTTGATAATTGGATTCAATGGGTGCCGACAATAAACAATATTTGGAGTCCTAGAAATATAAAGCAAGTACTTACCGAAGGAATAGAAATTAGTACTGATTTTAAATGGGTATTTCCTTCTGATTTTGAAGTAAAATCAAACCTTCAATATAGTTATACTTCGTCCACCGTAATGGATTCAGAGGTGAATCCCACTGAAATTGGAAAACAATTAATATATACACCTATAAATAAAGCGACAGCCTTTTTTTCTATTAGGAAACATAACTTTTCTTTTAATACTTTTCATCAACTAACCGGTAGAGTTTATACCACTAGTAATAACTCTGAAATATTTTCTTTATCCCCTTTTTATCTAACAGATATTGGTCTGACATGGACTCCAAAAAATTGGGAAATATCCACAAAGATTAAAAATGTATTAGAACAGGAATATTTCCTGTATTCAGGCTTTGCCATGCCAGGAAGGAATTACCAATTAAGCATCACTAAAACTTTTAATATTTATTAGAATGAATCAAAAACACATTTACACTTTAGCTATTATTTCTCTTTCATTATTTCTGACAGCCTGTGGAGATCCAGAGGAAGTTCAATTAAAAACAGAAGGCGTTTACATTTATCATGAAGGGGGATTCGGAAGTAATAATGCTACAATAGGAACTTATAATCCTGAAAATTATGAGTACAATCCTGACCTATACAGAGGCCAAAATGGTGGATTTATTGGAGATGTACAGCAAAACATTTTGGTGGATGGCAATAATGACAGAATTTATAGCGTACTGAATGGTAGTAATGCTATTGATCTCATGACTTTGAATTTAAAATCAGAGGATAAAATACGTTTTGCTCAATTAGACAAACCAAGAGATATAGCAGTTAATGGAAATCTAGCTTTTATATCAAACTGGGGGCCATACAATGAAAATTTCACATTAACGAATAGCGAGATTTTTGTTGTGGATCTAAATACAAACGAACTGATTGAAAGTATACCAGTGCAAGAATATCCAGAGCATCTATATATTCAAAATAATAGGCTTATTGTTGGCCATTCTAATTTTGATGGCAGTATCAGTGAAATCTCCATTATCAATATTGATAATTTAGAAATAGAAAATACAATTGAAATGCCTGCTGGGCCAATGGAAATTATAGAGGATCAAAATAATAATGTATGGATAGTTTGTACTAGTGGGAGCATTGTAAAGCTGAGTACTTCCCTATCAGGAATAGCAAATCAAATCGATCATGAAAATGGAATTTTAGGTGATATTGATTATTTTGAAGGGAGTATATACTTCTTTTCTAATGATGAAATTTTTTCTTTAAACACTTCTGACAATAATGTTTCTTCAACAGGAATCAATGTAGAAATGGAAACCCCTTATGCTTTTGCAGTTGATCCCGCTTCAGGAGATTTCTATTTAGGAGATGCTTTAGATTATGCCAGTGAAGGACTTGTGTTAAGATATAGTTTTAATGGCGAATTAGAAGATACTTTCCAATCTGGAATCATCCCTACTCAGTTTTCATTTAATGTGGGAAGAAAATAATGGTTAATTCGCAAAATCAAAGAATAGGTAACTCAATTACAAAAGTAACAAAAGCTATATTTCCAAATACAACAAATCATTATGATACACTTTTTGGAGGTACGGCTTTACAATGGATGGATGAAGTAGCATTTATTACTGCCACCCGATATTCCAGACAAAAAATGGTTACTGTTAGTAGTGATAAAATTGATTTTAATAAAGCAATTCCTGCTGGAACTATTGTAGAACTTGTAGGAGAAATAGTAAGAATTGGAAAAACGAGCTTAGAAGTCAGAGTTGATGTCTTTACTGAAGAGATGTATTCTGAAAACAGAGAAAAATCAATTTCTGGTAACTTTACTATGGTTGCAATTGATGAGAATAAGGATCCAATAACAATTAAATGAATAGTAAAAAAGTTAAATTAGAAGATGGTGATTTCTACATGGAAAATGGATTTTTCGTTTTTACCGAAAAATATCATCTAAAACGTGGATATTGTTGTGGTAATAAGTGTAGGCATTGTCCTTACGATCACAAGAATGTGAAATCAAAAAAATAAAGAACAATTTATAATTATTTTTTTACTTTCGTATTAACCTAATTGAAAGTAAAATTGAAAGAGAACCATAAGTGTTTAAACTGTGGTGAAGAACTAGATTCATCGCAAAACTTTTGCCCAAATTGTGGGCAGGAAAATTCAGATAAAAAATTACCTATAGGTGAGTTTTTAAAAGACTTTTTCTCGAATACCTTAAGTTTTGATACTATTTTATTTAAAACGATAAATCCCTTCTTATTTAGACCGGGCAAGCTAACAAGAGCTTTTAATGAAGGGAAAAGAAGAAGATATATTAATCCTATAAGATTATATCTCATCTTTTCTCTTTTTTACTTTTTTATGATTGGGTTAACAGTTCCAAAAGATTTTCTTGATTCAAGTATTCGATCAGTTTTAAATCAAAAAGAAATATTAGACTCTGCCAGAATCGGTAATTTAGACAGTGCTGGAATCCAAGCAATCGTTCAGAAAACTAAAACTCCAGATAGCCTAGTTAAAGAAATAGAAAAAGCCAGTAAAAAAGTTAAAGATTCAACTGACCGATGGGCAACATTAAAATATTGGGCAGATGACAACACTTTAAATGATCAAGAATTTGAAGCAAATTTAGACTCTATTGGGTTTGATCAAGATCTGTTTGAAACTAAAATAATCAGATCATTCATCAATAATTCCTCAATTTTTACTTATCAAGCAGTTCGGAACCTTCCTTTGATGATGTTTATCTTTTTACCGATTTTCGCACTCATATTAAAGTTACTTTTTTTCAAAAAGCGGTATTATTATATCGAGCACCTAATTCACGGTTTACATTTGCATGCTTTCGCCTATTTCATATACGGATTGGGAATATTAATCATTAGTCTTTACCCCACAATCGATGGTACGGTTATTTTTGTAAGCTTTATATGGGTTAGTACTTACGCATTATTTTCCATTAAAAAACTCTATAACAACGGATGGTTCAAGTCCTTTTTAAAGTTTATCATTCTAGGAGTATTCTATGGCTCATTATTAGTCTTTGGTTTTTTACTAGAACTATATATATCTCTTATTAGCCTATAATGATTGAATCATTGCTTCACAATCTTTTTAACTGAGTACTCGCCTGATTTTGTAGTGATGACAAAAAAGTAAATTCCAGTTGGCCAATTAGAAACAGGAATAGATAAAGTTTCTAATTGGTTTTTTTTATACATCGTTTTCCCTGTGGAAGAGATTATTCGATACTCTTGAATAGTACTTTTAGAATTGAATTCGACATTCAAAACATCAATTACCGGATTAGGAAAAATATTAAGTTTTTCATTCAATTCATTCTGATTACTCAATATGGAAGCATCAATTATCATAGTGGTAGATTTAGTTCCACAGTCATTGAAAGCTGTTAAAGTAACCTCATAAGGACCTTCGGAATCATATTTATAAACTGGATTAGCTTCATTACTAATGTTAGATCCATCTCCAAAATCCCACTCATAAGCATCGGCATTTGTACTTATGTTGATAAAAGAAATCTCTTCCTCTTCAACAGAAACAATAAAATCTGTGAAAGGCAAACAGTTCGATAAGTTTAAATCATATACATATTGAGAAGTGCCACAACTATTAGTTGCAGTTAATATAACTTCATAGGTTTTAGCTTCACTGTATGTATGAATAGGACTCACTTCATTTGAAATCTCCGAACCATCGCCAAAGTCCCATTCATATGAATTTGCCGCTATTGAATTATTATCAAAACTTACAATTAAATCATTTAACTCTGTAGCAAAAATGGCTTTTGGCATACCATCGTAATAATTAGATAAGTAGGAAACATATTCGGAACCATTGGTTAAGGATATCTTGCATCTAAACTTTATTTCATTTAAACCCTCTAATTGGGGATTAATAGTAAGCTGCTGTGTATTAACTCCATTATAATTATCATCCTCGATTAAATCTATAAATCCTTCAGAGGTTAAAGCCTGCCATTGAAATTTATCCACTTCGCTACTGGCTACTGAAATTTCAACAATTAAGCTCGGATTGCTACCGCAAGATGTAAAAAAAGGATGTTGTGTAAAGATATCTGAGAAGTTAGGTTGCACTATAAACAAACCGTTATTAATATCACTTACAGCAACAAAACCGCTTTCAAAATAAGGATAATTACTCCAAGAGCCATTAAATGATGTATTTTCGGATTGAGGAAAAGTATCGAAATAAGCCATTTCTCTCAATTCACCATCTGCAACTCTTTTAGAATCGAGTATTATAAGTCCGTTGGTATAATTCGACTGATAAACCATGTTGTCTTTAATGTATAAATTATGATCTATAGCCATTCGTTCTGAAAAGTATTGTGTAATCAATTTCGGATTATCGAGATCCTTTACATCCCAAATTAAAGTACGAGTTCGGATTCCTCTATTAGTTTCATCCAATTCGTCATTTGAAATTAAATATTGATGATCTTCCGTTAACCATGCTTGATGTGAATAACTCGATTCAGGATAACCTTGCTTTGCAAGCAATTTTGTTTCTTGCTTATTTTCAACATTCGCTATCGTTATGGTATTTTCATTAGCATTGAAACAAATCTCTTTACCTTGGTAATCAACGTCAGGGCCTTGATAAATTACGCACTGAGCATCGTGAGTATAGCGATCAGCATCAAAACAACCTGCGAACTTTGGATCTTTAGGATCACGTATGTCTACAATATGCAAACCACCCTGTCCGCAATTATTTGAGGCATTTCTTGCTCCTACTATATAAGCAAAACCCGTTAACTCATTGATTACAACATTATGGGCACTGGAAACTCCATCATAATGTGCATCTTCGTCAAAGACCTTTGGTAAATTTTTAGTATCTCTTAATCTTGTTAAATCAAAAACTTGCATGCCGTGCCCTGCATTATTATCTGCTACAACAAAGGCATGATCTTTATATACTTTAATATCTCTCCATGAACTTGAATTACCCGTATGACTTGCCAACCTTCCTACAATTATGGGCTCAATAGGATCAGAAATATCAACGAATACTACCCCATTCACTTGCCCCATTAAAACATATTCTTTAGCCGTTTCAGGATCAGTCCATCCCCAAATATCATTACTTTCAATACCTGATGAAGCCGATAATTCTTCATTTGAAATATTAGCTAATAAGTCAATCTGATTACATGCATAACCACCAGCACTCCCATTTTCACATGGGGTTTGACCGAATGAATTAATTGTAATAATTAAAAATGCTATTGCGGATAATAAACATTTAATCATGATAGTTCAATTATAATATTGGTTCAATAAGGTTCTTGCAGCTTGAACGGAATGTTTGGTTCCATTTCTAACTTCAGCTTCAAATTTGCTTAATTTTTCCAGTATTTCGGGACTTTTGTAGAAGTTTCTTTTCAGAAAATGGTGAATCGTCTGATGCATCCAATGTATGGCCTGATCTTTTCTATTTTCATCAAAAAAGCCAGTCTCATTTTGTTCTTTATGAAACTGCTCAAGCAGCTCTAAAATCTCACTTAAGCCGTCATCTTTTATGGCAGAACAAGTCTTTACCTTAGGATTCCATCCATTTTCGTTAGCGGGAAATAAATGAAGTGCATTCTGATATTCTTTTTTTGCTTTTTTAGCAGGTTCTACATTTTCGCCATCTGCTTTATTAATAGCAATAGCATCGGCCATTTCCATTATTCCTTTTTTAATACCCTGTAATTCATCGCCAGCACCAGCAAGCATCAAAAGTAGGAAGAAATCTACCATGTTTTTCACTGCAGTTTCTGATTGCCCCACTCCTACCGTCTCAATAATAATAAAATCATAACCTGCTGCTTCACAAAGCAACATCGTTTCTCGAGTTTTATGAGCTACTCCCCCGAGGGCATCACCAGATGGCGAAGGTCGGATAAAAGCATTTGATGACCTGCTTAAGGTTTCCATTCTCGTTTTATCTCCTAAGATACTTCCTCCTGTTTTCTGGCTGGAAGGATCAATAGTTAACACTGCTAATTTCTTTCCTGAATCAATTACATGTTTTCCAAAAGATTCAATAAAGGTGCTTTTCCCTACTCCAGGGACTCCAGTTATCCCTACTCTGAAAGAATTACCAGTATGCTCATATATTTCATCTATTAACTGAGCCGCTAATTCATTATCACTATCTAAAGTGCTCTCAACTAAGGTTATAGCCCTGCTTAACCCAACACGATCACCTGATAAAATCCCTGATTTATATTCTTCTAATGAAAGTCGCTTTCTTCTTTTCAAGACATCAATACGTTTAAAAGCTAAAAGTTAATATGCAAAATGTCCAAATAACAATAATTTTGTATATAATTGTTAAATTCAATAAATTATTATAATTTTACTATTCTTGTAAAAAGTTTAATTATTTCAATACTAGATGAATCGTAACATTTTACAAAATCGCTGGATTGATTCTCTTTTAGCTACTATTTTTATTTTTGTAGTAATTAGAGGATTATCGTCATTTCTAGCCATTTTTGAAGCGATTGATGTAGTAGGAGAAGCACTAGATGATGTTGAATTCACGGATGTTGTCTATTCAAATTTACGAGAAGCACCTCCAGCTGAAGATGATATTGTATTAGTTAACATTGGAAGATTACCTAGACCAGCCATCGCCAAACAAATTGAAATCATTAATAAATACAAGCCCAAAGTAGTAGGTTTGGATACTTTCTTCCCTTACCCAAAAGGACCCGATCAAGATACAGCATTAGCCAGAGTTCTAACAGAAGTAGAAAACTTAGTAATGGCTTCAAAAATGTTGAATTTCAATGAAGAAACTGCAAGTTTTGATTCATTGAGGATCTCTGCTCCTGCCTTCCGGTTTAATGCAGATTTTGCCTTCGCCAATTTAATCACAAGCGAAGGTGTTCAGCAAGAAGACGTTAAAACCTGTAGATCATTTAATCCATTACTTCCTATTCAGGATACTACGCAAATGTCAATTGCTGTTCGAATAGCTTATTATTATGCACCTGAAAAGGTTGAAAAGTTGTTAGCAAGAAATAATGAAATAGAAACCATAAACTATAAAGGCAACTCTTTAGGATCTTTGTCAAATTTTGCAACTACTTTCTTTGCTTTAGATTGGTATGACGTTTTAGATGAAAATTTTGTACCTGAAATGATTGAAGATAAAATAGTAATCTTTGGTTTTTTAGGGGAGCAGTTTGGAGATCGATATAATATTGAGGATAAGTATTACACACCATTAAATCAAAAATATGCAGGTAGAGGTGAGCCCGATATGTATGGGGCAGTTATTCATGCAAATATTATTTCAATGATCTTAGATGAAGATTATGTTTATAAATTAGATGAATCTACCCAATTTATAATTGCATTTATTTTATGTTATTTAAATGTATTTCTATTTATGTGGGTATATTACGCATTGAAAAACTGGTATGATGGCATTACGAAAGTTGTACAGCTATTAGAATTATTATTAATAATTGGTGTTATGATATATAGTTATCATTTATTCAATTGGAATTTAGAGCTGACACTTGCCATGGGAACAGTAGCAGTAGTAGGTGACTCCTTAGAGGTTTATAATGGAGTAATCAAAAATATGTTTACTAGGGAGGGTCGTAAGGAACTTTTTAGTGTTGGAAAAAGAAATAAGGACGAGATAGAAATCAATTAAATTAATTATTATGAAATCTTTTATCAAAATTTTAGTCGTAGCACTATGGCTAGGTAATTATGCTGCTAACGCACAGAATTATGTTTTTAAAGTATTAGCAAATAAAGGAGACAACTCAGTAAAAGTGGAAGGTGCAGAATGGACCAAATTAAAAACAGGTCAATCACTTAATGCTGGAGATGAATTAAAATTATCTGAGGAAGCCTATTTAGGCTTAATGCATAATTCTGGTAAAACACTAGAAGTAAAAACGCCAGGTTCTCATACAGTATCTGGCTTAGCAGCAAACCTAAAAAGTAAGAACTCAAGTGTTGCCAGTAAATATGCTGATTTTGTAATGAATAAAATGAGCGATGACGGTAGCAGCGGAGACTACAGAAAAAGTTTAGGTGCTACTGGAGCGGTTGATAGAGCTTTAGCAAGTGGTGCTTCTATAAAAATAATGGCCCAAAGCTCAAGTGAAATTATAAATGATAAAGTGATTTTAAGATGGAATGAGCCTAAACAAGAAGGAGAAGTTGAAAAGTTAGCATATGAATTAACTTTCACTAACTTATTTGATGAAACGATTGCAACTGAAACAGTTGATAAAACATCATATCTCTTAGATAAGACTAAAGCACCTTTTAAAGGACAAAACTTTATCAAGGTAAAGGTTAAAGTAAAAGGTGAAGATTTAAAATCTGATGATTATGCCATCACAGAAAAACCAGAGGAAGAAACTGCTGAAATAAAATCTACATTAAGTCAATTAAAAAGTGAAATAGAGGGAGAATCTGCTATGGATAAATTAGTAATGGCAGCTTTTTATGAGGATAATGACTTATTATTAGATGCACTAACCGCTTATGAAGAAGCTATTCAAATGGCTCCAAATGTACCCATATTTGAAAAAGCCTACGAGGATTTCTTAATCAGAAATGGTTTTACAAACTGATAAAAACTAACTCCTAATTAAAAAGGAAGTATGAAAATGCTTCCTTTTTTTATGCTAATAATTCAAGATCTCGAATTAAGATCTGTCTTCTGTCAAAATTAATAATATTCTTATCTCTTAATTCATTTAATACTGTGGTAACAGTTTGGCGCGAAGTACCTGTTAAAGCAGCTATATCTTTATGAGTAAAATGACTTTTAATCATGGTTTCAAAGCCAACTTTCTTTCCTTTTTCATCAGCCTCGTCTTTTAAAAATTCAATAATTCTAGTTCTGGCATCTTTAAAAACTAATGACTCTAATCTTCTCTCGGTTTTTCTTAATCTTAACCCAATAAGCTTTAGCATTTTAAAGCTTAAAGGTTTATTGTTAGCCATCAAATTTTGCATATCCTCTAAAGTCATAGGACACACTGTGGTACTTGCGTCTAGTGCTTGCGCATAATCTTGTCTTTTTTCTTCTCCTGTCAATGCTAATTCTCCAAATATCTCTCCTTTAGTTAAAATTGCTTTAACTGATTCTTTCCCGTCTTCTAAATATGACCCAATTTTTACCCTCCCATCAGCAATCATATATATAGTATTCGATGCATCTTCAGGAAAATAAATAAACTGATTCTTTTTAAAATGAGTCATTGGATGGTCATCTTCCATACCTTTTACCTTGTGAGGACATAAAACATTAAAAAGATCTACATTTTCAAAAAACCATAATTCGCTAGAATCAGCCATAAACAAAGAAAATTACTAAATGTGATTTTTGTTACCAATAAGAACTTTATACTTTACGATTACAAACAAAAATATGTTCATATTCATTACTTTTGCAGCATAGTCAATTATAAGCAAATGGCATTTTAACTTACATTTATAATGTACCTCTATATAAAATCTTTACATATCATCTTTGTAGTCACTTGGTTTGCTGGTCTATTTTATATTTTACGACTATTCATCTATCAAACTGAAGCACTTCAAAAAAAAGAACCAGAAAGAAGCATATTACATGAACAGTTAAGTAAAATGTCACGATTATTATGGTTTGTAATTACTTGGCCATCAGCAATTATTACTTTAATTTTAGCCACTTCCCTTTTAGTATTACAGCCCTTTTGGCTTCAACAGCCTTTCATGCATATTAAGTTAAGTTTTGTATTTCTGCTATATCTTTACCACATTTCATGTCATTATATTTATAAAAAGTTACAAAAAGGAGAGGTGAAATTTTCTTCAACTCAACTGAGAATATGGAATGAAGTCGCAACACTTTTTCTAGTTGCCGTTGTATTCTTAATAGTATTGAAAAACGAATTGAATTGGATATGGGGAACAATTGGCTTCATTGGGTTTGGAGTATTATTGATGGTTGCCATAAAAATCTATAAAGCTTTAAGAGAAAAAAAGAATTAATAATGATGAAAATGATTAAATCCGTTATTGCATTATCAGCTGCAAGCCTTATTCTATTTGCTTGTGGATTTGAAAACCAAAAAAATAAAAAAGCTGAATTCCCTGTTTTGGGAAGAAAAGAATATATTGAAAAGATTGTAGATGGGCAAAAAGTAATTGATACGGTTGATCATACAATTCCTGACTTTAAATTAGTAAATCAAGATAGTAATTGGGTGACTCCTGAATCATTTGAAGGTCAGGTATATGTGGCTGATTTTTTCTTTACCTCCTGCCCTACCATTTGCCCAACTATGAAGAAGGAAATGCTAAGAGTTTATGAAGCCTATAAAGATAATCCTGAAGTAGGAATCATCTCACATTCAATAGACCCAGAATATGATACAGTAGCCTTATTACATGACTTTGCGGAAAAATTAGGCGTAGAAGCACCAAAATGGCATTTCGTTACTGGAAATAAAGAGGACATCTACGAATTAGGTCAAAAAGGATATATGGTAACTGCCATGGAAGATGAAAATGAAGCCGGTGGTTATATTCACAGCGGTGCTTTTGTATTAGTTGATAAAGAAAGAAAGATCAGAGGTGTTTATGATGGCACAAAATCAGAAGAAGTTGATAAATTAATTACGGATATCGATTTACTCCTAAAAACCTATGAGAAATAAATTCTATTTAGCAATTGCCTTTATAATATTATTGTCTGCTTGCGGTAGTTATGAAGAGTTTAAAAACTCTGCAACAGCAAATTATTCTGATGCTAAAATGCAGAAATTTGCTAAATATATGATTCAAGGCAAACAGCTGTATACAACACATTGCAGTAACTGCCACCAAGATAAAGGAGAGGGTTTAGGAAAACTTTTCCCTCCTCTGGCTAACTCAGATTATATGCTTGAAAATATTCCAAGAACTATATGTGGAATTAAAAATGGAATAAAAGGAGAAATTAAAGTAAATGGTAAAACGTATAATCAAGCAATGCCGGCTTTAAGTAGACTTACAAATCTGGAAATAGCTGAAATATCTACTTATGTTTACAACAGTTGGGGAAATGAGAAAGGTATGGTAGAAATAGAAACAGTTGAAAAGGTTCTTTCCAACTGTTCTAATTAAATTATTTTAAATACTCTTCTGCTTCAGAAATACTTTTATTCATTTTTTTGCTCACTTCCGAAATTGATAACTTTTGTTCGTTTAGATATTCGATCTTTTCTTCTTCTGTCAAATTCTCCATTCTAGGATCATAATTACGCATCCAGTTCATCATGGCTTTATCAGCCTCCTCCAGTGAAATAATTAATCGCTGAATTTCTTCATTAGATTGGGTGCTATCCATTTCATTTCTTAGTGATTTTTTAAGTTTCATGATATCATCCATTTTAGGCATTACTTCATCATGAATCGCAATGGTTTCAGATTTCAACTTTTCAATATCTGCTTCCTTAGAACCACAAGCTACAATAAAAAAGGCACTCAATAGGATCAGACTAAATTTTACAAGAATTAATTTCATTTTCAATTTAATTTTAAAGTTCATTCTGAGAACGATTAAAATTAAATCAGGGTTGGTAAAATCATTCTATATTCTTGTAAAAAACGGCACGCTCATCCTGACCAATATGTAAATAACTATTGTGATGTTTATATAAATAAGAACAAACCGCTAAATCTTTTAATGCATAAAAAGAATGAAAAATAGATAAAGACTGTAAAAGCAAAAAAAGAACATTGTTAAAGAAAAATGATAATGTAAATGGGGTGACTGAAAATAATAGAAATGCGACTAAACTAATTACATAATAATTTTTCTTGCTTAATACAAAATCAGATGAATAGATGTTAAACCTTAATAACCTTTTACTCCACTTAAACACTACCTTTTTCGCTCCTAGCAATTTGTAAAAAAATGAATGTATAAACTCATGCAATATAGGAGTAACTAAAAGAGAAAGAAGTAAGCCTCCGATAATTCCAATTATCCAAATTCTAGAATTTAGTAGCATTAAATTGAAGGCAAAAATCGAAATTAGAAAAGCTACTAATAAAGAGCCTAAATAAAGCCAAAATATTATAGTAACAGGATTAATTCTTCTAACAAAAGTAGCCATAAACAAAAGCCAATCGTTCCCATTCAAAACGGTTAAGATACTTTTATATTGACTATTCTTCTTAATTAACTCTGTATTCATTTACTTATAAATGTAAAATAAATTTTAAAAGAATATTCAATATCTATGTTAAGCTTTAGTGAACTTTACAAAAAAAAGCAGCTGCATAATGCAGCTGCTTTTGATTCCATTTTTTAAATTATTTCTTTTTCTATTTCTTTTTTGTTTTTGGTTCTGCTTCTTCTAAATCTTCACCGTTTATTTTAGCTCTAATTTTTGTCTCTAATTCTTCCATCAACTCAGGATTATCTAAAATTAAAGATTTAACAGCATCTCTACCTTGCCCTAACTTATTATCCATATAAGAGAACCATGAACCTGCCTTTTTAATCACATCTAATTCAACCCCTAAATCAATGATCTCACCAACCTTAGAAATTCCCTCACCATACATAATATCAAACTCAACCACTTTAAAAGGAGGAGCTACTTTATTTTTCACAACCTTAACCTTAACTCTGTTTCCTGTAATATTATCTGGCCCCTCTTTTATACTCCCAATTCTTCTAATATCTAATCTTACAGAAGCATAAAATTTCAATGCATTACCACCGGTTGTAGTTTCAGGATTACCGAACATAACCCCAATTTTCTCTCTTAACTGGTTAATAAAAATACATGCACAGCCTGTTTTACTAATAGCACCCGTTAATTTTCTTAAAGCCTGAGACATCAATCTGGCTTGAAGTCCCATTTTGCTATCCCCCATCTCGCCTTCAAGCTCACCTTTAGGTACTAAAGCTGCTACGGAATCTACTACCACAATATCTAATGCTCCGGAGCGAATCAAATGTTCAGCAATTTCTAATGCTTGCTCACCACTATCAGGTTGGGAAATCAATAAATTCTCAGTATCAATCCCTAATTTTTCAGCATACGATTTATCAAAAGCATGCTCAGCATCAATTATTGCTGCCATTCCTCCCTTCTTCTGAGCTTCAGCAATACAATGCATAGCTAAGGTCGTTTTACCCGATGATTCAGGACCATATACCTCAATCACTCTACCTCTGGGAATTCCACCAATACCTAAGGCTATATCTAAACCTAAAGAACCTGTTGGGATTGCAGGAACATCGACTACTTTCTCATCACTCAACTTCATTACAGAACCTTTCCCGTAAGTTTTATCGAGTTTATCAATTGTTAATTGTAATGCTTTTAATTTTTCGCTTTTTTCGCTCATCTTTTATTAATTGTATAGGGCTAATGTGTAAATTGCTGCATCGAATTTAGCAGGAAAAGAAACAATTGCCAAATGCTATCTAGTCGCTTTAGAACTAAATTTATGCAATTCAAATTTATTAATGTTTCTCTTATTATTATAGTTATTTGTATTAATCCTTTATTAGCACAATTAGACAATTCTGGATTTGAGCAAAAAATAGAAATTGACAGTACATTAGATGATCCTTTCAGTTTTAATTTAAGAGTGCTAGCCTTCAACAAAAACAATGAGTATTTTAATGAAATTGTAAAAGGATATACGCTATTCGGCACTCGATTTATACCTAGTATTGGATACCAATTGCATGAACAAGTAAATCTTCAGGCAGGTATTTTTTTACAGAAAGATTTTGGAAATAATAATTTAACCTATTCCATACCCTATATCAGCATTCTTTACAATTGGAATAATAGTCAACTTATATTCGGGAATTATAACGGATCAATACATCATAAAATGTTAGAACCGCTTGAAGATTTTGAAAGGCTAATGGTTGATCCTCTTGAAAATGGTCTTCAGTATTTATATAATACTGATAAAATATTTTTTGATGCATGGATTAACTGGGAGAAAATGATTTATCAAGATTCTCCTTTCAAAGAAGAAGTATCAGGAGGAGTTGTAGGTAGATATGATTTCTATCAAAAACATAACAACACTTTAAGTTTTCATTATCAATTCAGAGGTTATCATAGAGCAGGACAAATTGATGCACTCAGAGGGCAACCATTGGTTACACGTTTCAACAATGCATTTGGATTTTCTTACGAAAGGAAAAATAAATTTGATTTTTTTGAGGGTCATAAACTGGAAGGATATTTTCTCCATTATATAGATGACAGTAGAGAATTTAGACTTCCGTTTATTCAAGGATATGGCTATTATCTAAATGGTACAATAGAAACTAAAGTAGGTGATTTTATGCTGAGTTATTGGAAAGGAGATCACTTTTATTCCTATAAAGGCGGTAGGATTTACCAATCATATTCCACTGATCCAAACTCTAGATTTTTTGAAGATCAACGCGAACTATTGATTCTTAGAGTTATGAATGAATTTCAAATCGGTGAATCTTCTACTTTGCTGCTTCGTTTTGAACCCTATTGGGATTTCGGGAATAAAATATTTGAATTTTCCCACGCAGTTTACTTTAATATTTTCAAAACCTTGCCCATAACGAATAAATAATTGAAATCAGTTTTCAGAAAAATTATTCTAATAACTTTCATCATTATATCCATTTTCTTGATTTGGAAATGGAAACTTGTGGTTTACGGTTTTCATCAAGCAAAAGGACAGCTGTCAATCATGTATTATGCTGAACCCCTTGATAATTATTTAACTGATAAATCTTACCCTGATTCTTTAAAATCAAAAATACAGCTCGTAAAAAAAGTAAAAGAATTCGCTCAAAACAGTTTGGGTTTTGAAGCTAATGGCCAATATGAAAAGATGTATGACCAAAAGGGCAAAGAATTAATGTGGGTAGTTACTGCAGCATTACCTTATCAATTGGAAAATTACGAGTGGAAGTTCCCTGTATTAGGAAAAGTAGCTTATAAAGGCTTTTTCATAAAAGAAGAAGCTGAAAAATTAGAGAAGGATTTAAGGCACAAAGGCTATGATACTCGATTAAGAACTGCAGGAGCCTGGTCAACATTAGGATGGTTAAATGACCCATTGTTAAGTAATGTTTTGAATAATACTGATGGCAGATTGATTGAATTGATTTTACATGAACTTACGCATGATGAGGTTTTTATAAGAGATAGCATTGATTTTAATGAAAACTTAGCCTCTTTTTTCGGTCAGGAATTTACCAAGCTATATTTTAAAGAAGCGAACTTAACTCAAAGTGAAGAATACAAAAATTACCTAGATCAACTAGAAGACAGACATCTTTTCAATCGATTCATAAATAATTACTTAAATAGATTCGAAAACTTTTACAGAAAAATTGAAGGATATAGCGTTGTAAAAAAGGAAAATCTCAAATATCAATTTATTGAAAAATTCAAAAAAGAACTATCTGAACAGCCTTTTAAAAATGTGGAATACAAAAATTATGTACAAACTGAATTGGATGTGAACAATGCTTTTTTACTGTCATATAAAAGGTATAGTGGAAATTACTATACATTGAAAAAGCAATTAGAAGAAAGTTTTAATGGCGACATTCTTAAAATGTTGAATTATTATCAGAATAATTTTAATTCTTTATAACAAATGTATCTTAAAGTTTAATTAGATATTAAGAAATTGTTATTACCACATTTATCGCTTAATTTATAGATATTTTTAGCGAATTTAGCCTAAAACAAAATCTTAAATAACCATGGGAAACAAGCAAAACCATAGAGTGCTTGTCGTTGACGATGAATCAGACATCTTAGAATTACTAGATTATAACCTTACAAAAGAAGGCTATGAAGTAAAAACTGCAACTGATGGTAAGTCTGCAATTGAAAAAGCAAAGAAATTTCAACCACAGCTTATACTATTAGATATTATGATGCCTAATCAGGATGGTGTTGAAACTTGTAGGCAATTAAGAGAAATCCCAGAAGCTGCAAATGCTTTTATCATTTTTTTAACGGCTCGTTCAGAAGAGTATTCGGAAGTAGCAGCCTTTGAAAATGGCGCTGATGATTATATTACAAAACCCATCAAGCCAAGGGCTCTAATGAGTAGAATTAACGCTTATTTCAGAAGAGATGTTAAAAAGCAAAAAGATAGCAATAAAATCAACATTGGAGGATTGTCCATTGACCGCACAAGTTATACCGTAACAGTTGATGGCAAACAAGTTTCCCTGCCTAAAAAAGAGTTTGAATTACTTTACTTCCTTGCTCAAAATCCTAATAAAGTATTTAATAGAGATGATTTATTGCAAAATATTTGGGGTTCAGACGTATATGTTTTAGCGAGAACAGTGGACGTACACGTTCGTAAAGTAAGGGAAAAAGTAGGTGAAGGCTACATTTCAACTGTAAAAGGTGTGGGCTATAAATTTGATATGGATTAAAATATGCTTTTTAATTCTAGAGGTGTTTCAATTTTATTGGCAATATCAATTGCCATTGTAACTACTGCTTTTCTAAGTTTATTGGAAGGAGTAAGTAATATAGCATTAATACTTACTTTCATATTATCCTCCTCCTCAGCTTATTTACTAATTAGTATAGTATTAGAATTTCTTTTCTTTAAAGAGATTAACAAGCTTTATGAGGTTTTCAATAAACTAGGAGAAAAAAATTACTCTTTCGTGAATGACATGAATGATCAAAAGTCATTAAATCCACTTCGTAAAATTAATCAGGAAATCTTTAGCTATGCAGCTAATAAACAACAAGAAATTGATGAGCTAAAACGAATGGCTACCTACAGAAGAGAATTTTTAGCAGATGTTTCACACGAACTTAAAACGCCAATTTTTGCGGCACAGGGCTTTGTTTATACACTTTTAGATGGAGCCGTTAGTGATAAAAAAGTGAGAGGTAAATTTTTAAAAAAAGCAGCCAAAAGTTTAGATGGTCTTGAAATGTTAGTGAATGATTTGCTAACACTTTCTCATATCGAAGCTGGTGAAATAAAAATGCATTTTGAAGAAATTGATATCTATGCTTTAGTTCAAGATGTATTTGATCAATTTGAAGGGAAAGTAGATAAGAAAAATATTATTCTTCAATTTGACAAGGATTATCAATCCCCTATTCACGTCATAGCCGATTATCAACGTATTTATCAAGTAATCGTAAATTTGATCTCCAATGCGATCAAATATTCGGATGAAAATACCGAAATTGTGGTCGGTTTTGAAATCAGTGATAAAGATGTAACGGTTGCGATTCAGGATCATGGAGCAGGAATTTCACCTGAACATATCAAGAGGATCTTTGAACGCTTTTACAGAATTGATAAAAGTAGATCAAAAGAAAGAGGTGGTACAGGTTTAGGCTTGGCAATTGTTAAGCACATAATTGAAGCTCATGGCTCATCTGTATCTGTTACTAGTACATTGGGCAAGGGCTCTCTGTTTAGTTTTAAACTTCCTGTTAAAAAAGCTCCAGAGCCTTACGTTCCTATTGCTGAAGAAGAATCGGAAACCGATTAAATTTATTTCTCAAAATGTATTACAAATCTATAAAGCCTCTCATCATTGATGAGTCCGATGATTATATATTTATTAATAAACCGCCATTCATTTCAACGTTAGCTGACAGAAATGACACAGTAACTATTTTATCCTTAGTTAAAGATTACAATGATGATTATCAGATTTGCCACAGATTAGATAAAGAAACATCAGGGGTTTTATTAATAGCTAAAAATGCTGAAGCTTATAGAAATGCATCAATACAATTTGAGCACCGACAAGTAGATAAAACCTATCATGCAATTGTGGATGGTTTGCATCAATTTAAAGATGAAATAGTTGATTTACCGCTGCATACTACTGCTTCAGGCTATGTAAAAATATCACACAGGCAAGGTAAAAATGCGAAAACCATTTTCAACACTATTGAGAGTTATAAAAAACATAGCCTAGTAGCTTGCAAACCAGAAACAGGTAGAATGCACCAAATAAGAGTTCATTTAGCTTCTCTAAAGGCTTCCATTACGGCTGACGAAACCTATGGAGGTAACCCATTGTTTTTATCTGCAATAAAAAGAAATTACCATGCCGCTAAAGAAACTGAAGAACAATCAATTATTAAAAGATTTGCCTTGCATGCTAAAAGTCTAATTTTAACTGATTTGCATGGGGAAAAGATAAGTGCAGAAGCTCCATATCCTAAAGATTTTGAAGTGGCTATAAAGCAATTGAGAAAAAATAGTTAAGCTTTTATTAAAACTTACTTTCCATGCTCTTTACTGTACTAAACGCATCTTTAATTATTTCGTCAGGATAATCTGAAAGTTTCAAAATATTGATAGCATTTCTGGTTTTAACCTTTCCTTGCTTTAATTTATAGTCAAAAGAAACTTTATCGTTTTCTATTGACTCATTAAAATGAAATAAATTAAACTCATTCTTTAAAAGATCTGCTAATTCAATATCATGAGTCGATACAAATATTAAATTATTCTTTTTACTTAGATAAGATAAAACAGCTTTACCAGCCGATATTCTTTCAACAGTATTAGTACCCTTAAATATCTCATCTAACAAAATTAAACTATAGCTTTCATTATATGAGTTTTCAATAATATTTTTGATTGTAGCAACCTCCTCAAAATAATAACTTTTATCATTCATTAAATCATCACTAATTCTAATGGCTGATAATAAATTCATAAAAGGTAGTTGAATTGAATCAGCAAAACATGTATTTAAATTCAAAGCAGTGATTAGGTTTATCCCAATTGTTCTGATAAAAGTTGTTTTACCCGACATATTCGATCCTGTTAACAAAACAGATTTACCGGATGTATTGATATCATTTTTAATACAATCTGGAATTAACGGATGATAAATTCCTTTAGCTATGAGATTAAACTCTTGATTGTGAAAATCAGGTTTACTATAAGTATTTAAACCTGATCTTAATGAACTAACCGAATAAAGCATGTCTAATTTACCAATAAAAGAATGCAGGTTCTTTATATCAAGCTTATTAGTATTGAGTTTAGTAATAAGTTTTCTAAAAAGGATTGGCTCTAGTAGTAGTGAAATTTTAAACAGTTCTAATAATCCCCATAAGATAGTAGTAACGTCTCCCTGCAATCTATTTTCCATCTGGAATAAATAGAAATGTTTTTTCATTTTCTTAATCTCATGCAGTGATTTGGAAATATCTTGTTTAGCGAAATAATTGGGATACTTTTTAGTGAAAAAATGACTTACCTTATAAAGTTTCACTAATTCTGGTAAAGCAGAAATATAATAATCTAAATTATTCTTATTCCTGTAGTGAATCCACATATTAGCTATTAGCAGAAATGGAATAATATAAATTAAATCAGGAAATATAAGGAGCCCTATTAAGGAAAATAATGTCATTAATGTTAAAATCGGAAGTAACTTATACCACCTAGGTACTTCAAATGACTTTTCTTGAAAGAGTTTAGAGATGTAATATGCTTCAGTGCTATTTAAGGATCGAAGCTTATCCTCCACGGTTTTTCTAAAATTAAGATTATTAGCGATCTCATCAATAATGACCTCGTCCTCAGATTTTATAGTTGCGTCCTTAGAAATTGTTCTGAGTTGATAATAAAAATATTGTTGCCCAACACTAGAATTCGTTCTATCTAGGAACATAAAAAGCTCTTCAAAATCTAAATCATCGCAAGTTTGGTCACTTAATTTATTTGATTCTTTGATGTTAGACTTATGAAAGAACTCTGAAATCCAATGAAAATAAAATGGTACCTCCTTTATTTTACCGAATAAGAACTGTTGTTTATTAGAAGACCTCAATTTGTAATTTATGATTGTATAATTTGCTAAAATACAATTCCAGATTTATAAAATATCCAAAACCTGCTGCTTATTAATTCTTTGCAGATAAATTCTTTCAAATCTTCCAGCTAAAAAAGTGGTTCCAGTAATGGCAATCCCACCATCATCCAATGCTATAATATCTGATAATGTAAATGGATTTAAAGTCCCTAGGTAATAAGTAGCTTCTAGTTGCCCTGAATTAATATTATAAAAATAAAGTACTACTTGTCTCCCTTCTGTTTCAGAAGCTATTACAGTGTAATCGGTAGTGCTGGAAGAATAGGCTGTAATTCTGCATATTGCCTTTTCCGATATCTCGGGTATATTTCTATCAAATAAATTTACTGATGAGTTAATTTCGTTAATTGGCAATGTAGTTTTAGCATTCATAAAATGATCCGCAAATTGATAGCCAACAATGGCAAAGTCTGAACCTGTTGTTGGAAATGCAGCTTTTAAGCCTGCGTCTGTTCCTTGTCCTTGTAAAACACCCGTTGGATTATCACTAAAGTCAGTAAATACTAAAGAAAGTGTATAATTGAAAAAGCCATTAAAATAATATCTATCCCCTGCAGTTTGTCCACAGAAAAATGGCAAGCGAGCACTTCTCTTTGTAAAATGATCCACTATAGGGTCTTGAACATCGCTACCTGGCCCAATAGAATATGCAGCCTGTTGTAAAATCTGTCCTTCCCGACTGACTTCAGTAAGAATTGTATTTAAACCATCTGGATCATAGGACAGTAATAATAAATTATTATTTGAAGTAGTATTAGCCGCTAATGGATAAGAAGCTGTCGTATTTAAAGCTGTAGTAGATAATTCGCCATTTTCGCTAATACTTGCCAAATATGGCCTCAAAGTATTTCGATCCATACAGAAAAAATAAAGTGTATTCCCAATTTTCTGTAAAGATTTAGTAGGTGCCACAAGGTTTTCTTCTAGCGGCTGTTCATTGATAAAATTACCAATGGAATCAGTAGTCACTATATTTATTCCTGAAAAATCGCTAGATCTTAAACTTCTTTCAGATAATATATAAAAGTTATCTAGATTTTTTTGTAAACCTACCGGACTGTAAGCAGCATTATAATTTGCATCATCATATATCTTCAGGAAAGATTGTTGGGGGGAAACTTCCTCTTCAGAACAGGCAGAAAAAATAATTAAGCTTAATAAAATTAATTTCAGATTGATAATTTTCATAATGCTTTAAACTGAGAATCAATAAATCGAAGTGGAAAAACAAAACTTACTGAGGCGCTATAATTTTGTAGACTATAGTCATCTTGCACCTCACCAAATGATGAAAAAGTATTCTCATCAAATCGGGTTTGATCATTTACAATTGACTGAAAACTATGTCGATACTGAACATCAATAATTGACCTAATATTCCAAAAGTCAAAACTCACACCTATTCCACCCAATACTCCATAATTGTTTAATACTTCTTCCCTATTATTTAATTTGATATTGGCTCTTTCAAATTCTACGGCTTCACCGGATGCATAATCGGTTTCAAATACATTAACTTCTTTATTAGCATCAAAAGCAAAAGCATAAAATGCTCCAGCCATCACAAACGGTCTAATTTTTTCTCCCAGAATATCATATTTAACAGCAATTGGAAGCTCTAAAAAAGTAATGCTTTGTCTTACCTGATAACTGGTTTCATACTGATCTCTATCCGTTTCTCCTGACCAAGCGAGCTCACTATTGTAGTTGATATTATTTCTAAAAAAAGTTGGGTAAGTCATTACAGAAAATCCCTTGTGATAAAAAGTGACATCCAACCCAATATGAAAGGCTGGATCAACAAAATCTTCGTATTCTTTTACTAGCTTATCTTCATTATAATTGATAGGATTTAACCCTGAAAAGCTTTCAATCAATGTAGTTTGTGTAATATTAGTCCCTCCTCTAATTCCTAACCACCATTGTGTTTGTAAGAATTCTTGCGCTTGATTACCTGGTTTAGGCTTTTGCTTCCTCAACTGACTATAAGCAGGATTTAAAGCTAAAGCAAACAATATCAGAGCTACAAATACTCTGAATAATTTAATATTCAACATAAATCAGTTCTTGATTAATTTTTTAGAGTCATTTATATTTTTGGCATTAATTCTGATTTGGTAAATACCGGATTTTAATCCACTTAAGTCCAATTTGATATCATTACTACCTTGCATTAAAGGCTTCATCATCACACCAATTGATTGTCCCGTTATGCTAATAATTTCAATTCTTACCTTTCCAGCCTCATTTGATTGAATCTTTAAATTGGTTGAATCTGCTGCTGGATTTGGAAATGGATTAGCCACATTATAATGCTTACCTAACCAAGAATTTGTTCCTGTAATGCTATTAGAAATCATTTCTACATCAGGTAATGGATTCCCATTTTCATCAGATGCGTTGAAAAAATCTTTAAAAAAGATATCGTTATTAATACTTGCTTGATCTACTCCCAACCATTCATGAAGAATACTAGCATAGAGCTGTCTATAGTCAAATTGTAATCCTATATTACTTTGAGTTAAATCCGGATTAGTACCAAATACTCCAGGATTCACTCGATTTCCAAATACCATTACCGCTCCACCCTTTCCATGATCGGTACCGTAACTTCCGTTTGATGGAATTCTTCTACCGAATTCACTCATACTAATGGTCAAGACTCTATCTTGTAAACCACGAGCTTTTAAATCCTCATGAAATGCTTTCATTGCAGCCGAAATATGATACATTTTAGTAGCATGAACCCCCATGGTAGTATTACTTCCTTCCACCTGTCCTGCATGAGTATCAAATCCTCCAATTTTCACTAGAAAAACCTTAGTTTTTATATCACCGCCTAATAAACGAGCTACTAATTGAAGCTGCCCGCTTAGAGGATTTCGTAAGCTACCTGATGGCGCATTAAACGGATATATTTCAGGATAATCTACTTTAGTTTCATTAGAAGATTGATAAATCTCTCCTAGTCTTTTAATGTAAGTTTCAGATTTATCTTCTAATCCTAATATCCAATCCATTTCCTTTTTATAAGGAGAGCCTGCTAAATGTTCTGGTGGCAAACCTCTTGGATCTATCCCTTCATCTGCAAATCCTTCTAAATTTTCAATTTGATTCAGCAGTTGCCCAGGGCTATTTCCTAATGAAATAGATGTTGGAATATTCCCTTCCTGATGAAATAATAATGAAGTATCATTTCCCATTTCTAAAGCTAATGGGTCTGGCATGCCTGCGTTTGGGAAATCATCAGGATACTCAGATGGAGCATAAATATGATTGAGATATCTCCCTACCCATCCAGAAGAATAATAATCATCATAATCTCCACCCATGAACCAAATGTCTCTTCCTCTAAAATGAGACCCATTATTTTTAGGATAAGAAACCCCCTGATACACTGCTGCATGCCCCCTATCATACATGCTTTTAAAATCAATCATGTCAGGATGAAGACCGACTTGATCGGCAGGGTTTAAAGTACTATCTAAAGGAATTAAGGTCCGATTGCCACTTTTATATGGAATGGCAATATTGGCTCTCCTACTGTAATAAAGATCATAATTATCAATCGGAATAAAACTATTTGTACTATCATTCCCTCCATGTAGTTGAAGGATTACCAATACCTTGTCGTTGTCACTTTTCGGCAATAGACTTTTTAATGGCTGATGAGAAGACAATAATTTTATAGGGATACCATTAAAAGCAACAGCACCACCAGCAGCAAATCCTAATCTTTTTATAAATTTTCTTCTATCCATAACCTACATCAATTGATATTCTGGTGATTGTAAAATAGCATTAAATAAATCTTGAAGTTGTCTTTCAACCGTTTCGCGATCAACACCCTGTGTCCATCTGAAAGTCCATGCTTCTTCAGGGTTTTCATCTATCTGAAAAGTTTTCAAAAATGCATTGAGAAAATAATTCAACCTTTCTTCTGTAAGCGGACTACTTCCTTCATTTTGAAAACCTAAATTCTCCGTTAGAGCTAAAAACTGATTTGCCACTTCAACTACAAGTTCTCTAGCATTCGCAGCGATAGCATTATCTACATATTTTTCCACATATTGTATTGGTGTAGAAATAGCAACAGACATTTCCATCATATCAGCTCTACTCACTCTTTGAACGTAAGCGTATCTTTGAGTTAAATAAGAGGTAGTAATCCATCCTCGGTGATAAATTGGAAACTGATGATAGGCTGGGTAACCCGCTACTTCAAAAGGCTCATAAAAATTAAGGCCCATTATTCTCATAGTATTGAGCCACTCATTTGTGAATTCGTAAAATGTAGTGGCATCTGTAAGATAATCTGGTAATTGAAGTTCGAAATTTCTTGCATGGCCAATAATTAAATCAATTGGGCTTTTAATAATACTACCAAAATTATCATCCGTTAAGCCATCACCTCCTTCATAAAACTCTCTGCTTTGGAATAGTGATGTCAGGACAGCTTGTAAACTAAAACCACTTTCTACAAAGACGGTTGCCATATCTTTTATGACACCATTTTGAGTTTCCTCTTTAATTTCATGATACACAAAAAATCTATATAATTTTCTGCAGATATGAATTGCTGTTTCCTCTTGCTGGAAAATTACATCAACAAACTGTTTAATTTCATCAACAGCACTTTCGTAAGTAGCTTGACCATTTAATTGTAACTCAGGATTTGGAGATATTACAGCCTCGCCAAACCTAAAGCTTAATTTTTTGCTCGCATTATCATGCTGACTTGCTGTCAAACCATCTCCTTTAGCTATCGCTGTGGGCAAAGAGGTTTGTTCATCTATGAAACTAAAATTTTGATCAGTATTAAAACCTGACAAAACTCGAGCACCTTCTTGTACATCCAGCTCTGTAAAAGTACCATAATCTCCTACTTCACTACTTCCTTTATCAGTTCCCTCAAGACCACGACCAATTGTGTAAAGTTCTAAAAGTTCACGAGCAAAATTTTCATTAGGACTTCCTTTAACATTTAGCCTTCCATCGAGAAACCTTAACATGGCATTATCTAAAGAAACCTTCAATACTAAATCTTTAAAGTTCAAAGGCTCTAGCGAATCTTCTATCGTGAAGAATTGATCAAATGCAAATTTTCTAAAAAGCTGATTCTGAAAATATAAGGCTCTACTGCTTCCTACAACTGATCTTTTAGTTGTAAAATGTGTATGAAGAAAATAGACAAGCCTTTCTCTAAAAATATAGGGTAATTTCTGATTCTCTTCTACATTTGGCGCTAAAAACTGCCCCATCTGCCAACCTAAAAAGTATTGTTCTAACTCAAAGCCCTCACTATTAGCATCTGTAGTTCCAGTTAGCATCCACTCTTGACCTGTTGCAGGGTCTATTGGAGGCTCTGGCAATGGAAGGTCTGATATAAAAAGTCTTTCGATTGCCTGTTGAGGTGTGAGTTGAGAAAATTCCTGAACTAAATCTGGAGTTGCACCAAATACAGTTCTTCTTAGAAGATGAGAAGCTCTTTGATTTCCTAATGGCTCAGTAAGTGGAGTTAATGGCATAATATTAATTTACTTCAATATCAAAAATATAAAAAAAACTTTAAAAATAATTTTATCGACTATTTTTGAAGCCTTATCGATAAAAAAGAATCATCCAAAGAAGTAAGATTTAAGTAACATTTGTAACGAACAATCTAATTTTTTTTACATTCTACACCTTAAACGTTATGATTTAACGAACTATTTTTTGTTGCAATTGATTAAAGATAAAATAACACCTACTTTTGTAAACGTGAAGCAAAAAGTCATCACCATAACGCTATTACTATTTTTTCTCTGCCATACCTTCATGTTCATGGTCATCAGACTTAATTTTGAAGTAAATAGAGACAGATTAGCGGAATTGTTTTGTGTGAACAAAGACGAACCCATGACGATGTGTTATGGAAGTTGTTATTTAAATGACCAATTGAAAAAAGAAGCTGAAAAAAAGAGTTCAGAAAAAAACACTTTAACAGAGCAGATTCAGCTTGATAATAGTCCAAAAACACTTAGCATTAAAGTATTTAACGCAGATATTCCAAATACTCACTTTTACCCTGATTACTCGAATATATACAAATTCTTATTTGAATTTGACATTACCCATCCCCCTCGTTTATTAGCCTAATCCTTAATAATCACAAGTTTTAACTAATTGACGATACTCTATAATGAAAAGTAGAATTTTATTTCTGCTTTCCTTATATCCTTGGTTAATAGCGTGCAATCCTGAAGAATACTCTCCAGTTGTAGAAGACAGTTATCAAATAAACCCACCAGTTTATTTTGGAGACTACAAGGAACGCATACCTAGTGACAACCCCATCACAAAAAATGGATTTGAACTAGGAAGAAAGCTATTTTATGAAAAAGCTTTATCAGCGGATAATAGCATTTCTTGCGGTACATGTCACCAACAAAAATTGGCATTTACTGACGGAAAGGCGAAAAGCGAAGGATTTGAAGGAAGGCTAGGAAAAGTAAGCGCAATGTCGCTAAGTAATTTGCTGTGGACAGAAAATTTCACATGGTCGGGAAAATTCGATCGCTTAAAAGATCAGTCGCTTGATCCAATTCAAAATCCAATAGAAATGCATTTGCCTTTAGAGCAGGCAGTTAAAAAGTTGGAAGAGAAAGGGTATGCTGCTGATTTTCAAAAAGCTTTTGGTTCTTATGACATCAATGTGGAAAGAATCGGGAACGCACTTGCACAGTTTCAAAGGGCATTAATATCATCGGATTCTCGATATGACCAATACTTGAGAGGCGAAATTGAGCCTACTCAATCGGAATTAAACGGGATGAACCTTTTTTTCACACATCCAATTCCAGGTCAATTGAGAGGTGCTAATTGTGGAGATTGTCATTTGGGACCGCTTACTTCAGGCGATATTGATGGATTTCAAGGGTTTCATAACAATGGGTTAGATAATGATGAGACAATGGATGATGGCTTAATGGCAGTTACAGGCAAGCCTCAAGACAAAGGGCGATTTAAAACCCCAACCTTAAGGAATATTGCTGTAACGGCTCCTTATATGCACGATGGACGATTTGAAACTCTGGAAGAAGTATTAGATCATTACAATTCGGGCATTAAAAAAAGTGAAACCTTGGATATTTTAATCATCGAAGGTAGCAACGAGCCTATAAATGTTCATGATGAAATTCGGCTACACTTAACTGAAAAAGAAAAGAAAGACGTGATCGCTTTTTTACACATGTTGACAGACGAATCATTCTTAAATAATCCGGATTTCTCTAACCCTCACTAACTGCGTGATTTAGATATGAATTTTTTAACAATTGAAGAAAAATATGAAAACAATAAAAAACAAATTTATATATGCCTTGCCTCTTTTTTTGGCGCTAACCTTCACTTCTTGTACTGAGAATGAAGAAATTGATAAAGGCACTTTAAAAATTGAATTTGAAAATCTGTTAAATGGCGAACCATTGCAGTTTGAAGGCTTTCGGTATAACAGAGACGAAGTGGATTTTAATATTGCCGTATTAAAATATTACATCTCCAATATAAAGTTTTTAGATGAAGAAGGACAAGTCATCTTCACTGAACCAGAAAGTTATCATTTGTTGGAAGAAACGAGCACAAGAAAGGAATTAACTATTGAAATTCCTGATCTAGAGCTACAAGAAATTTCTTCCATAGAATTTTCCATTGGAATTGATCCTGAAAAAAATCTAAGCTTAGATAATACAGGTGACCTCGACCCTAGCAATGAAATGGCTTGGAACTGGGATACGGGCTATAAATTCCTGCTGATGGAAGGAGAAATATTCGAATCTGATGGTAACAGAAAAGGAATGGTTTATCACATTGGCGGAAATGAAAATTATAAGACAATAAAAAAAGAAGTTAAGGCCGAAATAAAAGCAAATACAACCGCTACTGTAGAAATCAAGGCAGAAGTCTTATCTCTATTTGATGCTCCACACTACATCAACATTAATGAAGTAAATGTGGCGATGGGCGGAGATAACGCTAGCAAAATAGCAGAGAATTATGCTAACAATTTCTTTTCAATTAACACTTCAAATTAATTCTAAAATTAAAAATATAATAAAATGAAAAATCTATATATTCTATTAATAGCAAGCATCCTAATGTTTTCTTGTAATGACGATATGAACGAAAACATCATCCAAGAAGATGTATCCTTTAATTTCCACTTTCATCCTACCGTAGGTGATCAGGAATTTTCTACAGATCAAGTTTATAGCATTAACAATCACGAAGTAGTCTTTTCTACTGTATCATTTTACGTTTCAAACTTAAGCTTACAGCAAAAAGACGGACAAAAAGTAGCACTTGATAATGCCACTGAAGAGAAAGAGGATGATTTGTTTTTATTAGTTTCTGCCGATAAAATGATTTATGAAGGCGTTACAGTTCCCGGTGGAGAATACGGTAATATATCTTTCCAAATTGGGGTAGATACCCTTGTGAATAGCACCATAGAACCTTCTGCTTGGCCTTCCGATCATGCTTTATCTGAAGATTATCCTGGCTTTGCTTACTGGAGCTGGAATTCAGGCTACAAATTTATTGTGGCAGAAGGAACTGTTGATGGCGAAGCTTTCAAATATCATATTGGGACTAATGCTCTTATCAAGGATATCAATTTATCAGCCGATTTTATGCTAATGGAAGATGGAAATGAAATCATGATTAACTATGACATTGCGGAGTTTTTCTCTGGAATTGATTTAGGCAATCCTGATAACTTAGTGAATATGACTTTTAAAAACCCAGAGCAAGCTAATAAAATAGCAGATAATGTTAGTAAGTCGGTTAAAATAATGGGGAATCAAAGCATGTAACTAGCAGCAAAACAGAAGAAAAGATTATAAATGTAATTCTTTCTTCTAGCAAATTGGCGCACAAATAATCAATCTTAAAATATTCAACTTTAATAGCTGATTTTGTAATACTTAAGAGAGTATTTGTGCGCCTATTAAAATCTTTTATCAATTATGCGATATGCCAAAATTACATAAGCAATATATTTCTATAGCTTTATTTCTCTTGGGAATGATAGTGAGCGCTTGTGATGATACGGAATTTGTACCAGAATATGCAATAGAGGTTCCGGAGAATCTAGGTGATTTTCTACCACAAAATGAGCGCAATTTAATAACAGAAAAAGGAGTGCTGCTTGGAGAAAAAATCTTTTTCGATCAGCGATTTTCATCCAATGGAAAAGTCTCCTGTGCAAGCTGCCATAAGCCCGAAAAAGCCTTTACTGATGGTGTAGCGCTGTCGAACTTAGGAGTTTCAGGAAAGGCCTTGCATAGGAATTCACCTACTCTAGCCAATATTGCCTGGGCAGATGGTCTTTTTTGGGATGGAGGAGCACTTAATTTAGAATCTTTAAGTTTTGGACCACTTACGCATGTAGATGAAATGAATAATGATTTGGATAGCCTTGTTGGCTGGTTGTCTGATGATCCAGATTACTATCCCTTATTCATGGAGGCATTTCCTAATTTAGGGGTTTCTTCTGCTTCCATTTCCAGAGCCTTGGCACAATTTCAGCGTAGCCTGATCTCTGCAAATTCAAAATACGACCAATACGCCAGAGCTGATAAAAATATATTTTCATCGGCTGAAAAAAGAGGACTTCAATTATTCACTCAGCATTGTAGCAGCTGCCACCAATCAGATCACTTTACAGATTACAGCTATCATAATAACGGACTTGATTCCGTTTTTACCGACACCTCTTTTGAAGAGGTATTTAAAGGAAGATATCGAATCACTAGAGATCCTGAGGATCTGGGAAAATATAAGACTCCGACTTTACGAAATATAGCTTTAACAGCGCCTTACATGCATGATGGCAGATTTCCAACTTTAGAAAGTGTGCTATTGCATTATGCAGAGGGAGTTCAAAAATCCGAAACTTTATCACCGCTTCTAAAAGAAGGCGGGAAAGTCGGAATTAAACTAAGTCATCAAGAGCAAAGTGATATTATCGAGTTTCTGCACACATTAACTGACAAAGAATTTATAAACAAATATTGAAATGAATAAAAAGTTAATTTTACTATTAATTTTAGTAGGTATACAAACCAGATTATTGGCATGTGACGTTTGCAATATATTTGAGTTTAAGACTGTTGACCAGAAAAATTATATTGGTGTATTCTATCATTATATGTCTTTCAATGGCTACAGTCATCTCAATCAAGAGCACCGCATGTTTTCAAGATCGCCACAAATGCATGAATTAGATGGTTCTAATCTATTCTTTGAAAAAAAACAGCAAGATTTTGAAAAATATTCAACCTTTGCTTTAAGAGCTAATTTAAATCTTTTTAAAAACTTCAGGTTAAATGTATTGCTACCATACGAACGCACGGTTGTTTATTATAATAAAGTATGGTCTACTGTAGATCCTGTTTCGGACACTACCATGACCTTATCTGGGTTGGGCGATGCTATTGTGGGAATAGATAAAAATATTAGATTCACAACTGATCAATTCACTCACTATCTAATCCCTGGGCTTAGCTTAAAATTACCTACCGGGATTACCAATATAAAAGATAATGCAGGCGAGGTATTTGACCCTGAAATACAACCAGGAACAGGAACTTTAGATCTGCTCTTGAGATTAAATCATACCATGACGAATGGTAAATGGGGTTTATTTTCTGCATCTAGTTATAAAATAAACAGTACTCACAATAACTATAGATTTGCGAATAGCTTTAATTTTCAATCTGATGTATTCCTGGTGCTTGGTAACCCTAAAAAACAATTTATACCCCAAGCTGGCTTTTATATGGAAAGTGCCGGAAAAAACATAGATGAGGGAAATAGTATAGATTTTACAGGAGGCACTACCGTCTTTTTCGATAGTGGCATGGAGTTAAGAATAAATAACTCGATTAGTTTCCAACTATCAGCTCAATTACCAGTTTACGACCAAAGAAACAATACTCAAATTGGTAATGCAGGAAGGTTAAATGTAGGCATAGTTAAAATTATGTAAATATGAAATAGCCTGATTAATCAAAGAAATAAAGAGACCCTTTAGTACGCTATCTGCTTTACTAAAGGGTCTTGATATAATTATGAAACTATTGAGTCTAATATTTCATTTAGTGTATTGCTTGGTCTCATTTGCTTGATCAATATGCTTTCTTCGGGTTTATAGTAGCCTCCCATATCAACCGCTTTTCCTTGAGCTTCTAATAATTCTTCATTTATTTGAGCTTCTTTTGCTTTCATAACTTCAGCAACTTTACTGAAAATCTTTTTAAGATCAGCATCTTCATTTTGATTGGCTAAAGCTTCAGCCCAGTACATTGCTAAATAGAAGTGACTTCCTCTGTTATCAATTTCATTCACTTTCCTAGAAGGTGACTTGTTTTCTTCTAAGAATTTAGAGGTTGCATTATCTAAAGCAGCTCCTAAAATTTTAGCTTTCTCATTATCAAAGGTTTTACCTAAATGATCTAATGAAACTGCCAACGCTAAAAACTCACCCAATGAATCCCATCTCAAGTGACCTTCCTCCATAAATTGCTGAACGTGCTTAGGAGCTGAACCTCCAGCGCCTGTTTCAAATAAACCACCACCATTCATTAATGGAACAATAGATAACATTTTCGCACTCGTCCCCACTTCTAAAATTGGGAATAAATCCGTTAAGTAATCTCTTAATACATTTCCAGTCACTGAAATAGTATCCTGCCCTTTTACAATTCTTTCTAAAGAATAACGAGTAGCCTCCACAGGACTCATGATTTTGATTTCTAAGCCATTAGTATCATGATCTTTTAAGTACTCATTCACTTTCTTTATTAATTCTGAATCGTGTGCACGATTTCTATCTAACCAGAAAACTGCTGGGTTATCAGTATCCTTTGCTCTGTTAACACCTAGTTTCACCCAGTCTTTAATCGGAGCATCTTTTACCTGACACATTCTCCAAATATCACCTTCTGATACTTCATGACTTAATAAAACATTTCCATTAGAGTCGGTAACTTCTACAGTTCCTGCTTCTGGAATTTCAAAAGTTTTATCATGAGAACCATATTCTTCAGCTTTCTGTGCCATCAAACCAACATTGGAAACGCTTCCCATAGTAGCAGGATCTAAAGCTCCATTTTGCTTACAGAAATCTATAGTTTCCTGATAAACGCCTGCATAACTTCTATCCGGAATGATAGCTTTTGTGTCCTGAGTTTGATTATTCTTATTCCACATCTGACCAGAGGTTCTGATCATAGCAGGCATAGAAGCATCAATAATGACATCACTTGGCACATGAAGATTCGTGATCCCTTTGTCAGAATTTACCATTGCTAAATCTGGACCATCATTATAGCATGCCTCAATATCAGCTTCTATCTCTTTTCTTTTATCTTCAGCTAAGCCTTCAATTTGTGATAATAAAGAAGCAAAACCATTATTCACATCAACACCTAATTGGTCTAATGTTTCTTGATGCTTTTTGAAAACTGGTTCAAAGAAAGCTTTAACTGCATGACCAAAAATAATTGGATCAGACACTTTCATCATAGTAGCTTTCAAGTGAATAGAAAACAATACTCCTGCTTTCTTCGCTTCCTCTTTTTGTTCTTTTAAGAATGCATTTAATGAAGCCGCACTCATAACTGCTGCATCAATTATTTCACCTTCTTGCAGCTTCAAACCACTTTTAAGGTTTTTTACGTTTCCGGACTTTGTTTTCAAATCAATTTTAACCTCAGTAGCAGCAGGGATAGTAAGTGATTTTTCACTTCCGTAAAAATCACCTTCAGTCATACTTGCCACATGGCTTTTTGAATCTTTACTCCATTTGCCCATGCTGTGTGGATGCTTCTTAGCATATTCCTTAACAGCTTTTGGGGCTCTTCTATCAGAGTTCCCTTCTCTTAAAACAGGGTTAACGGCACTACCCTTTACATTATCATATTTTGCCTTTATAGATTTTTCTTCATCATTTTTAGGCTCATCTGGATAATCCGGAAGATTATAACCTAATGCTTGTAATTCTTTAATTGCGGCCTTCAATTGAGGAATTGATGCACTAATATTTGGAAGCTTTACAATATTAGCTTCTGGTGTTTTTGCAATCTCGCCTAGTTCAGCTAAATCATCATTGATTTGCTGTTCAGCTTTAAGTCTTTCAGGGAACTGAGAAATTATACGACCCGCCAAAGAAATATCACGAGTTTCAACCACTATTCCTGCTGAATCAGTGAATGCTTTTATAATTGGTAAAAAAGAATATGTTGCTAAAGCAGGTGCTTCATCTGTTTTGGTATATAAAATCTTTGCGGTTTTCGACATGATTTATTTTTTTATTATTTAATAATTATGAAGTGTAACGGTCATTTCTAGACCATGTTCCAAAAATTAGAATGCGAAATTAATTAAAAGAAAGACTAGATGAAATTATTTCATACCGCTTTCTTTTAGATGACTTAAACATTATGACATACATAAAGTTTATGGTCTAAAAATTTTTATGGAATTTGTAATTGCAGGAGGAACCGTTTTAATAGCTATTGGAGTAATATATTTCTCACTTAAAAGAGTGTTTCGAGAACCTTAACCCTAATTCTAAAACATATCAACTCAGTTTCTATTAATACATTTCATCTTGGTTAGGAAAGTCTACATTTTTAACATCTTCTACATATTTACCAATAGCCTCTGTTATTGTAGTATCTAATTTAGCGTAGTGTCTTAAAAACCTTGGTTTAAATTCAGTAGTAATTCCCAATAAGTCATGTAATACTAAAACTTGGCCATCCACATATGGTCCCGCACCAATACCAATTATTGGAATGTTTACTTCTTTTGCTACTCTTTTAGCAAGTTCAGCAGGTATTTTTTCTAAAACGATGCTAAAGCATCCACATTCTTCTAAAATTTTAGCATCCTCAATTAGCTTTTCTGCTTCCGCTTCTTCCTTTGCTCGAACGGTATAGGTTCCAAATTTATAAATAGATTGAGGTGTTAAACCTAAATGCCCCATTACAGGAATTCCTGCACTTAAAATTCTTTTGATAGATTCTTGAATCTCAGCCCCACCTTCCATTTTAACTGCATGTCCACCTGATTCTTTCATAATCCTGATAGAGGACCTTAAAGCTTCAGAAGAATTGCCTTGATATGATCCGAAAGGAATATCGACAACTACCAATGCTCTTTCAACCGCCCTTACTACTGCAGCTGCATGATAAATCATCTGATCTAGAGTAATAGGAAGTGTAGTTTCATGCCCGGCCATTACATTTGATGCTGAATCACCAACCAGAATCACATCAACACCCGCAGCATCTACAAGCTTAGCCATTGAAAAATCATAAGCCGTTAACATAGAGATTTTTTCACCTCTATTTTTCATTTCATGCAATTGATGAGTAGTGATTTTTTTGATTGAGTTTTTATGAACTGACATGCAATTTTATTTAAAGTTTTCTATGTTGTATCTGTTTGGAATTACGATTTCGAATTTTGTCCCCTCTCCTTCTTCTGAATCTACTTTAATTTCAGCATCAAGTTTTTGAATCACATTTTTAACGATATACATTCCTAAACCACTTCCCTCACTATTTTCAGAAGCACGGTAGAACATATCGAAAATTTTCCCTAGTTTATCATGAGGAATTCCTTCTCCATTATCTTCAATTATTAACTTCGCTTCCTTATCTGATGTTTCTATTTCAATATTAATAAATGAAAAACCTTCATCTAAATTCTTTCGATATTTAATTGAATTAGAAATTAAATTATTAAGAATAATACGAATTTTAGTAAGATCCGAATGGAAAGGATACCACTGAATAATTTTGGTTCTTATTTCAAGATTTTTGGTAGTATATACATGATGAAAATTAGTAATGCTATTGTTTACTTCCACCATAAAATTGATAGGAACTGCCTCTGGTTCTTCCATTCTGTGATCACGAGACATTGCTAATAAATCAACCACAAATTTATCAAGTCGATTAATACTACCCGTGACCATCTCTATAATTTTTCGAATTTCGGCAGGACGCGATTCAGTTTTTAATATTTCTATCAATCCCATCAAGGATCGCAACGGAGAGCGAATATCATGAGAAGCATGGTAAACAAAATTATCTAATTCAAAATTTAAGCGTTGCAGTTCTAACAAATTCTCTTTGAATTCACTGATATCTCTAAAAACAACATCATAAAAATTCTGCTTATTAATTTCAATTTCAGAAGCAGAAATAGAAACCCAAGTTTCTGATTCATCCCACCTTTGAAATTTAGCTTCATATTCTTCGAGAGATTCTTTTTCTGACAATAATGCCATAAATCGATCTGTCTCTCCTTTATCAACAAACAAATCGGTTAATTTCAAATGTCGGGTTAAATGTGGAAGTGCCAAAATACTCATGCCCTTTTGGTTAATTTCCATAACCTCTAAATCATCTTTTCGAACCCTCATGATTCCGATAAGTGAATTTTTGAAAAAGTTTTTATACTTCTCCTCACTTAACTTTATGATTTCTTCACTTCTCTTTTTTTCCGTTATATCACGATGTGAACCTGAAACTCGGATAGGTATATTATTTTCATCTACTGTAAGCTTAGCAGTAGATTGCACCCAAATATAATGACCATTTTTATGTCTTAATCGAAATTGAACATTGTAATCATCTTTTATTCCTGCAATAAAATCATCTAGAGCTTTCACGGTTATTTGGTGATCTTCCGGATGCATTAATTCTTCCCATAAAGAAAAGTATTCTTTAATCTCTTTAGGATCATAACCAAGCATTGTAAGCCAGGGTGGAGAAATAAATACCTCGCCAGATATTAAATCCCTATCCCACAAACCTTCATTTGCACCGGCAGCGGCAAATTGGTATTGAGCTAGCTTCTTTTTAACAGCCTCCAACTCTACTTGTAAATGGGTGTTCTCCTTTCCCATTGAGATATTTTCTTTACTGATGCTCATTCAAAATTCATGGCCACATGAATATTAAATCTTAAATATAAAACAATCTTTATTGAAGCTCATTATAAAAACTAGCTTAAGTTGTAAAAAACCACTGGAAGCCCCAATTGAATTCCTATCAATTCGATGACATGCCTATATCCTTCGAAGAATAAAAAATGGATTTAACGGTTGACTTTTGATAATTTATTTTTGAACCATACATTGAGAATTACGCCAGTTAATATTAGTCCTATCCCAGAAAACACAATCCAATTGTAGGTTTCATCAAAAAATACATATCCAAAGCCAATGGCATAAATTATAGTAAGATATTTCAAGCTAGCCACTTTTGATAAATCTTCGGATTGATAAGACATAGTCATGAAATATTGAGCGAACTGTGTTAAAATGCCAATAGCCAGTAAAATCAACCATTCAGAACCTACTGGCATCACCCAATTAAAAGCAGAATACAAGCCGGTTAAAGGGGTGGTTACCAAAGGGAAATAAAAAACAATGACTAGCGGATGCTCAGTCTTATTAATTTTCCTAATAATATTATAGGCAAGACCAGCAAAAATGGAAGAGCTTATCCCAATTATAAACATTTGAATGGATATTCTTGGATCAAAACCTTGTATGATGATTAAGCCGGCAAAAGCCATTATATAAAAGATCCATTGTTTTGGATGAACCTTCTCCCGAACAATAAAAACACCTAAAATTGAGGTGAAAATGGGGGATAAAAATTGCATGGTTACTGCACTTGCCAGAGGAATATTTTGCAGTGTGTAAAAATACATGGTTAAGGCTACTGCCCCTACGGCTCCTCTTGCTATTAATAGCTTTTTATTGTTTCCTAAAACTGGAACCCCAACGTATTTCAAATAGGCAAAACTCATGATGAATGAGATCAATGATCGAAAAAATACGATCTCAACAGCCGGAATATTAGGAAGCATTTTCACAAACACATTCATGCTTGCGAACAAAAAACCCGCTATTATCATGTAAAGAATTCCTTTATTCATAGATTAAAATTGAAGTATAATTAATCAAGACAATTAATTCGTAAATCAACAGCTATAAAGTTCAATTGTCAAACTTAATTGAAAAGAAAAAGCCCTTTTAAAAGGGCTTTAATTCTATTTTTTCTTAGTAGACTTTTTCTTGGCAGCAGCTTTTTTTCCACCCTTTTTATCTGGTGTTTTTTCAGCTAATTCCACACAATCCTGATAAGTCAATTCCGTAGGCTCTTTATCTTTTGGAATTTTAACATTTTTCTTACCAAACTTGATGTAAGGACCCCATCTACCGTTCAGAACCTGAACATTTTCATCTTCCTCGAATCCCTTTATAAATTTCTCACGGTCCGCTTTTCGTTTAGCTTCAATTAACTCAATAGCTCTATCTGCAGTAATATCCAATGGGTCTTCACCTTTTGGGATACTTACAAATTTACCATCGTGGCGAACATAAGGACCAAATCTACCAATGGCAGCCACCATCTTTTTATCTTCATATTCACCTAAATTTCTAGGAAGTTTAAATAATTCCAAGGCATCTTCCAGAGTAATACTTTCAATAAATTGCCCTTTTCTTAAACTTGCAAATTGAGGTTTTTCAGCATTTTCGTCCTCTGCATCAGGCGTTTCACCTAGTTGAACCAGCGGACCAAATTTCCCTAAACGAACAATAACTTTTTTTCCTGTTTTCGGGTCAATACCTAATTCTCTCCCAGTATTTATATCTTTTCTTTCAATACTTTCCGCTTCATCAACTTTTTCATGGAATTCACCATAGAATTTATTGATCATATTATTCCAGATCTTTTCTCCTTTGGCAATCTCATCAAATTCCTGCTCTACTTTAGCAGTAAAATTGTAATCCGTAACATTAGGGAAATGCTCTACTAAAAAGTCATTCACCACCATTGCCAAATTACTTGGGAATAATTTATTCTTTTCAGTACCCGTTATTTCTGTTTTCTCAGTCCTTTCAACCTTTCCATTTTCAAGCACCATTTCAACATACTTTCGCTCCTTACCATCTCTATATTCCTTATTCACATATCCTCTCTTTTGAATTGTAGAGATAGTAGGTGCATAGGTAGAAGGTCTTCCAATCCCCATTTCTTCCAGCTTTTTAACAAGGGTAGCTTCATTATATCTTGCAGGTGGACGCGTGAATCCTTCTCTTGATTGCATTCTCTTCAAATCCAATTCCTGACCTACTTGCAAAGGCGGTAACATACCTTTGGTTACATTATTCTCTCCTTCTTCCTCATCATCAGTAGATTCGATATAAACTTTCAAAAATCCTTCAAACTTCACTACTTCACCACTTGCGCTTAAAGTTTGATCCGTATTGGAAATATCAATGCTGACGTTAGTCTTTTCAATTTGAGCATCTGACATTTGAGAAGCAATCGCTCTCTTCCATATTAGATCATATAATCGTTGCTCATTATAATCCGAACTAGCTTCCTTATTCGCGAAATTTGTTGGTCTTATGGCTTCGTGAGCTTCTTGTGCTCCAGCAGATTTTGTTTTAAAAGTTCTGGTGTGCGAATACTCATCTCCAAACTCAGATTTAATTTCTTTAGCCGCTCCTTGTTTCGCCTCATCAGAAAGATTTAATGAGTCAGTTCTCATATAGGATATTTTACCTGCTTCATAAAGGCGCTGAGCCAATGTCATGGTTTGAGAAACAGAAAACCCTAGTTTTCGAGATGCTTCTTGCTGTAATGTAGAAGTAGTAAAGGGTGGCGCAGGAGATTTTTTACCTGGCTTTTTCTCCAATTTACCAATTGAAAATTCTGCCTCTAAGCAATTTTCCAAGAAAGACATGGCTTCTTCCTCAGTTTTAAATCTACCCGGAAGCTCTGCTTTTAGTTCTTTTCCTTCTACATTAAAAAAGGCTTGTACTTTATAAAATGACTCTGGCTTAAACTTTTCAATCTCACGCTCTCTTTCTACCACTATTCTTACCGCTACAGATTGTACTCTACCAGCCGACAATCCTGTTTTAATCTTTTTCCATAAAATAGGTGAAAGCTCAAAACCTACTAGCCTATCTAAAATTCTTCTCGCTTGCTGAGCATTTACTAAATCAACATCAATTCCCTTTGGCGACTTTATGGCATTTTGAATCGCAGATTTAGTGATTTCTCTAAATACGATTCTTTTGGTTCTTGCATCATCTAACTTTAAAGCTTCTTTTAAATGCCATGAAATGGCTTCTCCTTCACGGTCATCATCAGTCGCCAGATAGATCATTTCTGCTAATTTCGCTTCTTTTGTTAAAGCTTTAATTACCTCCTTTTTATCCTTAGAGATTTCATAAGTAGGTGTAAAACCATTTTCTATGTCGATGGCATTATTCCCCTTCGGTAAATCCCTTACGTGGCCATAACTGGAAAGTACTTTATAATCTTTTCCTAAGTAACCTTCAATCGTTTTGGCTTTGGCGGGTGACTCCACTATCACTAAATTTTTCGACATATCTTTAGGTTAATTTTATTTTAAAATTCAAATATCAATATTTTTTTTTAGAAAAAAAGAATTTAGGTTTTTACTCGTTTATTGAGATAGTTTAATGAATAATCCTAATTTTACTTACAAACAGCTATTCAATCAAATGGTTAAAGATCTATATTTAATACGCCATGGCGAAGCAGAAGAAGCAACTTCAGGCCTGAAAGATGTGGAACGCCAATTAACCGCAAAGGGTTTGCAAGATGCTTCCAAAGTGGGCATGTATTTAAAACAGAAAGAGTTCCATCCAGACATTATGCTGCATAGTATAGCGCAAAGAACCACTGAAACTATGTACCGAATCAACGAACAGCTAGGAGTGAAAAAAGATCATATCGAAGCATCTGAAGACATTTATGAAGCATCAGCCCGAATAATGTTGAGAGTAATTTCTGAGATTCCTGCTGAAATGAGATCTGCAATTATAATTTGCCACAACCCCGCAATCACCTACATTTCGGAATATATAACGGGTTCTGAAGTAGGTTATGTACAAGCTGCAGGAATGGTGCATATCCAAATTCCGTTTTCATCTTGGTCTGAAGTTTCAGAAAAAAATTGTGACTTTATAGAATACATCAGTCCAGACGACATTCAATAATATATATGAGTAAAAAAAATCAAATTATTAAAAACTTTGACCCAAATGGATTGGGTAATATTGACCATATTTTTGCACTACCATTCGATAAAGAAAATGCAGATTTAATCTTATTGCCAGTTCCTTGGGAAGTGACGGTATCCTATGAAGCAGGAACCGCTAAAGGACCAGAGCATATAAAAAATGCATCTGTTCAGGTCGATCTGTATCAAAAAGATATAATTGATGCTTGGAAAATGGGGATTCATATGCTTCCTATTCATGAAGATTTATTTTCAAAAAGTGAAGAAAATAGAACTAAAGCTGAGCAATACATAAGTTTATTAGAAGAAGGAAAAGAAGATAGTGAAGAAGGATCCGATTTATCAAAGGCAATCAATACGGCTTGTACGGAAATGGTCGAGTGGGTGAAAAAAGAATCACTTGAAATTCTTAAGAAAGGAAAATTATTGGGAATAGTCGGTGGTGATCATAGTACCCCTTTAGGAGCAGTTCATGCTCTAGCATCTCAAAATGAATCTTTTGGTGTGCTTCAATTAGATGCGCATATGGACTTCAGAAAAGCTTATGAAAATTTCACATATTCGCATGCTTCTATTTCATATAATATGTTGCAGGAAGTCCCACAGATTGAAAAACTCGTTCAAGTAGGTATTAGAGATTTTTGTGAGGAAGAAGTAAAGTTTGCAGAAAGTCAGGGTGACAGAGTAAGTGTTTTCTATGATGAAGACATTAAAGTAGGTATGTTTGAAGGAGAATCGTGGACTATCATCTGTGATAGAATTATTAAGGAACTTCCAGATAAGGTTTATATATCATTCGATATTGATGGCCTCAGACCAGAATTATGTCCGAATACCGGAACGCCAGTACCAGGAGGATTAAGTTACTCTGAAGTGATATACTTATTAACTAAATTGGTGAAAAACGGTAAAAAAATTATCGGTTTTGACTTAAATGAAGTTGCTCCGGGTGAAAATACAGACTGGAATGGAAATGTAGGTGCCAGAATTTTGTATCGCCTATGCAACTTAATGGGTGTGTCTCAAGGGAGATTAGAATGGGATGAGAGTCTTTAAGGCTCTCAATTTCAAATACATTACAAGTCCAAATTAACCGCTATTATTTTTATTTAAAAGAGAAAGAATTAGTTTAGCACTTTCTATATACATTAAACTTTTATCTAATCATTTTTAATCCCCCTTTATGTACATTTTAACTCCCCCAACCAGCTTTTCAAAAGTTAGTAAAATACTATTGTCTTTATTTACCCTATTAATCTTTCAAAGTAGTTTTCTTATTGCTCAAGACCGACCGTTTATAACCGTTTGGAAAACAGATAATCCTGGAACAAGTGAAGACAATCAGATTACCATACCCGGCACAGGTACTGATTATTTAATTGAGTGGGAAGAAGTCGGCAATGAAGCTAATAATAACGGTAGTGAAATAGCTACTGATGTACACACAATTACTTTCCCAAGTGCTGGGACTTATCGAGTGAAGATTAGTGGGGATTTTAATTCAATAAGAATATACTCACAAGGAGATGAAGATAAAATTCTAAATATTGAACAATGGGGTGATATTGTATGGAATAATCTTGATTATGCGTTTTATGATTGCTATAATTTAGAATGCAGCGCTACAGATATTCCTAATTTAACTCAGACAACCTCATTGAATAGTACTTTTAGAAAAGCTAGAAAATTCAATGGATTAATTGGTAATTGGGATGTCTCAAATATAGATGACTTCTATGCTATGTTTTCAGATGCTTCCAGTTTCAATCAAGATCTAAGCGATTGGGAGCTCACCAATGCTATAGATTTATCATTTATGTTTCAACACGCTTCAAGTTTTAACCAGGATTTAAGCAATTGGGACGTTACAAATGTTGAAAAGTTTACAAATATTTTTGCAATTTCTGCCTACAATCATCCATTGGATAAATGGCGTATTAATAGTGCAAAAAGTTTAGGTAATTTTTTTCCTTATTCCTATTCCAGACAAAATTATACCATTACGTTAGATAGTTGGGCAGAACAAATAGATATTCCTTCAGACCTTCAGTTAAGAGCATATAGTTTAGAATATTGTATTAGTCCAGGTAGGGAATTTTTGGTTAATCAAAAAAACTGGACTATTTTAGAAGACAAATATTTCTGCGGAGAACCTTTTACAGCAGTTTTTAATACCGAAAACACTGGAGTAAGTGCCGATAATCAATTACAACTACCTACTGCCGGAGGACCTTTCATTTTAGAATGGGAAGATGTGAATGATCCTACTTCTAAAGGTATAGATACTACCAGTAACGCTGTTTTGCTAGATTTACCCCACCCTGGTACATTCAGAATTAAGATTACTGGAGACTTAAGTGAGCTTAAATTTGCTGATGGCGGTGATAAATTGAAATTAATAGACCTAGAAAGTTGGGGCGATATATTCTGGCAAAATCTAGATTCTGCCTTTATGGGGTGTGCCAATATGGTTTATACTGCAACTGATTATCCTAATCTAGATTATGTAAATAGCTTAAATTATACCTTTGCCGGAGCTGCTGAGTTTAACGCCAATTTGCGTGGATGGAATATTCGGACCATAAATAATATGATCGGCATGTTAGATGGCACGGCAGTATCTGAATACAATTATGAAAAAACCTTAGAATGGTGGTTTAATATTTATCTTGTTCAAGATAATGTCACATTAGGTGCCGCTGGATTAAATTATTGTGTTTCTATTGAAAGAGATAGCTTAATAAATAAAAAGAATTGGAAATTTATTGGCGATAATGAATCTTGCGGAAGACCTTTTATAACCACCTGGGATACGCGTAATTCAATTAGCAATGCAGATACTTTATTAATCCTTCCAATATCGAATAATATAGACGAAAATTATAGTGTTCATTGGGAGCAGATTGATAATGATCTTAATAGTGGAGATACTATATTTATGTTTAATGATCCTATTTTGATATTTGATACACCTGGAATTTACAGAGTTTCTATCAGGGGTGAAGCTGATGTAATAAGATTTGGATTAAATGGTAGTGATGAAAGAAATAAATTAATATCCATTGATCAATGGGGAGATATTAAATGGGAAGATTTGTTTCAGGCCTTCAAGGATTGTGATAGTTTACGATATAACGCTACGGATATTCCAGATTTAAGCCAAATCACTTCCTTGTATGGTATGTTTGATGATACCTACCTATTTAATGGTGACATAGGGAATTGGGATGTTTCTACAGTGAAAGATTTCCAAAATATGTTTCGAAACGCTAACTCTTTCAATCAGAATCTAAACAATTGGGATGTTTCTAACGCCATACGAATGCGCAGTATGTTCGAAGGAGCGGTAAAATTTAATGGAGATATATCAGACTGGAATGTTGCTCAAGTTGTTGACTTCGAAGCTTTTTGTTTGGAGGCTAAGGCATTTGATCAATCTTTAAATAATTGGAATATATCAAGCGCTTCAGAGATGTTCGGTATGCTTTCCTATACTGGATTGAGTAATGAGAATTATGATTCAACTTTAGCCGGATGGGCAGCATTAGAAACAGCACCTGACTCTATTATATTGGGTGCGCAAAACCTAGGATTTTGCAATGACAGTGCACGAAATTTTTTAAAAGAATCTAAAGCCTGGGGTTTTAGTGGAGATGCCTATTTATGTTCTGAGCCTTTCATCACTATCTGGAATACGAATAACCCAGGGAGTCTTGATGATAATCAAATTGCCATTCCTGCAACAGGTGGTTATTATAGTGTTCAATGGGAGGAAGTTGGAGAATCAACCAATAATGGACTAATAAATACAAATGGATCAACTACAATTACTTTTCCTCATCCTGGTATTTATCAATTATCAATAAGAGGTGATTTGGAAGGATTAAACTTTAGAAATAGTGATACTTGGCTTACAAATAGTAATAAAATTATTGAAATAAAACAATGGGGCGAAATTCAATGGGAATCATTAGAAGCAGCTTTCTATAAATGTGATAGCTTAACATATAGTGCAACAGATGCTCCTGATTTAAGCTTAATAAACTCTTTGGCATATATTTTCTCTGGTACGAGTAAGTTTAATGCAAATTTAAATAATTGGGATGTCTCAAACATTTCAGATTTTTCAAATATGTTTTATATGGCATCTGGATTTAATTATGATTTAAGCACTTGGGATGTATCAAATGCTACTTCAATGACCAATATGTTATCTGGAAGTGGACTAAGTCTTCAGGCTTATGACCTAACCTTAATTGCCTGGGCTCAATTAGACAGTTTAAAAACAGGTGTAGATTTAGATGCTTCAGGATTGGAGTATTGCTTTGGAAAGAGAGCAAGAGATTTCTTATTAAATCAGAAAGGCTGGACAATTTCTGGTGATGTTGAGAACTGTGAATCTGCTTTTATAACAACTTGGAATTCAGCTAATGAAGGTCAAAGTGAACCTGATCAATTAATAGTTCCGATCAGCGGGGAGGAAAGTTTGGTTTATTGGGAAGATATGAATGATAATAACCTTTATGGCTTAGAGATATCCAATGGATATTACCATACACTAAATCTTCCTAACTCCGGAGAATATAGGATAAAGATTATGAATGGAGTTAATCGAATTAACTTCTCAGATTCTGGTGATAAACTCAAAATTACAGAAATACAAAACTGGGGTGGTATCCAATGGACTACCTTCAATACGGCTTTTGCAGGATGCGAAAACCTTACAATTACCGCCTCTGATGCGCCTGACTTGTCTCAGGTAACTGATATGACACGCATGTTTTATAATGCCAAAACTATGAATGCAGATATCAGCCATTGGGATGTTAGTAATGTAACTAATATGTCAGATCTGTTTCACGGTGCTGCTTATTTTAATCCGGATTTAAGTAACTGGGATGTATCTAATGTGACTAAAATGTCCAGATTATTTGCTAGCGCAACAGCCATTAATCTGGACCTCTCTGATTGGAATACTTCTAAAGTAACAGACATGGAATATATGTTCTGGGATGCGGACTCTTTTCAAGGTGACATCAGTAGCTGGGATGTGAGTAATGTAACTAATATGCGGGGTATGTTCTACGGTGCAGATTCTATGAATTCAGAAATCTCAACTTGGAATGTTAGCAACGTGACCAACATGACAGATATGTTCAGAGAGGCTACAAATTTTAATCAGGATATTAGTGAATGGAATACAGCAAATGTTACAGATATATCAGGTATGTTCTATAATGCCACTGGATTCGATCAAAACCTGGGTAACTGGGATTTATCCAATGCTAGCAGCCTATTCGAATTTCTAACTAATTCAGGATTATCTCCGGCTAATTATGACCTAACCTTAGAAGGCTGGGCGACAAATGGCAACATACCATCTGAAATCGCGCTAAGTGCTGAAGGCTTATTGTATTGTGCCTCCGCTGGATATAGAAAACAATTAATTGATGATTATGGATGGAATATCATCGGTGATGAGACCTGTAGTATAGCTATACAAGAAACCATGCCAGCAGCAGAAGCTACTTCAGTAGAAAAGACGACTGAAATTTATATCACTTTTGATCAGGAAATAAAAGAAATTGATTTAAGTGGAATAACATTAGAAGATATAAATGGTACGGAGATTTCTTTAACGGACATTTATATTGATAGCTTATCATTAAACTTAGTACATATTGGTTTAGGATCTAATACTTATCAAGTAACAATTCCTGAAAAAAGTATTATAAGTGCTTCAGGAAAAGAAAACGAAACTATTGAATGGTCTTTTACCACTCAAAGGATTTTGAGTACGGAAGACCAAATAACGAATTCTAAATATTCAGTTTTTCCAAATCCTTTTACCAATCAAACTAATTTAACTTTCAATCTTAACAAAAAAGAATCTGTCAAATTGAGAGTGTATGACTTAAAAGGACAATTAGTTAGAGAGGAAACTTTTAAAAATCTAAGTTCTGGAAAACAATCAATACAGTTTGAAAGGAATGATTTACCTTCCGGACTTTACAACTATCAAATTCAATCAAAGTCTGGATCATTTGGAGGAAAAATGTTGATTAAATAAATTTTATTAAAAAAGGGGTGATTAGAATATTAATCACCCCGTTTTTCTTTGAACTTATTTCGCACTAAACCCAATCACCAACATATCATCAGTTTGCTCCATTTCCCCTTGCCATCTTTTCATTTCTTTACGAAGGCTTTTTTCTTGTTCTGAAAAGCTTTTTGAAGCAATATTTTCAAGAAGCCCTTTGAATCTTTTCCTTAAATATTTCTTTTGCGTTTGCATCCCAAATTGATCTGCATAACCATCAGAACTTAAATAAAAACATTGATTATCAGAAATGTCTATTTCCTGAAAAGTAAACTTCTTGTCAGGGCTATTGTAGTAATCTCCAATTGTAAAACTATTTCCCTTAAACTCCTTTAGTTCATTATTCTCTACAACATAAAGAGGTCTTTTTGCTCCTGAAAATGTGAGGATATTTTTATCATAATCTATTTTACATAAAGAAACATCCATGCTGTAATTCATAGTCGTTACTTCTTTCTGCTTGAGAATTTCTCGAACCTTCTCGTCAAGCTTTTGTAATATTTTATGAGTATCTGTTTCTTTTTCATCAATCACAATTTGATTCATGGTTGCATTTGCAATTACGGTCATGAATGCTCCAGCCACTCCATGTCCTGTGCAGTCAATTAAAGCTAGAATATCGTAATTAGATTGTCTTGCATACCAATAGAAATCACCACTTACAATATCCTTAGGTTGATAAAAAACAAATGAGGAAGGTATATTCTCTTTGAAATTATTTTTATTCATAATTCCTTCCTGAAGATTTTTAGCATATTCTATGGAATCTGTAATATTTTGATTCCAACTTTCAAGCTTCATTTTTTGTACCTCAATCGCTTTTTTACTTTCTAAAATCTGTTTATTCTGATATTCTAATAAAGATTTAGCTTTCCTATTTTGCTTAAATTTCAAATATGAAATGATGGCTAATGCAAGTAAAAGTAAGGAAAGGGCCACAGTGCTATAGTTAAAAAGCTGGCTGTTCTTATATTGCAAGTCCTTTATCTCAGACTCTTTTTTCAGCAGTGCTATTTCTTTTTCTTTTTGCTCTAATTCAATGGCTTTTTCTAATTCTGCGATGGCTCTTCTAGAACTTTCATTGAAAAGGCTATCGCTCATAATGTGATATTGATTCATATATACATATGAATTCTCCAAATCATCTAAATGTAAATAGACCTCCGCTAAGGTACTGTAAGCATCTAATAGAATGGGTTTTGCATTAATTTCATCGGCAAGATCTACTGCATCTAAGCCTGCACCTTCTGCAGCTAAATAGCTACCTCTGGCGTTATGAAGTCTGGCAATTTTTACCAAAGCGCTTGCTATACCAAACTTATTATCATCCGCCTCTTCTTTTTTTAATGATTTATTAAAATAAAATAAAGCACTATCATATTCCTGTCGGTCAAAATAGACTTTTCCAATGTTACTAAAAGGATCAAATAAAGAAGATTGATAAGGATTTTTATTGTATATATTTAATACTTGTTGATAATAATGAATCGCTTCTATTTCTTGACCATTATCAAGATAAATGCTGCCTATATTATTTAAAATCATGAGCAATTTCCCCTGATCATTTAATTCAGAAAAAATATCTCTAGCCTGAGTGTAATATTTTAAAGCTTGTTCATAATCATCATTTATGGAATAAATATTTCCTATATTACTTAAAGATTTGGCTACTCCCTCCTTCTGATGTAAGGACTCGTATAGGTTAAATGCTAGTCTATAATTTTTTAAAGCCTTATCGTAATCTCCTTTTTGTTTATAGTAAACTCCTAAATTATTATAAGCAGTAGCTTCACCTGACAGAAAATTAATCCTCTGGGATATCTCCAAAGCAGTATTAGCATACTCAAAACTTTTTGCTGGTTCACTTCTGTATTGAAGTTTAAAAAGATTATTGAGTCTGATAACCTCTATACTGTCAGCTGAACCATTTCCACCTTGTGAAAAAGAATTGAAAGTGAAAGAAGTTAGCAGAAAAACGAAGAATAAAACGGTTGTAGTAATGCGCATATTGAACTCTCTCTTGCTAAGATGCTATAAAAATTTGAAATTTTAATATTAGTCTGCAGTATATTTGAACAGTCTAAGAGAATCCTTAATGTTATGAATTTATTAACTAACAATTTATTACAACCAAATTACATACATATGTGTCAATAAAAAGGAACCACTAAATTGATTCAGTATGAAATATAAAATACTCAAACTATTAACCATTTCAGCTTTTGGCCTAAGCATATTGGCCTGCAATAATTGGGAAAACGTCCCTAATTTTGACGTAGAAGAAGTAGAAGGTTATAGACCTATTTACGCTACAGAAGGCGAAAAAGAAGTTAAAACCTTGCCTCCTAGAGAAATTGAGGATCCTGGTAAAATTTATGTTATCAATGACTATTTATTATTGGTCGATCGATTAAAAGGAATTCATGTTTTTGATAATCGTAATCCTGAAAATCCTCAAAACATTGGGTTTATTCAAATAACAGGTAGTAATGATGTAGCTGTCAGAGATAATATTTTGTATGCAGATCAAGCATCAGATCTTTTAGCCATAGACATTAATAATCCAGAGAATGTAAAAATAGCATCTCGTGTGAAGGATGTTTTTCCCTTCGGTTCTCAATATCCTCAGCAAGAAGGTTTTTATTTTGAATGCCCCGATCCTGAAAAAGGATTAGTAATTGGTTGGGAATTGACCACTCTTCAATCACCTAAATGTTACCGTTAACCCAAAACTATCAGAATATGAAAAGCTTAAAATTACGCTCCTTTTTTATATATACTTTTATAATTTTCATTAGCCTTTCTTCATGCGTGAGCGATGCAGAGTTTGATGCTTCAGGTGAAGGGAAAGGTGGATCAATGACCCGCTTCACTTTCTTGAAAGGATACCTTTACATTGTAGATGAAAACACACTTAAAACATTCGATATTGCGAATCCAGATAATCCTGAATTACTGAATACGCTTGAAGTTGGCTCAGGAGTAGAGACTATATTCCCCTATGAAAATTATTTGTTTTTAGGAACTCAATGGGGTATGAAGATTTACTCATTAGATAATGGACCAGTCCCTCAATTCCTGTCAGATTTTGAACATTCATTCTCATGCGATCCTGTAGTAGTATCCAACAGTATCGCATATGTTACACTAAGAAGCGGAACTACATGCCAAACTGGGGTTGACCGTATGGAGGTAGTAGACGTTTCTAACCTTAGAGACCCAAGGTTATTGAATACTATTGAAATGAAAAACCCTCATGGGCTCTCAGTTAGTGATACTGTATTATTTGTTTGTGAAGGAGATTATGGTTTTAAAGTTTTTAATATAAAAGACAGAGCAAATCCTCAATTAATATCACATTATGATAGTATTCCTAGCTATGATGTGATTACAAATTACGCTAGAAAGGAGCTTATCATCACGGGTAAAAACGGAATTTATCAATATGATTATAATGATCCTTATGAATTAAAAGAACTGAGTCAAATCTTAAGCATTGAGGGTAATGAATAAATTTTTACTAGTTTTTACTTTTATAGCTACTTCGTTTTCCAGTTTAAGTCAAAACACCCTAAACAACTCTTTTCCAAATAAGGAGAATGATTATGAACCACTATTTCTAACTTATCTTTCATTGAGTTCTGCCTTCGAAAATTATAATTCTCTAGATTTTGGTATGATGCAAACTTTTAATAAAGAAAATGCTTATGGGGTTGAATTAGGATATATTTATGATGTGCAAGGCTTTAATCAACTAAATGCAAATAATCAATATTCGGAAGTATACGGTGCTAAACTTTATTTTTACTATCGTTTTATATTAGAAAATGAGATCAATTATCCACAAAACTCATTTACATTCCTTGATATTGAATCTCAATTTTATTGGGCAAGTTTTAAATCCGATAGAGTAGCAGGTTATAGTTGCAATGATGAGTTCGGAGATTGTGAATATTATAGATTTTTTGATTCTAGAATTGAAAGAATAATTCCAGGCATAAATTTTAAGATTGGAAAATTATACTCTTTCGATCCTTTTTATATTAAGATATTTGGTGGCTTGGGGTTTAATTATATTAAAGACTATACAGGTTTAGCAGATATACCCGATAAAATGTTTACCTCAGATGGTCAACAAATGGGAGATCAAAATGGGCTTCGATATAACTTTAGACTTGGCGTCCAAGTCGCTTATAACATCTGGAATTAAACAAAAAAAGGCTTATCATATAATGATAAGCCTTTTTTTGTATGTATAATTTATAAAATTATTTCCTGATTTGTCCGCTACCTAAAACGTAATATTTATTAGTTACTAATTGCTTTAAGCCTAAAGGACCTCTGTGGTGAAGCTTGTCAGTACTAATCGCTAACTCAGCCCCCACTCCCATTTGACCACCATCAGTAAAACGCGTTGAAGCATTATGATATACAGCAGCACTATCTACTTGTTCCATAAATTTCTCAGCATCTTCTTTCGTTTCAGTCAATATAGTATTGGAGTGGCCTCCAGAATATTTATTGATAAAATCAATAGCATCGTCCAAGCCATTCACCGATGTCATGGCAGCCTTCATAGCTAAGAATTCTTCATACCAAACATCTTCACTGTCGATTTTATCATTTGTTTCTAAGCTATTAATCACTTTATCACTCGCTACTATATGAACTCCCTTATCAGTAAGTTCTTTTTCAATAGTTTTTAGAGTTTCTTCAAACTTAGGATGATTTTCATCTACTAAAATTTTATCTAAAGCGTTACAACCTGATATTTTATCAGTTTTAGCATTAACGATAACAGGAATCACTTTTTCCATATCAGCATCTGGCGCTACATAAGCAAAATTATTACCTCTACCACTCACTAAAACTGCACATTTCGCATGTTCTTTCACGAAATCAATCAAGCGTTCACCTCCTCTAGGAACAATTAAGTCAAGAGGCTGGTCTGGATTTCTCAAGAATTCCTGAGTAGTTGGTCTATCCATTTTTAAGTATTGGATCCAATCTTCCTCTAAACCATTTTCTTTCAACGATTTATGCCAGCATTTCACCAATTCTTCATTACTATTGTGAGCTTCTTTACCACCCTTCAATAATATTTTATTATTCGCTTTAAATGCTAAAACAGCAGCCTCAATGGTTACATCCGGACGCGATTCATAAATAATCATAATCGTACCGAATGGAGCTGTTTTATTAGTGATATTTAATCCATTCTCTAAGGTATCTTCACTTATTACATTTCCAACTGGATCATCTTGGTCTTTAACCTCTTTAACCGCTCTAATCATATCATCAACTTTCGCTGAATCAACAACTAAACGATCATAAAGAGCCTGATCATCTCTATTAAATGCGTCTAAATCTTTCTTATTTGCAGCAATGATAGCCTCTCTTTCTTTATCAAGATTATCTATCATTGATTGTAAAACTGCATTTTTAATTTCAGTATTTAAAAGCTTCATAAAAGCATATAAATTTTTAGTTAAAAAATATTCTCTCGAAAGATGTACTCTTTAGTCTTCTTTGTAAATTCTAGTTCCTACATCTTTCCCATGAACTATATCAATAATCACATCTTCTCTCTTACCATTTGCGATATAAGTTGTGATATCCTTCGATGCTGCACCTTTAGCAACATTAATTTTTGATTCCATTCCTCCTCGGCCTTCTCCTTCACCTTTGTCCGATTCTTGAACAAATTGCTCAACTTTTTGATCAGTGGTTACCGTTCTAATCAAGCTAGAATCATCGTGATCTGGGTGTCCATCATAGATACCATCTGTATCCGTCAATAAAATCAAAGTATCTGCTTTCACCAACTCAGCCACTAAGCTCGCCAATTCATCATTATCGGAAAACATTGACATTGAAAGTGAAACTGCATCATCCTCATTGGCAATAGGAACAATTCCTTGACTTAATAAACCTTCGTAACAATTGATCATGTTATCTCTGTGTCTACCAAAATCAAAATCCCTTTTAGTAGCCAATACTTGCGCACAGCGCATTCCATAATCATGGAAAATACTGTAATAATGACGCATCATTCTTGGTTGACCTACAGCCGAATATACTTGTCTTCTCTGTTCAGGATTATCTAGATTATCAATCTCATTATCATCCAATACTTCTTTACCTGCAATCACAGAACCTGAAGAAATAAGTACGCACATTACATCTTCTTCATAAAGACGTGCAACTTGATCTACAATTCTTTTTAGGATAGGTACTACAATGCGATTATCCTTATTGGTCATCACATTAGTACCTATTTTTACTACTACTCTTTTTGAATGTTTTTTCACAATTGACAGGGTTTATGATTCTTTTCCTAATTCAACTGCTCTATTAAAGGCTGCATGAGCCGCTTCTTCAATAAGACTATTAATGTTATTATCCTCCATTGAATCAAGTGCTGCTCGTGTTGTTCCTCCTTTGGATGCTACTCTCGTCATCCACTCTTTAGGACTTAAGTCAGATTTATTAAATAATTCTACAGCTCCTTCAAAGGTTTGACCAACTAATACTTTTGAATCGTGATCCGAGAATCCCATTTTCTGAGCAGCTTCCATCATAGATTGCATAAAATAGAAAACATAGGCAGGTCCACTACCAGAAATTCCAGTAGATGCATCTACGTCATTTTCTGTATCTAATCTTACTGATCTACCAGTAGTATCCAATAAGTTTTCTACAGTTGAAAGCTCTAATCTTGATACTTCATCAGAAGCTGTGAATGATGTTAACCCTTTACCAACTTGAGCTGGTAAGTTAGGCATAGCTCTTACCACTTTAGTTATTCCTAATCCATCTTTCATACTCTGAATTGTAACACCCGCCATAATTGAAATCACAATTTGATCTGGTGACATCATTGGCTTCAATTCAGAAAATAATTCTTCAGCATGATATGGCTTAACTGCAATAAAGATTATATCTGCTTTTGGTAAACAATCTGACAGATTAGTATAAACATCAAAACGACTAATTTTCTTTAATTCTTCTGTCTTCTCAGGGCTGGTATCTGAAATCATTAAATTATGATTAGAAAGAAATTCTGATTTCACTAAGGCTTTAGCATATGCTAAACCCATGTTACCTGCTCCTATTACAAGTACTTTCATATGTATAATTATATTGTTTAAATAAAAAATGACTCAATTACAGTGTGTCACATGCAAGCATTATGCATCAATCACTGAAAATGATGTCAAAACAAGTTTTAAATAAATTTATTGGAAAAATATACTACTGTAAACCAACTAGTTAGGTGAATTGTTTAAAGAATTTTGAATTATTTTGAAAAAATATTAAACGTTTAAATGCTTACCGCCATATAGGCGCAATCCTGTCATTATTGCAGAAAACCTGTCTGTCTCACAGGTTTTAATTAAAAATTATTGAGTAATGTGTTCTTAATTTGAATCAGCAAACGCACTAAAAAATGGCAAAGTGATAGTTGAAATAATAGAATCAGCTTAAAATCTGGCAGCCATCAATAAACTTAATTCCTTATATTTCAAATCAAATTTTTTGGCTAGATGCATATTGGTGAGGCTTCCTTTATAGGTATAAACTCCTTTCATAAACCAGGAATGCGTGAAAATCATTTCTTCTATCCCTCCTACATCACCAGCTTGCAACAACATAGGGGTTAAAATGTTACTTACAGCATTACTTGCAGTTCTTGACACCCTTGATGCTATATTTGGTACGCAATAATGGATTACATCAAACTTTTTAAAGGTTGGGTTATCATGAGATGTTACCTCTGAAGTTTCTACACAGCCCCCCTGGTCAATACTAACATCAATAATTACAGCATTTTTACGCATGTTCATCACCATTTCTTCCGTAACTATGCATCTATTACGTCCCTTTTCAGCCCTAATTGCACAAATTAAAACATCTGCCTCTGTTAAAGATTCACTTAACATCACAGTGTCCAATGTACTGGTATGAACTGGTTGACCTAAAGCGTGTTTAATCCTTCTTAATTTATAAAGATGATTATCATAAATTTCGATATTAGCTCCCAATCCTAATGCAGCTCTTGCAGCATATTCGCCAACTGTTCCTGCACCTAAAATAACCACCTTGGTCGGCCTAACTCCAGTAATTCCTCCTAGTATAATTCCTTTTCCATCATTTAGATTACTTAGCAACTCAGTAGCTATTTGGATAGCAGAAATACCTGCAACTTCACTCATTGCTCTCACTACTGGCATCCCTCCCACTTTATCCTCAATCAATTCAATACCAATAGCATTAATTCTCTTATTATTTAAGGAAAGAAAGTATTCTTTATTCAATTGCCCCAATTGAAGTGCAGAAATCAAAAAACTACCCGGCTTAAATAATTCAATTTCCTCTTGCGTAGGGGGCTCAATTTTTACAACTAATTGTGCCTCGAAAGCTTCCTTAGCGGAATACACTATCTTTGCACCGGCATCACTATACTCATTGTCAGTGAAATTACTACTTAGTCCCATTCCACTTTCAACAATTATTTCATGACCATTATTTGAAAGCAAAGCAACTGCACCTGGGGTTAATGGCACACGTTTTTCTTGTAAAGAAATTTCATTTGGAATTCCGATTTGCATGGAATTTTTCCCTTTTTTAACAGCTAATAGTTCTTCTTGTGGATATAAAGCTCCTTTTCTTGCTAAAACATCAAAGCCCGTTCTAGAGATTTCCTTAGCCATGCTTACTTATTTTAAAATTCCTTTTATTTCGATCATCAGAAAGCTCTATTTCTATCAGTAAAAATTGATCTGGAATAAATGATGGAATCATTTCGGGCCATTCAATTAAACATAGTTTATCAGAATAAAAATATTCCTCTACTCCTATTTCAAACGCTTCTTGCTCATTTTTAATTCTATAAAAATCAAAATGATATATTTCTTCAACTTTATCAGAGTAATATTCATTCACCAATCCAAAAGTTGGACTACTTACATGATCTTCCACTTCTAAAAAAGTGCATAAATTACTTATAAAAGTGGTTTTACCTCCTCCCATTTGAGCTTTAAAAAGCCAGATGTTTTCATCTTTGCCAAAATCATAGATTTCAGGTATTAATGAAGGGAGCTGATCTAAACTTACGTCCGAATAAGAAATATTTTCTGAAATATCACTTTCCATCTTTCGAAGTTAATGAAATAATGGGAATAATCATTTCTTCCATTGAAACTCCTCCATGCTGAAAGGTATCTTTAAAATAATTTACGTAATAATTATAGTTATTGGGGTAAGCAAAAAAGCTTTCTCCTTTAGTGAATACATAAGAAGTACTCACATTTATTTTAGGTAAATGAAATCTTTCTGGTTTGGTGGCTTCTAACACATCATTATTAGCTTTGTAGCCTAAGTTCTTACCTTGCTTGTATCTTAGATTACTATTAACATTTCTATCCCCAACAATTTTAAATGGCTTTTTAACCCGTATTGTACCATGATCTGTTGTGATAATTACTTTTGCCTTTTTTGAGGATACTCTTTTTAGTAAATCTAATAAAGGAGAGTGCATAAACCAGCTTTTTGTTAATGATCGATAAGCTGATTCATCTGGGGCTAATTCACGAATCATTTTCATGTCTGTACGAGCATGTGAAAGCATATCCACAAAATTGTAGACTAATACATTTAATTCTTGATCCATCATATTAGATACCTGATCTAATACCTGCTTCCCCTGGTTAACGTTTACTATTTTATTATAAGTAAATTTTACATCTTGATTCTTTTGCTTTAGTTGTCTTTCTAAAAATTTATCTTCAAAATTATTTTTACCTTCATCATCATCTTCATTTACCCATAAATCCGGATGCTTTTTAGCCATCTCATCCGGTAGCAATCCAGAGAATATTGAATTTCTTGCATAGGCTGTTGTGGTAGGTAAAATGGAATAGTAGTTATCTTCTTCATTAATATTGAAATATTTTGAAATTTCAGGTTCAATTAGCTTCCATTGATCAAACCTTAAATTATCAATTACAATAAAAAAAACTGGTTCTTCTCCCAGTTGCGGAAAAACCTTTTGCTCCATTAGCTGATGGCTTAATAAAGGGGCTTCATCTTGCCCTTCATTTAACCAATATTCATAATTATCATCAATGAATTTTGCGAAGTTAGTATTAGCCTCCACATGTTGCATTGACAATACTTCAGACATACTGTGGTCATCAGTTTGATCAATCTCTAAATCCCAAAAAACTAATTTTTTATACATCTCTGCCCATTCAGCATGATCCATATCATCGCCAAAAGCCATACTGATGTTTCTAAAATCCTGTTGGTAACTTTGATTAGTTTTTTCAGCTACCAAGCGTTGATTATCCAATATTTTTTTGACTGAAAGCAAAATTTGATTCGGATTAAGGGGTTTAATGAGATAATCAGCAATTTTAGAACCGATCGCTTCCTCCATTATATATTCTTCTTCACTTTTGGTAATCATCACCACCGGAAGATTAGGACTATTACTTTTAATTAAACTTAAAGTCTCCAAACCTGTCATCCCAGGCATATTCTCATCAAGAAAAACGATGTCAAATTTTTGCTCTTTACATAAATCTACTGCCTCAGAACCATTATTTACTGGAGTAATTTGATAACCTTTGTTTTCTAAAAAAATAATGTGGGGTTTTAGCAGATCGATTTCGTCATCTGCCCATAAGATTTGATAGTTTTGCATATTATATATTTGAGCCTTTAAAATTAATTGATTTGAAAAAGTTAAAAAAGGTTAACGATCCTATTTACGGTTTCATTACTATAAAAAGTGAATTACTTTTTAAAATATTTAACCATACATATTTCCAACGCTTACGCAGGATAAGACAGTTAGGTTTGAGTGAACTTGTTTATCCAGGAGCTACCCATACTCGTTTTCATCATGCTTTGGGGGCAACTCATTTAATGGGATTAGCTTTAGATCAGCTTAAAGAAAAAGGAGTAAGCATAAATGATCTTGAATATGAGTCTGCTCAAATCGCTATTTTATTGCACGATATTGGCCATGGACCATTTTCGCACGCATTGGAATATAGTTTAATTAAAGGAATAACCCATGAAAATATATCATTGCAATTCATGAAAATTCTAAATAAACAATTTTCTGGTCAGCTCGACACCGCAATTGCAATGTTTAAAAATACTTACAAAAGAAGGTTCTTCCATCAATTGATCTCAAGTCAGCTTGATGTTGACAGACTTGATTATTTAAATAGAGATTCATTTTACACTGGTGTATCGGAAGGCAATATTAGCGTTGAGCGTATTATAAGTCATTTAAATGTAATAGAGGACGAAATTGTAGTGGAAGAAAAAGCTATTTATAGCATAGAAAACTTCTTAAATGCTCGAAGATTAATGTATTGGCAAGTCTATCTTCATAAAACTGCTTTGAGTGCCGAAAGAATGCTGGTGCATTTAATTAGTAGAGCTAAAGAAGTGCACAGTTTAGATAATATTTCTCCAGCTTTAAGATATTTCTTGGAAAATGATTTCTCACTGGAAGAATTTCAAGATAACCCTGAAATCGTTCATAAATTTTCAATGTTGGATGATTCTGATATTTGGCATGCCATTAAAATATGGGGAAATAATAAAGATAAAGTATTGAAAAACCTTAGTTCAAGACTTCTTCAAAGAGATCTTTTTAAAATTAAATTAGATAATGAACCTTTGAAAAAAACTGAAATAAGTAGTATTAAAAGCAAAATATCTCAAAAATTTAGCCTCTTAAATAAAGAAGCTGCATTCTTTATTTCGCATGGAGAGGTAACCAATGCAGCCTATGTATTAGGTGGAAAAAGCATAAAAATTCTAAATAAGAAAGGGGAATTACTTGATATTGCCCAAGCAGCGGATTTACCAAATATTAAAGCTATGAGTAAAATAGTTAAAAAATATTATCTATGCCTGCCTAAAACCGTATCTTTGTAAATTATTACAACTTTATATGCAATAAATGGAATTTAGTGTAAACCAAATAGCCGGAATGATTGGTGGAAGTGTTGAAGGAGATGGTGAAAGATTAGTAGATAATCTAGGTAAAATAGAAGATGGAAAAGCTAAAACAATCAGCTTTTTATCCAATGAAAAATATGAAAATCACATATACAAGTCAGAAGCTGCAGCAATCATTGTAAAAGAAGATTTTTCAGCTAAAAAAGATATTAAACCAGCATTAATAAGAGTAAAGGATCCTTATTCAGCTTTCACTAAATTACTGGAAGAATACAGTAAAATTATGGCTTATGCGAAAACTGGCATAGAAGAACCTAGTTTTATTGGTGAAAAAAGTGAAACTGGTGACAACATTTACAGAGGAGCATTCTCCTATATTGGAAATAATGTAAAAATCGGTAATAATGTAAAGATTTATCCTCAAGCGCATATTGGTGACAATGTAGAAATCGGAGATAATACCATTATTTTCCAAGGAGTAAAAATATATGCTGATTGTAAAATAGGTCAGAACTGTAATATCCAAGCGGGCACTGTTATTGGGAGTGATGGCTTTGGATTTGCTCCACAGGAGGACGGTACTTATAAAACAATACCACAATTAGGAAATGTGATTATTGAAGATAATGTAAGTATTGGAGCTAACTCAACCATTGATTGTGCCACTTTAGGTTCAACCATTATTAAAAAAGGGGCTAAAATTGATAATCAGGTGCAAATCGCACATAATGTGGAGATAGGAGAAAATACAGTTATTGCTTCACAAGCTGGTGTTTCGGGTTCAACTAAGGTGGGAAAGAATTGTGTCCTTGCAGGACAAGTAGGAATAGTAGGCCATATAGAAATATCAGACTACACCACAATAAGTGCAAAATCTGGAGTATCCAAAACTATTAAAAAACCAAATACTATTATCACTGGAATGCATGGCATAGAGCATAAGCAGTATTTAAAATCTAACGCCCTATTCAGAAAACTGCCAGAATTACATCAGCAAGTTCAGCAATTGGAAAAAATAGTTTTAAATTTGCCCACTGAAAAAGGAATCTAAATGTACAATAAGCAGCATACAATAAAAAAGGCCATTAGTGTTTCCGGAGTAGGTCTTCATACAGGCCATAAAGTAACTCTAACATTTAAACCCGATGAAATTGATAGCGGAATAAAATTCCAAAGAATAGATCTTGAGGGTAAACCCATTATTGAAGCAGACGCTGACTTAGTTGTTGATACTTCAAGAGGAACTACAATAGCAAAAGGTGATGCTAGAGTCTCCACAGTGGAACATGTCTTATCAGCTTTAGTAGGTCTTCAGATTGACAATGTATTAATTGAAGTAGACGGACCTGAAACTCCAATTATGGACGGTAGTGCTAAATTATTTTATGAAGCACTTGAATCAGTGGGCTTAGAAGAGCAAAATGCTTTGAGAAATTTCTTCGAAATACCTGAAAGCCTATTCCTACAAGATGATGAGAAGAATGTAGAAATGGCGCTATTGCCGGTTGATGACTACCGAGTGACGGTTATGATTGACTATAATTCGAAGGTTTTAGGAAGTCAACATGCTTCATTAAATAATATTGCTGATTTTAAGAACGAAATCTCAACCTGTAGAACTTTTGTCTTTTTACATGAATTACAACAGCTATATAATAATAACTTAATAAAAGGTGGTGATTTAAATAATGCCATTGTTGTGGTAGATAAGCTGGTTTCAGAAAAGGAATTAAAAGAATTAGCAGAAATATTTAACAAACCTGACATTGAAGTCAAAGAAGAGGGAATATTAGATAATATAGAACTTCGATTTAAAAATGAACCTGCTCGTCACAAACTTTTGGATGTTGTAGGAGATCTTGCTTTAGTAGGAAGACCAATTAAAGGTCAAATTCTAGCTGCCAGACCAGGACATTCCACAAATGTTGCTTTTGCTCAGAAAATTAAAAAGTACATTAAAAAATCTGAGAAGTCAGCACCAAAATATGACCCTAATGCTGAACCTGTAATGGATATTGAAGGGATTTCTTCAATGTTAAGACATAGATATCCATTTCAGTTAGTTGATAAAATCATACATCAGGATCATAAAACGGTAATAGGAATTAAAAACATTACGATCAATGAACCCTTTTTTCAAGGTCATTTCCCCGGAAACCCTGTAATGCCTGGAGTATTACAGATTGAAGCTATGGCTCAAACAGGTGGAATACTGGTATTAAGTAGTGTGGATGAACCTGCAGATTATTGGACATATTTTCTAGGAATCGATAATTGCAAATTCAGGAAGATGGTTCGACCTGGAGATACAATAATCCTAAAATGTGAATTACTAGCTCCTATTAAAAGGGGTATAGCCAAAATGCAAGGATATGCGTATGTAGGTAATAGCGTTGTTAGCGAGGCAACACTTACTGCCAGAATTGTTAAAAAAGAAGAAGAATAGTCAATTTGCGAATTGACAAATAAAAATATTACATGAATAAATCACTTAATTACATCCACCCAGAAGCTAAAATTGGTAAAAATGTTATAATTGAGCCATTTACCTTTATTGATAAAGATGTTGAAATAGGCGATGGTACTTGGATTGGCCCAAATGTAACCATTAATGAAGGAGCAAGAATTGGAAAAAACTGCAAAATATATTCTGGCGCTACAATTTCAGCAATACCTCAGGATTTAAAATTTGAAGGTGAAAAAACCACTACTGAAATTGGTGATGAAACGGTTATTAGAGAATATGTAAACATCAGTAGAGGTACAAAAGATAGACTCGTAACTAAAATAGGTTCTAAATCTTTAATTATGGCATATGTCCATATAGCGCATGATTGCGTTATAGGAAATAATTGTATTTTGGTGAATTCCGTTCAGGTTGGCGGTCATGTTACAATTGATGATTGGGCCATCATAGGCGGAGCAACTGCAATTCATCAATTTGTTAAAATTGGTAGTCATGTCATGATATCGGGTGGTTCATTAGTAAGAAAAGATGTCCCTCCTTACGTTAAAGCAGCAAGAGAACCTCTTACGTATTGCGGAATAAATTCAGTTGGTCTAAGAAGAAGAGGTTTTAGCAATGAAAGAATTAACGATATTCAGGAAATTTACAGAAGCTTATATTTAAGTGGTAAAAATAATGCTGAGGCACTAGAAAATATAGAAACGCTGATTAGAAGTAGTGAAGAAAGAGACAATATTACAGCCTTTGTAAGAAAATCTGAAAGGGGTATTATGAAGGGATATGGGAATTAATCATCTCCTTAAAGTGAGGTTTAAAGCCTAAATCGATTGTATGCAATTAGTTATTGAAGGCCTTTCAAAAAAATATCCTAAAAATAAACTATTCGAAAACTTTAGTTATACATTCGAATCAGATAATGTTTATGCTATCACTGGTGAAAATGGAAGTGGTAAATCAACGTTCATGAAAATTATTGCAGGAGTAATTCCTGCAAGTAAAGGTACAGTAAGCATTTTTGAGAATAAAAAAAAAATAGATAAGGATAATATTCATCAAATTCTAGGAATAACTGCTCCATATCTTGAACTAATTGAGGAATTTACTTTAAAGGAACATCTTGAATTTCATTCAAAATTTAAAAAACTTTTAGTAGGTATAAATCTAGATGAAGAAATAGAGAGAGCTAATCTAAGTAAAAGTATAAACAAGAATGTACAGGAGTTTTCATCAGGAATGCAGCAAAGATTAAAACTAATCCTGAGTTGTTGTTATTCATCAGAAATACTTTTGCTAGATGAACCTACTTCCCATTTAGATATTAAAGGAATTGCTTGGTATAAAGATTTGATAAAGAGGACAAAACAAAAAAGAATGCTTTTAATTGCCTCCAATGAACTGGATGAATACAATGATTTTGCAAAAAAAATCATTAATATTGGTAGTTATTTAATTCGATAAAATAAAATTTAAAAATTTTATTGAATTATAAACAATAATTCGGACTTTTAAACTTTAAAATACAGCACTATTAACTAATTAAATATGAAAAGTAACATTAAACTTATTGCACTATTAGCAATCTCATTCACGGTCGTTTTCAGTTCTTGTAAAAAGAAGGGAAATGAACCTACTCCAGAAGAAGAAAAACTAGAAGAAATTAGCGGTACTTGGGCTATTGTTGGTGCAAATGTTTTAGACACTGATATAACAGGCGTAACTATTAATTTTAATGCTGACAATAAAACATATTCAGTTACTGGATTAGCTACTTTCACAGATTCTAATTTGAATCATGCAGAGGTTTTGGATAGTAGCGGAAGTTTTGATTTAAACGACAATCTTGATGTTATAACTTTAACTCCTGGAGGAGAGTTATCAATAGGAAATGTAAATAAAGAAACTGGTGATCTTACTTTAAGCTACTCTGGTCCTTTTCCGAAAGCTACTGACAACGAAACAAGTATCACATTAACACTTGTATTACAATAAATATTATTAAACTAAATTGTGAGCCATCTTAATAGATGGCTTTTTTTTTGTCTGATTTTTAAAAAATGGAATTATTAAATCAATACCTGCCAAAAACAGAAGTTGAAAAAAAATATAAATTAAAAATGCAAAAGCTTTATCAAAGCAAGGGTTCCAAAGCATTTTTAAGGGATAATTTAGACCGACATTTTACTGCTTCAGCATGGATTATAAATCCAATTTCACAGCAAGTATTATTACTTCATCATAAAAAACTAAATAAATGGCTACAAGCCGGTGGGCATGCCGATGGTGATGAAAATTTAGAAAAGGTTGCAAGAAAGGAAGCTTCAGAAGAAACAGGGCACAATAATTTGCAGCGAATATCGGAATCTATATTTGATATTGATATTCATACTATACCGGAAAGAAAAGGAATACCACAACATGAGCATTATGACGTAAGGTTTGCTTATTTTTGCCATGAAATAGAAGAAACTTCTATAAATTCAGAGAGTAATGACTTTCAATGGGTTGAATTAGATAGAATTAAAGATTTAACAAATGAACCTTCGATTTTAAGAATGGTATCAAAAACAAAAGATATTATTAATGGAATATAAAATATTGATTTATGGCGCAAATGGTTATACTGGCAGACTAATAACTAAAGAAGCTGTAAAGCAAAACATAAAGGTTGACATAGCAGGAAGAAATGATGTGGCAATTACTCAATTAAGCCAAGAAACAGGCTTTAAAAGACATATCCTTAATCTGAATGAAAGTGATAAGCTTGAGGATTTATTGAAGGATTTTGATACTGTAATACATTGTGCTGGGCCATTTTCTGAAACTGCAAAACCTATGGTGGAAGCCTGCATAAAGAGTAAAACAAATTATCTTGATATAACAGGTGAAATATGGGTATTTGAGGATGTGATAAAATATAGTGAGGAAGCAAAAAAAGCTGGTATTGCATTAATTCCTGGTATTGGATTCGATGTAGTACCTACAGATTGTCTTGCTGGATATTTAAAAAATAAGCTACCTGATGGAAATAAGTTGGAACTAGCATTTGTAGGATCAAAAACGGGAATGTCTAGAGGAACAGCAGTCACCATGGCTAAAAATGTTTCTAAAGGAGGTTTTATCAGAGAGAATGGAGAATTAAAAAATGTCCCCTTAGCGTATGAAGTTAAAGAAATAGAATTCGCTCATAAAAAACAAAGCTGTATGACTATTCCATGGGGAGATTTGATGACGGCATACACCCAAACTAGCATACCCAACATAAAAGTTTTTAGTGGAGCTAGTAAGAAAATGATAAATAACATCAAAAAGTATAGATATCTTAAATTCTTATTGGGTATTAGTTGGATTCAAAAATTCGTAAGAAGAAAAATAGAAAATTCAGTAACGGGACCATCTGAAGAAAGATTAGAAAATGGAAAAACATACGTTTTAGGAAACTTGGTAAATGGTAAGGGAGAAAAAGTATCCGCAGAATTAATAACTCCAGAGGCTTATAAGCTTACAGCAGAAACAGCTTTAAAAGCTGCTCTAAAGTTAGAAAAGACTAATTTATCTGGATACTTCACCCCAGCACAGGCATTTGGAATAGATTTTATAATGGAATTCGATAAGGTTGAAAGAATTGACAGGGCATAAAAAAACCCCGGTGAACCAAACCGGGGTAAACTATCAACCTTAAAATTACGCCCATTTGAATAAATGAATCGTAAAGCTTAATACAAATGTAAAACGGTTTTTTTTACCGTAAGTAGCACAAATACTAATTATGTCATCCATGTAAGGTTTTTAATATTTTACAACAATTAATGTTTAAACATATGTCTAAGGTTAACGCAATTTTATTACTAATAAGTTCAACAATTCTAATCTCATGCAGCCCGTCAGAAGAGGAGTTAATGCAAGAAAGTAGGAAAAAGATGCAAGCCGAAAATTACAAAGAGGCTATAGATTACTTAAATAGGGTCATTTCTAAAAATAATGATAATGCAGATGCATACAATATGAGAGGTGTCGCCTATCTTCAATTATTAGATTATTCAAAGTCCGTTGAAGATTTCACAAAAGCAATCATTATTGATTCATCAAATTATAAGCCGTATTATAATCGGGGAAATGTACATTTACAGAGAGAAAATTACGAAAAAGCATTATTAGATTACAACAAAGCAATAGATTTAAGGCCAAATACTGCAGATTTATACATCAACAGAGCATCCGCATTATTTGAATTAAAACAATATGATGCAGCACTTGAAGATAACCGTTTTGCAATTAAACTTTCACCAAATAATCATATACCATATCTCAACAGTGCCAAAACTCTTTTGCAATTTGGATCATTTAATAAGTCTGATAGCTTATTACAGTTAAGTTTGAAAATAAATCCAGAAAGTGGAGAAAGTTATTACTGGGCAGGATTTATCAAAATTAATACCGGAAATAAAGAAGGAGGATGTGATGACCTTATAAAAGCAAAAAACAGAGGTTTTCAAGATGCGATAGAAGCAATAGAAAAGTTTTGTAAATAATGACAAGGGAGTAATGTGTTTACTCCCTTTCATACATATAATATTAAATCTTTAACGAGAGGCAATTAAAACCATACCGAAAGCTACTACGCTTAACCAAAATTTATAAGGGGCAAGCGCAGGTATAGCAATAATATTCAACTCCATAAATACCAGAACTAGAATAACTATAATCGCAATTAGCTTCATTAAATTTCTTGACTTTCTGCTCATAATTTTCTGTTTTATAGGTTTTGATTATAAATATATCATTCTCAATTTATAAATCTGTGACATCAATAAAAAATTAACTTAAATTCGCACATTAATGATGGCAGAAATAAATAGTGACATAATTAAAGCGAAAGAATACCTTGATCAGGATCGGTTGATTGGTTTGCCCACAGAAACGGTATATGGATTAGCTGGAAATGGGTTGAAAGCTGAAGTGGTGAGTCAAATTTTCGAAGTAAAAAACAGACCTCATTTCGATCCTTTAATTCTACATTCTTATAGTATTGATGCTATCAGAGAATATGTCACTGAAATCCCAAATAATGCTATTAAACTAGCGGATGCTTTTTGGCCTGGGCCTCTAACCTTATTATTAGATAGAAATAATAAAATTCCAGACCTTACTTGTTCTGGATTAAAAAGAGCCGCTTTCAGAATCCCTAACCACCCGAAAGCATTAGCATTACTTAAAACATTAGACTACCCGCTTGCTGCACCCAGTGCAAATCCTTTTGGATACATAAGCCCAACAAGTGCTCAACATGTAGAAAAACAATTAGGTGATAAAATACCTTATATTTTAGAGGGTGCTATTAGTGAAGTTGGAATTGAATCAACCATAGTTGGATTTGAGGATAATGAAACTATCATTTATCGCTTAGGTGGATTAGATATTCAAGAAATTGAAAAAGTGATTGGTAAAGTTAAAGTACTCCCTCATTCCAGTTCAGAGCCTGATGCACCAGGAATGTTAAAAAGCCATTACGCTCCTACAAAAAACATATTATTAGGGAATATCCCAGAGCTTATAACGGCAAATAAAAATAAAAAAATCGGTATCCTTTCTTATTCTAAGCTGTATGATAAAAATGTAAAAGTCTCGTTACAACTTACCAAATCAGATAATATGCACGAGGCTGCAAAAAACTTATTTTCACATCTACGTACATTAGATGAAAGCGAAATAGATATAATAATTACAGAAGAAGTTCCTTCTATTGGTTTAGGAAAAGCAATAAATGACAGACTGCGAAGAGCAGCAGTAAAAGACTGAATTATAACTATTAAACAAAACTCCATGAAAACTGTAAAAGATTTTTCATTTCATAACAAAACGGCATTAGTAAGAGTAGATTTAAATGTTCCACTTAATGCAGATTTTAAAGTTACGGATGATACGAGAATAAAAGCGACTGTACCTACAATCAAAAAAATATTGGATGATAACGGAAAAGCAGTCCTTATGTCTCACCTTGGAAGACCTAAAAACGGTCCCGAAAACAAATTTTCATTAAAACATATTGTTGCAGATTTAGAAAAGGCTTATGGTGCAAAGGTACATTTTAGTGAAGATACCATAGGTGAAAAAGCTGAACAGGCGGTTGAAAAACTTCAAAACGGTGAAGTTTTATTATTAGAAAATGTTCGTTTTCACAAAGGAGAGACAAAAGGTGATGAAGAGTTTGCAAAAGCTTTATCTAAATTAGGAAATGTATATGTAAATGATGCTTTTGGTACAGCTCACAGAGCGCATGCCTCTACTACAGTAGTAGCGCAATTCTTTGAAGATAAAATGGCTGGTTTTGTAATGGCAGCTGAAATTGAAAATGCTGATAAAGTACTAGAAAAAGCAGAGAAGCCATATACTGCCATTATGGGAGGTGCTAAAATATCTGATAAAATTCAAATTATAGAAAAGCTATTACCTAAAGTTGACAACTTAATTATTGGGGGAGGAATGTCTTATACATTCTTTAAAGCAATGGGTGGTAAAATCGGAAACTCGTTAGTAGAAAAAGATAAATTAGATTTAGCAAACGAACTTATTCAAAAAGCTAAAGAGCAAGGAGTTGAATTAAAATTACCAATAGATTCTATTGTAGCTGACAATTTTGCTAATGATGCTAACACTAAAATTGCCCAAAACCACGCAATAGAAGATGGCTGGATGGGATTAGATATTGGACCCGAAGCCACTGCTATATTTCAAAAAACTGTAGAAGAATCGAAAACTATATTATGGAATGGACCAATGGGAGTTTTCGAAATGGAAAACTTTGCAAAAGGTACAAAAGCAATAGCTGAGTCCGTAGTGAAAGCAACCGAAAATGGGGCCTTCTCATTAATTGGTGGCGGTGATTCTGCAGCAGCAGTAAATACTTTAGGATATGGAGACAAAGTAAGTTATGTATCTACAGGTGGCGGTGCATTATTAGAATACATGGAAGGCAAAGAACTTCCGGGTGTGGCTGCTTTAAAATCATAAAACATATAAAATCCGCTAGCTTAGGTTAGCGGATTTACAAACCAAATTGCTTAGCTTTTTTTAATATTGTTTTATTGAATCAACTTTTACTTCTTATTGATTGCTAGCAACGGAAAAAAGAAGAATACTCCGATCATAGAAAATATCAGTCCACCAATCGTCCCCACTGCTAAAGAGAACCAAAAGACTTCATTTTGCCCGTTCATTACAAATGGAACCAATCCAAAGCAGGTAGAGAAAATGGTTAATAATATCGGAGCTGCTTTCGTACTTACAGATTTTAGAAAACCTCTGCTGTTTTGTACCTTTCTATTCTTAAAATCATAAAGAATATAGATGCCTGCATTCACCGTTAAACCGCCCAACATCACAAAGGCAGCATATCCTCCCTGGTCGAAGTAAAACTCAAACCAACCGAAAGTCAGAAAAAGCCCGATAAATGAAAGTGGTATGAGAAGTAAGATGTAAAAAGGCAATTTGAAGCTTTCGAACAAAATGCTGCAGATAAAGAAAATAGCCACTATTAGTAGCAACAACAAGGAATATTGCTTTTTAGCGGCATCTGATCCCCAACTAAATGACTGCTCTTCAGCACTATAACCAAGTGGCTTAATTTGATCGTAGGATGCTAAAACTTCATCTAAATACTTACTTCCAAAACGAGAAGAGCCGTAATATTCAAAGCTCAACACCCTAATGTAACTCCGGTTTTCTTTGTAGATGGCATTTACTGTGCTCTCCAATTGCAACTTACTTAAATTACTGCTTGGAATTCTCTTCCCATCGTAATCGAGATTATATTGTTCCAACGCAAATTTATCGAAATTATTAGCCTGGCTAGATACTAAAACCACAGGATACTGCTCACCATTGATCGGTAGATATGTAGAGGCTGCATTAGCTGGAGCATGCATTCTTATGGCATTCGTAAATTCCGACAAGCTAATATTGTGAAAAGCTAATTCCTGCAAGTCTGGACGAATGATATACTCTTTACTTTTCTGATCTCGCCAACTCATCCGTTCATTGGTATTCACCTCTTGTATCCTAGGATGTTTAAGAAGCATGGCAGCAAGCTTATCAGCTTGATTCTCCAATTCAAAATAATTATATCCTTTTAAATTAACCCTAAAAGAAGGAATTCGGTCACTGGAACCGGTGGAGAAGCCCTGCCCCACCCCATACACACTCCATTGCACTCCGCTCCAATTGGTACTTCTTGATGACAGTCGTGCTTTCAGCTGATAGGGAAATGCAGATTTCTCATAATCTTCTTTGAAAATGATCTCAATTCGACCATACTGGCCAGAATAGATTTGAGTAGTGAAAATATCAATTCCTTCCTGCTTGAGCAGAAATTCTTCGAAATCCTTCATGATCGTATTCATCTGCTCGATAGTATTACCATAAGGCAATCTCCCTGTCAGATAAAGACGGGTTTTCTCGTTCTGCCTGTAGCTTGATCGCTCATAGGCATTCCGGACAAAAAGTCGTAAACTTCCCCCTAACCATTTATCAGATATTGGACGAATATCATCCTGATAAATATCTGATCCGATGATCTTATTGTACCATTCATGATCTTCCCATTTAGCCGGAAGCATGAAAATCGGAAGACCGAAAGCCAGTAATAAAACTACAAAAAAGCTTTTGCGATAGCGGGCCGACCAATGAATTGCGCTCGAATATCTCTGGAACCAACGAACCTTCCTCCTTAATTGCCTTAAGCTATTTCCTTTGAAATTTCGATTAAATGAATTGAATAAAAGTGCATAAAGCGCAGGAGTAAAAAATAAAGCGACCAAAAGAGAGACTCCAAGAAGTAAGGCGACCACTTTTGAGAAATCTACAAGATTCATTTTTTGTTCTTCCGGTAATAAAAAAACCAATAAAAGTGCTGCAATTGTGGTCAGTGAAGCCGCCAATAAGGCAAGGAACAGATGCCTGTTCTTGTATTTATGAATGTGATCGATCATCACAATGGCGTTATCTACTATTAAACCAAAGGAAATGGTCAAGCCGGCTAAAGAGTAGAGATGAATTTCAATATCCAAGGCCCAAACGCCTATGATCGATAAAGAAACATTAACAAATATACCAGCAAAAAGCACTAGCAGATAGCGCCAATTTCTGTTAATTAAAAAGATAAAAAAGATGAGTATACCTATCGATAAAATGGAGCGCTCGTATAACTTGTCGAGCTCTTTCTCCAGGTATTCAGTATCGTCATACACCAAACGCAAGGCAATACCTTCCGGCAGCTTACTTTCGATGCTTTTTAGCCTGGATTTCACTTCTCTTGCAAGATTTATACGGTTCACCCCTTTTCTGGCCTCAACCGTTAGCGTCACAAAGTTCTCACCATTAATTCGGTAATGACTGTTTGGCTGTTGCTCTTCAAGATTAATATCCGCTAATTCCTTTAAGCGATAGCCATGGCCGCTTTTCTGATTAGTTACCTTAAGCGAACCTATCTCTTTTATATCGCTGAACCTCTGATCAAGTATCAATACATACTTTTCATTTCCGGCACTTTGGGCTAAGCCCGGATACTTCAATTGACCACTTTGTTGAATTACATTTCTCAAATCGGCCGTACTTAGGCCGTAGGCTTCTATTTTTGCAGGATGAAATTTGATACTGAGCTGCAAACTATTGGCTCCGTAGACCGGAAGGGATTCAATTCCCGGAATATTTTGCAGAGGCTTAATGATGGACTCTTGAGTAATTTCTTTGATCCGATATGAGGCGAACGGCCCTCGTACCGTGTAACGTAAAATCGTACTATTCTCTGTTTCTTCATCGCCCCCACTGCTACGCAAAATCGGATAGCTTACTTTTTCATCTAATTGAGGATACAGCTGACGAATTAAGGTGGCTACTTCAAAACGTTTATAGGCTAAATCGGCATTTTTGGAGAAGCGAAGCGTGATATTACCGCTTCCATAGCGTGATTGTGAATTGAGCTCATCGAGATCTCTCAATTGCGACAATATGTTTTCTAATGGTGCAGTAGCTAATTTTTCTACCTGCGTAGGATCTGCATTACGAACACTGAACTGGATACTTATTTCAGGGGTCTGATAAGTAGGGTTAAGGTTGACTGACAGCTTTGGGATCAAGGCTAAACCCATTAAACTGACGACTAAAAACGCAATTATAATTCGAAATGGGGTCATGGGGTAAAGATAGGAATTATTGTCTGATCAAGAAGTTGAAAACTACCTATTTAGTCTGTTCAAATATTTCTTTTTTCTAAAGCCAGCAGAAATAATTCCTTTCGATTATTTATTACATTTTTACTTCTACTAAATCAAAAATCATTTTATCCTCTTTCATTTCTGGATTTAGAGGATGGCTTGTTGAGATATACAGTCCTTTTTTTCCTACAAAAACGTTATTAGGTACTAATCTAGATTCATCAAAAAGTATTTCCTCTAGGATGTTTAAGTCTCCATCTAAAATCATCAGTGAAAAAGAGTCAGGGGCATCCCTAAATCTTTGTAAGTCTTCTATATTTTCAAACTTCTGCTGTGGATAAGCAAACCTATAATAAAGATCTCGGTACTTATCATAAAGGAGACTTTCATAGTGATCACTTGCAAATAAGTATTCATATGTTTCTTCCCTGGCCCCATTCACGGGAAATAATGGTAATTTATCAGCTAAATATTTACTCTTCGCTACAGTAGACTGAAGTTTATTTTCATCTTCCTTTGAAGTATAAAATAGCCTATGATCTCCAAAAAAAGAGAAAACTATTTGGTCCTCATGACCTGCCATGCTGTACTCGTAAAACTTAAGCCCTTCATTCAAGTAATCCTCAGGATATTTTTGAACTAATAATTCTGTTTCTCCACTCTTAATATCTACTGAATAAGAGATTGATTTTTTTTCTAATTCAGCATTAGTCATAGATCGATAGTTACCCTGAATGTGTGTTTTTACTATCAATTTGTTATCAATAAGTATTGGTGTACTCAAGAAATAAGAATTATGGACAAAAGCATTTGAATACACATCAGGTGCGGTATATTCAATCTTATCTTTAATATTATAAGCAGTATCAATAATAGAAAAATCAGAAGTTCTCTGACTGAATAGAAATATACTATCTAAAGAATGAACATGAAATCCAAAAATTCTTCCTACGGATTTCTCTCCCTCCGTTTCAAAAAAAATCTCTTTTATTAATTTACTATCCTCCAAATTATATATCTGCAAACTATTTAGTCCCCAGTTAATATTAAATAATATCTCATGGCCTTCATTATTAAAGGCTTGCAGTCCTCTGCTTATGTTTGAAGTACTATCATTAACTTTTAATTCCAGAAAGCTTCGTGCAACTTTAATCTTGGGCTCCTTAGAAGAATCAATTTTATCACTACAGGAATAAATGAAGAATGTTATTATTAAGAGAAAGAATATTTTTTTTATTTCCATTGGTTTAATCAAATCATATGTAAGGAGTGGAATTTACCACCCCTTACATTATCAGTAAATAATTAATTTACTATTATTTTATGATCTCAAGGCTCTTTAGGTAAGTTAACACAATCATCAAACCCTTGTCTGTCACATTATAGAGTTGCATATGTAGGTCTTGGATAACACATAATAATACAATTTTCTGCCTTGGTTTAAAGAGATAAATTAATTTTTTAGATTTTTCAAAATTCCGATCTGACTAACATCTATATTTTCAGCATATTTTAACTCTCCCTCTTCATTAAACTTAACTAATAAAGGATCATTTGTGTAGATATTATATTTAAAAAAGCTTCGTTCTTTAATTTCTTTTATGGACCAATTATTAAGATTGTAATCTTGTCTATTAAAAAAGCCTCTATTCTCCATATCTCCTATAAAAACCAGATTTAAAAAGTCTAATTCATTTTCTAAGAGGAAAAGATTATTTATCTCCAAACAGCCACTGCATGATTGGGTGTTAATGAAATAATAGAATTGCCCTTTTCTATTTTCAGCCTGTATTTTAAGTTCTTCGTCAAAGAATAACTCAACATTACTTCTTTCAGAGCAAGAAAATAAAGGCAAAAAAAGAATTATTATTTTCAAGTACTTCATATCTTATGTAAATCATTTATAGGTACTAAATAGAAGCCTAAAGATCCTTTAAAATCATCCATTAGCAACATTTTCCCATTATGGAATCCACCTCGAACCTTTTTCACGTCAATTTCTAGTTCATTTAATTTGTAGTGGTCGAAAGTAAATGGATCAACATCATAAATAGTTAATCTAGATTTTTGGTTACCTAATGCATTATATTTAACCATGTAATAGGAATCATCAGCTCTGTTATAAAATATTTCTATTCCTTCTTCAGGTGTAGTAAGATTTTGTAAATCAATCTTTTTAAGATTAAAAGAAATTAAATCCAATAAGATAAAAGCTTTTCCTTCCTTCAAGGAAAACCCGAGATAATTAGATTTGGTTAAATAATAGTTATGAGGATAGGATACCGCTTTGTAACTAAAATCGTTTTTATCAATTTCAGATATTTCAAATTCCTCTTCGGCTATTTTTTTGAATTGATTTGAGTATTTTGCAATTTTGTACTTAATAGTTTTTCTTTTCGAATTAATATTTAAGGTTAAAAAACCATCATCAAGAAAAATGAATTGGTCATAATCAATATCTTGCTTCCTTAAATCTGCCTTACTCATTTGATTTATTACCTTAAATTGGTTTTCATTAATATCAATTTTTAAGAATTCACTTAAAGTACTGATAGAAAAAAGACTATCATTTATAACTGAAATATTTTGAATAAAACTTGAAAAACCGTAATTGCTAAGATTAAGCGTATCTAAATGTCTAGTTTTATCTCCTATCAACAACAGAGAATTCCCATTTGAAAACATTTTAGTATTATTATTGAGAAACGTCAAATTTCCCATTTGGGCATCAGATGGACTGTAAAAAATATAATTTTCCTCTATTTGTTGAGCGTCAGCTATATTTACTGAACAAGTCACAATAAAAAAAACGGATATTTTACAAAGTAATTTCGATAAGGTCAAATTCATAAAGCTCTTCATTATTGGTTGGTGAATAAATATTTTCTTTGCTAACAAGCAACCCAGATTTGGTTGGCAATATTTGGAGAAAATTATAGTTTTTTTTCGGCATTAAAACCTCTCCTAGTACTACGAAGTTTTCATTAAAAACAATGATTGACCATTCTGCCTCCATTCTATGACTATTTTCTTTCTCTAGATTATCATTACTGTGCTTAGCAATGCGATAATATAAACGTTTAAATGGATCAAAAACTAAATTAACGTAACCTTCGTCCTTATGAAAGGCATTTAATTCTTGTTCTGTCGTATAATCTGCCTCAGAATCTATTGAAAATAGTGTGTATCTTTCATCAAAATAATTACTACTTATTCTGTAGAAATCATTTTTTTCACTTGAAAAAACTTTGTCAGAGTTATAAAAATTAACTAGAAAATTATGTTTGTCATCAAACGCTAAGTTATTGAAGGGGTTGTTTGGCGTTTCATCAGCTTTATATATTTCTGGCCAAGCGCCCGTGAAAGAAATGAACGAACTATTTTCCAAAGAATAGGTTCCTACCAAAGGCGAAGAGTAAAAGGTTTTTCTATCTTTGAAATCAATAAATTCTGATTGTGGAGTGATATTAAAAATCAAACAATTTTTTGATTGATCAAAATTAAATGGGAGATGAAACATACCGTTTTGAGTTAAAGAAAAAGGATAAAAAATTCCATTACTTCCCACAACTTGTTCAAAAACCTTATCAGGAAAAACTAAGTTTTGAAGTCTCCACTCTTTCGATACATGAGAACTAGTATCAATCAATTGAACAGTAAGTGCGTCCAACGAAAACAAAAATATTGAATCTACTGAATGATAAAAAAATGAGCTCACTGGGTATACTTTGTCAGAACCGTCATCTTGCAGCAAGATGGACTTTTCAAATCTTTCGTCACAAATTGATATAATGTCTAGTTTTCGAAAATTTCTATCTAATGCGACTATTGTACAGCTATCCAAAAACTGAAGTTGACTATGTATGTATTGATTTCTTGAACTTAGGTCAATTTCATATTTTTTAAGAATTCGATAATCAAGACTTTCGTTTTGATGTTCCAATTCATTGCAAGAACAAACCCAAAGGGCTACTAAAAATAAGAAATTTTTGTTTTTCATAATACATTAAAATTATTTTTTTTCTAAAAAATTTTACATCTGAAGCAATCAGGTCCTGAACCGTAACAAATACCTAAGGTCTGATTACCTTTTTCTGACCCATTATCACAAAATGGAGGCTTGAAAGTGTTTTGAGACTTTGCTTCATACATGATTCCGAAACAAAGGCCACCTGCCAAAATAGCTGATGATAAAGCGAAAATTAATTTCTTTTTCATTACAATAAATTTTAAGGTTAAAAAAAATTAACATCAACCTCAACATATACTATTTCATGAAAAAACTTTCCTTGAACTTCCAAAGGCCTAATAAGGTGAGTACAAGTCAAATTTCTTCACTCTGCAGGTTTTGGTCAAAACAGCATTTGCTAGCGGGTACTGTTTTGAATCAGTCACTACATTTTATAGTTTAACTGAGTTGATGTCGTAAATCAAAAAAAAAATGTAAATGCAAAATTTATTACATTGGTTTTAGTCACAAACTAAAAACTTATTTGAATAATTATACTACTCTAAAAATAGTAGTAATTACCAAGTTTAAATTCATATAACCTCCACTGTAAATATAGATTAAAGCAGATCGACAGTTTGGGAATAAGCGCCAAACCCATTTAACTGATCACCAAAAATGTGATAATAATTCGAAATGGGGACATGCGGTAAAGATAGGAATTATTGAGGGATTGGGCAGCGGGAAACTAGGGTTTTAGGTTTAATCAAAGTTTCTTATTACTAATTTCATTAAACATCTTAATACATATCTTAAAAGCTTTTGACTTTTGCTTTTCATATAATGAAGGCTCCAATAGAATATTTTTTAATAAGGTTAAATCGATGATAAGGTAACTGTATTCTTTGTTAATCGAATTTAAACTTAAATGAAAACAAGACTAAACAGATATTAAATATTGTTTAGTCTTGCGTTATATGTATTAATCTAATCCAATAAATCTATTCAATTAAATAATTTTTTAGACTTTTAAGCTCACTATCCAAATTGTCTGGTGAAAGGGTAATTTTATTATTAATATAACCAGATTCCACCTCAATTAAAACAGGATAACTATCTACTTCACTACCTAAAACATTTAATGAATCAATAATAAATTTTTTCAAAAATTTTTCATCGTATTCTCTCTCGATTTGCCGTTTATTTTTCAACTGTGTCCAAACCACATAGAAGTGATTTTTATTTATAATATTAGCATAATTGCCTTCAACAAAGGCATATGTTTTTTGAACACAACCATCACAACCATAAAGTAAAGGGACAATTAAATATTTACCGTCATTTTTAAAAATTTTTGATTCTAATGTGATATTATTCTTTTCTGAAGTTTTGGAACTACATGAAAATAATGACATTAAACATATTAAGTATATTATGTATTTAAACATGACATTAAACGTAAAAATAATAAAATAAACAGCCCCTACTATTCACAATGACATATAAATCCCCTTGCTTTTTCAGTACATCCAGTTTGCAAATCCCAATAATAACAAGTTTCTGCTCTTATTGAATCAGCTGTAAATGCTTCGAAAGCATAAATAGCCGATATTAGCACTACAACTGATATTGCAATTAAAGTTTTAAATTTTGTTTTCATAGTTATTTAATTTAATTGTTTGAAAATTATTTATTAAAAAAATACTAATTCATTCATTCTTGTTTAAAGAAAAAATATCTTTAAAAGAAGAAATAAACAAATTTTAAATTTCTATTTCATAAACATGAATAATGAATTTATCCTCTACAGTGTCATCATTGGACTTATTGTGATACGGCATATATAATAAGCCATCATGGTAAAATAGGCTTGCTGAGCTAAATTTTTTCGCTTCAAAACTTTCATATCCAACATAATTGTAATCTGAATCAAATACTTGAATAAATAGATCTTTATCCCACCAATTTCGATCAACTTCTAGTTTTTCATCTGTCATACCATCATGAACGACCCTAACTGTGTTACCTGTTATTTCATCAGAATACAGTTCAAGGAATTGCGACCTCTTCATAAAATATTCTAATTGCTCATTAAATGTGGCTTCTTCCGATATTGGAGACTTATCACCCTCTCTTAAATCCGGTATATTTGTAGGTACCTTTCGGATTAATTTTAACTCATCAAATACATATAAATTTGGGTCATAATTGAAACTGTATAAAAAATGTCCCTTCTTATTGATAGTTCTGCTAAAATTCCAACTACTAACACCAAAACTATTCCCTTGTCGCATAAAATCTGGGTAATTACTCAGTATAGTTTGAAAATTATTCCTGTTAAAATCGTATTTTATTGTCAGGTGCTTATCATAATACCCGTCCCAATTAATGGAAATAGGTTCCATAATAAAATAGCCACCTGATCTCTGAAGTTTTGCAAATTCCTTCACTTCAGGCCTTTTAATACTATCAGGCAACACAATTTTACTTTTTTTAAGAATTTCACCTTTACTATTGAGGTGGAAAAACTCTGAATTAGTATTAAGTGCAAAAAATGAATCAGGTGACTCAGGAAGTATAGGTAGATCTAATTTACCTACTCCATTGGGGCCTTCTCTAAGAATTTTTAAATTAAAATTTTTAGTTGAATCATTCAAACTATAAAAAAAGCATTCGTAAAAATTATCAAAATCTTCAACAGAATAAATAAAAATACCATTTTCATAAATAAAAAAATCTACATTTTTAGTGTTGATCACTGAATCATTTATAGAGATTTTTTTTATTTCCTTTAAAGTAAAGTTTAATTTGATAGGTTTATTTTCAACATCCTTTTTTTCTTTTGTACAAGAATATAAACAGAATATAATTGCAAGGTACAGGAAAGACTTATTCATTATAATTAATTTTTTAGAATTTAAGTATAAGAACAGGGGTGCTATCCCCTGTTTCTATTTAATTACAACCAGTACAATTTAGTTTTGCCGCAGGTCTTGTACAGTCTTCTTGCAAGTCCCAAGCACATTTTTCACCTTCTGGTGCAATAATGCTTTGTTGAGTAAAAGCATCGTAAGAATAAAATCCTAAAGCTAATATACCAGCTACTGCCGGTATTAAAACTTTCTTTTTTAAGCTTGACATTTTCATAAAATAAATTTTTTAAGATTAAAAATAATTAAAGATCAACCCTAACAACTAAATCATGAAAAACAACTTACTCGTACTACCTAAGGCCTATTAAGGTGGGACAAGTCAAATTTCTTCACTCTGCAGGTTTTGGTCAAAACAGCGTTTGCTAGCGGGTACTGTTTTGAATCAGTCACTACATTTTATAGTTTAACTGAGTTGATACCTTAAATCAAAAAAAAAAAAAATGTAAATGCAAAACTTATTACATGGGTTATTCTTTAAAACAAAGAATATATTTGATACATTATATAATTCTTCAATTATTACAATCTTAGTTTCAAAAATTAAACAACCTTCATAACTCCTATATTTCAAAGCTATAAAATAATATATTTGTAAAAGTTTAATCACTTGGTTAAAGATTCTTGCCTGGCCATTCTCAATGCCAAAACATAGAAATATTTATAACGCTCAGTATAATTTTATCATTAAAAAGTCTACTCTAGATTTGCAATATTTTAAATCTAAAAACAATTTGTTTTCAATCTCTTTATCTTTCTTTTGAAAGTAACCTCCTAATATACTAGTTTTAAGCGTAAACCAAAATCTATATGCCAAGAATACTAAGCTTTCTGCTACTTGCCTTTCCCCTACTCTCATGTGAGAAAGAAAAAGAAACGACTGAGGAAACGGCTCTTCAAGGTATAAATAATACTGCCCCCAATACAATGGTCATGATGGATACTGCCCTGAAAGCCCCCTTTTATCTCCACATTCAAAGCTCGGGAAAAGTAAAGGCTTATAAGGATGTAAAGATATTAGCAGAAACTAATGGTAATATTACAAAAGCAAATATTCAATCTGGTCAAAAGGTTTCGGCAGGCCAAGAATTGATTCGCTTAGATCAGAGAGAGGCATTGCTGCAGTTGCAGTCTGCGGAAAACAACTACGAAAAGAATAAGCTGGAATTTGAAAACAGCCTGATCGGTTTTCCTAAATTGCTCGCTCAGGCGAAGCCCGAAGAGGACAGCCTGTATCAGAAACTTAAAATTGCCAGCGGCTTACAAGAAAGTAGCATTCAACTCAAGAAAGCTCAAATTGCCTTGGAGAAAACGATCATACGCGCTCCCTTCAGTGGAACTCTTTACGATGTACAAGCCTTTACCGGGAAAAATGTAGTGGCCGGTGATGAACTCTTATCAGAATTTAATCATCGTTTGATGGTGGAGCTTTTCCTTCTCGAAAGTGAAGCATTAAATCTCAAGACAGGAATGCCTGCAGAAATCACTAATGCTGCAATGAATGCTACTTTTTCTGGAGAAGTATTTACAGTCAACCCAAAGGTAGATGAAAACGGATTGGTGCAGGTGCAGATCTTGGTAAAAGGCCAGCACTCTCTCTGGCCTGGAATGAATGTTGAAGTTGAGGTGAGAATACCAAAAGGCGACAGACTGCAGGTTCCTAAAAGCAGCTTAGTTCTACGATCGGGAAAACCAGTCGTCTTTTCTATTGAGGGGGGGTTAGCCAAATGGAATTATGTGGAATTTGGATTTGACAATGGAGAGATGGTGGAAATCACAGACGGCCTGGAGGAAGGTATGTTGGTCATTACCAATAATAATCTGCAGTTAGCGCACGATGCTCCTATCAGTATTCAAAACGCCAAAGAATAATGACGCGATACTTTATCGAAAGACCCATTGCGGTCATTATGACCTTTGTTGCGCTTATTTGCTTAAGCGTTCTAGCCTGGCTTAACCGACCTGTTTCTTTGCTGCCCGATATTGATGTGCCTGAGATGGCCATACGAATTGATTATGCCAATGCTTCGCCTGAAGCAATCGAAAACAATATTCTAAAACCGATGCGAGAGTCACTTGCCACCATGCAAGGTTTAGACGATCTGCAGTCTACTGCCTCCAGCGAAAACGGTTTGATTCGATTGCGATTTAATTACGGCCAGAGAATGGATTTGGCTTTTGTAGAGGTCAATGAAAAGATCGATCGATTGACAGATCAATTTCCAGCTGATATGTCTAGGCCCCGTGTCATTCGCGTAAATTATACTGACATCCCCATAGCCAAGCTCCAGCTAATCCCGAAAGATGGAGATAATATGATCGAAAGTTCTCGTCTGGCTGAAAATGTGATTAAAAAAAGAATAGAGCAGATAGAAGGAATCTCAATTGTAGACTTAAATGGGATCGTAAATGAAGAAATTAAAATCATCCCTGATTTAGCAGCTCTTGAAAGAGCAGGAATTGAAATCTCCTCTATTTCTGAAGCCATTAAGTCAGCCAATCAAGAGCTTGGAGGTGTAGAAGTTAAAGATGGCCAGTATCAGTATTATATGCGAATGGCAAGTAGACTTAATAATGCAGAAGACATACAGGAAATTCCAGTTAAGATCAGTGAAAACAAATATCTACCCATCAAGCAGTTAGCTACCGTAAAAACTGCGGAAGGAAAGGTTTTCGGATTTCACTTTTTTAATCAGAACCGAGGCATTGTAATGAATATTCATAAGCAGCCTCAAGCTGTCATGACGGAACTCATGCCTGAAATAGAGAAATCGATAGAACAATTCAAGAGGGATTATCCAAGTCTTGATATCTCCATTACTCAGGATCAATCCGTTTTTTTGAAAGCAGGCATTAATAATTTACAAGGAAGTTTATTGTTCGGGGGTATTTTTGCTTTTGTGGTGCTCTTTCTCTTCATGGGCTCTTTTCGCTTACCTGTTATTATGGGAATTAGTTTACCGCTTTCTCTTATCTTGTCCTTTCTGTTTTTTGAAATATTTGGCCTTAGCATCAACATCATCTCTTTAAGCGGCCTGGCACTTGGGCTGGGTATGTTGATTGATAATGCCATTATCGTACTTGAAAATATCAGCAGAAAAAGAATGGAAGGCCTCAGTTTGATCGATGCCTGTGTGGCTGGGGTCAGCGAAGTTCAAGGGGCTCTTATCAGTTCCGTTTTGACTACCCTGGCGGTTTTTGTTCCTTTAATATTTTTAAGTGGGGTCAGCGGAGTTCTCTTTTTTGACCAAGCGGTCTCGGTAGGTATCATTCTTTCCGTATCACTTGGAGTGTCATTTGTATTACTGCCTCTGTTATATCGCCTTTTCTTTGAAAATAAAGCTAATTTCAAAAAGGAAGATAGTCGATTCTTCAAAAGTATAATGAGGGGTTTCGAACGTTCGCACCATTGGACTTTCAAAAATAAGTCGATCAGTTTTCTGATCATTGTCCTTATTATCCCAATCGGATTAGTCGCCTTCTGGAATTTGGAACAAAAAGGTCTGCCTGCCATTACCCGAACTGATGCAGTTTTGGATATAAACTGGAATGAACCCATTGATGTAGCTGAAAATGCAAGAAGGGCTCAGAATCTGATCGATGAGGTCAATTCAGCACTTAAATACAGCGAAACGGATGCGGGTATACCTCAGTATTTATTGAGTCTTGAAAATGCAGAATTACAACAGAGTTTAATTTACCTAGAGTTTGAGTCAGAAGAGGCCAAAGAGACCCAACTAGATTTGTTAGAAGAAAGACTAAAAAGATCTTATCCTCGTGTAAGCTTCGAGAGAAAGAATGCAAAAAATGCCTTCGATATGCTTTTCGCCAGTGAAGAACCCTTTTTCAGAGTTCAGTGGCAGGATCCTAATCTCAAAGAAGCGGATCCTGCAGCAGTAAAGCAAAAGCTCAAAACTTTCCCAATAAAGGATTTTGAGCCCGGCCCTTCCCTGCAGGAAGAAAGCAGCATGATTATGAATATTAAACAGCAAGAGCTCCTGAAATATGGCATAAGTCCCGAGCAAATCATCAGTCAGCTGCAAAGGGTATTGGGAAATTATAAAATATCTGAACTAAAGCAGTTCGCCATCATTACCCCGGTAATGCTGGAAACAAATCAGAAAGCTTTTGAGGATTTACTGTCAATTGCGAAAGTGAAGAATGCAGAAGGAAAAACTTATGAACTGAAAAACTTTGTTAGCTATGACTGGGGAACCCGATTGAAGAAAATTACTGCAGATGTTTCCGGCACTTACTTCTCTGTTAGCCTAACAGAAGATGATGTGGAAAATGAAGCTGCTCAGCTCCTGTCAGGTATCAATGAATGGGCCACTGAGAATGCTTTAATTCAGAAAGTATCGGGTCGTTATTTCTCAGATAAGGAAAATCTAAATGAGCTGGCTTTCATCCTTCTCATCTCAGTCGTATTGCTTTATTTTATTCTGTCAGCTCAGTTTGAAAGCTTCTGGCAACCTCTGATCGTCATCTTCACCCTGCCATTCGGTATCATGGGCTCTGTAATAGTGCTTTGGATAGGCGGTAGCAGCATAAATATTATGTCAGCAATTGGAATGGTGGTGATGCTTGGGATTATGGTGAATGATGCAATCCTTAAAGTAGATACCATGAATCGAAATGTCAAAGCTCTTGAGAAAAAGGATAAAGAAGGTATGTATGAAGCTATCTTCTCTGCTGGAATAATTAGACTTAAACCTATTCTGATGACCTCCATCACTACCCTTTTAGCATTAAGTCCAGTGTTATTATCTGGTGGCTTAGGTGCTGAACTTCAAAAACCTCTTGTGTTGGCTGTGATGGGTGGACTTACCATAGGCACATTTACCGCTTTGTATTTCGTACCCTTGATTTATTTCAAGTTTATAAAGCTTAAAAAAGAAAATTAATTTAAGTCACAGGTAGAAATAATTAAAATATTTAATTATCACCTGAACATATTATAAAATATAGCGAACTTCAATTCACTTCTTCAGCTTAGTTACCTCATCCTTAATCTCCAATACAATATTGGTAAGTTCTCGAAGACTCATTGACTGTTCTGCATTGTGCTTCACATCTGGAAATTTAGTGCTGATAAAAGCTTTAGCTTCCCATATTTCCATTACACTTTCAACAGGAATTTCGTAAGGTGAGTAAACTGTATTATCTGACACCATAAAAAGTACTCCCTTTTCATCAGAATAATTAAAAACTCTCTTGTAAACTACTCCTTCCTGCTCACTAACTATTATATATGTTTTGCCATTTCGGATATCTTGAGCACTTTCAACATATTCCCCAATAATGATGGTACCTGGTTCCAATGGCAGCATAGAGTCTCCACTAATTTCAAAAGCACGATAAGTACTATTGGTAGGTAAATTAGGTAATTGAAAGCGTGGTAATTCTTGTAGATATTCAGGATCCGCATAGCCATTAGTATAACCTGCTGAAGCTTTCTGAGGCACTAATTCAATATTTTCCCGCTCTTGACTATCTACTGTAATGGCTAAAATCTTTGTAGGCTTTCGAGCAACACTTAAAGGGCGAGATAAATCTTTCCCTATCAGATCATCAACTGATACATTAAATAAATCTGATAACTTCATTAAAGTCTGAATTCTTGGATCAGCCCTACCCTCTTCATAAGATCCTATTTGAGGCCGTTTCACCCCTAGTTCATCTGCTAATTCTTGCTGCGTCCAACCTTTTTCCTTCCGAAGATATTTTATGTTGTTATTAATCAAGCTCATTTTTTTATCTAGTAACAAGTAGTTTTATCAAGCATCTAGTAAAAGGTAAAATAACAAGATTCAAGACTGTATTTCTACTTATTTCTATATTATTTCGTTTCGTAATTTAAGAAGCTTTAAAAATCATCAAATTATCATGCTCACGATAAGCATCATTCAAATGATACAATACTTTTTGATGTAAAGAAATTTTATCTTCTGCACTGCTAAATCTACCCCTAATCCTATCTACCACTTCACTTAAAGTATCATGTGGATCAGCCAAGGTATAACCATACCAACTACTCTCACCAGCTTTAGACTTTACGTGAAAATGAACCTGACACCTTCCAGAATTAAGGCGCTTACTCGATAGCTTAATTTTTACATCCATTAACTTATTTTTTTAAAAGCTCTGAACTTTTTAACTCTAATTACTATTTATTTTAGTAATTTTGATAATAAATTTAGTATTAAATCCAATAAAAGGCAAATAAAAGCTAATTATTTTAGTTTTATGAAAGAAAATACTACAAGATCTATCATTCATTTAGATATGGATACCTTCTTTGTGTCTGTAGAACGACTATTGGACTCAAGTTTAAATGGTAGGCCTGTTATAGTGGGAGGTGGCCATAGAGGTGTGGTAGCGGCTTGTAGTTATGAAACCAGAGTACATGGGGTGCACTCTGCCATGCCCATGAAATCAGCCCTACAGCTTTGCCCTGAAGCAATCGTAATTCCAGGAGATATGCAGAATTACAGTTATTACTCTAAAATGATAACAGAGATTATAAAAAGTGAATCTCCCATTTTTGAAAAAGCTTCTGTAGATGAATTCTATTTGGATGTAAGTGGAATGGATAAATATTTCGGGTGCTACCAATGGGGAAAAGAACTAAGGAAGAAAATTATTAAAGAAAGTGGCCTCCCTATTAGTATGGGCTTATCTCAAAATAAGATGGTATCAAAAGTAGCTACAGGAGAAGCCAAACCTAATAATACTAAACAAATACTTCCTGGTACGGAAATAGAGTTTTTAGATCCTATGCCTGTTGGTAAAATCCCTATGATCGGAAAAAAAACATCTGAGCTTTTACGATCTATGGGAGTAAAAAGAGTAGAAACACTCCGCCAAATTCCTAGACAATTAATGGAACATACCTTCGGTAAAAATGGTATTTTGATGTGGCAGAGAGCGCAAGGCATTGACAATACCCCTATTACGCCCTATACCGAACAAAAATCGATCTCTACTGAAAGTACTTTTCATGATGATAGTATGGACGTAAAACAAATGAAAGCCATACTGGTAGCGATGATTGAGAAGTTAGCACATAAACTCCGTGACCAGAACCGCCTGACTTCCATTATCTCTATCAAAATTCGATACAGTAATTTCGATACGGAAAGCAAGCAGAAAAGAATAAGTTATACTGCCAGCGATAAATCATTAATTCGGTTTGGTAAAGAACTATTTGATCAATTATATACCCGCAGAATGATGATTAGATTAATTGGGGTTCGCCTCAGCGGATTAGTACATGGTAACTATCAAATCAACCTTTTTGATGATACTGAAGAGTATATCCAACTCTATCAAGCCCTTGATAAAATTCGCCATAAGCATGGGCTTGAAAGCATCGTAAGAGGAAATACCGTTGGATTAGACAAAAGACTCCGAAGAGATGAAAACTGGTTTGGAGCAAATTAATTTTTAAATCAAAGTGAATAAAATATTGGAATAAGCAATGATGCAATAATCCAAAACATGAACCCAAGCGGTGCCCCTATCTTAAAGAAATCTTTGAATTGATAATTACCAGCACTGTAAACCATTGTATTGGTTTGGTAGCCAATAGGAGTCATAAAGCTGGCGCTACCCGCCATCATAACTGCAATTAAAAAGGGTAGTGAATTAAATCCTAAAGCTTGAGCTATAGCCATTGAAAGTGGTGCCATTAAAGCCGCTGCTGCATTATTTGACATGATTTCAGTAAAAACCATAGTCAACAGATACACCATTGCTATAATAAGAAAAGGAGTTATTTGGCTTTCAGTAAAAGAAGTTAAATTCGACACAAGCCAATCATTCAATCCACTCTTATCCATAGCTGCTCCAAAACTTAATGAGCCCGATAGCAAAAAAATCACCTGCCAATCGATAGATCGATAAGCATCAGTCATACTAATCACCCGAAACAAACCTAACAAAAACACACCCGCCCAGGCAGAAGCAACAATAGGAACAATATTAAAAGTTGCTGCTAAAATCACTAGAGCTAGAATTCCACCTGATATGTACAACTTTCTTTTATCCGGTATATCCAATTCACTTTCACGGATTGATAAAAAAGGTGCGTTAGGATTACTTTCTGCTTTCTGTAAAAGCTCATATCCCCTATTACTAGTTTGTAAAAGTAAAATATCCCCAATCTTTAACCGGATATTCTCCATATCTGTAAACTTACGCTTACCTCTGTGCCTAATAGCCAGCAAGTGAGAATGATAATTTTTAAGAAAACTAACATTCCCCAGCTTTTTATCTACCAACTGCGATCCTGGCATCACAATTACTTCTACCACTTTGGTTTCTTCATTAGGGAAATTCTTATCCGTTATCGATTTTACGATAGATAAATGTTGATCCGCCACTATTTGCTTCACCTTTTCTAATTCTCCTTTTATGAGCATGATATCATCTGGCTGAAGGACTTTGCTCATTTCTGGTTTTTCAACAATCTCATCTCCTCTATTCAATTCCTCTACCTCAAAACTTAAGTCCTTCTCTTTAAATAATTCTTCTATACTTACCTCTTGTTTATCATCTGGTAAGTCTTGAATTTTTATTTCTGTCAGGAAAGTTTTTATCTGACTTTCATCCTGTAAAGGCTCAGATTTGGATTCTTTTGGCAATAAATGCTTTCCAGTAAACATTAAATACAGTAAGCCCACTGCTAAAAAAACAAGTCCGATGGGAGTCATCGTAAATAACCCTATTTCATTTACACCTTTATCCTGAGCAATTCCTGCCACTAACAGATTAGTAGAGGTTCCTATTAATGTACAAGTACCACCTAAAATAGCTCCATAAGAAAGTGGGATAAGAAATTTAGTGGGATGTAAATTTAGCCTTCTTGCTGCCTTTGATACGATAGGAATAAAAGTTGCAACCACTGGAGTATTATTGATAAAAGCTGACAATACCCCTACCCATGTGCTCATTCCTAAAATAGCCCCTCTATAGGATTTATTGAATAAGCGCGTAGTCAAGGGAGCCAATAACTTTATAACACCCGCCCTGATAAGAGCACTACTCAAAATAAACATGGCAGTTACAGTAAGTGTAGCGCTATTCGCAAAGCCTCTAAAACTTTCTTCAGGGCTTAAAATGTCAAATACTATCCAAAGCACCATAACTCCTATAGCTACTAAATCAACGCGTACAGCTTCTTTAGCAAATAGTACTACGGCTGATACTATAACTAAAATGGTGATAATTGAAGATAATTCCATTAAGGGTAATATATCAGTCTACAGTTCACCATGCAACATTAAATTAAAAATCTATTTTAGATATAGCTAATTTTAGTTGACTAAAAACTAATATTTTTAGTAATTTTACTAAAAATATTAGTCATGTATATTAATTGTCATACACACTTTAGTTTCAAATACGGCACGCTCTCCCCGAAAGAGCTATTATTTGAATGTATTGAAAATGATATTCATACTATTGCACTAACGGATATACACAGTACAGCTGCCTACATAGAAGTTTTTCGCTATCTTAAAAATGAATTTCCTGACTATTCTTTGAAAGTAGTTCCTGGTATTGAATTCCATCGGCAGGGTAAATTAATCTATATCGGAATCGCTAGAAATAATCATGGTTTCGAAGAACTCAATGCTTTTTTATCTTACTATAACCGTAATGATTTACCTATTCAAAGTAGACCAAGATTTACTGATAATGTTGCAGTCATATATCCTATGAATTTAGCTCCTGAAAGCCTTAGGACCAATGAATTTATTGGAGTAAAAACGACAGATCTGAATCGATTAAGATATAAACATCGGCAATTCCCGAAAGAGAAATTATTAGCATTGAATCCGGTAACCTTTAAAAACAAAACAGGCTACAATATGCATCGTTTACTGCGTGCTATTCAGCAAAACCAGTTATTAAGTAGGCTAGATAAAGAGTTACAGGCTAATACAGATGAATTCATGAAGCCCCAGCATGTTTTAAAACAACAATACCATGGATTTGAATTCATGCTTACTCAGGCCAATCAGCTTTTAGAAGAATGCCAGTTTGAAATTGAATTTCATCAATCTAAGAACAAGCGATCATTACTAGGTTCTGCAATTGAAGACTGGCATTACTTTGAATCAGAAGCACGAAAAGGTTTTAAAAATAGATATGGTAAACAAAATGCTGTTTTAACAGAGCGCTTTGAAAGGGAAATGGAAATTATCCGCCAAAAAGATTTTACAGCCTACTACCTTATCACCTATGATATGATTCAATTTGCTCAGCGAAAAGGTTTCCCCCATGTTGGGCGTGGCAGTGGCGCTAATAGTATGATTGCTTATTGTTTAGGTATTACCAATGTAGATCCCATTGATTTAGATCTATACTTTGAAAGATTTCTTAATCCATCACGTACCTCTCCTCCTGATTTTGATATAGATTTTTCGTGGCAACATAGAGATGAAGTGATTCAATATATGTTTGAAAAGCATAATTCTCATCACACCTGCTTATTAGGCACTCATACTACCATGAAATACAGAATGATGCTACGAGAGTTAGCTAAAGTTTTTGGTTTACCCAAAAGTGAAATTGATAAACTAGCTGACAATCCTTCTTACGGAAGAAAGGATCCATACATGCAGAAAATCATGCATTATACTCAGCATATGGTAGCGAAAGAATTCCCTGCTAATATATCAATCCATGCAGGTGGACTGCTTATCACAGAGAAACCAATCTATACATATACCGCAACAGAAATGCCACCTAAAGGATTTCCTGTATCTCATTTTGATATGTACAGTGCTGAAGATATCGGTATTTATAAATTTGATATTTTGAGTCAGAGAGGCTTAGGACATATACAAGACACCATTAAAATTGTTGAAGAAAATCAAGGTAAAAAGGTAGACCCTCGAAAAATTCATACCAAAATACTTGAAAAGGACCCAGCAATTAAGAACCTAATAAGAAATGGTGAAACAATGGGTTGTTTTTATGTAGAATCTCCTGCGATGAGAATGCTATTAGCTAAACTAGAATGCGAGGATTACATCACTTTAGTGGCAGCGAGCTCAATTATAAGGCCAGGAGTCGCTCAATCAGGGATGATGAGAACCTATATTGAACGTCACCATAGCAATGGCAATTACGAGTCTATACATCCTATAATGGATGAGCTAATGAAGGAGACTTATGGAGTGATGGTATACCAGGAAGATGTAATACGGGTAGCCCACCATTTTGGAGGATTAAGTTTAAGTGAAGCAGATATTCTGCGGAGGGGTATGTCTGGAAAATATAGATCCCGAAAAGAGTTTGAAAGAGTAGAAAAGCAATATTTTAAGAATTGTCGTGAAAAAGGGTATGATGAAAAAGTAATCCAAAGAGTTTGGTATGAAATATCAAGTTTCTCAGGCTTCTCATTTGCAAAAGGTCATTCTGCTAGCTTTGCGGTGGAAAGTTATGAAAGTCTCTTTCTAAAAGCGCATTTTCCGATTGAGTTTATGGTTGGGGTTATTAATAACTTTGGCGGATTTTATAAAACAGAATTCTATATACATGAAGCAAGAAAAGCAGGAGCTGAAATCATCAATCCATGTATAAATAAAAGCAATTACTTAACTAGAATCGAAGGCAAAAAAATCTATCTAGGTTTTATTCATATTAAAGATTTAGAGAAAAAAGTTGCTGAAAATATATCCCTTGAAAGAAATGTTAATGGCAACTTTAAAAGTATGGAAGATTTCAAAAGAAGAATACCTATTAAAAAAGAACAGCTGTTTGCTCTAATAAAAATTGGAACCTTTAACATCTTTAATAAACCTCAAAAGCATTTATTATGGAAGGCCTACTCCTTATATCATAAAAAGAAAGAAACTTATAATACCGATCTTTTTGCTTCTGAAAAGCCCATTGAATTTAAACTACCTGAAATGAATACTAATCCACTAGAAAAGGCATTTAATGAATTATTGATTTTAGGATATCCTATATCTAATCCATATATATTAATCAACAGTAACAAAACAGCTAACACTTATGCAAATGAATTAAAAATGAAGATTCATAAAAATGTTCATATGATTGGCTATTTAATAACAATAAAAAAAACAAGTACTAAAAACGGAGAACCTATGTATTTCGCAACCTTTCATGATAAAAATGAGAATGTATTTGACACGGTACATTTCCCAGAAGTTGCAACCAAGTATCCCTTTAAGGGGAAAGGGTTTTATAGCTTATATGGTAAGATTGTGTTAGACTTTAACTATCCCATGCTAGAGGTAAGTTATATGCAAAAGCAAGGGTGGTTAAACCCAGCCTATTCAGAAGCCCAACCCATGATGTCATGAGATTCGAATGGCTAAATTGTATCAAAAAGAGATTATCCTGAAAAGTACAGGCATAAAAAAAGCCTGATAGTTTTAAAGCTATCAGGCTTATAATAAAAGTTGGCAACGACTTACTCTCCCACCTTTTACGGCAGTACCATCAGCGCTGGTGGGCTTAACTTCTCTGTTCGGAATGGGAAGAGGTGTACCCCACCGCTATAGTCACCATAAACTCTTGAATGGGTTTATGATCATCTATCCCGATTGATCGGGACGGTAGTATCAGTAATTTCTTTAGTATTCCTCTCTTTTGAAGAATAGTTAACATGTTTTAGTGAAAGAGCACTAAAGTAAACATAAGACTGTTGAACGGAAAGCTACGGATAATTAGTACTGCTCGGCTATGACATTACTGCCTTTACACCTGCAGCCTATCAACCCCATCATCTATAGGGTTCCTTTAAAGAAGTCTCATCTTGAGGCGAGTTTCGCGCTTAGATGCTTTCAGCGCTTATCTCTTCCAAACATAGCTACCCAGCAATGCACCTGGCGGCACAACTGGTACACCAGCGGTTTGTCCAATCCGGTCCTCTCGTACTAAGATCAGGTCCTCTCAAACTTCTAGCGCCCACAACAGATAGAGACCGAACTGTCTCACGACGTTCTGAACCCAGCTCGCGTGCCACTTTAATGGGCGAACAGCCCAACCCTTGGGACCTTCTCCAGCCCCAGGATGTGACGAGCCGACATCGAGGTGCCAAACCTCCCCGTCGATGTGAGCTCTTGGGGGAGATCAGCCTGTTATCCCCAGAGTACCTTTTATCCTTTGAGCGATGGCCCTTCCATGCGGAACCACCGGATCACTATATCCGTCTTTCGACCCTGATCGACTTGTAGGTCTCACAGTCAAGCTCCCTTATGCTATTGCGCTCTGCGCACGGTTACCAAGCGTGCTGAGGGAACCTTTGAAAGCCTCCGTTACTCTTTTGGAGGCGACCACCCCAGTCAAACTACCCACCACACAATGTCTCCGCCAGATGGCGGATTAGGCATCAGATAAAATAAGGGTGGTATTTCAACAACGACTCCACCATGCCTGGCGACACAGCTTCGAAGTCTCCCACCTATCCTACACATATTTTACCCAATGTCAATGTGAAGCTATAGTAAAGGTTCATGGGGTCTTTTCGTCCCGTTGCGGGTAAGCGGCATCTTCACCGCTACTACAATTTCACCGAGCTCGTGGCCGAGACAGTGCCCAGATCGTTACACCATTCGTGCAGGTCGGAACTTACCCGACAAGGAATTTCGCTACCTTAGGACCGTTATAGTTACGGCCGCCGTTTACTGGGGCTTCAGTTCAACGCTTCGCACCGAAGTACTAACGTCCCCCCTTAACCTTCCAGCACCGGGCAGGTGTCAGGCCTTATACATCATCTTTCGATTTCGCAAAGCCATGTGTTTTTGTTAAACAGTCGCCTGGGCCTCTTCACTGCGGCCTCGTTATCACTAACGAGGCGCCCCTTCTCCCGAAGTTACAGGGCCATTTTGCCTAGTTCCTTAGCCACGGATCACTCGAGCACCTTAGGATTCTCTCCTTGACTACCTGTGTCGGTTTACGGTACAGGTACCTTATACATATGTTTAGAGGATTTTCTTGGAAGTCTGATTAGGTCCACTATCCACGCTGC